>NZ_JBWKFA010000005.1:0-633810 GCF_056435185.1 Streptomyces sp. NPDC044003 | reverse complement strand
CGCCCGGTTACATTCCGAACCCGGAAGCTAAGCCTTTCAGCGCCGATGGTACTGCAGGGGGGACCCTGTGGGAGAGTAGGACGCCGCCGAACAATTCTTCAGGACCCCTGGTCCCAGCGTTCACGCTGGGACCAGGGGTCCTTTTGTTTTTTGCTTGACTTTTCCGATGCGCGGCTGAGTGCCGGCTGCGCGAGAATGACTGCAGTACCCGAAGACAGGAGTCACACCGATGTCCACCAACTCTCCCGACGACCGTCCGGAGCGCGAGCCGCGTCGCAGGGACGGTGCCGGTGGCGACCGGGGCGGCTTCCGTGGGCCGCGCCGTGACGACAACCGTGGCGGTGGTGGCTTCCGTCGCGATGACCGCGGTGGCGACAACCGCGGTGGCGGCTACCGTCGCGATGACCGCGGTGGTGACAACCGCGGTGGTGACAACCGCGGTGGTGACAGCCGCGGTGGTGACAGCCGCGGCGGTGACAACCGTGGCGGTGGTTACCGTCGCGATGACCGTGGTGGTGACAACCGTGGCGGTGGCTTCCGCCGTGACGACCGTGGTGGTGACAACCGCGGTGGCGGTTTCCGTCGCGACGACCGGCGTGACGAGCGTCCTTCGTCGTTCCGTCGGGACGACCGTCCCTCCTACGGGCAGCGTGACGACCGCCGTGACGACAACCGCGGCGGCGGCTTCCGCCGCGATGACCGCGGTGGTGACAGCCGTGGTGGTGGTTTCCGCCGTGACGACCGCGGTGGGGACAACCGCGGTGGCGGCTTCCGCCGTGACGACCGGCGTGACGAGCGTCCTTCGTCGTTCCGTCGGGACGACCGTCCCTCCTACGGGCAGCGTGACGACCGCCGTGACGACAGCCGTGGTGGCGGGTTCCGCCGTGACGACCGTCGGGACGAGCGCCCCTCGTCGTTCCGTCGGGATGACCGCCCCTCGTACCCCTCGCGTGACGACAACCGTGGCGGCGGCGGCTTCCGCCGTGACGACCGGGGTGGCGACAACCGCGGCGGCGGTGGCTTCCGTCGCGATGACCGCGGTGGTGACAGCCGTGGTGGCGGCTTCCGCCGTGACGACCGCGGTGGTGACAACCGTGGTGGCGGCTTCCGCCGTGACGACCGCGGTGGTGACAACCGCGGTGGCGGCTTCCGTCGCGACGACCGTCGCGACGACCGTCGGGACGAGCGTCCTTCGTCGTTCCGTCGGGATGACCGCCCCTCGTACCCCTCGCGTGACGACAACCGTGCCGGCGGCGGTTTCCGCCGTGACGACCGGCGTGACGAGCGCCCCTCGTCGTTCCGTCGGGACGACAGCCGTGGCGGCGGGTTCCGCCGTGACGACCGGGGCGGCGACAGCCGTGGCGGTGGCTTCCGTCGCGACGACCGCGGGGGCGACCGCGGTGGGTTCCGTGGCCGTGACGACCGGGGCGGCGACCGCGGCGGCTACCGCGGTCGTGACGACCGGGGCGGCTTCGGGCGTCGGGACGACCGGGATCGTGGCGACCGCGCTCCCATCAAGCGTCTGCCGATCCCGCCGGAGGTCACCGGTGAGGAGATCGACCCGGATGTGCGCCAGGAGCTGATGAGCCTGCCCAAGGGGCTCGCCGAGGACGTCTCGCGCAACCTCGTCATGGTCGCCCAGCTCATCGACGAGGACCCGGAGAAGGCGTACGGGTACTCCCGTGTCGCCCTGCGGCTCGCCTCCCGTGTCGCGGCCGTCCGCGAGGCCGCCGGCTTCGCCGCGTACGCCACGCAGAAGTACTCCGAGGCGCTTGCCGAGTTCCGTGCCGCGCGCCGGATGAGCGGCGGTGTCGAGCTGTGGCCCGTCATGGCCGACTGCGAGCGCGGCCTCGGCCGGCCCGAGCGGGCCCTCGCCATGGCCGGTGAGCCCGAGGTGCAGAAGCTGGACAAGGCCGGGCAGGTCGAGATGCGGCTCGTCGCCGCCGGCGCCCGCCGGGACCTGGGGCAGCTCGACGCGGCCATCGTGACGCTGCAGAGCCCCGAGCTCGCCTCCAGCGCCGTGCACCCGTGGACCGCGCGCCTGCGGTACGCGTACGCCGACGCGCTGCTTGCCGCCGGCCGTGAGCGCGAGGCCCGTGAGTGGTTCGCCAAGGCCCTGGAGGCCGACAAGGACGGCGCCACGGACGCCTCCGACCGCCTCGCCGAGATGGACGGCGTCGAGTTCGTCGACGCGTTCGACGAGACCGAGGACGAGGCTGAGGAGTCGGACGAGTCGGGTGTCGTCGACGTCGAGCTCGACCTCGACGAGGACGATGAGGACGACGAGGACGACCGGGACGGCGACAAGGGCTGATCCCGGCCGGTAGTGAGAAGGGCGGCACCCGTCGGGTGCCGCCCTTCTTCGTTTTCGTACGCTCAGTCCAGCGCCAGGCTTCTCAGGACCAGGCCCGTCGCCGGCTTCGGGCCGAACGACGTCGACTTGCGGGGCATCGTGACGCCCTGGCGGGCGAGGTCGCGGACGACCTCCTCCCGTACCGGGTGCATGAGGACCGCCGTACCGCCCCGGCGTTCCGCCTGGGCGACCGCCGCCTCCGTGTCGTGGATGTAGGCGATGTCCTCGGGGGCGTCCGGGATGTGCCAGACGTTCTCCAGGAGGGTGGAGTGCAGGACCGTCGCGTCCAGGGTCCGCCAGGCCTGGGGGCGGTCCGTGCGGATCGTGCGGTCCAGGAGGGCGGGGTCCGGGCGGTCCAGGAGGTGGAAGGCGCCGTCGCCCGCGAGGAGGAACGCGTTGCCCTCGGCCGTGGCCGCCTCCAGGGCCTCCAGGGCCACCGGCAGCGGCCGGTCGATGCGGCGCACCCGGAAGGAGTCGCCGAGGGCCGTGAGGGCGTCGGCGACCGGCAGGCGGTTGAGGAGACGGTGGATGGCGCGGACCCGCAGCGGGTAGCGGGCGGTGTCGATGAGGAGAACCAGGCCGTAGTTCCAGGGGCCGGGTGCCGCGTGCTCCTCGCGGAGGCGCAGGTACGTCGCCCAGCGGTGGTGGCCGTCGGCGATGAGGGCCTGGTGGCCGGCCAGTTCGCCGGCGATCGTGGCGAGTTCGGCGGGATCCGTGACCGACCAGAGGCGGTGCTGGAAGCCGTCCTCCGTGGTGGTGGAGAGCAGCGGTTCGCGCCGGACGGTGCGCTCGATGACGGCGTCGGCGCCGCCCTCTTCCGCTCCGACGTAGGTGAGGAGCAGGGGCTCCAGGTTGGCGGCCGTGGTCCGCATGAGCGCGGCGCGGTCCTCGACGACGTGCGGCATGACGTCCTCGTGGGGGAGGACGATGCCCTCGTCCGGGGTGGAGAGCTCCAGGGCGCCGATGATGCCGCGCTGGAGGATGCCGTCGCCGTGCTGCTCGTACACGTAGAGCGCGGGCTCCGGGTCCGGGGCGAGGACGCCGTCCGCGAGCCAGCGGTCGAGGGTGACGGCGGCCTTGCGATGGCGCGTGCCGGCGGTGATCGCCTGCGGGAGGATCAGCCGGACGATGTTGTGCGGATCCGCGGACTCCAGATGGAGCAGTCCGTCAGGTCGTACGACGACGTCGTAGGGAGGGGACGTCACGGCGGCCAGGCTGCCGACCCGCTCGGGGACATAGCGGAGTCCGCGGAACGGGGCCAGGCGCAGGCCTGTGGCGTCGTCGCGGACGTCGTCGGCCGCGTGACCTGAGGTGTTCATCCTGTCATCGTATGTGGGCGGGCATGAGCGATGATCGGAAGAGTGGGGGAATTCACCCGGTGATCTGAGGAGTGTGCGGTGACGGTGCGGAACGGCCAGGGACGGCGTGAAGGCGGCAGGAAGCACCCCGGCGGCAGCGCGGTCGCGCTGAGCGAGGCGTACGACACGGCGCTCCTGGACCTGGACGGTGTCGTGTACTTCGCGGGCGGGGCGGCGATCCCGTACGCGATGGAGGCGCTGGGAGCGGCGCGGGCCGGTGGGATGCACCTGGCGTACGTCACCAACAACGCGCTGCGGACGCCCGGTGAGGTGGCGGAGCACCTGACGGAGCTCGGGGTGCCGGCGGAGGCCGGGGACGTGATCACCTCGGCGCAGGCGGTGGCCCGGCTGATCGCGGACGAGGTGCCGGCGGGGTCCCGGGTGCTCGTCATCGGCGGCGAGGGGCTGCGGGTGGCGCTGCGCGAGCGGGGGCTCGTACCGGTGGAGTCGGCCGACGACGACCCGGTGGCGGTCGTGCAGGGGTACGGCGGGCCGGGGATGCCGTGGGCGCGGTTCGCGGAGGCGGCCTACGCGGTGGGGCGGGGGGTGCCGTGGTACGCCTCGAACACGGACCTGACGATTCCCGGGACGCGGGGGATCGGGCCGGGGAACGGGGCGGCCGTGGAGGTCGTACGGATCGCCACCGGGCACCGGGTGGAGCCGAAGGTCGCGGGGAAGCCGCTGCCGCCGATGCACCGGGAGACGGTGCTGCGGACGGGGGCGGAGCGGCCGCTGGTGGTGGGGGACCGGCTGGACACGGACATCGAGGGCGCGTTCAACGGCGGGGTCGACTCGCTGCTCGTGCTGACCGGGGTGACGGACGTGGCGCAGCTGCTCGCGGCCGTGCCCGAGCACCGGCCCACGTATGTGGCGGCCGATCTGCGGGGGCTGCTCGTGGGGCAGCCCGAGGTCGTCGCCGACGGGGACGGGGGCTTCGTGTGCGGGGAGTGGCGGGCCTCCGTGAACGGCGGTGAGCTCGTCCTCGACGGCACGCCGGGCGACGGGGCGGACGTGCTGGACGCCGTGCGGGCGCTGTGCGGGGCGGCCTGGTCGGAGGCGGACCGGCCGGGCGGCGGGGTGCCGGACGCGGAGAAGGCGCTGGCGCTGCTCGGGGTGTGAGATCCCGGCACCCGGGGCAGAGTGTGAAGTTGGGTAGGCTAACCTAACTTCGCGTGGGTCGTGGTCGTCACCGCCGGCATGACCACGGACGAGAAGCGGGAGTGCGGGTATGGACGGTCGGCAGCAGCAGCGCCTGAGCGCGGAATCGGTCACCCTGGCGTACGAGCAGCGGGTCATCGCCCGCGAGCTGTCCGTCGCGATCCCCGACAACTCGTTCACCGTCATCGTCGGGCCCAACGCCTGCGGCAAGTCGACCCTTCTCCGCGCCCTCTCCCGGATGCTGAAGCCCAGTGAGGGCCGCGTCCTGCTCGACGGGCAGTCGATCCACGCGATGCCCGCCAAGAAGGTCGCCAAGACCCTCGGGCTGCTGCCCCAGACCTCCGTGGCCCCCGACGGCATCACCGTCGCCGACCTCGTCGCGCGCGGCCGCTACCCGCACCAGGGGCTGCTGCGCCAGTGGTCCCCGGAGGACGAGCGGATCGTCCGGGAGTCGATGGAGTCGACCGGTGTCGCCGAGCTCGCCGGGCGGTACGTGGACGAGCTCTCGGGCGGGCAGCGCCAGCGCGTCTGGATCGCGATGGCGCTCGCCCAGCAGACGCCGCTGCTGCTGCTCGACGAGCCCACCACGTACCTCGACATCCAGCACCAGATCGACGTCCTCGACCTGTGCGCCGAGCTGCACGAGACCCAGGGGCGGACGCTCGTCGCCGTCCTCCACGACCTGAACCACGCGGCCCGGTACGCGACCCATCTCATCGCCGTCCGCGACGGCGAGGTCGTCGCCGAGGGCCCGCCGTCGGAGATCGTGACCGCCGAGCTGGTCGAGCGGGTCTTCGGGCTGCGCTGCCAGGTCATCGACGACCCCGAGACGGGGACGCCGCTGGTCGTACCGGCGGGGCGGAAGGAGCGGGGCCGGGCGGCCGTGCCGGCGCAGGCCGAGGAGCCCGCCGGGCAGGAGCCCGCGCTGCAGAAGTGAGGGCCCGCGCCGCTTCTGGAGTGACCGCAGCCGCAGGAGGTCGCGCTGCAGGGGTGGCCGCAGCCGCAGGAGGTCGCGCTACAGGAGCGACCGCAGTTTCAGGAGGTCGCGGAAGCCGGCCTCCAGTCTGACCCGGCCCGCGGTCCAGGCCTTCGCGAAGTTCAGCTCGCCGGCCACCATCGCCACCAGGTCGTCGCCGGTCATCGCCAGCCGGATCTGCGCCTTCGCCGGCGGCGGGCCGTCCACCGTCCCGTCGACCCGGATCCGGCCGTCCGCGAGACGGCCCGTGAACGTCGTGTCGAGGTCCGTGATGTGGCAGCTCAGGCTGCGGTCGAGCGCGGCCGCACCGCGCACGCCCTCGTCCGCCCGCGCGAGATTGTCCGAAAGTCTGTCCAGTGCGCCGCGGCACTCCGTGATCGTCGCCATCGCCGTCGACGGTACCCCAGGGCTTCGCGGTAGCGTCGGGGCATGAGCGACACCACCCCCGAAGCCCCGCAGGAGCAGGACCCTGCCGAGACGTACGAGCCCGCCGGGCCCGCGCCGCTCGGTGTCGCCCCGGAGCTCACCGGCCATCCCGCCGTCGACGCCGGCCTCGCGCGTCTCGCCGAGGTGGACCACCTCCCGGCGGACGGACACCTGGAGGTGTACGAGGATGTACACCGTGGACTGCGCGCCGAGCTGACCTCGCTCGACACGCACCCCGCCCCCCGTCCGTACGACAACAGGAGCTGAACCGAACGTGGCAGGAGTGGCACGCCGCCGTCTCGACGCCGAGCTGGTCCGGCGCAAGCTCGCGCGCTCGCGCGAGCACGCCAGCCAGCTGATCGCCGCGGGCCGGGTGACCGTCGGCAAGACCGTCGCCACCAAGCCCGCCACCCAGGTCGAGACCGCCGCGGCCATCGTCGTCGTCCAGGACGACTCCGATCCCGACTACGTCTCGCGCGGCGGCCACAAGCTCGCCGGGGCCTTCGCCGCCTTCGTCCCCCAGGGGCTGAAGGTCGAGGGCCGGCGGGCCCTGGACGCCGGAGCCTCCACCGGCGGCTTCACCGATGTCCTGCTGCGCGCGGGCGCCGCCCATGTCGTCGCCGTCGACGTCGGCTACGGACAGCTCGCCTGGTCGCTGCAGAGCGACGAGCGCGTCACCGTGAAGGACCGCACGAACGTACGCGAGTTGACGCTCGATGCCATCGACGGAGTCCCGGTCGACCTCGTCGTCGGCGACCTCTCCTTCATCCCGCTCGGTCTCGTCCTGCCCGCCCTCGCCGCCTGCACGGCACCCGGCGCCGACCTCGTCCTCATGGTCAAGCCGCAGTTCGAGGTGGGCAAGGAGCGGCTCGGCACGGGCGGGGTCGTACGGTCCACCGAACTCCGCGCGGACGCCGTGAAGAACGTGGCCCGGCAGGCCGGCGAGCTCGGCCTCGGCGTCCTGGGCGTCACCGCGAGCCCGCTGCCCGGCCCCTCCGGCAACGTCGAGTACTTTCTGTGGCTGCGGGCAGGCGCGCCCGCGCTGGATCCGGCGGACGTCGACCGCGCCGTGGCGGAGGGACCTCGTTGAGCTCAACAGCAGCAGCACCATCGGGAACAACACGCACCGTCTTCCTGCTCGCGCACACCGGCCGGCCGGCCGCCGTGCGCAGCGCCGAACTGGTCGTCCTGGGGCTGCTGCGCAGCGGCATCGGCGTCCGCGTCCTGGAGGCCGAAGCGGCGGACCTGCCGCTGCCGCCGTCCGTCGAGAAGGTGCCGGAGGCCTGCTCCGACGCGCTCGACGGCTGTGAACTCCTCGTCGTCCTCGGCGGCGACGGCACCCTGCTGCGGGGCGCCGAGTTCTCCCGCGCCTCCGGCGTGCCCATGCTCGGCGTCAACCTGGGGCGCGTCGGCTTCCTCGCGGAGGCCGAGCGCGACGACCTCGACAAGGTCGTCGACCGGGTCGTCACCAAGGCGTACGAGGTCGAGGAGCGGATGACCCTCGACGTCACCGTGTACGAGAACGGCGACGTCCTGTACCGCGACTGGGCGCTCAACGAGGCCGCCGTGCAGAAGGTCTCGCCCGAGCGGATGCTGGAGGTCGTCCTCGCGATCGACGGGCGCCCGGTGACCGGCTTCGGCTGCGACGGGGTGATCTGCGCGACACCCACCGGCTCCACCGCGTACGCCTTCTCGGCGGGCGGCCCGGTCGTCTGGCCCGAGGTCGAGGCGCTGCTCATGGTCCCGATCGGGGCCCACGCCCTGTTCGCCAAGCCGCTGATCACCACCCCCCAGTCGGTGCTCGCCGTCGAGGTCGAGCCGCACACCCCGCACGGGGTGCTGTGGTGCGACGGGCGGCGGACCGTGGAACTCCCGGCGGGCGCGCGCGTCGAGGTGCGGCGGGGCGCCGTGCCCGTGCGGCTCGCCCGGCTGCACCACGCCTCCTTCACCGACCGGCTCGTCGCCAAGTTCGCCCTGCCCGTCTCGGGGTGGCGCGGCGCACCGCACTGATCCCCGGCCCGCTCCGTAACGAGTGGTGCTCCCGGGGGTTACGCACGGGGGCGATGTCGCATCCGACCCGGGAAACCTCGTATGGTCTGGGGCGTGCTGGAGGAGATGCGGATACGGTCGCTCGGGGTCATCGACGACGCGGTGGTCGAGCTGTCACCCGGCTTCACCGCGGTGACGGGTGAGACCGGTGCGGGCAAGACCATGGTCGTGACCAGCCTGGGGCTGCTGCTCGGCGGACGTGCCGACCCGGCCCTGGTGCGGATCGGCGCGGCGTCGGCCGTCGTCGAGGGACGGATCAGCGTGCCCGCGGGCGCGCCCGCGGCCCTACGCGCCGAGGAGGCAGGTGCCGAGCTCGACGAGGGCGTGCTCCTCGTCAGCCGTACCGTCTCGGCCGAGGGACGCTCCCGCGCCCACCTCGGCGGGCGCTCCGTGCCCGTCGGGCTGCTCGCCGAACTCGCCGACGAGCTCGTCGCCGTCCACGGCCAGACCGACCAGCAGGGCCTGCTCAAGCCCGCCCGGCAGCGCGGCGCGCTCGACCGGTACGCGGGCGAGGCCGTCTCCGTGCCGCTCGCCGCCTACGGCGAGGCGTACCGGCGGCTGCGCGCCGTCACCGCCGAGCTGGACGAGATCACCACCCGGGCCAGGGAACGCGCCCAGGAGGCCGATCTGCTGCGCTTCGGGCTCGGCGAGATCGAGGCCGTCGCCCCGCTGCCCGGGGAGGACGCCGAACTGGCCGCCGAGGCGGAGCGGCTCGGGCACGCCGAGGCCCTCGCCTCCGCCGCCGCGCTCGCGCACGGCGCGCTCGCGGGCAACCCCGAGGACCCCGAGGCCGTCGACGCGACCACCCTGGTCGCGGGTGCGGGCCGGGCCCTGGAGGCCGTACGGTCGCACGATCCGGCGCTCGCCGGGCTCGCCGACCGGATGGGCGAGATCTCCATCCTGCTGTCGGACGTGGCGCAGGAACTGGCCGGATACGCCGACGACCTGGACGCCGACCCGCTGCGGCTCGCCGCCGTCGAGGAGCGGCGGGCGGCCCTCACCCAGCTCACCAGGAAGTACGGCGCGGACATCGCCGCCGTCCTCGCCTGGGCGGAGGAGAGCGCCGGGCGGCTCGGTGAGCTCGACGGCGACGACGACCGGATCGAGGAGCTCACCGCCGAGCGGGACCGGCTCCGCGACGAGCTCTCGGTGCTCGCGCAGGCGCTGACCGACGCGCGCACGGAGACGGCCGCGCGGTTCGCCGACGCGGTCACCGCCGAGCTCGCCTCGCTGGCCATGCCGCACGCGCGCGTGTCCTTCGCCATCGCGCAGACCGAGGACGAGGAGGGCGTGGAGGTCGGCGGCCGCCGGGTCGCCTACGGCCCGTCCGGGGCCGACGAGGTGGAGCTGCTGCTCGCCCCGCACCCCGGCGCCCCGCCCCGGCCGATCGCCAAGGGCGCGTCCGGCGGTGAGCTGTCCCGCGTGATGCTGGCCGTGGAGGTCGTCTTCGCCGGGGTCGACCCGGTGCCGACGTACCTCTTCGACGAGGTCGACGCGGGTGTCGGCGGCAAGGCGGCCGTCGAGATCGGCCGCCGGCTCGCCAAGCTCGCCAAGTCCGCGCAGGTCGTCGTCGTCACCCACCTCCCGCAGGTCGCGGCCTTCGCCGACCGGCAGCTGCTCGTCGAGAAGACCAACGACGGCTCCGTGACCCGCTCCGGCGTCACCGTCCTGGAGGGCGAGGAGCGCGTCCGGGAGCTGTCCCGGATGCTCGCCGGCCAGGAGGACTCCGAGACGGCCAGGGCCCACGCGGAGGAGCTGCTCGCCACGGCCCGGGCGGACGCGTGACCCGGGCCCCCGGGCGGACCGGCGCCGGGCGCGCCGGTCTCGGGCGGATCGGGACCTTCGCCGCGGCCTTCGGCGCGACCCGGCTCGCGTACGGGCAGCTGCGGCGGCGGCCGCCGGGGAATCCGAAGAGCTGGGACCGGACCAACTACGCGGAACGGCCGGTCTCCCTGCTGGCCGGTCCGGCCGTCGCCCTCGGCTCGGCCGCCGCCGTGCTGCCCGTCGCGCCCGCCGCCTCCCTCGCCGTCGCCGCGGCCGCCGTGTGCGGGCGGTACGACGACCTGCGGGGCGACCACCGACGCGGGTTCCGCGCGCATCTGGGGGCGCTTCGGGGCGGTGAGGTGACCAGCGGGGCCGTGAAGTTGTTCGGGATCGGTGCCGCCTCGCTCGTCGCCGGGGCCCTCCTCAAGGAGAAGCCCCTCGACAAGGTTCTCGCCGGCGTCGTCATCGCCGGCACCGCGCACCTGGTGAACCTCGTGGACGTACGGCCCGGGCGCGCGAGCCTGCTCGTGCTCGGGCTCGGCGCGCCGGGGCTGCTGCGGGGGTCGCTCGCCGCCGCGCCGATGGGGGCCGCGGCGGCGCTCCTCGGCGAGGACCTCGGCGAGGAGACCATGCTCGGCGACCTGGGCGCGCACGCGCTCGGCGCCGCTCTCGGCAGTGCCATCGTGGGTTCCAACGGGCGGCTCGGGCTCGCCGCGCACGCGGGCGGTCTGGTCGCCGCCGCGGTGTGGGGGGAGCGGGCGGCTTCCGCCTGAGGGTGCCGGGGGCGTGGGCCGCGTGCTTACGCGCTCACCCTTGTGGGTGAACCCGTGGGGTGCGTGCCCGCCCCGTACTCCTTCCGCGCAGGGGAACGACGCCACTTCGGTGCCGGAACGTGCGTACGGTCCGGGGCACGGGCTGGCATCCTTGGGCGCGTGACACAGCTCCGTACGGTCCAAGTGCTGGGCGGCGGCGGCGCGGGCAGCAGCGCGCACGTCCGATCACTTGCCTCGGGGCTGGTGGCGAGGGGCGTGCGGGTGACCGTGTGCGCCCCGGCCGAACTCGACCACGCATACGACTACCTGGGCGTCGGCGCGCACTTCGTGCCGCTGCCGCGGCTCGGCGACCCCGCGACCATCACCGCGCTCCGCAACGCCTGCATCGGCGCCGACGTGGTCCACGCACACGGCCTCCAGGCCTCCGTACGGGCCGCGCTCGCGCTCGCCGGCGGCGGCGGGCGGGCCCCACTCGTGACCACCTGGCACAGCCGGAACCACGTCGACGGGGCGCGGGGCGGGGTGCTGCGGCTCCTCGAACGGAAGACCGCGCGCGCCGCGACCGTCGTCCTCGGCACCTCCTCCGAACTCGTCGACCGGGCCCGGCGGCGCGGGGCCAGGGACGCCCGCCTCGCCCCCGTCACCGTGCCCGCCGCGCGCGGGCCCGTCTGCCTCCACGACGGCAAGGCCCGCGCCGAACTCGGCGCCGTCGACCGGCCCCTGCTCATGGCCGTGGGGGCGCTCCAACGCGGCCGGGGGTACCGGACGCTGCTCGACGCGGCGCGGTTGTGGCGGGGGCTCGATCCGGAACCGCTGCTCGTGATCGCGGGGGAGGGACCCGAACGGGCCTTCCTGCAACGGCGGATCGTCGAGGAACGGCTCGCCGTGCGACTCATCGGGCGGCGGGACGACGTCGCCGAGCTGCTCGCGGCCGCCGACGTCGCCGTGCTGCCCTCGCGGTGGGAGGCCCGCTCCCTGCTCGCGCAGGAGGCGCTCCGGCTCGGGGTGCCGCTCGTCGCGACGGCCGTCGGCGGCGTACCGGAACTCGTCGGGGACGCGGCGGAACTGGTGCCGTACGGGGACGCGGGGGCCCTGGCGGGGGCGGTACGGGGGCTGTTGGAGGACGCGGACCGACGGATGGACCTGGCGGCGGCGGGGCGGGTGCAGGCGGGGTCCTGGCCGACGGAGGACGAGACGATCGCGCATGTGCTGTCGGTGTACGACGAGTTGTCGGGGCGGTGACGTCCGTTTCCGTTGTGGGCCGCGCCCCACTCCCCTGTGGGCAATCGTCCCGCTGGGGCGGGACGGGTGGGCACACGGGACGGCGCCCTCAGCGGCGCCTCCGCCTTCCGAGCCTGGACCCGCACGACAAGCGACGGTGCACACGGGGTGCGGGTCAGGGCGCGGAAGCCTCTGGCGCCGGCAGGGCGCGGGTCCGTTGTGCCCACCCTCCCCCAAGCTCTCGGCTTCGCTCGAGCAGGGGGGACCCCCATCGCCCCGGCGGAACGATTGCCCACAACGGGGTGGGGCGCCTACGGCGTGTGGCGGCGGGCTCTGAGGGCCAGGGAGAGGGCCAGGACCGTCTGGGGGTCGTCCAGGTCCGTGCCCAGGAGTTCGGAGATGCGGGCCAGGCGGTTGTAGAGGGTCTGGCGGTTGAGGTGCAGCTCGCGCGCCGTCTCCGCCTTGCGGCCCGCGTGCGCCAGGTACGTCTCCAGCGTGGGGAGCAGCGGGGGGCGGGACGTCTTGTCGTGGTCCCGCAGCGGGCCGATCGCCCGGTCCACGAAGGCCGCCAGGTCCGGGTGGTCGCGCAGGCGCCAGAGGAGCAGGTCGATGTCCAGGCGTCGGGCGTCGTACCAGGGCAGGTCCGAGAGGCCCTGCGCCGCCGTCGCCGTCTCCGCCGCGTGCCGCAGGCCCGCCGACGCCGCCGCCCAGCCGCCCGCCACGCCGACCACGACGACCGGCGGGTGCACCCCGGCGCGTTCCAGGCCCGCCCGCTCCACGCCCGCCCGGAGCGCCGCCGCCACCCGGTCCGCGACCGCCGTGCGTTCCGTCTCCGAGCGCAGGCCCAGGAGCAGCGGGACGCGGCCCTCCACCGGGCGGACGCCCAGGAGGGCCGGGACGCCCACCGAGGACAGTTCCTCCAGGACCGCCCGGGCCAGCAGGGCCCAGTTGCCCGAGGGGGAGAGTTCCGAGGCCAGGCGCATCACCACCGGGAGCAGGGGGCCGTCGCCCGGCTTGAAGCCCAGGACCCTCGCCTGCGCCGGCGCGTCCTCCGCCGAGATGCGGCCCTCCGCCAGGTCCGTCAGGAAGTCGCCCCGGCCGCGCGCCGCCAGCTCCTCCTCCTGGCGGGCCTGCATGAGGACGACCGCGAGGAGCCCCGCCGCCCGCTCGGCCGCCATCCGGTGGACGGGGGAGAGGGCGCCGGAGACCGCGAGGAGGACCAGGCGGGCCCGCACCGAGCCCGTACCGGGGCCGCCGCCGGGGACGTCGACGAGGACCGTGCCGGTGGGCGGGCCGGACTCGCGGGCCGCCCGCTGGCCGCGCAGCCCGTCCCACACCTGGAGCGGGTCGGCCGGCGCGGACTCGGTGCCCGCCGCGTACAGCAGCTGCCCGTCGGCGGTCTCCAGGAAGACCGGGTTGGCGGCGAAGTCGGAGAGGATGCGGAGGACCTGCGGCACCCCGCCGCCGCCGAGCAGCGCCTCCGTGCACTGCCGGTGGACCTCCTCGGCCTGCCGCTGGAGGGCGTAGTGGCCGTTGACGATCTCGGTGTGGATCTCCTCCGTGACGGCGACGAAGGGGACCTCGCGGTGGAGCTGGACGAGGGGGAGACCGGCTGCCCTGGCTGTTTCCACTATCGTCGCCGGGAGGCGGGCGAAGCGCGGGCCCAGTTCGACGACGAGCGCCGCGATGCCCCGGTCGGCGAGCCGGCGGACGAAGGCCCGCTGCTCGGCCGGGCGGGTGCCCAGGCCGAGGCCTGTCGTGAGGAGCAGTTCGCCGCCCTTGAGCAGCGACGCGATGTTCGGCACCTCGCCCGCGTGCACCCAGCGCACCGTGCGGTGCAGCCGGTCCGCGCCGGCCACCACCTCCGGGAGCCCGCCGCGCAGTCCGGGGAGTTCGAGCGCCCGCTGCACGGTGATCCCGCCCTGATTGTCCATGGGGCCGGACGCTACCCGCGTCCGTGTTCCGGCGACATCACCTGACGGTTACGGGACCGGACAGTTCGTACACCAGGGCGACAACTCGTCGCCCCGTGGCGGGAATTGTGCGACCGCATGTCGATTGTGGCCTACGTCACTCGCGAGGATCCTCTCGGCCCATGGCAGAGAATCCCACCCCAGAGGTCCACCGGCTCAAGGCGAACTCGGTCGGACTCGTCGGCGTCGTCTTCATGGCCGTCGCCACCGCCGCCCCGATCACGGCGATGACCGGAAACCTCCCCATCGCCGTCGGCTTCGGCAACGGCACCGGCGCCCCCGCCGGATATCTCTTCGCGACGCTCGTCCTGACCGTCTTCTCGGTCGGCTACGTCGCCATGGCCAAGCGGATCACCGCCGCCGGCGCCTTCTACGGCTACATCTCGCACGGCCTGGGCCGGATCGCCGGCATGGCCTCCGGCATGCTCGCCGTCCTCGCGTACATCGTCTTCGAGGCGTCGATCGTCGGCGTCTTCGCCTACTTCGCCAAGACGACCGTCGCCGACCAGCTCGGCGTCGACATCCCGTGGATCCTGTACGCGGCGGTCATGCTGGCCGTCACCGCCGTCCTGTCGTACTTCGACATCAACCTGACCGCCAAGGCGCTGGGCGTGATGCTGGTCGCGGAGATCGCCGTCCTCTTCGCGGTCGCCACCGCCGTCCTGATCGCCGGCGGCGGCCCCGACGGCATCCCCGTCGAGCCGATCAACCCGAAGAACGCCTTCACCGGCACTTCCGCGGGACTCGGCCTCTTCTTCGCCTTCTGGTCCTGGGTCGGCTTCGAGTCGACCGCGATGTACGGCGAGGAGTCCCGCGACCCCAAGCGGGTCATCCCCAAGGCCACCCTGATCTCCGTCATCGGCGTCGGCCTCTTCTACATCTACGTCTCGTGGATGACGATCGCCGGGAACGGCCTCGCCGGCTCCGTGAAGCTGTCCGCGTCCGCGAGCCCCCTCGACCTGTTCTTCGCGCCCACCCAGACCTTCATCGGCGCCTGGGCCGTCGACGCCTTCCAGTGGCTGCTGCTCACCGGCTCCTTCGCCTGCGGCATGGCCTTCCACCAGTGCGCCTCGCGCTACCTCTACGCCATCGGCCGGGAGGGCTTCCTCCACCCGGCGCTCGGCCGGACGCACGCGAAGCACGGCTCGCCGTACATCGCCTCGTACGTGCAGAGCGCGATCGCCGTCGCCCTCGTCGCCGCCTTCTGGCTCACCGGCCAGGACCCCTACATCCACCTCTACACGCTGCTCGCGATCCTCGGCACGATGGCGATCCTCATCGTCCAGACCCTCTGCTCCTTCGCCGTCATCGGCTACTTCCGCAAGAACCACCCCGAGGACCGGCACTGGTTCAGGACCCTCACGGCCCCGCTCCTCGGCGGTGTCGGCATGATCGCCGTCGTCGTCCTGCTGGTCATGAACATGGAGACAGCGGCCGGTCTCGCCGCCGACTCCCTCTTCTTCAAGGCCATCCCCTGGATCGTCGGCGTCGTCTTCTTCGGCGGCCTCGGCCTCGGCTTCTACCTCAAGGCCAAGCGGCCCGAGCGCTACGAGATCATCGGCCGGATCGTCCTGGAGGACGCCACCGAGCGCACCGACGAGGAAGCCGCCGTCCCCGCCTCCGTACCCCAGAGCTGAACACCCCCTCACCCTCCAGGAGCGCCCCATGGCACGCACCAACCCGATGCACCTCCTGAAGAACCTCGCCGCCGAGCACGCCGCCGCCCGCCGCCTCGGCATCCCCGTCGACGAACTCCGCGGCATGAGAGCCGACACCCTCGGACGCCGGTCCCTCCTCAAGTACGCCACCGCCGCCGGCATCGCCGTCGGCGTCGGATCGGCCGTGCCCGCCGCGGCCGCCACCACGCCCGCCCCGCCGGTCAAGAGCACCGCCCGGATCGCCGTCGTCGGCGCCGGGATCTCCGGCCTCACCGCCGCCCTCACCCTCCAGGACGCCGGACTGAGCCCGGTGCTCTACGAGGCGAACCCGTCCCGGGTCGGCGGCCGCATGTACACCCAGCGCGACCACTGGGCGTACGGCCAGACCTCCGAGATCGGCGGCGAGCTGATCGACACCAGCCACAAGAAGATCCTGGAGCTCTGCCGCCGCTTCGGCCTCGCCACCGAGGACTTCCTCGGCGGCGGGCCCAACGGGGCCGAGGAAGTCCTCTGGTTCGGCGGCACCTACTACCCGCGCGCCCAGGCCGACGAGGACTTCAACGCGGTCTACCAGTCACTGCGCCGCGACCTCTCCGAGGCGGGCGAGGTCACCTGGAACCAGACCACCCCCACCGGCACCACCCTCGACAACATGTCCCTGTACGAGTGGATCGAGAGCCGCGTCCCGGGCGGACACTCCTCACCGCTCGGGAAGTTCATCGACGTCGCCTACAACGTCGAGTACGGCGCGGACACCACCGAACAGTCCTCGCTCGCCCTCGTCCTGCTCATGGGCTACCAGACCAATCCCGGCAACTTCAACGTCTGGGGCCTCTCCAACGAGCGCTACCACATCGTCGGCGGCAACGACCGGCTCCCGAACGCCGTCGCCGGGGCGCTCGCCCCCGGCACCCTCCGCATGGGCTGGTCGCTGACCGCCGTACGGGCCAACGCCGACGGCACCCAGACGCTCACCTTCACCGAGGCGGGCGCCACCAGGACCGTCACCGCCGACCACACGATCCTGTGCGTCCCGCTGCCGATCCTCCAGCAACTCGACACCTCCCAGGCCGGGTTCGACCCGCTCATGCGCAACCTCCTGCGGGACGCGCGCATGGGCTACTGCACCAAGCTCAACATGCAGTTCGGCACCCGGCCCTGGCGCGGCACCGGAGCCTGGCCCGGGGTCTCCGCCGGCGACTGCTTCACCGACACCGAGGTCCAGCAGACCTGGGACACCACCAAGGTCCAGGGCGGCACCGGCGGAATCCTCCTCCAGTACGGCGGCGGCAGCCTGGCCCGGAACCTGAACCCGGCCGGGCCGTTCTCCACCGAGTCCGACCCGTACGTACGGAACCTGGTCACCCGCTACCTGGCCGGCATCGACGCCTTCTTCCCCGGCACCTCCCGGGCGTACACCGGCCGCGCCCAGCTCTCCGCCTGGCACAGGAACCCCTACTCCCTCGGCGCGTACTCCTGCTGGCCCGTCGGCTACCTCCACCGGTACGCGAAGTACGAGGGCACCGCCCAGGGCAACGTCCACATCGGCGGCGAGCACTGTTCGTACGACTTCCAGGGCTTCATGGAAGGCGGCGCGACCGAGGGCGAGCGCGCCGCCCAGGAGGTGATCGCCGTGCTGAGGTGAGCCGGTTCAGCCGGCCGGGACGATGTTCTGGTTGTACCGGAACACGTTGTCGGGGTCGTACTGGGCCTTCACGGCGGAGAGCCGGCGGTAGTTCCTCTCCCCGAAGGAGGAGACAATCCGCTGCTCGCCCTCGGCGCCGACGAAGTTCAGATACGTCGCGTCGAGCGCCCACGGCCGCACATCG
The DNA here is from genome assembly GCF_056435185.1 of Streptomyces sp. NPDC044003. Taxonomy (NCBI): domain Bacteria; kingdom Bacillati; phylum Actinomycetota; class Actinomycetes; order Kitasatosporales; family Streptomycetaceae; genus Streptomyces; species Streptomyces sp. NPDC044003. The sequence continues at coordinate 616,272 of NZ_JBWKFA010000005.1, read as the reverse complement.
GCCCGCACATCGCGCACCCACTGCTTCGCCTGCTCGTCGTACGCCGGGTCCTCCCAGGTCGCGAACGGGTGCACCGCCCACGGCGCGGTGCGCCACGGCTGCGGGTACTGGGAGGGCCCGGCGGCCACGGCCCCGCCCATCAGGAACAGCACGTGCTGGGTGGCCGTGCCCGCCGGGATCCCCGCGCCGCGGGAGCAGAAGACGTCCACGGCCTCGTCGCCGAACTCCCGCAGGTACTCGGCCGACCAGTAGTTCCGCAGCCCCGGCGGGTCGTCCATCATCGACTGCAGGTCCACGTACGGGATGTCCGTGACGATCTCCACCACGGGCTTCAGCGCGAACAGCGGCGCCGCGAACTCGCGGACCTCCTCCACCGGCCCGGCGTACGTGAACACCGCCCCGCACACCAGCTTCCCGACCAGATCCTCGGGTATGAACGGTTCCGGGGGCGCCGGCATGTAGATCGCGCCGCCACCCATCTCGTCGGGTGCCGTCAGCCCGAGGTCGCGGAACGTGCGCACCACCTCGGGCGCGTTCTCCGGCAGGAACAGCAGCATGACGAGGCTCATCCGGGGCAGCGGGTGCAGCCGCATCGTCAGCGAGGTCGCCACCCCGAAGTTGCCGCCGCCGCCGTGCAGCGCCCAGAACAGCTCCGGGTTCTCCTCCGCGTCCGTGTGGACGTGCTTGCCCTCGGCGGTGATCAGGTCGGCGGCCAGCAGATTGTCGCTGGCGAGACCGAACTTCCGCTCCAGCCAGCCGGATCCGCCGCCGAGCGTGAAACCGCCGACGCCGGTGGTGGACACCCGGCCGCCGGTGGTCGCCACCTGGAACGGCTGGCAGGCGTGGTCCAGATGGGCCATCGTGGCCCCGCCCTCGATCCGTACCGTCATGTCCTCCGGATCCACCACGACGCCGTGCATCCGGCGGAGGTCGACGATCAGCGCGCCGTCGATCATGGAGGTCCCGGCGACGCTGTGCCCGCCGCCGCGGACCGCGATCGGCAGCTCGGCCTCGCGGCCGAACAGGATCGCGTTGGACACGTCGGCCTGGGTGGTGCACTGGGCGATCACCGACGGACGCCGGTCGATCATGCCGTTGTGCAGGGCGCGGGCCTCGTCGTAGACCGGATCACCGGGCGTGATCACCTCGCCGGCCAGATCCTCGACCAGTCCGGCCAGGGCGCTCTCGGAGACATGGGGAGCCATGGGAGCCCCCCTTTCGTACGGGGGGACGGGACCTTCTCATCGTAGGTCCGGCCCCCTGGGGGCGCCCCTCAGCCGCCGTACGCCCCGCTCGCCGTCAGCCGCAGCGCCGTGTCGATCAGCGGGACGTGGCTGAAGGCCTGCGGGAAGTTCCCCACCTGCCGCTGCAGCCGCGGGTCCCACTCCTCGGCGAGCAGCCCGAGGTCGTTGCGGAGTGCGAGCAGCTTCTCGAAGAGGGTGCGCGCCTCGTCGACCCGGCCGATCATCGCCAGGTCGTCCGCCAGCCAGAAGGAACAGGCGAGGAACGCGCCCTCGTCGCCCTCCAGGCCGTCCACTCCGGCCTCCTCGCCGGCCGTCGGATAGCGCAGCACGAAGCCGTCCTCCGTGGACAGCTCGCGCTGGATCGCCTCGATCGTGCCGATGACCCGCTTGTCGTCCGGGGGCAGGAAGCCCATCTGCGGGATCAGCAGCAGCGAGGCGTCCAGCTCCTGGGAGCCGTACGACTGCGTGAAGGTGTTCCGCTCCTTGTCGTAACCCTTCTCGCAGACGTCCCGGTGGATCTCGTCGCGCAGCTCGTGCCAGCGCTCCAGCGGGCCGTCGGCGTCCCCGGACTCGATCAGCTTGATCGTGCGGTCCACGGCCACCCAGGCCATCACCTTGGAGTGCACGAAGTGGCGGCGCGGGCCGCGGACCTCCCAGATGCCCTCGTCGGGCTGGTCCCAGTGCTTCTCCAGGTAGTTGATCAGCTTGATCTGGAGCAGGGAGGCGTAGTCGTTCCGGGACAGGCCCGTCATGTGCGCGAGGTGGAGGGCCTCCGTGACCTCGCCGTACACGTCCAGCTGGAGCTGGTTCGCCGCGCCGTTGCCGACCCGGACCGGGCCGGAGTTCTCGTACCCCGGGAGCCAGTCGAGCTCCGCCTCGCCGAGCTCCCGCTCACCCGCGATCCCGTACATGATCTGCAGGTTCTCCGGGTCGCCCGCGACGGCACGCAGCAGCCAGTCCCGCCAGGCGCGGGCCTCCTCGCGGTAGCCGGTGCGGAGCATCGAGGAGAGGGTGATCGCCGCGTCCCGCAGCCAGGTGTAGCGGTAGTCCCAGTTCCGTACGCCGCCGATCTCCTCCGGCAGCGAGGTCGTCGGCGCGGCGACGATCCCGCCCGTCGGCGCGTACGTCAGCGCCTTCAGGGTGATCAGCGAACGGATCACGGCCTCCCGGTACGGGCCGTGGTACGTGCAGTGCTCGACCCACTCGCGCCAGAAATCGGCGGTCGCCTCCAGCGAGCCCTCCGGGTCCGGCAGCGCCGGCGGCTCCTTGTGCGAGGGCTGCCAGGAGAGCGTGAAGGTGATCCGCTCCCCGGGCGTGACCGTGAACTCGGAGTACGTCGTCAGGTCCTTGCCGTGCGTCTCCACGTCGGTGTCCAGCCACACCGAGTCGGGCCCGGCGACCGCGACCGTACGCTCCCCGACCTTGTGCACCCAGGGCACGATCCGGCCGTAGCTGAACCGCATCCGCAGCGAGGAACGCATCCGCACCCGGCCCGAGACGCCCTCGACGATCCGGATCAGCTGCGGCGCGCCGTCGCGCGGCGGCATGAAGTCGATCACCCGGACCGTGCCGCGCGGGGTGTCCCACTCGGACTCCAGGATCAGCGAGTCGCCCACGTAGCGGCGCCGGTCGGCCGGGGCCGCCTCCGCGTCCGCCGGACCCGCCGGGCCCACCCGCCAGAATCCGTGCTCCTCGGTGCCGAGCAGCCCGGCGAAGACCGCGTGCGAGTCGAAGCGGGGGAGACACAGCCAGTCGACACTGCCGTCCCGGCAGACCAGGGCGGCGGTCTGCATGTCTCCGATGAGTGCGTAATCCTCGATGCGCCCGGCCACGTGCTTCACTCCAGTCGTACGGCCACGTCCGCCCCCGAGGGGGCGCTTGCTGCTGATGTGCGTGATGTCTGTGCGATTGTCGGCAAGGCCAGTGTGCGGGACGAACCGGTCTGTTCGGCGGGTCGAACGGGCCGGCCCGACGTTTCGAGCGGGTCGGCTCGACATGACGAGCGGGTCTGCTCGACGGGACGGGCCTGCCTGAGCGGCGGGCGACGCCGGCCTCCTCGGCGGGACGGGCCTGCCTGAGCGGCGGGCGCGCCGGCCTCCGCGGCGGACGGTTCCGAGCAGAATACGTGCCACCCCGGCGACCGAAGTGATCACACGGGCCGCGCGCTGCTCCACCCGGGTGAGCTGCGCCTTCCCCCGGCACGGACGGCCGCGTCGCCGTCCGTGAACACCCGACTGCCGCGTGTGGCCGGAAGCGGTCTCCCGATGTCGCTGATACCCTGGTACCCCGTGGACCGGTGGGAAACGGCGACAGCCGAGGACCCCGAAACCGCAGCGACGGCACCCCCCGATTCTTCCGGAGGGGACGCCGGTACGCACCTCCAGAACGCGACCACGGGAGCCCCCTCTTGGCGATGCCGCCCAACACCACGACGACCAAGCACATCTTCGTCACCGGGGGTGTCGCCTCCTCCCTCGGCAAGGGCCTGACCGCCTCCAGCCTGGGTGCGCTCCTCAAGGCCCGGGGTCTGCGGGTCACGATGCAGAAGCTCGACCCGTACCTGAACGTCGACCCGGGCACGATGAACCCCTTCCAGCACGGTGAGGTGTTCGTCACCAACGACGGCGCCGAGACCGACCTGGACATCGGCCACTACGAGCGCTTCCTCGACGTCGACCTCGACGGCTCGGCCAACGTCACCACCGGCCAGGTCTACTCGCAGGTCATCGCCAAGGAGCGGCGTGGCGAGTACCTCGGCGACACCGTGCAGGTCATCCCGCACATCACCAACGAGATCAAGGGCCGCATCCGCCGCATGGCGACCGACGACGTCGACGTCGTCATCACCGAGGTCGGCGGCACGGTCGGCGACATCGAGTCGCTGCCCTTCCTGGAGACCGTCCGCCAGGTCCGCCACGAGGTCGGCCGCGACAACGTCTTCGTCGTGCACATCTCGCTGCTGCCCTACATCGGCCCCTCCGGCGAGCTGAAGACCAAGCCGACCCAGCACTCCGTCGCGGCCCTGCGCAACATCGGCATCCAGCCCGACGCGATCGTGCTGCGCGCCGACCGCGAGGTCCCGACCGCCATCAAGCGCAAGATCTCGCTGATGTGCGACGTCGACGAGGCCGCGGTCGTCGCGGCCATCGACGCCCCGTCGATCTACGACATCCCGAAGGTCCTGCACACCGAGGGCCTGGACGCCTACGTCGTCCGCAAGCTCGACCTGCCCTTCCGTGACGTGGACTGGACCGTCTGGGAGGACCTCCTGGACCGCGTCCACAACCCGGAGCACGAGGTCACGGTCGCGCTCGTCGGCAAGTACATCGACCTGCCCGACGCCTACCTCTCGATCACCGAGGCCATGCGCGCCGGCGGCTTCGCCAACAAGGCCCGCGTCAAGGTCAAGTGGGTCACCTCCGACGACTGCAAGACGCAGGCCGGTGCCGAGAAGCAGCTCGGCGACGTCGACGCGATCCTGATCCCCGGTGGCTTCGGCGACCGCGGTGTGAACGGCAAGATCGGCGCGATCCAGTACGCCCGTGAGAACAAGGTGCCGCTGCTCGGCATCTGCCTCGGCCTGCAGTGCATCGTCATCGAGGCCGCGCGGAACCTGGCGGGCATCCCGGACGCCAACTCCACCGAGTTCGACCCGGCCACCGCGCACCCCGTCGTCTCCACGATGGAGGAGCAGCTGGCGTACGTCGAGGGCGCCGGCGACCTGGGCGGAACGATGCGCCTGGGCCTCTACCCGGCGAAGCTCGCCGAGGGCTCGATCGTCCGCGAGACCTACGCCGACGAGCCGTACGTCGAGGAGCGTCACCGTCACCGCTACGAGGTGAACAACACCTACCGCGCGGAGCTGGAGAAGAAGGCCGGCCTGGTCTTCTCCGGCACCTCCCCGGACAACAAGCTCGTCGAGTTCGTCGAGTACCCGAAGGACGTCCACCCCTACCTGGTCGCCACCCAGGCGCACCCGGAGCTGAAGTCCCGCCCGACCCGCCCGCACCCGCTCTTCGCGGGCCTGGTCAAGGCTGCCGTGGAGCGCAAGACGGCGAAGTAGTACGGCGTAACGTTGCCGGGGTGCGGGTCCCTCTGGGGGACCGGCACCCCGGTTTTCGTCTGTGGGAGGCAATTGATGCAGGTGCAGGACACCCCGGAGGAGTGGCGGGTCGTCGCCACCACCACCCCCTTCACGGGCAAGAAGACGAGTGTCCGCACGGACGACGTGGTCATGCCGGACGGCTCCGTCGCCCGCCGCGACTACCAGGTCCACCCCGGCTCCGTCGCCGTCCTCGCCCTCGACGAGCAGGACCGCGTGGTCGTCCTCCGGCAGTACCGGCACCCCGTGCGGCAGAAGCTCTGGGAGATCCCGGCCGGGCTCCTCGACGTGCCCGGCGAGAACCCGCTGCACGCCGCCCAGCGCGAGCTGTACGAGGAGGCGCACGTCAAGGCGGAGGACTGGCGGGTCCTGACCGACCTCTACACCTCGCCCGGCGGCTCCGACGAGGCCGTACGGATCTTCCTGGCGCGGGACCTCGCGGAGGCGGAGGGCGAGCGGTACGAGGTCGCCGACGAGGAGGCCGACATGGAGCTGGCGCGAGTGCCGCTGGGGGAGCTGGTGCGGGGGGCGCTGGCGGGGGAGCTGCACAACAGCTGCCTCGTGGTGGGGGTCCTGGCGGTGGCGGCGGCGCGGGCGGGGGGCGGCCTTGAGGTACTCCGCCTGGCTTCCGCGCCTTGGCCGGCCAGGCCGTTCGAGGCGTAGCCCTACCGGACCGGGGCCCGCGCCCTGCGCTGGGCGGTGCCCCCGCCCGTGTGGGCAATCGTCCCGCTGGGGCGGGACGGGTGGGCACACGGGACGGCGCCCTCTAGCGGCGCCTCCGCGTTCCGAGCCTGGACCCGCACCCCAAGCGGCGGTGCACATCGTGGTGCGGGTTCAGGCGCGGAAGCCTCTGGCGCCTGCAGGGCGCGGGTCCGTTGTGCCCACCCGTTCCGCCCCTTGCGGAACGCCTGCCCACAACGGGGTGGGGGTGGGCGCAGCCCCGGCGGAACGATTGCCCACAACGGGGTGGGCGCCGCCCCGGCGGAACGGGTGCCCGCAACGGGGTGGGCGCCGCCCCGGTGGAACGGGTGCCCGCATCGGGGTGGGCGCCGGCCCGGCGGAGCGCATGCCCGTAACGGGTGGGCGGGTGTCGACCCGGTGGAACGGTTGGCCACAACGGCGGGGCGTGGGCCCGTAATCGGGGGTGCGGTATGACGATCTGCTGATCCGATCGGGGGAACTGTCCGCGCTGCTCCGCCAGGTCCGCCTTCCGCCCTGAACTACGCTCGGGATCGCCCGTGCGGAGCCCCCCGCGGGATCGGCTCGTGCGCAGGTGAGACGGGAGCGTGGCCCGTGACGGATCAGGCTGTGGCGGCAGCCGGCAGCCGGCAGTTCTTCGGCCGGCAGCGGGAGTTGAAGGCCCTGCGCGCCGACATCGAGCGGACCGGCCTCGACACCCTCACCGGCCGCAAGGCGCCCCGCGCCCGGGTCCTGCTCATCGCCGGCAAGCCCGGCTCCGGACGGACCGCCCTCGCCGAGGAGCTGGCCGCCGGGCTCGCCGACCGCTACCCCGACGGCGTCTTCCGCGCCCGGCTCACCGAGCCCGGCGGCGACCCCGTCCCCACCGCGCGCGTCGCCCAGGAACTCCTCGCCGCGCTCGGGGTCGCCGAGCCGCCGGGGGCGGGGGAGGACGAGTTGACCGAGCTCGTCAGGGGCGCGCTCGCCGACCGTCGGGCCGTGCTCGTCCTCGACGACGCCGTCGATGCCGAGCAGGCCGACCCCCTCATCCCCGACAACCCCGACGCCCTGGTCGTCGGGGTCGCCCGGGGGCCCCTCACCGGCATCCCCGACGTCCGGCCCTGCACCCTCGGCGGGCTCGACCCCAAGTCGGCCATCGAGCTGCTGACCGGCTTCACCGGCTCCGTCCGCATCACCGTCGACCCGCAGGCAGCCGAGACCCTGGTCGAGGAGTGCGGGGGACTGCCCGCCGCCGTCGTTCTCGCCGGTGGCTGGCTGTCGAGCCGGCCCAAGGCCTCCGTCGCCGATCTCGCCAAGCGCCTGCGCGGGCGCACCGGCGACCCCGTCACCCGGACCTTCCTCCTCGCGCACGAGGCGCTGCCCGCCACCGCCGCCCGGATACTGCGATTCCTCGCCCTGGCCCCGCTGGGCCGGGCCGACGCCCACACCGCCTCCGCGCTGGCCGGCTGCTCGGTCTCCGCGGCCGCGACCACCCTCGCCGACTTCGCCGCCCTGGGGCTCGTCTCGGGCGGCGAGGACGGACAGTACGAGGTGCGCGCGCATCTCGTACCCCTCCTTCGTGCTCAGCTGGAGGAGCACGACCGGCCCGCCGAGGTGCAGCTCGCCCGGGCCCGGATGCTGGAGCGGACCGTACGGCTCCTCCAGTCCTGCCGTGCGGTCACCGAACCCGAGGGCTCGCCCGCCCGCCGGAAGCTGGCCGGCCTGCCGCGCGCCCTGCGCTTCCCGAGCGCGGCCGCGGGCGCCGCCTGGCTGGACTCCCGGCAGGCCGTACTCCTGGCCTCCGCCCGGCTCGCCGTCGCCGACGGGGAGCTCGACACCCTCGCCCGCCGACTGGTCGCCTCGCTCGTCAGGGCGCTCGCGGCGCACCGGGGCGCCGAGGCCGCCGCCCCCGAGCTGTACGGCCTCCACCGGCTCGTCCTGGACGTGGCCGAGCGGCGCGGGCTGCACCGCGAGCGGGCCGCGGCCCTGCTGAACCTGGCCGATCTCGATGCCAGGACCGGCAGGACGAAGGACGCTCTGCTGCGATATCGGTCGGCTTTGGATGCCGGACGCAAAGCAAATGACCCGTATGCGACCGGTCGCGCAATGGAATCCGTAGGTGGCTCGTATCAGGAGCTGGGGGACTGGCAGCGGGCCGGCGACTGGTACGGGCGGGCGCTCGCCCAGCGCCTGGCCCGGGACGAGCGTGCCGACCAGGCCCGCCTCTACGCCCGCCTCGGAGCCGTACAGACCTATGCCGGGCGGTACGGGGAGGCGCTGCGGAGCTGGCGCGCCGCCGCGGCCGGCTACCGGAGGCTCTCCGATCTCCCGGGCCACGCGCGGGCGTTGAGCGAGGCGGCCCGCGTCCAGGAGTACGCCGGACGGCCCGAGGAATCCCTGCGGACCTGCGAGGAAGCGGTGGAGTGGGCCCGTCGGGCCCAGGACACCCGGCTCCAGGCCGCGCTCCAGCTGCGGCTGGCCGACACCCTCGACCGGCTCGGCGACCCCGCGGCGGCCGGGCTGCACAGGTCTGCGGCCGAGAGACTCCTGGAAACGGAACCATCAGCCTACGAAATCCGCAGTGGCTCCGGCGAAGATTAGTACTTTGAAAGGCTAGACAGCAGGAACTCCTTCATTAGACTGGGTGCGCCGCGTTCGAACGTGGTCTGCCCCGGTGCGCCGCAGTGCATCCGGGTATGTATCGCAGTGCCCCAGATATCCCCCCTGATTCAAGGACCGTGATCGACGATGAAGGTCGGCATCCCCCGCGAGGTCAAGAACAACGAGTTCCGTGTGGCCATCACCCCTGCCGGTGTCCACGAGCTCGTCCGCAACGGCCACCAGGTCTTCATCGAGCAGAACGCCGGTGTCGGCTCCTCCATCACGGACGAGGAGTACGTCGCCGCCGGCGCCGAGATCCTCGCCACCGCCGACGAGGTCTGGGCCACGGCCGACCTGCTGCTCAAGGTCAAGGAGCCCATCGCGGAGGAGTACCACCGCCTCCGCAAGGACCAGACCCTCTTCACCTACCTGCACCTCGCCGCCTCCAAGGAGTGCACGGACGCGCTCCTGGAGTCCGGCACCACCGCCATCGCGTACGAGACGGTCGAGACCGCGAACCGCGCGCTCCCGCTGCTCGCCCCGATGTCCGAGGTCGCGGGCCGCCTGGCCCCGCAGGTCGGCGCCTACCACCTGATGCGCTCGGCCGGCGGCCGTGGCGTCCTCCCCGGCGGCGTCCCCGGCACCCACGCCGGCGAGTGCGTCGTCATCGGCGGCGGCGTCTCCGGCTGGAACGCCGTGCAGATCGCCATCGGCATGGGCTTCCACGTGACCCTGCTCGACCGTGACATCAACAAGCTCCGCGAGGCCGACAAGATCTTCGGCACGAAGGTCAAGACGATCGTCTCCAACGCCTTCGAGCTGGAGAAGGCCGTCATCGAGGCCGACCTCGTCATCGGCGCCGTCCTCATCCCGGGTGCCAAGGCCCCGAAGCTGGTCACCAACGAGCTCGTCGCCAAGATGAAGCCCGGAAGTGTCCTTGTCGACATTGCGATCGACCAGGGCGGCTGCTTCGAGGACTCCCACCCGACCACCCACGCCGAGCCGACCTTCCAGGTCCACAACTCGGTCTTCTACTGCGTCGCCAACATGCCGGGCGCGGTCCCGAACACCTCCACCTACGCCCTCACCAACGCCACGCTGCCCTACATCGTGTCGCTGGCGAACAACGGCTGGGTCGAGGCGCTGCGCCGCGACGCCGCCCTCGGTCTGGGTCTCAACACCCATGACGGCAAGGTGGTTTACAAGGAGGTCGCCGAGGCGCACGGCCTCGAGCACGTCGAGCTGAGCAGCCTCCTCGCCTGACCCCGAAGGCTCTTTGACGGAGGCCCCGTCAACGCGTGCCGTCAATATCACGCACCCGGCCGGACCTTGTTCGACAAGGTCCGGCCGGGTGCGTCTGCGGCCCCGCCGAAACGTTCGGGCAACTCGCCTCGAACGTAACCCTTTAACCGTTTCGCACACCCCTGAAACGTGTGGATGCATGCCTGCGCACCCTTGACAGAGACGTGTTCGGTTGCCGACACATCGGGCCGGGTCCGGCGGATTGTGTTGCTGCGGAGCGGTGACACGCCATAGAGTCGCCAACCGTCGGCATGGTGCCACGCTGACCTATCGATAAATGTTCCTGGTCACATCCAAGGAGGTAAGACGACTTGTGAATGAGTCGACATTTACTCCCGGGAGCGGTGCGCCAGGTGCCCCGATCGGCTCCGTCGCGGTGCGGACCTTCGCGACGCACCAGCCCATGACGAGTGCCCACACGATGAAGACGATGGACGGCCTACACGTGAACGCCACGGCCGGCAACGAGATGGGCCGAGAGTCCACCCACTTCGCCGCCTACGACGAGGTGCCCGAGGGGCACTTCTACGACCCCGACGCCGAGTACGAGCCCGACCCGGAGTACGCGGCCACCCTCGCACCCGACGCTGCCCGCCAGCGCCGCGAGCGGATCGGCCCCACCGGACGGCCCCTGCCGTACTTCCCGATCCCGGGTCCCCTGACCGACCACGGACCCGCGAAGATCATCGCGATGTGCAACCAGAAGGGCGGCGTCGGCAAGACCACGTCGACCATCAACCTGGGTGCCGCGCTCGCCGAGTACGGACGACGGGTGCTGCTCGTCGACTTCGACCCGCAGGGAGCCCTGTCGGTCGGCCTCGGCGTGAACCCGATGGAGCTCGACCTCACCGTCTACAACCTGCTCATGGAGCGGGGCATGTCGGCGGACGAGGTGCTCCTCAAGACCGCCGTGCCCAACATGGACCTGCTGCCGAGCAACATCGACCTCTCGGCCGCCGAAGTCCAGTTGGTCAGCGAGGTCGCGCGCGAGTCCACGCTCCAGCGCGCCCTGAAGCCGCTGATGAACGACTACGACTACATCGTGATCGACTGTCAGCCCTCGCTCGGCCTGCTGACCGTGAACGCCCTGACGGCCGCTCACAAGGTCATCGTGCCGCTGGAATGCGAGTTCTTCGCGCTGCGCGGTGTCGCGCTGCTCACCGAGACCATCGAGAAGGTGCAGGAGCGGCTCAACCCCGAGCTGGAGCTCGACGGCATCCTCGCCACGATGTACGACTCCCGGACCGTGCACAGCCGTGAGGTCCTCGCGCGCGTCGTCGAGGCCTTCGACGACCACGTCTACCACACGGTCATCGGCCGTACGGTCCGCTTCCCGGAGACCACGGTCGCCGGCGAGCCCATCACCACGTACGCCTCCAACTCCGTGGGCGCCGCCGCCTACCGCCAGCTCGCCAGGGAGGTGCTCGCCCGGTGTCACGCCGAGTGAGTCTGCCCGGAGCCGACGAACTCTTCCGTACGACAGGGGGGACGGCGCTCCAGGCGTCCGCACCCCGCCGGGCGGTCCCGGCACCGGCGGCCGAGAGCGAGCCGCCGGCGGCCGAGGGCTCCGCCGAGCACGCCCCGGCGGACTCCGAGGCCACGGAGCCCCGCGCCCGGACGGCCGAGCCCGAGGGGCCGGCCGCCAAGGCCGCGCCCACCGCCTCCGTGCCCGCCCCCGCGGGGGCGGCCCGGCGGCGCGGCGCCCGGACCCCGAACCGGCGGCCCAGCGGCCGCGAGCGTCACGACGAGAAGATCACGGTCTACGTCTCCGCCGAGGAGCTGATGGACCTGGAGCACGCCCGGCTCGTCCTGCGCGGCGAGCACGGCCTGGCGGTCGACCGCGGCCGGATCGTCCGTGAGGCGGTCGCCGTGGTCCTGGCGGACCTGGAGTCCCGCGGCGACGCGAGCATCCTCGTCCGCCGCCTCCGCGGCCGCTGACGGTAGCCTGCGGGCTGCCGTCCTCCTCGTTCCCCCTGGACCCTCCGTGCACCACACCCCTGACGAAACGTCCCGCCCACGCCGCCGCCTCCTGGGCCGCGGCCCGGGCGCGACGGCGGGGGCGCCGGCGCCGGTCGCACAGCCCGCACCCGCCGATGCCCCCGGGGTCCCGGAGGTGCGCGAGGTCCCCGTGACGCCCGGGGCGTCCGAGGTCTCCGAGGTCTCCGAGGTACGAGAGCACCCCGAGGTTCCGGACGTACGAGAGGTCCCCGCGGCGTTCGGGCCGTCCGCGGTGTCCGAGGTCCCGGAGGTACGCGAGCACCCCGAGGTCCCGGAGGTACAAGAGAGCCCCGCGGCGCCCGCGGTCCCGGAGGTACGGGAGGTCCCCGTGGCGCCCGGGTCGCCTGTGGCGCCCGAGGTCCCCGAGGTTTCCGGGGCCGCGGAGGTGCCCGAGGGGCGGGACGGGCGGTTCACCGTGCGGCTCTCGAACTTCGAGGGGCCCTTCGATCTGCTCCTCCAGCTGATCACCAAGCACAAGCTCGACGTCACCGAGGTCGCCCTCTCCCAGGTCACCGACGAGTTCATGGCGCACCTGCGGGCCCTCGGGCCCGACGGGGACCTCGACCAGACCACCGAGTTCCTCGTCGTCGCCGCCACCCTGCTCGACCTCAAGGCCGCCCGGCTGCTCCCCGCCGCCGAGGTGGAGGACGAGGCCGACCTCGCCCTCCTGGAGGCCCGCGACCTGCTCTTCGCCCGGCTCCTCCAGTACCGCGCGTACAAGCGGATCGCCGAGATCTTCGAGGAGCGCTGGGAGGCCGAGGGCCGCCGCCACCCCCGCACCGTCGGACTCGAACCGCACCACGCCGAGCTCCTTCCCGAGGTCGTCATCTCCATCGGCGCCGAGGGCTTCGCCAAGCTGGCCGTCAAGGCCATGCAGCCCAAGGCCGAACCCCAGGTGTACATCGACCACATCCACGCCCCGCTCGTCAGCGTCCGGGACCAGGCCGCCGTGGTCGTCGCGCTGCTCCGGGAGCGAGGGACGGCCGTCTTCCGGGAGCTGATCGAGGACGCCGGCGACACCCTCACCGTCGTCGCCCGTTTCCTCGCCCTCCTGGAGCTCTACCGGGAGAAGGCCGTCGCCCTCGACCAGGAGACCGCCCTGGGCGACCTCACGGTCTCCTGGACCGGCGGCGAGACGGACCCTTCCGGGTCCGTGACCGACGAATTCGACCAGGAGGCCACCGCATGAGCGACCTCAAGCCCGCCCTCGAAGCCGTCCTCATGGTCGTCGACGAGCCCGCCACCGAGGCCCACCTCGCCAAGGTCCTGGAGCGCACCCCGCGCGAGGTGGCCGACGCCCTGCACGAGCTGGCCGACGAGTACACCTCCCAGGGCCGCGGCTTCGAGCTGCGACGGGTCGCCGGGGGCTGGCGCTACTACACCCGCGCCGCCTTCGCCCCGGCCGTCGAGGCCTTCGTCCTGGAGGGGCAGCAGGCGCGGCTCACCCAGGCGGCTCTGGAGACCCTGGCGGTCGTCGCGTACCGCCAGCCGGTCAGCCGTTCGCGGGTCTCCGCGGTGCGCGGGGTGAACTGTGACGGGGTCATGCGCACCCTCCTCCAGCGGGGTCTGGTGGAGGAGGCGGGCGCGGAACCCGAAACAGGTGCGATCCTGTACAGGACGACGAACTACTTCCTGGAGCGGATGGGCCTGCGCGGCCTGGACGAACTCCCCGAACTCGCCCCCTTCCTCCCCGAGGCCGAGGCGGTCGAGCCGGACTCCCTGGAAGGCGTCCCGTCGTTCGACCCGGACGCAGACGTAGACGACAAGACGGAACTTTGATGCGAAGCAGCAGCGGCAGGAACAGCAGCGGAAACAACGGCGGGAGCCGTGGTGGCAACAGCGGCGGCCGCGGCGGCAGCGGCGGCGGCCGCGGCAACAGCGGCGGTGGCGGCGGGCGCGGGAACTACCGCGGCGCCGGCAACGGCCGCGACGACCGGCAGGGCCAGGGCGGCGGACGTCCCGGCCAGGGCGGCGGGCGTCCGGGCCAGGGCGGCGGGCGTCCGGGCCAGGGCGGCGGGCGTCCGGGCCAGGGCGGCGGCGGCCGGCCGAGCGGCTCCTCCTCCAGCCCGCGCAAGGCGCGCCCGGAGGAGCGCACGTACGACGAGCGCTACAGCCCCTCCTCGGACGGCCCCAAGCGCGGGCGTGGCGAGGCCGCGCGCGGCGGCGCCAAGGGCGGCCCCCGGCAGTCGCCGCAGCGCGGCGGCGGCCGTACGGCGCCCGCCCGCTCGCGCGAGTACGACGCCCGCACCGAGGAGCGCAACCGGGAGCGGTACGCCGGCAAGCCCGAGATCAAGACCCCCAAGACCTTCCCCGGCGCCGAGCAGGAGGGCGAGCGGTTGCAGAAGGTCCTCGCCCGCGCCGGCATGGGCTCGCGCCGCGCCTGCGAGGAGCTCATCGAGCAGGCCCGCGTCGAGGTCAACGGCGAGATCGTCCTGGAGCAGGGCATGCGCGTCGACCCGGAGAAGGACGAGATCAAGGTGGACGGCCTGACCGTCGCCACCCAGTCGCACCTGTTCTTCGCGCTGAACAAGCCGTCCGGCGTCGTCTCCACCATGGAGGACCCCGACGGCCGCCAGTGCCTCGGCGACTACGTCACCAACCGCGAGACCCGGCTGTTCCACGTCGGCCGGCTCGACACGGAGACCGAGGGCATCATCCTGCTCACCAACCACGGCGAGCTGGCCCACCGCCTCACGCACCCGAAGTACGGCGTCAAGAAGACCTACCTGGCCGCCATCACCGGCCCGCTGCCCCGCGAGGTCGGCCGGCGCCTCAAGGACGGCATCCAGCTGGAGGACGGCTACGCGCGCGCCGACCACTTCCGCGTCGTCGAGCAGACCGGCAAGAACTACCTGGTCGAGGTGACCCTCCACGAGGGCCGCAAGCACATCGTGCGCCGGATGCTCGCCGAGGCGGGCTTCCCGGTCGAGAAGCTGGTGCGCACCGCCTTCGGCCCGATCGCCCTCGGCGACCAGAAGTCGGGCTGGCTGCGCCGCCTGACCAACACGGAGGTCGGCATGCTGATGAAGGAAGTCGGCATGTAAGGCCCCCCGCCGTACCGACGAAGCCCGTGACCGCCCGGCGGTCACGGGCTTCGTCGTGCCCGGGCCTTGTGGGTGATGACCCGATCGCTTTATAGTCAAGGTGACTCTTAAAGAGATCGGAGGTGAGCCCCGCCATGTACGGCCGGAGGACCTGGACCCACGGGGGTGGATCAGGTCTCGACGTCCTTCCGGCGCGCCGCACGACGCGCGCCGAAGGGGCATGGCCGCCCATGGCGGGGGGCACCGAATGAAGCGCCACGGCCACGGCCTCGTCCCCGGCAGGTTCCATCCGCCGCACGCCGGCCACCACCACCTCGTCCGCACCGCGCGCGACCGCTGCGAGCGCCTCACGGTGCTCGTGCGCGGCGCCTCGGCGGACACCCTCTCCCTGGAGGACCGGGTCTCCTGGATGCGCGAGATCCACCCGGACGTGCTCGTCGTCGGCGCCGCCTGGGGTGACGCCTGGGACGCCGCCGTGCCCGAGCGCGTCGACGCGGTCTTCACCTCGTCGTACGGGGAGTCGTCCGGGGAGGAGTCGTACGGGGAGAGGGAGTCGTACGAGGACGAGCTCGGTCGCCACTCGCCCGCCGAGACCGTCCTCGTCGCCCGGGAGCCCGCACACCTCACCGACACCGCCGTCAGCGCGGACCCCGCCCGCTTCTGGGACCACCTGGAACCGCCGGTGCGGGCCGCCCTCACCCGGCGGGTCGTCATCCTCGGCGCCGAGTCCACCGGCACCACCACCATGGCCCGCGCCCTCGTCGACCACTACCGGCGGCGCGGCGGCGTCTGGGCCCGCACGCGCTACGTACCGGAGTACGGACGCGAGTACGCCGCACTCAGATTCGCCGAACTCCGCGCCGAACGCCCCGGCGCCGACCGGTCCGAGCTCGTCTTCCGCTCCTCCGACTTCCCCGTCATCGCCCAGCGCCAGTCCGAGCTGGAGGAGGAGGCCGCCCGGGACGGCTCACCCGTCCTCTTCTGCGACACCGACGCCTTCGCCACCACCATCTGGCACGAGCGGTACATGGGCACCACCAGCCGCGCCACCGGCGAGATCGCCGCCCTCGGCCGGCAGCACCTCTGGCTGCTCACCGACCACCGGGGCGTCGACTTCGAGGCCGACGGACTGCGCGACGGGGAGCACCTGCGGCCCTGGATGACCGCGCGCTTCCTCACCCAGCTCGCCCACACCGGCCGCCGCACCGCCGTCCTCACCGGCCCCCACGAGGAGCGGCTCGCGGCGGCCGTCGCCGCCGTCGACGCGCTGCTGGCCGAGGGCTGGCACCTCACCGACCCCCAGCCGGAGCGCCGATGACCGCCCACCGGGCCCCCGAGGGCTACGACCCGTACGCCTTCGAGCCGTTCGCCGTCACCGTCGACCTCGCCGTCCTGACGATCCGCGAGGAGCGCCTGCACGTCCTGCTCGTCGAGCGCGGGCAGGAGCCGTACGCCGGGTCATGGGCCCTGCCCGGCGGCTTCGTGCTGCCGCGCGAATCCGCCGAACGGGCCGCCCGCCGCGAACTCGCCGAGGAGACCGGGCTCTCCGAGGCCACCGTCGCGGGCCTCCACCTCGAACAGCTCCGCACCTACACCGAACCGGACCGCGACCCGAGGATGCGGGTCGTCTCCGTCGCCTTCACCGCGCTCGTACCCGACCCACCCGAACCGCGCGGCGGCGGCGACGCGGCACAGGCCCGGTGGATCCCGTACGGGACGCACGGCGGTCTCGCCTTCGACCACGACCGGATCCTCGCCGACGCCCACGAACGGGTCGGCGCCAAGCTGGAGTACACCTGCCTCGCGACCGCCTTCTGCCCGCCCGAGTTCACGCTCGGCGAGCTGCGGCAGGTCTACGAGACGGTCTGGGGCGTCGAACTGGACCGCCCCAACTTCCGGCGCAAGGTCCTCACCACGCCCGGCTTCGTGCAGGCCGTGGAAGGACCGCCGCGCCTCACCGGCGGACGGGGGAAACCGGCCGCTCTCTACCGGGCGGGCGGGGCCACGACCCTCCACCCGCCCCTCCTGCGACCGGAAGGACGCCCCGCATGAACCTCACCCGCACCGCCACGAAGCAGGCGGCGACCGGCTCCCTGATCGGGCTTGCGCTCGGCGACGCGCTGGGATTCCCGACCGAGTTCAACGACGTCCCGTCGATCCTCTCGAAGTGCGGATCCTGGCGGGAGATGGCACTGCCCGTCAGGAACGGCAAGGCATACGTCACCGACGACACCCAGATGACCCTCGCCTTCGCCCGCGGCATCCGTACCGCCATGGACCGGGGCGTGCTCGCCCCGCTGCGGCTCGCCCGGCCCGTCCGTGACGAGTTCGTCGACTGGTACCACTCCCCGGAGAACAACCGCGCCCCCGGCAACACCTGCCTGCGCGCCTGCATGCTCCTCGACGGCGACCGGCTCTGGCAGGACGCCAGCCAGATCCACTCCAAGGGCTGCGGCGCCAACATGCGCGTCGCGCCCATCGGGCTCGTCCCCGGCCTCAGCGAGGAGCAGCGGGCCGGCGCAGCGCAGCTCCAGTCGGGCCTGACCCACGGTCACCCCACCGCGCTCGCCGCCTCGGACCTCACCGCCCGCGCCGTGTACCTGCTCGCGCAGGGCGTGGACCCGGCCGGGCTCGTCGGACAGCTGCGCTCCTACGCGTACGAGAACCGCTCCCGCTACCACGAGCACTGGCTCGGCGACCTGTGGACCCGCTCCCAGGACCCCGACGCCCTCCACTTCATCCGGCGCGGCTGGGACGAGTGCCTGGCCGTCCTGGAGCGCCTCGACGCCGTCCAGCGCACGGCCGACCCGGAGCTCGACCCCTGCGAGTACACCGGCGACGGCTGGATCGCCGAGGAGGCCCTCGCGACCGGGCTCCTCTGCTTCCTGCTCTTCCCCGACGAGCCCCTCACCGCCCTCCGCCGCGCCGCCTGCACCCGCGGCGACTCCGACTCGATCGCCGCCCTCGCGGGCGCCTTCGCCGGCGCCCACCTCGGCGCGGACGCCTGGCCGAAGGAGTGGGCGGAGCGCGTCGAGTACCGCAGCGACCTGCTGACCTTCGGTGCGCTCTGGGACGCTTGATCCATGACGCTCACCCTGGACCTGGACCTCTCCGCCGTCGTCGCGGAACAGCCCGACCCCCTGCTCTTCGCGACGGTCTCCGGCGCGCACCTGTACGGTTTCCCGTCCCGCGACTCGGACGTGGACCTGCGCGGCGCGCACCTGCTGCCCGTGGACGCCCTCATAGGCCTCCGCGAGCCGGAGGAGACCCGGAGCCGGATGTGGGACCGGGACGGCGTCGAGATGGACCTCGTCACCCACGACCTGCGGAAGTTCGCCCGGCTGATGCTGCGCCGCAACGGCTACGTCCTGGAGCAGCTCACCTCCCCGCTCGTGGCCCACACGACGGAGACCCACGCCGAGCTGGTCTCCCTCGTGCCGGAGATGCTCACCCGCCACCACGCTCATCACTACCGCGGCTTCGCGGGGACGCAGTGGCGGCTCTTCGAGAGCAGTGGCGAGCTCAAGCCGCTGCTGTACACCTACCGGGCCCTGCTCACCGGCATCCACCTGATGCGTTCGGGTGAGGTGCAGGCCCATCTGCCGACCCTGGTCGAGGAGGTGGCCGAGGCGCCCGCCCGGCTGCCCGGCCTCGTCGCGGCGAAGGCTGCGGCCGAGCACGGGCGGGCCGAGGTGGACCCCGATGCCGTACGGGCCGAGACGGAGGCCCTGCACGGGGTCCTGGACGAGGCTCAGGCGGCCTCGGGGCTCCCGGAGGCGACCCGAGGCCACGACGCGCTGCACGACCTCGTCGTACGGGCCCGGCTAGAGCTCGGTCACGGCTGAGGCGCGGCGGGCGCGGATCAGGAAGTCCTGGATGCGGGGTTCGTCGGGGGCGTCGGGGAGCGGGGTCGTGTCGTGGGCACGGTCCGCCTCGTCCTGGAGGCGGTTCATCCAGGACTCGACCTCCGGCCAGGGCACCTCGCCGTGCTTGACCGCGAGGAGACGGTCGCGGTCCTCGCCGACGTCGATGCGGAGCTCGCCCGTGCGCAGCAGGTCGCGGCAGCTGGTCAGGAGCCGCAGCAGGTGCATGGCGTGCTTCCAGCGGGGATGCCCGTACTGGCGGACATCGGCGTCGAGCTTGCGGCGCTGGCCGGCCGCGTACCGCACGAAGGTCCGGTGGGCCCGGCGGGACAGAAAGGCCCCGCGCAGCGAGAGCAGCTCGCGGCCCCAGTCGTCGACGTGCTCGACGACGGGGGAGTGGAGGCACTCCAGGACGTTCGGGTTGTTGCGCAGGGCGAGCTCGCAGAAGCGTTCCAGCTCCCAGCTGAACTGCTCCTCGCCCGGGCCCTCCACATGCGCCGGGGGCTTGTCGAAGTGCCAGAAGAGCGGCGTCGGGGCGAGATAGACACCCCGTACGTCCGTGTCGCTGCCCTCGGTCGCCAGACCGAAGGCGCGCGAGCCCATCACGCAGGAGTAGATCGTGTGCTCGCGCACCAGCTCGTCCGGAGTCATGCCCGGCAGATTACGCGAGGGTGATCGTCTCCCCCGAGACAATAATCTGTTCCGCCGGGAGGGGACGGGGAGCCGGGCCCGCCGCCACCGAACCGTCGGCGATGCGGTACTTGGAGCCGTGGCACGGGCAGTCGATCGTGCCGTCCACGACCTTGTTCACCGTGCAGCCCTGGTGGGTGCAGATCGCCGAGAACGCCTTGAACTCGCCCGCCGCCGGCTGCGTCACGACCACCTTCTCCTTCGCGAAGACCGTGCCGCCGCCGACCGGGATCTCGGAGGTCCTGGCAAGGGGCGCGGGGCCGCTCGGAGCGGCCGTGCCGGTCGGGGAGGAAGTGGCCGTCGGGGTGGCCGCGCCCGTCGGGGTGGCCGTGCCGGTCGAGGTCGGTCCGCTCGCGGTGGGGGCCGGTTCGCTCGCGGTCGGCGCACTCGTGTTCGTACCGCTGCCGTCGCCGCCGCCCGAGCCGCAGCCCGTCGTCAGGGCCGCCGTGGCGAACAGGACGGTACGGCGAGTCGTGGAGCTTGAAGTCATGCCGCCAGCTTCGTCGCGCATCGCCCCCGGGGCCCGCAACACGCCTGCCTGCGCCCGCCGCCTACTCCGAGTGGCGGAACACCCCGGTTCGGGTGAGATTGGGCGTGTTTCGTACCGAACGAAAGGCAGGACCATGGCGGGCAACGACCTCGGCGGTCTCCTCGGGAGCCTCCTCGGCGGCAGCAGCAGCAGTGGCGGCGGGCAGGGCGGCGGCAACCTCCTCGGCTCCCTCCTGGGCGCCCTCATGGGCGGGCAGGGCGGCAGCGGCAACGGCTCGAACCCGCTCGGCGGCCTGCTCGACATGCTCACCAGGTCCGGCCTCACCGACCAGACGCAGTCCTGGGTCGGCACCGGCGAGAACCAGGCCGTCAGCGGTGCCCAGATCGCCGAGGCCCTCCCCGACGACACCCTCCAGAAGGTCGCCGCGGAAGCCGGCCTCACCCCGCAGCAGGCCGCCGACGAGATCGCGCAGACCCTGCCCCAGGCCGTCGACCAGCTGACCCCGAACGGCTCGCTGCCCCCGGGTGCCTCCCTGGAGGAGATCATCCGCCGGCAGCGGCTCTGACCGCGTCCGGACGCCCGCCCGCCGTCTCGGAGGGCGGGCGGTACGGCGCGCCGCCCCCGCCGCTGACTAGGCTGAACGGAGCACTGACGCAGGCGAAGGAGCACGACGTGGCGGTACGAGCGGTCCGAGGAGCCGTCCAGCTGGAGCGGGACGAGGCCGGACACATGCGCGAGCAGGTCGAGGAGCTGCTCACCGCCGTCCTCGAACGCAACGGGCTCACCACCGACGACCTCATCAGCATCTGGTTCACGGCCACGCCCGATCTGCACAGCGACTTCCCCGCCGCCGCGGCCCGGCACATCGGGATCGTCGACGTCCCCCTGATCTGCGCACAGGAACTCGACATCGAGGGTGCGATGCCGAGGGTCGTCCGGCTCCTCGCCCACGTCGAGACCGAACTGCCCAAGTCGTCGATCGCGCACGTCTACCTCGGTGCCGCGGCCGCCCTGCGCAAGGACATCGCCCAGTGAGAACAGCGCTCGTCATCGGTACCGGTCTCATCGGTACCTCCGCCGCCCTCGCCCTCGCCGGCCGGGGCGTCACCGTCCACCTGCGCGACCACGACCCGGCGCGCGCCCGCACCGCCGCCGCGCTCGGCGCGGGCACCGACGAGGCGCCCGAAGGCCCCGTGGACCTCGCCGTCGTCGCCGTACCGCCGGCGCACGTGGCCGCCACCCTCGCCGAGGTCATGACGGCCGGGCTGGCCCGCGGCTACCTGGACGTGGCCAGCGTCAAGGGCGGGCCGAAGCGGGAGCTGGAGGCGCTGGGCCTCGACCTCACCGCGTACATCGGCACGCACCCCATGTCCGGCAAGGAGCGCTCGGGGCCGCTCGCCGCCACCGCCGACCTCTTCGAGGGCCGGCCCTGGGTCCTCACCCCGACCCGGGACACCGACACCGAGGTCCTCAACCTCGCCCTGGAGCTCGTCGCCCTCTGCCGGGCCGTCCCCGTCGTCATGGACGCCGACGCCCACGACCGGGCCGTGGCCCTGGTCTCCCACACCCCGCAGCTGGTGTCCTCGATGGTCGCCGCGCGCCTGGAGGAGGCCGACGAGTCCGCCGTACGGCTCTGTGGGCAGGGCATCCGCGACGTCACCCGGATCGCGGCCTCCGACCCGCGCATGTGGGTCGAGATCCTCTCCGCCAACCCCGGGCCCGTCGCCGACGTCCTCTCCGGCGTCGCCGCGGACCTCGACGAGACCGTGCGCGCGCTGCGGTCCCTCCAGTCCGCCTCCGCGGACGAACGGCGCGACGGGGCGACGGGCGTCGAGGACGTCCTGCGGCGCGGGAACGCGGGGCGGGCCCGCGTTCCCGGCAAGCACGGTGCCGCGCCCGCGGTCTACGAGACCGTCGCCGTCCTCATCAGCGACCAGCCGGGCGAGCTGGCCCGCATCTTCGCCGACGCGGGGCGTGCGGGGGTCAACATCGAGGACGTCCGCATCGAACACGCGACGGGGCAGCAGGCGGGCCTGGTCCAGCTGATGGTCGAGCCGTCGGCGGCGCGGGTTCTGGGCTCGGCCCTGCAGGAACGGGGCTGGTCCCTCCGCACGGGCTGATCCGTTGCGGGCGCGCCTCCCGCCGGGGCGGCGCCCACCCCGTTGTGGGCAATCGTTCCGCTGGGGCGGAACGGGTGGGCACAACGGACCCGCGCCCTGCCGGCGCCAGAGGCTCCCGCGCCCCGACCCGCACCACCTTGTGCGCCGCCGCTTGGGGTGCGGGTCCAGGCGCGGAATGCGGAGGCGCCGCTGGAGGGCGCCGTCCCGTGTGCCCACCCGTCCCGCCCCAGCGGGACGATTGCCCACACGGCGGTGTGCGCCGCCCCGCATGGGCGCGGGTCCCACACGGGGGGTGGGCCGGGGTGCCGCCCAGCGCGGGCGCGGGCCCACACGGCGGGTGGGCACCGCCCAGCCGGGCGCGAGCCCGCACGGGTGCGGGCCCACACGGCGCGGGTGTGGGCCGGGGCCGTGTGGGCGGGGCCGAATGGGGGCTGGGGACTCGGTAACCTTGTGGGGGTCCCCGCATCCCGCCGGGCCTGCCGCTCACCCCCAGGAAGGTGTTCCCACCGTGGAATCCGTGATCGTCGCCATCGACGGGCCCTCCGGCACGGGCAAGTCCAGCACCTCGAAGGCGGTCGCCGCCAAGCTGGGGCTGAGCTACCTCGACACCGGTGCCCAGTACCGGGCGATCACCTGGTGGATGATCAGCAACGGCGTCGACGTCACCGACGCCGAGGCCGTCGCCAACGCCGCGTCCAAGCCGGTCATCGTCTCCGGCACCGACCCGGCCCGGCCCACCATCACCGTCGACGGCGCCGACGCCTCGGGCCCGATCCGTACCGAGGAGGTCACCTCCAAGGTCAGCGCCGTCAGCGCCGTCCCCGAGGTGCGGAGCCTGATCACGGAGCTCCAGCGGTCCATCGCCAAGAGCGCCGAGATCGGCATCGTCGTCGAGGGCCGGGACATCGGCACCACCGTCCTGCCCGACGCCGACCTGAAGATCTTCCTCACCGCCTCGCCCGAGGCCCGTGCCGCCCGCCGCTCCGGCGAGCTCAAGGGCGTCGACGTGCACGCGACGAAGGAAGCCCTCATCAAGCGGGACGCGGCCGACTCCAGCCGCAAGACCTCCCCGCTCGCCAAGGCCGGCGACGCCGTCGAGGTCGACACCACCGACCTCACCCTGGACCAGGTCATCGAGTGCGTCGTCACCCTGGTGGACGAGAAGCGGGCGGCCGCCAAGTGACCCTGCCCTCCGAGAAGGGCGCCGCCGTCGGCCGCCGCATCGGCATCGGCCTGATGTACGGCTTCTGGAAGCCGCGCGTCCTCGGCGCCTGGCGGGTGCCGGCCTCCGGCCCCGTCATCCTCGCCGTCAACCACGCGCACAACATCGACGGCCCCATGCTCATGGGCACCGCCCCGCGTCCCGTGCACTTCCTCATCAAGAAGGAGGCGTTCGTCGGACCGCTCGGCAGCTTCCTGGAGGGCATCGGGCAGCTCAAGGTGGACCGGGAGAGCACCGACCGCACGGCGATAGGCAATGCGCTCGGCGTCCTGCAGCAGGGCGGCGTCCTCGGGATCTTCCCCGAGGGCACCCGCGGCGACGGCGACTTCGCCTCGCTGCGTGCGGGCCTGGCGTACTTCGCCGTCCGCAGCGGCGCGCCGATCGTCCCGGTCGCCGTCCTGGGAAGCACCGAGCGCAGCGGACGGTTGGTCAAGGCACTGCCTCCGCTGCGCGGCCGCGTCGACGTCGTCTTCGGCGACGCCTTCGACGCGGGGGACGGCTCCGGCCGCCGCACCCGCAAGGCGCTGGACGAGGCCACCGTACGCATCCAGGAGCGGCTCACCGGCCACCTGGAAAACGCCAGGCGTCTCACCGGGCGCTGAGCGAGACTTTCAGTAGTGGGCCCCGGTGACCGGGGACCCACCGACCACGAATGATCAAGGAACGGACTTCATGAACGACCAGCACGACCACGGGGCACTTGGCGACGCCGAGTACGCGGAGTTCATGGAGCTCGCCGCGGAAGAGGGCTTCGACGTCGAGGACGTCGAGGGCGCGATCGAGGAGGCCGGCCACGGCCCGCTCCCGGTCCTCGCCGTCGTCGGCCGCCCGAACGTCGGCAAGTCGACCCTGGTGAACCGCATCATCGGCCGCCGCGAGGCCGTCGTCGAGGACAAGCCGGGCGTCACCCGCGACCGCGTCACGTACGAGGCCGAGTGGGCCGGCCGCCGCTTCAAGGTCGTCGACACCGGCGGCTGGGAGCAGGACGTCCTCGGCATCGACGCCTCCGTCGCCGCCCAGGCCGAGTACGCCATCGAGGCCGCCGACGCCTGCCTCTTCGTCGTGGACGCCACCGTCGGCGCCACCGACACCGACGAGGCCGTCGTCAGGCTGCTCCGCCGCGCCGGGAAGCCCGTCGTCCTGGCCGCCAACAAGGTCGACGGCCAGTCCGGCGAGGCCGACGCGACCATGCTCTGGTCCCTGGGACTCGGCGAGCCGTTCCCCGTCTCCTCGCTGCACGGCCGCGGCACCGGCGACCTCCTCGACGAGGTCCTGAAGAAGCTGCCCGAGGCCCCCGCGCAGCGCTTCGGCAACGCGGTGGGCGGCCCCCGCCGCATCGCCCTCATCGGCCGCCCGAACGTCGGCAAGTCCTCCCTGCTCAACAAGGTGGCGGGCGAGGACCGGGTCGTCGTCAACGAGCTGGCCGGCACCACCCGCGACCCGGTCGACGAGCTCATCGAGCTCGGCGGCGTGACGTGGAAGTTCGTCGACACCGCCGGTATCCGCAAGAAGGTCCACCTCCAGGCGGGCGCGGACTACTACGCCTCCCTGCGGACCGCCGCCGCCATCGAGAAGGCGGAGGTGGCCGTCATCCTCATCGACACCACCGACAACATCTCGGTCCAGGACCAGCGCATCATCACGATGGCGGTCGAGTCGGGCCGCGCCATCGTCATCGCCTACAACAAGTGGGACGAGCTCGACGAGGAGCGCCGCTACTACCTCGAGCGCGAGATCGAGACCGAGATGCAGCAGGTCGCCTGGGCGCCCCGGGTCAACGTCTCCGCCCTGACCGGCCGCCACATGGAGAAGCTGGTCCCGGCCATCGAGACCGCCCTCGCCGGCTGGGAGACCCGCATCCCCACCGGCCGGCTCAACGCCTTCCTGGGCGAGATCGTCGCCGCTCACCCGCACCCGGTCCGCGGCGGCAAGCAGCCCCGCATCCTCTTCGGCACGCAGGCCGGCACCAAGCCGCCGCGCTTCGTGCTCTTCGCCTCCGGCTTCCTGGAGGCCGGCTACCGCCGCTTCATCGAGCGCCGGCTGCGCGAGGAGTTCGGCTTCGAGGGCACCCCGATCCACATCTCGGTCCGGGTCCGCGAGAAGCGCGGCCGCAAGAAGTAGCCCGCGCGGGAACGACACACGGCGGAGGGCCGGGACTCGATCGAGACCCGGCCCTCCGCCGTGTGCGCTTCCGCCCTAGAGGCCTCTTCGGGGTCCCGGTGGCAGTGCCGCCTGGGCGGGCGGGTGCTGCTGCGCCGACCATGCCGTCGGATACGCCGCCGCGTGCCGGTGGACCTGCCCGTACACGGCGGTGCTCAGGACCGTGCCGAAGGCCCGGAAGCCCAGCTCCTCCTCGCCGCTGCGGTCGCCCGGCAGCGTACGGAACGACCTGCGGTACTCCGAGTACAGGGCGTCGTAGATCGGCGTGGGCGAAGGGCCCGCCGTGACGTCCTGCGCGGGGCGCATCGCAGGGATCGGGCTCGGATACGGCTGCAGGAACGGGTCGTATGGGTGCACATAGGTGCCAACGACACCGCCGCCCGTCGGATGCGGGCGGCTCTCCGAAAGGGGAGCGCTCCGGGGACGCGGCACGGTCGGCACACCCGGTCCCGCCCCCGTCCTGGGGAGCCGCGCCCGCCCTATGCCGGGCCGGCCGTCTTCCATCAGGTGCCGGCCAGCGGCATCGCGGCGGCGACCAGGCGGCCGTTCGCGGCGGCCTTCTCCAGGGCGTCGCGCAGCAGGTCCTCGCGCGGCTGCTGGCCGATCGAGCCCACCGGGGCGGCGAAGACCAGGACCGTGTGCGACTTGTTGGCCGCCGCGCGCCAGCCCTCGGTGACCTGGAGCGGCTGGTGCGCCTGCCACCAGGCGGCCTGACCGGCACCGCCGGGACCCGGCTGGAGCACGGAGTGCAGCTGGCCCATGGCGACCAGGACCGACCAGCCCGGCAGCACCGCCGGCTTCTCGTCAAGCGTCATGACCGGCCGGAAGCCCTGCTCGGCCAGGAGCGGCAGGAACTCGTCGGTGAGGCCGTCCGAGCCGGGACGGGCCACCGGCGCGGTCGGCTCCACGACGAGCGCCGGGTGCAGCTCGCCCTCGATCAGGACGAGCCCGCTGGTGACCCCGAGCACCGCCTGCTCGGGGTGGGCGGCGGAGAGCGCGTCGGCGGCGTCGGAGGCCGTGATGGAGGCGACGGCGCCCTGGAGCTGCTCCTCGGCGACCCGGACGACCTGCGAGGGGATGCAGCTGGCGTGGGCGAACGCGAGGACCGCGGTCTCCTCGCCGACGAACAGCACCGTGCTGGTGCGCTCCTGCTCGGAGTCCCCCGGCGTGCGGCAGGAGGTGCAGTCGTAGCTGCCCGGGGCGTTGTCGCCGGCGAGCAGCCGGTCCGCTTCTTCGTCGCCGATCTCGGCGCGTACGTCCTCGCTGACGTCGAGCATGCGCGGCACGGGGGGCTCCCTGGACTCGGTACGGGGGGACGCCGGGCCGTTCCCGGGCGTCTCATGACGAGTTCAACGGGTCAGCCTCGGCCGGGGTCACGCGCGGAAGCGAGGCAACTTGCCAGTGGCGTGTGCGAGGGGGCGCGTGACTCCGACCGGGTGGGGTGTGAACAGTGTTCCGCGCGGCACGGGCCGGGGGTGCCGGGGGGCTGCCTAGCCTTCCCCGATGTCGAAGATCCGATTTTGGACGGCCGGTTCCCTCGTGGCGGCGTCCGCGGCCGCGCTCCTGACCCTGGCCCCGGCGGCCCAGGCCCGGGAGGTGTCTCTCGAGCCCGGGGACGTGACTGCTGTGGTGGCCGCCCGGGAGGAGGTGTCCGATGTGCTCCAGGGTGTGTCGGACACGCTCCGGGAGGCCGCCTCCGTGCCCTCGTACGCCTGTGCGGGGGACCAGTGGCCGTGGGGCTGCGTCGCCGAGTGCGAGAGCAGCGGGAACTGGCACATCAACACCGGCAACGGGTTCTACGGCGGGCTCCAGTTCTGGCACCCCACCTGGGTCGAGCACGGCGGACTGAAGTACGCCCGGCGCGCCGACCTGGCGACCCGTCAGCAGCAGATCACCGTTGCCGAGCAGGTGCTGCGCACCCAGGGGTGGGGGGCCTGGCCCGTCTGTTCCAAGCGGTACGGCCTGTACGGCCGGGTCCACACCATCCAGCCCGGCGACACCCTCGCCGCGATCGCCCGCCGCTTCGCGATCAAGGGGGGCTGGCAGGCGCTGTACGCGGCGAACCGGAGCGTGATCGGGGCCGATCCGAACCGGATCGCCGTCGGCTCCATGCTGCGGATCGCCCCGCTCTGAGGCGTCACCCGTACTCGGCCGGCTCCCCGCTCGACGTGCACGAGCCGCGCCGCAGCTCGTGCACGAGCGAGCCCGGCGGCAGCCCGTCCGGGACACGCTGCTCGGCCAGGACCACGGCCGCCCCGCGCTCCACGGCGAGCGCGGCGAGCATCCGGTACGTACGGGCCGCGACCGGCGGGGCCATGCCGAGCGACGGCTCGTCGACCAGCACCACGCGCGCGCGTGCGAGCAGTGCGCGGGAGAGCGCCAGCATCCGGCGCTCCCCGCCGGAGAGGGTCCCGGCGGTCCTGGGCAGCAGCGGGACGAGCTCGGGGTACGGGGCGGTGGCGTCGGGCGCGGGGACCCCGGGTGCGGCGAGCGCGAGGTTCTCGGCGACGGTCAGGCCCGCGTACACCGCCCGCAGATCCGGTACGAAGCACAGGCCGCGGCGCGCCCGCGCGTGCGCCGACAGGCGGCTCACGTCCGTCCCGCGCCACTCCACCCGGCCGGCCGTGAGGCGCACGGTCCCGGCGAGCGCGCGCAGGGCGGTCGTCCGGCCCGCGCCGTTGCGGCCCAGGAGAACGGTGACCGTCCCGGCCGGCACGGGCAGGTCGAGGCCGTGCAGGGCCTCCAGGGGGCCGTAGCGGACCCGGGCGGCGCGCAGGGCCATCTCGACGCTCACGACAGGATCCGGCCTCCCTCCATGGTGTGCACCGTGTCCGCGATCCCGGCGACCAGGTCCGGGTCGTGCTCCACCACCAGGACCGTCAGGCCGTCCGCCGCGAGGGCCGCCAGGATCCGGGCCAGCGCGGCGATCTCGGCGGCGTCGAGGCCGGCGGCCGGTTCGTCGAGGAGCAGTGTGTGCGGCCGCCCGGCCAGCGCGCGGGCCAGTTCCACCCGGCGCAGGGTCCCGGTGGGCAGGTCCGCCGCGGCCCGGTGCCGTACGGGTCCGGCGAGCCCGAACAGTCGCAGGCTCCGCTCCACGGCGGCCGGGTCGGCGCCTCTCCTGCTCTGCTCCTGGCCGAGGCGGACGTTCTCCTCGACGGTGAGCGACGGGAAGACGGCGAGCCGCTGGAAGCTGCGGGCGATGCCGAGACGGGTCCTGGCGTGCGCGGGCCGGGCGGTGATGTCGGTGCCGTCGAGCGTGATCCGGCCCTGGCCGCGGCGGGGCCGGAGGGTCCCGGCGAGACAGTCGAAGAGGGTGCTCTTGCCGGCGCCGTTGGGGCCGACGAGGGCGGTGACGCGGGCGGGGGAGAGGGCGAGGGTGACGTGGGAGAGGGCGGTGACCCCTCCGGGGTAGGTGAGGGTGAGGTCGTGCACGCGGAGGCCCGTGCGGGGGGCCGTGCGGGGCGGGGGTTCCGTCGGGCGGGGCTGGGCTTCGTCGCCGGGCGGCGGGCCGTGGGCGTGCGTCCGGCCTTCGGCCGGACCGGGGTTCCCAGCCGCACCGCCCGTGCGGGTGGTCGACAGAGGTGCGGGTCTTCCCGTGGGGGGTTTCGCGGCTTCGGCGGCCGCCCGACTGTGGGGGGGCTTCCGGCCTTCGGCCGGAGCGGGTTCCGCGCCGTCGGCGGCCTGCGGGGCGTGGGCGTGCTTCCGGCCCTCGGCCGGTGGGCCTTGGGTGGGCGGCCGGTGGGTCGGCAGCAGGTTCATCAGAGGGGGCAGGCGGCCCGTCAGCGTTGCCAGGAGGCCTATCAGGGCCGCCGCCGTGCCTGCTTGAGGGCCCGCGTCCAGTGTGGTCAGGAGGGCGGCCGCGGCCAGCGGGGTGAGGAGGCTGTCCGCGCCCAGGACCAGGACCGCCGCGAACCAGAGCAGGCCGCGTACCGGGTCGTACTGCTCCGGGTCGAAGGCCCGCAGGCCCATGCCCAGGAGCCCGCCGCCCAGGGCCGCCAGGGCCGCGCCCAGGACGAAGGCGAGGAGCTTGAGACGGGGCACCGGCACGCCCGCCGCCTCGGCCCCCGGTTCGTGGTCCCGCAGGGCGGCGAGCGCGCGGCCCGTACGGCCCCGGCGCAGGGCCGCCACCAGGGCCAGGCAGCCGGCCAGGACGACCAGCTCCAGGGCGTAGTAGGCGCGGTCGTCGGAGAAGCCCGCCGGGCGGCCCAGGGCCACGCCCGCCGTCGCGTACGGCTGGGTGAGGACGAAGCGGCTCACCGCCACCCCCACGGCCAGGGTCGCCAGGGCGAGCGCCAGGCCGTGCCGCCGGATCGCCGGCCACCCCGTCACCAGGCCCGTGACCGCCACCATCGGCACCGCGAGGACCAGGGCCAGGAGCG
Organism: Streptomyces sp. NPDC044003; assembly: GCF_056435185.1. NCBI lineage: Bacteria > Bacillati > Actinomycetota > Actinomycetes > Kitasatosporales > Streptomycetaceae > Streptomyces > Streptomyces sp. NPDC044003. The sequence continues at coordinate 586,379 of NZ_JBWKFA010000005.1, read as the reverse complement.
TGGGGATCCCCGCTGCCGCCAGGAGGGCCGTGAACAGGGCGCCGAGGCCCGCGTACGCCGCCTGGCCCAGCGCGATCTGGCCGCCCCGGCCCGCCACCACGACCAGCGACAGCAGGATCACGGCGAGCGCCGGGACCTGGATCGCCGTGTGCAGGTCCGATCCCGCGAGGCCCAGGGGGAGGAGGAGCAGGACGCCCACCACGAGCCACAGGGCCGTCGGCACGCGTGTGGCGCGCGTCGGCGGCGGCAGCGCGTCCCGTCCCTTGCCGCCGACGCCCGGCAGGACGAGCGCCGCCACCAGGAGCGCCACCACGAACAGGTTCGCCCCGACGGCCTGGAGCAGCGGTCCCGCCCAGCCCTCCGGGTGCAGCCGGGTCAGCTGCGCCTGGGCCACCCCGATCGCGAGCGCCGCCCCCACCGCGACGGGCAGCGACCGCATCCGGGCGATCACCGCGACCGCGATCACCTCGATGACGAGCAGCGGCATCCCGTACGGGTCGAGCCGTACGTACGGGGCGAGCAGGACGCCCGTGAGCCCGGCCGTGAACGAGCCGAACGCCCAGCCCGCCGCCGCGACCCGGTCCGCGTCGATCCCCGCCAGGACGGCGAGCGGCCGGTTGTCCACGACCGCCCGCAGCTCCCGGCCGAACCGCGTCCACCGGGTCACCGCCCCCACCAGGCAGGCCAGCGCCACCACTGCCGCGAGCTGCGCCCAGGGATCGTCGCCGAGCAGCACCGGCGCGTCGTCCCGGGCCCCCGGGCCCCACAGCAGCACCGCCGCGCCCACCAGGAGGACGAAGATGCCGATCGTCGCGACCAGGGTCTGCGCCGGGTTCGAGCCGCGGAGCGCCAGGGGACGGAAGACGCCGCGGTCGAGGGCCAGACCGATCGCGGGGGCCACGACCAGGAGCGTGACCAGGGCGCCCAGGGGCAGCGGCCAGCCCCAGCCGACCACCAGCTGGCGGAGCACGTACGCGCAGATCATGGCGACGGCGCCGTGCGCCAGGTTCAGCACCCCCGTCGCCCGGTAGGTGACGACGAGGCCGATGCCGGTGAGCGCGGCGGCGCTGCCGACCGCGAGGCCGGCGAGCGTCAGCTCGTACGTCAGGGAGGCCACGGCTCACACACCGGGCAGGGGGCGAGCTCCGCGTCCCCCACCGGCACGGCCTCCGCCTTGCCCGCCACCAACGGGCAGTCCGGGCGGTGCGCGAGCGTCCCCTCGGGGACCCGAAGGAGGGGGCCGTCCGAGGACGGCCGGGGAGTCTCCTCCGGTGGTGGGGGACTCGGCTCCGGAGGGCGTACGGGGAGCAGCGCGGCCGTCCCCACGAGGACCGCGCCCGCCACCAGGAGCGCCGCCCCCGGCACCGTGCACGAGGCCAGATAGGGCAGCTGCCGCTCCGCGAAGCGCTCGCCCGAGATCCCGTACCAGCCGAGCGCACAGAGCACCGCGCCCCCGGCGGCCGCCGCGAGACCGCTCCACAGCAGGATCCGGGATGTCGGCACCGCGGCCTCCCTCGTCTCCTCCCCCGCTCTTTCCCTGCTCTCCCCTTGCTGTCCCTTTCCTTGCACTATGCCCCGATCCGGCCCACCCTGGTAACACCAGCCGCTCCGGACTGGAGGGACACCCGATGGTGAGCCAGATGGATGTCGTACGACGCGGTGGACGCTCCCGTCTCGCGGTCCTCGGGGCCGTCGCCGTCCTCGCCGTGGCGCCCGCCCTCGCGAGCTGCTCCGACGACAACGGCGGGAAGACGGGCGGTACGGCCTCGTCCTCCCCGCCGATGGCCGGTCCCGCCGATCCGGTCGCCGCCAAGGCCCAGATCACCAAGAACTGGACGGCGTTCTTCGACCCCAGGACTCCCGTCGCCGAGAAGGTGAAGCTCCTGGAGAACGGGGAGCAGATGCAGCCGGTGCTCGCTGCCTTCGCCGGCGACAAGAACGCGGCCATGACCTCCGCGAAGGTCACCGGCATCGAGTTCACCTCGGCCACCGGCGCGAACGTCACCTACGACCTGCTGGTCGGCGGAGCCCCGGCCCTGCCCGGCTCCCAGGGCACCTCCGTCCTCCAGAACGACACCTGGAAGGTCTCCGTGAAGACCCTGTGCGGCCTGGTCGAGCTGAGCGGTGTCACCGTTCCGGGCTGCTGAGGCGGTCGCGGCGCTGCTCCTGGCCGCGCTGCTCACCCTCCTCGCGGGATGCGGCAGCCGGCTCCCGGAGAGCGCCTTCGAGACGCGGCCCACCGTCAACCCCTCCGGCGGTGAGCCGCTCCGCGTCGGCATCATCACCAGCACCACCAGCCCGGTCGGCGGAGAGACCTTCACCGGCCCGCGCGACGGAGCCCGCGCCTGGTTCGACGCCCTCAACGCGCGCGGTGGCCTCGACGGACGCCGGATCGAGGTCGAGACCTGCGACGACGGCGGCAGCGGCGTCGGCAACAACGCGTGCGTGCACCGGCTCGTCGACGAGCGCGGCGTCTTCGCCCTCGTCGCCACCACCGCCCTGAACTACGCGGGCGCGCCCCTCGTCGCCCGGGCCGGCGTCCCCGACATCGGCGGCCAGCCCCTCACCCCCGCCTACGACACCTATCCGCACCTCTACGGCATCTACGGCAGCTCCGCCCCCCGCACCGGCCGCGCACCCGGCTGGGGCGGCACGCTGTACGGCGGCACCGAGGTCTACCACTGGTTCCGGGAGGAACTGGGCGCGCGGACCGCCGCCGTCGTCTCCTACAACCAGGCCGCCTCCGCCGCCTACGCCCGCCTCGTCGCACGCGGCCTGCGCGCCGAGGGCTACCGGGTCGTCGAGGAACAGGTCGACTTCGCGCTGCCCAACTTCCGCGCCGTCGCCGCCGATCTGCGGGCCGAGCACGTCGACCTCCTCTTCGACGCCATGGACACCCACGGCAACGTGCGCCTGTGCGAGGCGATGGAGACGCTCGGCGTCCGGGTCGCCGCCAAGGTGACGAACGTGCAGAACTGGTCCTCGGCCGTCCCCCGCGACTACGCCCGGGCGCCCGGCTGCCGGGCCTCGCTGTGGGTGACGGGCTCCAGCCGGAACTACGAGGACACCGGGCAGCCGGCGGTCCGTGAGTTCCGGACGGCGATGGGGAACCGGCCGCTGTCGCAGTGGCAGTTGGAGGGCTGGGCGGCCGCCATGTGGTTCACCGACGCCGCCCGCTCCTGCCTCGCCCGGGGCGCGCTCACCCGGGGCTGCGTCGAGGAGTTCATGAACCGTCCGGAGCCGTACACCGCGCGTGGCCTGCTGCTCCCCGTACGGTTCGAGCGCCTGGCCCGGCCGCCCGCGACCCGGAACACCTGTCTGTCCGTGGCCCGTTGGCAGGACGACCGGGGCTGGGTGAGCCAGGGAGACATGACGAAGAACTGCGCGACCGTCCCCCAGCTCGGCTACCGCCCGTGAAGGCGCACCCGGACCGGCAGTACAGTCGGGCACCGACCGATCCGATGAACAGCGACTGACCGGGGGGAACCGGCAGCACGATGCGTATCTCCTTTCTGCTTCACAACGGCTACCACTACGGCGGCACGATCCGGACCACGTTCACGCTCGCCGAGGAACTGGCGGAACGTCACGAGGTCGAGATCGTCTCGGTGTTCCGCCACCGGGACCGGCCGCACCTCGGCCTCCCGTCGGGGGTGACCCTGCGCCACCTCGTCGACCTGCGCCGGGACAGCCCCGGATACGACGGCGACCACCCCGACTTCCACCGCCCCGCCCAGGTCTTCCCGCGCGGCGACGGCCGCTGGAAGCAGTACAGCGCGCTCACCGACACCCGGATCGGCGAGCACCTGCGCGGCGTGGAGGCCGACGTCCTCGTCGCCACCCGCCCCGGGCTCAACGTGCACCTCGCCCGGCAGGCCCGCCGGGGGCCCGTCCTCGTCGGCCAGGAGCACCTGATACTGGACGGCCACAGCTACCGGCTGCGCCGGGACATCGGCCACGAGTACGCGCTCCTCGACGCCGTCACCACGGTCACCGAGTCCGACGCCCGCGCCTACCGGCGGCTCGCCCTGCCCGGCGTCCGCATCGAGGCCGTCCCCAACAGTGTGCCCGCGCCCTCGGCGCCGCCCGCCGACCTCACGGCGCGGACCGTCGTCGCGGCGGGGCGGCTGACCGGGGTCAAGCGGTACGACGTGCTGATCGACGCCTTCGCCGAGGTGGCCGCGGACCACCCCGACTGGAAGCTGCGGATCTACGGCTCCGGCGACGCGGTCCAGGACCTGAAGGCCCCGCTGTCCCGGCAGATCAAGGACCGGGGCCTGGAAGGGCGGGCCTTCCTCATGGGCTCCGTCACCCCCATGGAACCGGAATGGGCCAAGGGCTCCATCGCCGCCGTGACCTCCGAGCGGGAGTCCTTCGGCATGACGATCGTCGAGGCGATGCGGTGCGGGCTGCCCGTGGTCTCCACCGACTGCCCCTACGGGCCGCGCGAGATCATCGAGGACGGGGTCGACGGGCGGCTCGTGCCGGTCGGCGACGTGGCGGCCGTCGCGGCGGCGCTGCGGGAGCTCGTCTCGGACGACGAACTCCGGGCCAAGACGGGACGGGCGGCGCTCGCCGCGTCCGAACGCTTCGACCCTTCGCGGGTCGCCGCGCGGCACGAGGCGCTGTGGGGGGAGCTGGTGGCTCGGGGTGCGGGGCGTCGGGTGCATGCTCCGGGGCGTGTTCGGGTCCACTCGGCGGTGGGGCGGGTGATCGACGCGGTGTACGCCCAGAAGGCGAGAGCGGGCCGCCTGCTCCGCCGCCTCCGCTGACGGACCCGCCCCGCCGGTGTGGCCGCGCGCCTGCGGGGCGGTGCCCCGGCCACCCGTGTGGCCGCGCGTCTGCGGGGCGGCGCCCCGGCCCACCCCCCGTGCGGGCCCGCACCCGTGCTGGGCGGTGCCCACCCGCCGTGTGGGCAATCGTCCCGCTGGGGCGGGACGGGTGGGCACACGGGACGGCGCCCTCTAGCGGCGCCTCCGCGTTCCGCGCCTGGACCCGCACCACGAGTGCGCCGTACCTGTGGGTGCGGGTCAGGGAACGGAAGCCTCTGGCGCCGGCAGGGCGCGGGTCCGTTGTGCCCACCCGTTCCGCCCCAGCGGAACGATTGCCCACAACGGGGGCGGGTGGGCACCGCCCCGGCGGAGGGCATGCCCGCAACGGGGGTGGGTGTCGCCCCGGCGGAGTGGGTGCCCGCGGTGCGCTGGGAGACTTGGGGCATGTTGGAGACCTCCGCGCGGCTTTTGCGGCTGCTGTCCTTGCTTCAGGCTCATCGCGAGTGGTCCGGAGCCGATCTCGCTCGGCGGCTCGGGGTGACCGCGCGTACCGTGCGGCGGGACGTCGAGCGGTTGCGGGAGCTCGGTTATCCCGTGCATGCCAGTCCCGGCACGGGCGGTGGGTACCAGCTCGGGGCCGGGGCCGAGCTGCCGCCGCTGCTCCTCGACGACGAGGAGGCCGTCGCGGTCGCGGTCGGGCTGCGGTCCGCCGCCGGGCAGGGCGTCGAGGGGATCGGGGAGAGCTCCGTACGCGCCCTGGCGAAGCTGGAGCAGGTCCTGCCGAGCCGGCTCCGGCGGCGGATCGGGGCGCTCAACGCCTTCACGGTCCCCCTGCTCCGTACCCCCGGAGCGCGCGTCGACCCGGCCGTCCTCACCGAGCTGGCCAACGCCTGCCGGGACAGCGAGCGGCTCCGCTTCGCCTACCGCGACCACGGCGGCACGGCCACCCGCAGGACCGTCGAGCCGCACCGTCTGGTCTGCACCGAGCGGCGTTGGTACCTGGTCGCCTGGGATCTGGACCGGGGCGACTGGCGTACGTTCCGGGGGGACCGGATCGAGCCGACCCCGCCGCACGGTCCGCGTTTCCCGCCCCGCGAGCCGCCCGCCGAGGACCTGGCCGCCTATGTGGCGAAGGGGTTGTCCGGCTCCGCCTACGCGGAGCGGGCGGTCGTCCGGCTCTTCGTCCCGCTCGCCGAGGCGGCCGCCGCCGTCGGCCCGCTGGACGGGGTCCTGACGGCGGACGGCGAGGACGCCTGTCTGCTGCGGACGGGCGCGCGGAGCCTCGACGTCATGGTGTTCCACGTGGCGTTCCTGGGCTTCGACTTCGAGGTGGTCGAGCCGCCCGAGCTCGCCGAGTCGGTGCGGGCGCTCAGGGACCGTCTGTCCCGGGCCCTCGACCGGGCGGAGAGCTGATCCGCATCCGCTCGTACGCGGCGAACTCCGGGTGGTGGAGGTCGAAGGCGGGCGCCTCGGAGCGGATCCGGGGCACGGACTCGAAGTTGTGCCGGGGCGGCGGGCAGGAGGTCGCCCATTCCAGGGAGCGCCCGAAGCCCCAGGGGTCGTCGACGTCGACCTTCTCCGCGTACCGCCAGGTGCGCCAGACGTTGTAGAGGAACGGCAGCGTGGACGTGCCGAGCAGGAAGGCGCCGATGGTGGAGACGGTGTTGAGCGTGGTGAAGCCGTCGGCCGCGAGGTAGTCGGCGTAGCGGCGGGGCATGCCTTCCGCGCCGAGCCAGTGCTGCACCAGGAAGGTGGTGTGGAAGCCGACGAAGAGGGTCCAGAAGTGGATCTTGCCGAGCCGCTCGTCGAGCATCCGGCCGGTGAACTTGGGCCACCAGAAGTAGAAGCCGGCGAAGGTCGCGAAGGCGACCGTGCCGAAGACCGTGTAGTGGAAGTGGGCGACGACGAAGTACGAGTCGGTGACCTGGAAGTCCATCGGCGGCGAGGCGAGGATGACGCCGGTGAGCCCGCCGAAGAGGAAGGACACGAGGAAGCCGACGGACCAGAGCATCGGGGTCTCGAAGGAGAGCGAGCCGTGGAGCATCGTCCCGGTCCAGTTGAAGAACTTCACCCCGGTGGGCACGGCGATGAGGAACGAGAGCATCGAGAAGAACGGCAGCAGCACCGCGCCGGTGACGAACATGTGGTGGGCCCAGACCACCACGGAGAGCCCGGTGATCGCCATGGTGGCGCCGACCAGGGTCGCGTACCCGAAGATCGGCTTCCGGGAGAAGACCGGGATGATCTCGCTGATGATCCCGAAGAACGGCAGCGCGATGATGTAGACCTCGGGGTGGCCGAAGAACCAGAAGAGGTGCTGCCAGAGCAGCGCCCCGCCGTTCTGGGGCTGGAAGACCACGGCGCCGAGGCGCCGGTCGGCCTCCAGGACGAGCAGCGCCGCCGCGAGGACGGGGAAGGCGATGATCACCAGGACTGCGGTGAACAGGATGTTCCAGGTGAAGATCGGCATCCGGAACATGGTCATGCCCGGCGCCCGCATCCCGATGATGGTGGCGAGGAAGTTGACCGAGGTCAGGATCGTGCCGAAGCCGGAGAGTGCGAGTCCCATGATCCACAGGTCGGCACCGATGCCCGGCATCCGCTCCAGACTGTTCAGCGGGGCGTAGGCGGTCCAGCCGAAGGCCGGTGGCCCGGTCGGGGTGAAGAGCGAGCCGAGGACCATCAGGCCGCCGAAGAGGAACAGCCAGTACGAGAACATGTTCAGTCGCGGGAAGGCGACGTCGGGCGATCCGATCTGCAGCGGCACCAGCTCGTTCGCGAAACCGGCGAAGGTGGGCGTGGCGAAGAGCAGCAGCATGATCGTGCCGTGCAGGGTGAAGGCCTGGTTGAACTCCTGGTTCGAGACGAACTGGAGTCCGGGGCGGGCCAGCTCGGCCCGCATCAGCATCGCCATGAGCCCGGCGATCAGGAAGAAGACGAACGAGGTGGCCAGATAGAGGTGGCCGATCTTCTTGTGGTCGGTCGTGGTGAGCCAGTCGATCAGGATGCGTCCGTGCCGTTGCCGGCCCGATTCGACGGTCGCGGCCGCTGTCCCGTTGCCCATCCCTGCCTCCGCCTCGCCGTGGTCCCGGCTCCGCGTCTCCGGGCGTTCGGCCAGCGTAAGCATTGTGTAAGGGAAGAGTGTGCGCCTCGGGTGCGCGTCGCCGAGGCAATTCGGGACGAGCTTGCGGAAGAGGGGAATTGGAGGCGCCTTACCCGTGCTTCCGAACCCTTCGTGCGAACTGATGGGGGCCCTTCGGAATTACTGGAGAAACGGCCGGAAACAGGCCCCGGGAGGGGTGTCGGACCGGGCAGACATATGTCGAGAACTTGTGACACAAGCGTGACCGCCGAGGGACTAACGTGAGGTTCATGTCACCCACTTCGCGCACTCCCGAACCGCCACGCGACGCTCCCGAGTCCTATGTGGGCCTCGACGCCGGAGGGGCCGAGCGGCTCGCCAGGACCCGTGGCTGGAGCGTCGTCCGGTCCCTGCCGCCGGGCTCGATCATCACCATGGAGTACCTCAACGGGCGCATCAACTTCGAGGTCGAGGACGGCACCGTCACTCGCTGCTGGCTCGGCTGAGGAGCCGGCGGGACCGCACGCGGAAGGGCCCCGGCCGACATGGCCGGGGCCCTTCCGCGTACGTGCTCCCGTACGTGTTCCCTGCGCGGAGGAGGGGTGCGGATCAGCCGCGGGTCACCGGCGCGCGCCGGCCGCCCGCCACCCCCACGGGCTCCCGGACCGGGTCCCTGACCGGCTCCTCGGACGCGGGCGGACGCGGCGGGAAGAACCCGGGACGCGGTCCTCCGGAGGCCACGGGCAGCGAGGGCACCAGCCGGCGGCGCTCCCGCAGCCGCTCCCGTACCCGGTCGCGCGCGGCGAGGATCCAGGCCTCCGCCACCGCCAGGACCGGCTCGCACCAGGGCAGGGCGAGCAGGACCAGGAGTCCGGCGGCCCAGCCGAGCAGCACGTCGCTCAGCCAGTGCGTGCCCAGGTAGACGGTGGTGAGGCCGACGCCGAGGGCGACCACCGCGGAGAGCGCCGACAGATAGCGCCTGGCCCTCGGGGTGGTCGCCAGGTAGGCGAGGATGCCCCAGGTCACGACCGCGTTGGCGGTGTGCCCGGAGGGGAATATGTCGCCGCCGGCGAACAGCTCGGGGGAGCCGATCTGGGTCGCGTAGTGGGGGCCGAGGCGGCCGAGTCCGAGCTTGACCGCGCCCACCGAGACGTTGAGCAGCAGGAGGGCGGCGCCGAGGCACAGCAGGGGGCGCAGGGTGTGCTGGCGCCAGGAGCGCCAGCCCAGCCAGGCGGCCACCATGACGGCCGTGGGGCCGCGCTGGCCGAGGACGACGTAGTAGTCGAGGAAACCGTGGATCTCGGGCCACTGCTGGTACGGCCGGAAGAGCATGATCTTCCAGTCGAGGGTCACCAGCCATGTCGACAGCAGGACGGCCACGACGCTGGCGAGATAGAACGCCGACGTCCCGCCGAAGAGGGCGAGACGCGTGCGGGTCATCCGCGGGACCTCTATCTTCGGCGGTTCCGGCTCCCGGTCCAGCCGGGCAAAGATGTCGGTACGCACCCAATCGACGTTACAGGGAGTGAGAAGCAGACCCGGTCGTTCCGCTCCCTTCGTGATGATCGTGTGATGTGGAGTGGGTCTCACCGGGTGGTCTATTCCAGGTGTCCGTCGGGAAATCCGATGACCTTCGGCCCTATTGCCGCACGGGCGATTTCGGAAGGGTGTTTGAACGCCGGGGAATTTCTTCAAACAGACGTCCGTGCGGAATTCCATGCGACGCGCGGTCCGCGCCGAGTGGCGTACGCCACACCGTGAGCCCCGCCGGGGTGAGAGCTGCACCACGCGCTCGGGCCTTGAACTCGCGTACGCTGACGGCTCACTCGCCCGTCGATGCCGGGCCGCCCCAGGGGCATACGCCCTGGTCACAGCCCACCGAGCGCGAGAGCTTCACTGGGAGGTACGTACATGCAGCGGACGAACACGGCCCCAGGGCGACCGCGTGTCACCGTCGGCGCCGGCGCCAACCGCTGGGTCGTCCTCGTCGTCCTCTGCGTCAGCCTTCTCCTGGTCGCCCTCGACGCGACCATCCTCCACGTCGCCGTCCCCTCGCTCACCGAGGACCTGCGCCCCAGCTCCACCGCGCTGCTCTGGATCGTCGACGCCTACCCCCTGGTCTGCGCGTCGCTGCTGATCCTCTTCGGCACCCTCGGCGACCGGGTCGGCAGACGCAGGATCCTCCTCCTCGGCTACGGGCTCTTCGGCATCGCCTCGGCGGTCGCCGCGCTCGCCACCGAGTCCGGGGTCCTCATCGGGGCCCGCGCGCTGCTCGGCGTCGGCGGCGCCATGATCATGCCCGCCACGCTCTCCATCCTCCGGACGGTCTTCCCCGACCGGCGGGAGCGGGCCACCGCGATCGGCATCTGGACCGCGACGGCGGCGATCGGCGCCGCGACCGGACCCGTGCTCGGCGGCTTCCTCGTCGAGAACTACTGGTGGGGCTCCGTCTTCCTCATCAACATCCCGCTGATGGCGCTGATCCTGCCGCTCGGCCGGCGCCTCCTGCCCGAGTCCCGGGGCGCCACCGACGGCCCCTGGGACGTGCTCGGCGCGCTCATGGCCGCGGCCGGGGTGCTCGGCTGTGTCCTCGGCGTGAAGCACATCGGGGCCGGCGCCTCGCCGCTCGCCCTGCCGAGCGCCGGACCGCTGCTGCTCGGTGCCGGCCTCCTCGTCCTCTTCGTACGGCGGCAGAAGCGGCGCCCGCACCCGCTGATCGACATACGGCTCTTCTCCCGGGCCGCCTTCACCACCTCGGTCGGCTGCATCGTCATCGGCATGCTGGCCCTGGTCGGCCTGGAGCTCATCGCCGTCCAGTACCTTCAGCTGGTCCTCGGCCTCAGCCCCCTGGAGACCGGGCTCCGGCTCCTCCCGCTGACCTTCGCCGCCATGGCCGCCGGCGCCACCGGCTCGTACACCCTGCGCCGGATCGGGCCGCGCCGGATGGTCGGCTGGGGCTTCCTGCTCACCGCCGCGGCGGTGCTGCTGCTCACGCTCATGGGGCAGCACGACCGGCCGCTGCTGCTCACGGTGGGCTTCGTGCTGCTCGGCTTCGGTCTGCAGACCACGCTCTTCTCGGCGTACGAGTCGATGCTCAGCGAGGCGCCACCGCGGAGCGCGGGCGGCGCGGCGGCGATCGGGGAGACCTCGTACCAGCTCGGCGCGGGCATGGGCATCGCGCTGCTCGGCAGTGTGATGAACGCGGCGTACGCCCCCGGGCTCGCCTCGGTCCCCGGGGTGCCCGCGGAGGCGAGCCGGGCCGCCGCGAACTCGCTCGGCGAGGCGTACAAGGTCGCCGATCAGCTCGGCGGTACGGCCGGTGACGCCCTGCACCAGGCCGCCCGGCACTCCTTCGTGACCGGTCTGCACATCACGCTCTGCGTGAGCGCCGCGCTGCTGCTCGTCGGCGCGCTGATGGCCCGGCGGCTGCCCCGGATCATGGAATGCCCGGTGGACCAGGAGGAGGCCTTCGACGCGCTGGAGCGCGAGGGCTCGGCCGCGGCCCCGGAGGGGCTGGACCGGGATGCGGAGCCCCGGGCCACGGCGGGGACGGCCGGGCCGGCGGAGGCGGCACCCGCTCCGTCCGAGCGGTCCGCGTCGCCGCGTGTGCCCGCGACGCGGGAAGCGATCGAGCCCGCCGGCTCGGGACGTCCGGCACACTGACCCGACCCCGTCGGGAGGCGCCCGGCCGGGCCGGCGGACTCGCTCAGCTCTGGTTGAAGAAACCGTCCTGCTGGCGCCGGCCCGACTCGCCGGTGACGATCTGGGTGTCGTGGGGGGTCAGCAGGAAGACCCGCGTCGCCACGCGCTCGATCGAGCCGCGCAGACCGAAGGCGAGACCCGCGGCGAAGTCGACCACGCGCTTGGCGTCGTTCCCCTCCATCGCGGTCAGGTTCACGATCACCGGAACCCCGTCCCGGAAGAGCTCGCCGATGCCCCGGGCGTCCCGGAAGCCGTCCGGGGAGACGGTGGCGATCCGACGGCCCCGCTCCTCGGCGGTGTCCGTGGCCACCCGGACCCGGGGGTCCGTCACCCAGGCGTCGCCGCCCTCGGCACCGTCGGCGTACTCGTCGTCGTAGTAACGCTCGTCGTTGTCCTCGACGAGTCCCAGCCAGGCACTTGCCTTGCGCACCGATCCCATGGACGCCTCCTTTCAGCGCGGTCACTTGTGGTTCCGCAATCCCTATCGTCGTCCATGATGCGGATCGCGCGCCAAGTGGATAGCCGCCGCGCAGGGGATTCGTGACGGTACTGGTGCAGAACGTGAGGGCCGTTTCCTGGCGATTCGTCAGGAAACTTGCGGTATACGAGGCCTGACGGAGGGCCATGTAGCTGAAAATATGAAAGTCGGGTCACAAGGGTGATGGCGGGCGCGTACGGGTGAACGACCCCACTCGCTACGATGCCGCGGGGCCGCTCGGCGGACCTCCGCCCGCCACGGCCCACGACTCACGGGGGAGTCCTTGTTCGGAATCGTCAGACCCTGCACCCATCGGCTCACCGACGGACTCAAGACCGAGTGGATGGCCCACCTCTGCGGCCTCTGTCTGGCGCTCCGCGCCGACCACGGGCAGTTCGCCCGTGTCGTCACCAACTACGACGGGCTCATCGTCTCCGTCCTGACGGAGGCTCAGACCGGGGTGACCGAGGCGAGCCGCCGCACGGCCGGGCCCTGCGCGCTGCGCGCCATGCGGACCGCCCCCGTCGCCCGCGGCGAGGGCGCCAGGCTCGCCGCAGCCGTCTCCCTCGTCCTCGCCTCGGCGAAGGTACGGGACCACGTCGCCGACCGGGACGGCCTGTTGGCCCGCCGGCCCGTCGCCGTCGCCGCCCGCCGGGTCGCCCGCTCCTGGGACAGGGCGGGGGCCAGGACCGGCCGCGCCCTCGGCTTCGACACCGCCGTCCTCGTCGACGCCGTCGACCGCCAGACCGGCATCGAGGCCCTCGCGGGACCCGGCACCCCCCTGCTCACCGGCACCGAGCCGACCGAGACGGCGACGGCGGCCGCCTTCGCGCACACCGCCGTCCTCGCCGGCCGGCCGGGCAACGCGGCGCCGCTCGCCGAGGCGGGCCGCCTCTTCGGCCGCCTCGCCCACCTCCTCGACGCCGTCGAGGACCAGGCCGCCGACGCCGAGACCGGCGCGTGGAACCCGCTCACCGCCACCGGCACCTCCCGCGAGGAGGCCCGCCGGCTCGCCGACGACGCCCTCCACGGCATCCGCCTCGCCCTCAAGGACGCCGAGTTCGCCGACGGCAAGCTCGCCCATGTCCTCCTCGCCCACGAGCTGCGCGCCTCGATCGACCGCGCCTTCGGCACGACGAGCTGCTCGCACGGGGCGCCGGGGCCGGGCCAGGGACCGGTGCCGGGGAACCCGTACGCGGGCGGGGGCTCCGGCCCGTACAACCCCTACGGCGGCGGGAACCCCTACGGCGGCGGACCGATGGGCCCCGGCGGCCCCGGCGGCCCCGGCGGTCCCGGCGGCCTCCCGCCGCAGTTCGGCGGCGGTGCGCCCCAGGCCCCCAAGCCGCGCGGCTTCCTCGCCGGCTGCGCCATGTTCACCTGGCTCTTCTGCACCTGCCAGATCTGCTGCGCCAGGGAGTACGAGGGCCCCTGGTCCCGCAAGAAGCGCGAGGGCTGCTGCTATGACTGCGATTGCCCGGACTGCTCGGGCTGCGACTGCTGCTGCCCCTGCGACGGCTGCTGACACCCCGTCGGAGTCCCGTGCGCCGTGGCTACTTCTTCGGCGCCGGGATCTCCGGCGGGGAGATCTCCGACCGCTCGATGCCCGAGGCGGTCACCCCCCACTTCTTCAGGATCCGGTCGTAGGTGCCGTCGGCCTTCAGGCCGTTCACCGCAGTCTGGAAGGCCGGCGCCAGGGGGGTGCCCTTCTTGAAGGCGAAGCCGACGTCCAGGCGCCGGTACTCGTTGAGGAACTTCACGTTCTTCTGCTGCGTCACCGCGTACCGCACGCCGTTGATCGTGCTCATCACGACATCGCTGCGCCCCTGCTGGAGCGCCATCCAGACCGCCCCCGTCTCGCTGAAGACGTTCACCTCGTACGGCGGCTTCCCGGCCTCGGCGCACCGGCCCTTGTTCTGCTCCAGGGTCCGTTCGAAGGTGGTGCCGGCGCCCGTCGCGACCTTCAGGCCGCACAGCTGGGTGAGGTCGGTGACGGCCTTCAGCGGGGAGTCGGACCGGGTGGCGAAGCCCTGGCCGTCGTTGATGTACGTGACGAAGTCGATGGTCTTGCGCCGCTCCTCGGTCACGCCGAAGTTGCCCGTGCCGACGTCGTACTTGCCGCTGCCGAGCGCCGGCAGGATCGCCTCGAAGCCCACCACCTCGCGCTTCGCCTCCAGGCCGAGGGCCTTCGCCACGGCGGCCGAGAAGTCGGCGTCCACCCCGACGACGGTCTTGCCGTCCGGCAGGTACGTGGAGCTGGGCGGGGTCCCCACCGAGGAGGCGAACGTGAGGCTGCCGCGCTGCCGCACATCGGCGGGGAGCAGCTTCGCCGCCGCCTCGTTCTTCTTCACGGCCGCCACCACGTCCTCGGTCGGGAGCGCGCCCTGCGCTCCGCTCGCTCCGGCCGGGGCGGTCGCGGGCTCGCCGCCCGAGCAGGCGGTGAGGCCGAGCGCGGCCGCGGTGATCAGGGCGAAGGCGAGGGTGGTGCGTGCGGTGCCGGAACTCGTGCGCGTACTCATGGCTTCGGGTTCTCCAGGAATTTCTCGAACGGCAGTGGGCCGATCGACTCGGGATCGGCGGACACGTCGAAGAGCGGGCGGTAGCCGCCGGCCAGGTAGAGGCCCTTGGCCTCGGGCTGGCGCGGTCCCGTCGTGAGGTAGATGCGGGAGTAGCCGCGGGCGGCGGCCTCCCGTTCGAGGACGGTGAGGACGCGGCGGGCGAGGCCGCGTCTGCGGTGCGCCGAGTGGGTCCAGATCCTCTTCAGTTCGGCGGTGTTCTCGTCGTAGCGGCGGTAGGCGCCGCCCGCCACGGGCCGGCCCTGCTCCAGGAGGAGCAGGAAGGCGCCGTGCGGAGGGGCGAACTCCGCCGCCGGGTAGCGGCTCAGATCGTGCGCATCGCCGTACCGGGTCGTGTACTCGTACGCCAGCTCGTCCAGGAGCGGGCGGGCCAGGGGATCGGTGGTCGTGGTCCGGTGCACGGACAACGCGAAGGTCATGACGGTCCTTCAGGGCGAAGGAAGGCGAAAGGAGGGAACGGTGAGGGGAGGGGAGAGCTCAGGCGCTCACGAGGGGCCCGGGTGTGAAGGCGCCGCGGAATACAGCACGCGGGCAGGGAGAAGCAGAGGGTCGGCTCAACAGGAAGAGGACCACACGCGACCGAAGTCGATGTGGGAGCGCGTGACCAGCTGCTGCGGGTGCATGGCCCCAGTGGAACAGGCATCCGTTCCCGCGTCAACCACGGTGAGACGTACGGCTCACAGTGCGGACACCCTTGACAGTGGGCCGTGTTGACCGCATAGCCTCGAAGGGCGGATCGGGCTGAGGGGCCCGGATCCGCGGCTCAGCGCGTGTGAAGGCGCACCCCGTGTTCGATCCGCCCTCTGGCATCCACGGAGCCCTCGCATGTCCGCGACCCTCGTCAAAGCCCCTTCCGCGGCCCCGCCGGCCGAGCCACCCCCGCGCATCGTCCCCAGCCGCCGCACCGGCCAGTGGGCCGCCGCCGTCGTCGTGCTCGTCCTGCTCGCGCTCGCGCTCGTCTCGGTCGTCCGCAACAAGGCCTTCCAGTGGGACGTCGTCGCCGAGTACTTCACCTCCGCGTCCGTCCTGCGCGGCCTCGGCCTCACCCTGTGGCTGACCGCGCTCGTCATGGTCCTCGGCTTCGTCCTCGGCACCCTGCTCGCGGTCCTCAGGCTCTCTGCCAACCCCGTGCTCCGCGCGGTCAGTTGGGGTTACGTCTGGTTCTTCAGGTCCACCCCGATCCTGGTCCAGCTGCTCTTCTGGTTCAACATCGGCGTGCTCTACCCGCAGATCCTCGGCGTCAACACGGTCAACCTCCTCGGCCCCGTCGCCGTCGCCGTCATCGGCCTCACCCTGCACGAGGCCGCCTACGCCGCCGAGGTCGTCCGCGGCGGCATCCTCTCCGTCGACCGGGGCCAGATCGAGGCCGCCGAGTCCCTCGGCCTCGGCCGGTGGCGCCGGCTCACCCGGATCGTGCTGCCGCAGGCCATGCGCGCGATCGTCCCGCCCGCCGGGAACATGCTGATCGGCACCCTCAAGGGCACCTCGATCGTCTCCGTCATCGCCGTCCAGGACCTGCTCTACTCGACCCAGCTCATCTACCACCGCACGTACGAGGTCGTCCCGCTGCTGCTCGTCGCCACGCTCTGGTACGTCGCCGTCACCTCGGTCCTCGGTATCGGCCAGTACTACGTCGAGCGGCACTACGCCCGCGGAACGGCCGGTGCGCGATGAGCCGGCATCCGTCGATCGCCCCGTCGATCGTGATCGTGGGCGCCGGGCCGCGGGGGACCGGCTTCCTCGAACGCCTCGCCGCCAACCTGCCCGAGCTGTACGGCGACGCGCCCCTCGACGTCCACCTCGTCGACCCGCACCCGCCCGGCCCCGGCCGGATCTGGCGCACCGCGCAGTCCCCGCTGCTCTGGATGAACTCCCTGGCCGAGGACGTCACGATGTTCACCGACGAGACCGTCGCCCTCGACGGCCCCGTCCGCCCCGGACCCACCCTCGCCGAATGGTCCGGCATCGACGGCCGCACCTTCGCCACCCGCCCCCAGCAGGGCGCCTATCTGCGCTGGGTGTACGAGCGGGCCCGCGCCGCCCTGCCCGCCAACGTCACCGTGCACGAGCACCCCACCACCGTCCTGCGGATCGGCGGACCCCGCGAGGGACGCCAGCGGGTCTGGCTGGAGGGCTCGGCCGTGCCGCTCCTCGCCGACCTCGTCGTCCTCACCGTCGGCCACCTCGACGCCGAACCCGACCGGGAACAGCGGGAACTCG
Organism: Streptomyces sp. NPDC044003; assembly: GCF_056435185.1. NCBI lineage: Bacteria > Bacillati > Actinomycetota > Actinomycetes > Kitasatosporales > Streptomycetaceae > Streptomyces > Streptomyces sp. NPDC044003. The sequence continues at coordinate 569,552 of NZ_JBWKFA010000005.1, read as the reverse complement.
CCGGCTTCGCCGCCCGCCACCGGCTCGTCCACCTCCCTCCCGACTTCACCGCCGACGCCGACCTCGCCGCCCTGCCCGCCGGCGAACCCGTCCTCGTCCGCGGCTTCGGCCTCGCCTTCGTCGACCTGATGGTGCTGCTCACCGAAGGCCGCGGCGGACGGTACGAGGGCGAGGGCGACGAGCTCGTCTACGTGCCCTCCGGCAGGGAGCCGGTGCTGCACGTCGGATCACGCCGGGGCGTCCCGTACCACTCGAAGATCGGCTACGTCCTCGACGGCGAACGGCCCCCGCTGCCCCGCTTCTTCGGCACCGCACAGACCGACGCCCTGCTCGCCCGCCGCGGGCCGGTCCACTTCCGGCGCGATGTGTGGCCGCTCATCGACAAGGAGCTCGGCTGGGCCCACTACCACCGGCTCTTCTCCACCCACCCCGAGCGGACCACGCTCGGGTGGAGCGACTTCGAGAAGGCCTACGAGCAGGCGCCGCCGCGCTCGGCCGAGCTCGGCGCGGTCGTCGCCGCCGCCGTCCCCGACCCCGCCGACCGGCTCGACCTCGACGTCCTCGACCACCCCCTGGACGGCATCCGCTACGACTCCGCCGAAGCACTCCAGCAGGGCCTGCGCGACTACATCACCGACGACCTGACCCGCCGCCACGACCCCGCCCACAGCCCCGACGCAGCCGTCTTCGCCGGACTGCTCTCCGTCTACGGCCAGCTCCTGCGGCTCGGCGAGCGCCTGGAATCCGACGGCTGGTGGCACGGCTTCTTCAGCTACCTCGCCTCCGGGCCGCCCGGCCCCCGGCTGCGGCAGCTCCTCGCGCTCTCCCGCGCCGGCGTCGTCCGCTTCCTCGGCCCGCAGGTCAGCGTCGAGGCCGACGAGGAGCGCGGCGTCTTCCGGGCCGCCTCCGCCGCCGCACCGGGGGAGTGGACCGAGGCCCGCGCCCTCGTCGAGGCCCGGATACCCGACCCCACCCTGGAACTCACCGCCAGCCCGCTCCTGCGCGCCCTGCACGAGGAGGGGACCCGCACCACCACCGACGGCCTTCTCGTCGTCGACCCCGCCGACGGCCGGATCCTGGGACACCACGGGCGCCCCCACCCGCGCCGCTTCGCCCTCGGCCCGCACACCACCGGCCGCACCGGCAGCGGCTTCGCCCGGCCCCGTACCGGCGCGCCCGCCTTCGGACAGAACGACGTCACCGCGCGGACCGCCCTGACGTTCCTGCGCGACCGGGAGTGTCGCCTCCCCGCCCCGCTGAGCGCCTGATCCGCGCCTCCGTCTCCTCCCCGTGCCCCGTTCCCGAGGAACCGCCATGTCTCTCACCAGCGATCCGCCCGTCACGAAGGACCCGGTCGCCACACCGTCCGCGTCCGCCGAACTCGTCGTCGTCCCGGTGCGCCGCCCCTGGCGCTGGGTGGCCGTCGCCGTCACCGCCGTGCTGCTCGTCCAGTTCACGCACGGGCTCGTCACCAACCCCGGCTGGGAATGGGACGTCTTCGCCGCCTTCTTCACCACCGAGACGATCCTCCGGGCCGTCTGGGTCACCCTCCAGCTCACCTTCTACGGCACCGCACTCGGCTTCGCGATCGGCATCGTCCTCGCCTTCATGCGCCTGTCCGCGAGCCCGTTCCTGCGGTCGGTCGCCTTCGGCTACATCTGGGCCTTCCGCTCCATCCCGCTCATCGTCCAGCTGCTCTTCTGGTTCAACCTGGCCTACCTCTACAAGGAGCTGAGCATCGGCATCCCCTTCGGGCCGAGCTTCCTCTCCTTCGACACCATGGGCCTCGTCGGCGAGATGAGCGCCGCCGTCCTCGGGCTCGCCCTGCACCAGGCCGCCTACGCGGCGGAGATCGTCCGGGGCGGTGTGCTCGCCGTGGACGAGGGACAGCTGGAGGCCGCGGCCTCCCTCGGCATCCCCCGGCTCCGGCAGGTGCGGCGGATCGTGCTGCCGCAGGCGATGCGCTCGATCCTGCCCAACGCCGCCAACGAGATCATCTCGCTCTTCAAGGGCACCTCGATCGTCTCCGTCATGGCGATCGGCGAGCTCTTCTACCAGGTCCAGGTCGTCTACGGCCGCAACGGCCGGGTCGTCCCGCTCCTCATGGTCGCCACCGCCTGGTACGTCCTGCTCACCACGGCGCTCTCCGTCGTCCAGCACTACGTCGAACGCCACTACGCGAAGGGGAGCGTCCGATGAGCTCCGTCACCAAGACCGCCGAGACCGCCGAGACCGCCGAGACCGCCAAGACCACCAAGACCGCCGAGACCGCCGAGGCCACGACCACGGCCAAGGTCGAGATCCGCGCCGTCCACAAGCGTTTCGGCGCCCTCCACGTGCTGCGGGGCATCGACCTCGACGTCCGGGCCGGCGAGGTCACCGTCGTCCTCGGCCCCTCGGGCTCCGGCAAGTCCACCCTGCTGCGGACCATCAACCACCTGGAGAAGGTCGACAGCGGCACGGTCGGCGTGGACGGCGTCCTCGTCGGCTACCGCCGCTCCGGGAACAAGCTCTACGAGCTCCGCGAGCGCGAGATCCTCAAGCAGCGCACCCGGATCGGCTTCGTCTTCCAGAACTTCCACCTCTTCCCGCACCTCACCGTCCTGGAGAACATCGTCGAGGCGCCCGTCTCGGCCCTGAAGCGCCCCCGCAAGGACGCCGAGGCCACGGCCCTGGCCCTGCTGGAACGCGTCGGCCTCGCAGACAAGGCGGCGGCCTACCCCAAGCAGCTCTCCGGCGGGCAGCAGCAGCGGGTCGCCATCGCCCGCGCGCTGGCGCTGGAGCCGAGCCTGCTCCTCTTCGACGAGCCGACCTCCGCGCTCGACCCCGAACTCGTCGGCGAGGTCCTCGACGTCATCAAGGACCTGGCCGCCTCCGGCACCACCATGATCGTCGTCACCCACGAGATCGGCTTCGCCCGCGAGGTCGCCGACACCGTGGTCTTCATGGACGAGGGCCGGATCGTCGAGCAGGGCCCGCCGGGCGAGGTGCTCGACAGTCCGCGGCACGAGCGGACCCGCGCCTTCCTCTCCAAGGTTCTCTGACCACCACTCACCCGCCGCCCGCCCACCACTCGTCCACAGGAGCAGTACTGCCATGAAGACCCGTCGCGCCGTCCTCACCGCCCTCGCCTCGCTCACCGCCCTCGGGCTCCTCACCGCCTGCGGCTCGGGCGACGCCGCCGTCGAGCAGATCAAGCCGGAGGGACAGAAGGACACCGGCATCAACGTCGGCCCGAACCAGAACCGGCGCGGCGGCTACCTGGACCGCGCCGACCGGTACACCCGGGCCGCCGAGTTCCTCGGCACGGTCCGGGAGCTGTGGGACTCCTGGACCCCGGACGGCGTGGCGAGGCCCTTCGCGCACAGCGGGCCGCAGTTCCGGATCGAGGGCGAGTTCCCCGTACCGCGCTCTCCGCAGGGGCAGCCGGTCGTCATCCAGGCCGGGGACTCCGCCGAGGGACGGGAGTTCGCGGCCTCGGCCGCCGACGTGATCTTCACGAGGCACTCGACCCTGGAGGCCGGCCGGGAGTTCTACGCCGACGTCAAGGGGCGGCTCGCCCGGTACGGGAGGGACCCCGGCGACCTGAAGATCATGCCGGGGGTGACGTACGTCCTCGGCGACACGGACGCCGACGCGCGGGAGCGGGCGAACGTGATCCGCCGGCAGCAGGTCTCCCCGCAGAACGCGATCCTCGCGCTCGAACAGATCTGGGGCCGTGACCTGTCCGGCTACGACCCCGACGGGCCGCTTCCGGACGTCGACCCCGATCCGGACTCCACGCTCGTCCAGGGCCGGGTGCGGGTCGCTGACCCCGTCGCGGTGCCAGGAGGTGGCGGGCGCTCTCGGAGGCCAAGGGGCTGTCGATCCGTCAGACGGTCATCGAGTCGACGACCCGGCAGTCGTTCGTGGGCTCCCCGGCGACGGTCGCGGCGGCCCTGGAGGAGTTCGTCGCCACGGACGCCGCCGACGGCTTCATCCTCGTCCCGCACCTCACCCCCGGCGGGCTCGACGAGTTCGTCGACCGGGTCGTCCCGCTGCTCCAGGAACGCGGGGTCTTCCGTACGGAGTACGCGGGCACCACGCTGCGTTCGCACCTCGGGCTCAGGCCCTGGCCCGTATGGAAAGGTGGAACACCATGAGCACGGATCCACAGCAGGACTGGCAGCACTGGCACGAGCAGCGCGAGGCGGCGGTCGCCTCCTCGTACGGCCCGCTCTCCCTCACGGGCACCCACTGGCTCGCGGACTTCCCCGAGGGGCGGCTGCCGGCCGTTCCCGGCGAGTGGCGGGAGGACGGTGACGAGGTGGTCCTGACGGCGGGCGCCGAGGACGGGCTCACCGTCGACGGCAAGCCCTTCGCCGGTACGGTCCGGCTCACCGCCGACCACGGCCCGATCCACGAGTCCCGGGTCGAGTCGGCGGGCCGGCGGCTGGTGGTGCTGCGGCGCGAGGGGCTCTGGGCCGTGCGGGACTTCGACCCCGGCTCGGAGGCGCGCGGCGCCTTCCGGGGCATCGAGGCCACCCCGTACGACGAGCGCTGGGTGGTGCCCGGCGTGTTCCGTCCGTACGCGGAGACGCGCAGCGTACGGGTGGAGAACGCCGACGGCCGGGAGCGCGGCCTCGGGCTCTCCGGGGAGCTGGTCTTCGAGCTGCACGGCGGCGAGCACGTCCTCCAGGTGGCCGTCGAGGACGACGGTTCCCTGTGGGCGGTCTTCGCGGACGCCACCAGCGGCCGGGACAGCTATCGCTTCCGTTTCCTGCGGCCCGAGGCCCCGGCGGCGGACGGCTCGGTGACGGTCGACTTCAACCGCGCGCTGCTGCCGCCGTGCGCCTTCGTGGACCACTTCATCTGCCCCTTCCCGCCGCCCGGGAACACGCTCGACACCGCGGTGGCGGCGGGCGAGCGGCGGCTGAACCCGGCCTGACCAGGGTTCTTCACCCACGCGCGTAGATGACGGGCGCCTCCGGCCACGACGGCCGGGGGCGTCCGTCCGTACGGCGGTCTTGTGCGTCCGCTCAGGGAGGGCCACTATCACTGGCGGTGCATGTCAGGAACACGTCACCTGACAGCGCCTCACGGGCCCCATACCCGGGGCCCCTCCGCTTTCCCAGAAGGATGTGAGGAGCACTGTGAGGAACAAGCGCACCCGACTGCTCGCCGTCGCCGCCGGACTCGCGGCCGCCACCGCCCTCGGCCTCCCCGCCGCCCAGGCCGCCCCGGCTCCCGGCCCGGCCGCGGCCGCGCAGCTCGCCCGCGCCGAGGCCGCCGTCGACGCCGCCGGAGTCGGCGGCACCGCCTGGTACGTCGACAGCGCCTCCGGACGGGTCGTCGTCACCGCCGACTCCACCGTCACCGACGCCGGACTCGCCAAGATCCGGAGAGCGGCCGGCGCCGACGCCGGGGCGCTCAAGGTCCAGCGCACCTCCGGCGTCTTCAAGCCGCTCCTCGGTGCCGGAGACGCCATCTACGGCGGCGGCTACCGCTGTTCGCTGGGCTTCAACGTGCGCAGCGGTTCCACGTACTACTTCCTGACCGCGGGACACTGCGGCAACGTCGCCAACACCTGGTACACCAACTCGGCGCAGTCGACCCTGATCGGCGCCACCGTCGGCTCCAGCTTCCCGGGCAACGACTACGCCCTCGTCCGTTACGACAACACCTCGCTCGCCCACACCGGCGGCTTCACCGCGGCCGACGCCTACGTGGGCGAGTCCGTCAAGCGCTCCGGCTCCACCACCGGCACCCGCAGCGGCACGGTCACCGGCCTCAACGCCACCGTCCACTACTCCAGCGGCGGCACCGTCAAGGGCCTCATCCAGACCAACGTCTGCGCCGAGCCCGGCGATTCGGGCGGCGCGATGTACGACGGCACCAAGGCGCTCGGCCTCACCTCCGGCGGCAGCGGCAACTGCTCCTCCGGCGGCACCACCTTCTTCCAGCCGGTGCCGGAGGCCCTCGCCAAGTACAACGTGAGCCTCTTCTGATCCCCAGGCTCTTCCGCTCCCCAGCCCCTTCTGGTCCCCGCACGGACACCCACTGATCCCCCCCCACAGGAGGAACACGAAGTGACCACCCCCACGAAGAAGTTCCGGCTGCTCGCCCTCAGTGCCGGTCTCGTCGCCGCCGCCGCGACGCTCGGCGTCCCCACCGCCAGCGCCGACTCCGCGCAGACGTTCAGCGCCACCCAGCTCTCCGCCGCGGGCGACGCCGTCCTCGCGGCCGACGTGGCCGGCACCGCCTGGCGCGTCGACAGCGCCACCGGCCAGGTCGTCGTCACCGCCGACTCCACCGTCTCCCCGGCCGAGATCGCCAAGATCAAGCGCCAGGCCGGGGCCAACGCCGGTGCGCTGCGCATCGAGCGCACCCCCGGCACCTTCAACAAGCTGATCTCCGGCGGCGACGCCATCTACGCGAGCAGCTGGCGCTGCTCGCTCGGCTTCAACGTCAAGGACAGCGCGGGGAACTACTACTTCCTCACCGCCGGCCACTGCACCGACGGCGCGGGAACCTGGTGGTCCAACTCCTCGCACACCACCGTCCTCGGCTCCACGGCCGGGTCGAGCTTCCCGACCAACGACTACGGCATCGTCCGCTACACCAACACCTCGATCACCAAGTCCGGCATGGTCGGCAGCGTCGACATCACCAGCGCCGGCAACGCCACCGTCGGCATGTCCGTCACCCGCCGCGGCTCCACCACCGGCATCCACAGCGGCACGGTGACCGGCCTGAACGCCACCGTGAACTACGGCGGCGGCGACATCGTCTACGGCATGATCCAGACCAACGTCTGCGCCGAGCCCGGCGACTCAGGCGGCTCGCTCTACTCGGGCAGCAAGGCGATCGGTCTCACCTCGGGCGGCAGCGGCAACTGCTCCTCGGGCGGGACGACCTTCTTCCAGCCCGTGACGGAGGCGCTCAGCGCGTACGGGGTCAGCGTCTACTGACCGCGTACGGAATCGGAGTCCACCGACCGCGTACGGGTCGGCGTCCCCTGACCGCGTACGGGTCGGCGTCCCCTGATTCCCGGGTTCGAAAGCGGTCCCTCCGGCAGCCTCGCGGCGGCCGGAGGGACCGCTCATTCCAGGACCTTCGGCTCTCTCTACGGCGCGCAGGCCCGCCCCGGCACGGAGAAGGCCCCCGCCCGGACGGCGGGGGCCTTCGGCGCGTCCCCTAGGCCTTGGTCTCGCCCGCCCCGGAGGGGACCGGTGTCATCGGCCTCGGCTTCCACTTCACCGAGGACATCACCAGGGTCACGGCCGAGCCGACGACCGCCCAGACCGACAGGACCACCATCGAGGCGGTCATGCCGTTGCCCTTGAAGTACGCGATCGAGCGCGCCGCCCAGGTGCCCGCGCCCGGTGGCAGGTACGGGCCGATCGCCCGCCAGAACGGCGGCAGCATCGGCAGCGGGAAGGCGCCTCCCGCGCTGGGGTTGCCGGCGATCACGATGAGCAGGATCGCCAGGCCGATGCCGACGATCCCGAAGACGGACTGGAGGGCGAGGGTGGCGGCGCCGACGGCGAAGACCACCAGGGTGCCCAGGCCCCACAGGGCCGCGACGCTGCCGGGCAGGGCGCCGAGGATCGGACCGACGATGATCGCGCCGCAGAGCCCGCCGAGGGCGGCGTAGAGCGCCAGGACCCCGAGGCGGATGATCGCGCGCTCTCGGTTCGCGGGGCGGGAGCCCGCGCTGATCGCCAGGATCGCCGCGCAGATGTAGCCACCGACGCACCAGCCGATGACCAGGTAGAAGGCGGAGAGCCCGTTGAAGTCCTGGGAGGAGGACGGGGCCACGTCGACGGTCCGCACGAGGCGCTGGTTGGCCGCCTCCAGCTTCGTCACCATCGCCTCCAGGGTCGCGGAGAGCACCTTGCCGCCGCCGGAGGCGACGAGCAGGGTGTCGGTGCGGCCCCGGGGGTCGACGATCAGGGCCCCGTCGATGTCCCGGTTCATGATCTGGTCGCGGGCCTCGGCCTCGTCCGCGACCACGCGCGGGTCGAGGGGGTCGCCGGGCAGCTTCTCCAGCCGGTCCGTCAGGGCGGTGGCGATCTGCTGCTGAGGGGCGACCACGCCGAAGGGGACGTCCGTGGGCTTCGGGTTGTGCAGGGCCCCTACGTACGAGGTGATGAACAGGAGCTGGAGGGCGAAGACGCCGACGACGAGCAGGAAGGCTCGAGGAGTGACGGCGCTTTTCAGTTCATCGACGAAGCTCATGCCCCCCAGGCTCCGGGCCGGAGGGCGTTTCCGCAGGTGGGATGGGTCTGAACGAGTTATCGCACGAACGTTCGAAAGTGAGCTAGGGTGGGGACGAGGGGATGGGAACGTATGTACGAATTCAATGCGGGAGTGCGGGAGGTGCGCCGGCCATGCCAGGTTTCACGCATCTGCACACCGCCTCGGGCTACTCCCTGCGCTACGGCGCCTCGCATCCCGAGCGCCTCGCCGCCCGCGCTGCCGAGCGGGGCATGGACGCCCTCGCCCTGACCGACCGCGACACCCTCTCCGGCGCCGTCCGCTTCGCCAAGGCGTGCGAGAAGGAGGGGATCCGGCCCCTGTTCGGCGTGGACCTCGCGTACGAGGCCGCCGCCCCCGAGCAGGCCCCCGCCGACCGAGGCTCCGCCCGTCGGGTCCCCGTCCGGGGCGGGGCCTTCGTCGACGAGTCCGCGCCCCGCGCCCTCTTCCTCGCCCGCTCCCGCACCGGCTGGGCCGCCCTCTGCGCGATGATCACCGCCGCCCACGCCGGGGGAGCGGAGCACCCCCTGCTGCCCAGGGCCGCCCTGGGCGGCGACGGTCTGTTCGTCCTGCTCGGGCCCGCCTCCGACGTCGGCCGCGCCCTCGCCGCCGGCCGCCCCGACCGGGCCGCCCGGCTGCTCGCACCCTGGCGCGAACGGTACGGCGACGCGCTCCGCCTGGAGGCCGTCCACCACGGGCGCACCGGCACCGGGCCCGGCTCCCTGCGGCTCGCCGCCCGTACCGTCGGCTTCGCCGCCGAGCAGGGCGTCCGGCCCGTCCTCACCAACGCCGTCCGGTACACCGACCCCGGCCAGGGCCCGGTCGCCGACGTCCTCGACTCCGCCCGCCGCCTCGTCCCCGTCGACCCCCGCAAGGAGCTCGACAGCGGAGAGGCCTGGCTCAAGGGCGCCGAAGGGCCCGACGGCATGTCGGCCGCCGCCGAGCGGATCGTCGAGGCCGCGGGCTTCCGCCGGGACGCCGCCCACCGGCTCCTCGACCGGACCGCGGAGGTCGCCGCCGGGTGCCTGGTCGACCCCGAGGACGACCTCGGCATCGGCTCCGCGCACTTCCCGGAGCCGTACCTCGTCGGCGCGGAGCACCGCACCGCCCAGCGCGTCCTCGCCTCCCGGGCCGCCGCCGGCATGGTCCTGAAGGGGTACGAGAAGCGGCGCGACTACTGGGACCGGATGCACCGCGAGCTGGACATCATCGCCCACCACGGCTTCGCCACCTACTTCCTGACGGTCGCCCAGGTCGTCGACGACGTCCGGTCCATGGGGATCCGGGTCGCCGCCCGCGGCTCCGGCGCCGGCTCCCTCGTCAACCACCTCCTCGGCATCGCCCACGCCGACCCGGTCGAGCACGGCCTGCTGATGGAACGGTTCCTCTCCAAACGCCGCACCGCCCTGCCCGACATCGACATCGACGTGGAGTCCGCCCGCCGCCTGGAGGTCTACCGGGCGATCATCGGCCGCTTCGGCACCGAACGGGTCGCCACCGTCTCCATGCCCGAGACCTACCGGGTCCGCCACGCCGTACGGGACGTGGGCGCCGCCCTCTCCCTGGACCCGGCCGAGACCGACCGGATCGCCAAGGCCTTCCCGCACATCCGCGCCCGGGACGCGCTCGCCGCCCTCGACGAACTGCCCGAACTGCGCGAACTCGCGGGCGAACGCGAGAAGTTCGGGCGGCTCTGGGAGCTGGTCGAGGCGCTCGACGCGCTGCCGCGCGGCATCGCCATGCACCCCTGCGGCGTCCTGCTCTCGGACGCCTCGCTGCTCACCCGTACCCCCGTGGTCCCCACCAGCGGCGAGGGCTTCCCCATGTCCCAGTTCGACAAGGAGGACGTCGAGGACCTCGGACTGCTCAAGCTCGACGTCCTCGGCGTGCGCATGCAGTCCGCGATGGCCCACGCCGTCACCGAGGTCGAGCGCGCCACCGGCACCCGGCCGGACATCGACGCTGTCCCGGAGGGCGACCCCGAGGCGTACGCGCTGATCCGCTCCACCGAGACCCTCGGCTGCTTCCAGATCGAGTCCCCGGGCCAGCGCGACCTGGTCGGCCGGCTCCAGCCCGCGACCTTCCACGACCTCGTCGTCGACATCTCGCTCTTCCGGCCGGGACCGGTCGCCGCCGACATGGTCCGCCCCTTCATCGAGGCCCGGCACGGCCGCGCCCCCGTCCGCTACCCGCACCCCGACCTGGAGGAGACGCTGAAGGAGACGTACGGCGTGGTCGTCTTCCACGAGCAGATCATCGAGATCGTACGGATCATGACCGGCTGCGACCGGGCCGAGGCCGACCAGGTCAGGCGCGGGCTCTCGCACCCCGAGTCGCAGGGCCGGATCAGGCTCTGGTTCACCGGACAGGCCTCGGCCCGGGGGTACGCCGACGAGGTCGTCGCCCGCACCTGGGAGATCGTCGAGGCCTTCGGCTCGTACGGCTTCTGCAAGGCGCACGCGGTGGCCTTCGCCGTGCCGACCTACCAGTCGGCCTGGCTCAAGGCGCACCACCCGGCCGCCTTCTATGCGGGGCTGCTCACCCACGACCCCGGCATGTACCCCAAGCGGCTGCTGCTCGCGGACGCCCGGCGGCGCGGGGTGCCGGTGCTGCCGCTGGATGTGAACAGGTCTGCGGTCGCCCATCGTATCGAACTGGTGTCCGAGAGCCCTGTGGTGTGGGGCCTCCGGCTCGGCCTCGCCGACGTCCACGGCATCAGCGAGACCGAGAGCGCCCGCATCGATAGCGGACAGCCCTACGCCTCCCTGCTCGACTTCTGGGAGCGGGCCCGCCCGCGCACCCCCGTCGCCGAACGGCTCGCCCAGGTCGGCGCCCTCGACGCCTTCGGCGCCAACCGCCGCGACCTGCTCCTCCACCTCACCGAACTCCGGCGCATCCACCGGGGAGCCGCCTCCCACGGCGGCCAACTCCCCCTCGCCCAGGGCGGGAAGACCGCCCCCGTCGGCCTGCCCGACCTCGACGACACCGAACGCCTCAGCGCCGAACTCGGCATCCTCGGCATGGACGCCTCCCGCCACCTCATGAGCGACCACCACGCCTTCCTCCGCGAACTCGGCGTCGTCTCCGCCCAGCGGCTGTGCTCCGCCGCCCACGGACAGACCGTCCTCGTCGCGGGCGCCAAGGCCGCCACCCAGACCCCGCCCATCCGCTCCGGGAAACGCGTCATCTTCAGCACCCTCGACGACGGCACCGGCCTGGTCGACCTCGCCTTCTTCGACGACGCCCACGAAGCCTGCGCCCACACCGTCTTCCACTCCTGGCTGCTGCTCGTCCGGGGCGTGGTGCAGCGGCGCGGCCCGCGCAGCCTCAGCGTCGTCGGCTCCGCCGCCTGGAACCTCGCCGAACTGGTCGAACTGCGGGCCTCCGGCGGCCTGGACGCGGTGGGGGAGCGGCTGTCCGAACAGCCGCAGGAGACCGGCCCGGCCGACAGCGGCCGCCGGATCACCCTGTCCACCGGCTACGAGATGAACCCCTGGGCCGACCTCCGGCCGGCCGGGGAAGGCTCCGCGACGCCGTCGCGGAAGCTGTGGCACAGCAGCCCGGGGAGCGCCGGATGATCCTCTGCGTACGTTTCCGCCTGGAGCCGACGTCCTTCGAAGGCGGCGGGGCCGAGGCGATGCTGCCCCGACTGGTCGATCTGCTCGGCGAGTTCACCCCCGTCGTCGAGGCCGCCCCGCCCTGCGAGGCGCTCGCCGACGTGCGCGGGGCGCTGCGCTACTTCGGCCGGGACCCCGCCGAACTCGCCTCGGTCATCCGGGTCCGCGCGCTCGCCCTCTACGGCGTCGACTGCGTCATCGGCGCCGGACCCAACCCGATGCTGGCCCGGCTCGCGGCCCGCGAGGCCCGGCCCGGCGTCACCCTGGTCGTCGAGGACCCGGCGGCCTTCCTGCGCGACCGGCCGGTCGTCGCCCTCGACGGCGTCGGCCGCGCCACCGCCCGTACCCTCTGCGGCTACGGACTCGACTCCGCCGGCCGCGTCGCCGACGCGCCGCTCGCCGTGCTCCAGCGGCTCGTCGGCGCGAAGGCCGGCCGCGAGCTGTGGGAGAAGGCCCGGGGCATCGACCGCACCCCCGTCGTCCCGAACGCGGCCTCCCGGTCGATGGCCGCCGAGCGCGCCTTCCCGCACGACGAGACCGACCGGACCGAACAGCGCAGGGCCCTCCTCTCCCTCGCCACGGAGCTGGGCACCCGGCTGCGGACCGAGTCCCAGGTCTGCCGGGGTCTCGCGGTCACCGTGCGGTACGCCGACCGCAGCACCACGACCCGCAGCCGCACCCTGCCCGAAGCGACCGCCCACTCGGCGGCGCTCACCGCCCTCGCGTACACGATCCACGACTCCTTCGGCCTCCAGCGGGCCCGGGTACGGGGCATCGCCCTGCGCGCCGAGGGGCTGAGGGACGCCGAGGGGGCCGCGTACCAGCTGTCCCTGGACCCGGTGGACGAGAAGACCCGGCGGATCGAGGCGGTGGCGGACCGGGCGCGGGCGAAGTACGGGCCGCGGGCGATCCTCCCGGGCTCACTGGCGGCCTGAACACGCCCCTGACGACGGCGCGGTGGCGACACCTCACTTTTTACCGACGCGTAACTTCCCAGCCGAGGCTACTCGTGCGTAGCTTGGCTGGAGAGCATCCCCACTTGTGGTCCGGACCGCAGGGCACAGCACCCCCACCTTCCCCTTGAGCCGCAAGGAGATCGCCCGATGCTGTCCGCGAAGTCCTGGAAGCGCACGGTCAGAGCGCTGTCCGTCCTGCTCCTCACCGCCGCCGCCACCCTCGCCCCGACCGCCGCCGCCCAGGCTTACACCGCCCCCAGCCGCGGCTGGAACGACTTCTCCTGCAAGCCGTCCGCCGAGCACCCGCGGCCCGTCGTCCTCGTCCACGGCACCTTCGGGAACTCCGTCGACAACTGGCTGGCCCTCGCCCCCTACCTGGTCAACCGGGGCTACTGCGTCTTCTCCCTCGACTACGGCCAGCTGCCGGGCGTGCCCCTCTTCAACGGGCTCGGCCCCATCGCCGCGTCCGCCGGACAGCTCGACACCTACGTCGACCGGGTCCTCGCCGCCACCGGCGCCCCCGAGGCCGACCTCGTCGGACACTCGCAGGGCGGCATGATGCCCCGCTGGTACCTCAAGTTCCTCGGCGGGGCCGAGAAGGTGAACACGCTCGTCGGCATCGCCCCCGACAACCACGGCACCACCCTGTCCGGCCTCACCAAGCTCCTGCCGTACTTCCCCGGCGCCGAGGACCTCATCAGCTCCACGACCCCGGGCCTCGCCGACCAGATCGCCGGCTCGGCCTTCATCACCCGGCTCAACGAGGGCGGCGACACCGTGCCCGGGGTCCGCTACCACGTCATCGCGAGCCAGTACGACGAGGTCGTCACCCCGTACCGCACCCAGTTCCTGACCGGACCGAACGTCACCAACGTCCTCATCCAGGACAAGTGCGCGCTCGACCTGTCCGAGCACGTGGCGATCGGCACGGTGGACCGGGTCACCTTCCACGAGGTGGCCAACGCCCTCGACCCGGCCCACGCGACCCCGACCACCTGCCTCTCGGTGATCGGCTAGCCGCGGGTCCGGCGCCGCCGGGCCGTCCCGAAGAGCACCGCCGCACCGAGCGCGAGCACGGCGGCGCCACCGACCGCGAGATACGGGGTCGTGGCGTCGCCGCCCGTCTCGGCGAGCTCCACACCGGAACCCGAACCGGTGGCCGGGGCGGGCACATCGGGCGCGGGAGCCGTCGTGCCGCCCGCGGTAGCCCCGTGCCCGCCGTGGCCGCCGTGCTCGACGGTGGACTCGCCCTCACCGGCCTGGATCTGCTCGTCGGTGGGCGCGGAGGCGGTGGGCGCGGAGGCGGTCGGGGCGGGAGCGGTCGACGCCGGGGCCGTACCGCCGCCGTCCTGCCCGAACACCACGTCCGAGCAGGTGTAGAACGCCTCGGGGGAGTCGGACCGCTGCCAGACCGAGTAGATGAGATGACGGCCCGACTTCTTCGGCACGGTCCCCTGGAACACGTAGTCGCCGTCCCGCATCCCCGGATCGGTCACCGTCACGAACGGCTCGGCTTCCAGGTCCGACCACTTCAGCGGCTTCGACGGGTCGTACCCGTCCTTCGTCACGTACAGCGCGAACGATCCCTTGTGCGGGGCGGTCCCCTTGTACCGGAAGGTGTGCGACCCGGAGGTCATGCGGCTCGCCGGCCAGTCGGCCCGCGCCAGGTCGAGCCCCCGGTACTTGTCGTTGCCCGCGCTGCACAGCTTGCCGTCCGGGATCAACTGCCGGTGCTGCCCGGCGGCGTTGGCGATGTTCACGGCGTTCCAGTCGTAGAACGCCTGCGCCCCGCTCGCCGCCACGGCCGCCCTGCACGCCGCCGACCTCGGCGCCTCGGGCCCCTCCGCGTAACAGGCCGCGACCCGGCTCACCGGATCGGTCATCGACCCGTGCGCGAACGCCCCGGGCGCACCGGCGAGCCCGGACAGGACCAGAGCGGCGGTGGCGGCGGCTGTTGCCGTACGGCGAGAGGTCATGGGGGGACAACTCCTTCACGAGGGTGTGTGTGGGGGGTTGCCGAGCAAACTAGCCCCGGAAGAAGCGCGGACGACGGCCTTTAGGGCCGCGTTAAGGCGGAGGTAAGAGGCGGCTCAGGAACAGCTAGCCCAGCCGCCGGTAGCGGCGCTCCGGGCGGCCCGTTCCGCCGTAGCGGAGGGTGACCTCCGCGCGGCCCGTCTCCGCGAAGTACTCCAGGTAGCGGCGGGCGCTCACGCGGGAGAGGGAGCCCGCTTCGGCGCACTCCGTGGCCGAGAGGCCCTCCGGGTGGGCGCGGAGGACGGAGTCGACCAGGTCGGCCGTGTGGGGCGCGAGGCCCTTCGGGAGCTCGCGGGAGCCTCGGGGGCGGGCGCCGAAGATCTGGTCGACGTCCTCCTGGCGGGCCTCGTCGAGCTCGTCGAGGCGGCTGCGGAGGGAGGCGACATGGCGCAGCTGCTCGTGCAGGGCGGCCTGGGTGAACGGCTTGATCAGATAGTGCAGGGCGCCCGCGCGGAGGGCCGAGCGGATCGTGCCGACGTCCCGGGCCGCGGTGATGAACAGCGCGTCCATGCCCAGGCCCGCCGCGCGCAGCTCCCGCAGCACCCGGACCCCGTCCATGTCGGGCAGGAAGACGTCGAGCAGGACCAGATCGGGACGGAGCCGCTCGGCCTGGCGGAGCGCCTCGGCGCCGCTGTGCGCGACCCCGGACACGGTGAACCCCGCCACCGCCGACACGTAGCGGCAGTGCAGCTTGGCGACCATGAAGTCGTCGTCCACGACCAGCACCTTCGTCACGCCGACCCACGCTAGGTCCCGACCACAACGACCACAACGTCCGTTGATTGCGGAAGAGAGACAGCTTCTTAACGCGAGGGCAACATGTGGGCCACCTCACACCCCCATTTCCCTTCTACCTGAGAGGCGGCACACGTGCGGTTGCGCACCCCCTTCGCCCTCCTCGGGGCGGCTCTCCTGGTGCTCGTCGGCCCGCCGCTGCTCAGCCCGGGCACCGGCTCCGACACGGGCACCGCGATACCCGGCCTGCGCTTCATGGTCCCCAACACCCCCGGCGGCGGATACGACATCACCGCCCGCACCGCCGCGAAGAACGTCGAGGAGGCCGGCCTCACCGGCGACATCGAGGTCTTCAACCTGCCCGGCGCGGGCGGCACCGTCGGCCTCACCCGGCTCGTCGGCGAACGCGGCAACGGCCGCCTCGCCATGTCCATGGGCCTCGGTGTCGTCGGCGCCGTCCACACCAACAAGACCCCCAGGACCCTCGCCGACACCACCCCGATCGCCCGGCTCACCGAGGAGCAGGACATCGTCGTGGTCGGCAAGGACTCCCCGTACAAGACGATCCAGGAGCTGCTCGCGGCCTGGAAGAAGGACCCCGGCAAGCTGCCCGTCGGCGGCGGCTCCTCGCCCGGCGGCCCCGACCACCTCGCCCCGATGCTGATGGCCCAGGCCGCCGGGATCGCGCCGAAGGACGTCAACTACGTCCCCTTCGACGGCGGCGGCGAACTCCTCGCCTCCATCCTCGGCAACAAGGTCGGCTTCGGCGTCTCCGGCGTCGGCGAGTACCTCGACCAGATCAAGGCGGGGGAGCTGCGCCTCCTCGCCGTCACCGGACCCGAGCGGGTCCCCGGCCTCGACGCCCCCACGCTCCGCGAGGCCGGCCTCGACACCGAGTTCACCAACTGGCGCGGCATCGTCGCCCCGCCCGGCCTCTCCGACGCCGAGCGCGAGAAGCTCGTCGCCCTCGTGACCGGGCTGCACGGCTCCCCGCAGTGGCGCGAGTCGCTGAAGACCCACGGCTGGAACGACGCCTTCCTGCCCGGCGCGGAGTTCGGCACCTTCCTCACCGAGCAGGACCGGCGGGTCGGCTCCGTCCTCAAGGAGCTCGGACTGTGACCACGACCACCAACAACCGGACGTCGACCGACCCCACCGTGAAGACCCGGCTGCGGGGCCGCTCCGAACTCGGCGTCGGCGCCCTCCTGTTCCTTCTCGGCGTCCTCGTCCTCACCGACGCCCTCACCCTCGACGCCGACGTCGCGGGGCGCGGCCCCGTCGGCCCCGCGACCGTCCCCCTCGTCGTCGGCTGCGGCCTCCTCGCCGTCGCCGTCCTCCTCGCCGTCGACGTGCTGCGCGGCGGCCGGGGCGAGGCCGAGGGCGGCGAGGACATCGACCTGACCGAACCCGCCGACTGGCGCACCGTCCTGCTCCTCACCGGGGTGTTCCTCGCCTTCGCCGTCCTCATCGGCCCCCTCGGCTTCCCCATCGCCGGCGCCCTCCTCTTCTGGGGCGCGGCCTACGCCCTCGGCAGCCGCCACCTCCACCGCGACCCGCTGATCGCCGCCGCCCTCTCGCTCCTCACCTACGCCGTCTTCGACCAGCTGCTCGGCGTCCCGCTGCCCGGCGGCCCGCTGATGGGAGTGATCTGACCCATGGATTCCCTGAACTCCCTCATCGAGGGCTTCGGGACCGCCCTCACCCCGATGAACCTGCTGTGGGCCGCCATCGGCGTGCTCCTCGGCACCGCCATCGGCGTCCTGCCCGGCATCGGCCCCGCCATGGCCGTCGCCCTGCTGCTCCCGGTGACCTACGGACTCGAACCGACCGGCGCGTTCATCATGTTCGCCGGCATCTACTACGGCGCCATGTTCGGCGGCTCCACCACCTCGATCCTCCTCAACACCCCCGGGGAGAGCGCGGCCGTCGTCGCCGCCATCGAGGGCAACCCGATGGCCAAGGCCGGGCGCGGCGCACAGGCCCTCGCGGCCGCCGCCGTCGGCCACTTCGCCGGCGGCATGATCGGCACGATCCTGCTCGTCGTCCTCGCTCCGACCGTCGCCGCCCTTGCCGTCGACATCGGCGCCCCCGACTACCTCGCCCTCATGGTCCTCGCCTTCATCGCGGTGACCTCGGTCCTCGGCTCCTCCCGCATCCGCGGCCTCGCCTCGCTGCTCATCGGCCTCACCATCGGCCTGGTCGGCCTCGACCAGATGACCGGGCAGCAGCGCCTCACCTTCGGTTCGCTCCAGCTCGCCGACGGCATCGACGTCGTCATCGTCGCGGTCGGCCTCTTCGCGATCGGCGAGGCCCTCTGGGTCGCCGCGCACCTGCGCCGCACCTCGGGCGAGGCCATCCCGGTCGGCCGCCCCTGGCTCGGCAAGGACGACGTGCGGCGCACCTGGAAGTCCTGGCTGCGCGGTCCCCTCATCGGCTTCCCGTTCGGCGCGATCCCGGCCGGCGGCGCGGAGATCCCGACCTTCCTCTCGTACGTCACGGAGAAGCGTCTCTCGAAGCACCGGGACCAGTTCGGCAAGGGCGCCATCGAGGGCGTCGCCGGACCCGAGTCCGCCGCCTCGGCCTCCGCCGCCGGCACGCTCGTCTCCATGCTGACCCTGGGGCTGCCCACGACGGCCGTCGCCGCCGTGATGCTGGCGGCGTTCCAGCAGTACGGGATCCAGCCCGGCCCGCTGCTCTTCGAGCGGGAACCCGAGCTGGTGTGGGGCCTCATCGCCTCGCTGTTCGTCGGCATGGTGCTGCTGCTCGCGCTCAATCTGCCGCTCGCGCCCGTCTGGGCCAAGCTGCTGCGCATCCCGCGCCCGTACCTGTACGCCGGCATCCTCTTCTTCGCCGCCGTCGGCGCGTACGCGGTGGGCGGCGAGGCGTTCGACCTGATCGTGCTGCTCGTCATCGGCCTGATCGGCCTGGGGATGCGGCGCTACGGCCTTCCGGTGCTGCCGGCCGTCATCGGCGTCATCCTCGGCCCGGCCGCCGAACAGCAGCTGCGCCGCGCCCTCCAGATCAGCGACGGCGCCCTGACGGGCCTGGTGAACACCCCGTTCTCGGTCACCGTCTACACGGTCGTCCTGGTGCTGCTCGCCTGGCCGCTGGTGAGGAGGGCGACTGCCCCGCGCGCCGCGCACTGACCGTACGACGGTATGCGTACCGGCCCCCAAATCGCCCCCGATGGGGTGAGATTCGGAGGGTCGGCGGCCGGATCCGGTATCCCTGGCGGGCAGCAGCTTCCCCCCACCCCCGAAGGGACCCCGCCCATGCGCGTCCGCCTCGTCCTCGCCGCAGCGACCCTGCTCACCGCCGCCGTCGCCCCTCTCGCCCACGCGGGAGGGGCCGACGGCCTCACCGTCGACACGTACGGCACCCTCGCCGCCGACGCGACGGTCACCGTCTCCGGCACCTACCGCTGCCTCGACGACAGCGAAGGGCCCGTCTTCGTCAGCTCCACCCTCAAGCAGGGGAGCCGCTCCACCGGCATCGGCGGCACCCGCGCCGTCTGCGACGGACACCTCCACAGCTGGGCCAACAGCGCCGTCGTGAAGGACCCCGGCTACAAGCCGGGCGCCGCGCGGGTGGAGGCCACCCTCCTGCAGCTCACGGCCGGCGAGTCGGGCCTGCCGCTGCCCGGCTTCCTCGCCGCCGAGCAGGCGGACGTCGAACTGCGCTGACCGAGCAGCTCGATCGGGCGGACGTCGAACTGCGCTGACCGAGCAGTTCGATCGGGCGGATGTCGAACGGCGCTGACCGAGCAGTTCGATCGGGCGGATGTCGAACCGCGCTGACCGAGCAGTTCGATCGGGCGGACGTCGAACCGCGTCAACCCAGCAGGTCGATCAGGCCCTCCCGGCCGAGCACCTCCAGCTCGTCCAGGGCCACCACGGCACGGGCCGCCGCCTCCGGGTCGGAGGCGGCGAGACCGCTCGCCGCGAACTCGTCCTCGTCGAGCCGCAGCACCTCGCTGCCGTCCGCCGACACCCACAGGTCCAGGTCCAGGTCCTCGACGACCACCCCGGAACCGTCGATCACGGCAGGCCGGGTGATGTCGCAGTACCAGCCCTTCAGCGCCCCGTCGGCCGACCACACCTCCTTGACCGTGAACCAGCGGTCGCGCCAGTAGTGCTCCACGAAGACGTCACCCGGCTCGAACCGCACGAAGCCGAAGTCCCGCACCCCCTCGGCCGCCCACGGGGCGCGCACCGAGAGCCGGGCACCCTCCTCCGTCAGCACCTCGGCCGGGTAACGGATCTTCGTCCGGCCCGCCTTCGTCAGGGTGATCTCAACCGATCGTCCGGACATACCGCACCTCCGTCGCGCCGACTTCGTAACCGAACCACTTGTTGATCGCGAGCATCGGCCCGTTGCCGGCGTCGTTGCTCGTGAACGCCTCGACGCAGCCCGCGGCCCTCGCCCGGTGCAGCGAGGCGTTCTTGGCGAGCTTCGCGAGCCCGCGGCCCCGGAACGCGGGCGCGGTGCCGGTCATCCCGGAGGAGTACCGGCCCAGACCGTCGGACTGCGCCGCGCTGAACGCCGCCGGCACCCCGTCGACCACCGCGACCGTCGTCAGCGCCCGGTCGAGCAGTGGGTGGTCCCAGGTGGTCTCCCGCCAGTGCGCGTAGTCGTCCAGCTCCGTGCCGACATCGCTCGGCTCGTCCGCCGTCGTCACCGCGTCCAGCTCGAACAGCGGCCGGGGATCGGCCGCGAAGTCCTCCGCCGTGCGCAGCTCGACACCGGCCGGGAGGTCCTCCAGCGGCGGCAGCTCGGCCGTCGTCAGGTCGAGCCGGAGGAAGTGGGCGCTGCGGCTGGGCGCGTACCCCCGCCGCTCGGCCCACGCACGGTTCGCCGGCTCGTCCAGGACCCAGCTGTACAGCGTCCGCGCGCCCCGCTCGACGAGGTGCTCCTCGGCGGCGCGCAGCAGCAGCGTCCCCGCGCCGAGGCCCTGGTGTGCGGGGTCCACGTACACGTTGACGGAGCCGATCCCGGGCTCCGGAGCGTCGTGGGCGATCCTCAGCTGCACGGTCCCGATGATCACGTCGTCCTCGGTCACGGCGACGAGCGGGCGGGCGTGGCTGTCGGGGTGGGCGTGGGCCCAGTCGAAGGCGCACTGCTCGGCGGTGGCGAGCATGAAGGGCACAGCGGCCCGGCGTACCCGGGCGAAACCCTCGGCGTCCTGGGCCTGTACATCACGGACGATCACAGTCATGTGGTGGCACGCTACGGGCGCGGGACGCACCACCGCCTCCCATTTTCCGGTGGGGTGGGGGCAGAATCGGCGGGGTGACACTCACCATCGCCGTGGACCACGGATCCACCACCGCTCCCTACGAACAACTGCGAGCCCAGATCTCGGAGCGGGCCCGGTCGGGCAGACTGCCGGTCGGATACAAGCTGCCGACGGTACGAGGGCTCGCGGAGCAGCTGGGCCTCGCCGCGAACACGGTCGCCAAGGCGTACAAGGCCCTGGAGGCGGACGGAGTCATCGAGACGCGCGGGCGCCACGGCACCTTCGTCGCCGCCGCCGGTGACGCGGCGACCCGCCGTGCCGCCACCGCCGCCGCCCAGTTCGCGGAGGAGGCCCGCCGCCTGGGCCTCAGCCGCGAGGCCGCGGAGGCCGCGCTGAACGAGGCCCTGCGGGCGGCGTACGACAACTGACGGTCCCGCCCGTCAGAGATAGAGACCCGCCCCCGCCGTACGGGGCTCCGGGAGGTCCGCCGAGGGCGTGCCGCGGCGCAGCGCGAACAGCTCCGCCAGCGTCGCGCCCTCGCGCGGCACGTCCTCCTCGCGGCCGAGCCACTCCACCGACTCGGCCCGGCTCAGCGGCCCGACCTCGATCCGGGCCAGGCAGCGGCCCGGCCGGACCACGGCCGGGTGCAGGCGCTCCAGGTCCTCGTTGGTGGTGACCCCGACCAGGACGTTGCGCCCCTGGCCGAGCAGCCCGTCCGTCAGGTTGAGCAGCCGGGACAGGGCCTGCCCCGCGGTGTGCTTCGCCCCGCCGCGGATCAGCTCGTCGCAGTCCTCCAGGAGCAGCAGCCGCCAGCGCTCCTTCGAGGTGCCGTCGTCCTCGCCGATGGCGATGTCCATCAGATAGCCGATGTCGTTGAAGAGCCGCTCCGGGTCCAGTACGCAGTCGACCTGGCACCAGTCCTGCCACGCCCGGGCCAGCGTCCGCAGCGCCGAGGTCTTGCCCGTCCCCGGCGGGCCGTGGAGGAGCAGGAGCCGGCCGGCGATGTCCTCCGGGGTCACCTTCATCAGCCGGTCCATCGCGTCGGCCACCGGCGCCGAGTAGTTGGGCCGGACCTCCTCCCAGGTCCCGGCGCTGATCGGGCGGGTCATCCGGCGCGGGCCGCGCTGCGGAGCGACGTACCAGAAGCCCATCGTCACGTCCTCGGGCTCCGGTTCGGGCTCGTCCTTCGCCCCGTCCGTGGCCTCGGCGAGGATCCGCTCGGCCAGTTCCGGGTCGGTCGCGGTGACGGTCACGTCCGCGCGCCGGTTCCAGCGGGAGGAGAGGATCGTCCAGCCCTCGCCCTCGGCGAGGACCGAGCTGCGGTCGTCGTCCTTCGCGGCCCGCAGCACCCTGGCCCCCTCGGGGAGCAGGGTCGCGTCGGGCTTCGCCCGGTCCAGGGTGGTGCTGTGCGCGTGCGGTTGTTCCCCGGTCGCGAACCGGTCGAGGAACAGCGCGTCCAGGACGTCCCCGGGCGAGTCGCTGTCGTCGAGGTTGACGATGACGGGCAGCGACGTGGTCGTCGGCTGCCGTGGGGTGGACGGTACGGCGGGGGTGTCGGACATGACGCCCATGATCGGGCAAGCGACGGGGTGGCGCACCGGGTTTTGCGTGCGTCCCGGTTGGCCGGATATCGACGGTCTCTGACGGAGGATCAGCCGCTGTTCACCCTTACTTTTGACATGAACACTTCCGGCGAGGCGGATCCGATGCTACTACCTGGTAACGCAGAGATCCTGCTACAGGGAGGTTCCATGAGACTGTCCCGTTCTGTCGCCCTTTCGTCCTCGCTCCTCCTCGGTGCCGTCCTCGCCCTCACCGGGGCGGGCGCCGCCCAGGCCGCCGAGACCGCCGCACTCGACTACGTGGCCCTGGGGGACTCGTACTCCTCCGGTGTCGGATCCGGGAGTTACGACAGCGCCAGCGGCGACTGCAAGCGCTCCACGAAGGCGTATCCGGTCCTCTGGAAGAACGCGAACGCCCCCTCCTCGTTCGCCTTCACCGCCTGCTCGGGCGCCCGAACGGGTGATGTGACCGCGAATCAGCTCGGACCCCTCTCGGCCGCCACCGACCTGGTCTCCATCTCGATCGGGGGAAATGACGCCGGTTTCGCCGACGTCATGACGACCTGTGTGCTCCAGTCCGAGGCCACCTGTATCAACCGCGTGAATCAGGCCAAGGCCTACGTGGACTCCACGCTCCCCGGCAAGCTCGACTCCGTCTACAACGCCATCAGCAGCAAGGCGCCCGCCGCCCATGTCGTCGTCCTCGGCTACCCGCGCTTCTACCAGCTCGGCGGCAGCTGCATCGCCGGCCTGAGCGAGAACGAGCGCAGCGCCATCAACAACGCCTCCGACTACCTCAACGCGGCCACCGCCAAGCGCGCGGCCGACCACGGCTTCACCTTCGCCAGCGTCGTCCCCGCCTTCACCGGACACGAGATCTGCTCGGGCTCCGCCTGGCTGCACAGCGTCAACTGGCTCAACATCGGCGAGTCGTACCACCCGACCGCCGCCGGACAGTCCGGCGGCTACCTGCCCTCGCTCAACGGGGCGCTGTAGCCGTCCCGCCGGGTCCCGCCGGAGCGGTGCTCGTGACACCGCCCGGTCCCGGCCCGGTGTCCGGTCCCTCGTCCCGTACCGCCTGATACGTCAACGCACCCGCGATCAGCAGCGCCCCGACCAGCCCGGCCACCAGGACGGGTCCCCGGCGGGGCGCTGTGCGTGCCGGCCCCGACCGCCGGGAGGGCGCGGGCCGCGCTCCGGTGCCGGCGTCGTCGTCGCCCCGGTCCGTGCGGGCCGGGGCCGAAGCCTCCACCGGCGCCTCCCCGGTCCTCGGCGTACCGCCCGCCGCCACCCGGCGCAGCTCCCGCTCCACCTGATCGGCCGTCACGGCGAGCTCCTCGCCCGTCAGCTCGTCGACCACGGCCCCCAGCGGCCCGGACCGGTCGTCCGCCGCCGCCTCCAGGAGCGCCCCGATGCCGCGCAGCTCCGCCTCCGGGCCCCCGTCCTCGTCCGATGCGCCACCGAAGCCGGTGACCACGACCCGCCCGTCGTTCGCGAGCAGCACCTGTCGGGGCGTCACGCCCCGGTGCGGTACGCCCGCCTCCCGCGCGGCCCGCAGACCGGCGAGGACCTCGGCGCCGACGCGCGCGGCCTCCCGTGCGGACAGTGGGCCGGCCGCGTCGAGGGTCTCGGCGAGGGTGAGGCCGCGGACCAGTTCTGTCACGACCCAGGGCCGGCCGTCCTCGGTGACCACGCCGAGGACCCGTACGACGGAGGGGTGGGAGATCCGGGCGGCGGCCCGCGCCTCCCGCTCCCGCCGCGCGTGGAACAGGGGCACCTCGTCCGCCGGGAGTCCGGCCGGGGCGCGGAACTCCTTGAGCGCCACCTCGTGCCGGTCCGTCTCGTCCAGGGCACGCCAGACGGTGCCCGTCGCCCCCTCGGCGAGGACGTCGAGAAGCCGGTAACGACCCGCGATCACCGTCATGGATCCACGGTAGCCGAGCGGCGTCCGCACGGCTCCGGTCCTGCGCGCGTCCCTCCGCGGACGGTCCGGACGATCTTGGTGGTGGAGATCACACCCGTCCACGTGTCCGTGGATGACGGTCCGGAGTGCAGGATGGTTCGTGACGGTTCGGCAGGTGTTCGAGTGCTGTCCAACTCGCCCTGGAATCAGATGGATTCAGACAGTCACCGTCAACCCCCGTACGAGTGCGGTGAATCCCGCCGCCGGGATACACGGGTGTCACGATGGGGCGATAGGGTTAACCTGCCCGGGCCGGGTGCCCTTGTACGGGTGGGGAGTGACATGGAACAGATAGCAATGCGCAGCAGGCCGCGAGTGCCTGCCATCACCTGCGGGAGCAGCGCGACCAGTTCGCGACTCGACCGCCATCTCGCGGTGCTCGGCGGCCCCGCCGTGCCCCAGCGCGACGTGGCCGAGGCGACGCTGCTCATGCGGGAACTGACGACACGTACGCATGAGGCGCCGGTGCACGGTCACCGCAGCCGCAGCGCGCGGGTCTCGCTCTTCGCCCCGCTCCGCCGCCTGCGCCGCTCGCTCTTCGGCGCGCGCCGCTAGCCCGGACCTCCCGGCCGCCCGTACGGCCCCGACCACGACCCCGCCGGACGTGTCCCCGCCCGTCCGGCCTCCGTCGTACCCGGGTCTTCGCATGTACCGGGGCCTCCCGAGCGCCTGGGGCCTCCCGAGCACCCGGGACTTGCCACGTACCCGGGAGTGCCACGTACCTGGGACTTGCCCCGTACCTGGGACTTGCCCCGTACCTGGGACTTGCCCTGTACCCGGGACTTGCCACGTACCCGGAACGCCCGCCCGCGCCCCGTCAGGCGATCACCCCCGCGCTCCGCAGCTCCTTCACCTCCGCCTCCGGCACCCCGAGCTCGGCGAGCACCTCGTCCGTGTCCTGGCCGAGCGCCGGGATCCGGTCCATCCGGGGTTCCGGCGCGTCCGGGAACACGATCGGCGGCAGCAGCGAACGCAGCGGCCCCACCGGCGACTCCACCGCCCGCCAGCGGTCACGGGCCGTCAGCTGGGGGTGGTCCGCGAGCTCCGCGACCGAGTTGAGCCGCGCGCAGGCGATGCCGGCCGCGTCCAGGCGGGCCAGCGCCTCGCCCGTCGTCAGCGGGGCGAGCGCCGCCGCGACCACCGCGTCCGTCGCCCCGCGCCCCGCCACCCGCGCCGTGTTCGTCGCGAACTCCGGGGCCTCGGCGAGCTCGGGCCGGCCGAGGACCTGTTCGGCGAGCCGCCGCCACTCCCGGTCGTTCTGCACGGAGAGCAGGACCAGACCGCCGTCCGCCGTCGGATAGGCGTCGTACGGGGCGATCACCGCGTGCGCGAGCCCCGTGCGCGCCGGGGAAGTGCCCCCGTGCATCCCGTGGTGCAGCGGATGCCCCATCCACTCGGCCAGCGAGTCGAGCAGGGAGACCTCCACCGGACCGCCCCGGCCGGTCGTGCCGCGCCGGACGAGGGCGGCGAGGACGCCGGAGAAGGCGTACATCCCGGCCGCGATGTCGGCGGCCGGGATCCCCGACTTGACGGGCTGCTCGGGCGTGCCGGTCACCGAGACGAGACCCGCCTCGCACTGGACGAGCATGTCGTACGCCCGCTTGTGCGCGTACGGTCCTTCCGCCCCGTACCCCGAGACGTCCACCGCGATCAGCCACGGGTGCGCGGCGCACAGGGTGGCGGCGTCGAGGCCGAGGCGGGCCGCCGCGCCCTGCGCCAGGTTCTGCACGAAGACGTCGGCGCCGGCCACCATCTTCCGGACGAGCGCCAGGCCCCGGGGGTCCTTGAGGTCGACCGCCACCGACTCCTTGCCGCGGTTGCACCACACGAAGTGGGAGGCGAGGCCCCGGGCGGCGGTGTCGTACCCCCGGGCGAAGTCCCCGCCGTCGGGGCGCTCGATCTTGACGACCCGGGCGCCGAGGTCGGCGAGCTGGCGGGTGGCGAAGGGCGCGGCGACGGCCTGCTCGACGGCGACGACCGTGACCCCGGCGAGGGGGAGTGGCTGGGTGCTCATGACCGTCCTGCCTACCGTGCCCGGCCGGTCCTTGTCATCAGGGGGTGCGTCACCCCCGGGCGTATCTGCGCACCGCGAGCGGGGCGAAGACGGCGACGAGGCCGAGGGACCAGAGCAGGGCGCCCGCGACGGGGTGGGCCACCGGCCAGGCCGCGTCCGCCGGGACGGGCGCGTTGCCGAAGAGCTCGCGGACCGCCGTGGTGACCGCCGAGATGGGGTTCCACTCGGCGACCGTCCGCAGCCAGGCGGGCATGCCGTCGGTGGGGATGTACGCGTTGGAGAGCAGCGGCAGCATGAACGTGGCGCTGCCCAGCTGCCCGGCCGCCTCCTCGCTCTTCGAGGCCAGGCCGAGCAGGATGCCGACCCAGGTCGTCGCGAAGCGGAAGAGGAGCAGCAGGCCGAAGGCGCCCAGGGCCTCGGGGAGCGTGCCCTCGATCCGCCAGCCCATGGCGAGGCCGACCAGGATCAGCGGGATCGTGCCGACGGCGCTCGCGAGGAGGTCGGCGAGGGCCTGCCCGAGGGGGACGGCGGCGCGGCTCACGGGCATGGTCCGGAAGCGGTCCATGACGCCGCGGTGCGAGTCCTGCGCGGCCTGGAACATGCCCGTCATCAGGCCGCCCGCCGCCGTCGCCACGAGCATGCCGGGCACCAGGAAGGCCCGGTACTCGGCGCCGGGCGCGGCGAGCGCGCTGCCGAAGACGTATCCGAAGAAGAGCAGGAAGACGATCGGCATCGTCTGCGTCATGACGGTGATCGCGGGCGCGTGCCGGATCCGGTGGAGGTGGCGGCCGAGGACGGCGGTCCCGTCGTGCACGAGGGCGCTCACGCGACGAGCTCCTTCCGGTCGGTGAGGCGCAGGAACACCTCGTCGAGGGTGGGGGGACGCAGGGAGGCGTCGACGATGTGGACCCCGGCGGCGTCGATCTCGCGGACGATCCGGGGGAGGGTGAGCGTGGTGTCCGTGGTCACCGCGCCGACCGTGCGCCGCTCGGCGTCCAGGGCCGGCGCCGAACCGGTCAGCTGGTCGAGGACGGCGGCGGCCGCTTCGAGGGCGGACGGGTCGGCGACGACGACCTCGGCGTAGCTGCCGACGAGCGCCTTCAGTTCGGCCGGGGTGCCGCGCTGCGCGGCCCTTCCCTCGTCGATCAGCACGATGTCGTCGGCGAGCTGGTCGGCCTCCTCCAGGTACTGGGTGGTCAGCAGCACGGTCGTGCCCTGGCCGGCCAACTCCCGTACGGCGTCCCAGATCCCGTTGCGGCTGTGCGGGTCGAGTCCGGTCGTGGGCTCGTCGAGGAAGAGCACCCGCGGCGGCACGAGCAGGCTCGCGGCCAGGTCGAGGCGGCGCCGCATGCCGCCGGAGTAGGTGCGGGCGGGCCGTCCGGCAGCCGCGCTCAGGCCGAAGCGCTCCAGGAGCTCGTCGGCGCGGGAGCGCGGGGCGCGCAGGAGCCGGGCGAAGAGCCGCAGGTTCTCGGCGCCGGTGAGGTCGCCGTCGACGGAGGCGTACTGCCCGGTGACCGCGATCCGCTTCCGTACCCCCGCCGGGTCGCGCACCACGTCGTGGCCCGCGACCAGGGCGCTGCCCGCGTCGGGCCTGACCAGGGTGGTGAGGACGCGGACGGCGGTGGTCTTGCCGGCGCCGTTGGGGCCGAGGACACCGCAGACGGTGCCCTCGGGGACGGCGAGGTCGAGGCCGCGGAGGGCGTGGACGTCGCCGTAACGCTTCCGCAGACCTTCACTAAGTACAGCGTACGTAGTAGGCATGGCGCGACCATACCCCACTACGTACGGCGTACGTAACTACGATGGAGGGCGAGGTGATGATCCATGGCGGGCCGAGCGGCCGAACCGGAAGTGATCTGGGCGCGGCCCGAGCGCGCGGGCCGCGGCCCCAAACCGGCCTACAGCCGGCGGGACATCGTGGCCGCGGCCGTCCGCATCGCCGACGCCGACGGCATCGACGCGGTCTCCATGCGCCGCGTCGCCGCCGAACTCGGCTGCGGCACCATGTCGCTCTACAACTACGTCCCCCGCAAGGAGGACCTGTACGAGCTGATGGTCGACGCGGTCAGCGGCGAGTACGAGCTCCCCGAGGAGCCCAGCGGCGACTGGCGCGCCGACATGACCGCGATCGCCCACCAGAGCCGCGCGATCATGTACCGCCACCCCTGGCTCGCCAGGGTGATGACCACCGCCTACGGCTTCAGCCCCAACGCCCTGCGCTTCCTGGAGTGGTGCCTCGGCTGCCTCGCCCCCCTGGACCGGCCCGCCGGACTCAAGATGCAGCTGATCGCCATGGTCAACGGCACGGTCATGGCGACCGTCGCCAACGAGCAGGCCATCGCCGAACGAGCCCGCGGACTGCCCTGGTCCGAGGCGGAGGAACAGGCGGTGCGCGGCGCCTACCTCATGGGACAGGTGGCGAGCGGCCGGTACCCGCACCTCGCGGCACTGCTCGCGGGGGCCCCCGCGGCCCCCGTCGACGCGGACGAGATCTTCGCGATGACCATCGCCCGGCTCCTGGAGTCCTTCGCGCCCCCGGTCACAGGAGCATGAACTGGCCCTCCGGGCCCTCCTCCTGATGGTCCAGGACGGAGGCGGGACGACGGGACCAGGACGGCGCGGGAAGGACTCCGGCCGCGTCGAGCTCCGCCCTCCCGATGCCTCCGGCGGCCGGCCCCGCGGGGGTCGGGGTCGTCCGCCCGGCAAGCTCGGCCCGTTCCGGCTCCCGCGCCCCGAGGAGGGCGAGCACCGTGACCAGGTCCAGCAGCTCCGAGGTCCACTCCTGCGGCCAGGCGGCCGGCCCGATCGCCTCCAGGGAGCCCGGCTCCGCCGGGGCCGTCCGGTGCGCGAACCACTGCTCCAGGACCCGCACCCCGCCGACCCGGTACTCCCAGGCCTCCGCCGGTACCGGGGAGATCCGGCCCTCGCCGAGAGCGAGAGTCTCGCCCTCGGAGTCGTACGAGATCGTCGTCGGCCGCGCCGGGACCGCCGCCCGCACATAGGGCCGGCGCCCGCCCGGCAGCCGGGGCCTCGTCCCGCTCAGGGCGCCGCGCAGCTGCACATCGGCGAGCTCCCGGCCCAGCGCCACGCCCGCCGCCCACACCTCCGGGTCCGCGGTGAGCGGGACACGGCAGCCGGCGGGGGAGGGGAGGGCCGCGGCCACCGTCCACGCCAGCCAGTCATGGGCGTCGACCTCGCACCCGTACCGCTTCCCGAGGAAGTCCAGGAGGCCGGGCGCGAGATTGGGCTCCCGGCCGCCGGGGCGCCGGAACAGCGGCCGGATGCGGCCCGGCCGGCCCGCGGGCGAACGGCCCTCCGGCAGCGCCGCCGTCACCAGGAGCGCGGGTCCCGCCGCCCCCGGCACGTACCCCTGCTCGACGGCGAAGAGCTGCGGCTCCCCGGAGACCCGCCACAGTTCCGGGCGGGCGGTGTCGATCAGCCGGTGGTCCGGCAGCAGCCACTGCTCGTCGAACGGCCCGTGCGCCACCCGCACCGGCTCCGGGCACGGCCCCGACTCACGCGCGAACCGCGTGGTGCCGGTCCGCTGCCCGGGCAGCGCGCCCACCGCGCTCGCCTGGGTCCGCGCCCGGCTCGGCCGGAACAGCGCCTCCCGCTCGGCCCCCTCGGCGGCCACGAGCCGGTCCCAGCGGGTCCGCAGGGTGCGGGCGTCGGGGGCGACGATCCAGGACCGCCCGAACCGCAGCGGGGCCACGGACCACGGCATCAGCTCGTCGAGGAGCGGCGGGACGTCTTCGGCTCGGGGGGCTTCCGTCACGCCCCGCATGCTAATGAGGGCTGTCCGTACGGGGCCAGAGCGGGTGGGGCCGTCAGTGGCGGTGCCCGCCCGGAGGTTTCGCACGCCGCCTCGGTCGGGATCAGGTCCGCCGGCAGGCGGTGGTACGGGTCGGGATCCCGCTCGCAGTCCGTCCCGGCCGCGAGCGCCGCCCGGTCGGCGTCCTGCCCCCGGAGGTGCTCAGTGCGCTTCCACCGTGACCGTGAAGGAGAAGCGGTCGCCGCGGTAGCGGATGCGGGCCACGTCGACGACCCGGCCGTCCTCGTCGTACGTCACGCCCGTGTAGTGGAGGATCGGGGAGAGCAGCGGGACCTGGAGCAGCCCCGCCGTCTCCGGGTCCGCGAGACGGGCCTCCACCGTGTCCGTGATGCGGCTGATCCGCACCCCGACCACGTCCCGCAGCACCTTCGTCATCGGCCAGCGCTCCAGATCGGCCGGGTCGATCGCGGCGGCGAGCTCGGGCCGCACCGCGTTCTCCGCCCAGTTCGTCGGCTCGCCGCTCTCCCCGTCGCTGCGCAGCCGGCGGTACGCCACGACCTCCGGCACGTCGGGGAAGTACTCCGCGAGCTCCCCGGGCACCGGCTCCGTGCCGTGCCCGAGGACCGTCGTCCGCTCGCCCGACTGCTGGGCCACGATCGCGTCGATCGAGCCGAGCAGCCGGCGCGGGGTGGACCGCCGCGCGCCCGGCTCGATGAAGGTGCCGCGCCGCCGGTGCCGGCTGATCAGGCCCTCCTCCTCCAGTTCCTTGAGGGCCTGGCGCATGGTCAGCACGCTCACGCCGTAGTGGGCGGCGAGCTGCTCCTCGGTGGGCAGCCGCAGCGAGGCGTCGGGCGTGCGGCCCAGTATCGAGGCGCGCAGCGACTGCGAGACCTGATACCAGAGCGGCAGCTTGCGGTTCAGGACCAGCGAGTCGGGAGCGAAGGCGGTCACGGGTTCTCCGTACGAAGGCTACGGGCTTACGGCCGTGACATTACGGCCGGAAGTGGCGCTCAAGACCCTGCCATACGTCGTCGTATCCCTTCTGCAGGTGGTCGGCGGTCGCGGCCTGCGGGGTCGCGGTCACCGGCCAGCGGGTCTCGAACATGAAGGCCAGGCCGTCGTCGATCTTCTGCGGCTTCAGCTCGGCGGCGCTCGCCTTGTCGAAGGTCTCCCGGTCGGGGCCGTGCGCGGACATCATGTTGTGGAGCGAGCCGCCGCCCGGCACGAAGCCCTCCGCTTTGGCGTCGTAGGCGCCTTCGATGAGGCCCATGTACTCGCTCATCACGTTCCGGTGGAAGTACGGCGGGCGGAAGGTGTCCTCGCCGACCAGCCAGCGCGGGGCGAAGACGACGAAGTCGACGCCCGCGAGCCCCGGGGTGTCGGAGGGCGAGGTGAGGACCGTGAAGATCGACGGGTCCGGGTGGTCGTACGAGATGGTGCCGATGACGTTGAAACGGCGCAGGTCGTAGACGTACGGGGTGTGGTTGCCGTGCCAGGCGACGACGTCGAGCGGCGAGTGGCCGTACATCGCCGACCAGAGGTTGCCGCAGTACTTGTTGATCACCTCGACCGGGCCCTCGACGTCCTCGTAGGCGGCAACCGGGGCGCGGAAGTCACGCGCGTTGGCGAGACCGTTGGCGCCGATCGGGCCGAGGTCCGGGAGCTGGAAGGGGGCGCCGTAGTTCTCGCAGACGTAGCCGCGGGCCGTCTCGTCCAGGAGCTCGACGCGGAAACGGACGCCGCGCGGGATCAGCGCCACCTCGCCCGGGTGGGCGGCGAGCAGGCCCAGCTCGGTGCGGAGGAGGAGGCCGCCGCGCTCCGGGACGATCAGCAGCTCGCCGTCGGCGTCGCCGAAGACCCGCTCCATGGAGGCGTTGGCGTGGTAGAGGTGCACGGCCATGCCGGTCCGCTGGGTCGCGTCGCCGTTGCCGCCGAGGGTCCACAGACCGGCCAGCCAGTCGGTGCCCGGGGCCGGCTCGGGCAGCGGGTTCCAGCGCAGCCGGTTGGGGTCGGGCACGGTCTCGGTGAAGGGGGCACCGACGAGGGCGCCGTTGTCGATCCGGGTGAACGGCGGGTGCGCGGCCGAGGGACGGATCCGGTAGAGCCAGGAGCGGCGGTTGTGGGACCGCGGCTCGGTGAAGGCGCTGCCGCTGAGCTGCTCGGCGTAGAGGCCGAGGGGGGCGCGCTGCGGCGAGTTACGGCCGTCCGGCAGTGCGCCGGGGACCGCCTCCGAGCTGTGCTCGTTGCCGAAACCGGTGCTGTAGGTGAGCGCCTCGGCCGTCTTCCTGGCCTGCTCCGTGGTCATCGCCCGCTCCTGTCCTGAGCCCCTGTTCCGAGGCCGCAAGGGAATCCTATGGATGACCGTAGGATTCCGCGCGTCCTACGTCAACGGGGCATCGATCCCGGCCGGCGGTTTGGTGCGTGCACGAGGGGTCCAAAAAGATGAACAATCCTCTACTCTCACGCGCATGTCGTGGACCTCGTGGACCCGAAGATTCGTCTCCGTGCTCTCGGTCGTGCTCGTGGCGCTTGCCGCGGCCCTGTTCACCGCTCCTCTCGCCCAGGCCCACGAGGAACGGCCCGTCACCCTCCCCGACGGATCCGGCACCGTGCCGGAACTCCGCACCGGCGAACCCGACCTCCTCGTCTGCAAGACCGACCGGGCCGACTTCGCACGCCGGATCTCCGGCTTCCCGGCCGCCCTCAAGGCCCGTAACCTCGCCCTCTTCGCGCGCTGCGCCGGAAGCGGCTACCGCCACCTCCAGCAGGCCGTCGATGCCGTCGACCGCCCCGGCATGACCATCGCGATCCTCCCCGGCCTCTACGAGGAGGAGCCCTCCCTGCCGCGGCCCACCGGTGCCTGCGCCACGCTCAAGGCCCCGAACTCCGCACTCGGCTACCAGATCCTCAGCTACGCCCAGCAGCGGCAGTGCCCGCACAACCAGAACCTGGTCGCGATCCTCGGCAAGAAGAACCTCCAGATCGAAGGCACCGGCGCCTCCCGCCTCGACGTCGTCGTCGACGCCAAGTACCAGAAGCTCAACGCGATCCGCGCCGACGGCTCCGACGGCGTCTACTTCCGCAACTTCACCGCCCAGCGCACCACCTTCAACTCCCTGTACGTCCTCGCCGCCGACGGCTTCGTCATCGACGACGTCCTCACCCGTTGGAACGACGAGTACGGCTTCCTGACCTTCGCCTCCGACCACGGCCTCTACAAGAACTGCGAGTCCTACGGGAACGGCGACTCCGGCATCTACCCCGGCTCGGCCTCGAACATCAACGACGGATACGGCTACGACGTCCCCCGCTACTCCATCGAGATCACCGGCTGCCGCAGCCACCACAACATGGTCGGCTACTCCGGCACCGCCGGGGACTCCGTCCACATCCACGACAACGAGTTCGACCACAACATGGGCGGCGCCTCCATGGACTCCGCCTTCCCCGGCCACCCCGGACTCCCGCAGAACCACGCCCGCTTCGAACGCAACCTGATCCACGACAACAACCAGAACTACTACCCGTACGTCGCCGACGGCACCTGCGCCAAGCCGCCCGTCGACCGTGGCTACGAACAGGGCGTCGTCTGCCCCCAGATCTCCATGCCGCCCGGCACCGGCATCATCACCGCGGGCGGCAACTGGAACCTCTACGAGAACAACTGGGTCTACGGCCACCAGCGCGCCGCCTTCTTCCTCAGCGCCGTCCCCGCCTTCATCCGCGGCGAGTCCGCCTGGGGCAAGCAGACCGACACCTCCCACCACAACCGCTACGCCGGCAACCACCTCGGCGTCGACAAGGCCGGCAACGCCCGCCCCAACCGCAGCGACGTCTGGTGGGACGGCCAGGGCGACGGCAACTGCTGGCAGTCCGACGCCGGCGCCGCCACCCCCGGCGCCCCGCCCGGCTGCGGAGCCCGCCGCGGCGAGGTCTCCGGCAACACCGACCGGCTCGTCGGCGAACCCGTCAAACTCGCCCAGCTCCTCGTCTGCGCCGACTACAACGTCCAGGCCCGCCGCCTCCCGGCCGGCTGCGACTGGTACGGCGCCCGGGGCCTCCAGCGCGTCGAGACCCAGCTCGCCCTCGGCACCGCCCTGGTCCTCGCCCTCGCCGGCGGCGCCCTCTGGTGGCGCCGACTGCGCGGCAACCGCCTCGCCGGCGCGGCCACCCTCCTCGGCCTCGTGGGCCTCGCCCTCGACGTCGCCGGCTCCACCCTCGCCCTCACCCCCACCGCCCTCCCCGCCGTCGCGCTCCTCCTCATGGGCGCCTGGTGGACCCTCGTCGGCCTCGCCCTGCGCCCCACCCGTCCCGTCCTCGCCTGGACCACGGTGGCCCTGGGCGCCCTCACCCTGCTCGACGCCTTCGACAAGGCGGTCCTCATGGTCCCGGGCATCCCCGTGAGCCCCGCCTGGCTCCGCCTCCTGCTCGGCGTCGTCTGGGTGCTGTGGGCAGTGATCGCATCGGGCACCCGCCCCGCCCGCCCCGACCGTCCCGCCTCCACCACCGAGCCTTCGGCCGACCGCGGGACCGAGCCCCCGACCGAAAGCCCGGAAGCGGTGACGCCATGAGGCCACCACGCGGCACCGCCCGCCTGGTGGCGGCCCGCCCCGCTGCCGCCCCTCCGGCCACCGCGCGCCAGGCCATCACACGCGCGGCCACCGCCCCTCCGGCCACCGCCCCTCCGGCCACCGGCCGCCTGGCGACCGGCCGCCCGGCGACCCCACGTCAGTCCACCGCCCGCCTCGCCGCCGCCCCTCTGGTCGCCGCCGTGACCGCCGTCGTGCTGCTCCTCGCCGGCTGCGGCGGCCGGGCCACCACCCACCACAGGCCCGGCACCAGCCACCAGGAGGCCACCGGCAGCAGCGGCGCCCTGCTCCCCGCCCGGGACGAGGGCGGACACCAGCTCCGTGAACTCCCCGCGGCGGACGCGCCCACCGTCAGTGTCGAGGCCCGCCCCGACCCCGAGGGCGGTTGGAACGTCCACCTCACGGTGGAGAGGTTCCGCTTCACCCCGGAGAGCACCGGCGGCGCGGCCCTCCCGGGCCGGGGCCACGCCCGCCTCCTCGTCGACGGCCGGGAGGCCGCCCGCCTGTACGGCCCCTGGGGCTACGTGCCGCCCGGCGCCCACACCCTGACCGTCCGGCTCCACGCGGACGACCACACCGTCTGGGCCGTCGCCGGCGCCCCCGTCCAGGCCACGGTCCGCCTCGACGGAACCCCCGCCGCCACCTCCCCTTCCGCTTCCGCCTCCGCGCCGCCGAGCCCCCGGCCCACCGACCCCGGCCGGACCGTCACCCTCACCATCACCGGAACGACCGTCCAACCACCTCCCTCCCGCATCGAGTTGAAGAAGGGCGAGCGCCTCACCCTCCGTGTCACCAGCGACCGCGCCGACACCCTCCACGTGCACGGCTACGACCGCGAACTCCCCCTCCCTCCCGGCATGCCCGCGACCCTCACCCTCACCGCGGACCGCACCGGACTCTTCGAGGTCGAGACCCACGAGTCCGGACTCGTGCTGACCCAACTCGTCGTCCGATGACCACCCCCCTCACGGCCGATGCCCACGCCGGCCCCCTCGGGCTCCCGCTCGCCCACGGCGTGGGCTCCCGGCACGACCTCCCCCTCTCTCCCTTCTACGCCTACGCCGGCGCCTTCACCGCCCTGCTCGTCTCCTTCCTCGCCCTCGGACTGCTCTGGTCCTCCTCCCGCTTCCGCGGCGACCTCTCCGGCCGCCCGCTCCCCGCCGCCCTCCAGCGGGTGGCCGACGCCCCGGCCACCCGAACCGCCCTCCGCCTCCTCGGCGCCGCCGTCACCCTCTTCTTCCTTCTCCACCTCCTCCTCGGCCCCGACGACCCCGACCGCAATCCCGCGCCCGGCGCCCTCTACGTCCTCCTCTGGGTCGGACTCGTCCCCGCCTCCCTCCTCCTCGGCCCCGTCTGGCGCCTCCTCAACCCCCTGCGCGCCCTCCACTCCCTCCACCCGCCCAGGAACCCCCGCCCACTGCCCGCCACCCTCGGCATCCGGCCCGCCGCCGCGGGACTCCTCCTCTTCACCTGGCTGGAGCTCGTCGCCCCCGACAACGCCTCCACCACCACCCTCCTGATCGCCCTCGCCGCCCACACCGCCGTCCACCTCGTGGGCGCCGCCCGCCACGGCGACCGGTGGTTCGCCCACGCCGACCCCTTCGAGGTCTACTCCTCCCTTCTCGCCCGGCTCTCACCCCTCGGCCGCCGCGCCGACGGCCGGCTGGTCCTGCGCTCCCCCTTCCACGGCCTCGACTCCACCCCGCAGACCCCCGGCCTCGTCGCCACCGTCTGCGTCCTCCTCGGCTCCACCGCCTACGACGGCCTCTCCGACAACCCCCGCTGGATCACCACCCTCCAGACCTCCTCCCTCGGCCCCGTCCCCACCGCCACACTCGGCCTCCTCGCCTCCGTCGCCCTCGCCGCCGCCTGCTACGGGCTCTGCGCCGGCGCCCTGCGCCTGATGAACCCCGGACTCACCACTCCGCTCACCTCCTTCGCCCACTCGCTCCTGCCCATCGCCCTCGGCTATCTCGTGGCCCACTACTTCTCACTTCTCGTGATCGAAGGGCCACGTACAGTCATCTTGGCAGGGGGCACTGACAACGCCCCCTCGCCCGCTCCACCACTGGGTCCCGGGGGCCTCGCCACCCTCCAGGTCGCCGCGATCGTCACCGGTCACGTCCTCGGTGTCGTCGCCGCGCACGACCGGTCCGTGCGCCTCTTCCCGCCCGCCCGGGCCATCGCCGGCCAACTCCCGCTGTTCGTGCTGATGATCGCGTACACCCTCGGCGGCATCGGCCTGCTGATCGCCTGACCTCCGGGTCGCCCGACCACTGGATCGACCGACCGCCAGATCGACGGCTTCCAGATCGACCGGCTTCCAGAGCGCCTGACCTCCAGCGCGCCTGACCTCCAGCGCGTCCGACCTCCAGATCGTCCGACCTCCCGACCGACTGATCGCCTCGACCGGACCGGAGCGGCATCATGGACCCCGTGCCCCAGACCCGCCCCCGAACCCAGCCGGCCCTCCGTCGTGCCCCCGTGCAGCAGCGGAGCGCCGAGCGGCTGGCCCGGATCCTCGACGCCTGTGCCGTACTCCTCGACGAGACCGGGTACGAGCAGTTGAGCACCCGCGCCGTCGCCGCCCGCGCCGGCGTCCCCATCGGATCCGTCTACCGCTTCTTCGGCAACAAGCGGGCGATGGTCGCCGCCCTCGCCCACCGGAACCTCGACCGGTACGCCGAGCGGGTCTCGGACCGCCTCGCCGGGGCGCCGATCCTCGACGCGCACGGCGCCATCGACGGCGTCCTCGACGAGTTCATCGAGATGAAGCGGACCGTCCCGGGCTTCGCGCTCGTCGACTTCGGCGTCCCCGCCGCCGCACCCGGAGAAGCCGCGGCGGACGGTCCGGAAGAAGCCGTCGTCGAGGACCCCAACCGGCTCGTCGCCGAACGGCTCTGCGCGCTCCTCGCCACCCATCTGGGCCGCACCGCCGACGAGGACCTGCACCGGAAGGTCCTCGTCGGCGTCGAGACCGCCGACGCCCTCGTCCGGCTCGCGTTCCGCGCGGACCCCGCCGGAGACCCGGCGCTCGTGGCCGAGACGCGGTGCCTGCTCCACGCCTACCTGGTGCCCTCGCTCTCGTGATCTTCCGCAGGCCCCTCCCGTCCGTGCCTACCGGTCGGTAGGCTCGGCGTCACCCGACGCACCCAGGGAGACGCCATGCCCACCGCCCTGCGCATCTGCCCCCTCTGCGAAGCGACCTGCGGACTCACCCTGACCCTCGACGAAAGCCGCGTCACCGGGGCGCGCGGCGACCGCGACGACGTCTTCAGCAAGGGGTTCATCTGCCCCAAAGGAGCCTCCTTCCCCGAGATAGACGCCGACCCCGACCGGCTGCGCACCCCGCTGGTCCGCAAGGACGGCAGACTCCAGGAGGCCACCTGGGCCGAGGCGTTCGACACGATCGCCGCCCGAATCCGCCCGCTCATCGAGGAGTACGGGCCGGACTCGGTGGGTATCGTCCTGGGCAACCCCAACGCGCACACCATCGCCGGCGCCCTCTACCCGCCCCTGCTGATCGGCGCGTTGCGCACCAGGAACCTCTTCACCGCGTCCACGCTCGACCAGATGCCCAAGCACGTCTCCAGCGGACTGCTCTTCGGGGACCCCTTCGCCGTCCCCGTGCCGGACCTGGACCGCACCGACCACCTGCTGATCCTCGGAGCCAACCCGCTGGACTCCAACGGCAGCCTGTGCACCGCCCCCGACTTCCCCGGCAGGCTCAAGGCGCTGCGCCGGCGCGGCGGCACCCTCACCGTCGTCGACCCCCGTCGCACGCGCACCGCCCGCCTCGCCGACCGGCACGTCGCGATCCGCCCCGGCGCCGACGCGCTGCTCCTCGCCGCCCTCGTCCACACCCTCTACGACGAGGAGCTCACCGACCTCGGCCCGCTCGCCGCCCATGTGGAGGGCGTCGAGGAGGTACGGGCCGCGGTGCGGGAGTTCAGCCCCGAGGCGGTCGCCGCCGCCTGCGACGTGGACGCGGACACCATCCGCGCCCTCGCCCGGGAGCTCGCCGCCGCGCCCACCGCCGCCGTCTACGGGCGGATGGGCAGCTCCACCGTGGCGTACGGCAGCCTCGCCAACTGGCTCGTCGACGTCCTCAACGTCCTCACCGGCAACCTCGACCGGCCCGGCGGAGCGCTCTTCCCGCTCTCCGCCACCGCGCCCGCCCCGCGCCCCGCGGGCCCCGGCAGGGGCTTCGCCCTCGGCCGCCGGCACAGCAGGGTCTCGCACCATCCCGAGGCCAAGGGTGAGTTGCCGCTCGTCGCCCTCGCCGAGGAGATCGAGACGCCGGGGGAGGGGCGCATCCGCGCCCTGATCACCGTCGCCGCCAACCCCGTCCTCTCCGCGCCCGACGGGGACCGCCTCGACGGGGCGCTCGGTTCCCTCGACCTGATGGTCGCCGTCGATCCGTACCTCAACGAGACCACCCGCCACGCCGACGTCCTGCTGCCCCCGCCGCCGCCCTCGCGGAGCCCCCACTTCGACTTCGCCTTCAACGCCTTCGCCGTCCGCGACCAGGCCCGCTACACGCCGGCGGCCGTCCCCCTCGAAGCGGACCGCATGGACGAGTGCGAGATCCACGCCCGGCTGATCCTCGCCGTCTCGGGGATGCACGGCGCCCCGCCGTCCGCCGTCGACGACCTCGCCGTCGACACCACCCTCGCCAAGGCCGTGACGCAGGAGCACTCGCCGGCGTACGGCGCGGATCCCAAGGAGTTCGCCGCCCGGCTCACCGGGGCCACCGGGGCCGAGCGGCGACTCGACCTGATGCTGCGGCTCGGCCCGTACGGCCTCACCCTCGACGAGCTGAAGGCGCACCCCCACGGCATCGACCTCGGGCCCCTGAAGCCGCGCCTGCCGGCGCTCCTCAAGACCCGCAGCGGACGGGTCGAACTGTTCCCGGCACCCCTCGCCGCCGACCTGCCCCGGCTGCGCGCCGCCCTCGACGCCGTACCGGAGCCGGGGACCCTCCAGCTCGTCGGGCGCAGGCACCTGCGCTCCAACAACAGCTGGCTGCACAACACCCCCGCCCTGGGCGGGGGTTCGAACCGCTGCACCCTCCAGGTGCACCCCGAGGACGCGGAGCGGCTCCGGCTGGCCGATGGCGGGCTCGCCCGGGTCAAGGGGGAGGGCGGTGAGCTGGAGGTGCCCGTGGAGGTCACCGACGGCGTGCGGCCGGGGGTCGTGAGTCTCCCGCACGGCTGGGGTCACGACCGGCCGGGCACCCGGCTGGCCGTCGCGTCCGCGCGCCCCGGTGTCAACGTCAACCAGCTGCTCGACGGGTCCCGGATCGACCCCCTCTCCGGGACCGCCGTCCTGAACGGTTTCCCGGTGGAGGTGTCGCCCCTGTAGCACGGCTCTGCGTGTCGCCACCGCCGTGACCTGGGGTTTTGCTCGTATTGCTCACGCGTCAACATCTTGTTAACGGCAGAAGAGGGCACCTACCGTCATCCGCACCGCCGCTCGGCGGCAGTTCAAGGGTGAACGTGAGGTGTCCTCCATGCTGACCGTCCTCGGCTTCGCCATGATCGCGACCTTCCTGGTTTTGATCATGCTGAAAAAGATGTCGCCGATCGCGGCGCTCGTACTGATTCCCGCGCTGTTCTGCGTCGCGGTCGGGCAGGGGGCCCAGCTCGGCGACTACGTCATCGAAGGCGTCGGCAAGCTGGCGCCGACCGCCGCGATGCTGATGTTCGCGATCGTCTACTTCGGCGTCATGATCGACGTCGGACTCTTCGACCCGATCGTCCGGGGCATCCTGCGCTTCTGCAAGGCCGACCCCGTGCGGGTCGTCGTGGGTACGGCGGTGCTCGCCGCGATCGTCTCCCTGGACGGCGACGGCTCCACCACGTTCATGATCACCGTTTCGGCGATGTATCCGCTCTACAAGCGGCTCAAGATGAGCCTGGTGGTCATGACGGGTGTCGCCGCCACGGCCAACGGCGTCATGAACACGCTCCCGTGGGGCGGCCCCACCGCCCGCGCGGCGACCGCGCTCAAGCTGGACGCCGGTGACATCTTCGTGCCGATGATCCCCGCGCTCGGCGTGGGCCTGCTCTTCGTCTTCGCCCTGGCGTACGTGCTCGGTCGCCGTGAGCGCAAGCGCATCGGCTACCTGACCCTCGACGAGGTCCTGGCCCCGGAGGCCGACGCGGTGCTGGTGGCGGCGGGCGGCGGCACGGGCGACATCAAGGGCAAGGGCGACACCAAGAGCAAGAGCAAGGGTCAGGCCGGGGGTGCGGCGGCGACGGGTGCCGCGGGCGGCACGGGTTCGGGCGTCGGCGTCGGCGCCGGTGACGGATTCCGGGGGCTCGACCCGAACCGTACGACGCTCCGGCCCAAGCTGTACTGGTTCAACGCCGGTCTCACGATCGCGCTGCTCACCGCGATGATCCTCGAACTGCTGCCGATCCCGGTGCTGTTCCTCCTCGGCGCCGCGCTCGCGCTCACCGTCAACTACCCGAAGATGGCCGAGCAGAAGGAGCGCATCGCCGCCCACGCGGACAACGTCCTCAACGTCACCGGCATGGTCTTCGCCGCCGCCGTCTTCACCGGGGTCCTCACCGGCACGGGCATGGTCAAGCACATGGCCGACTGGCTCGTCGGCGCCATCCCCGAGGGCATGGGCCCGCACATGGCCCTGGTCACCGGCGTGCTGAGCATTCCGCTCACGTACTTCATGTCGAACGACGGCTTCTACTTCGGTGTGCTGCCGGTCCTCGCCGAAGCGGGCGCGGCGCACGGCGTGTCGCCCCTGGAGATCGCCCGGGCCTCGCTGGTCGGCCAGGCCCTGCACATGTCGAGCCCGCTGGTGCCCGCCGTGTACGTGCTCGTCGGCATGGCGAAGGTGGAGTTCGGCGACCACACCAGGTTCACGGTGAAGTGGGCCGCGCTGACCTCGCTGGTCGTGCTCGCGGCCGGGATCCTCTTCGGAATCATCTGACCTGGTCCGGAGTACTCCCCGGCCGCCCGTGGCCGGGAGTGCGCCGGACGGGTGGAAGACGGAGGGTGGCGACGCGTCGCTACCCTCCGTGTCCATGTTGTGACGGATAGTCGGATTATCGCACTAGGCGTCCGATGAGTTCACGACTGGAGGACTTTCCTCATGACGACACCCCCCACCCGCACCCTGCTCCGCGCCACGCTCGCCACCATGGCGCTCAGCGCCGTCACCCTCGGGGGTGCACAGGCGGCCTTCGCCGCGCCCGGCGACGATGGCGACGTCAAGGTCCACCAGTCGACGACGGCCGACACCAGCCCGGTCAACGAGCCCCGCGTCGACTGCCCCTTCCGCCTCGCCGCCCTCAACTTCGACGGCCTCCCGAGCATCGACTACGCCATCTACCCGCAGCCCGGCCCGCCCGGAAACAACCAGGGCAACCCGTTGCGGTCCGGGACCGTCGTGCTCAACACCAACGGTGACGGTGCCGCGGGACCGATCTCCCTGCCGATCGGCATGTACAAGGTCGAATGGACCTGGGAGGGCAAGCTCGGCGCACCGAAGTCGAAGGTCTTCAACGTCATCAGCAACTGCCAGAACAACGGCAACGGAGGCAACGGGAACGGCGGCAACGGGAACGGCGGTAACGGCAACGGAGGCAACGGCAACGGCGGCAACGGCAACGGAGGCAACGGCAACGGAGGCAACGGCGGCCACGGACACGGCAGGCCCCCGCACGGCCCGGTCGGCGCGGGCGGCGGCGGCAGCGCGCAGCTCGCCGCCGAGGACTCCTCCGCCTTCGGCGTCGGGGCGGCCGTCGCCGCCGGCCTCGCCGGCACGGCCGGACTGGTCCTGATCCGCCGCTCGCGCCGCCGCGACAATGGCGCCGCGTAGGTCCCGCTTCACGCGCAGGCAGCGGCGCCTGCTCCGGCTCACCAGGACCGTGGTCGTGACCACCGTCCTGGTGACCGGGGGCGTCTGGTGGACCGGTGACGAGGAACCGGCCGCCCCGCCGCTCGCCGCAGGCCCCGCCGCTTCCGGCCGGGCGACGGCGGCGGCCGGAGCACCCGCCGCCCTGGACCACAAGGCGAAGACCAGGGCGCTGCCCAAGGCCAGGCCCACGCCGCGGCCCGCGCCCCCGCCCGCGCCGCTGGCCCGCTCGCGCCCCGTCACCGTCGCCGTCCCGGCCATCACCATCGAGGCCCCCGTGATCGAGCTCGGCCTCGACGCCACCGGCCGGCTCGGCACACCGCCCGTCGACGACCCCCGCGTCGTCGGCTGGTACGCCAAGGGGCCCGCCCCCGGCGAGCGCGGGACCGCCGTCGTCGTCGGTCACCGCGACACCCGCACCGGGCCCGCCGTCTTCCTCAACCTCAACTCGCTCAGCGCCGGCAACACCGTCCGGGTCGCCCGCGCCGACGGCAAGGTCGCCGTCTTCACGGTCGACCGGATCCGGACGTTCGCCAAGAGCGACTTCCCCGACAAGGAGGTGTACGGAGACACCGGGCGGCCCGAACTCCGGCTGCTCACCTGCGGTGGAACCTTCGACCGAGGCAAGGGCTACGAGGCGAACATCGTCGTCTTCGCCCACCTCACCGAGATCGCCCAGAAGATCTGACCACCGCCACGAACCCACGCCCCCGGCCGACGGAATCCAGCCGCTCCGTCGGCCGGGGCGTGCACGGCGTCAGACCGGCCCGGGCGCGCCGTCCGTCCACCTCACCCCGCGGGCCCACGCCACCCGGCGCGCGCCCGCCGGATACGGCAGGGCCTCCGCCAGGGCGGCCGCCCGGTCGAAGCCGGCCGCCGACTCCCGCTCCCGGCCGAGCGCGGCGAGCGCGGCGGCGTGCGCCGTACGGGCCTCCGTCTCCGCGAGCCGCTCCCCGGCCCGTTCCGCACGCTCCACCTCGACTCCCGCCGTCTCGGCGGCCTCCGCGGACCGGCCGCACGCGAGGAGGGCCCAGGCCGTCAGATGCGCGGCACCGGTCTCCCGGCAGTCCGCGAGCAGCCGCAGCGCCTCCTCGGGCCTGCCCTCCCGCACGGCCAGTTCGGCGCGCGCGAACCGCACCTCGTACCCGGCCTGGTGGTCCCCCTGGGCCCGGGCCGTCCGTTCGGCCGGATCGAGGAGTTCGCCACCGCCCGGCTCGGCCGCCCGCATCCGCACCCTGGCGAGCGCCACCAGGGCGTACGGCGCGCACCACCCGGCGTGCGAACCGGTGTCCCGCACCGCCGTCTCGGCCAGCTCCTGCGCCTCCTCCACCTCCTCCACGAGAAGGTGGAGCTCCGCGAGGTTCGCCCGCTCGAAGACCGTCGCCGTCGGATCGCCCGAGCGCTCCGCCAGCGCGAGCGCGCGGCGGCCCGTGTCGATCGCCTCCCGCAGCCGCCCCGCCCGCCGGGCCGTCTCGCGCAGCACCGAGAGCACCGAGGTGAGCAGCTGCGGATCGCCGTACGCCTCCGCGTGCGGCAGCGCCCGGTCCGCGACCGGCCCCGCCTGCCCGAAGCGGCCCGCGAGCCCCAGCGAGGTCGCCTGCGCCGCGAGCGCCCTGGCGAGCAGCCCGCGCCGCTCCGGTCCCGTCACCGCCTGCGCCGCGTCCTCCGCGGCCCGCGCGGCGACGACCCCCTCCTCGTACCGGCCCGCGACGAAGCACAGCACGCCGCGGGAGAGATGGTGGGCGCTCGCGACCTCCGCCGGGGTGTCCGGGGAGGGCGGGCAGGAGTCGAGCAGCCGGAAGCCGTCCTCCGTGCCCCGGGTCTTCGGCAT
The DNA here is from genome assembly GCF_056435185.1 of Streptomyces sp. NPDC044003. Taxonomy (NCBI): domain Bacteria; kingdom Bacillati; phylum Actinomycetota; class Actinomycetes; order Kitasatosporales; family Streptomycetaceae; genus Streptomyces; species Streptomyces sp. NPDC044003. The sequence goes on along the minus strand of NZ_JBWKFA010000005.1, from coordinate 525,123 downwards.
GAGCTCCGCGAGCCGCGCCGCCGCCAGGACACGGCCGTCCGCGTCCCCGCGCCGGCCCAGCTCCTCCAGCGCCTCGCCGAGCAGCCGCGCCGCCTCGTCGAACCGGCCGAGCCGGCGCAGCACGGCGCTGCGGTCGATCCGGGCCCGGGCCGAGTCGGCGGCCAGCGCGTCGAGCCGGTCGGTGAGTTCGGCGTAGTAGCGGTCGGCCGTGTCATTGGCGTAGAGCGCCGCCGCCCGCTCGGCGGCCTGCCGCAGATAGCCGGTGGCGCGCGGGTCGTCCGCCCGGGTCAGATGGGCGGCCAGCGTGTCCACGGCCTCCGGGCGGCGGCGGAGCACGGCCTCCGCGTACGCCGAGTGCAGCAGCCGGCGGCGGGCCGCCGACAGGCCCTCGTAGCAGGTGAGCCGCACCAGCGGATGACGGAAGGCGAGTCCGGCGACCGGCCGGCCCTCGGAGACCACCTGCCGCTCCTCGACCACCGAGGCGGCGACGGCCGCCTCCACGGCCTCCGTGGCCTCGGCCGCCGAGAGCCGCGGATGCCCGCCGCGCCGGGCCACGTCGAGGACCTCGGTGAGGGCCGCGTCCTGACCGGCGACCGCGACCGCGTCCACCACCCGTCGGGCCTCGGGGCCGAGCCGGCCGAGGCGCTCGGCCACCAGCTGGCGCACGCCCTCGGGGGCGCCGGCCCGGCCGTCCCCGTCCCGGACCGCACGCGCCAGTTCGAGCGCGAACAGCGGGTTGCCGAGGGACAGTTCCCACACCCGCTCGGGGGCGGGGCTGCCGGTGCCCAGCGCGTCGGCCGTCAGGGCCAGACAGGCCCCGCGGGAGAGCCGGGGGAGTTCGACCGCGCCCGCCAGCGTCTGGCGGACCAGCAGATCGAGCACCTGGCGGCGCGGGTCGGCGGCGGGAAGTTCCTCCGGGCGGACAGTGGCGAGAAATCGCCAAGCCCTTCCGGACTCCCGGGCCCGGCGGGCAAGATGGCCGAGGAGCTGGAACGAGCCCGCGTCCCCCGCGTGGAGGTCGTCCAGCACCACCATGACGGGCCGCTCCGACGCCAGTTCACCGAGCAGCCCCGCCGTCGCCCGGAACAGCCGGTCCCGCTCCTCCTCGGGACTGCGCCCACCCCCGGCGGGCACCCGCCCCAAGGACGGCAGGAGCGCCGCCAGTTCGGGATACTCCGCCCCCGTCCTGGCCCGCTCCGCAGTCGGCCGGCCGGCAAGCCAGCCGTCCAGCGCCTCGGCGAACGGGCCGTACGGCGTGTGCCCCTCCGCGTCGTGGCCCGCGCCCCACAGCACGGCCGTACCCTCGGCGGCCGCCCGCCGGGCCACCTCCCCGGCCAGCCGCGTCTTGCCGAGCCCGGCCTCCCCGGTGAGCAGGAGTACGGGCGGGGAGCCGGCGGCGAGCAGTCGGGCGAGGAGCTCGTCCCGGCCGCGCAGCGGAGTGCCGGGCGGCCGGCGCACCACGGCCGGCAGAGTGGGCCCCACCGACCGGGAGGCCGGCGGGGTGGTGGCGAGCGCCGCCCGGTGCAGCCGCTCCGTCTCCGGTCCCGGCCGCACGCCGAACTCCGCGTCCAGCGCCTCCCGGCACAGGTGGTACTGGGCGACCGCCCGCCGGCGCAGCCCCTGCCGGACGTACGCCTCGATCAGGAGCCGGTGCGCCTCCTCCTCGGCGGGGGCCGCCATCAGGACCTGCTCGGCCGCCGCCACCGCCTCCTCGGGGCAGTCGGCCGCCAGATGGGCGGCGGCAAGGGCGACCAGGGTGCGTTCCCGCAGGGCGGTCAGCCGCTCGCGGCGGGCCACCGCCCAGGGCGCGTACCGGTCCTCGGGCAGCAGGTCGCCCGTGAACGCCTCCACGGCGGCCGCGAGTCCGGCGCGCCCGCCGTGGGCGAGTGCCGCCTCCGCGAGGGCCTCGGCCTCGTCGGCGTCGATCCGTACCGTCCGCGGATCGAGGCGCAGCAGTGCGCCCTCGCCCGTCAGATAGGAGGAGGCCGCCCGGGGCGCCAGCTCGGGTTCGATCGCCCGGCGGGCCGCGTGGAGCGCCACCCGCAGACTACCGAGCGCGGCCTGCGGATCCGCGTCCGGCCAGCAGATCTCCAGCGCCTGCTCACGGTGGAGGCTGTGCCCGGGGGAGACCGCGAGCAGCTTCACCAGCGTCCGGGCGCTCGGGCGCGGCCACCGCTCGGAGAGCGGCGGCCCGCCGTCCCGGTCCACCCGGAACCCGCCGAGGAGGTGCACCCGCAGCACCGGAGGTGCGCCCGCTGGTATGTCTGCGCTCATGAGGGCGCCCACTGTAATGGGTGGCCCGTGCACCGGAATGGTGCGGTCCGGGGAAAGCCGGAGGCCCCCGGCCGGTGGTCCGGACGGGGGCCTCGGGGCGGTGCGTGGGTTACTGGGCGGTCAGGCGGCCCGTCACCATGCCGTGCATCTGGTCGTCCGACAGCAGGTAGCGTCCGCCGGACAGCTCGATCGTCCGGTCGAAGCCGGTGTCGTCCTTGCCCAGGCCGACGACCTCGTCCACCCCGTCGCCGTCGAGGTCCGCGACGACCAGGTTCTGCGTCGCGTACCCGGCCAGCTTGGTCAGGTGGTTCGGGTAGGGGTGGCCGGCGGTGAGCACCGCCGGGTCCCACACGTAGGCCGCACCCTCGGTGCCGCCGACGATCAGCCGCCGGCCGCCCGGGCCGGTCGCGAACTCCGCCCGGTGCAGGGTCGGCAGCGTGTAGGTCTCGTACTCCTGGCCGTCCTTGGCGAAGGTGCGCAGCGAGGCCGTGCCGGCGAGGACGAGGCCCTCGTCGCCGGTGAACCAGTTGCCGAGCGTCCAGGCGCCGCCGCCGGTCGTGGTGCGCACGACCTGCCCGGTGCGCAGGTCACGGAACTCGAAGAAGGTGACCCAGAAGCCGTCCTGCCGCGCGATCCAGGAGTAGACGGCCGCGTGCCCGTCGGCGTACGGGATGCCGGGCGAGGCGTACACCCCGTGGTAGAGCTGCGCCGCGTAGACCTTCGTGTCCGGGTCGCCGGTCCAGGTCGGGTCCGCCGACCAGAGGACCTTGCCCGTACGGGCGTCGAGCGCCGTCCCGCCGACCACGGCGGTCCCGTCGCTCACACCGCGCGTCTGGTACGAGCCGAGGACCTTGCCCTCGGCGACGGCGAGGTCGGAGAAGACCAGGCCGGGCGCGGGCGCGTACTCCCAGAGCGCGTGCCCGTCGCCGGCGTAGGCGCGCACCGCGTCGGTCGGCACGAGGATCTCGTCGTCACCGTCCCCGTCGAGGTCCCCGACCGTCACCGAGCGGACGAACTGCCCCTCGCCGTCGATGGTCCTGCGCACCCGGCCGGTGCCGGAGTCGACGACCACCGCCGCCGTGTCGGCCGCGACGACGAGCTCGTCACGCCGGCCGTCGCCGTCGGTGTCGGCGATCCGGATGTCGCCCTGCACGGAGCCCGGCAGGGTCGTCCGCCACAGCAGACGGGGCTTCCCGGAGGCGAGGGAGGGGCCGTCGTAGGCCCACAGGCCCTGGGACTGGCCGCCGACGATCACGTCCTTGCGTCCGTCGCCGTTCACATCGGCGGCGAGGCCGGTGGTCAGGTTCGCCTGGAGCGGGGTGACGGAGGTCTGCCGCCCGCTGCCGAGCCCGTACGAGCGGATGTTCTGCTCGCTGTCGACGGTCCGGACCCGCCACTCGTCGCCCTCGCGGTACGGCTGGGCGTAGATCGGGGAGGCGTCCGCGCCCTTGTGCTGCCAGCGGACCTCCCCGTCCCGGCCGTTCAGCGCGGCCAGGGTGCCGAAGCGGGTGCCGCCCGGGTTGGCGGCGGACTCCTTGCCCTCGGTGGTGAAGTACGAGGCGAGGACCTTGCCGTCGACGATCTTCAGACCGAGCGCGGAGTCGCCGTCCTTGGCGTTGTCCGCGCCGCGCTTCACGGTGTGGGACCAGAGCTCGGCCGCGTCGCCGCCGTCCAGGGCGCGGACGGTCGCGGTGTTGACGTACAGGTACTCGTCGAGCGTCGACTCGCTGATCGCGTACTCCGGCGCCTCGTCCCCGCGCAGCTGGCCGATCCGCAGCCCGATCCCGAGCGCGTTGACGCGGGTGTCGAGGGTGGTGCGGGTGCCGTCGGCCGGGTCGTAGGCGGCGAGTTCGTACCGTACGCCGTCCCGGTAGTCCGCCTGCTCCAGGGCGACCAGACGCCGGCGGGCCGGGTCGTAGGCCAGCTGGCGGGAGTACAGCTCGTTGTCCGTCCGCCAGATCACCGAGCCGTCGGCCGTGTCGAGGACCAGGGTGCGGCCCATGGCGGGGGCCGTCGCCGTCTTCTTCACGTACCAGGAGACCGCGACGCGTCCGTTCCCCAGGGGGAGGGTGGAGCCCCATCGGCCGTTGCGCTGCCCCGTCTCGTAGCTCCAGGTCGCCGAGGGGGAGAGCTTCCCGTCGGCGTACGAGAAGCGGAAGGCACGGAGGGCGGCGGTGGCGTCCTTCGCGGAGTTGAGGTTGGTCGAGGGCTGGTCGCCGACGAGCAGGGTGTCGCCGACCAGCGTGACCTGCTGGGCGTCGGCGAAGAGTTTCGACCACAGCGTCCGGCCGGTGGCGCCGTCGAGGACGGTGACGAAGGTGCCCGTGGTGAGCGGCGAGCCGGGGGAGGTGAAGGGGCGGTACGGGCTGGTGCCGACGTCGGCGGTGAAGACGACGTCCGCGACGCCGTCGCCGGTGAGGTCGCCCTGCGCCCAGCCCCGGTCGGAGCTGTCCGCGAAGGGGCTGTTGGCGTGGAAGCCGGTGGTGATCCGGGCCGGGTACGGCTCGGTCTGCCACGGCCGGATGTTCGTGACCTGCCAGTCCGCGTAGAGCGAGGCGTTGTCCCGCTTCCAGACCGTGCGGCCGTCCGCGGCGAGCCGGGTGACGGTGCCGAGGCTGTGCACGGCGAGGAAGTCGCCCTGCCCGCCGTCGAGCTGGGCGGTGTCGGCCTGGCCCCGGTAGGTCTCCACGGCGGAGGCCTGGCCGAGGCTCACACCGGCGGTGGAGTCGTCCTCGGTGGCCGCCGCGGCGGGGCCGGTGGACTGCTCGTTCTGCGGGGTGACGTCCAGGGGCTGCGGGGCCTCGGCGCGCTGCTCCAGGGCGTCGGCCTGGGCGTCGGTGAGGATGCGCGCGCCGTCGGGGGCGACGGGTTCGCCGGCCGCGTGGGCGGCGGTCGCGGGGAGTGCGGTGAGGGCGAGGCCTGCCGCGACGAGGGCGGAGGCGAGGCGCACGCCGCGCCGGGAACGGTGGGTCATCACGCCGCCTTCGGGAAGATACGGAGGGCCGAACGGTCCTTCAGGACCGGTTCGTCGAAGGAGTACTGGAGGGCGTCCGTCCCGGCCTGGTTCTCGATGCCGACGGTCGCGCCGCCGCCGGCCTCCAGGGGGTCGGCGCCGATCGACTGGTACTGCAGGACGATCGCGCCGGTCGCCTCCTCGAAGACGGCCTCGAAGGTGACGCGCTTGCCGGTGTCGGCGGCGAAGGCCGCGTTCTCCCAGAGGATCGTGAACCTGCGCTGCCCGGCGGTCCCGCTGGTCCCGGTCCTGACCGCCGACTTGGCGTCCAGGGTCAGGTCGTCCCAGTACGCGGCGAGGATGCCGTTCGGCTGGCCGGGGGAGGGCAGCGCGGTGTTGGCGTAGTCGCCGAGCCGCGGGGCCAGGAAGTTGACCAGGCCGTTGGTGGTGACGCTCGCCTGGCTGTACGTGACGCCGTAGAAGGAGACGGGGAACGGCAGGGCGATCGTCTTCGCGTTCTCGTCGCCGGAGAGCGCGAGCTTCGTCGACGCGGTGGTCCAGGCGTACGAGGCGGGCAGGCAGCCGTTGCCGGACGCGTCGGTACGGGCGGGCAGCGCGGCCGTCACGCTCTCGTCGCCGTCCACCGGGAGGACGGCCTGGTAGGTGCCGTTGCAGAGGACGGGCGCGGCCGGGGTCGCGGTGAGGGTGAAGGAGCCCTCGGCGACGGCCGGGAAGCGGAAGGCGCCGGAGGCGTCGGTGACGACCGGGGCGAGCGGCGCGTCCGTGAAGCGGACGGTGGCGCCCTTCAGGGGCTTTCCGGTGACGTCGAGGACGGTGCCGGTGACGGCGTGCGCGGGCACGGCGTCCAGGGCGAGGTCGTGGGAGAGGGCCTGGCCGGTGGTGACGGTGAGGCCGTTCTCGGTGAGGTCCCGGTAGCCGTAGCCGCCGGCGGTGAGGGTGTACGTGCCGGCGGGGAGTGTCAGCCGGTAGGCGCCGGCCGCGTCGGTGGTCACCGTGCGCCGGGTCCCGTCGGAGGAGGCGGAGTCCGAGGCGGCGGCCGTGACGGTGACTCCGGCGAGCGGGGAGCCGGTGGCGCGGTCGGTGACCGTGCCGGTGACGGTGGCCGCGGTGTGCGGGGCGCGGTCCACGGCGGCGAGGACGTCCAGCTTGCCCTCGCCCCACACGTTGTTGGCGGCCGCGGTGCCGCCGCAGTGGGTGTCGTCGACGTCACGGGCGGAGCCGTTCAGGGCGGCCCGGGTGGCGTCGATGTCGCCGATGAGGGAGGGCGCCGAGGACCAGAGCAGGGCGACGGCGCCGGCGACGTGCGGGGTCGCCATCGACGTACCGGAGATCGCGCGGTAGGTGCCGCCCGGCCAGGAGGAGCGGACGTCGACGCCCGGGGCCGAGATGTTCGGCTTCATCGAGCCGTCGACGAGGGAGGGGCCGAAGCCGGAGAACGAGGCGATCTTCCCGTTCACGTCGTAGGCGCCGACGCCGTAGGCCGGGGCCTGGGCGCCGGGGGCCTCGGTGGTGGAGCAGCTGACGCCGTTGCCGGAGTTGCCGGCCGCGAAGGCCTCGAAGATCCCGGCGGCGTTCCAGGAGGTGATGATGTCCTGGTAGAAGGTGGTGTTCCCGCCGCCCCAGGAGTTGTTGACGATGTCCGGGGCGAGGTCGGGGCGCGGGTTCCGCCCGTTGCGGTCGGTCGGCGCGAGGATCCACTGACCCGACTTCAGGAGCGCGGAGTCGGAGCAGCTGCGGGCCTCGCAGCCCTTGGCCGCGATCCACTTCGCCCCGGGGGCGACGCCGACGCCGCCCGCGCCGGCGATGGTGCCCATGGTGTGGGTGCCGTGGCCGTTGTTGTCGCAGGGCGTGCCGCCGGTGCACTGGCCGGTCGGGTCGTACCAGTTGTAGTCGTGGCTGAAGGTGCCGTCGCCGAGGTTGCCCCGGTAGTTGCCCTTCAGGGCGGGGTGGTCGAACTGCACGCCCGAGTCGACGTTCGCGACGACGATGCCCTCGCCGCGGTTGTCGTACTGCGACCAGACCTGGTCGGCCTTGATGTCCTTGACGCCCCACTCGGGGGTCACGGCCTCCTCGGCGGCCGTGGAGCTCTGCTCGACGGTGTCGAGGGCGTAGTGCCGCTCTTGGCGGAGGGCCGCCACATCGGGGCGGGCGGCGAGCTGCTCGACGAGGGCCTTGCCGCCGGTGACCTTGACGGCGTTGGCGATCCAGTACGACTCGTAGCCGACCTTGGCGCGGTCGAGGAAGCGGGTGAGGGAGGCCTGGCTGCGGCCGGCCTCGGCCCGCAGGGTCTCGAAGGCCGTCCGGGCCTTCTTCTCGTGACCGCGCTGGGCGCGGGCCCGGGAGAGGTCGGCGCGCTCGGCGAGGACCACGAAGAACGTCGCCTCGCCGCCCGCGTCGACGGTCGCGGTGACACCGGGGTCGACGGTGGCGTGGGGGGAGGGTGCGGAGGCCGGTGCCGCCGTCGCGGCGGGCGCCGCGAGCAGGGCCGCGGCGGTGGCGGCGGCCGCGGCCCAGGCGGTGGTTCCGCGCCGGAGGGGTGACCGGAGCGGCGAGCGGGGCGGGTGCATGTGGGTGGCTCCTCCATCGCTGGTACGGGGGAAGCCGGCGCCCCGCCGCCCCGGGGCCTCGGCGGGAGGCTCGACGGGCGGTGGGGCGGGCTCGGTCGGGGACGCTAGGACCGGGGCGTTACTGGGGAATTACTGACGCGCGCGGCCTGCGGCCCGCGGCCGTTGTGGGCATGCGTTCCGCCGGGGCGGTGCCCCCCCGTTGTGGGCATGCGTTCCGCCGGGGCGGAACGGGTGGGCACAACGGACGGCGCCCTTGCCGGCGCCAGAGGCTTCAGCGCCTGAACCCGCACCGGCAGTGCGCCCACCTGGTGGTGCGGGTCCAGGCTCGGAAGGCGGAGGCGCCGCTAAGGGCGCCGTCCCGTGTGCCCACCCTCCCCCAAGCTCTCGGCTTCGCTCGAGCAGGGGGGATCCCCATCGCCCCAGCGGGACGATTGCCCACACGGGGGGCAAGGCGGCACGATCGTGCCGTGCCGCCCAGTGAGACCGGGGGCACTCCGGTGGGATCTGGCGCGCGAAAACTAACAGCGCTAGTTTGGGGCGGACGAGGAAGCGGCGACGCAGAGGAGACAGCAGATGAAGGCCCACGACGCGATGTACATCGGCGGGGAGTGGCGCCCCGCCTCCTCCACGGACACCGTCCCGGTGATCAACCCGGCGGACGAGCAGGTCATCGGCCACGTCCCGGCCGGCACCGCCGAGGACGTCGACGCCGCCGTCCGCGCCGCCCGCGCCGCGCTCCCCGGCTGGGCGGCCACCCCGCCCGCCGAGCGCGGAGCCCGTATCGCCGCCCTCCGCGACGCGCTCGCCGCCCGCGCCGAGGAGATCGCCGCCACGGTCACCGCCGAGCTCGGCGCCCCGCCGCAGCTCGCCGCCGCCGTCCACGCCGGACTGCCGATCGCCGTCGCCGGCTCGTACGCCGAACTCGCCGCCACCCACCCCTTCGAGGAGAAGGTCGGCAACTCCACGGTCTACGCCGAGCCGGTCGGCGTCGTCGCCGCGATCACCCCCTGGAACTACCCGCTCCACCAGATCGTCGCCAAGGTCGCCCCGGCCCTCGCCGCCGGCTGCACCACGGTCCTCAAGCCCGCCGAGGACACCCCGCTCACCGCCCAGCTCTTCGCCGAGGCCGTCCACGAGGCCGGTCTGCCCGCCGGCGTCTTCAACCTGGTCACCGGCCTCGGCCCGGTCGCCGGGCAGGCGCTCGCCGAGCACCCCGACGTGGACCTCGTCTCCTTCACCGGCTCCACCGTCGTAGGAAAGAAGATCGGCGCCCTCGCCGGCGGTGCCGTCAAGCGGGTCGCGCTCGAACTCGGCGGCAAGTCCGCCAACGTGATCCTCCCGAGCGCGGACCTCGCCAAGGCCGTCGCCGTCGGCATCGCCAACGTCATGTCCAACTCCGGCCAGACGTGCAGCGCCTGGACCCGGATACTGATCCCCGCCGACCGGTACGAGGAGGCGGTGGCGCTCGCCGCCGAGGCCGTCGCCAAGTACGTCCCCGGCGAGCGCGTCGGCCCCCTCGTCAACGCCAAGCAGCAGCAGCGGGTGCGCGGCTACATCGAGAAGGGCATCGAGGAGGGCGCCCGGCTCGTCGCCGGCGGCCCCGAGGCGCCGCGCGAGACCGGCTACTACGTCTCCCCGACCGTCTTCGCCGACGTCACCCCCGACATGACCATCGCCCAGGAGGAGATCTTCGGCCCGGTCGTCTCGCTCCTGAAGTACGAGGACGAGGACGAGGCCCTCGCCATCGCCAACGGCACCGTCTACGGCCTCGGGGGAGCCGTCTGGGGCGAGCAGGCCGAGGCCGTCGCCTTCGCCCGCCGCATGGACACCGGCCAGGTCGACATCAACGGCGGCCGCTTCAACCCGCTGGCCCCCTTCGGCGGGTACAAGCAGTCCGGCGTCGGCCGGGAGCTCGGCGCGCACGGCCTCGCCGAGTACCTCCAGACCAAGTCCCTGCAGTTCTGAGCGCAGAAGGAGCAACGAGAGTGATCCGCGCCGCCGTCCTGCCCGCCGTCGGCTCTCCGCTGGAGATCACCGGCATCGAACTCCCCGAGCCCGGACCCGGTCAGGTCCGGGTCCGGCTCGCCGCCGCCGGGGTCTGCCACTCCGACCTCTCCCTCTCGAACGGCACCATGCGCGTGCCGGTCCCGGCCGTCCTCGGCCACGAGGGCGCGGGCACCGTCGTCTCCGTCGGCGAGGGCGTCACCCATGTCGCCCCCGGCGACGGCGTCGTCCTCAACTGGGCGCCGTCCTGCGGCAGCTGCCACCCCTGCTCGCTCGGCGAGGTCTGGCTCTGCGCGAACGCCCTGACCGGCGCGGCGAACATCCACGCCCGCACCGAGGACGGCACCGAGCTCCACCCCGGCCTCAACGTCGCCGCCTTCGCCGAGGAGACGGTCGTCGCCGCGAACTGCGTCCTCCCCGTCCCCGACGGGGTGCCGCTCACCGACGCCGCCCTCCTCGGCTGCGCCGTCCTCACCGGCTGGGGCGCGGTCCACCACTCCGCCCGGGTCCGCGAGGGCGAGACCGTCGCCGTCTTCGGCGTCGGCGGGGTGGGCCTCGCCACGCTCCAGGCCGCGCGGATCGCGGGAGCGTCGACGATCGTCGCCGTGGACGTCTCCCCGGAGAAGGAGGCGCTCGCGAGGGCGGCGGGCGCCACCGAGTACGTCGTGGCCTCCGAGACCACGGCCAAGGACATCCGGAAGCTGACCGGTGGCCAGGGCGTCGACGTCGCCGTCGAGTGCGTCGGCCGCGCCGTCACCATCCGGACCGCCTGGGAATCCACCCGGCGCGGCGGCCGCACCACGGTCGTCGGCATCGGAGGCAAGGACCAGCAGGTCACCTTCAACGCCCTGGAACTCTTCCACTGGGGCCGCACCCTCGCGGGCTGCGTCTACGGCAACTCGAACCCGGCCGAGGACCTGCCGGTGCTGGCCGAACACATCCGGGCCGGCCGGCTGGACCTCGGCGCACTCGTCACCGAGCGGATCACCCTGGACGGCATCCCGGGCGCCTTCGAGAACATGCTCGCGGGCAAGGGCGGCCGCGCCCTGGTCGTCTTCGACTGACAGCGTGCGGAAGCCCGTACCGGCACAGCGGCCGGTACGGGCTTCCGCGGGTCAGAGATCCAGCACGAGACGGGGGCCGCACGACCGCCCCACGCAGATCATCATCGTCGTCCCCGAGGCCTTCTCGTCCTCGCCGAGGACGGTGTCGTGGTGCTCGGGCGTCCCGGCGAGCACCTTCGTCTCACAGGTGCCGCACCAGCCCTCCTCGCAGGAGTACGCCACCCCCGGCACCACCTCGCGCACGGTGTCGAGCAGGGTCCGGCCGGGCTCCACCCGCAGGGTCCGGCCGCTCCGCCGCAGCTCCACCTCGAAGCCGTCCTCGCCGACGGGCCTCTCCGCCGGCGCCGCCCCGAACCGCTCCGTGTGCAGCGGACCCTGCCACCGCTCCTCCACCGCCCGCAGCAGCCCCTCCGGGCCGCAGCAGTACACGGCCGTCCCGGCGGGCTGCCCGGCCAGGACGGCGTCCAGGTCGGGCAGCCCCTCCGTGTCCTGCGGGACGAGCGTGACCCCGGGGAGTACGGAGAGCTCCTCGCGGTACGCCATGGAGGCCAGGCTCCGGCCGCCGTACAGCAGCGACCACGTCCCCGGCGGCAGGGAGCGGACCATCGGCAGCAGTGGGGTGATGCCGATGCCGCCCGCGACGAAGAGGTACCGCTCGGCGGGCAGAAGCGGGAAGCGGTTGAACGGGCCCCGCACCCCGAGGAGCGTGCCCTCCCCGACGGCGGTGTGGAGCTCCTCGGAGCCTCCCCGGCCGGCCGGTTCGCGCAGCACCCCGATCCGGTACGTGCTCCGCTCCGCCGGGTCGCCGCAGAGCGAGTAGTGCCGGACCGTCCCGGACGGCAGCGTCACCTCAAGGTGCGCACCGGGCTCCCAGGGCGCGAGTGCGGCGCCCGCGGGATCCGCCAGGAGCAGCCCCCGTACGCCTTCCGCCTCCTCGACGACCGACCGGACAGTCAGCCGGCCCGTTGGCATCGACATGGCATCACCTCGCAGTTCGTGACGGCGGAAGCAGCGGCTCCGGCCACACCCGGCACAGCGCCCCGTACAGCACGGCGGCGACCACGAAGGAGGCCGGCAGACTCAGGTCCACCCCGCCCGTGAGGCCGGTCAACGGGCCGGTGTACAGGGGGTTGTTGACCCACAGCACGCCCACGAACGAGCCCGCCGCGAAGGCCGTGACGGCCCTCGGGTTGACCCCGCCCTTGTACCAGTACCGTCCGCCGCCGCCCGTGGCGAACGCGCGCAGTGCCTCCGCGTCGTACCGGCCCCGGTGGAGCACGTACCCGACGGAGAGCACGGCCGCCCACGGGGCCACGACCGTGAGCAGCAGCGTCACGAACGCCGACATCGCGTCCATGGCGTCGTACACCACCGCCCCCAGGTACAGCACGGCCGCCGCGAGCAGCGCGACGACGGTGGTCACGGCCGCCCGCGAGGAGCGCCAGAACACCGAGTTGGCGGAGAGCCCGGCCGCGTACAGACAGAGCCCGGCCTGCGGCAGGGTGCCCGCGAAGCCGAACACGACCACCGCCACCGCGAACCAGCCCGGCACCGCGTCCGTCAGGCCCTGCAGCCAGGGCTCGTCGGGCACGGGGAACAGCGTCGTCACGTACGCGCCGGTGAGCAGTGCAGCGAGACTGCTGAGGAACATGGAGATCCCGCTGGCCCGGACCACCCGGCCGGTGGGGGTCGTGGCCGGCATGTAGCGGGTGTAGTCGCCCTGGAACGTGGCGTACGACAGCGGCACCGTGGCCGACGCGGTCGCCGCGAGGAGCCAGGTGTGCAGGGTGCTGTCGAGCGCCAGGGGCCCGCCCGCGTATCCCGCGTCGAACTTCGGCGCGAGCACGAGCGCGGTGCCGAGCAGGACCGCCCCGCCGGTGACCGCCGTGATCCGGTACGTGCGGACCAGCGTCTCGTGACCGCGCACGGCGACCAGGGCGACCGCCGCCGCCGTCACGAACATCGCGACGGTCAGCGCGCCCGGACCCGTCGGCGTGGACAGCAGCCGGTGCCCCGCGACCATCACGGCCGTGCCACCCGTCCACACCGCGATCGCGAAGAAGCCGAGCGCCGTCACCACCGTGATGAGGTTGCCGACGACCCTGCCCCGCACGCCGAAGTGCGCCCCGCTCGCCACCGGATCGTTGGTGCCGGTGCGGACCCCGAACCGGGCGAGCGGCGCGAGCAGCGCCGTGCCGACGGCGACGCCCGCCGCGATCGCGCTCGCCGACGCCCACCAGCCCAGACCGAAGACCACGGGCAGCGCGCCCAGCACCACCGTGCCGAACGAGAACTGCGCCGAGGGCCAGATCCAGCCGAAGTCGCCCGGCGTCGAGGTGCGCTCCGCGTCGGGCACCGGCGCGATGCCGTCGTGGTCGACCGCCGCACGGGGCGGCGTCACGGTGGACGCCGCCCCGGTCGGTGTGGTGGTCATGAGGCGCCCCCGGCGAGGTCCTCGGGACCGTCCTGGCCGGGCAGCACGTCGACCACCCGGAGAGCGGCGCAGGCCGCCCCCGAGGTGCGCTCGCCGCTGGTCAGGTCGAAGGTCGTGTGGTGCAGGGGGCAGGTGATCCGCAGCCTGTCCCCGTCGACCCTGCCGTACTTGAGCCGGCCCCCGCGGTGGGGGCAGACGGCGGCCGCGAGGACCTTGCGGCCGCCGACCTCGACCAGCACCAGGTCGTCGGTCACCTGGCGGACGGTGGGCTCGCCGGAGCCCCGCCGCCCGGCGGGCACGGCCGTCATGCGACGGTCTCCCGCGCCCGTGCGATCGCCGTCTCCGTGGCCTCGCCGACGATGTCGGAGGCCAGCCGCACGCCCGCCCAGATCTTCGCGAAGTCCGGCTCGTCGAGCGCGCGGATCGCCGTCCGCATGTGGTTGCTGTGGTACGAGTCGATGTACAGGTGCTCGGTGTAGTAGGCGTCGTGGACGATCCCGAGCCGCCGCGCCGCGCGGGCGAAGCTCTGGAAGGCGTACAGGACGCTGGTCTCGAAGTAGGCGTACGCCCCCAGGAAGTACTGCGGGGACGGCGCCCGGCTCGCCAGCCAGTGGAACATGTTGACGTACGCGTAGCACTCCGGCGACGTGTCGTCGAGGTAGTCGTCGAGCTTCAGGCTCATGCCGAGCTCGGTGAGCAGGTCCCGGTAGAGCTGGGAGTGCGCCTTCTCCTCGTTGCCGCAGCCGAGTTCGTCGATGAGGACCCGGAAGACCGCCATCGCCGAGCGGTACGGAAGGCGGGGGACGACCGGGAGCAGCGACTCGGACTCGGTGAGCCCGTCGAGCGCGAACTCCCGCACGACCACCTTGAACTGGTCGAGCGTCGCGTGCTCGGCGAGGAAGGTCGCGCTCTCCGGGAGCGCGGCCTCCTCCTCGGCGAGGAACTCCTTGAGCGCCTGGAGCAGTTCGCCGGCGGAGCCGAACCGGGGCGCGGAGGCCTCGTAGGCGCGGGCCTTCGGCAGGATCCACCGCTCCTCGATCGAGGTCATCGAGCCGTAGTCGCCGAGGTTGGGCACCCGCCGGTAGAGGGTGTGGAGTTCGCGGTGGGCGGTCGCGGGCGGGGTCGCGAACGAGTGCGCGGGCGCCGGGGCGGTGGCGGGGGACGAGGGCGTGCTCATGCCGCCTTCGCCTCCTCGTGCGTGGTGGGGGAGCTGATCACACCACGCTCGTGCAGCTCCTTCTTGACCCACCGGTACCAGTCGTCCTTGAAGACGCCGTACTTCTCGCAGACGGTGTTGATCTCGGCCTGGCGGTCCGGGGTCGGGTCGACCAGCATCGCGTTGCACAGACCGGGTTCGAGGTTGGCCAGCGGGCCGATGAAGCCCTGGATGCCGCGGGCGTCGACGAGGAGGTTCTCCCAGCCCTCGAAGACCGGGATGCCGGTGCCGGCCTCGGCCATCCGGCGGGTGAAGGCGGCGTCGCCGCTCGACTCCTTGATGCCGACGATCCCGGGGATCTCCTTGCAGATCCGGATCAGGGTCTCGAACTCGATGCGATTGCCCGACAGCGCCTCCTCGTTGTAGAGGAAGATCGGGATGTCGAGGGCCGCGCGGATCGCCCGGTAGTGCTCGACGATCTGGTCCTGCGTCACGTCGGCGCCGAAGGGCGTGGTGACGACGACGGCGTCGGCGCCGATCTCGGCCGCCGTGCGGGCCCGGTCGACCACCGAGGCGGTGTCCGGGAGCTGGATCCCGGCGAGCACGGGGAGGCCGCCGGCGTGCTTGACCGTGTACGTGACGACGTCCTGCCACTGCCGGGCGTCGAGCTTCCAGCCCTCGCCGGAGGTCAGCGCCGGCATGAGGCCCGTGACCTCGGCCCGGATGTGGTCGAGGAGCCGGACGACGCTCTGCTCGTCGACGGTGCCGTGCTCGTCGAGGGGGGTGATCAGCGGGACGACGGTCCCGGAGTAGGTGTCAGGCATGAGTGGGGTGCCCTTCGCAAGGAGTTCAGAGGGTGTCGGAGTCGACCGTCAGCACCAGAGAGCGCTGGTAGAGGTCCTCCAGGTACGCGGGGAACGAGGGCTCCGCGCCGCCGCCGAGCGGCTGGACGGGCAGACCGTCGGCCGCCTTGAGGAGCCGGGGGCTCGCGGTGTGCAGCACGCCCCCGCGGCCGATGACCTGGGCGAGCAGCAGGCGCTCGTGCGCCGGCAGACCGTCGAGCGCGGGGTCGGTGAAGGCCCGCCGGACGTCGTCCTCGTCGTACGGGACCCGGTCGATGGCCAGGTCGGTGTGGAGGACGTCCATGAACGGGTAGTAGTCGTCCTGCACGCCCCGCTCGTAGCCCCACACCAGGTCGTCGCAGCGGCCGACCTGCTCCCAGTTCATGACGACCCGGCCGGCTTCCCCGGCGGCGAGACGTGCCGCGAAGAAGGCCTTGGCGGCGACGCGGACGGTGTCGTCCTTGCTGTGCATGCCCATGAAGAGGGTGGCGTCGATGAACACCGTGGGGGCGTGCTCGACGGCGTCGGGGGTGGCGTCAGCCGGCATAGCGCTCGAGCACCTTCCGCATCCGCTCCATCGCGCCGGCGAACACCTCGGGCTCGCGGGCCAGGGCCAGGCGGACGAAGCGCTCGCCCTTCTCCTTGGTGTTCCAGTAGAAGAAGGTGCCCGGCAGGACGTACACCTCCTCGTCGAAGAGGACGGCCTGGAGCTGGGTGGCGGTCAGGTGCTTCGGCTTGATGCGGAACCAGGCGACGCTGGTGCCGACGACCGGCTCCTGAAACTCCAGGATGGTGCCATCGAGGGCGGTGCGGGCGGCCTCGCCGTTGGTCTTGATGATGTCGCGGACGGAGGCGAAGCCGTCCTCGATGGAGTCCTCGATGTACTGCGTGACCATGTTGAGGACGAACGGCGAGACGTTCAGGAGGACGCTGGTGTGGAGGTTGTAGACCTCCTCCTGGATGTTCCGGCTGGCGGTGATCATGGCGCACTTGGCGTCCTGGATCGGCCAGGTCTTGCCGGTGTCCTCCATGACCATGTAGGTGACGCCGGACTCCTCCAGGAGCTTGTAGATGTCGACGCGGCCGATGCCCTCGTCGCACAGCGCGAAGGAGGCGAAGCAGAAGTCCATCACCAGGACCTTGTCGTGGTCCACGCAGTAGCGGACGACCTCGGCGAAGCCCTCCAGCTTCTCGGCGAGCAGGGTGAACCCGGTCGGGTTGTTGGGGTCGACCAGGTAGATCGCGTCCGCGTCGATCGCCTCGACCAGACGGTCGTAGATGGCGCCCTTGTCGTGCAGCACCGACTCGTCGACCGGCCCGAGCGGCACCTGCATGTTGCGCAGCAGGTCGACCAGGTTGTCGAAGCAGGGCTCCACCAGCTGCACGGACATCCCGCGCTGCTTGAGGAACATGCCGGCCACCATCGTGGAGACGCTGGCGGAGTACGAAAGGAGCGTGCGGTCCATCGCCCGGGCGGTGGGCTGCTGGTGCAGGCGGAAGAAGGCGTCGATGAACTGGCGCTCGAAGTGGGCCTGCTGCTTCGACTCGGACTCGTGCCAGAGCTCGGGAAGCCGCGAGACGATCCGCTCCTGCGAGGCGGACTGACGCTGGTGCGTGTGGGCGTCGGCCAGGTTGAACCGGGTCTTCAGGGCCTCGATCTCGTGCTGGGTGAGGTCGACGAAGGTGCTGACGTCTGCCTTGTCGGTCAACGACATGAAAACTCCCGCTGTCGATACGAAACTCGTCCGGAATTCCGGCGGCGCAAACGACTTTAGGAGGTTCGAGCGGCCTTGCGAATAACGGCCGGGTCACGCAATTAATAATCACCGCGATGTTCTGCGGAAGAAAAAAAGGAACGACGGCCAGGCATTCCTCGAATAGGAATGCCTGACCGTCGTTCGCGTTATTCGGCCGCCTCGGCGGCTTGTTTTCTATTCCGTGGCGGCCCGCAGCAGGATGTCTTCGTACACCTTCGGGTCGTCCGAGGCGATGACCGGCCAGCCGATGCCGTACGCACCCTCCCAGCCCACGTCGATGCCGGGGTTGGCGTGGTCGGAGCCGTCGGGCAGGAACAGGTGGGGGCTGCAGTTCACGCGGTCGCTCTTGGACAGGGCCGCCTGGTCGGCCAGGGACCGGCGGGCACGCCCGTCGTCCAGCGCCTCGGTGAGGGCGTCGACGTCGACGGCGCCCGTCTCCGCGGCCACGTCCAGGATCACCTTGCGGTGGCTGATGCAGCGCGACTCGGCCCAGAAGGCCCGGCGCAGGCCCAGGTCGAGCTGCTCCGAGGCGTTCAGGCTCTGCTCCTTCGCGGCGAGCACCGCCTCCAGGGCCGGCAGCGTCGTCGAGGGGTACAGCCAGTCCTTGGCCTGCCACAGCTGCCAGCCGGCGGCCGGCTCCAGGCTGGCCATCCGGGCGACCTCGCTGTCCGTGCCGGGGCGCGGGCTCGGGGCGTCGTTCAGCAGTTCCAGGGGGAAGGCGCGCAGGTCGAAGGAGACCTGCTCCTCCAGGCCGAGGCGGGCCCGGGTGGTGTGCAGCCGGTGGATGGCGATGTGCGCGAAGGAACACCAGATGTCGGAGAAGACGGTGACGACTCCGCGCGGCGGGGTCAGATCGGCGGTGGTCGGGTCGGACATGGTTCTCCTCGGTTCGGGTGCGGGCGGAGCGGCGCTCAGCCGGCGGTGGACTCGTGGGCGTCCAGCGCCGCCTCGAGGTCGAGGTCGGCGTCGGGCAGCCAGGCGGGGAGGGACGGGATGCGGGCCATCGCGTCGAAGAGGCGGGGTACGGCGGCCTCCTCGACGGTCGGTCCGTGGGCGCTGAGCAGCCGCGCGGGGCGCAGTGCGGCCAGTTCGTGCGCGGGGCGGAGGAACTTCGCCTCGTCGACCAGGGCGGTCCACGGGGCGATAGCACGGTTCAGTACGTCGAAGCCGTGGAAGAATTCCTCCTCGGAAAGGTCGGTGAAGTCCTGGCGAATTTCTTCGACGACGGTGCCGAAGCTGTCGGAGCTGTAGAGCGTTCCATCGGAATGGTCGAACACGGCGAGGGTGCCGGGTGAATCGAAGGTGGGCGGCCGGTGAAAACTCAGCTCGCGATCTCCGACTTTCACACGACTTCCCGGGTTCGCGGTTACTACCCGGTCCTGCGGAATGGTGAACTCTTCCGATATTCGCGTCACTGATATCGCGTTGGCGAGCACCTTCGCGTGCGGCGCCTCCGCCAGGATCCGGGCGAGGGCGCCGGTGTGGTCGCGGTCGTCGTGGGTGACGACGACCCAGCGCAGGTCGGCCGGGTCGATCAGCGACCAGAGGGAGTCCAGGAAGCCCTCCCGGTCGACGGGCATGCCGGTGTCCACGAGGAGCGGCTGTCCGGACCGTACGAGGAAGGCGTTCACCGGCTGGTCGCCGAGACCGGGGATGGGCAGGGCCGAGGGGAGGACGTGGATGTCCGGCCCGGCGGTGTAGGACGTCTTCATGAGCAGCCTTTCATGAGGCGCCGAGCGGGCCGGGGGTCCCCCGGGCGGGGGCCCGGGGGAGGCGCCGGCCTCGGTCAGACGAGCTGGATGGTCAGGGAGCCGGCGATCAGCAGGGCGAGGCCCAGGGCGCGCGGCTTGGTCAGGGAGCGCTGCGGGAGCTTGAACAGGCCCTTGTGGTCGATCAGCGCCGAGGTCAGCTGCTGCCCGGTCACGGTCAGGGCGATGGTCACGGCCGCGCCGATGGTGGGGATGAGCAGGAAGGTGCCGGTGACGTACGCGGCGGCGCAGGCGCCACCGAGCCAGCCCCACCAGGGCATCTTCTTCAGCGGGGCGATCTTGGGCTTCGGGGTCTTCCGGGTCGCGTAGAGCACGAGCAGGACGACGGCGATGGTGAAGGTCGCCACGGCGAAGCTGATCACGGCGACGGTGATGGGCTCCTTGAGCTGGGCGCGCAGCTGGGCGTTGACCGCGCCCTGCACCGGCAGCACGCCGCCGGCGACGATGCCGAGGGCGAGCCAGCCGATGCGGCCGGCGCTCGACATCTTGGGGGCGCCGGGAGGGGCCGCGGCCTTCATGCCCCGGATGATCACGACGATGCCCGCGAGGACGGCGAGGGCGCCGAGGACGATGCCGACGCTCAGCTCCTTCTGCTTCAGGCCGAGGAGGCCGAAGAGGTCGAGGGCGAGCGAGGAGAACATCTGGCCGGTGACGAAGAGTCCGACGGCGGCGAGGGCGCCGAGCCGTGGGAACAGCAGGATGCCGCTGGTGATGTAGAGCGGGCTGGCGAGTCCGCCGAGCAGCTGCCACCACTCCACGTCGGGCAGCTTGCCGAGCGCGCCGAGTGCGCCGGCCGCCACCGCGAGCACGACGAGCAGCGTGGTGGCGACGCCGAGCTGGATGGTCGAAGCGCCGTACGGGGTGCCGACGGCCGAGTTGAGCTGGAGGTTCACCGAGGCCTGGACGGCCAGGAGGCAGCCGACCAGCAGGGCCGCGGCGAGGAGCGCGGTGTGCATCTGGATCTCCCTGGGGCGGGATGGCGAGCGGATAAGTGGACACTGAGTCCGTTTAGCATGCCACGCAACATGGCAAACGGACAAGGTGTCCACTTAGCCCCGGGGGAAGTAAGGTCTGGTTCATGAGCGAGGAAGAGCAGCGAGGTCGGGGAGCCGCCTCCGTGCACCGGGTCGGCGGGCTCCTCGGTGATCTTCAGGCCGCGGACGAGCAGCCGGTCGCGCCGCGCAGACGTGCGGACGCGGAGCGCAACCGTGCCCAGATCCTGGCCGCGGCCGAGCGGCTCTTCGCCGAGCAGGACCCGCGGTCGGTCACGATGGACCGGATCGCCAAGGCCGCGGGCGTGGGCCGCGCCACGCTCTACCGGAGCTTCCCCGATCCGTCCTCGGTCGCCGTGGCGCTGCTCGACGAGCACGAGCGCCGGCTGCAGGGGCAGCTCATCTACGGACCGCCGCCGCTCGGCCCCGGTGCACCGGCGGGGGAGCGGCTCGCCGCGTTCTATCTGGCGATGCTCGATCTGCTGGAACGGCATCTGCCGCTGGCCCTGGGTGCGGAGACGGGCCCCGCGCGCTTCCGGACGGGCGCGTACGGCTTCTGGCGCGTCCACGTCCGGACGCTGCTGGTCGACCACGGGGTCGAGGACCCCGACCCCCTGATCGACATCGCGCTCAGTCCGCTGTCGCCGGAGCTCTTCCAGTTCCAGCGGCATCAACTCGGCCTGTCGGCCGAGCGCATCGGGCGTTCGCTGTCGGCCTTCGCCCGTCAGCTCCTCGAGTCAGGAGGCGGTCGCTGACCTCCCCTGCGAGGTCGCCTTCGACGCCTCCTGGGCCGCCTGGGCGGACGGGTGGACGAGCCCCGGCAGGATCAACTCCCAGATACGGCGCAGCCGTTCCTCGGCAGGATTGTGCAGAGCCGCCGGGTTGTGCGAGGCGGCCGGGTTGTGCGGCGCAGTCGCGTTGTGCGAGGCGGCCGTACTGTGCGGGGCAGCGCTCTCGGCGGGCCAGAGCTCGTCGGCCGGCGCGCTCGGGACGCGCATCTCCAGCTCCACCCCGGTGATCACATAACCGATCAGCGCCGCCACGGCCGTCGCGTCCACGCCCGGCCGCAGGGCCTTCTCCGCCACCGCGAACCGTGCGAGCCGGCCCACCTCGCGCCGCCAGGGGCAGTCCTGCCCGGGCCCGGGGTCCGTCGACTGCAGTTCGCGGGCCAGGCGTTCACCGGCGCGCGCCACCGGGTCGGTCTCGAAGAGCCGGATCAGCGCGTGGGTGGTGATGACCAGCTTGTCGATCGCGGTGCCGCCCACGCCCTCCGTGGATAAGCAGGCCGACTCGACGGTGATCCGGGTGACCGCCCGGGCCCGCCCGCGCACCGCGGTCGCCAGATCCGACTTGGTCGCGAAGTGGAAGACCAGGGCGCCGGTCGTCACACGGGCCTCGCCGGCGATCCGCGCCAGGGAGGCTCTCTCGTAGCCCACTCTGTCGAACACCCGCGCGGCCGAGGACAGGATCTCCTGCCTCGTGCGTTCCGCCCGCTGCTGAATCGCCATGAGCTCCCCCGTGAACTCGCGAGAAGGGCCGGAGCGTTGTCTTCCGGCCCGCGCTGTGACCGACTCGAAACTATCCGGCCGGGGAGCGGCGAAACGTGCCTTCTCGTCCGTCCGGCCGGAACTGGGGCTTGACGCGCGTCTTCCTCCCAGGTCGTGGGCGCCCACCCCGCAGGGGACGCCCGCGAACTGACCGGAACCGGGGGTATGCCCTGTCAGGTGGATTCAGCCGTTCCGGCGGTCACGGAAGCCCGCGCCCGGGAGCGGGATACGGCCACGCCCGCGAGGCACAGCGCGCCCCCGGCGAGCGTCAGCAGGCCCGGCAGTTCGCCCAGGAACACCCACGCGAGGATCACGACGAGGGCGGGCACGGCGTACGTCGTCGCGCCCATCCGGCCCGCGGTCGTACGGGCCAGGGCGTAGGCCCAGGTCGTGAACGCGAGCGCCGTCGGGAACACGCCCAGGTAGACCATGTTCAGGGTCGCCGACAGCGGTGCCCTGCCCGCCTCCTCGACCAGCCGTCCCGCGAACGGCAGACAGGCCGCGGCCCCCACCAGGCACCCGAAGGTCGTCACCTGGAGCGCGCTGCCGTGCGCGAGCGCCGGCTTCTGGGCGACGACCCCGCCCGCGTACGCCATCGCCGCGAGCAGGCAGAGGACCACCCCGAGCACGGAGGCGTGCCCGCCGGAGCCGCCGCCGGACATGGACAGGCCGACGGTCACCGCGCCCGCGAAGGAGACCGCCATGCCCGCGAGGAGCCGGGGCGGCAGCGACTCCTTGAGGAACCGCGCGCCGAGCAGGGCGATCAGGATCGGCCCTATGTTCACGACCATCGCGGCCGTGCCCGCGTCGACCTCCTGCTCGCCCCAGTTCAGGACCACCATGTACACCCCGAACCAGAGCAGCCCGGAGACCAGGATCCCCGGCCAGGCGGCCCGGGGCGGCAGCCCCTCGCGCCGCACCAGGAGCACGGCGCCGAGGACCAGCGACCCGGCGAGCAGCCGGCCGAGCGCGAGCGCGCCGGGGGAGTAGGCCGCCCCGGCGCTGCGGATGGAGACGAAGGCGGAGGCCCACAGGACGACGGTGACACCGGCGGCGGCGAGAGCGAGCCGGGAGGATTGCTTCTGCATGCCCCGACCGTAGGGTGCGGACCCTTCGGCGCTCACCGCAATATCGAGGAGCGGACCGCCCCGCGCCCGCACGGCCACGGACCTCACCGCCCCGCCCCGCGCCCCGGCCTGACCGCCCCGCCCCGCACGCGCCGCGGACCTCGCCGCCCCGCCCCGCACCGCGCCGCCGGCCTCATCGCGCCCGCCCCGTGCCCCCGGCCTCACCGCAACACCGACGCCTCGATGCCGAGTCCGGCCCGCAGGGCCGTCTCTCCCTCCGGCGTGACCTTCACCGCCCGCTCCGATCCGATCCGTACGCACCACCCGGCGTCGAGCGCGTGCCGGCACAGCGCGGCGCCCGCGATCCCCGCGAGGTGCGGCCGCCGCTCCGTCCAGTCGAGGCAGCCGCGCGCGACGGGCCGCCGCCCCTTCCGTACGAGGGTGATGCCCTGCTCGTCGAACCAGGCCAGGCCCCGGTCCGTGAGCGCGAACCCGGTGTCCTGGCGCAGCAGTCCGCGGTCCGTCATCGCCTCGGTGATCGCGATGCCGAGCCGTCCCGCGAGGTGGTCGTAGCAGGTCCGGCCCCGCGCCATCGCCTGCCCGGCGCTCGCGGCCCGCAGCGAGCGCGGCGGCGCGGGCACCTCGGGCTCGGACCGGGCGGCGAGGTCCTCGACGAGGTGCGCGATCCCGGGGTCGGCGAGGCGTACGTACCGGTGTCTGCCCTGCCGCTCCTCGGCGAGCACCCCGCCCGCGACCAGCTTCCCGAGGTGTTCGCTGGCGGTCGACGGCGCCACTCCGGCGTGCCGGGCGAGCTCCCCGGCGGTCCAGGCCCGCCCGTCGAGCAGGGCGAGCAGAAACGCGGCGCGGCTCTCGTCCGCGAAGAGCGCCGCGAGCGCGGCGAGATCACTGGCTGCCATGCGGCAAGCCTGCCTCACTCACGCTTCGGCGGTGGCCGAACCATGCGCTGCGTCAGGGCGGGCCGGGATCGCCTCGTACTGGAGCCGCAGACCGTCGAGCAGTGCCCGCAGGCCCGTCTCGAAGGCGCCCTCGTCGACCTTCTGGCGGCGCTCCGCGAGGAGGTGGGCCTGGCCGAGGTGGGGGTAGTCGGCCGGGTCGTAGGCCGTCTCGTCGTCCACGAAGCCGCGGGCGAAGGAGCCGAGGGCGGAGCCGGTGATGAAGTACCGCATCAGGGCGCCGATGGAGGTGGCCTGGGCCGGGGGCCAGCCGGCCCGGACCATCGCGCCGAAGACCGCGTCGGCGACCTTCAGGCCCGCCGGGCGGCGGCCGGGCCCCTGGGCGAGGACGGGGACGATGTGCGGGTGGTCGGCGAGGGCGGCGCGGTAGGAGACGGCCCAGTCGTGCAGCGCGGTCCGCCAGTCCCGGCCGTCGTCCTCCGCGAACATCGACAGGTCGATCTTCGCGCTCACCGCGTCCGCGATCGCGTCGAGGATCTCGTCCTTCGTGCGGAAGTGGTTGTAGAGCGAGGGCCCGCTCACTCCGAGTTCGGCGGCGAGCCGCCGGGTGGAGAGCGCGGCGAGCCCCTCCGCGTCCACGAGCGCGCCCGCCGTCTCGACGATGCGTTCTCGGCTGAGCAGGGGCTTGCGCGGTCGGGCCATGGCGCACATAGTAGGGCCGCACCGCAAAAACTAGCAGTGGTAATTAAATGGCCGAGTGGGGTGGCACCGCATGAATCTGGAACTGAGCGAGGAGCAGGAGGCCGTACGGCGGCTCGCCGAGGACTTCGTCGCCCGCGAGGTCACCCCGCACGCGACCGCGTGGGACCGCGCCGAGGAGGTCGACCGGGGCATCGTGAAGAAGCTCGGCGCCGTCGGCTTCCTCGGCCTCACCATCCCGGAGGAGTACGGCGGTTCGGGCGGTGACCACCTCGCGTACTGCCTCGTCACCGAGGAGCTGGGGCGCGGCGACTCCTCCGTGCGCGGCATCGTCTCCGTCTCCCTCGGCCTGGTCGCCAAGACCATCGCCTCCTGGGGCAGCGAGGAGCAGAAGCAGGCGTGGCTGCCCCGGCTCACGGCCGGCGAGGCGCTCGGCTGCTTCGGCCTCACCGAGCCCGGCACCGGCTCCGACGCCGGGAGCCTGGCCACCCGCGCGGTGCGGGACGGCGACACGTACGTCGTCAACGGCAGCAAGATGTTCATCACCAACGGCACCTGGGCCGATGTCGTCCTGCTCTTCGCCCGCACGAACGACACCCCCGGCCACAAGGGCGTCTCCGCCTTCCTCGTCCCCACCGACACCCCCGGACTCACCCGTCGCCCCGTCCACGGCAAGCTCGGCCTGCGCGGCCAGGCCACCGCCGAACTGGTCCTGGAGGACGTCCGCGTCCCGGCCGCCGCGATGCTCGGCCCCGAGGGCAAGGGCTTCGCCGTCGCCATGTCCGCCCTCGCCAAGGGCCGCATGTCGGTCGCCGCCGGCTGCGTCGGCATCGCCCAGGCCGCCCTCGACGCCGCCGTGCGGTACGCGGGGGAGCGCGAGCAGTTCGGAAAGCCCATCGCCTCGTACCAGCTGGTCCAGGAGCTCCTCAGCGACATCGCCGTCGACGTGGACGCCGCCCGCCTGCTCACCTGGCGGGTCGCCGACCTGATCGACCGGGGCCAGGACTTCGCCACCGCCGCCTCCAAGGCCAAGCTGTACGCCTCCGAGGCCGCCGTCCGCGCCGCGAACAACGCCCTCCAGGTCTTCGGCGGCTACGGCTACATCGACGAGTACCCGGTCGGGAAGCTGGTCCGCGACGCCCGCGTCATGACCCTGTACGAGGGCACCAGTCAGATCCAGAAGCTCATCATCGGCCGGGCGCTGACCGGGGTCTCGGCCTTCTGAGTACGTCGCTGAGTACGCGGACGGATGTGGCGCCGGCCACATCCGTCCGATGCTGTGCGGCATGAGCGACACACCGGTCAAGCAGCAGAACACCGCCGCCTACTACATGCAGGCCGTCATCTCCTTCGGGATCGCCATCGCGGCCGTGGCCATCGGGATCTACCAGCTCGACGCCAGCGGCTGGGTGCGGGCCTTCCTCGCGATCTCGGTCCTGTACCTCACGACCTCGGCCTTCACCCTCGCCAAGGTCGTCCGCGACCGCCAGGAGGCCGGTCAGATCGTCAGCCGGGTCGACCAGGCCCGCCTGGAGAAGCTCCTCGCCGAGCACGACCCCTTCCAGAAGCTCGGATGAGCACCCGAAGGATCTAAGCGCTTGCTCACCCTCGTTGTATGGTGTTCGTCCTGACGGGGTCGAGAAGGAGTGTGGGATGAGCGCGGCGGAGGAGACGCCCGGGGTCGAGGACATGGCCTGGGGCGAGGTCACGCCCGAGGCGGCCCGGCGGCTGCTCGTGGCCGCCGTCGAGGCGTTCGCCGAGCGCGGCTACCACGCCACCACCACCCGGGACATCGCGGGCCGCGCCGGGATGAGCCCCGCCGCGCTCTACATCCACTACAAGACCAAGGAAGAGCTGCTCCACCGGATCAGCCGCATCGGCCACGACAAGGCCCTGGAGATCCTCCGGGCCGCGGCCGACGGCGACGGCACCGCCGCCGAGCGCCTAGCCGACGCCGTACGCTCCTTCGTCCGCTGGCACGCGGAGCGTCACACGACCGCGCGCGTCGTCCAGTACGAGCTCGACGCCCTCGGCCCCGAGCACCGCGCCGAGATCGTGGAGCTGCGCCGCGAGTCCGAGGCCGTGATCCGCCGCATCATCAACGAGGGCGTGGCCGCGGGCGAGTTCGAGGTGGCGGACGTGCCCGGCACCACGGTCGCCGTGCTCTCCCTCTGCATCGACGTCTCGCGCTGGTTCAACACGCAGGGCCGCCGGACGGCCGACGAGGTCGGCGCGCTCTACGCCGACCTCGTCCTCCGGATGGCCGGCGCTCAGAAGTAGTAGCGGGAGACCGACTCGGCCACGCAGACCGGCTTCTCGGAGCCCTCGCGCTCCACGGTCACGGCCGCCGTCACCTGCACGCCGCCGCCGGCCTCCTCGACCTTCGTCAGGACGGCGGTGGCGCGCAGCCGCGAGCCCACCGGGACCGGGGCGGGGAAGCGCACCTTCTCCGTCCCGTAGTTGAGGCCCATCTTCATGCCCTCGACCCGCAGCACCTGCGGGACGAACAGCGGCAGCAGCGACAGCGTCAGATAGCCGTGCGCGATCGTCGTGCCGAAGGGGCCGGCGGCGGCGCGCTCCGGGTCCACATGGATCCACTGGTGGTCCCCGGTCGCCTCCGCGAAGAGGTCGATCCGCTTCTGGTCGATCTCCACCCAGTCGCTGTGCCCCAGCTGCTCGCCGACCCCCGCGCGCAGCTCCTCGGCGGAGGTGAAGATCCTCGGCTCGGCCATGTTCCTCGTCCCTTCTGGTACGGCATACGGCATACCTAATGGTCGGTATCCAAGCGCTTGCTCAGCATGTGGGGTGCGGAGGCCGCTGTCAACGGCCGCCGATGACGGACCAGTAGGGTTCGACGGGTGCCGCAGATTCCAGAGAAGATCCACGAACTCACCGTCGGCCAGCTCTCCGCCCGCAGCGGGGCCGCGGTCTCCGCCCTGCACTTCTACGAGGCGAAGGGGCTCATCAGCAGCCGCCGCACCAGCGGCAACCAGCGCCGCTACGGCCGCGACACACTCCGCCGGGTCGCCTTCGTCCGCGCCGCGCAGCGGGTCGGCATCCCCCTGGCCACCATCCGGGAGGCCCTGGCACAGCTCCCCGAGGAGCGCACCCCCACGAACGAGGACTGGGCCCGGCTCTCCGCGGCCTGGCGCACCGAACTCGACGAGCGCATCAAGCAGCTCGGCCGGCTCCGCGACCACCTGACGGACTGCATCGGCTGCGGCTGCCTCTCCCTGGAGACCTGCGTCCTGTCCAACCCCGACGACCGCTTCGGCGAGCAGATGGCGGGCTCCCGCCTCCTCCCCGTACGCCGCCCGGCCGAGGAGACCACCGACTAGTACGCCAGGGCCGCCGCGACCAGCTCGGCGTTGGAGCGCGCCAGGGTGCCGTCCGGCAGGAACAAGGTGTCCTCCAGACCGATCCGGGCGTCCGCGCCCAGGCGGCGGGCGAGCCGCAGCACCGGCCAGGCGCCGCCCTCCTCACCGTGCAGCAGCACCGGGACCCCGGCCGGCACGGCCAGCGCCGCGAGCAGGGCGCGGGCGGTGGCCAGGGGATCGTCGTCCGGGCCGCTGAACTTCGCGGCGTCCGCGGAGCCGTCCGGGCCCGTCACCTTCGCGGCCTCCGGGCCCGTGACCTTCGCGAGGACCCGCCGCACCCTCGGCGCCAGCGGGGAGCGTGCGAACAGGGCCGGGCCCTCCGTGCCGGACCACAGCGCGGCCTCGACCCCGACCCCGCGCTCCAGGAGGGCCGTCGCCACCTCCTCGGCACCCGGCTCGTGCCAGTCGACCGACACCAGACCGGGGAGCACCGTCCAGGAGCGGATCCGCTCCACCCTGCGCCCCGGGTCGGGCTCGGCGGAAGCCGCCGTCGTGACCCGCACCGGAGTCTCCACCGCCGCCCCGATCGCCGTCAGGACCGGCCCGAGCACCCGTGGCGACAACGACGTGCCGCCGCACGGTGTACGGGGATGGACCCGCACCTCCCGGGCCCCCGCCGCCACCGCCCGGGCCGCGGACTCCGCCAGGGACTCCGGCGTCATCGGGACCGCCGCCGAGTCCCCGGGCCCCCGAGACCCGTTGAGACACACCTGGAGCACCGCGCGCGAAGCGCTCACGCCGCCGAGGCCAGCGGCCGGCGCCGGTCCCCGCGCGCCCGGGCCAGCGCCCCCGAGGTCAGGACCGCCCGCGGGACGCCCACCCCGCAGTCCCCGCACACCGGGCCCAGCCACGGCTCGTACGGGTCACCCGGCCCCGCCCACTCGATCCGCGGCCCCGCGCACACCGGGCACGCCTCGCCCGGCCCCCGCTCCAGGGCGCTGATCAGCCGCCGCAGCACCTCCGGCAGCGGGTCCGAGGGATGCACCGCCGGGTCGCCGCAGCGGACCACGCCGTTGCCGCCCCAGACCCGCCGGTGCCAGTCGTCGAGCGCGCCGAGCCCGCGCAGCCCCTCGTGCTTCTCGCGCCGCCGCCGGGCGGCGAACCGCTCCTCGTACGCGAGCCACACGGCCCGCGCCTCCTCCAGCTCGTCGAGCGCCGCCACGAGGCGCCCCGGGTCGAGCTCCCGGTCCTCCGGACCGAATCTGTGCCGGCGGCACAGATGGTCCCAGGTCGCGCGGTGCCCGTAGGGCGCGAACCTCTCCAGGCACTTGCGCAGTGAGTATCTGCGCAGCGCCGTGTCGCACCCCGGATCGCGCACCTGTCTCGCGAGACTCCGGAAACCGGCCATCCCTCGCCACCTCCGCCGCTGGTCCTTCCGCGCTATCAGAGGGACGAACGGGAACCCCGCCGTGTTCCATCGAAATTCCGATGGCAGCCATCAACGGGGTGGAAGAGACGCCCGTCACCTGACGGAACCAGCGCGTCCGGTGGGTTCTACCGGCCCGCCCGGGCCGCCGAGACCACGACCTGGGCCAGCTCGGGATGGCGGATGTCGCTGTGCGAGCGGACCACCTCGGCCGCGTCCACACTCACGCACCCGGAGTCCGGCACCCCGTCGCGCAGGGCCTCCGCGAGGCTCAGCCGTACCGCCCCGGGCACGGCCTGCACGCCGTCGTGCCCGATCGCGCCCCAGCGGGGGTCGTCCGCGCCGAGCAGCCCCACGGTCGCGCCGGCCAGCGACTCGGAGTCGTTCGCGAGCCGGGACGCCAGCGGGTACACCACCCCGAGCGCCGAGTCGTGCCGCGAGTAGCAGGCCACCACCGGCCCCCGGACCCGGTTCTGGAGGTCCCGCAGCGAGCCGGGCCGCCCGGGGTCGTGCGGCAGCCGCGCCGCGAACGCGTAGTGCGAGAAGGCACCCTGGAGGAGCGTCACGGAGGCGACCGGCCGGGCCCCGCCGGGCAGCCCCCGCAGCGCGTACGAGATGAGCCGGGCGCCCATGCTGTGGCCCACCAGGTGGATGCGGAGCCCGGGGGCGGCGCGCGCGACCTCGCCGAGCAGCGGCCCGAGCCCATGCTCGCCGACCTGCCCGGCCCGCTTCTTCATCACGTAGTACGTGGCCTGCCGCAGCGCCTCCCTGGCGCCCTTCCAGTACTTCTTCAGCCCCGCGCCGAAGCCTTCCTCCGGGACCGCTCCCTCGGATTCGAGGGCTCCCGTGAACAGGGCGCACACCGCCACCGGGTCCGCGACCAGGAACTCCGGCACCGACTCCGCGACGGCCACGGACTCCGCGTCCACGTCCGTCAGCTCCCGCAGCAGCGCCCCGAACTCCTCGAACGCCGCCTCGGACGCCGGCGCCGCGTCGATGAGCTCCGTGAGCCGCCCGATGACCGGCTCCTTCTCCGGGAGGACCGTCACCAGGGCCCGGTAGTCGCGCACCGGCTCGTCCGTGAACATCATCGAGGGCCAGACGAGCCCCGCGTACCCCGCCTCCACCCCGGGTGCGAGCAGCCCGGGGAAGGGGGCGAAGAAATCGGAGCAGAGCCGGGTGGCGCCGGACGGGGAGTTGTTCCACCCGTGCGCGAACACCACCAGGTCGCCTACGCCCTGCCGGGCCAGCGCGGCGAGCTCCGAGGCCTGGCCCGGCGGCCCGTCGCCGTCCTTGTCGAAGGTGATCTCCCGGTACGGCTCCACACTCATCCCGGTCACGACCAGACCCGTCCCTCCACGTCGAGGGGGCCGCAGCGCCGAGTGCGCCCCGTGCGCGGGCGGCGGCTCCTCCGCAAGGATGCCCGCGCACGGCCCCGTCCAGACCTGCGACATGCGGTCAGCGCAGTCGGGCCGCCGAGATCCGGGGGAAGTGGATCAGCAGGTCGTACGCGGTGGACAGCCGCTCCGGCACGATGTCGCCCGGCCAGGGGAAGACCGTGCCGACGTGCCGGGCCGGCCGGGGCACGCCCAGCCAGTCGCGCGCCGCCGGAGTCGTACGCCTCAGGTCCAGGTAGAAGGGGCCGGCCGCGACCCGGTCCAGGGTGTGGGAGTTGCTGTCGGGGCCGAGCGGGGCGACGGTGAAGGTGCGGAGCGGTTCGCCGGGGGCGCCGGTGTCGTGCGCGTTGAAGGAGCCCTGCCCGAAGGAGGCGCCCACGCTCACGTAGTCCCGGCCGAGGGCGTCCCGCAGGAAGGCGCCCTGGAGCCTGGGGTACTGGTCCGGCTTCGGCGTCTCGTAGCCGACGTGCCCGTTGTGCGCGGAGAGCACGATCCGGTCGCCGGTCGACCGCTGCCACCACACGGTGTTCTCCGCCATGACCCGGTCGCGGTAGAGCATCGCCGCGGCGAGACCCTCCGGCGTCGTCAGGTCGTGGGCGTACTCGGTGCCGACCTGGGCGATCGCGCGCGCGTGCTGCACCGCCCACAGGTGCGCCTCCCGCGCCCCGGGGCCCTTGCCGGGTTTCTGCCGCTCCAGGAGGGCGAGGGCGCGGTTCACGTCGCCGGCCATCCGCTGCCGCTCGGCGTGCGGCTTCTCCATGTACCCCTTCATCCAGGCCTCCACCTCGCCCGTGGGCCGCGAGTCCCGGTACAGCTCCCGGAAGCGGGGGAGGAGCGCCGGGTGGACACGGGCGACGTGCGAGGTGACGGTGTCGAAGAGGTTCGGTCCCGCGTAGCCGAGGTCGTTGCCCAGGAAGCGGACCGGGTGTCCGGGGTGGAGCTGGTTGTGCCGCCGCATCCACCGGAAGAGGTCGAGGTACTCCTCGGTGTTCCACAGGCGGTACGACTCCTGGAACTCGTCGCGCATGATCGCCCGGATGTCGCCCTCGCCGGTGCGGACCCAGGCGTCGACGAGGAGTCCGGTGGACCAGGGCGCCTCCAGGGCGAAGGTGGTGAAGCCCCGGGACTCCACGAGGTGCTCGAAGATCCGGTGCTTGGCCTCGAAGAACTCCGCCGAGCTGTGGGTGGCCTCGCCGAGGCCGACGACCTTGGCCGAGCCGATCATCCGGTCGAGGGGCCGCAGATCGGTCAGGGGCCGGGCGGAGCCGGCGAGTTCCCGCGCGGGATCGGGTCCGGCCGGGGCCGCGGCGGCGCCCGCGGCGGGTGCGAGGGAGCCCAGGCAGGCGGCGAGCAGAAGCCCCACGAGGGGCAGACGACGGCGTCGTAAGGAGAGGTTCATGGGGCAAGCGTGGTCGGTGGGACACCCGGGGGACATCCCGCCGGCCCCCGTCCTGTACGGGGGCCAACCCCCGTCACCGGTACAGCAGATACTCCTCGCGCACCGACCGGAAGGCCGCCAGGTCCGCCTCCCACGCCCCGACGACCTCGTCGACGCCCGCACCGGCGTCGATCAGGGTCCGTACCCGGGTCGAACCGGTCAGCTTGTCGATCCAGTTGTCCGCCCGCCAGGCGAAGCCGGACCAGGAGCTCCGGGCCGTGACGAGCAGCCCGATCCCGGTCCGTACCGGGTCGAAGGACCCCCGGTCGTGGACGTGCAGCTGCACCCCGCCGACCGTCTTCCCCTGGAACTTGGAGAAGGTCGGGGCGAAGTACGCCTCGCGGAACCGGACCCCGGGGAGGCCGAGGGCGTTCGCCGCCTCCGCCCACCGCCGGTCGACGCCCTCGGCGCCGAGGAGTTCGAAGGGACGGGTGGTGCCCCGGCCCTCGGAGAGGTTCGTGCCCTCGAAGAGGCAGGTGCCGGAGTAGACGAGCGCGGTCTCCGGCGTCGGCATGTTCGGGCTGGGCGGCACCCACGGCAGGCCGGTCGCGTCGAAGAACTCCGACCGCCGCCAGCCCGTCATCGTCACGGTCTCCAGGGCGACGGGCGCGGCCAGGAACTCGCCGTTGAAGAGACCGGCCAGCTCGGCCACCGTCATGCCGTGCGCCTGCGCGATCGGCTCCCGCCCGACGAAGGTCGCGAACGCCCGGTCCAGGACGGGCCCGAGCGCCGCCCGTCCCGTCGCCGGGTTCGGCCGGTCCAGGACGACGAACCGCTTCCCGGCGAGGGCGGCGGCCGCCATGCAGTCGTACAGCGTCCAGATGTACGTGTAGAAGCGGGCGCCGACGTCCTGGATGTCGAAGACGACCGTGTCCACCCCGGAGGCGGTGAAGACGTCCGCGAGAGGCTGCCCGCTCTTCAGGTACGTGTCGTAGACGGGCAGTCCGGTCGCCGGGTCGTCGTAGCGGCCCTCGGAGCCGCCCGCCTGGGCGGTGCCCCGGAAGCCGTGCTCGGGGCCGAAGACGGCGACCAGGTCCACCCGCTCGTCGGCGTGCATCACGTCGACGATGTGCCGCGCGTCCGGGGTGATGCCGGTCGGGTTGGTGACGACGCCGACCCGCTCGCCCGCGAGGAGCGCGTATCCGTCGGCCGCGAGCCGCTCGAAGCCCGTCCGCACCCGGCCGTGGCCCCCGGCGGCGGACGCGGGGCCGGCGGCGCCGGCCGTCGCCGCCACCCCGAGGGCGCCGCCTCCTGCGGCCAGCAGACTCCGTCGCGACAGGCTCATGCGGGACCTCCTCGCCAGTGACATGGGCACGCACGCTAGCGCTCCTGACGGCCCCGGGGAACGAGGCGTGCGGAACGGGTCTTCCGCCGCTCCATACCGACCGGTTAGTCTGTCCGCGTCGTCACGGCCCAGAGCCGTCACAGCCGAGAGGTGGGTCCATGACCGCGGACACGAACGAACTCCGGGGCGCCGGTGTCGTCGTCACCGGAGCGGGCGGCGGCATCGGCGCCGCCCTCGCCCGCCGCTTCGCCGCCGAGGGTGCCCGGGTCGTCGTCAACGACCTGGACCCCGGGCGCACCAAGGCCGTCGCCGAGGAGATCGGCGCCGTCGCCGTCCCCGGCGACGCCTCCGCCGTCGTCGACGAGGCCCGCGAGGCCCTCGGCGGCACCGTCGACGTCTGGTGCGCCAACGCCGGACTCTCCTCGCCCGGCGACGCCTTCGCCGACGAGGACGTCTGGGCCGCCGCCTGGGACGTCAACGTCATGGCCCACGTCCGCGCGGCCCGCGCCCTCCTCCCGGAGTGGCTGGAGCGCGGCAGCGGCCGCTTCGTCTCCACCGTCTCCGCCGCCGGACTGCTCACCATGATCGGCGCCGCGCCGTACAGCGTCTCCAAGCACGGCGCGTACGCCTTCGCCGAATGGCTCTCCCTCACCTACCGCCACCGCGGCCTCAAGGTCCACGCCATCTGCCCGCAGGGCGTGCGTACGGACATGCTCACCGCCGCCGGATCGGCCGGCGAGCTCGTCCTCGCCCCCACGGCCATCGAGCCCGAGGACGTCGCCGCCGCCCTCCTCGACGCCATCGCCGCCGACCGCTTCCTCGTCCTGCCCCACCCCGAGGTCGCCGGCTACTACCGCAATCGCGCCACCGACCCCGAACGGTGGCTCACCACGATGAACCACGTCCAGCGGACCTGGGAGACGGGCACCCGTCAGCCGTAGGCCCGGGCGGATGGGAAGATCTACGGACGGGAACGCGTTCCCGTGACCGAAAACGATCACCAAGGAAGGCGGCGGAGCATGGCCAGGACGACGGACGGGAACGGTGCCCCCGTTCCCCAGAGACTCCTCGCCGCCGCCACCCGGCTCTTCGCGGAGCAGGGCTACGACCGCACCTCCGTCCAGGAGATCGTCGAGGCCGCCGGGGTCACCAAGGGCGCGCTCTACCACTACTTCGGATCCAAGGAGGACCTCCTCCAGGAGGTCTACTCCCGCGTCCTGCGCCTCCAGCAGGAACGGCTCGACGCCTTCGCGGACGCCGACGAGCCCATCGAGGACCGGCTGCGCGCCGCCGCCGCCGACGTCGTCGTCACCACCATCGAGAACCTCGACGACGCCGCCATCTTCTTCCGCTCCATGCACCACCTGAGCCCCGAGAAGAACAAGCAGGTGCGGTCCGAGCGGCGCCACTACCACGAGCGCTTCCGGGCCCTGATCGAGGAAGGCCAGCGGGCGGGCGTCTTCTCCTCCGCCACGCCCGCCGACCTCGTCGTGGACTACCACTTCGGCTCGGTGCACCACCTGTCGACGTGGTACCGCCCGGACGGCCCGCTGACCCCGCAGCAGGTGGCCGACCACCTCGCCGACCTCCTGCTGCGGGCCCTGCGCCCGTAGGACCGGGCTAGAGGTACTTCTTCAGCTCCCGCCGCGCCAGCGACCGCTGGTGCACCTCGTCCGGCCCGTCCGCCAGCTTCAGTGTCCTCGCCGCCGCCCACAGTTCGGCCAGCGGGAAGTCCTGCGAGACACCGCCGGCCCCGTGCGCCTGCACGGCCTTGTCGATGATGTCGACGACGGCGCGCGGGGTCGCGATCTTGATGGCCTGGATCTCGGTGTGCGCGCCCCGGTTGCCGACGGTGTCCATCAGCCAGGCCGTCTTGAGGACGAGCAGCCGCAGCTGCTCGATGGTCACCCGGGCGTCGGCGATCCAGTTCTGCACGACGCCCTGCTGGGCGAGCGCCTTGCCGAAGGCGGTACGGGAGACGGCGCGCCGGCACATCAGCTCGACCGCCCGCTCCGCCATACCGATGAGCCGCATGCAGTGGTGGATGCGGCCGGGGCCGAGCCGGGCCTGCGCGATGGCGAAGCCGCCGCCCTCCTCGCCGACGATGTTCGCGGCCGGGACCCGGACCCCGTCGAAGATCACCTCGGCGTGGCCGCCGTGGTAGTGGTCCTCGTAGCCGTACACCTGCATCGCGCGCCGGACCTCGACGCCCGGGGTGTCGCGCGGCACGAGGATCATCGACTGCTGACGGCGGAGGTCCGGCCCGTCGGGGTCGGTCTTGCCCATGACGATGAAGATCCGGCAGTCGGGGTTCATCGCCCCGGAGATGTACCACTTGCGACCGTCGACGACGTACTCGTCGCCGTCCCGCCGGATCCGGGTCTCGATGTTGGTCGCGTCGGAGGAGGCGACCTCGGGCTCGGTCATCGCGAAGGCCGAGCGGATCTCGCCGGCGAGGAGCGGCTCCAGCCACTGCTTCTTCTGCGCCTCGTCGCCGAACTGGGCGAGCAGCTCCATGTTCCCGGTGTCCGGGGCGGCGCAGTTGAGGGCGGTCGGGGCGAGGTGCGGGCTGCGGCCGGTGATCTCGGCGAGCGGTGCGTACTGGAGGTTGGTGAGCCCGGCGCCGTACTCGGCGTCCGGGAGGAAGAGGTTCCAGAGGCCCTGCCGCTTGGCCTCGGCCTTGAGATCCTCCACGACCTGCGGGGTGTCCCAGGGCGAGGCGAGCAGGGCGCGCTGCTCCTCGGCGACGGCCTCGGCCGGGTAGACGTGCTCGTCCATGAAGGCGAGGAGCTTTCCGCGCAGTTCCTCGGTGCGCGCGTCGTAGGCGAAGTCCATGGTGGTTCAGCCCTCCTGAAGGGTGGTCAGGCCGTGGTCGATGAAGACGGGGACGAGTTCGCCGATGCGGTCGAAGCCGGCGCCGACGGTCTGGCCGAGGGTCCAGCGGTAGTGGATGCCCTCCAGGATCACGGCCAGCTTGAACCAGGCGAAGGCCGTGTACCAGGCGAGCCCGGAGGTGTCGCGGCCCGAGCGGGCGGCGTAGCGCTCGACCAGCTCGGCGACGCTCGGATGCCCGGGGGCCGTCGCGGTCGTGGAGACGGGGGAGTCCGGGACGTCGAGCGGCGTGCTGTACATGACGAGGAGGCCGAGGTCGGTGAGCGGGTCGCCGAGGGTGGACATCTCCCAGTCGAGGACGGCCCGGATGCGGTCGTCCTCGCCGACGAGGACGTTGTCCAGCCGGTAGTCGCCGTGGATCACGGTCGGCGCGGGCGAGACGGGCAGCGCGCGCCCGAGGGCGGCGTGCAGCTCGTCGATGCCGGGCAGCTCGCGGCCGCGCGAGGCGTCGAGCTGCTTGCCCCAGCGGCGCAGCTGCCGGTCGAGGAAGCCCTCCGGGCGCCCGAAGTCGCCGAGACCGACGGCCTCGGGGTCGACGGCGTGCAGGTCGACGAGCGTGTCGACGAGGCCGAGGACGGCCGCGCGGGTGCGCTCGGGGCCGAGCGGGGCGAGCTGGCGGGCCGAGCGGTACGGCGTTCCGTCGACGAACTCCATGACGTAGAACGGCGCGCCGAGCACGGATTCGTCGTCGCAGAACAGCACGGTCCCCGGGACGGGCACACCCGTCCCGGCCAGCGCGCTGATGACGCGGTGCTCGCGCCGCATGTCGTGGGCGGTGGCGAGGACGTGGCCGAGCGGGGGCCGCCGGACCACCCAGCGGCCGGTGCCGTCGCTCACGACGTACGTCAGGTTCGACCGGCCGCCCTCGATCAACCGGGCTTCGAGGGGGCCGGACACAAGGCCGGGCCGCTCGCGGTCGAGGAATCGGCGCAGCTGCTCGGGGTCGAGTCCTGGCGGCGGGGCGGAGCTCATACGTGCGTACCTCCGGATCGGCTTCGGTCGGCGTTCATGATGACCGACCAGTCGGTATGTCGTCCAGAGGGGCGCGGCGAAAGCGCCGCGGGCCCTCTGTTCTCCGATCGCGTCCATGAATAGAGTTCACATATGGATGCGAAGCTGATCGTCGACGAAGTCCGGCTGACCCCGATCCTCATCTCCGACCCGCCTCTCCTCAACACCCAGGGCGTCCACCAGCCCTACACGCCCCGACTCGTGGTGGAAGTCGTCACCAGGGGAGGGGTGAGCGGCCTCGGCGAGACGTACGGCGACACCGTCTACCTGGACGTCGCCCACCGGCTGGCCGAGGCACTCCCGGGCCGGTCGGTCACAGACGTGAACGGACTCTTCGCTCTGGCGGCGGAGACCGGGAGCGCGTCGCAGCCGGACACGGACGAGGGGGTCGACGCGAGCGGCCTGCGCGGGGTCCGAACGGCCGAGAAGCTCCGCCTCTCCGTCGTCTCCGCCTTCGAGACCGCCTGCCTCGACGCCCTCGGCAAGACCCTCGGCCTGCCCGTCCACGCGCTCCTCGGCGGCAAGGTCCGCGACGAGGTCGAGTACAGCGCGTACCTCTTCTACAAGTGGGCCGGTACGGACGACTGGGGCGCGGCGCTCGACCCGGCCGGCATCGTCGCCCAGGCGCGCCGCTTCGACCGGGAGTACGGCTTCCGCTCCTTCAAACTGAAGGGCGGGGTCTTCGAGCCCGAACGGGAGATCGCCGCCATCAGGGCCCTCGCGCGGGAGTTCCCCGGCCGCCCGCTCCGCCTCGACCCCAACGGCGCCTGGTCCGTGGAGACCTCGCTCGCCGTCGCCCGCGAGCTCAAGGACGTCCTGGAGTACCTGGAGGACCCGGCGAGCGGCACGGCCGAGATGGCGGCGGTCGCCGGGAGCACGGACGTGCCGCTCGCCACCAACATGTGCGTCACCACCTTCGAGGAGGTCCCGGAAGCCTTCGCCAAGGGGGCGGTACGGATCGTGCTCTGCGACCACCACTACTGGGGCGGACTCCACCGCACCCGCGAACTGGCCGCGCTCTGCCGGACGTACGGCGTCGGGCTCTCCATGCACTCCAACACCCACCTGGGCATCAGCCTCGCCGCCATGACCCAGGTCGCGGCCACCCTGCCGGGCCTCCACCACGCCTGCGACACCCACTACCCGTGGCAGACGGAGGACGTCGTCACGACCCGCCCCGTCTTCCACGAGGGCCGCCTCAGGGTCTCCGACGCGCCGGGCCTGGGCGTGCACCTCGACCGCGAGGCCCTCGCCGGCCTGCACGACCGGTGGCTGAAGGACGACGGCGGGTTCCGGGACCGGGACGACGCGGCGGCGATGCGAGCGACGAACCCGACCTGGACCCCGAACCGCTGGTAGGCCCCGCGCCCGCCCCGTTGTGGGCATGCGTTCCGCTGGGGCGGAACGGGTGGGCACAACGGACCCGCGCCCTGCCGGCGCCAGAGGCTTCCGCGCCTGAACCCGCACCCGCAGGTACGGCGCGATCGTGGTGCGGGTCCAGGCTCGGAACGCGGAGGCGCCGCTGAAGGGCGCCGTCCCGTGTGCCCACCCGTCCCGCCCAGCGGGACGATTGCCCACACGGGGGGTGGGCCGGGGCACCGCCCAGCTCAGGCGCGGGCCCGTACCGGCGTTACGCGTGGCAAGCCACCGGCACCCCGCCGTTCATCGCCGCCATGTCCCCGAACACCGCCACCGGATCCAGCGGCGACCCCTCCGGCAGCCCCTCCAGTTCCGCGTACGCCCGGTGCAGGTTCGCCACCAGCCGCTCGCTCTCCCGCCACGCGGCGAACTCGCCGAGCTCGGCGCGCCGCGCCGTCTCCAGCGGCGTCGCCCCCTTCGCGTACCCCTCGGCGGCCAGCTCCGCCACCCACCGCAGGTACCGCTCCGTGGTGTCGTACGCCGAGGGGTCGGTGACCCGCCCGTGCCCGGGCACGACCGTCGGCGCGTCGAGGGACCGCAGCAGGTCGAGCGCGCGCAGCGAACCGGCGAGCGAACCCATCGGCAGGAACGGCGTCCCGCCGTGGAAGACCAGGTCACCGGTGAAGACGACGCCCTGCTCCGGGAGATGGACGATCGAGTCGCCGGTGGTGTGCGCGGCGCCCGGGTGCAGCACCCGCACCTCGATCCCGCCGACGTACAGGGTGAGCCGCTCGCTGTACGTGACGGACGGCGGCAGGATGTCGACCCGCCCGAAGTCGGTCTGCGGCCACAGCAGATGGAGCTGGTGCCCGGCCGCGAGCTGCTCGGACCGGCAGTTCTCGTGGCCCACGATCCGCGCCTCGGGGCAGAACACCCCGTTGCCGTAGGTGTGGTCGCCGTGATGGTGGGTGGAGACGATGGTCCGCGGCAGCGGCAGCCCCTCGGCGAGCACCGCCTCGCGCAGCAGCCGCGCCCGGCGCTCGGTGGCGGCGGTGTCGACGAGCAGCGACTCGTCGGCGTCGCCGAGGAACCCGGCGTTGTTCAGGCACCAGCCGCCGTCGGGCTGGACGAAGGCGTGCACGTGCGGAGCGAGCGTGACCACATAGGGATCGGTGGACGTGGCAGACAAAGGGATTCCCCCGGATGAGAGTCCGACTGGACAGGGGAAGAGTGCCAGTCGGCCCCGGCCCGGGGGAAGTCGGAACCGCCTACTCCGCGTCCCACCCCTGCGCCGCCACGAACGCGTCCCCGTACTCCGCCGACCACCGCCCCAGGGCCTCGATCGGCCCGAGCAGCGAACGCCCCAGCGCGGTCAGCGCGTACTCGACCCGGGGCGGCGTCTCCTCGTACGCCCGCCGTTCCACGAGCGCGTACCCCTCGAGGCGTCGCAGCGTCTCCGTCAGCACCTTCGCGCTGATCCCGCCGATCGCCGTCCGCAGCTCGCCGGGCCGCCGCGGCCCGTCCGCGAGCGCGTACAGGACGACCCCGTTCCAGGTGTGGGAGAGCAGGTCGAAGCCGAGCCGCGCCCGGCAGTCCGCGAGGACCCGGTCGGGAACCATCCGGTAAGTCACCACCCGCCTACGGTCGTTCAGGTCAACACGCACAACGGTACGTGAGGGAGGACGCCCCATGCGGGTGGGAGTACTGGGTACGGGAGCGATGGCACGGGCGCTCGGCGGAGGATGGGTCAGGGCGGGCCACGAGGTGCTCGTCGGCGGCCGCGACGCGGAACGGACCGCCGCGCTCGCCGCGAGCACGGGGGCCCGGCCGGGCACCCTCGCCGAGGCGGCCCGCTTCGGCGAGGCGACCCTCCTGGCCCTGCCGTACGACGCGGTCCTGCCGGCCCTCGAAACGGTGGGCCCCGTCGGCTCGTTCGGCGGACGGATCCTGATCGACTGCACCAACGCGGTGGGCCCGGGCCCGGTCCTCACCACCGGCGAGGGCCCCGGAGCCGCCCGCACCCTCGCCGCCGCGACGGGCGCCCGGGTGGTGAAGGCCTTCAACCACGTCACGCCGGCGGTGTGGAGCCGCACCCCGCCCGTCTTCGCGGACGGACCGGTCGCCGTCCCCCTCTGCGGGGACGACGAGGCGGCCCTCGCGCTCGTCTCCACCCTCGCCGCCGACCTGGGCTGCGCCCCCTTCGTCGCCGGCCCGCTGGCGCACGCGGACCTCCTGGAGGCGACCACCGCCTTCCTCATCGGCCTCTGGACCTCGGGCCGCGACCCGCGCGCCATGCTCCCGCCGCCGGTGGCGCTCGGCGGCTGACGCCGGCGACCGGCGCCCCGGCTTGCGGGCCGGCCCGGTCGCACCGAGGGTCGGGGGTATGAAGGCGATCAGCTACAGCCGGTACGGCGGCCCCGAGGTCCTGGAGTACGGCGAGCTGCCCGAGCCCAAGATCGGACCCGACGCGGTCCTGATCGAGGTGCGGGCGGCCGCCGTCAACCCGGTCGACTGGAAGTGCCAGGCCGGATACCTCGACGGCATGATGGACGCGGTCTTCCCGGTCGTCCCCGGCTGGGACGTCTCCGGTGTCGTCGTCCGGCTCGGCCTCTCCGTCCCCGAGTTCGCCGTGGGCGACGAGGTCATGGGGTACGTCCGCGAGGACTTCCTCTCCCGGGGCACCTTCGCCGAGTACGTCGCCGCCCCCGTCCGCACCCTCGCCCGCAAGCCCCGCACCTTCGACTTCGAGGAGGCCGCGGCCCTCCCGCTCGCCGGCCTCACCGCGTACCAGGCGCTCCACCGGGCCCTCGCGGTACGGCCCGGGGACACCGTCCTCGTCCACGCGGCGGCCGGCGGAGTCGGCTCGATGGCCGTCCAGATCGCCCGCCACCTCGGCTGCCGGGTCATCGGCGCGGCCAGGGACGCGGGCCTGGAACGGGTCGCGGAGCTCGGCGCCGACCCCGTCCGCTACGACGAGGAGACCTTCACCGACCAGGTCCGCGCCCTCGCCCCGGCGGGCGTGGACGCCGTCCTCGACACCATCGGCGGCCCGTTCCTGAAGCTCTCCGCCCCGCTCCTCGCCCCTCAGGGCCGCCTGGCGTCGATCGCCGACGGCGAGGTCCTCGCCCTGGGCGGCATCTACTTCTGGACCCGCCCCGACGCCGCCGACCTCGCGGCCCTCGCCGAGCTGGCCGACGCGGGCGTCCTCACCGTACGGGTGGCCAGGTCGTTCCCCCTGGAACAGGCCGCCGAGGCCCAGCGCGCCAACGCGGCGGGCGGCCTCAACGGCAAGGTCGTGGTCACCGTCCCCTAGAGGCGCGGGGTCACCAGATCACCGCCGCCCCGAAGACGGCGAGCGCGATCGTGCACCCCGCCGCGAGCAGCGCGCCCCGGTGGGAGAGCGGGAGCGGCCGGGCCGCGCCCAGGGAACGGATCCGCCGGTGCGCCACGGCAAGGAAGGCGACCCACACAAGGGACGACAGCGCGAGCCCGGTCAGCTCCTTCGCCGTGATCTCGTCGCTGACGGTCAGCTTCACGGCGAGCACCGCGACGACCGTGCACGACAGGGTCGTACGCCGCCACGCCAGCCGGGTCCGCTCCGGCTGGAGCCCCGGATCCCGGGTCTCGGCGGCCGTGCTCACCGCCCGGCCCAGCCGAAGACGACGAGCACCACCATCGCGAGCGCCACCACGGCCACCGCCAGGCTGAGCAGCGCCGGGAACCGGGAGGTCGGCAGGTCCTCGCCGCGCCGCATCGCCCGCTCGCAGCGCACCCAGTGGTTCACCGCCCGCAGGGCGCACAGCACTCCCGCGGCGAGCAGCGCGAGCGCGAGCCCGACGCGCACGCCCCAGCGCAGGTCCGGCAGGAACTGGTCGACGGCGAAGCCACCGCCGACGAGGGCGAGCGCGGTCCGGATCCAGGCGAGGAAGGTCCGCTCGTTGGCCAGGGAGAAGCGGTAGTCGGGGGTCTCGCCCTCGTCCCTGATCCGCTGCGGCGCGAACCACAACCGCAGGCTCTGCACGAATTCGCTCACTCGTGCACCCTAACGGCCGGATGATCGGCGGGCCCGACACATGCTGCGTACCGGGTGATCGGCGGGCCCGCCACCGGCCGCGCGCCGGATGATCGGTGGGCCCGGCACTCGGCTGCGCGCCGGACGATCAGCGAGCCCGCAGCATCTCGTACGCGGCGAGGCCGTCCGGTACCCACTCCCAGGTGCCGAGGCGCTCCTCCAGCTCCCCGTCCGTGAGGAAGCCGTGCCAGGCGACCTCCTCCACCTGAGGGCTGACCGGCAGCTCGCAGCGGACCTCGTAGACCGCCGACCACCACTTCCCGGCCACGCCCCCGGAGTCGTACAGGAACCGCAGCACCGGCTCGGGGCGGGGCAGCCCGGACACCCCGAGCTCCTCCTCGGCCTCCCGCAGCGCGGCCTCGTCGTAGGACTCGCCCGTGCCGACGACCCCGCC
The DNA here is from genome assembly GCF_056435185.1 of Streptomyces sp. NPDC044003. Classification (NCBI taxonomy): domain Bacteria; kingdom Bacillati; phylum Actinomycetota; class Actinomycetes; order Kitasatosporales; family Streptomycetaceae; genus Streptomyces; species Streptomyces sp. NPDC044003. The sequence goes on along the minus strand of NZ_JBWKFA010000005.1, from coordinate 482,472 downwards.
GACGAACATGTCGTACATCGAGGGGAAGACCAGCTTCGTCGGCGTCCTGCGGTGGACGAAGACCCTGCCCTCGGCGTCCCGGACCCGGACGAAGACGCAGCGATGGATCAGGCCCCGCGCGTACACCTCACCGCGCGGGGCCTGCCCGATGACCCGGTCGTGCTCGTCGACGACGTCGAGGATCTCTTCAGAGGCGCTCATGCGCCCATGAAATCACTGCCCCATGACGTACTTGACGGTCGGACCGGTCGTCCAGCCGCCGTCCACGGCGAGCTCCGCGCCCGTCACGTACGAGGCGGCGTCCGAGAGCAGGAAGACGACCGCGCCCGCGATCTCGTCGGCCTCGCCGACCCGGCCCATCGGCGTGTTCGGGTACCTGCCCTCGCCGCGCTCGATGCCGACGGAGGCCGTCATCGGGGTGTAGGTCATGCCGGGGTGGACGGAGTTGACGCGGATCTTCGCCGTGCCGAGCTCCACCGCGCCGATCTTCGTCAGGCCGCGCACGCCCCACTTGGAGGCGCCGTACCCGGCGGTCAGCGCCAGGCCCATCAGGCCCGCGGCCGAGGAGATGTTGACGATGGAGCCGCCGCCGGCCTCCTTCATCGCCGGTATCGCGGCCTTCATACCGATGAAGACGCCGGTCAGGTTGATGTCGAGGACCTTGCGGAAGTGCTCGACGGACTCGGTCTCCAGGAACGCCCCGGTGGAGATGCCGGCGTTGTTCACCAGACCGTGCAGCCCGCCGAACTCCGCCACCGCGAAGGCGACGGCCGCCGCCCACTCCTCCTCGGAGGTCACGTCGTGGTGGAAGAACCGGGCCCGCTCGCCGAGCGCCTCGGCCGTGGCCTTGCCGTCCTCGTCGAGGACGTCGGTGATCACGACGTTCGCGCCGGAGGCGACGGCCAGCCTGGCGGCCTCGGCGCCCAGGCCGCGGGCGCCGCCGGTGATGAGCACGGTCTTGCCGGTGAGGTCGTTCATGTGAGGTCCCTTTCAGCGGGTTCAGACGCTCCGGGGCTGTGCGGCCCGGAGAAGCGCGGTGGTGGTCTCGACGAGATCGGCGAGGAAGAGCGGCTCGTCGGTGAGCGGCTCGGTGCCGTCGAGGTACTGCCGGGCCCGGTCCGCCATGGCCGCGCCCACCACGGTCAGCGCCAGGTCGAGGCGCTCCAGGAGCAGCGGCTCGGGGAGCCCGCCGGCGGCGAGACGGTCCGCGATCCGCTCGATCAGGCGCCAGTAGACGGTGCCGGCGAGCGTGGGATGGGGGGTGCGGGTGCGGACGCCGCTCTCGTGGCTGAGCTGCGCGGAGATCCGCAGGCAGCGGCGGCCCCGGTCGGTGCGCAGCTCACTGGCCTCGGCGGTGACGAGCGCGGCGACCAGCGGTCTCAGGTCGTCGCCCGAGCTGTCGAGGCGGACGCTGTCGAGGAGGGCGTTCTCGAAGAGGGGCGTGAGCACCTGTTCCGTACGGGCCTGGCGGCCCGCCATGACCGCGTCGAGCAGTCCGGCGCGCGAGCCGAAGTGGTACTGGACCGCGGAGGGGTTGGCCTGTCCGGCCAGGGCCACGACGTCCCGGAGCTGTGCGCCGTGGACGCCCTGTGCGGCAAAGAGCTCCTCTGCCGCGCGGATCAGTTTCTCCCGGGTCTCGGGCCCTGACGTCCTTGCCATACCTTCATATTAATGCTGGACATTAGAAAACGGAAACGTCGAGGGAGGGCTCGGACGGTTGACTCGATACATTCGTGTATCCAAGATGCGGTCCATGTCCTACGACGCTGATGTGATCGTGATCGGGGCGGGCCTCGCCGGCCTCGTCGCCACCGCCGAGCTGGTCGACGCCGGCCGCTCCGTGATCCTCCTCGACCAGGAACCGGAGCAGTCCCTCGGCGGCCAGGCCCACTGGTCCTTCGGCGGCCTGTTCCTCGTCGACTCGCCCGAACAGCGCAGGATGCGCGTCAAGGACAGCCACGCCCTCGCCCTCCAGGACTGGTTCGGCACCGCGGGCTTCGACCGCACCGAGGACCACTGGCCGAGGAAATGGGCCGAGGCGTACGTCGACTTCGCCGCCGGTGAGAAGCGCGCCTGGCTCCACGCGCGCGGGGTGCGCTTCTTCCCCGTCGTCGGCTGGGCCGAGCGCGGCGGCTACGACGCCAACGGCCACGGCAACTCCGTACCCCGCTTCCACATCACCTGGGGCACCGGGCCCGGCCTCGTCGCCCCCTTCGAACGCAAGGTCCGCGAGGGCGCCGCCCGCGGCCTCGTCGACCTCCGCTTCCGCCACCGCGTCACCGGACTCGGCCGCACGGCCGGAACCGTCGACACGGTCTCCGGCGAGATCCTGGCCCCCTCCACCGCCGCCCGCGGCACCGCGTCGAGCCGCGAGGCCACCGGCACCTTCGAACTGCGGGCCCAGGCCGTGATCGTCACCTCCGGCGGCATCGGCGGCAACCACGACCTCGTCCGCGCGCAGTGGCCCGCCCGGCTCGGCACCCCGCCCGCCAAGCTGCTCTCCGGCGTCCCCGCCCACGTCGACGGACTGATGCTCGGCATCGCCGAGAAGGCGGGCGCCCATCACATCAACCGCGACCGGATGTGGCACTACACCGAGGGCATCGAGAACTGGAACCCCATCTGGGCCCGCCACGGCATCCGCATCCTGCCGGGCCCGTCCAGCCTCTGGCTCGACGCCACCGGCAAGCGGCTCCCCGTCCCGCTCTTCCCCGGCTTCGACACCCTGGGCACCCTCGAACACATCATGCGGACCGGTCACGACCACACCTGGTTCGTCCTCGACAAGCGCATCATCGGCAAGGAGTTCGCGCTCTCCGGCTCCGAACAGAACCCCGACCTCACCGGCAAGTCCGTCCGTGACGTCCTCGGCCGCGCCCGCGCCGACGTACCGGCACCCGTCCAGGCCTTCATGGACCACGGTGTCGACTTCGTCGTGGAGAGCGACCTCTCCGCCCTCGTCCGCGGCATGAACGCGCTCACCGACGAGCCGCTGATCGACGAGGCCGCGCTGCGCCGCGAGATCACCGCCCGCGACCGCGAGATCGCCAACCCCTTCACCAAGGACCTCCAGGTCACGGCGATCCGGGGCGCCCGCAAGTACCTGGGCGACAAGCTGATCCGCACGGCGTCCCCGCACCGCATCCTCGACCCGAAGGCCGGCCCGCTGATCGCCGTACGCCTCAACATCCTCACCCGCAAGTCTCTCGGCGGCCTGGAGACCGACCTCGACTCCCGGGTCCTGACGGAGGGCGGCGAGCCCCTGGACGGCGTGTACGCGGCGGGCGAGGCGGCCGGCTTCGGCGGCGGCGGAGTCCACGGCTACCGCTCCCTCGAAGGCACCTTCCTCGGCGGCTGCATCTTCTCGGGCCGCGCGGCGGGCCGGGCGGCAGCCAAGGCGGTCGGCTGACGGCGAAGGCGGTCGGCTGACGGCGGCGCCCCGCATGTGGTGCGGGTCACACCCCGAGCCCTTCGTGTCGCGGGCCGTCCCGCTGCCCAGGATGAGGCCATGGAGATAGGCATCGCACTGCCGCAGTACGGCACCCACGCCCGCGCCGACCGCATCGCCGCCTTCGCGCGGGACGCCGAGGAGGCCGGATTCGACTCGCTCTGGGTCGGCGACCGCGCCCTCACCCCGGTCGCCCCCAGCGACCTCTATCCGGGACACACGCCCGAGAACCCGTACCCCCACCAGTACAAGACCTTCCTCGACCCGCTCACCGTCCTCACCGTCGCCGCCACCGCGACCGGCCGCGCCCGGCTCGGCACGAGCACCCTCAACGGCCCCTGGTACCCGCCGGTCCTCCTCGCGCGCTCGCTCACCTCGCTCGACCGGGTGAGCGAGGGCCGCCTCGACGTCGGACTCGGGATCGGCTGGCTCCGCGACGAGTACACCGCCGCCGGCGCCGACTTCCGCCGCCGCGGTGCCCTCCTCGACGAACTCCTCGACGTCCTCCACGGCATCTGGACCGAGGAGGAGTTCGGCCACGAGGGTCCGCAGTGGACCATCCCCACCTCGTACGTCGGCCTGCGCCCGGTCCAGCCGGCCGGCCCGCCCGTCTACCTCGGCGGCTTCAGCCCCGCCGCGCTGCGCCGGGTCGGCCGCCGGGCCGCCGGCTGGGTCGGCGCCGTCATGCCGCCCGGTGTGGCCGGGCACCTGTGGGACGAGGCCCGGCGCGCCGCCGAGGAGGCCGGCCGGGACCCCGGTGCCCTGCGCCGCGAGATCCGCCACAACCCGGCCCCGGGCGCCACGGCGGACGCCGTCGCCGCCGTCCTCGCGGGTGTGCGGGACACCGGCGCCGAAGGCTGCTTCGTCGACCTCCAGCAGTGCGTGGACGAGCCGGGCGAGGCCCTGGAGCTGGGCGTGAAGGTCCTGTCGCTGCTGCGGGGCTGAACGCACGGGAGCCCCGGACGTCCAGAAGGACCTCCGGGGCTCCCGCGTGTGCCCGGTCGCCTACAGCACCAGCGACAGCAGCAGCACGAACACGATGCCGACGACCGAGATGATCGTCTCCATCACCGACCAGGTCTTGATCGTCTGGCCGACGTTCATGCCGAAGTACTCCTTCACCAGCCAGAACCCGGCGTCGTTGACGTGGCTGAAGAAGAGCGAACCGGCACCGATGGCGAGGACGAGCAGCGACACCTCGCCGGTCGACATGCCCTCGGCGAGCGGGGCCACCAGGCCGGCCGCCGAGATCGTCGCCACCGTGGCCGAGCCGGTCGCGAGCCGGATCGCGACCGCGATCAGCCAGGCGAGCAGCAGGGCCGGGATCGACCAGTCCTTCGAGAAGTCGAGGATCATCTGGCCGACGCCGATGTCGATCAGGGTCTGCTTGAAGCCGCCGCCCGCGCCGACGATCAGAAGGATGCCGGCGATGGGAGCGAGGGACTTCTCGACGGTCGAGTTCAGCCGCTCCTTGGTGAAGCCGGCCGCGCGGCCCAGCGTGAACATCCCGACTATGACGGCCGCGAGCAGGGCGATCAGCGGCGAGCCGATGACGTCGGTGACCTTCTGGACGCCGCTCTCGGGGTCGTCGACCACGATGTCGACGAGCGCCTTGACCAGCATCAGGACGACGGGCAGCAGGATGGTCGCGACGGTGGCGCCGAAGCCGGGGCGCTTCTCCAGGTCCTCGGACGGCCGGGCCGGGATCATCTTCTCGGGCGCCTGGATGTCCACCCAGCGGGCGGCGTACTTGGAGAAGAGCGGGCCGGCGATGATCACGGTGGGGATGGCGACGACCAGGCCGAGCGCGAGGGTCACGCCCAGGTTGGCGCCGACCGCGTCGATCGCGACGAGCGGGCCGGGGTGCGGCGGGATCAGGCCGTGCATCACGGACAGGCCGGCCAGCGCCGGGATGCCGATCCGCATCAGCGAGTAGTTGCCGCGCTTGGCGACCATGAGCACCACCGGGATCAGCAGCACGATGCCGACCTCGAAGAAGAGCGGCAGTCCGATCACGGAAGCGATCAGGACCATCGCCCACGGCATGGCCCGCTTGCCGGTCTTCGCCAGGATCGTGTCCACGATCTGGTCGGCGCCGCCGGAGTCGGCGAGCAGCTTGCCGAGGATCGCGCCGAGCGCGATGAGCACGCCCACACCGGCCACGGTGTTGCCGAGTCCGGTGCTGAACGACTTGATGGTGTCCGCGAGCGGGGCACCCGCGAACGCGCCGAGCGCCAGCGACCCGATGGTCAGCGCCAGGAACGCGTGCAGCTTGAACTTGGTGATGAGCAGGACGATGACGGCGATGCCGGCGAGGACGGCGATCCCGAGCTGGGCGTTGCCTGCCGAGGTGATGGGTTCGGCGGCGTCCGCTGCCAGGACCTCGACGCTGAGACTGGTCACGGTGGAGTCCTTCGTACGGGCAGGAAGGGGGGGCGGGGGTACGGGGGTACGGGGGAGAGGTCAGCCGGCGAGGCCGCGCAGGGCGGCGACGGCGCGGGCGGTGATCTCCTCCGGAGTGCCGGAGACGTCGACGGCGACGCCGGCCTCGTCGTCCTGCAGCGGCTGCAGGGTGGCGAACTGGGAGTCGAGGAGCGCGGTGGGCATGAAATGGCCCTTGCGCGCGGCCATCCGCCCCTCGATCAGCTCCCGGTCACCGGTCAGATGCAGGAAGACGACCCCGGGCGCGGCGGCGCGCAGCCGGTCCCGGTAGATCCGCTTGAGCGCGGAGCTGCTCACGACCCCGCCGAGTCCGGCCCGGCCGTGCGCCCACTCCCCGATGGCGTCGAGCCACGGCCCCCGGTCCCTGTCGTCCAGCGGGACGCCGGCCGACATCTTGGCGACGTTGGCCGCCGGGTGGAAGTCGTCGCCCTCGGCGTACGGCAGGCCGAGCGCCTCCGCGACCAGCGGACCGATGGTGGTCTTGCCGGTCCCGGCGACGCCCATCACGACGACGACCGGGGGAGCGGAGAGGGGGGTGGTGCTCATGGGGGGTGCCTCGCTGTCTTCTTCGACATCGATTCGGTGAATCCGTCGCGCTCATGAAACCCATTGGGTACGACGTATTCAAGAGTCTGTGACATAAAAGTCGTACTTTTAATTCCCGGGTGTGATCACACGTCCCCGCGCGCATAGGCTGATCGTCATGACGACACCGGCCCAGGGGCTCCACTCACACGTCCTGGCCACCCTGGGTCTCGCGATCACCGCCGGGGAGTACCCGCCGGGCACCGTGCTGCGCACCGACGAGCTCGCCCAGCGCTTCGACGTCTCCCGGACCGTGGTCCGCGAGGTCGTGCGGGTCCTGGAGTCCATGCACCTCGTCGAGTCCCGCCGCCGCGTCGGCGTGACCGTGCTCCCCACCGCCAGCTGGAACGTGTACGACCCCCAGGTCATCCGCTGGCGGCTCGCCGGCGCCGACCGCCCCCGCCAGCTCCGCTCGCTCACCGTGCTCCGCTCGGCGGTCGAACCGGTCGCCGCCGGCCTGGCCGCCCTGAACGCGACCCCCGAGCAGTGCCGTGAGCTCACCGAGCAGGCCCTCGGCATGGTCGCCACCTCGCGCGGCCGGCGCCTGGAGGAGTACCTCGTCCACGACATCGCCTTCCACCGCGTCGTGCTCAACGCCTCCGGGAACGAGATGTTCGCCCGCCTCGGCGACGTCGTCGCCGAGGTCCTCACCGGCCGCACCCACCACCACGTGATGTTCGAGGACCCCGACCCGGCCGCCGTCACCCTCCACGTCCAGGTCGCCGAGGCCGTACGGGAGCGGGACGCGGCCCGCGCCGAGGAGCTCACCCGCCAGATCGCGGTCGGAGCCCTCCAGGAACTGGACGTCCTCGCGCCTTAGCACACCGGTCGTTACGTGCGGGTAAAGCTCTGAACTAGCTCAAATAAGGGCGTTCAGTGACATGCGCCACAGTCAGTGGGGCGCCGTTGCCGTGAGTATGTGCGCTGGCCGTGCCGGGAAGACCCCCTCCTCCGGGCACGGCCGGGTACCGCACAGACCCCTCACGAAGGCGAACAACTCCATGACTGACCGCGTCATCGCGGCCGAGCCGCTGTCCGCCGCTCCGGCGAATCCGGCCGCCGCCCCCCACGTCGACGCAGGCGACGCCGGATACCGCAAGGACCTCAAGTCCCGGCACATCAACATGATCGCCATCGGCGGCGCCATCGGCACCGGCCTCTTCCTGGGCGCCGGCGGCCGCATGGCCAACGCCGGGCCCTCCCTCTTCATCGCGTACGCGGTGTGCGGCGTCTTCGCCTTCTTCGTGGTCCGCGCCCTCGGCGAGCTCGTGCTCTACCGCCCCTCCTCCGGCGCCTTCGTCTCCTACGCCCGTGAGTTCATGGGCGAGAAGGGCGCCTACACGGCCGGCTGGCTGTACTTCCTCAACTGGTCGACCACCGCCGTCGCCGACATCACCGCGGCCGCCACCTACGCCCACTTCTGGGCCATGTTCAGCGACGTCCCGCAGTGGGTCCTCGCCCTGATCGCCCTCGCGGTCGTCCTCGCCGCCAACCTCATCTCCGTGAAGTACTTCGGCGAGATGGAGTTCTGGTTCGCCATCATCAAGGTCGCCGCCCTGGTCGCCTTCATGCTCGTCGGCATCTTCCTCGTCGTCACCTCGCACGACGTCGGCGGTCACACCCCGGGCCTGGCCAACATCACCGACAACGGCGGCATCTTCCCCAACGGCATGATGCCGATGCTGCTGCTCATCCAGGGCGTCGTCTTCGCCTACGCCTCCGTCGAGCTCTGCGGCGTCGCCGCCGGCGAGACCGAGAACCCCGAGAAGATCATGCCGAAGGCGATCAACTCGATCATGTGGCGCGTGGGCCTCTTCTACGTCGGCTCCGTGGTCCTGCTCGCGCTGATCCTCCCGTACACCGCGTACTCCGGCGACCAGAGCCCCTTCGTCACGGTCTTCGACAAGCTGGGCATCCCCGGCGCGGCCGGCGTGATGAACCTCGTCGTCCTCACCGCCGCCCTCTCCAGCCTCAACTCGGGCCTGTACTCCACCGGCCGCATCCTGCGCTCCATGTCGCTCGCCGGCTCCGCGCCCAAGTTCACCGGCGTCATGAACAGGGGCGGCGTGCCCTACGGCGGCATCCTGCTCACCGCGGGCTTCGGCATCGCCGGTGTCGTCCTCAACTACCTGATGCCGGGCGAGGCCTTCGAGCTGGTCCTCAACTTCGCCTCCATCGGCATCATCGGCACCTGGGCCATGATCATGATCTGCTCGCTGCTGTTCGTGCGCCGCGCCGAGCAGGGCAAGGTCACCCGCCCCGGCTACAAGCTGCCCTGGGCCCCGTACACCCAGATCGTGACCCTGGGCTTCCTCGCCTCCGTCCTCGTCCTCATGTGGATGGACGGCGGCATCAGCCGCACCACCGTGAACTGCCTGCCGCTCATCGCGGCGGCGCTGGTCGGCGGCTGGTTCCTGGTCCGCCGCCGGGTCCGCGAGACCTCCGCGACCCCCCAGGACTGAGACTCCCCCCACGGGAGACGGCGAGACCCCCACAGGCACGGCCTGCGGGGGTCTCGCCTTTTGTCAGGAGATAGTGGTACGCAAGAGCCTTACAAGATCCGTTCGGAGAAAAGGAAGTTCGCGATGCCGCAGCACGTCCAGGGGGTCATCGCCCCCGGCAAGAACGAACCGGTACGGGTCGAGACGATCGTCATCCCCGACCCCGGCCCCGGCGAGGCCGTCGTGAAGATCCAGGCCTGCGGCGTCTGTCACACCGATCTCCACTACAAGCAGGGCGCGATCAACGACGAGTTCCCCTTCCTGCTCGGCCACGAGGCCGCCGGAATCGTCGAGTCCGTCGGCGAGGGCGTCACCGACGTCACCCCCGGCGACTTCGTGATCCTCAACTGGCGCGCCGTCTGCGGCACCTGCCGCGCCTGCACCCGCGGCCGCCCCTGGTACTGCTTCGCCACCCACAACGCGAAGCAGAAGATGACCCTGCTCGACGGCACGGAGCTCTCCCCGGCCCTCGGCATCGGCGCCTTCGCCGAGAAGACCCTCGTCGCCGCCGGCCAGTGCACCAAGGTCGACCCGGCCGTCGCCCCCGAGGTCGCGGGCCTCCTCGGCTGCGGCGTGATGGCCGGCATCGGCGCCGCGATCAACACCGGCAACGTCGGCCGCGGCGACACCGTCGCCGTCATCGGCTGCGGCGGCGTCGGCGACGCGGCCGTCGTCGGCTCCCGCCTCGCCGGAGCCGCGAAGATCATCGCCGTGGACATCGACGACCGGAAGCTGGCCAAGGCGAAGGAGATGGGCGCCACCCACACCGTCAACTCCCGCACGGCCGACGCCGTCGAGGCGATCCGCGAGCTCACCGGAGGCTTCGGCGCCGACGTCGTCATCGAGGCCGTCGGCCGCCCCGAGACGTACGAGCAGGCCTTCTACGCCCGCGACCTCGCCGGCACGGTCGTCCTGGTCGGCGTCCCCAGCCCGGACATGCGACTCGACCTGCCCCTCCTCGACGTCTTCGGCCGCGGCGGCGCACTCAAGTCCTCCTGGTACGGCGACTGCCTGCCGTCCCGCGACTTCCCGATGCTCATCGACCTGCACCAGCAGGGCCGCATCGACCTCGCCGCCTTCGTCACCGAGACCATCGGCCTCGGCGACGTCGAGAAGGCCTTCGCCCGCATGCACGAGGGCGACGTCCTCCGCTCGGTGGTGGTCCTCTGATGACCGCCCGCATCGACCACCTGGTCACCTCCGGCACCTTCAGCCTCGACGGCGGCACCTGGGACGTCGACAACAACGTCTGGATCGTCGGCGACGACACCGAGGCCATCGTCATCGACGCCGCCCACGACGCCGGGGCGATCCTCGCCGCGCTCGACGGCCGCGCCCTGCGCGCCATCGTCTGCACCCACGCCCACGACGACCACATCGACGCCGCCCCGGCCCTCGCGGCCGCCACCGGCGCCCGCATCCTGCTCCACCCGGCCGACCAGCCGCTGTGGAAACTGACCCACCCGGACCACACCCCGGACGGAGACCTCGCCGACGGTCAGGTCCTCACCATCGCGGGCACCGACCTCAAGGTCCTCCACACCCCCGGCCACGCTCACGGAGCGGTCTCCCTGTACGCCCCCGACCTGGGCACGGTCTTCACCGGCGACACCCTCTTCCAGGGCGGCCCCGGCGCGACCGGCCGGTCCTACTCGGACTTCCCGACGATCATCGACTCGATCCGCGAGAAGCTCCTCACCCTCCCGCCGGAGACGGTCGTCCGCACAGGGCACGGCGACACGACGACGATCGGCGCGGAGGCCCCGCACCTGGAGGAATGGATCAGCCGGGGCCACTGAGAGCCAGCCGGCTCTCGAACCGCACCTCGTCACCCGTGAACGGGTCGGTGAACTCCAGCGTCCGCGCGAGCAGTTGCAGCGGACGCGAGAAGTCCTCCGGCCCGTCCTCACGGACGGCCGGATAGACGGGATCGCCGAGGATCGGCAGCCCCAGCGCGTTCATGTGCACCCGCAGCTGATGGGTCCGCCCGGTGACGGGCAGCAGCCGGTACCACCCGAGCCCTTCCGCGTGCCTCACCAGGTCGATCCGGCTCTCGGCGTTGGGCTCGCCCGGCACCTCCCGGGCGGCCATCACCCCACGCTCCTTCTCGATCCGGCTCCGCACGGTGACGGGCAGCTCCACGGCCGGGTCGTACGGCGCCACCGCCTCGTACTCCTTGCGCACGACCCGGTCCCGGAACAGCGTCTGGTACGCCCCCCGGTCCTCCGGCCGTACGACGAACAGCACGAGCCCCGCCGTCAGCCGGTCCAGCCGGTGCGCGGGCTGCAGGAACGGCAGCCCCAGATCACGCCGCAACCGCGCGAGCGCGGTCTCCGTCACATGCCGCCCCCGAGGCATGGTCGCCAGAAAGTGCGGCTTGTCGGCCACCACGATCCGCTCGTCCCGGTACACGACCCCGACCTCGAAGGGCACCGGCGTCTCGGCGGGAAAGTCCCGGTGGAACCAGAGATACCGCCCCGCGGCATACGGCTCGTCCCCGCCGACCGGCCCGTCGACCCCGACGAACCGCCCCTCCCACAGCATTCCCTCGATCCGCCCGGCCCCGACGGCATTCCCGTACCGCGCGACCAGATACTCCCGGACGGTCGCCCACTCCGCACCGGAATCCTCCGGCAACCGCACCCGGACGGGATCGATCCCGTACTGCTGGGGGAGGGGCGAAGAGGGGGCCTTGGATCTGCGTCGCACCGGTCCTACCGCCGTGATTCCTGCCGCTGTAACAAGAAAGACCCCACAAGATGTGGGGTCCTTCGATGGTGTCCGAGGGGGGACTTGAACCCCCACGCCCGATAAAGGGCACTAGCACCTCAAGCTAGCGCGTCTGCCATTCCGCCACCCGGACAAGGTGTCTGTCTTCCGGGCCGCTCGGCCCTTCCGACGAACAGAACAATAGCAAAGATCTGAGGGGGTCGATCACCACCCCCGCTCGGCCCCCGGCATGTGACAGCGGCGTGTCGGGCCCTTCGGCGCCCTTGGGCGTGAGGGGGCCACGCGGGAGGATGGGGAGATCACAAGGAATCACGTGGGGCACGTAGTGGGAGGAAGCAGCGTGAGCGAGTCGAACACGACCCGGAGCGTCAGCGGCGAGGACGAGGTGGTGGACCTCTGTCGTGACCTCATCCGCATCGACACCAGCAACTACGGCGACCACTCCGGCCCGGGAGAGCGGGCGGCGGCCGAATACGTCGCCGAGAAGCTCGCGGAGGTCGGACTCGAGCCGAAGATCATCGAGTCGCACAAGGGGCGGGCCTCCACCGTCGCCCGGATCGAGGGCGAGGACCCGTCGCGTCCGGCCCTGCTCATCCACGGCCACACCGACGTCGTCCCGGCCAACGCGGAGGACTGGACCCACCACCCCTTCTCCGGCGAGATCGCCGACGGCTGCGTCTGGGGCCGCGGCGCCGTCGACATGAAGGACATGGACGCGATGACCCTCGCGGTCGTCCGGGACCGGCTGCGCAGCGGCCGCAAGCCCCCGCGCGACATCGTCCTCGCCTTCCTCGCCGACGAGGAGGCCGGTGGCACCTACGGCGCCCGGCACCTGGTCGACAAGCACCGCGACCTCTTCGACGGGGTCACGGAGGCGATCGGCGAGGTCGGCGGCTTCTCCTTCACCGTCAACGAGAACCTGCGGCTCTACCTGGTCGAGACGGCCCAGAAGGGCATGCACTGGATGCGGCTGACCGTCGAGGGCACGGCCGGCCACGGCTCCATGACCAATGACGACAACGCCATCACGGAGCTCTGCGAGGCCGTGGGCCGCCTCGGCCGCCACCAGTGGCCGGTGAGGGTCACCAAGACCGTGCGCTCCTTCCTGGACGAGCTCTCGGACGCCCTGGGCACCCCGCTCGACCCCGAGGACATGGACGGCACCCTCGCCAAGCTCGGCGGCATCGCCAAGATGGTCGGCGCCACCCTCCGCAACTCGGCCGCCCCCACCATGCTCGGCGCCGGCTACAAGGTGAACGTGATCCCCGGCCAGGCCACGGCGCACGTCGACGGCCGCTTCCTGCCCGGGTACGAGCAGGAGTTCCTGGCCGACCTCGACCGGATCCTCGGGCCCCGCGTGAAGCGCGAGGACGTGCACGGCGACAAGGCCCTGGAGACCAGCTTCGACGGCGCACTGGTCGACGCCATGCAGCTGGCGCTGCGCGCCGAGGACCCGATCGCCCGCGCCGTGCCGTACATGCTCTCCGGCGGCACCGACGCCAAGTCCTTCGACGACCTCGGCATCCGCTGCTTCGGCTTCGCGCCGCTCCAGCTGCCGCCCGAGCTCGACTTCGCCGGCATGTTCCACGGCGTGGACGAGCGGGTCCCGGTGGACGGCCTCAAGTTCGGCGTCCGGGTCCTGGACCGCTTCCTCGACGCCTGCTGAGGACCCCGGACCCCCTACGGATTCGTCCGCCCGTTTGCATGTGACCGGAAAGAGTGAATGCACGGGGGCGCTCGTAGCCCTCACCATTCCCCCTCGTTACAGGTGGTGCGGTCCGCGGCTGGGGCCGCATTGCCAACTAGGAGGAATAATGATCAAGAAGGTCGTCGCTGCTGCGGCTGCCACCGGCGGTCTCGTTCTCGCGGGTGCGGGCATGGCCGTTGCCGACGCGGGTGCCCAGGGTGCGGCCATCGGTTCCCCCGGTGTCCTCTCGGGCAACGTCGTCCAGGTGCCGATCCACGTTCCCGTCAACGCGTGCGGCAACACCGTGTCCGTCATCGGGCTGCTGAACCCCGCCTTCGGCAACACCTGCATCAACGCCTGACGTTGTGCCTCGCCCCGTGAGGGTGTGAGCCGGTCCGGCCCCGGAGTGCGTGCCATGCACTCCGGGGCCGGTGGCCATTTCCGCCCCGGGCCGTCCGCCCGGTGGCACTCTTTCGAAGCCGAGCAGGCAGGGAACAAGCTATGCGACAGGTCACGCGCAAGGGCCTTATCACCGTCGCGGCCGCCGGAGGCGTTTTCGCCGCCGTCGGCGGCGGATATGCGCACGCCGATTCCGGCGCGAACGGTACGGCCACGAATTCCCCGGGCGTCGCGTCCGGGAATTCCGTCCAGGTCCCGGTGCACGTACCGGTGAACGCCTGCGGAAACACCGTCAACGTCGTCGGAGTCCTCAATCCGGCCTTTGGCAATACGTGCGCCAACACCTCCTCGTCCGGCAGCGGCTCCTCCGCCGGCGGGCACACGAGCAACTCTCCGGGCGTGGGCTCCGGCAACAACGTCCAGGTCCCGGTCGACGTCCCGGTGAACGTCTGCGGCAACAACGTCACGGGCGTCGGCCTGGGCAACGCCGTCACGGGCAACGACTGCACCAACGGGGGCGGGGACACGGGGTACGGGGAGGAGGGGCCGGGTACCCCTGGGACGCCCGGTACCCCCGGGACTCCCGGTACGCCTGGCACGCCGGGAACGCCCGGTACCCCCGGCACCCCCGGGACGCCCGGCACCCCGGGTACTCCCGGTACGCCTGGCACCCCCGGGACGCCCGGTACCCCTGGCACTCCCGGCACCCCGGGTACCCCCGGCGGTGAGAGCGGGCCGAACACTCCCGGTACGCAGATCGTCACTCCGCCCCGCGCCGTCGAGGAGCTCGCCGAGACCGGCTCCGGTCCGCTCGGCGTGATCGTCCCCGCCGGTGCCGGACTGCTGCTCGCGGGCTCGCTGATCTACCGCCGCGCCCGCAGCGCCGCCTGAGCCGCCGCGGTCACGCACCACGCACAGGGGCCCCGCACACCGCGGGGCCCCTTCTCGATGTCCACTTCTTCGCTACCAGGTCGCCCGGACCTGGCGGATGATCCGCCGCTTCAGCCGCACCCTGCGGCTCCCGTCCCGGTGGAGGCTCAGACGGTCCAACTCCCAGTGTCCGTACTCGGCATGGTCGGTCAGGAGCCGCGTCGCCTCCTTGCGGGAGACACCGCGCGGCACGTACACGTCGACAAATTCGCATTCCGGCATCGCATCTATTGTGCGGGCACGGGCCCGGTACGGATAGCGTCTGTCCCATGTCTGATGCTGCGCAGCCCACCGCTGCCGAGGTACGTGCCGCCGCCGAGGCGGTCAAGACCGCACTGGACCGTCACCTCGCGGCGGTCGAACGCCGCACGGGAGACGACGACACGGCCGTCTACGAAGCCTTCAACGCCCTCGCCACGGCGGCCGAGGCGTACGACGAACTCCTCTACGACCGCTACGACGAGGTCACCCCCTTCGAGATCCCGGGAGCCGACGGCAACCTGCCGCCGTACACCGGACCTGACGAACCTCACGCCGTCAGCCTCCTGATCCGCCGCGACTACGCCGTGGCGGAACCGCAACGCCTGCTCGCCCAGGCCGGCCGCGTCGCCGAGCTCGGCGGCGACGCGGACAGCGCGGCGGCCGCCAAGGCCGGCGTCTCGCCGCTCGCCGCGCTCGGCGTGCTCTTCGGCGAGTACGAACCGGACGAGATCGCCTCCCGGCACAAGGAGTTCGGCCTGGAGGAGGGGGACTCCACGCTCTGGGTCACCGCCGCCGAGGAGCTCCCCGAACCGGGGGAGTGGCTGGGCGCCCCCTTCGACCACGCCGATCCCGAGCGGATCGTCTGCCGCTTCGACGTCAGTTCCGTCTTCGACGAGGAGGACGAGGACGAGGACGAGCCCGTGGACGCGGCGGCCCGCGGCGCGGACGTCTGACGCCTTGACGCCCGACGTCTGACCTCCGGCCGGCCCCCTCCGTCGTCCCGTGCCGCTACTTCTCCTCGTCGGCGGCCAGCAGCCCCTCCAGGAGCGGCCGCAGTCGCGTCGTACGCTCCGGGGGCACTCCCTCGGCCACCGCGCGGGCCAGTGCCTGGTCCACGCCGTGCACGACCGACAGATGGCGCTCCGCCCGGCCGAAGGCCGTGTACACCCACGGCCGGCTCAGGCCGCCCGCGGCGTCCCCGGGGAGCACCACGACCACCGCGGGCCAGCGCGCCCCGGCCGCCTGGTGCGCGGTGAGCGCCCAGCCGTGCCGCAGCGTCGACTCCACCCGCTCCTTCGGTACGAGGAGCTCGTCGTCCCCGCAGCGCAGCCGCAGCCCCTCGGCGTCGGCCGAGAGGACCGTGCCGGTCACCGTGCGTCCCGGCACGGGCGCGTACGCCACCCGGTCCCCGGGGTCGTAGCCCCCGAACCGGCCGGGGCCGGGGTTCAGCCGCTGCTTGAGCGCGGCGTTCAGCGCGCGCGTGCCGGCCGAGCCGCCGTGGCCGACCGTGACGACCTGCGTCTGCTCGGACGGCACCCCGATCGCCCGGGGCACCGAGTCCGCCACCAGCTGGACCGTACGGTGCACGGCCTCGCCCGCGTCGCGCACAGGGACGATCACGACCTCCTTGCCGGGGGCCTCGACCTGGGTCAGCTCGCCGACGCCGATGCCCGACACCAGCTCGCCGAGCGGCCCCGGGTCGGGGACGCGGGACGCGATCCTCGGGCACACACGGGCCGCGAGCACGTCCGCGAAGACCCGGCCCGCGCCCGGCGCGCCGAGCACCTCCGGGTCGCCGCTCAGGACGAGACGGCACCCGTCCGGCAGCGACTCCACCAGCATCGCGCCGGTCTCCACGTCCAGCTGCGGCGCGTCCAGGACCACGAGCAGGTCCAGCGCGAAGGCACCGTCCTCGTCCCGGCCCGGGCCCGCGGCGCCGGACAGCAGGGCGGCGACCGTCACCGCGTCCGCCCCCGCGGCGCGGCGCCCGGCGTCCGCGTGGACGGCCACCAGGGTGCGCAGCCCGCGCTCACGGGCCGCCGCGGCGAGCGCCACCGGCTCGGCGCGCGAGGCCTCCCCGCCGGTGTGCAGGACGAGGCCGTGCGCCGCGACGGCGCGCTCCAGCTCGCCGCCCTCCCAGGTGGCGGGCGTCGCCGTCCTGACCAGCCGGGCAAGACCGTCCGCGAGGCTCTCCTCCGCGAGCGCGTACCGGTCGAGTCCGAGGAGCACGGGAGGGGCGGGCTCCTGCTCCGCGGCGGGCGCGGGCGCCTCCTCGCCGTCCTCGTCGCCGTAGGGCTCCTCCGCCGTCTCCTCCTCCTGGAAGACGAGGACCGCGCCCTCGGAGACGGCCGTCTCGACCGCCTCCTCGGGGTCGGGCACCGCGTGTCCGGCGAGTCCGGCGCGCACGGTCCCGATCTCCAGGGCCGTGTGTCCCTGGAGGGCGGCCCGCTCCAGGAGCCACACGGTCAGGGCGACGGTGCGGCGCGGGTCGCCGGGGCCGCACGCGGGGCCGAGCAGCGCCCGCGCGAAACCGTCGGCCTGCTCGGGCCGGACCCCGGCCACCGCGAGCAGCTGCCACGGGTCCTCGCGCAGCGCCGTGGCCGCGCCCTCGCCGAGCGCGGCGGCGACCTGACCGGCCAGCGCCTCGGGGGCGCCGCCCTCGACGAGGACCTCCCGGACGGCGGCCGTGGTGCCGGGCGCCGGCGCCGCAGGACGCTCCGGGGCGGGGGGCCGCACGGTCATCGCCGGGGCCGCCTCGGCGGCGGGGCGGCGGGGTGCGGGCTCGGGTGCCTCGTAGAAGGTGCTGCCCGGGGCGGAGCCGCCCTCCACGGCCCGGACGGCCGCGAGGAGGTCGGCGGCCGTGCCGCTCAGCTTGGCGCCGCTCGCCACCGGGCCGCCCTTCTCCGCCTTCCGCGCCTCGATCCTCGCCCGCAGCTCCCGCTGCGCGGCAAGCTCGGCCTGCGCGTCACTCAACTCGGCCGCGCCGGAACCCTCGGCGGACTCGGCCTTCTCACCCGCGTCGGGCTCGCCGCCCGCGCCGGGCTGTTCGTCCGCGTCGGGCTCGCTGTCCGCGCTGGGCTCGCCGCCCGCGCCGGGCTGTTCGCCCGCCTCGGGCTCATCGCCCGCGCCCGGCTCATCGCCCGCGCCCGGCTCATCGCCCGCGCCGGGCTCATCGCCCGCGCCGGGCTCATCGCCCGCGTCGGGCTTCTCGTTCACATCCGGCTCTTCGGTCGTCCCCGCCTCTTCGGCGGTACCCGGCTTCTCGTCCGCGCCCGGCTCTGCGTCCGTTCCCGGCTCTTCGGCCGTCTCCGGCCGGTCGGCGGGCTCCACGGCCTCGGGCGCGGTCTCCCCGGAAGGCTCGGTCACAAGGTGCTCCAGTCGTGATCCGGATAGCGGTGCACGGGCGCCGACACATCGTCCAGCGCCCGACAGATCTCGTCAGGAAGACTAAGCGCCTCCACTGACAACGCGGCCGTGAGCTGCCGCGCCGTGCGCGCGCCCACGATCGGCGCGGTCACCCCCGGCCGGTCCCGGACCCAGGCGAGGGCCACGTGGAGCGGGGTCGTCGCGAGCCCGTCCGCCGCCGTCGCCACCGCGTCCACGATCCGGCTCGCCGCCTCGTCCAGGTACGGCTCCACGAAGGGCGCCATCGTCTCGGAGGCGCCCCGCGAGTCCGTCGGCGTGCCGCTGCGGTACTTCCCCGTCAGGACCCCGCGCCCCAGCGGGGAGGAGGGCAGCAGGCCTATGCCGAGGTCCATGGCGGCCGGCAGCACCTCCCGCTCGACGCCCCGCTGGAGCAGCGAGTACTCCAGCTGGGCCCCCGCGAGCCGGGTCCGGTCGCCGCCGAGCTGCCAGGTGCCCGCCTTGGCGAGCTGCCAGCCGCAGAAGTTGGCCACGCCCGCGTACCGCGCCCGGCCGCTGCGTACGGCGATGTCGAGGGCCTGGAGAGACTCCTCCAGGGGCGTGTACGGGTCGAAGGCGTGCAGCTGCCACAGGTCCACGTGGTCGGTGCCGAGCCGGGCGAGGGAGGCATCGAGCGCGGCGAGCAGGTGCCCGCGAGAGCCGTCCGTGCGCCGGTCGGGGTCCGGGACGCTGCCCGCCTTGGTCGACAGGACGAGGTCCTCCCGGGGCACCAGGCGCTCCATCAGACGGCCGAGCAGATACTCCGCCTCGCCCCCGCCGTACACGTCCGCGGTGTCCACGAGCGTGCCGCCCGCGTCCCAGAACGCCTTCAACTGCTCGGCGGCGTCGTGCTCGTCGGTGTCCCGTCCCCAGGTGAGGGTGCCGAGTCCGATGCGCGACACACGCAGGCCGGTACGTCCGAGATGCCTCTGCTCCATGGGCGCGAGAGTACTGGCCACGGCACCACGCGGAGAGAGCCTGTGGACAACCACGTCCTGACGGATGGCCCACGCGCGCGCTAGAGTCCGGCCAAACAGACGTTACCGATGGGTAAGGGGTGCGTGAAATGCGGCTCGGCATCAACCTCGGCTACTGGGGCGCCGGCATGGACGGCGACAACCTCGCCGTCGCCCAGGAGGCGGACCGCCTCGGCTACGACGTCTGCTGGGCCGCCGAGGCCTACGGCTCCGACGCCCCCACCGTCCTCTCGTGGGTCGCGGCGCAGACCGAGCGGATCGACGTCGGCTCCGCGATCATGCAGATCCCGGCTCGCCAGCCCGCCATGACGGCGATGACGGCCGCCACCCTCGACTCGCTCACCGGCGGCCGCTTCCGCCTCGGCCTCGGCGTCTCCGGACCGCAGGTCTCCGAGGGCTGGTACGGCGTGAAGTTCGACAAGCCGCTCGCCCGGACCCGCGAGTACGTCGAGATCGTCCGCAAGGCCATGACCCGGGAGCGGCTCAGCTACGACGGCGAGCACTGGACCCTGCCGCTCCCCGGCGGCCCCGGCAAGCCCATCAAGCTCACCGTCCACCCGCAGCGCGAGCACATCCCGCTCTACATCGCCGCGATCGGACCGAAGAACCTGGAGCAGACCGGCGAGATCGCCGACGGCGCCCTGCTGATCTTCCCCTCCGCCGAGCACCTGGAGGAGACCGCGCTCCGGCACCTGCGCGCGGGCCGCGAGAAGGCCGGCCTGACCATGGACGGCTTCGACGTCTGTCCCACCCTGCCGCTCGCCCTCGGCGACGACGTGAACGCGCTCGCCGACGTGTTCCGCCCGTACACCGCGCTGTATGTCGGCGGCATGGGCAGCCGCAAGCAGAACTTCTACAACCAGCTCGCCCAGCGCATGGGGTACGAGAAGGAGGCCGCCGAGGTCCAGGACAAGTACCTGGCCGGCGACAAGACCGGTGCCGCGGCCGCCGTGCCCCACTCGCTGATCGACCAGACCACGCTGCTCGGCTCCGTCGAGCGGATCGCCGAGCGGATGACGGCCTACGCGGAGGCCGGGGTCACCACCCTCACCCTCGCCCCGGCCGGCTTCACCCTGGACGAGCGGGTGGCGGCCCTGCGGGCGGGCGTCGAGGCGATGGAGCGCGCCGGACTGGCCTAGAGATTCCTGCGGCCGTGGTGGGGGCTCGGGGGTCTTCCCCGCCACGGCCGTCGTGCAGCACAACGGGTCCACCGTGCCTTCGGTTACGCCCGCGCGGCTCACTCTTTCGGCCGAGTGCTCACGCCCTCCTGTTGCCCGATGCCCCGGACCGCATTTGACTCGTGGCTCCGGGGGTGTACGGAGGTGGCGGCGATGCTCACGGCCAAGGGCCTGTTCCAGGAAATCATCGACAACGACGAGTCCTTCCGGCTCTTCTGTTCCATCGCCGCGAGCGGCGAGTCCCAGGGAGGCTGGGAGAACGCCCGGATCGCGGCCCTCGTCGCACCCGGCATGCGCTCCCTCGCACCCAAGATCACCCGGCACGGCGCCGACGAGGACAAGCACGGCCGGATCTTCAACGCGCTGATGAAGAAGCGCGGTCTCGAACCCGTCCCCGTGCCCCCCGACACCGACTACACGATGCTGCTCGAACAGCGCGGCATCGGACTCGCGCACGACAAGCTCCGCGCCGACCGGCCGCTCACCGAGGAGGACGTGGTCGTCTACCTCGCGCACAGCAGGGTCACCGAGGAGCGCGCCGCCGACCAGATGCAGTTGCTCGTGAAGCACTTCGGCGACCACCCGGAGCTCGGCAAGGCCATCCGGATGATCTGCAACGACGAGGACAACCACCTCGCCTACTGCCACGAGGAACTGCTCCGGCTCGCCCGCCAGGGCCACGGCCGGCTCATCCAGCGGACCCTGCGGGAGTCCGCCCTGGCCGAGATCCGGGTCTACCGCGACGTCAGCCTCGCCGTGATGCGCCACATGGGCCGCATCCTGAACTGGCCGAAGCCCAAGGCGGCCGCCCTCGCCGCCGGGATCCACGCCGTGTACGTGTACGAGCGCGCCGCAGGCTGGCACAGGATGGTCGACCTGCGGATGCCCGAGCGGCTGAACGCCCTCGGCGGCCCCGCGACCCCCGCCCCCGCCTTCTGAGCGGGGCCGCGGGGGCCTACATCCAGCCGCGCCGCTTGAAGACCCGGTACAGGGCGACGACGATGCCCGCCATCGCCACGAGCACCACCGGGTACGAGCCCACCCAGCGCAGCTCCGGCATGTGGTCGAAGTTCATCCCGTAGATCCCCGCGACCATCGTGGGGACCGCGGCCATGGCCGCCCACGCCGAGATCTTCCGCATGTCGTCGTTCTGCCGGACGCCCATCTGCGCGAGATGGGCGGACAGCACGTCGGACAGGAGCCGGTCGAGGCCCTCCACCTGCTCGTTGGAGCGCAGCAGATGGTCGTTGACGTCACGGAAGAAGGGCTGCGAGCGCTCGTTCACGAACGGCACCGAACCGGCCGTCAGCCGGGCCATCGGCCCGGCCAGCGGACCGCTCGCCCGCCGGAACTCCAGGACCTGCCGCTTCGCCGTGTAGATCCGTTCCGCGGTGTTGGACGGATTGCCGCCGCTGGGCGCGAAGACGTCCGTCTCCAGCTCCTCCAGGTCGACCTGGAGCTCGGCCGCCACGTCGAGGTAGTGGTCCACGATCGCGTCGCTCACCGCGTACAGCACCGCCGTGGGCCCGTGCTTCAGGACCTCCCGTTCGGCCTCCAGACGCCGGCGGACCTGCGCGAGGGGAGCGCCCTCGCCGTGCCGGACCGTCACGACGAACGAGTCGCCCATGAACACCATGAGCTCGCCGGAGGAGACCTGGTCGCTCTCCGGCTCGTACACGATCGGCTTGAGCACCGCGAAGAGCGAGTCGTCGTAGACCTCCAGCTTGGGCCGCTGATGGGCCTTCAAGGCGTCCTCGACGGCCAGCGGGTGCAGCGCGAACTCCGAGGCGACATGCGCGAACTCCGCCTCGGACGGCTCGTGAAGCCCCACCCACAGGAACGCGTCGCCCGTCGCCCGCGCCTCCTCCAGGGCGTCCGAGAGGTCGGCGGGGCCGTCCGTACGGCGCCCGTCCCGGTAGATGGCAGAGTCCACTATCACGCCGCGCATTCTCGCACCGCCCAGGGGATGTCCTGCCGATCAGGCCGGGCTCGTCGGCAGGACACCCCCTAGGCTGGCCCGCATGGCCACGCTGATCCTCGTCCGGCACGGACGGTCCACCGCCAACACCTCCGGGGTCCTCGCCGGGCGTACGCCCGGGATCGCGCTCGACGAGCGCGGGGCCGCCCAGGCCGCCGCCCTCCCCGGGCGCCTCGCGGACGTCCCGCTCGCCGCGGCCGTCACCAGCCCCCTCCAGCGCTGCCGGGAGACCCTGCGGCCGCTCCTGGACGCCCGGCCCGGCCTCCCGCTCCACGTCGAGGACCGGATCAACGAGTGCGACTACGGCGACTGGTCCGGCCGCAAGCTGGCCGAGCTGGGCGACGAGCCCCTGATGGAGATCGTCCAGGCGCACGCCTCCGCCGCCACCTTCCCCGGCGGCGAGTCCATGCGCGCCATGCAGAACCGCGCCGTCGAGGCCGTACGCGACTGGAACGCCCGCATCGAGGCCGAGCACGGCGAGGACGCCACGTATCTCATGTGCTCCCACGGGGACATCGTGAAGGCGATCGTCGCCGACGCCCTCGGGCTCCACCTGGACCTCTTCCAGCGCATCCACGTCGACCCCTGCTCGGTCACCGCGATCCGCTACACGCGCGTGCGTCCCTTCCTCCTCCGCCTCGGCGACACCGGGGACTTCGCCGGATTCGCCCCCCGGGAGCACCCCGACAGCAGCGGGACGGCGGAGGTCGGTGGTGGTGCGGGCGCACCGTGATCCGCTTGCGCAGTAGGGTGGACGCGCCGCTGTAGTACGACTGTCGAGACTCAAGGGAGCCGGGAACGTGTCCCGTCAGGTGTTCCTCTACGACCCACCGGAGCGTTTCGTGGCCGGCACGGTCGGGCTGCCTGGCCGCCGTACGTTCTTCCTCCAGGCGTCCGCCGGCGGCCGCGTCACCAGCGTCGCCCTGGAGAAGACACAGGTCGCGGCCCTCGCCGAGCGCATCGACGAACTCCTCGACGAGGTCGTCCGCCGCACCGGGGGCAACGCGCCCGTGCCCGCCGTCGCCCCCGCGGAGATCGCGGACACCGCCCCTCTCGACGTGCCCGTCGAGGAGGAGTTCCGGGTCGGCACCATGGCCCTCGCCTGGGACGGCGAGGAGCAGCGCATGATCGTCGAGGCGCAGGCGCTCGTCGAGCTCGACGCGGACTCCGAGGAGGACCTCGCCGAGGCCGAGGAGCGGCTGCTCCAGGACGAGGAGAACGGTCCGCCGATGCTCCGGGTCCGGCTCAGCGGGGCCCAGGCCCGCGCCTTCGCCAAGCGCGCCCTGGACGTCGTCAACGCCGGCCGGCCGCCCTGTCCGCTGTGCAGCCTGCCGCTGGACCCCGAGGGGCACGTCTGCCCGCGCCAGAACGGATACCGCCGCGGAGCATGAGCAGCCCCGAGAGCGCGCGCGACACGGAGCTGCTCGCGCGCGGTGAGCTGACCGTGCGCGGGCAGGTCCGCGAGGCGTCCAACGCGGTGCTGTACTGCTCCGTCGCCCACGAGGGCCGGGAAGCCGCCTGCGTCTACAAGCCGGTCGCGGGGGAGCAGCCCCTGTGGGACTTCCCCGACGGCACCCTCGCCCAGCGCGAGGTCGCCGCGTACGAGATCTCCGAGGCCACCGGCTGGGGCCTGGTCCCGCCGACGGTGCTCCGTGACGGGCCGTACGGGGAGGGCATGGTCCAGCTGTGGATCGAGGCCGACCCCGGGGCGCGGCTCCTGGCCCTCACCGAGGACGAGGAGCCGGGCGAGGGCTGGAAGGCCGTGGGGCCCGCGCAGATCGACGAGGACCGCACCGCGCTCCTCGTCCACGCGGACACCCCCGAGCTGCGCCGGCTCGCCGTCCTGGACGCCGTCATCAACAACGGCGACCGCAAGGGCGGGCACCTGCTGCCGGCCCCCGGCGGGCGGCTGTACGGCATCGACCACGGGGTGACCTTCCACGTCGAGGACAAGCTGCGCACCCTGCTGTGGGGCTGGGCGGGCGAGGAGCTGCCCGCCGAGGCGGCCGGGGTGCTCGACGCGCTCGACCGGTCCCTGGCCCCGGGAGCGCCGCTCGCCACCCGACTGGCGGAACTCCTGACCGGAGCCGAGGTCGGGGCCGTACGCGCCCGCGTGGAGGCGCTGCGCGCCACCGGGCGGCATCCGGAGCCTTCGGGGCAGTGGCCGGCGATCCCCTGGCCGCCCGTCTGAGGCCGTCAGAGTGACCGAATGTTTTCGGCCACATGCCCTGGAGGGGCTTGGACCCCTGGGGGGTATGCACGCACGCCTCCGACCCGCAAGAGCGCCTAATCGGTCAAGATCCCGGATCCGGTTCGTATCCGGAACACCTGTCCGGTTACGCTCGGGTCATGCATGCCTGGCCCGCTTCTGAGGTCCCCGCCCTTCCCGGCAAGGGCCGCGACCTCCGGATCCACGACACCGCGACCGGCGGACGAGTGACCCTCGCCCCCGGCCCCGTCGCCCGTATCTACGTCTGCGGCATCACGCCGTACGACGCGACCCACATGGGTCACGCGGCGACCTACAACGCGTTCGACCTCGTTCAGCGCGTGTGGCTCGACACCAAGCGGCAGGTGCACTACGTCCAGAACGTGACGGACGTGGACGACCCGCTCCTGGAGCGCGCGATCCGCGACGGCATCGACTGGGTGGGCCTCGCCGAGCGGGAGACCGCCCTCTTCCGCGAGGACATGACCGCCCTCCGGATGCTGCCCCCGCAGCACTACATCGGTGCGGTCGAGGCCATACCGGGCATCATCCCGCTGGTCGAACGCCTCCGGGACTCCGGCGCCGCCTACGAGCTCGACGGGGACATCTACTTCTCCGTCGAGTCCGACCCGCACTTCGGTCAGGTGTCGCACTACGACACCGAGCTGATGCGCCACCTCTCCGCCGAGCGCGGCGGCGACCCGGACCGCCCGGGCAAGAAGAACCCGCTCGACCCGATGCTCTGGATGGCCGCCCGCGAGGGCGAGCCGAGCTGGGACGGCGGCAGCCTCGGCGCCGGCCGCCCCGGCTGGCACATCGAGTGTGTCGCCATCGCCCTCGACCACCTCGGCATGGGCTTCGACGTGCAGGGCGGCGGCTCCGACCTGATCTTCCCGCACCACGAGATGGGCGCCTCCCACGCCCAGACCCTCACGGGCGAGTTCCCCATGGCCAAGGCGTACGTCCACGCCGGCATGGTCGCCCTGCACGGCGAGAAGATGTCGAAGTCCAAGGGCAACCTGGTCTTCGTCTCCACGCTCCGCCGCGACGGCGTCGACCCGGCCGCCATCCGGCTCGCGCTCCTCTCGCACCGCTACCGCGACGACTGGGAGTGGACCGACCAGGTCCTGGAGACGGCCGTGGAGCGGCTCGGCCGCTGGCGCGCCGCCGTCTCGCGCCCCGACGGCCCGTCCGCCGACGCGCTCGTCGAGGAGCTCCGCGAGGCCCTCTCCGACGACCTCGACACGCCCACCGCGCTCGCCGCGGTGGACCGCTGGGCCGCGCTCCAGACGGCCGAGGGCGGCACGGACGAGTCCGCCCCCGGTCTCGTCTCGCGTGCTGTCGACGCACTGCTCGGTGTCGCCCTGTAACGAGCAGGACCGCACAACTCCCTTTCAGGCAACCGCCCTTGGACTTCTCGTCGAAGTCCGAGGGCGGTTCCGTTTTGTCCTGGCGGGGATGCTCGTTCCTGCGCTAAACAACCTCCATGCAATCATCATCACGCATGAAAGTTGCACTCGCCGGAGCCGTCCTCGGGCTCTTCGCGGCCTTCGCGGGACCCGGCTCCGCCGCGTCGGCCACACCCACCGACACCACCGTCGGCGACCTCACGGGCTTCGCCGCCGACGGGGCCGTCTACCGGCTCACCGCCGGCCACACCGAGGCCCGCGTCTCCTTCGTCACCGCCGACACCTTCCGTATCGAACTCGCCCCCGACGGAAAGTTCACCGACCCCACCGGCACCGACATCACGCTGCCCCAGGGACCGCCCCCGGCGACCAGCTGGCGCGACCTCGGCGACCGGTACGAACTCGCCACCGCCAAGGTGACCCTGCGCGCCACCAAGTCACCGCTGCGCTTCTCGGCCGTGCGCGCCGACGGCACCCCGCTCTGGACCGAGACCCAGGGCCTCACCTGGAACCAGGACCGCACCGTCCAGACCCTCGCCCGCGGCGCCGACGAGCAGTTCTACGGCGCCGGCATGCAGAACGGCCGCGGCAACACCTCCCACCGCGGCAAGACCGTCGAGGTCGGCGTCGACTACAACTGGAACGACGGCGGCCACCCCAACTCCGTCCCCTTCTACCTCTCCTCGGCCGGCTACGGCGTCTACCGCAACACCTACGCGCCCAACACCTACGCCTTCACCGACCCCGTCACCACCAGCGCGAAGGAACAGCGCTTCGACGCCTACTACTTCGCCGGCACCGGCAGCGGCGCCCTCAAGGACGTCATCGGCCAGTACACCCGGCTCACCGGCAAGCCCTTCCTGCCACCCGTGTACGGCCTGGAGATCGGCGACTCCGACTGCTACCTCCACAACGCCAACCGGGGCGAGCGCCACACCCTCGACGCCCTGAAGGTCGCCGACGGCTACGTCGCGAACGACATGCCCAACGGCTGGATGCTCGTCAACGACGGCTACGGCTGCGGCTACGAGAACCTCGCCGAGACCTCCGCCGGCCTCGCGGAGCGCGACATGAAGCTCGGCCTGTGGACCGAGGACGGCATCGACAAGCTCGCCGACCAGGTCAAGGCCGGCCAGCGCGTCGCCAAGCTCGACGTCGCCTGGGTCGGCTCCGGCTACAAGTTCGCCCTCGACGGCTGCAAGGACGCCCACGCCGGCATCGAGGCCAACAGCGACGCCCGCGGCTTCACCTGGGCCCCCGAGAGCTGGTCCGGTGCCCAGCGCTGCGGCGTCCAGTGGTCCGGCGACCAGTCCGGCAGCTGGGAGTACATCCGCTGGCAGATACCCACCTACGCGGGCGCGTCCATGTCCGGACTCGCGTACACCACCGGCGACGTCGACGGCATCTTCGGCGGCAGTGCCAAGACGTACACCCGCGACCTCCAGTGGAAGTCCTTCCTGCCCGTCACCATGACCATGGACGGCTGGGCCGCCAACGACAAGCAGCCCTTCCGGTACGGCGAGCCGTACACCAGCATCAACCGCGCCTCGCTCAAGCTCCACGAGGCCCTGCTCCCGTACATCTACAGCCACGCCCACCGGGCGACGAAGACCGGCGTCGGCCTCGCCCGGCCGCTCGCCCTCGAATACCCGGACGACCCGAAGGCCGCGACCGACGCCGCGAAGTACGAGTTCCTCAGCGGCGAGGACTTCCTCGTCGCGCCCGTCTACCAGGACGCGGTGGAGAGGGACGGTATCTATCTGCCGAAGGGCACCTGGATCGACTACTGGAGCGGGCGCGTCCACCAGGGTCCGCTCACCCTCGACGACTACAGCGCCCCGCTCGACACCCTGCCCCTCTTCGTCCGGGCCGGTGCGGCCGTCCCCATGTGGCCCGGTTCCGTCCGCTCGTACCAGGACCGCGCCCCCGGCGACCCGATCGCCTGGGACGTCTACCCGAAGGGCAGCTCCTCGTTCGAGCTGTACGAGGACGACGGCGTCACCCGCGAGCACCGCACCGGGAAGTACGCCACCCAGCGCGCCGAGGTCGCCGCGCCGCAGTCCGGCCCCGGCGACGTCACCGTCCGACTGGGCGCCAGCACCGGCTCGTACACCGGCAAGCCCGCCGCCCGGCCGTACGCCTTCACCGTCCACACCGGCGACGCGCCCGGCTCGGTGAAGCTCGGCGGACGCAATCTGCCCGCCCTCACCTCACGTGCCGCCCTCGACGCGGCGACCGAGGGCTGGTGGTACGACCGCGACGAGCGCGGGGGAGTGGTCCGGATCAAGACCGCCGCCCAGTCCACCGACCGCGGTTTCGAACTGCGCCTGACCGACACCAGCGCCGTCGGCGGGGCCGTCCCCGGCGCCTCCGCCGCACTCGCCGCCCCCACCGGGCAGGAGCTCGGCGCCGGCACCCCCGGCACCGTCGCCGTGGACGTCACCGCGGGCACCCGGGACGCCACCGACGTACGGGTCTCCCTCGACGCCCCCGCCGGCTGGCAGGTCACCCCGGCCGCCCCGATCGCCCGCGTCCCGGCCGGCACCACCCGCCGGGTCGAGGTCGCCGTCACCCCGGCGGCGGACGCCAAGCCCGGCGAGGCCACCCTCACGGCCACCGCCCGGTACCGCGCGGTGGGCACCGACCGCACCGCCGTCCAGCGGTTCGCGCTCGGGGTGATGCCCCCGGCACCGACGGCCGACGCCTGGGCGAGCGATCTCGCGTGGCTGCGCTCGACCAACGGCTGGGGACCGCCGGAGCGCGACCGCTCCAACGGCGAGTCCGGCGCCGCCGACGGCCACACGCTCACCCTGGCCGGAAAGACCTACGAGAAGGGCATCGGCGCCCACGCCGACTCCGACATCGAGGTCTACCTCGGCGGCCGCTGCACCGGTTTCACCGCCGACGTCGGCATCGACGACGAGATCAACGGCTACGGGGACGTGGCCTTCTCCGTCGAGGCCGACGGCCGGGTCCTGTGGACCTCGCCACGGCTGACCGGCGCCTCCGCGACCCTGCCCGTGAACGTCGACGTGACCGGCGCCCGGCACGTCCGGCTGAAGATCACGGACACCAACGGGTCGAAGAGCGGCGACCACGGCGACTGGGCGGCGGCCCGCTTCGGCTGCGCCTGACGCACGAACGGGAGGGGCGCCCTCGGGCACCCCTCCCGTTCCGTCCGTCTACTCTCCGGTCTCGCCGTCGGGCCCCGCGGACCCTTCGGGTCCGTCGCCGGATCCCTCGGAAGGACCCTCGTCGGCGTCCGCGCCGCCGTCCGGGCCGGGGACCGACTCCGGGCCCGGCTTCTCCGGCTTCGGCGGCCGGGTCCGGCCGCTGCCGGGGTCCCGCAGGAACGAGGTCTCGCCGCCTTCCGTCGCCACCCCGGGGTCGCGCCGCCGCAGATACCGCTCGAACTCGCGGGCGATCGCCTCTCCCGAGGCCTCCGGCAGCTCCGCCGTGTCCCGCGCCTCCTCCAGCGTCTGCACGTACTCGGCGACCTCGCTGTCCTCGGCGGCCAGCTGGTCCACGCCCAGCTGCCAGGCCCGCGCGTCCTCCGGCAGCTCGCCCAGCGGGATGCGCAGCCCGATCAGGTCCTCAAGACGGTTGAGGAGCGCCAGCGTCGCCTTCGGGTTCGGCGGCTGCGACACATAGTGCGGCACCGCCGCCCACAGGCTCACCGCGGGCACGCCCGCGTGCGTGCACGCCTCCTGGAGGATGCCCACGATGCCCGTCGGGCCCTCGTACCGGGTCTCCTCCAGGTCCATCGTCCGCGCCAGGTCCGGATCGGAGGTCACTCCGCTGACCGGGACCGGCCGGGTGTGCGGGGTGTCCCCGAGCAGCGCGCCCAGGATCACCACCATCTCCACGCCCAGCTCGTGCGCGAAGGCGAGCAGCTCGTTGCAGAACGAGCGCCAGCGCATCGAGGGCTCGATCCCGCGCACGAGCACCAGGTCGCGGGGCTTCTCGCCGCCGACCCTGACCACCGAGAGCCGGGTCGTCGGCCAGGTGATCTTTCTGACCCCGTTGTCCAGGAAGACCGTGGGGCGGTTGACCTGGAAGTCGTAGTAGTCCTCGGCGTCGAGCGCCGCGAACACCTCGCCCTTCCATTCCCGGTCGAGATGGGCGACCGCGGTGGAGGCGGCGTCGCCGGCGTCGTTCCAGCCCTCGAACGCGGCCACCATGACCGGGTCGATCAGCTCGGGTACCCCCTCGAGCTCGATCACCCAGCGCCTCCTTATTCGAAGTTCCTGTCGTACGGCCCCACCTTACGGCTTTCCGGTGGTCCGCCCGCAGTCCCCGGACATCCCCGAAAACCCGTGCGGCCTTGATCGACTACCCAGGAACTCACCTCCGCACACGGCGGAGTCACTCCTCCCACAGCGTGCTGGGCGCCTCCCTCCGCACCACCGGCGCGATCTCCTCGGCGAACCGCTGGAGGGTCTCCTGCTGCTCGGCCGTCGACCGGCCGAAGGTGTCGACCGTGACGGACTGCAGGTCGTGCCCGTAGTGCTCGTGGTAGCCGAGGATCTTGTCGATGATCTGCTGCGGCGAGCCGATGAGCTGGGGGCCGTCCGCGATCGCGTCCTCGATCGTGCGGAAGGGGGTGTTGTACCCGGCCCTGCCCTCCAGGTGCGGCTTGAAGCTCTGCCGCACCTTCGCCTCGTACAGCTCCTTGTACCGGCCGACCGCCTGCTCGGGGGTGTCGGCGATGAGCAGCCCCCCGGAACCGGCCGCCACGCGCGCGTGGGCCGGATCGTGCCCGTACTCCTCGAACTTCTCGCGGTAGTGGGCGATGAGCTTCGCGTACGCCTCGCGCGGCTGGATCGCGTTGGCGGTGAAGAGCGGATCGCCGTGCTTCGCCGCCAGCTCGGGGGAGTTGAGGCTGGTGGCCGAGCCGTGCCAGATCCGGGGTGGACCGGCGTACGGCCGCGGGACCGTGGTCACGTTCTTCAGCGGCGGCCGGAACTCCCCCTCCCAGTCGACGCCCTCCTCCGTCCAGAGCCGGCGCAGCAGCTCGTACTTCTCCTTCTGGAGGTCCCACTGCCGCTCCTCGTCCAGGCCGAAGAGGTCGAAGTGGCCCGCCTCGGCGCCCTTGCCGACGACGAGTTCGAGCCGGCCCCGGGAGAGCTGGTCGATCGTCGCGTAGTCCTCGGCGACCCGGACCGGGTCGAGGATCGCGACCACGGTGACGCCGGTGAGCAGCCTGATCCTGTGGGTGCGGGCGGCCAGTGCGGCGAGCAGCACGGTCGGGGAGGACGAGAGGAACGCGCCCGCGTGCCGCTCGCCGACCGCGTACGCGTCGAAGCCGAGCCGTTCGGCGGTCTCGCCGAGCGTGACGACCTGCTCCAACCGGTCGGCGGCGGACAGCAGTTCGCCGGTGACCGGGTGCGGGGAGTGGTGGACGATCGTGAGCACCTGAAACTTCATGTCCCCACTCTGCGCGCCGAGTGTTGCGGGGGTGTGGCGGGCGCATGGCACGCGTCAGGGGCGGCCCCTCGAAGAGGAACCGCCCCTGTGCGCACGGGAGTTACTTCCGCAACATCGACTCGACCCCGGCGCGGATCTCGTCCGTCGCGAGACCGCGGATGGTCAGCGTCGTCCGGCGGCGCAGCACGTCGTCCGCCGTCTCGGCCCACTCGTGGTCGCGGGCGTAGGCGACCTGCGCCCAGATCTCCGGGGCGTCCGGGTGGATCCGGCGGGCGAGCTCCGGGTTCTCGTTCGCCATCCGGGCGATGTCGAAGGAGAGCGAGCCGTAGTGCGTGGCCAGGTGCTTGGCGGTGTCGGCGGCCATCCGGGGGCCGGGCGCCGGACCGTCGACGAGCAGCCGGTGCGCGACCGCGTTCGGGTTGGCTATGCCGGGCAGCGGCAGCCGCTTCGGCAGCGCGGACACCGGCTCGTAGTCCTCGCCGAGCGGGTGGCCGGGGAGCTGCTCCAGCTTCTTCATCACCGTGCGGCCGATGTGGCGGAAGGTCGTCCACTTGCCGCCGGCCACCGACAGCATGCCGCCGCGGCCCTCGGTGACGACGGTCTCGCGCTTGGCCTTGGAGGTGTCGCCGGGACCGCCCGGGAGCACCCGCAGGCCGGCGAAGGAGTACGTGATCAGGTCGCGCGAGAGCTGCTGGTCGCGGATGGAGAAGGCGGCCTCGTCCAGGATCTGGGCGGTGTCCTTCTCGGTGACCTCGACCTGGCCGGGGTCGCCCTCGTACTCCTCGTCGGTGGTGCCGAGGAGCAGCATGTCCTCCCAGGGGAGGGCGAAGGTGATGCGGTACTTGTCGATCGGGGTGGCCAGCGCGGCCTTCCACGGCGAGGTCCGCTTGAGGACCAGGTGCGCGCCCTTGGAGAGGCGGATGGAGGGGGCCGCGTTCGGGTCCTCCATCTTGCGCAGGTGGTCGACCCACGGGCCGGTCGCGTTGAGCACGAGGCGGGCGTTCACGCCGAACTCGTCGCCGGTGGTGCGGTCCTTCAGGTCCGCTCCGGTGACCCGGCCGCGGGTGAAGCGCAGGCCGGTGACCTCGGCGTGGTTGAGGACGGTGGCGCCGGCGTCGACGGCGGCGCGGACCGTCATCAGCGCCATGCGGGCGTCGTTCATCTGGTCGTCGCCGTAGACGGCGACGGCCTTGAGGTTGTCGGTGCGCAGCTCCGGCACGTCCTGCGCGGCCTTGGCGGGGGAGAGCAGGTGTCCGACGCCGTCGCCGAAGGCCGAGAGGGCGCTGTAGGCGAAGACACCGGCACCGAGCTTGGCCGCGCCGTGCGGGCCGCCCTTGTAGACGGGCAGGTAGAAGGTGAGCGGGTTGGCGAGGTGCGGTGCCACCTGGCGGGAGACCGCACGCCGCTCGAAGTGGTTCTCCGCCACCAGCTTGACCGCGCCGGTCTGCAGGTAGCGCAGGCCGCCGTGGAGGAGCTTGGAGGAGGCGGAGGAGGTGGCGCCGGCGAAGTCGCCGGCGTCCACCAGGGCCACCCGCAGGCCCGACTGAGCGGCGTGCCAGGCGGTGGAGATGCCCAGGATGCCGCCGCCGATCACCAGGAGGTCGTACGTCGCCTTGGAAAGCTGTTCCCGGGTCTCGGCGCGGCTCGGCAGGGAACCGGCAGCCGGGTGCGTCCCGAGGGCAGGGACGCTCTGCAGGGTGGTCATCTCGTATTACTCCTCGTCCTCGATCCAGCCCATGGTCCGCTCGACGGCCTTGAGCCAGCTCTTGTACTCGCTGTCACGCTTGTCGGCGTCCATGCGAGGGGTCCATTCCGCCGCCCGCCGCCAGTTGGCGCGCAGCGCGTCGGTGTCCGGCCAGAAGCCGACGGCCAGACCGGCGGCGTAGGCGGCGCCGAGGCAGGTGGTCTCGGCGACCATCGGACGCACGACGGGCGCGTCCAGGAAGTCCGAGAGGGTCTGCATCAGCAGGTTGTTGGAGGTCATGCCGCCGTCGACCTTGAGCGCGGTCAGCTCGACGCCGGAGTCCTTCGTCATGGCGTCGGTGATCTCGCGGGTCTGCCAGGCGGTGGCCTCCAGGACGGCGCGGGCGATGTGCGCCTTGGTGACGTACCGGGTGAGGCCGGCGATGACACCGCGCGCGTCGGAGCGCCAGTACGGGGCGAACAGGCCGGAGAAGGCCGGCACGAAGTAGGCGCCGCCGTTGTCCTCGACCGAGGACGCGAGGGTCTCGATCTCGGCGGCAGACTTGATGAGGCCCATCTGGTCGCGCATCCACTGCACCAGCGAGCCGGTGACGGCGATCGAGCCCTCCAGGGCGTAGACCGGCTTGGCGTCGCCGATCTGGTAGCCGACCGTGGTCAGCAGGCCGCTGTAGGAGTTGATGATCTTGTCACCGGTGTTCATCAGCATGAAGGTGCCGGTGCCGTACGTGGACTTGGCCTCGCCCTCGGCGAAACACGTCTGGCCGAACAGGGCGGCCTGCTGGTCGCCGAGCGCGGAGGCGACCGGGACGCCGTCGAGGATGCCGCCCTTGACCGCGCCGTACACCTCGGCGGAGGAGCGGATCTCCGGCAGCACGGTGGCCGGGATCTCCATGGACTGCAGGATCTTCTCGTCCCAGGCCATGGTGTGGAGGTTCATCAGCATGGTGCGGGAGGCGTTGGTGACGTCGGTGACGTGGTGGCCGCCGTCGACGCCGCCCGTGAGGTTCCAGATGACCCAGGAGTCCATGGTGCCGAAGAGGATGTCGCCGCGCTCGGCGCGCTCGCGCAGGCCCTCGACGTTGTCGAGCAGCCAGCGGACCTTCGGGCCGGAGAAGTAGCTCGCGAGGGGCAGGCCGGTCTCGCGGCGGAAGCGGTCCTGGCCGACGTTGCGGCCGAGTTCCTTGCAGAGGGCGTCGGTGCGGGTGTCCTGCCAGACGAGGGCGTTGTGGACGGGCTCACCGGTGTTCTTGTCCCAGAGCAGCGTGGTCTCGCGCTGGTTGGTGATGCCGATGGCCTTGACGTCGGCGGCGGTGATGTTCGCCTTCTCCAGCGCGCCGGCGACGACCTCCTGGACGTTGGTCCAGATCTCGGCGGCGTCGTGCTCGACCCAGCCCGGCTTCGGGAAGATCTGCTCGTGCTCCTTCTGGTCGACCGAGACGATCCGGCCGTCCTTGTCGAAGACGATGCAGCGCGAGGAGGTGGTGCCCTGGTCGATGGCCGCGATGAAGGGGCCGGAGGTGTGGGCGTCGGTCACGGTGTGCTCCAAGGGAAGTCTGGAAGAAGGACGGCTCAGGCGAACGCGATGTTGTAGATACCCGCGGCGATGGCGCCACCGATCAGCGGACCGGCGACCGGGATCCAGGCGTAGCTCCAGTCGGAGCCGCCCTTGTTCGGCAGCGGGAGCAGGGCGTGCACGATGCGCGGGCCGAGGTCACGGGCCGGGTTGATGGCGTAACCGGTCGGGCCGCCGAGCGAGAGGCCGATGGAGACCACGACGAACGCGGTGATCAGGGCGCCGATGACGCCGAGACCCTTGCCGCTGTCGTTGAGGCCCTGGGTGAGCACGGCCAGGACCAGCACGACGGTGCCGATGATCTCGGTGGCCAGGTTCTGCCAGGTGTTACGGATCTCGGGGCCCGTGGAGAAGACGCCGAGCACCGGGCCGGGGCCCTCGATCGGCTTCTCGCCGACGGTCTCCGGGTCCGTGAGGTGCGCCTGGAACTGGCCGTAGTAGGCCACCCAGACCAGCGCCGCGCCGATCATCGCGCCGAGCAGCTGGCCGGCGATGTAGACCGGGACGTTGCTCCAGTCGCCGTCCTTGATCGCGATTCCGACCGTGACGGCGGGGTTCAGATGGGCGCCCGAGAGGGAAGCGGTCATGTAGACGGCCGTCATGACGGCGAAGCCCCACCCGAAGGTGATCGCGAGCCAGCCCGCGTTGCGGGCCTTGGAGCTCTTGAGCGTGACGGCGGCGCACACACCGCCGCCGAGCAGAATGAGTACGGCGGTACCGATGGTCTCGCCGAGGAAGATGTCGGAGCTGGACACCCGCGACTCCTTTGTCCTTCGTCCAGGGGAAGGCGAACCACGGGTCACTCCGGTGGTCCGCGCCCTCGTGTGAGGGCGTTGGCGGCCCTTGGCACTGTGACACCTTAGCGCGATTGCCGGTAGGTGTTCGACAATGCCGACCGATGAACGGAAGTTTTGCCCCGGGGTTAACAGCGCGTCAAGGGTTCGGGAAGTGAAAAACCCGCCGATAACGCGATCGTTACCGGCGGGTTCTGTCGCATGGCGGGCGGTCCGTGACCGCGCCCGCACGCGCGGTCAGAAGCGGTTGGCCCCCAGGTCCCGGGAGACGGCGCGGGCGCAGTCCCGTACCGCGGCCACCAGCTCCGGACGCAGCTCCCCGCCCGGACAGACCCGCTCCACGGCGCCCGTGACCGCCACCGCGCCCACCGGCATCCGCCGCCGGTCGTGGATCGGCGCCGCCACCGACGCCACGCCCTCCCAGGTCTCCTCCACGTCCGCCGCCCAGCCGCGGGCTCGCGTCATGTCGAGCAGCGACTCGAAGTCGCCGAGTGCCGTGGTCGTCCGGGGTGTGAACGCCTCGCGCTCGATCTCCAGCACCTCGCTGTGCGCCACCGGGTCGTACGCCGACAGGACCTTGCCGAGCGCCGTGGAGTGCAGCGGCTGCATGGCCCCCACCTCCAGGACCTGACGGCTGTCGTCCGGCCGGAAGACGTGGTGCACGATCAGCACGCCCCGCTGGTGCAGCACCCCCAGGTGCACGCTCTCGCCGCTGGACCGCGCCAGGTCGTCCGTCCAGACCAGGGCGCGCGCCCGCAGCTCGTGCACGTCCAGATAGCTGTTGCCGAGCCGCAGCAGCTCCGCGCCCAGCTGATAGCGGCCCGAGGCCGCGTCCTGCTCCACGAAGCCCTCCGCCTGGAGGGTGCGCAGGATGCCGTGGGCCGTGCCCTTGGCGAGTCCGAGGGAGGACGCGATGTCGGACAGTCCGAGCCGGCGCTCGCCGCCCGCGAGCAGTCGCAGCATGGCCGCCGCTCTTTCAAGCGACTGGATGTTCTTCGCCATCGCCCGGCCCCTCACCCTTCTCACACTGTTCGACAATGCTGAACACTATCGGTCGATGCCGACCTTGCGTCACACACACAGTGTCGGCCAAGGAGGGGCAGGACCGGGAGTCCCCGCACACAGGATGCCGTCCGGCCCGTGGGACGCCGTGTCCACCCCGGCCCGAGCGCGGTTACGCTGGCCCCGTGCACCCTCCCCCGAGGGTGCAAAGCCGACAGCCGTCGCATTCCAGGGAGCTCATCCATGGCCTCGTTGCCGACCCCTTCCGCTGACAGCCGGAACCGCGCCGCCGCCCTCCGCGAGGCACTCGCCAGCCGAGTCGTCGTCGCCGACGGAGCCATGGGCACCATGCTGCAGGCCCAGGACCCCACCCTCGAGGACTTCCAGAACCTCGAAGGCTGCAACGAGATCCTCAACGTCACCCGGCCCGACATCGTCCGTTCGGTGCACGAGGCGTACTTCGAGGTCGGCGTCGACTGCGTCGAGACCAACACGTTCGGCTCCAACCACTCGGCCGCCGGCGAGTACGAGATCGCCGACCGGATCTTCGAGCTCTCCGAGGCGGGCGCCCGGATCGCCCGCGAGGTCGCCGACGAGTTCGGCGCCAAGGACGGCCGCCAGCGCTGGGTGCTCGGCTCCATCGGCCCCGGCACCAAGCTGCCCTCGCTCGGCCACATCGCGTACGACGTGCTGCGCGACGGCTACCAGCAGAACGCCGAGGGCCTCCTCGCCGGCGGCGCCGACGCCCTCATCGTCGAGACCACCCAGGACCTGCTGCAGACCAAGTCCAGCCTCATCGGCGCGCGCCGCGCGATGGACGCCCTGGGCGTGGACGTCCCCCTGATCTGCTCCCTCGCCTTCGAGACGACCGGCGTCATGCTGCTCGGCTCCGAGATCGGCGCCGCGCTGACCGCCCTGGAGCCCCTCGGCATCGACCTGATCGGCCTGAACTGCTCCACCGGCCCCGCCGAGATGAGCGAGCACCTGCGCTACCTCGCCCGCCACTCCCGTACGCCGCTCATGTGCATGCCGAACGCCGGCCTGCCCGTGCTCACCAAGGACGGCGCGTACTTCCCGCTCACCGCCTCCGAGATGGCCGACGCGCAGGAGAACTTCGTCCGCGACTACGGCCTGTCCCTGGTCGGCGGCTGCTGCGGCTCGACGCCCGAGCACCTGCGCCACGTCGTCGAGCGGGTCCAGGGCCTCACGCCCCCCGAGCGCTCCCCGCGCCCCGAGCCGGGCGCCGCCTCGCTCTACCAGACCGTGCCGTTCCGCCAGGACACGGCGTACATGGCGATCGGCGAGCGCACCAACGCCAACGGCTCCAAGAAGTTCCGCGAGGCCATGCTGGAAGCCCGCTGGGACGACTGCGTCGAGATGGCGCGCGACCAGATCCGCGAGGGCGCGCACATGCTCGACCTCTGCGTCGACTACGTGGGCCGCGACGGCGTCGCCGACATGGAGGAGCTCGCCGGCCGCTTCGCCACCGCCTCCACCCTGCCGATCGTCCTGGACTCCACCGAGGTGGACGTCCTGCGGGCCGGCCTCGAGAAGCTCGGCGGCCGCGCGGTCATCAACTCGGTCAACTACGAGGACGGCGACGGACCCGAGTCCCGCTTCGCGAAGGTCACCCGTCTGGCCCAGGAGCACGGCGCCGCCCTCATCGCCCTCACCATCGACGAGGAGGGCCAGGCCCGTACCCCCGAGCACAAGGTCGCCGTCGCCGAGCGCCTCATCGAGGACCTCACCGGCAACTGGGGCATCCACGAGTCGGACATCCTCATCGACACCCTGACCTTCACCATCTGTACGGGTCAGGAGGAGTCGCGGAAGGACGGCATCGCGACGATCGAGGCGATCCGCGAGCTGAAGCGCCGCCGGCCGGACGTGCAGACCACGCTGGGCCTCTCCAACATCTCGTTCGGCCTCAACCCGGCCGCCCGTATCCTCCTCAACTCGGTCTTCCTCGACGAGTGCGTCAAGGCGGGCCTCGACTCGGCGATCGTCCACGCCTCGAAGATCCTGCCGATCGCCCGCTTCGACGAGGAGCAGGTCACCACCGCCCTCGACCTGATCTACGACCGGCGCGCCGAGGGCTACGACCCGCTGCAGAAGCTGATGGCCCTCTTCGAGGGCGCCACCACCAAGTCGATGAAGGCCGGCAAGACCGAGGAGCTCCTCGCCCTGCCCCTGGACGAGCGCCTCAAGCGCCGCATCGTCGACGGTGAGAAGAACGGCCTGGAGGCCGACCTCGACGAGGCCCTGGAGACCCGCCCGGCCCTCGACATCGTCAACGAGACCCTCCTCGACGGCATGAAGACGGTCGGTGAGCTGTTCGGCTCCGGCCAGATGCAGCTGCCGTTCGTGCTCCAGTCCGCCGAGGTCATGAAGACGGCCGTCGCCCACCTCGAACCGCACATGGAGAAGTCCGAGGCCGAGGGCAAGGGCACGATCGTGCTCGCCACCGTCCGCGGCGACGTCCACGACATCGGCAAGAACCTCGTCGACATCATCCTCTCCAACAACGGCTACAACGTCGTCAACATCGGCATCAAGCAGCCCGTCTCCGCGATCCTGGAGGCCGCCGAGGAGCACAACGCCGACGTGATCGGCATGTCCGGCCTCCTCGTGAAGTCCACCGTGATCATGAAGGAGAACCTGGAGGAGCTGAACCAGCGCGAGCTGGCCGCCAAGTACCCGGTGATCCTCGGCGGCGCCGCCCTCACCCGCGCCTACGTCGAGCAGGACCTCCACGAGATCTACCAGGGCGAGGTCCGCTACGCCCGCGACGCCTTCGAGGGCCTGCGCCTCATGGACGCGCTCATCGGCGTCAAGCGCGGCGTCCCCGGAGCCGTACTCCCCGAGCTCAAGCAGCGCCGGGTCGCCAAGACCGCCACCGCAGCCCTCCAGGTCGACGAGCCGGAGCCCGGCGGCCGCTCCGACGTGGCCACCGACAACCCGGTGCCGACCCCGCCGTTCTGGGGCACCCGCGTCGTCAAGGGCATCCCGCTGAAGGAGTACGCGTCCTGGCTCGACGAGGGCGCCCTCTTCAAGGGCCAGTGGGGCCTCAAGCAGAACCGGGCCGGCGACGGACCGGCGTACGAGGAGCTCGTCGAGACCGAGGGCCGGCCGCGGCTGCGCGGCTGGCTGGAGCGCCTCCACACCGAGAACCTCCTGGAGGCGGCCGTCGTCCACGGCTACTTCCCCTGCGTCTCCAAGGGCGACGACCTGATCATCCTGGACGAGGAGGGCAACGAGCGGACCCGCTTCTCCTTCCCGCGCCAGCGCCGCGGCCGCCGCCTCTGCCTCGCGGACTTCTTCCGCCCGGAGGAGTCCGGCGAGACCGACGTCGTCGGCCTCCAGGTCGTCACCGTCGGCTCGAAGATCGGCGAGGCCACGGCCAAGCTCTTCGAGTCCGACTCCTACCGCGACTACCTGGAGCTGCACGGCCTCTCCGTCCAGCTCGCCGAGGCCCTCGCCGAGTACTGGCACGCCCGCGTCCGCGCCGAGCTCGGCTTCGGCGGGGAGGACCCGGCGAACGTCGAGGACATGTTCGACCTCAAGTACCGCGGCGCCCGCTTCTCGCTGGGTTACGGCGCCTGCCCCGACCTGGAGGACCGCGCGAAGATCGCGGACCTGCTGCGTCCGGAGCGGATCGGCGTCCACCTCTCCGAGGAGTTCCAGCTCCACCCCGAGCAGTCCACCGACGCCATCGTCATCCACCACCCCGAGGCGAAGTACTTCAACGCACGGTGACCGTGCCGTGACCGTGTGCGGTAAATACACGCGTTTCCGGTGATCGCGACGTACACTTGTCGGTCCAGTGCAGGCCGGTCTTCCTCCCCGTACCGGGGAGGGGGGCCGGCCTTCTCGTCCCTCCATGGAGGTGTGCCGGATGACCAGTACGGTCCCCGCGTCCCTGTTCCGTACGAACGGCAGCTCCGCCCTGCAGGCGGTCTTCCTCGACATGGACGGGACCCTCGTCGACACGGAGGGGTTCTGGTGGGACGCCGAGGTCGAGGTCTTCGCGGACCTCGGGCATCGGCTGGACGAGGCCTGGCGCGACGTCGTCGTGGGCGGCCCGATGACCCGCAGCGCGGGCTACCTCATCGAGTCCACCGGCGCCGACATCACCCTCGAAGAGCTGACCGTGCTGCTCAACGAGAAGTTCGAGCAGCGCATCGACCGGGGCGTCCCCCTCATGCCGGGCGCCGAGCGGCTGCTCGCCGAGCTCGCCCGGCACTCCATCCCCACCGCCCTGGTCTCCGCCTCGCACCGGCGGATCATCGACCGGGTCCTCGCCTCGCTCGGCCGCGACCGCTTCACCCTCACGGTCGCCGGCGACGAGGTCGTCCGCACCAAGCCGCACCCCGAGCCCTATCTGACGGCCGCCCAGGGCGTCGGCGCCGACCCCGTGCTCTGTGCCGTCATCGAGGACACCGCGACCGGTGTGGCGGCCGCCGAGGCGGCGGGCTGCCGGGTCGTCGCGGTGCCCTCCGTCGCCCCGATCGCGCCCTCCCCGGGCCGGGTGGTCGTGCGCTCCCTCGAAGAGGTCGACGTGCCGTTCCTGCGGACCTTGATCACGGGAATTTGAGCTTTATCTGAGGCAAGCGATCCGGCGAAAGCGATCGGGCCATTCACCGAAAAGCACTTACGTGACCTTGGTCACTCAGAGTGCCGGACGGTGGGTGGCCCGTTCTCGTTCCCTGTCTCAAAAGTGGATGTTTCGGCGCCCCGTGTGTCCTGATTGGGTAACCGTCGTCCGCAACGTCCGGCGCATGGTTATCGAGACCGATGCATTCATGATCACTCTGCGATTACGCCTCTGTACGGTCCCGGTCAAGGGGTACCGGCGCCGCGCACTAATCTTTCGCGAGTACTTCGCCGCATAACCCGCGTGCACCGGCGCATACCCAAGTCGCCGTGAACACAGGACCGATCGCTACACCCGGCCCGATCGCTCCCGCCCCGACCGGGCGGCAGTCGGCGGAGTTCCACTGACCGCTGTACCCAGTGCCGGATGAGGAGATCGTCCCTGATGAACCGCAAGACCCTGGTGCTGCCGGCCGTGGCCGGACTGCTCGCCCCCCTGCTCGTCGCCTGCGGCGGCGCGGAGGAAGGCAGAGCGATCGTCGTGGGCACCACGGACCAGTTCATCGCCACCGAGGACGCCCCGGCCCCGCTCGACCCGGCCTTCGCCTACGACACCGGCGCCTGGAACATCCTGCGCCAGACCGTCCAGACCCTGCTGCACGTGCCCCGCGGCGGCGGCGAGCCCGTCCCCGAGGCCGCCAAGAGCTGCGGATTCTCCGACAAGGCCAGCGAGAGCTACCGCTGCACGCTCCGCGACGGCCTCACCTTCGCCGACGGCACCCCCGTCACGGCCGAGGACGTCAAGTACTCCATCGAGCGCGTCCTGAAGATCAAGTCGGACAACGGCACCGCCGCCCTCCTCGCGAACATCGACACCGTCGAGACCCAGGGCACCGACGGAGTCGTCTTCCACCTCAAGACCCCCGACGCCACCTTCCCGTACAAGCTGTCCACGCCCGTCGCCGGCATCCTCAGCAAGGACAAGTACGCCTCCGACAAGCTCCGCGACGGCTTCGACGTCGACGGCTCGGGCCCGTACACCCTGAAGGTCGAGCGCGAGGGCGACAAGGCCACCCGCTTCGTCTTCACCAAGAACCCCGCCTACAAGGGCGACATCACCCTGCGCAACGACAAGGTCGAAGTGCGTCCCTACGCCGACTCCGGCGCCATGGGCGCGGCCCTGGAGAGCGACGACATCGACATGATGGCCCGCTCCCTGTCGCAGAAGCAGATCAAGGACCTCACCGAGACGCCCAAGGACGGCATCCGCGTCACCGAGGTCCCCGGCCTCGAGATCCGGTACCTCGGCTTCAACACCAAGGCCCCCTCCGTCGAGGAGAAGGCCGTGCGCCAGGCCATGGCCGCCGTCGTCGACCGGGGCGCCCTCGTCAACCTGGTCTACGGTCCCACCGCCGAGCCGCTGTACTCGCTGATCCCCTCCAGCATCACCGGCCACGCCACCCCCTTCTTCGACCAGTACGGCGAGCCCGACCCGGCCCGCGCCGCGAAGATCCTCAAGGACGCGGGCGTCAAGACGCCGGTCAAGGTGACCCTGAACTACACCACCGACCACTACGGCGCCGAGACCGCCCAGGAGTTCGAGGCGCTCAAGAAGCAGCTCATCGCCAGCGAGCTCTTCGACGCGAAGGTCCAGGGCGCCGAGTGGTCCAAGTTCCGCACCGCCCAGAAGCGCGGCGACTACGCCGTCTACGGCCTCGGCTGGTTCCCGGACTACCCGGACCCGGACAACTACATCGCGCCGTTCCTCGACAACGACAACTTCCTCAACACCCCCTACGTGAACAAGACCGTTCGCGAGAAGCTCATCCCGCGCTCGCGCCGCCAGGCCGACCGCAACGCCGCAAGCCCCGTCTACGCGCAGATCCAGAAGATCGTCGCCGAGGACGTCCCCGTCCTGCCGCTGTGGCAGGGCAAGCAGTACGTCGCCGCCCGCGACGACCTCAACGGAGTCGAGTACGCGCTCAACACCTCCTCCGACCTGCTGCTGTGGGAACTGGGCCGAGGCACCGCCTGACCCCTTCGTTGTCCCGGCCGCGCGCCCCGCGCGGCCGGCCTGACAAGAGATCAAGAGGCAAGTTCTGTGAAGGCAACCAACAAGTGGCTGACGGCCCCGCTCGCCGCGGGCCTGTCCGCCGCCCTCCTCAGCGGCTGCGGCACCGAGCAGGGAAGCGGCTCCGGAGGCCCCGGGGGCGGCGTCCGCGTCGGCATGTCCGACGAGATCCTCGCCACCGACCCCGCCGCCGGCTACGACCCCGGCTCCTGGCTGCTGTTCAACAACGTCTTCCAGTCCCTCCTCGCCTTCCCCAAGGGCGGCTCCGAGCCCGAGCCCGAAGCCGCCGAGAAGTGCGACTTCGCCACCGGCAGCAAGGTCTACACCTGCACCCTGCGCGAGGGCCTCACCTTCTCCAACGGCAACAAGCTGACCTCGGAGGACGTCAAGTTCTCCTTCGAGCGGGCCCTCAAGATCGCGGACCCCTCCGGCCCGGCGCCGCTGCTCTCCACCATCGACACCATCGAGACCCCCGACGAGCGGACCGTCGTCTTCCGCCTGAAGGTCCCGGACGCCACCTTCCCCAGCAAGATCGCCTCCGGCGCCGGCTCGATCGTCGACCACCGCGACTACCCCGCCGACGCGCTGCGCACCGACGGCAAGGCCACCGGCTCCGGCCCGTACAAGCTGGACTCCTTCAGCGACAGCGAGGCCACCTTCTCCGCCAACGCCGGCTACAAGGGCAACGCCAAGGCGAAGAACAGCACGGTCACCCTCAAGCTCTACGGCGGCGACCGCACCGCGCTCTCCAAGGCCTTCGCCGACGGCGACATAGACGTCGCCTACCGAGGCCTCTCCGCCGACGACGTCGCCGCCCTCGAGAACTCCGCCACCACGTCCGACAAGGGCATCGAGGTCGTCCAGGGCAGCAGCGCCGAGGTCCAGCACCTCGTCTTCAACATGGAGGACCCGGTCGTCGGCAAGCTCGGCGTCCGCAAGGCCATCGCCCACCTCGTCGACCGCGAGGCCCTCGTCGAGAACGTCTACAAGTCGACGGCCACCCCGCTCTACTCGATCGTCCCGGCCGGCATCGCCGGACACAACACCGCCTTCTTCGACACCTACGGCACCCCCGACAAGGCCAAGGCCAAGAAGGCCCTCCGCGCCGCCGGCATCACCGACAAGGTGAAGCTCACCCTCTGGTCCACGCCCAGCCGCTACGGTCCGGCCACCGACCAGGAGCTCAAGGCCATCGCCGAACAGCTCAACGCCAGCGGCCTCTTCGACGCCGACGTCAAGTCCGTCCCCTTCGAGCAGTACGAGAAGGACATCGCCGCCGGCAAGTACGGCGTCTACGTCAAGGGCTGGGTCCCCGACTACCCCGACGCCGACAACTTCACCAGCCCCTTCTTCGGCGAGGGCAACGTCCTCGACAACCGCTACGAGAACACCGCCATCACCGGCACCCTCCTCCCGAAGACCGCCGCCATGGCCGACCGCGCCGCCACCGCCGACGAGTACGGCAAGCTCCAGGACCTCGTCGCCGAGGAGCTCCCGGTGCTGCCGCTGTGGCAGGGCAAGCAGTACGCCGTCGCCCGCGACGACGTCACCGGCCTCGAATGGACCCTCGACGCCTCGACCGTCTTCCGCTTCTGGGAGATCCGCAAGGGCTGACACCCCCGCTCCACACACGAGGGCCCGGTGCG
Source organism: Streptomyces sp. NPDC044003 (assembly GCF_056435185.1). Classification (NCBI taxonomy): domain Bacteria; kingdom Bacillati; phylum Actinomycetota; class Actinomycetes; order Kitasatosporales; family Streptomycetaceae; genus Streptomyces; species Streptomyces sp. NPDC044003. The sequence continues at coordinate 437,805 of NZ_JBWKFA010000005.1, read as the reverse complement.
CACCACGCGCACCGGGCCCTCGTCCGTCCTCGCCCCGCCTACTGGCCGCCGGCCCCCGGCCGCACCAGACCGCTCTCGTACGCGTACACAGCGGCCTGCACCCGGTCCCGGAGGCCCAGCTTCGTCAGCACATGACCCACGTGCGTCTTCACCGTCGTCTCGCTGACGAACAGATCCGCCGCGATCTCCGCGTTCGACAGGCCGCGCGCCACCAGCTTCAGCACCTCCACCTCACGGTCGGTCAAGGTGTTCAGCGTGTCAGGAACCTGCTCCTCGCCCGTCGGCAGATGCGCCGAGTACTTGTCGAGCAGCCGGCGCGTGATCGACGGAGCCAGCATCGCCTCGCCCGCCGCCACCACACGGATCGCCTGCACCAGCTCGTTCGCCGGAGCGTCCTTCAGGAGGAAGCCGCTCGCCCCCGCCCGCAGCGCCTCCACCACGTACTCGTCCAGATCGAAGGTCGTCAGGACCAGTACCTTCGCCGGACCGTCCCGCCCCGGACCCGTGATCTGCCGGGTCGCCTCCACCCCGTCCATCCGCGGCATCCGGATGTCCATCAGCACCACGTCCGGCTGCAACGCACGCACCTGCTCCTGCGCCTGCAGACCGTCCCCGGCCTCACCCACCACCGCGATGTCCTGCTCCGCCTCCAGAATCATCCGGAAGCCGGTCCGCAGCAGCGGCTGATCGTCGACCAACAGGACGCGGATCGTCACAAGGGCTCCTTCACGGGACTGAGCTCACGAGGTGCGCCCACGACGGCGCGGGCGGTGCTCAGGAAGACGGCTGGGCCGGGTCCATTCTGCCCTGCCCGGATTCACCCGACTCCGGCGGGCGCGCGGAAACGATCTTCAGCGGATAGACCGGGGGAGTCCCGCCGAACTCCGGACAGACCGCCTGGTGGTCGCACCAACCGCACAGCTTCGTCGGCCGCGGCCGCCAGTCACCCGACTCCGTCGCCAGCCGGATCGCGTCCCACAGCGCGTGCAGCTTCCGCTCCACCCGCAGCAGATCCGCCTCCACCGGGTCGTACGTCAGCACCTCCCCGCTGCCCAGGTACACCAGCTGCAGCCGCCGCGGGATCACCCGCTTCAGCCGCCACACCACCAGCGCGTAGAACGTCATCTGGAACAGCGCGCCGTCCCGGTACTCCGGCCGCGGCGCCTTCCCCGTCTTGTAGTCGACGATCCGCACCTCGCCCGAGGGCGCCACGTCGACCCGGTCGATCACCCCGCGCAGCCGCAGCCCCGAATCCAGCTCCGTCTCCACGAACAGCTCACGCTCGGCCGGCTCCAGCCGCGTCGGATCCTCAAGGGTGAACCACCGCTCGACCAGCTTCTCCGCCTCGGCCAGCCAGCCCGCCAGCCGCTCCCCGTCCGGATCCTCCGCGAACAGCTCGCCCAGCTCCGGCTTCGACTCGAGGAGCCGGTCCCACTGGCCCGGCACCATCGACTTCGCCCGCGGCGCCGTCCGCTCCGCCGCCGGATCGTCGAAGAGCCGCTCCAGGACCGCGTGCACCAGCGTGCCCCGCGTCGCCGCCGCGCTCGGCTTCTCCGGCAGCCGGTCGATCACCCGGAACCGGTACAGCAGCGGACACTGCATGAAATCGCTCGCCCGCGAGGGCGACAACGACATGGGCGCCCGCGGCTCCGCCGGCAGCTGCTCGCTCGTACTCATGACGAAGACCCTACGACCCGCCACCGACAACGCGCGGCATACCATCGACCTGGGACCCCGTCGCACTGCATGATCGAACCGTGACGCACCGAACGCGGGTCACACCACGCGACGAAAGGAACCCGTGAACCAGGACGAGCCCAAGCCGCAGCGGACCGAGGAGCCCGGCGGCGGGATCCTCATGGGACGGCCCTTCGGCGTGCCCGTCTACGTCGCCCCCAGCTGGTTCGTCGTCGCCGCCCTCATCACCTGGGTCTTCGGCGACCAGATCGACCGCGTCCTGCCCGAGCTCGGCGCCGCCCGCTACCTCGTCTCCCTCTTCTTCGCCGTCGCCTTCTACGCCTCCGTGCTCGTCCACGAACTGGCCCACACCATCGCCGCGCTCCGCTTCAAACTCCCGGTGCGCCGCATCCAGCTCCAGTTCTTCGGCGGCGTCTCCGAGATCGAGAAGGAGACCGAGACCCCCGGCCGCGAATTCGTCCTCGCCTTCGTCGGCCCCCTCCTCTCCCTCGTCCTCGCCGGCGTGTTCTACCTCTCCCTGTACGCCGTCGAGCCCGGCACCGTCCCCGGCGTCCTCCTCGCCGGCCTGATGATCTCCAACCTGATCGTCGCGATCTTCAACCTGCTCCCCGGCCTGCCCCTCGACGGCGGCCGGATGCTCCGCGCCGTCGTCTGGAAGATCACCGGCAAGCCCATGAGCGGCACCGTCGCCGCCGCCTGGGTCGGCCGCGCCCTCGCCGTCCTCGTCCTCGTCGGCCTGCCCCTCCTCACCCGCACCGGCCTCCTCGGCAACTCCACCGACGACATCAGCGGCTTCGAGACCGTCACTGACGCCCTCCTCGCCGCGATCCTCGCCGCCATCATCTGGACCGGCGCCGGCAACAGCCTCCGCATGGCCCGCCTCCGCGAGCACCTCCCCGAACTCCGCGCCCGCGCCCTCACCCGCCGCGCCATCCCCGTCGAACCCACCACGCCGCTCTCCGAGGCCCTCCGCCGCGCCAACGAGGCCGGCGCCCGCGCCCTCGTCGTCGTCGACGGCGCCGGCGAACCCACCGGCATCGTCCGCGAGGCCGCCATCGCCGCCGTGCCCCAGCACCGCCGCCCCTGGGTCGCCGTCAGCACCCTCGCCCAGGACCTCACCGACGGCATGCGGGTCCCCGCCGAACTCACCGGCCAGCCCCTCCTCGACCACCTCCGCGCCAGCCCCGCCACCGAGTACCTCGTCGTCGAGGAGAGCGGCGAGATCTACGGCGTCCTCGCCACCACCGACGTGGAGCGGGCCTTCGTCCGGGCCATGGCACGACCCTCCGCCTGACCCCGGTACTCTGGTCACATGTCCGAACCGACCGGTGCCGCCCGCCGACGCGGGCCCTTCAAGGTCGGGGACCAGGTTCAGCTGACCGACCCCAAGGGCCGTCACTACACGTTCACGCTCGAAGAGGGAAAGAACTTCCACACCCACAAGGGTTCTTTCCCGCACGACGAACTGATCGGCGCCCCCGAGGGCAGCGTTGTCCGTACCACCGGAAACGTCGCCTACCTCGCGCTGCGCCCCCTGCTCCCCGACTACGTCCTGTCCATGCCCCGCGGCGCAGCCGTGGTCTACCCCAAGGACGCGGGGCAGATCCTGGCCTTCGCCGACATCTTCCCCGGCGCCCGCGTCGTGGAAGCCGGAGTGGGCTCGGGATCGCTGAGCAGCTTCCTCCTGCGCGCCATCGGAGACAGCGGCATGCTGCACTCCTACGAGCGCCGCGAGGACTTCGCCGAGATCGCGAAGGGCAACGTCGAGCGCTACTTCGGCGGCCCCCACCCGGCCTGGCAGCTGACCGTCGGCGACCTCCAGGACAACCTGTCCGACACCGACGTCGACCGCGTCATCCTGGACATGCTCGCGCCCTGGGAGTGCCTGGAGGCCGTCTCCAAGGCCCTCGTCCCCGGCGGCATCCTCTGCTGCTACGTGGCGACCACCACCCAGCTCGCCCGCACCGTGGAGTCCATCCGCGAGTTCGGCTGCTACGCCGAGCCGCAGCCCTGGGAGTCCATGATCCGCAACTGGCACGTCGAGGGCCTCGCCGTCCGCCCCGATCACCGCATGATCGGCCACACCGGCTTCCTCGTCACCGCCCGTCGCCTCGCGGACGGCGTGGAGCCCCCGATGCGCCGCCGCCGCCCCGCCAAGGGCGCCTACGGCGAGGACTACGAGGGCCCCAACAAGGGCTGACGTTCCGACATTCACACCGCGCCGCCGCCGAGTTCCCCGCCACGCGGGAGAACTCGACGGCGGCGTCCTCATGTTGTCCGGCAGCTCCGGGGAGCAGGTCCACCCCAGCTGTTCCGTCCCCCTGTGACGTGTGGCACGATGCCGGGAACCCCGTCGCACCACCCCACAGGAGACGTCTCGCGTGCAGCACTCCGCCGCCCCGGACCTCGCGGACCTCGCCCACACCGACGCCCGGCCGGCCCACTGGCTGGCCACCGCCACCGCGACCGCCGCGGTCGTCGCCCTCGCCGGACTGCTCCAGCCCGGCCCCGCCGGAGCCGCCGGCGCACCGGCCGCCGCCCCGCGCCCGGCACCCGCCCCCGAGGCCGCCGGAGCCGACTACCCCCTGGAGTGCGGGGGAGGCCCCCGTACGGTCGCCAAGCGCGCCACCGGAGACCTCGACGGCGACGGGAACCCCGAGACCATCGCGGTCGTGCACTGCGAAGCCGGCTCCGGCACCCCGCCCAGCGGCGTCTACGTCCTCACCCGCGGCAAGGAGAACGGCAGCCCCGCGCGCGTGGTCGCCACGCTCGTCGCACCGGACCAGCACCGGAGCGTCACCGAGCTCGCCGTACGCGACGGGGCCGTGCGCGCCACCCTGCTCGGCTACTCGTCCCCCGAGGTGCCCAGCTGCTGCCCCGACGAGCAGGAGCAGGTCAGCTGGCGCTGGCAGGGCGGCGCCTTCGTCCGCGGCGACCAGACCGACGCGCGCGGCGTCTGAAGCCCGTCCGGCGGATCAGGCCCCGGCCGTCACTCGGCGTCGGGGCCGTACACCTCGACCTTGTCCGCGACCCGGCGGACATGGATGCAGTCGCCCGGGCACTCCTTCGCGGAGTCCACCACGTCCTGGAGCAGCGGCAGCGGCACCGGCGTGGTGGCGCCCGCGTCCTGGAGCAGCTCGTCGTCGGCGCTCTTCACGTACGCGAGCCCGTCGATGTCGAGCTCGAAGACCTCGGGAGCGTACTGCGCGCAGATCCCGTCCCCGGTGCACAGGTCCTGGTCGATCCAGACCTCCAGCGCCTCCTCGGCGCCCGTCGCCGAGGCCTCGTGCTGCACGGTCATATCTCCTGCCGTTTCTGCTTCGCGCGATAAGTCGGGCCACCCCTGACGGGTGTTGACCAATGACGACCATACAACCGCCCGCTTTCAAGCGGTGAAGGGTGGGTATTCCCCTGGCGAGAGGGGAAGCGCAAGGGTGAAGATCGGACACACCCCGGAGTCTTTTTGATCTAGGGGTTTCAATCACCACCCACGCAGGTAGGGTCAGGAAGCGTCCAGCTCCCCTTGGAGGAGGTGAGGACCGTGGCAGCCCACGACGACGACATCAACCGCGGCATCCGGCCGGGGCGGGGGTCTGAAGACCCCGCCGGTCAGGTTGCCTATCTCGAGCAGGAAATCGCCGTCCTGCGCCGCAAGCTCGCCGACTCTCCGCGCCACACGAGGATTCTCGAAGAGCGGATCGTCGAGCTGCAGACCAACCTGGCCGGCGTGTCCGCGCAGAACGAACGTCTGGCGAACACGCTCCGTGAGGCCCGCGACCAGATCGTGGCACTCAAGGAGGAGGTCGACCGGCTCGCGCAGCCGCCGGCCGGCTTCGGTGTCTTCCTGCAGGCGAACGAGGACGGCACGTGCGACATCTTCACCGGGGGCCGCAAGCTCCGGGTGAACGTCAGCCCGAGCATCGAGCTCGAAGAGCTCAGGCGCGGCCAGGAAGTCATGCTCAACGAAGCGCTCAACGTGGTCGAGGCCATGGAGTTCGAGCGCGCCGGGGACATCGTCACCCTCAAGGAGATCCTCGAGGACGGCGAGCGCGCCCTGGTGGTGGGGCACACCGACGAGGAGCGGGTGGTGAGGCTCGCCGAGCCTCTGCTGGACGTCACCATCCGCGCCGGCGACGCCCTGCTGCTCGACTCCAGGTCCGGCTACGTCTACGAAGTGGTCCCCAAGAGCGAGGTCGAAGAGCTCGTTCTGGAAGAGGTCCCGGACGTCGACTACGACAAGATCGGCGGTCTGGGCAACCAGATCGAGCTGATCCGCGACGCGGTCGAGCTCCCCTACCTCTACCCGGACCTCTTCAAGGAGCACGAACTGCGGCCGCCCAAGGGCATCCTGCTCTACGGACCGCCCGGCTGCGGCAAGACGCTCATCGCGAAGGCCGTGGCCAACTCCCTGGCCAAGAAGGTCGCCGAGGTGACCGGCCAGCCCGCGGGGAAGTCCTACTTCCTCAACATCAAGGGCCCCGAGCTCCTCAACAAGTACGTCGGCGAGACCGAGCGGCACATCCGCCTCGTCTTCCAGCGTGCCCGGGAGAAGGCGAGCGAGGGCACCCCCGTCATCGTCTTCTTCGACGAGATGGAATCCCTCTTCCGCACCCGCGGATCCGGTGTCAGCTCGGACGTGGAGAACACCATCGTCCCGCAGCTGCTCGCCGAGATCGACGGCGTGGAAGGCCTGGAGAACGTCATCGTCATCGGCGCCTCCAACCGCGAGGACATGATCGACCCCGCGATCCTGCGGCCCGGCCGCCTCGACGTCAAGATCAAGATCGAGCGTCCGGACGCGGAGGCCGCGAAGGACATCTTCGCGAAGTACCTCACGGCCAACCTGCCGCTCCACTCGGACGACATCTCCGAGCACAGCGGCTCGAAGGCCGCCGCCGCCCACGGAATGATCCAGTCCGTCGTCGAGCAGATGTACGCGGAATCCGAGGAGAACCGCTTCCTCGAAGTCACGTACGCCAACGGCGACAAGGAAGTCCTGTACTTCAAGGACTTCAACTCCGGCGCGATGATCCAGAACATCGTCGACCGGGCCAAGAAGATGGCCATCAAGGCCTTCCTCGACCACAACCAGAAGGGCATCCGGGTCTCCCACCTCCTCCAGGCGTGCGTGGACGAGTTCAAGGAGAACGAGGACCTGCCCAACACCACCAACCCCGACGACTGGGCCCGGATCTCCGGAAAGAAGGGCGAGCGGATCGTGTTCATCCGCACCCTCGTCACCGGAAAGCAGGGCGCGGACACCGGACGCTCCATCGACACGGTGGCCAATACCGGTCAGTACCTGTAAAACGCCCACCGGCTGCGGATGTCCGGAAACCGGGCATCCGCAGCCGACGCATTCCATCCAGCATTTCCCCCGGCATCACAGGGAAACAGGAAATACTGCAACTGATCTCCCCACCAGCGCGGAGCCGCTCTAGGCTCATCGGTACCGCCGAGTCGCGCACAGTGAGCGCCGCCGGGCAAGGAGGGCCGCATGACCGTACGGCGAGTAATGGGCATCGAGACGGAGTACGGGATCTCCGTCCCCGGACACCCGAACGCCAATGCCATGCTCACCTCGTCCCAGATCGTCAACGCCTACGCGGCGGCGATGCACCGGGCGCGCCGCGCCCGCTGGGACTTCGAGGAGGAGAACCCGCTGCGGGACGCCCGCGGCTTCGACCTCGCCCGCGAGGCCGCCGACTCCAGCCAGCTCACCGACGAGGACATCGGCCTGGCCAACGTGATCCTCACCAACGGGGCCCGGCTCTACGTGGACCACGCCCACCCCGAGTACAGCGCCCCCGAGGTCACCAACCCGCGCGACGCCGTCCTCTGGGACAAGGCCGGCGAGCGGATCATGGCGGAGGCGGCCGAGCGCGCCGCCCAGCTCCCCGGGGCCCAGCCCATCCACCTCTACAAGAACAACACCGACAACAAGGGCGCCTCCTACGGCACGCACGAGAACTACCTGATGAAGCGGGAGACCCCCTTCTCGGACATCGTGCGCCACCTGACCCCCTTCTTCGTCTCCCGCCAGGTCGTCACCGGCGCGGGACGGGTCGGCATCGGCCAGGACGGCCGGGAGAACGGCTTCCAGCTCAGCCAGCGCGCCGACTACTTCGAGGTCGAGGTGGGCCTGGAGACGACGCTCAAGCGGCCCATCATCAACACCCGGGACGAGCCGCACGCCGACGCCGAGAAGTACCGCCGCCTGCACGTGATCATCGGCGACGCGAACCTCTCGGAGATCTCCACCTACCTCAAGCTCGGCACCACCGCCCTCGTGCTCTCCATGATCGAGGACGGCTTCATCACCGTCGACCTCGCCGTCGACCAGCCGGTCCGCACCCTGCACCAGGTCTCGCACGACCCGACGCTCCAGTACCTGATCACGCTCCGCAGCGGCCGGACACTCACCGCGGTGCAGCTCCAGATGGAGTACTTCGAGCTGGCCAGGAAGTACGTGGAGGAGCGGTACGGCTCGGACGCGGACGAGCAGACCATGGACGTCCTCATGCGCTGGGAGGACACCCTGGGCCGCCTGGAGACCGATCCGATGAGCCTCGCCGGCGAGCTGGACTGGGTCGCCAAGCGGGAGCTCATGGAGGGCTACCGGCGCCGCGACGGCCTGGACTGGGACGCGGCCCGGCTGCACCTGGTGGACCTCCAGTACGCGGACGTACGCCCCGAGAAGGGCCTCTACAACCGCCTGGTGGCGCGCGGGCGCATGAAGCGGCTCCTGGACGAGCACGAGGTGGAGCGGGCCGAGACGGCGCCTCCGGAGGACACCAGGGCCTACTTCCGGGGCCGCTGCCTGGAGCAGTACGCCGACGACGTCGCCGCGGCCTCCTGGGACTCGGTGATCTTCGACCTGCCCGGCCGGGACTCGCTCCAGCGCGTCCCGACCCTGGAGCCGCTGCGGGGCACCAAGGCGCACGTGAAATCGCTCCTGGACCGCTGCCGTACGGCGGAGGAACTGGTGCGGGTCCTCTCCGGCGGCTGAACCGGGGGCCCGCCAGGGGCCTGAAATACCCCGGCACTGGGAATCATGGAATCAGTGCCCGGGCGTTGTGGAAACTGCGGGGCCGAAGTCAGACCCGACCTATAGGGTCTGATCTTGTACGGACTCAACCGAGCGGGCCGATTCGAGCGGGGTGAGGGATATGGCGACCAAGGACACCGGCGGCGGACAGCAGAAGGCGACGCGATCCACGGAGGAGGTCGAGGAGACCACCACCGAGGCGAGCTCCGACCTCCAGGAACGCCAGGAGAAGCTGAGCGACGACGTGGACTCCGTCCTGGACGAGATCGACGACGTACTCGAGGAGAATGCTGAGGATTTCGTTCGGAGCTTCGTGCAAAAAGGTGGCGAGTAGAGTCCGCTAAGGCGATTTCACCTTCGAATCGAAGGGTCATCGTGAGTGGGGGCGAGTCCGAGCGACTCAAGCACTGCCGGGGCTGTGGTCGGGATCTGCTGTTCTCGTCCTTCGCGAAGGACCGGAACCGCAGGGACGGGCTGCAGCCCCGGTGTCGGGAGTGCGTCGCTGCATACAGCGCCGAGCATTACCGAAAGCGGCAGGCGGTCAGTGGCAAGGCGGTTCGGGAGAAGGTGGACGTGCCGGAAGGGTGGAAGCTCTGCCGGCAGTGTGGCGAGGTCAAGCCGCACAGCGAGTGGCATCGCAACGCCACAGCTTCCGACGGCCTCTCCACCCGATGCAAGAAGTGCCGCAAGGCTCAGGGGCGTGCAGGTCACCTCAAGCGGGCGTACGGCATCACCGAGGCCGAGCGCGACGAGATGATCGCCTCGCAGGGCGGCGTCTGCTGTATCTGTCTGGCCGCCAGGCCAGAGCATGTGGATCACTGCCACGAGACGGGTAGGGTCCGTGGCGTACTGTGCTTCAACTGCAATTCGGCCATCGGCAAGTTGGGAGACGATCCCGACACTCTTCGTCGGGCCATCTCATATTTGGAGGGACAGCCGTGGAAGCCAATCTTGATCGGACCGGGCGCCTACCGGCTGCCTTCCTGACACCGGGCTCGTCCTCGTTCATCGACTTCCTCGCGAGCCACTCGCCGGAGATGCTCCCCGGCAACCGGAAGCTTCCCGAGGGGATCGTCGAGGCGCCGCACGGCACCACCATCGTGGCCGCCACGTTCCCCGGCGGCGTCGTGCTCGCCGGTGACCGGCGGGCGACCATGGGGAACATGATCGCGCAGCGGGACATCGAGAAGGTGTTCCCGGCCGACGAGTACTCCGCCGTCGGCATCGCCGGCACCGCCGGCCTCGCCGTGGAGATGGTCAAGCTGTTCCAGCTGGAGCTGGAGCACTTCGAGAAGGTGGAGGGCGCGACGCTCTCCCTGGAGGGCAAGGCGAACCGTCTCTCCACCATGATCCGGGGCAACCTGGGCATGGCCATGCAGGGGCTCGCCGTCGTGCCGCTCTTCGCGGGCTGGGACGAGGGCAAGGAGAAGGGCCGGATCTTCTCGTACGACGTGACCGGCGGCCGCTCCGAGGAGCACGGCTTCGCCGCCACCGGCTCCGGCTCGATCTTCGCGCGCGGTTCGATGAAGAAGCTGTACCGCGCCGACCTGACCGAGGACCAGGCCACCACACTGGTGGTGCAGGCGCTGTACGACGCGGCGGACGACGACTCGGCGACCGGCGGTCCCGACATGGCCCGCCGGATCTTCCCGATCGTCACCGTCATCACCGACGAGGGCTTCCGCAGGCTCACCGAGGCGGAATCCTCCGAGCTGGCCCGATCGGTCACCGAGCGGCGTCTGGAGCAGCCCGACGGGCCGCGCGCCGCCCTGCTCTGACCCGTCGTCGCCCGTAGAAGCCCTTCAGACCGGAAGAAAGGGACGGTAGCCGGTGTCCACGCCGTTCTATGTCTCACCCCAGCAGGCCATGGCCGACCGGGCCGAGTACGCCCGCAAGGGCATCGCCCGCGGCCGCAGCCTGGTCGTCCTCCAGTACACCGACGGCATCGTCTTCGTCGGTGAGAACCCGTCCCGTGCCCTGCACAAGTTCAGCGAGATCTACGACCGGATCGGCTTCGCCGCCGCCGGCAAGTACAACGAGTACGAGAACCTCCGCATCGGCGGCGTGCGCTACGCCGACCTGCGGGGCTACACCTACGACCGGGACGACGTCACCGCGCGCGGCCTGGCCAACGTCTACGCCCAGACGCTCGGCACGATCTTCTCCAGCGCGGGGGAGAAGCCGTACGAGGTGGAGCTGGTCGTCGCCGAGGTCGGCTCCGAGCCCGAGGGCGACCAGATCTACCGGCTGCCGCACGACGGCTCGATCGTGGACGAGCACGGCTCGGTCGCGGTCGGTGGGAACGCCGAGCAGATCAGCTCCTTCCTGGACCAGCGGCATCGGGACGGCATGACGCTCGCCGAGGCCCTGAAGCTGGCCGTGCAGGCCCTGTCGCGGGACACCAACGGCACCGAGCGGGAGATCCCCGCGGAGCGCCTGGAGGTGGCGGTGCTCGACCGCACGCGTCCGCAGCAGCGCAAGTTCAAGCGGATCGTCGGCCGTCAGCTGTCGCGCCTCCTGGAGGCGGACAACGCTGCGGCGGCGAAGACGGACGAGCCCTCGGACGAGGCTCCCGAGGAGTAGTCGGTTCCGCCCCGAGGGGCCCCGGTCCGAGTGGACCGGGGCCCCTCGGGCGTCTGTGGGCTCAGGAGGCCGGTGCGGGGCCCGAGGAGCCGCGGGGGACGAGGGCGACGGGCAGGGAGACCGGTTCGGGCCGTTCGCCCGCGAGAACGGCGAGGAGCGCCTCCATGCCCCGTCGGCCGAACTCCTCGGCGGGCAGCCGGACCGTGGTCAGCTCGGGCTCCAGCACGGTCGCCAGGGCCATGTCGTCGAAGCCGGTGACCGAGAGGTCCTCGGGGACCCGCAGGCCGAGCCGGCGCGCGGCCTTGCAGACGCCGGCCGCGAGGATGTCGTCGTCGCAGATCACCGCCGTGGGCCGGGTGCCGGGGTCGGCGAGGGCCGGACCGGCGGCCTCCCAGGCGTCCGCGGCGTTCAGCGGTGACCGCACGGTGCGCACGTCCGCGTCGCGCAGGGCGTGGGAGAGCACCTCGGCCCGGACGTCGAAGGTCCAGGACGGGGCCGCGGACGCGAGGTGGAGGAAGCGGCGGTGGCCGAGGGCGAGCAGGTGGTCGGTCACCCGGCGCATGCCGTCGGCGACGTCGAGGTTCACGTGGGCGGCGGCACCCGGGTCGGCCGGGTCGCTGTCGAGCATGACGAGCGGGAGGTCGCCGCCCCGGAAGGCCTCCAGGGCGTCGGTCGCCATCGAGGAGGCGATGACGCCGTCGAGGGCGGCCTGTGCCGAGGCGAAGGGGTCGCGGGCGGGGCCCAGGCCGTCGGGGGAGGGGTAGAGCACGACGCCGAATCCGTGCTCCGCCGCGGCGGTGGCGGCGCCCGTGTAGACGTGGGCGAAGAACTCGTTGGTGAGGGCCGGGACGACCAGTAGGGCGGTGCGTGTGCGCCCGAGCCGGAGGTTGCGGGCGGCCAGGTTGGGCCGGTAGCCGAGCTCGGACGCGGCCTCCCGCACGGCCCCGGCGGTGCGCTCGGAGACGCGTCCGCGCCACTTGTCGCCGAGGACAAGGGAGACGGTGGCCTGGGAGACCCCCGCGACCCGTGCCACGTCCCGGCTGGTGGGGCGGGTGCCGCCGATCGGTTCCGGGGTCTGCACACAAGCCTCCGCGTCGGACGGTTCCGGGGCGCGGGGTGGACCCGCGTACAGCCGTCATGGTACGTATGACTCCGGACGTTATACGTAAAACCTCGGCGTGGCCGGGGCGGAGGGGAGACCCACATGGCCACCGAGGCCACGGCACGCGGCGGCTATCTCGACATACTCCGGGCACCGCACGCCGCCCGGCTGCTCGCCGGAACGCTCGTCGGGCGCCTGCCCAACGGCACCGGGCCCATCGCCATGACCCTGTTCGTCCGGGACCAGGGCGGCAGCTACACCCTGGCCGGCGGCCTGATCGCGGCCTACGGCCTCGCCAACGCCATCGGGCAGCCGCTCCTCGGCCGCGCCGTCGACCTCAAGGGCCAGCCCCGCGTCCAGCTGCCCGCCGCCGTCCTCTCCGCCCTCGGCATGGCCCTCTTCGCCCTCACCGGCATCGGCCACCTGGCCCTCGCGTACGCCGCCGTCGTCGTCGCCGGGCTCTTCACCCCGCCCCTCGAAGGCGGCCTGCGCGCCCTGTGGCCGAGCGTCCTCGGCCGCGAGGACCGGGTCCACCGGGCGTACGCGCTCGACGCCGTCGCCCAGGAGGTCATGTTCACCGTCGGCCCGCTCCTGGTGACCCTCCTGGTCGCCCTGCGCTCGCCCGCGGCCGCCCTCCTCGTCATCAACGTCCTGGGGGTGCTCGGCGCCCTCGCCGTCGTCCTCTCCGAGCCGTCCCGCGCCTGGCGCTCCGCCGCCCGCGAGGCCCACTGGCTGGGGGCCCTGCGCTCGCCCGGGCTCCTCGCCCTCCTCGGCTCGTTCTTCTTCGTCGGCCTCGCCCTCGGCTCCATCACGGTCGCCGCCGTCGCCTACGCCGACGACCGGGGCACGCCGTCCGTGTACGGCTGGCTGATGGCCGCCCTCGGCCTCGGCGCGCTGGCCGGCGGTGTCCTGTACGGCGCCCGCCAGTGGTCCGGGGCGCCCGAGCGGCGGCTGAGGGTCCTCGTGGGCCTCCTCGCGGTCTGCTACCTGCCGCTCATGCTGACCCCCGGCCCCCTCGCCATGACCGGCCTCTCGGTGCTCTCCGGGGTCTTCCTCGCCCCCGTCCTCGCCTGCGCGTTCATCGTGGTCGACCGGCACGCCCCGAGCGGCACCGTCACCGAGGCTTTCTCCTGGCTCGTCACCACCTTCGGCGTCGGCGCGGCCCTGGGCTCCGCCGTGGCGGGACCCGCGATCGAACTGGCCGGAACGGTGGCCGGGTTCGCCGTGGCCGGCGCGGGCGGCCTCGTCGCGCTGCTCGTCCTGCTGGCCACCGGCCGTGTCCTCACCGCCCCCGTGGCCGCCGGCACCGCCGTGCGACACGCCGAGGGAGAGACGGCGCCCACCGCCGTACACGCCGAAAAGAACGCGCACTGATCGGAAAATGATCGAAACGGGAACGCCCAACCCGGTTTCAGCGCACGCCGTCAGGCGTAATGTTCAGACATGGACCGCCGCATTTTCGGGCTGGAGAACGAGTACGGCGTCACGTGCACGTTCAGGGGACAGCGCCGACTGTCTCCTGACGAAGTGGCGCGCTACCTCTTCCGCCGTGTCGTGTCATGGGGCCGCAGCAGCAATGTCTTCCTGCGGAACGGCGCCCGCCTGTACCTCGACGTGGGTTCGCATCCGGAATACGCCACACCGGAATGCGACAACGTGACCGAACTGGTCACCCACGACAAGGCCGGCGAGCGCATTCTCGAGGGCCTGCTCGTCGACGCCGAACGCCGCCTGCACGAGGAGGGAATCGCGGGCGACGTCTACCTCTTCAAGAACAACACCGACTCGGCCGGAAACTCGTACGGCTGCCACGAGAACTATCTCGTCGCCCGCCACGGGGAGTTCTCCCGGCTCGCGGACATCCTCATTCCGTTCCTCGTGACGCGGCAGCTCATCTGCGGCGCGGGAAAGGTCCTCCAGACCCCGCGTGGCGCGGTCTACTGCGTCTCCCAGCGTGCCGAGCACATCTGGGAGGGCGTCAGCTCGGCCACCACCCGCTCGCGGCCCATCATCAACACCCGGGACGAGCCGCACGCCGACGCCGAGCGCTACCGCCGGCTGCACGTCATCGTCGGCGACTCCAACATGTCCGAGACGACGATGCTGCTCAAGGTCGGCGCCACCGACCTGGTGCTCCGCATGATCGAGGCGGGCACGGTGATGCGCGACCTGACCCTGGAGAACCCCATCCGGGCGATCCGCGAGGTCAGCCACGACATCACGGGCCAGCGCAAGGTCCGGCTCGCCAGCGGCCGGGAGGCCTCTGCCCTGGAGGTCCAGCGCGAGTACTACGAGAAGGCCGTGGACTTCGTCGACCGGCGCGGCATCCGCTCCGGCACCGTCGCCCAGGTCCTGGAGCTGTGGGGCCGTACGCTCGACGCGATCGAGAGCGAGCAGCTCGACCGGATCGAGACCGAGATCGACTGGGTCATGAAGCACCGGCTCATCGAGCGCTACCGGGCCAAGCACAACATGACCATGTCGAACCCGAGGGTCGCGCAGATAGACCTCGCCTACCACGACATCCACCGTCGTCGCGGGCTGTACTACCTGCTCCAGAAGAACGGACAGGCGGCCCGCATCTGCAACGACCTGAAGATCTTCGAGGGCAAGTCGGTGCCCCCGCAGACCACTCGGGCCCGGCTGCGCGGCGATTTCATCCGTCGCGCGCAGGAGCAGCGGCGGGACTTCACCGTCGACTGGGTCCACCTCAAGCTCAACGACCAGGCGCAGCGCACGGTGTTGTGCAAGGACCCGTTCCGCTCCGTCGACGACCGGGTGGAAAAGCTGATCGCCGGAATGTAGGCAGGTCATATCGGTCGGCAGAGCCCTGCACGTTCGCGTGCGGGGCTCTCGACGTGACAGGAGGAACGCCTAGAGTGTCGGCACAACTACTGTGCCGTCTGAGATCTGAGGAACACGTGCGCCGACTTGCCGGCCTTCTCGTCGTCCCGCTGCTGCTGCTCTCCACAGCGGCGTGCGGCAGCGACGACAAGGGCTCCGATTCCGCCTCGATGACGAACGGGCTGCCCACCATCACCGCGGGGCAGAAGTTCGGGGAGAAGCCGACCCTCGCCAAGGGCGAGGGCGACCCGCCCAAGGAACTCAAGGTCAACGTCATCAGCGAGGGCAAGGGCGCGGTGACGAAGAAGGGCGACGCCCTCCAGGTGAACTACCTGGGCCAGGCCTGGGACTCCACCACCCCCTTCGACAACAGCTTCGACCGCGGTCAGCCCTTCGACCTCACGCTGGGCGCCGGTCAGGTCATCAAGGGCTGGGACCAGGGCCTGGAGGGCCAGAAGGTCGGCAGCCGCATCGAGATCGGCATCCCGCCGGAGCTCGGTTACGGCGCGCAGGGCCAGGGCGACATCAAGCCGAACGCCACCCTCGTCTTCGTCGTGGACATCCTGAAGGCCGTGACGATCCCGAAGTCCGCCACGGGCACCCCGGTCGCCCAGGACAACAAGGACCTGCCGAAGGTCGGTACGAACACCGACGGCAAGGCCCCCTCGCTGACGGTCCCGAAGACCGACCCGCCGACCAAGCTCGTCTCGAACTACGTGCTGGAGGCCAACGGCGAGGCCGTGAAGGCCACCGACACGGTCGTCGTGAACTACGTCGCCGCCCTGTGGAAGGACGGCAAGGTCTTCGACTCGACGTACACGACCGGCAAGCCCGCGAACTTCCCGCTCCCGCAGCTGACGCTGAAGGGTCTCAAGGACGGTCTCGTCGGCAAGAAGATCGGCAGCCGCGTCCTGATCGTCGCCCCGCCGTCGGAGGCGTTCGGCAGCGAGGAGAAGCAGGGGATTCCCAAGAACTCCACGCTTGTCTTCGCCGTGGACATCCTGACGAAGATGTAAGACTGTCCCGATCACGCAGTACATCAGTTTGAGGAGCAATCCAGTGAGCATCGAGAAGCCCGAGATCGACTTCCCGGGTGGCGAGCCGCCGAAGGACCTGGAGATCAAGGACATCTGGGAGGGCGACGGCGAGGTCGCCCAGGCCGGCCAGTTCGTGCAGGTCCACTACGTGGGTGTGGCCTTCTCCACCGGCGAGGAGTTCGACGCCTCCTGGAACCGCGGCAACCCGCTCGAGTTCAAGCTCGGCGTCGGCCAGGTCATCTCCGGCTGGGACCAGGGCGTGCAGGGCATGAAGGTCGGCGGCCGCCGCCAGCTGATCATCCCCGCGCACCTCGCCTACGGCGACCGTGGTGCCGGCAACGCGATCGCTCCGGGCGAGACGCTGATCTTCGTCTGCGACCTCGTGGCCGTGAAGTAACACCGACCCGATCAAGGTCGCTCCGAGGGCCCCCGCCGTCCATGGCGGGGGCCCTCGGCTTTGGTTCCCGACACCCCGGGGCGGTACGGTCGGACGTCCGAGAAGTGGAACCGGCGGAAGGGTGCGGGGCGTCGATGGCGATTGCCAAGTCCGAGCGGCTGATGAATCTCGCGCTGTGTCTGCTCGGGACGCGCCGCCCGCTGAGCAAGCGGGAGCTCCGCGGCTCCATCGAGGCGTACCTCGAAGCGAGCGGCGACGACGCCTTCAACCGTATGTTCGAGCGGGACAAGGACGATCTCCGCGAGCTCGGTCTGGTCATCGAGACCGTCGAGAACCTGGACGGCGAGACCGGCTACCTCGCCCGCCGCGACTCCAACCGGCTGCCGCCGATCACCCTCGACGCCGAGGAGGCCGCTGCGCTCGGCCTCGCCGCCAAGGTGTGGCAGCAGGCCCGCCTCGCCGGGGCTGCCAGCGGCGCCCTCCAGAAGCTCCGCGCGGCCGGCATGCCCGAGGCGGGGGACTCGTACGACACCCAGCCCAGCGCCCTCGAACCGCGCATCCCGGTGCGCGAGGCCGCCTTCGAGCCGCTGATGCTGGCCTGCCGCGACCGCAGGCCCGTCGTCTTCGACTACCGCAAGGCCAACGCCGCCCGCCCCGAGACCCGCCACGTCGAGCCCTGGACCCTCGAGTGCTGGCGCGGACACTGGTACCTGGCCGGCTGGGACCGCGACCGCGGTGCCGAGCGCGTCTTCCGGCTCTCCCGCATCACCGGCAAGGTCCGCTCGCGGGCCGGCGCCTTCACCGCGCCCGTGCCCGACGTCGTGACCGTCCGGGAGACCGTCGAGAGCTGGGCCGGCGAGACCGCCACCCGCTCCGCCCGGATCCGGCTGCGGGCCGGCTGCGGCTACCCGCTGCGGGCCCGCGCCCAGGCCGTGACCGAGGGCGGCGACGGCTGGGACGATCTTGAGATCCCGTACGGGCACGGGCTCGACGCCTGGCTCGTCGAGTTCGGCCCCGACGTCGTCGTACTGGAACCCGCCGATCTGCGGGCCGATGTGGTGGACCGGCTGCGCGCCGTGGCCAAGGGCTGAGGGGGAGACGTACCGCATGGCTGCCAACGCGATCGACCAGACGAGGCGGATGCTCTCCCTCGTCACCTATCTCCGCGAGCGCCCCGGCGCCCACGTCGCCGACGTGGCGCGCGCCTTCGGGATCACCGAGGACGAGCTGATCTCCGACCTGGACGTGCTGCCCATGTGCGGCACCAGCTTCCGGGGCGGCGACCTCCTCGACATCGACACCGACGGCGACCGGATCTGGTGGCACAACCCCGACGACGTCGCAGAGCCGCTGCGGCTCGCCGCCGACGAGGCCACCGCGCTACTCGTCGCCGCCCGCGCCGTCGCCACCCTGCCGGGGCTCCGCGAGAGCGACCGGGACGCCCTGCTGCGCGCCACCGCCAAGCTGGAGGCGGCGGCCGGCGAGGCCGCCGGGGCCAGCGCCCGGCTCTCGGTGACCTTCGAGTCCGAGGGCGGGGTCTTCGCCGAGGTCGACCGGGCCATCTCGGAGCGCAGGCGGCTGTGGGTGCGGTACTACTCGCCCGCGCGCGACGAGCTCACCGAGCGCGAGGTCGACCCGATCCGGCTCTTCGCCGTCGGCCACACCTATATGGAGGCGTGGTGCCGGCTCTCCGAGGCGCGCCGCACCTTCCGGCTCGACCGGGTCGTCGAGATCCGGATCCTCGACGAGCACGCGGCGCCGCCGGAGCTGGAGCTGCGCGACCTCTCCGAGGGCCTGGTCCAGCCGTCGGCCGACGACCCTGAGGTCGTGGTCGAGGTGGGTCCCGGTGGGCGCTGGGTCGCCGAGTACTACCCGCACGACCGGGCCGAGGAGCTCCCGGACGGCGGGCTGCGGATCACGCTGCGGACGCCGGACCCGGCCTCGCTGCGGAGGCTGGCGCTGCGGCTGGGCAGTGACGGGCGGATCGTCGCGCCGGCGGAGCTGGCCGACAGCGCCCGTACGGCGGCGGCCGCCGCGCTCGCCGCGTACGAGGGTGTGTGACGTTCCCCGCTCCCGAGACGCTGTTACTGACGTGACCGCGCCCGGGATGTCGGCACCGATGTGACCGTGCGACAGGTCGCTGTCGCCGAAGTGATGCCAGAGTCGAGAGAGATGAGGGAGATGTCCGTGATGCACAGTTTTGCGGCGTCCGTGGCCCCGGTCCTCTTCAAGGCCGCCTGCCCCGACTGCCGCTCGCGCTTCGAACTCTCCGCGAGCGCCCTGCGCCTCGCCATCGGGGCGAGCCGGCGCACCACCTTCTACTCCTTCACCTGCCCCGAGTGCGGCAGCTCCGTCCGCAAGCCCGCGGGCGAGCGCATCGTCGAACTCCTCACCGGCGGCGGCGTGCGCACCCTGCGCCTCCACACCACCGTCTGAACGATCCGTCCGCGCCCAACGTCTAGGCTCAGCACATGTTCTGGCCCATGCTCGCCATCGCCCTCGGCTTCCTCGGCCTCGCCGTCCTCGGCGTCCTCGCCATCAGGGTCTTCCTGGAGGTCCAGCGCCTCGGCCGTCAAGTGGCCAGCACCACACAGCGGATACAGCAGGCCGCCGAGGAGCTCGAAACCGCCGCCGTCGGACTCGCCAGGACCGGCGAGACGCTCCGTTGAGGCCGTGCCGTACGCTGCACGAAGGGCCCGGTCAGGGCCCGTGGGACGCAATCCGGAGTATGCACGGGCATTGCCCCGCGTTTACTCCTGCGGGTTACGATCGCAGGCAGCGCGGTGGCAGGACACATGTCCGACCCGCCGGGCACGCACTCCATGTCGCCTCGGTGAAGAAGGTAAACAGCTATGGGTAGGCTCGGCCCCACCGAGATCATTCTGATCCTCGTCGTCGTGATCCTCCTGTTCGGCGCCAAGAAGCTCCCGGACATGGCCCGCTCGCTGGGCAAGTCGGCCCGCATCCTCAAGAGCGAGGCCAAGGCGATGAAGGCGGACGACCAGCAGAGCGCCCCCGCCGACCCGCCGCACGCCGGGACGCAGGAGCCCGCCCCGCGCACCATCCAGGCCGCTCCCGGCGACGTGACCAGCGCGCGTCCCGTGACCGAGCCCTCGGACACCACCAAGCGCTGACCCGGTCCGCCGCGGCCGCCGCACCGGGCGGCGGCCTGCCGCACGAGATGAGGACGTGGGTTGCCCAAGTCTGCCCGCAAGCAGGAGAAGGATCCCGAGGGCCGGATGCCCCTCGTGGAACACCTGCGTGAACTCCGCAACCGACTGGCGAAGGGTCTCCTCGCCATCGCAGCGGTGACGATCGTGGCCCTCGTGTACAGCGAGGACCTCATGCAGTTCCTGACGAGATCGGTGCCCACCTGCGCACCGGGCGTCAACAGCAACGGCGGCAACTGCGCGATCGTCTCCTTCAACACGCTGATGGCCCCCTTCAGCACGACGATCCAGCTGTCCCTGACGGCCGGTCTCGTCATCGCCAGCCCCGTCTGGCTCTACCAGCTGTGGGCCTTCATCGCGCCCGGGCTGCACAGGAACGAGAAGAAGTACACGTACGCCTTCGTCGGCGCGGCCGTGCCGCTGTTCGCCGCCGGCGCCTACCTCGCGTACCTCATCCTCCCCGTCAGCGTGAGGGTGCTCATCAGCCTCACGCCCGAGGGCTCCGCGAACATCCTCTCGCTCGGCGACGTCCTCGACTTCACCCTGCGCATGGTGCTCGTCTTCGGCCTCGCCTTCGAGCTCCCGCTCGTCCTGGTGATGCTCAACCTCACCGGAGTGCTCACGGGTCGCCGCATGGCCGGCTGGTGGCGCGGTGTGATCATGGGCGTCTTCGTCTTCGGCGCCGTCATCACCCCGACCACCGACCCCATCGGCATGATCGCCCTCGCCGGACCCATCACGATCCTGTACTTCGGGGCCGTCGTCTTCTCCCTCCTCAACGACCGGCGGCGCAGGCGCGGCAACCCCGACGCCGAGCTCGACGACGACGAGGCCTCCTCGCTCGACCTCACCCCCGAGGCCGTCGGGGCCGTCGAGCCCGTGAGCGCCGCCCGTGCCCTGCCCGAGCAGGCCACCGGCGAGCACGGCGCAGCGAGCGTGCAGCGGCTCAACGGTTACGACGACATCACCTGATCTTGTAGGGTCCCCCCAGACTCCGTCCGGGGGGACCCTCACATGACCAGCGACGTCACCCTCTTCGTCAACCCCACCGCCGGCCGCGGCCGCGGCGTCCACGCCGCCCGGTCCGCCGCCCAGCTGCTCGGGGACGCCGGATTCTCCGTCGGTACCGTCCTCGGGCTCGACGCCGAAGACGCCCTGGCACGCGCGCGCGAGGCCGTCGCCGCCGGCACCGGCGCCCTCGTCGCCGTCGGCGGCGACGGGATGATCTCCCTCGCGCTCCAGGCCGTCGCGGGCACCACGACCCCTCTCGGGATCATCGCCGCCGGCACCGGCAACGACTTCGCCCACACCCTCGGCCTGCCCGTCCGCGACCCCGCCGCCGCGGCCCGCCTCGTCGCCGGACTCCTGAAGGGCGAGGGGGCCCGCGCCATGGACCTCGGGCGCGTCACGAGCGGCACGCGCACGCGTTGGTACGGCACCGTCCTCGCCTCCGGCTTCGACTCGCGCGTCAACGACCGCGGCAACCGCATGCGCCTGCCCGCCGGGCGCTTCACGTACGACCTCGCGATCCTCGCCGAGCTCGCGACCTTCCGGCCCGTCCCGTACCGCCTCACCTTCGACGACGGGCGCGTCCTGGAGACCGACGCCACCCTCGTCGCCGTCGGCAACGGCACCTCCTACGGCGGCGGCATGCGGATCTGTGCCGACGCCCGCACCGACGACGGGCTCCTCGACGTCACCGTCGTCGGGGACTGCGACCGCACCACCCTGATCAAGGTGTTCCCCCGCGTCTACAAGGGCACCCACCTCGACCACCCCAAGGTCACGACGTACCGGGTCCGCTCCCTGACCCTCGACGCCCCCGGCACCACCGGCTACGCCGACGGCGAGCCGCTCGGCCCGCTGCCGCTCACCGCGGAATGCGTCCCGGACGCCCTGCGCGTCCTCGCCCCGGCCGCGGTCTAGCGGCCCCGGGATCCGCCCGGGCACCCGCCGGATCCGCCCTGGCGCCCCCTGGAACCGGGCCCTCCGCATCCCCTCGATAAAGATCGCGTCACTGTCACAGGTGGCGGGTAGGCTCGACAACAAGATGACAGAGGACCTCACACCAGCCCAGGCGTACGCGGCCGCCCTCGCCCGCAACGCCGAGCAGGCCACCGCACTGGCCCCCTTCCGCGAGCTGTACGACTTCGGTCTGGACCCCTTCCAGATCGAGGCGTGCCAGGCACTCGAAGCGGGGAAGGGCGTACTCGTCGCCGCGCCCACGGGCTCCGGCAAGACCATCGTCGGCGAGTTCGCCGTCCACCTCGCCCTCACCCAGGGCCGCAAGTGCTTCTACACGACGCCCATCAAGGCGCTGTCGAACCAGAAGTACGCCGACCTCGTCAAGCGGTACGGCGCCGACAAGGTCGGCCTGCTCACCGGTGACAACAGCGTCAACGGCGACGCCCCGATCGTCGTCATGACCACCGAAGTCCTCCGCAACATGCTCTACGCGGGATCCCAGGCCCTCTCCGGCCTCGGATACGTCGTGATGGACGAGGTCCACTACCTCTCGGACCGCTTCCGTGGCGCCGTCTGGGAGGAAGTGATCATCCACCTCCCCGAATCCGTCACCCTCGTCTCGCTCTCCGCCACCGTGTCCAACGCCGAGGAGTTCGGCGACTGGCTCGACACCGTCCGCGGCGACACCGAGGTCATCGTCTCGGAGAGCCGCCCCGTACCCCTCTGGCAGCACGTCCTCGCCGGACGCCGGATGTACGACCTCTTCGAGGAGGAGACCGACCACGGCGGCCGCGGCGCCTCCCGGCGCGAGGTCAACCCCGACCTCCTGCGCCTCGCCCGCACCGAGAACACGCGCACGTACAACCCGCGCGACCGGCGCCGCGGCAAGATGGTCCGCGAGGCCGACCGCGAGCGCGAGCGCCGCCAGCGCTCCCGGATCTGGACCCCCGGCCGGCCCGAGGTCATCGAGCGCCTCGACGCCGAGGGGCTCCTGCCCGCCATCACCTTCATCTTCAGCCGCGCCGGCTGCGAGGCCGCCGTCCAGCAGTGCCTCTACGCCGGACTCCGGCTCAACGACGACGAGGCGCGGCTGCGCGTCCGAGAGATCGTCGAGGCGCGCACGGCCGCGATCCCGAGCGAGGACCTGCACGTCCTCGGCTACTACGAGTGGCTCGAAGCGCTGGAGCGGGGCATCGCCGCCCACCACGCCGGCATGCTCCCGACCTTCAAGGAGGTCGTCGAGGAGCTCTTCGTCCGCGGCCTCGTCAAGGCCGTCTTCGCCACCGAGACCCTCGCCCTCGGCATCAACATGCCCGCGCGCACCGTCATCCTCGAGAAGCTCGTCAAGTGGAACGGCGAGCAGCACGCGGACATCACCCCCGGCGAGTACACCCAGCTCACCGGCCGTGCCGGACGCCGCGGCATCGACGTCGAGGGCCACGCCGTCGTGCTCTGGCAGCGCGGCCTCGACCCCGGCCACCTCGCCGGACTCGCCGGCACGCGCACGTACCCGCTGCGCTCCAGCTTCAAGCCCTCGTACAACATGGCGGTCAACCTCGTCGACCAGTTCGGCCGGCACCGCTCCCGCGAGCTGCTCGAAACCTCCTTCGCCCAGTTCCAGGCCGACCGCTCCGTCGTGGGCATCTCGCGCCAGGTCCAGCGGAACGAGGAGGGACTCGAGGGCTACCGCGAGGGCATGACCTGCCACCTCGGGGACTTCGAGGAGTACGCGCGGCTCCGCCGCGACCTCAAGGACCGCGAGACGGAACTGGCCCGGCAGGGCGCCGCCCAGCGCCGCGCCCAGGCCGCCAGCTCCCTGGAGAAGCTCAAGCCCGGCGACGTCATCCACGTCCCCACCGGCAAGTTCGCGGGCCTCGCCCTCGTCCTCGACCCGGGCATCCCGGCCGGCCGCACCAACGGCCACCGCGGCTTCGAGCACCACGACGGGCCGCGCCCCCTCGTCCTCACCGCCGAGCGGCAGGTCAAGAGGCTCGCCTCGATCGACTTCCCGGTCCCGGTCGAGGCGCTGGAGCGCATGCGGATCCCGAAGTCCTTCAACCCGCGCTCCCCGCAGTCCCGCCGCGACCTGGCCTCCGCCCTGCGGAGCAAGGCCGGGCACATCAACCCCGAGCGCCACCAGCGGCAGCGCGCCGCCGCGGCCGACGACCGCGAGATCGCCCGGCTGCGCACCGAGATCCGCGCGCACCCCTGCCACGGCTGCGACGAGCGCGAGGACCACGCCCGCTGGGCCGAGCGCTACCACCGTCTCCAGCGCGACACCCAGCAGCTGGAGCGGCGCATCGAGGGCCGCACCAACACCATCGCCCGCACCTTCGACCGGATCGTCGCGCTCCTCACCGAGCTCGACTATCTGCGCGGCGACGATGTCACCGACAACGGCAAGCGGCTCGCCCGGCTGTACGGCGAGCTCGACCTGCTGGCGAGCGAATGCCTCCGCGACCGCGTCTGGGAGGGCCTCACCCCGGCCGAACTCGCCGCCTGCGTCTCGGCGTTGGTGTTCGAGGCGCGGCAGGCCGACGACGCCGTCGCGCCCAAGCTGCCCACGGGCAACGCCAAGGTGGCGCTCGGCGAGATGGTCCGGATCTGGGGCCGTCTGGACGCCCTCGAAGAGGAGTTCAAGATCAACCAGGCGGAGGGTGTCGGTCAGCGCGAGCCGGACCTCGGCTTCGCCTGGGCCGCCTACCAGTGGGCCTCCGACAAGAGCCTCGACGAGGTGCTCCGCGAGGCGGAGATGCCCGCGGGCGACTTCGTCCGCTGGTGCAAGCAGGTGATCGACGTCCTCGGACAGATCGCCGCGGCGGCGCCCAAGGAGAACAGCACGGTCTCCAAGAACGCCCGCAAGGCCGTGGAGGCGCTGCTGCGCGGCGTCGTCGCGTACAGCTCGGTCGGCTGACGGCTGACGGCTGACGGCTGACGGCTGACGGCTGACGGCTGACGGCTGACGGCTGACGGCTGACGGTTCGACGGATCGACGGTTTCCGAAGGGGCCCGTGGCGTGTGCGCCACGGGCCCCTTGGCATGCCGCCGACAGGGGTTGTCCACAGGTCGTTGTCCACAGGGGTGGCGCGGGGGCCGGGGCTTCCGCTTGCATGGACTCGCAAGCAGGGGAAGTCAGTTGGGGAGGGGAACGCGGATGACCACGCAGGCCGGCCCGGACGCCGGGGCGCGAGACGAAGAACAGCCGGCGGAGGCGCCGGGCGGAGGGTCGAGCGGCGGCGGACCGACGGGGCGCGGGGGAGAGACTCCGGCGGCTCCGGTTGTCGTCGAGGGGCCGCGAGGTGTGCCCTTCCTCGGGAACCTGCCGGCCTTCGGCAAGAACCCGCTGGCCTTCTTCGAGGAGCTGCGGGGGCGTGGCGACTTCGTGCGCTGGCGCTTCGGCGGCAAGCCCTCACTCTTCATCGCGGACCCCGACGCGGTCGGTGAGCTCCTCACCGAAGTCGAGCGCACCTTCGACCAGCCCGACCTCGGCATCGCCTTCCGTACGCTCCTGGGGAACGGTGTGATCGTCTCCAAGGGCGCGGACTGGCGGCGCAAGCGGTCCCTGGTGCAGCCGTCCGTCCGCCCGAAGCAGGTCCGTTCCTACGCGGCGACCATGGCCGAATGCGCCGTCGCCCTCGCCGACCGGTGGAGCGACGGGCAGCGGGTCGACATCAAGAAGGAGATGGCCGCTCTCACCCAACTCGTCGCGGTCCGCACGATCTTCGGCGTCGACACGGCAGCCGACGCCGAGGCCATCGGCCGAGCCATGGACATCGCGCAGAAGGAGATCGGGGCCGAGTTCAGCGGCATCGGCGCGGTCCTGCCCGACTGGGTCCCCACCCCCGGACGCGCCCGGATCAAGCGCGCCACCGCCGTCATCGACGCGGAGGTCTCCCGTGTCGTGTCCCAGCACCGCGACGGCGAGACCGAACGTCCGGACCTGCTCAGCCGTCTGCTCGCCGCCCGGGACGAGACCGGGGCCTCGCTCTCCGACCAGGAGATCAGGGACGAGACCGTCACCCTCTACATCGGCGGTCACGAGACCACGAGTTCCACCCTCGTCTGGGCCTGGTACCTGCTCTCCCGCAACCCCCGGGTCCGCGAGGCCCTCACGGAGGAACTCGACCGGGTCCTCGCCGACCACGAACCCGGCTACGACGACTACGCCTCCCTGACGTACACCCAGGCGGTCATCAAGGAGACCCTCCGTCTGTACCCCACGATCTGGCTGATCACCGGGCTGGCCAAAGAGGGCGCCACCCTCCGGGGCATGCCCGTGGCCGTCGGCACCCGCGTCTGGTCCAGCCAGTGGGCTACGCATCGCGACCCCCGCTGGTACGGCGACGCCGAGGCCTTCCGCCCCGAGCGGTGGATCGGGCAGGACGGCGAACCGGCCGAGGAGATACCCGAGTACGCCTGGTTCCCCTTCGGCGGAGGACCCCGTGTGTGCCTGGGCACCCGCTTCGCTCTCGTCGAGGCGGTCCTCGTCCTCGCGGTCCTGGCGCGCCGCTTCCACGTGGAGGTCACCGCGGACGAGATCCTGCCGGTCCCCAGCCTCACGCTCCAGCCGGACCGGGACGTCCTGGCGACGCTCCACGCCCGGAGCTGAGACGCGGCTGACGTTATCGTCGCGGAATGGCTCAAGATCCCGAGAAGTTCGACACCGCGATGGCCACTTGGCAGGAATGGCAGGACGCCCCCTGGGGCCGCCTCCGCTACACGCTCGCCGAGGCGAACCTCATGCGCCACCTCGACGACGGGCCCGGGGGCGGGCCGCTGCGGATCCTCGACCTCGCGGGCGGCGACGGCGGTGACGCGATGCGGCTCGCCGCGCGGGGGCACCACGTCACCGTGGTCGACGTCGCGCCCGCCATGCTGGCCGCGGCCGAGGCGCGGGCCGCGGAGAGGGGGCTGTCGGAACGGGTGACCTGTGTCCGGGCGGATGTGCACGACCTGCCGGCGGAGATCGCCGGGGGCGGCTTCGACGTGGTGCTGTGCCACAACCTCCTGCAGTACGTGGACGACGTGCCCGGCACCCTGGCGACCGCGCTCGCCCCGCTGAAGGAAGGAGGGCTGTTCTCCGTGATGGCGATCAACCGGCACTCTGCGCCGCTGAACATCGCCGTCCGGCAGCTGGACCCTGCCGCCGCCCTGGCGGCACTCGACAGCGACCTGCTCCGGAACGAGATGTTCGACTCCGAGCTGACGCTCCACACGGCGGAGGAGATCATCCCGGTCCTCGGTGACCTCGGCTGCCGGGACGTGCGGCACTACGGCATCCGGAGCTTCTGCGACTACCTGACCGACGACGCGCGCAAGTACGACCCGGCGTACTACGCGGACCTGGAACGACTGGAACTCGCCACGACAGCGCGCGCTCCCTACATGCACACCGCACGGCTCTTCCAGCTCACGGCCCGCAGGCAGAGCGCCTCCTGACGGACCGCCGGCCCCGGAGCCGCTACCGCCGCCCGGCGGCGAGGGCTTCGGCCAGGTCCCGAAGGTCCTCGGCACGCAGGACCCGTCCGGCGGAGCCGGGAAGCGGGACGTGGAGGAGGGACGTCCAGCGAGCGGGGACGGCGCCGGAGCCGTAGACCGCGCCCGCGAGGGTGCCCGTCACGGCCGCCACCCCGTTGTGGGCAGTTGTTCCGCTGGGGCGGAACGGGTGGGCACAACGGACGGCGCCCCTTGCCGGGCCTAGGCTCCCGCGCCCTGACCCGCACCACGATGTGCGCCGCCGTTTGGGGTGCGGGTCCAGGCTCGGAAGGCGGAGGCGCCGCTGGAGGGCGCCGTCCCGTGTGCCCACCCGTCCCGCCCTGCGGGACGATTGCCCACACGGAGGCACCCGCGCCGCGAAGTACACGGCCGAGGTCGAGGCCCGGGCGAGGCGACGGACGAGCCCGAACTCGAAGGGGGCGCCCAGCGCGTCGCCGACGGCGGAGCCCAGTACGGCGCCCACGGCGCGGTCGATGTCCGGCATCCGGTCAGGGTAGGCCGTCACGCCGGGGTGAGGACCGGGTGTTGCTTCTTCCTGGTCGTCCAGACCGCGCGGACCACCAGGAACAACGGCAGTCCGAGAGGGGAGAGCAGGATGGTCAGGAGGAGCACGGGGGCCATCAGGAGCGGCGGGATCGAGAGGCGGCGGGCCTCGCGGTACATCCACTGGCCGAGGAGGAGGTCCCAGGCGATGACCTGGGCCCAGAGCGCGCTCGCGCCGTTCGCGAGGACGGTGAGGTCGCGGAAGGTGTCGATGTCCGGGCTGCTGACCGCCGCCCACAGTTCGGGCAGGACGGGGGCGGCGAACACCGCCCAGAGGGCCAGCAGCGGCAGGACGGTCAGGGGTGAGGCGGCCAGACGCTCGGTTCCCCGCCAGTTCGGCGCGAAGATCATGAGCAGCCAGACCGGCGCCGCGAGGAAGAACGTCAGCTCGAAGAGGAAGCCGGTCATGCCGCCATCTCCTTGGTACGGGCCGGGGCGGGGGAGTCGGTGCCGGTACGGAGGGACAGTGCCGCGGCGGCACTGCCGAGCAGGACGATGCCTCCCGCGGCCGCGAGCGTCGCCCCGTCCGGGGCGAACAGCGCCTGGCCGCGCAGTGCCTGCCAGGTCAGCAGGGCGAAGGTCGCCGCGTACGCGGCCGAGGCCGTGAGCGTGAGGCGCAGCCGTACCCGCTCGTCGGCCAGGCGGGCGAAGGCCGGGAAGCGGGAGGAGCGTGCGGCGAGGGCGGTCAGGACGATCAGCAGCAGCGGGAGCAGCTGGAGCGCGTGCATGCCGAAGAAGTGCGGGATGCGCAGGTCTCCGCCGGTTGTCGCCCAGCCGGTGACCGGCATCGACGGGCCGCCGTCGGGGACGCCCACGCTGTGGGCGCCGATACGCGGCGGGTTGTCGGCGGCCAGCTGCTCCGGTGTCGGACGGACCATCAGGAAGCCGACGGCCGCGCCCGCCAGGGCGATCAGGGAGGACAGGCGGACGGCCCCGGCCATGACCGGGTCGAGGATTCGGGCGCGGAGCAGGAGGACCGCGATGACGAGGGCGCTCAGCCAGAGCACGGCGACGGTGGCGCCCATGATCTGGAAGACGGCCGCGTCGAAGGGGGTCTGCTGGTTGAAGTGGCTCTGGGTGCCCCGGATCACCTGGAGGGTGATGAGCACCATCTCGATGAGGCTGGCGACCGTGAGCACCGTCCCGGCCCACCAGCCGGCCCGCCGGCCGCGGGGCAGCAGCGAGAGCATCCAGGACAGCGAGAGCGCGTAGGCGACGAACGACACCGAGAACTTGAACGGCTTGGTCCAGATGGGGACGCCGACCAGCATCCGGTCGTCGACGACGATGCCGACGGCGGAGACGAGGGCGAGGACGCCCATCGAGGTGGCGAACCAGACCAGGGGACGGTGCAGCCGGGGCGGTGGCGCGACCGAGGTGTGCGGGCTGGACGAAGACATACGAATCCCCCCGTGGGAGTGTATGGATAGTGGTACTCGCCACTATCCGATAGCGCCACTATCTATGATGGGGGTGTCGGTCGGCAAGGCCGGAGAAGGATCTGGAAGGTGAACGCGCTGTGCGCATCGGAGAGTTGAGTCGCAGGACCGGGGTGTCGGTGCCGACGATCAAGTTCTACGTACGGGAAGGGCTGCTGCCCGCCGGAGAGTTGACGAGCCCGAACCAGGCCTCGTACGGGGAGACGCATGTGCAGCGGCTCCGCCTGATCCGGGCGCTCCTCGACGTGGGCGGCCTGTCGGTGGCGGCGATCCGCGGCGTGGTCACGGCGGTCGACGACCCGGAGCAGCCGGTGCACGACGTGCTGGGCGCGGCGACCGGGCCGTTGGTGCCGCGCTACGAGCGCGAAGCCGGAGACGGCATCGAGGAGGCGCGCAAGGCGGTCGCCGGGCTGATCGCGGCGCGCGGCTGGCACGCCGACCCCTCCGGACCGGCGTCGGAGGCCCTCGCGGCGGCGCTCGTGGCGCTCGACGAACTCGGGCACGGTCGGTTCGTCGACGTCCTGGACACGTACGCGGACGCGGCGGAACAGGTGGCGCGGGCCGATCTGGACTACGTGGCGCGCCATGTGGCGCGGGAGGAGCTCGTGGAGAGCGCGGTCGTCGGCACGGTCCTCGGCGACGTGATCTTCTCCGCGCTGCGCCGCCTGGCCCACATGGACGCCTCGGAGAGCACGTTCGGGCGGGCGCGGGACGGGGGAGCGGGGTGACGAAGGGGCCCGGGGCTCTCGTAGCCCCGGGCCCCTCGGCTCAGTTGTCCTGCTCGCGCTCCACCTGGTCGTTCCACTCGCGCTTCATCGCGCGCCAGCCCTCGTCCGTCTTGCCCAGGCGCCAGTAGCCCGAGATCGACAGTCGCTCCCGCGCCACGCCCCGGTCCAGCCGCAGGTGTCGGCGCAGCTCCTTCACGAAGCCCGCCTCGCCGTGGACGAAGGCGTGCACGTCACCCGCGGGGAAGTCCAGGGTCGTGACGGCCTCGACGAGGGCCCCGCCCGTCGGCCGGTCGCCCCGGTGCAGCCAGCTGACCTCGATGCCCGTGGCCGTCGCCAGCTTCTGCTCCTCGGCCGCGTCCGCGACCTCCACGAGTACGTGCGCCCTCGCCCCCTCGGGCAGCCGCTCCAGGGCCACCGCGATCGCCGGAAGCGCGCTCTCGTCGCCCGCGAGCAGGTGCCAGTCCGCGGCCAGGTCCGGCGTGTAGCCGCCGCCGGGGCCGAGGAAACGGACCGTTTCGCCCGCCTGGGCGCGCGCCGCCCACGGGCCCGCCAGGCCCTCGTCGCCGTGGACCACGAAGTCGATGGTCAGCTCGCGGTGGACCGGGTCCCAGGCCCGCACGGTGTACGTCCGCGTCGTCGGCCACTGCTCCCGGGGGAACTCCGCCCGGATCCGCTCCATGTCGAACGGCTCCGGGTAGGTGACCCCCTCGGGGGCGAAGAGGAGCTTCACGTAGTGGTCGGTGTACGTGTCCGCCGCGAAGCCGTCGAGCCCGGGCCCGCCCAGCACGACGCGCACCATGTGCGGGGTGATCCGCTCGGTGTGCACCACACGGGCTTCGGTGGCCTTCGGTGCCTTGCGGGCCGGCTGCTCTGCCACGGCGGGCTCTCCTGACTCTGCGTACTTAGGTATGCCTAAGCTAGCATCTCGTGGCAAGAAAGGCCCGAGCGACGGTGGACCGCCCAGGGTTCACGCGGTCCGCCGCCCCCGTCAGCGCTCCAGGACCGGCAGCAGGCGTCCCACCGCACCGCCCAGGTTCCAGCGCTTCACCAGCGCCTCCAGGGCGGCCGGGTCGCGGGGAGCGGTCGGCAGGGCCGCGTCGAACTCCGGGAGCGGTGCGTCGGCGGCGACCCGCACCACCGTCGGCGCCACGTCCAGGTACGCCGCCGCCTCCACGATCCCGCGCCGCTTCGCCGGCGTCAGCTTCGACGTCCGGTCCTCCGCCGCCGCCCGGACGCCCGCCAGGTCCCCGTACTCCGTGATCAGCTGCGCCGCCGTCTTCTCGCCGATGCCCTTCACCCCGGGCAGGCCGTCGCTCGCGTCCCCGCGCAGCGCCGCGAAGTCCGCGTACTGATCGGGCCGCACCCCGTACTTCGTGCGGATCAGCTCCGCGTCCACCAGGTCGCAGTCCCCGACGCCCTTGCGCGGGTACAGCACGCGGACGCCCCGCGCGTCGTCGACCAGCTGGAACAGGTCGCGGTCGCCGGTGACGATGTCCACGGGCCCCCCGGCGCGGCCGGCCAGCGTCCCGATCACGTCGTCCGCCTCGTACCCCGCCGCCCCGACCCGCGCGATGCCCAGCGCCGCGAGGACCTCCTCGATCACCGGCACCTGCGGGGACAGGGTGTCCGGGATCTCCTCCTCGTCGGGGCCCGTCTCCGTCTCCACGGCCACCCGGTGCGCCTTGTACGAGGGGATCAGGTCCACCCGCCACTGCGGCCGCCAGTCCTCGTCCCAGCAGGCCACCAGATCGTCGGGGTGGTGGTCCTGGACGAGCCGGGTGATGAAGTCGAGCAGCCCGCGCACGGCGTTCACCGGGGTGCCGTCCGGAGCCCGGACGGAGTCCGGCACGCCGAAGTACGCGCGGAAGTAGAGGCTGGCGGTGTCGAGGAGCATCAGGCGTCGCGTCACACCCCGATCATGCCGCACCCCACCGACAGGACCCTCCGTTCCGCGCGCCGGGCCGCGAGGGGATGGGGCGAAGGTGCCGCACGGCACTCGCGGAGCCGTCGCGTGACCCCCGTCACCTTTGCGTTTGCACCCTGTGAAGCCGGGCAGGCGCGAGCCCGGAGCGGAACCCGGTACGGGATTCAACGAAAAGGATCCCCGTACGCGACGGGCCCGCGGGCCGATCCCGCCCGCTCCACGGCCGGCCACGCGGGGGTGGTGGGGCCGTTCTTCATTTCTACCCGTGAGGTGTATGTGTCCAGGCTCCAGGCCGACCGTCTGTACAAGGTGTTCGGCAGACGACCCGACGAAGCCGTCCGCAGGCTCGCCGACGGCGCCGACCGTGATGAGCTGCGTGCCGAAGGGACGACCGCCGCGGTCGTCGACGCCGGCTTCACCGTCGAACCCGGCCAGATCTTCGTCGTGATGGGCCTGTCCGGTTCCGGGAAGTCCACCCTCCTCCGCATGCTCAACGGCCTGCTCGAACCCACGGCGGGCCGGGTCCTCTACGACGGCCACGACCTCACCGCGCTCTCCCCCCGCGAGCTGCGCGAGGTTCGCTCCACCAAGATCAGCATGGTCTTCCAGCACTTCGCGCTGTTCCCGCACCGAAACGTCCTGGAGAACGCCGCCTACGGCCTGGAGGTCCAGGGCGTGCCCCGCGCCGAGCGCGAGACCCGCGCCGCCGAGGCCCTCGAACTGTGCGGCCTCGCCGGCTGGGAGAAGTCCTGGCCCGACGAGCTCTCCGGTGGCATGCAGCAGCGCGTCGGCCTCGCCCGCGCCCTCGCCACCGACGCCGACCTGCTCCTGATGGACGAGTCCTTCAGCGCGCTCGACCCGCTGATCCGCCGCGACATGCAGGACCAGCTCCTCGTGCTCCAGCAGCGGCTGAAGAAGACCATCGTCTTCATCACCCACGACCTCAACGAGGCCATGCGCCTCGGCGACCGGATCGCCGTCATGCGCGACGGCCGGATCGTCCAGCTCGGCACCGCCGAGGACATCCTCGTCCGCCCGGCCGACGACTACGTCGCCTCCTTCATCCAGGACGTCGACCGCTCCCGGGTGCTCACCGCCGCCGCCGTCATGACGGACGCCGCCCCGGTCGACTGCCCCGAGGACTGCGCCTGCCGGGCCGTCGGACCCGACACGCTCGTCGCCGACCTGTGCGCCGTGGCCGCCCTGGCCCCGCACCCCGTGACCGTCGAGGACACCGACGGCTCCGTCCTCGGAGTCGTACCGACGGAACGCCTCCTCGCCGTCATGGGCGGTGTCGCCGCGACGAACGCCCCGATCACCAAGGCCCAGGAGGTGACCGCCCGTGCCTAGGCTCCCCCTCGGCCAGTGGGTCGACAGCTCCGTCGACTGGCTCCAGGCCCAGTTCTCCTGGCTGTTCGACGCCGTCAGCGCCGGCGTCACCGGCCTGTACGACGGCATCGACGCCGTCCTGTCCGCACCCCAGCCGCTGCTCTTCGCCGGCATCCTCGCCGTCGTCGCCTGGTGGCTGCGCGGCCTCGCCGCCGGCGTCCTCGCCTTCGCGGGCTTCGCGCTCGTCGACTCGGTCCAGCTGTGGGACGAGGCGATGTCGACGCTCTCGCTCGTCCTCGTCGCCACCCTCGTCACCCTGGTGATCGCGGTCCCGCTCGGCATCTGGGCGGCCCGCTCGAAGACCGTCAGCGCCGTCCTGCGGCCCGTCCTCGACTTCATGCAGACCATGCCGGCGATGGTCTACCTCATCCCCGGCATCATCTTCTTCGGCGTCGGCGTCGTCCCCGGCATCATCGCCACCATCGTCTTCGCGCTGCCCCCGGGCGTGCGCATGACCGAGCTCGGCATCCGCCAGGTCGACGGCGAACTCGTCGAGGCCGCCGAGGCGTTCGGCACCACCCCGCGCAACACGCTGCTGCGCGTACAGCTGCCGCTCGCCCTGCCCACGATCATGGCCGGTGTCAACCAGGTCATCATGCTCGGCCTCTCCATGGTCGTCATCGCCGGCATGGTCGGCGGCGGCGGGCTCGGCGGCGCCGTCTACCGCGCCATCGGCAACGTCGACATCGGCCTCGGCTTCGAGGCCGGCGTCTCCATCGTCGTCCTCGCCATGTACCTGGACCGGATGACCGGCGCCCTCGGCCGCCAGGTCTCCCCGCTGGGCCGCCGCGCCGCCGCCAAGGCCCGCGCCGCGCTCAGCGCGAAGCGGCCCGGGGCCAAGCTCTGGGCCCACCGCCCGCAGCCCGTCACCGCCCTCGTCGGCGTCGTCGTCCTCGCCCTCGCGGCCGGCGGCATGGGCTTCCTCGGCGGCTCCGGCGGCGCGACCTCCACCACCGCCTCCGGCCCGAACGGCGGCCACGGCAAGAAGGTCAGCATCGGCTACATCCCCTGGGACGAGGGCATCGCCTCCACGTACCTGTGGAAGGAGCTCCTGGAGCGCCGCGGCTACGAGGTCGAGACCAAGCAGCTGGAGGCCGGCGCCCTCTACACCGGCCTGGCCGGCGGTCAGCTCGACTTCCAGACCGACGCCTGGCTCCCCGTCACGCACCAGCAGTACTGGGAGAAGTACCGGAACAAGCTGGAGGACCTCGGCTCCTGGTACGGCCCCACCTCCCTGGAGCTCTCCGTCCCCTCGTACGTGAAGGGCGTCGACTCCCTCGCCGACCTCAAGGGGAAGGCCGGGCAGTTCAAGGGCCGCATCGTCGGCATCGAGCCCAGCGCCGGAATGATGGGCATCCTCAAGGACAAGGTCCTCAAGGAGTACGGCCTGGAGGGCGAGTACAAGGTCGTCGACGGCTCCACGCCCGGCATGCTCGCCGAGCTGAAGCGCGCCTACGAGCGCAAGGAACCCGTCGTCGTCACCCTCTGGTCCCCGCACTGGGCCTACTCCGCCCACGACCTGAAGAAGCTCGACGACCCCAAGGGCTCCTGGGGCAAGGGCGACGGCGTCCACACCCTGACCCGCAAGGGCTTCGCCGCCGAGAACCCCGAGGTCGGCGCCTGGCTGAAGAACTTCTCTCTGACCGAGAAGCAGCTCACGGACCTCGAAGCCGTCATCCAGGAGACCGGCAAGGGCAAGGAGCAGGAGGCCGTCCGCACCTGGCTGGACCGGAACCCGGGCCTCGCGGAGAAGCTCGCCCCGCAGTAGGGCTCTTCGCTCACTGTCCGAAAAGGGGTGGTCGCCGAACGTGTTCGGCGACCACCCCTTTTCGTCACGACGCGAAACCCCGGCCCAAAGCTGCGTAAGGTTCAGGTAACCGACCGGTACGAGCAGAGGGAGGGAGCCGACATGGACGAGAAGGAAGCACCCCGCGTGGGCGCGGCCGTCAAGCGGCGCCGCAGAGCGCTCCAGCTGACCCTGGCCGTCGTCGCCTCCCGCAGCGGCCTCTCCGTGCCCTTCCTCAGCCAGGTCGAGAACGAGCGCGCCCGCCCCAGCCGCCGCTCCCTCGAACTCGTCGCCGAGGCCCTGGAGACCACGGCCGGCGAACTCCTCGCCGCCGCCGAGGCCTCCCGCACCGTCGACGTCGTACGGGCCGGGGAGCGCACCCCGGGCATGCCCGCCGGCGTACGGGCGCTGGTCCGCGGCCGACACCAGCTGCACGCCCTGGAGTTCACCGGCGAGCAGGACGCGGGACGCGAGTTCCAGCACCGGAACGACGAACTCCTCTACGTGGCCGACGGCGCCGCCGAGGTCGAGGCCGAGGGCCGCGCCCACCGGCTCGGCCGCGGCGACACGCTCTATCTCTCCGGTGGCGTACGGCACCGCTGGCGCGCCACCGAGCCCGGTACCCGGCTCCTCGTCGTCGCCATCGGCGACCACGTCGAGGCCGAGGTGGAATGACGGCCGTCCGGGGGACCGTGCGGAGGGTCGTCTCCCTCGTGCCCTCCCTCACCGAGGCCGTCGCCGTCACCGCGCCCGGTCTCCTCGTCGGCGCGACCGACTGGTGCAGCCATCCCGCGGGGCTCGACGTCGTCCGCGTCGGCGGCACCAAGAACCCCGACGTCGCCGCGATCGCCGCGCTCCGGCCCGACCTCGTCCTCGCCAACGAGGAGGAGAACCGCGCCCCCGACCTCGCCGCCCTGCGCGCCGCCGGGCTCGACGTCCTCGTCACCGAGATCCGCACCCTCGACCAGGGGCTGCGGGAACTGGA
Source organism: Streptomyces sp. NPDC044003 (assembly GCF_056435185.1). Taxonomy (NCBI): domain Bacteria; kingdom Bacillati; phylum Actinomycetota; class Actinomycetes; order Kitasatosporales; family Streptomycetaceae; genus Streptomyces; species Streptomyces sp. NPDC044003. Next base: position 401,671 of record NZ_JBWKFA010000005.1, on the reverse strand, counting down.
GCGGGTCCTCGCCGCCTGCGGCGCGCCCCGACGGCCCCGCTGGCTGGACGAGGCGGAGACGGTCTGGGAGTCGGTGGAAGCGCTGGAGCCGGTCACCGCCGTCGTACCGATCTGGCGGCGGCCCTGGATGGTCCTCGGCTCCGACACCTTCGCCGGCGACCTGCTCGCCCGCCTCGGCGTCCGGAACGCCTACGCCGACCATCCCGACCGCTATCCGAAGATCCCCCTGGACGAGCTCCGCGCCGCCGCGTCCGGGCTCGTCGTCCTGCCCGACGAGCCCTACCGCTTCACGCGGGACGACGGCCCCGAGGCCTTCCCCGGGACCGCCGCCGCCCTCGTCGACGGGCGCATGCTCACCTGGTACGGGCCGTCACTGGCCGAGGCCCCGCGGGCACTGGCCCGGGCCCTGCGAGCAGCGCACCGCTGAACAACCCGCGCAGGGTGTGGAAACCGGCCACCAGCCAGGCCGCCACGAGCATCACGTACAGGCCGATCGCCAGCCACCGGAACGCATCCAGACCGGTGTGCTGCGCCAGCCCCTCGGCGCCGGTCACACAGGTCCCGACCGGGAAGGTGAACGCCCAGAAGGTCATCGCGAAACCCATGCCCCGCCGCCGCGCCCGCAGCACCATCGCCCCCGCGAGCACCAGCCACAGCAGCGCGAAACCCATGACCGGGACCCCGTAGAGGACGGCGAAGGCGGCGAAGCCGTGTGCGTACGGGGCGGGCAGCACGCCCGCGGCCGCGTCGGCGAACTTGTTCGCGGCGGTCGTCGACTGGCCCAGCGGGCCGAGGACCAGGAAGAGGGTGGGGGTCAGCGCCAGCGGCAGCGGGCCGCCGGTGACGAGCCGCCCGAAGACCAGCGGCAGCATGACCAGGGTGGCGAGCAGACTGACGCCGAACAGCGCGTAGCAGCCGATCAGCAGCGTCTGCTGCGCCTGCCCGGCGGGCAGATGGGGCACGAGCAGCGGGCCGAGCGCGGCGGAGACCATGGGAGCGACGACGGGAAGCAGCCACACCGGCGACGCGCTCTCGATCCGGTGGTGCACGACCATCAGGTACGGGACGGCCACCGCGGCCACCAGGCCGATCACCGTGCCGGCGGTGAACAGGACGGTGTCGAGGGCGACGGCCGCCGGGAGCCCGATCCAGTCCCGGCCCACGATCATCGCCCCGCCGCCGACCGCGAGCAGCGCCATCGACAGACAGCCGTAGAACGGCGCCATCGCCGGGTCCATGAGATGGGCCCTCGCCTGGTCCCGGTGACGGGCCCAGTGCACGGCCCGGGCGGCGAGCAGGGCGAGCAGCATCGCCAGGGACAGGACCCAGACGGCGGCGCAGGCCGTACGGAGGCCGGGGACGTCCAGGGGGAGGGCGGCGCCCGCGTTGGCGACGATGGCCGTGCCCATCACGGAGGCGTACCAGTTGGGTCCGAGGTGACGGACGGAACGCGTCGCCGGGGCGCCGGGGGTGGTGGCGCGGAGGGCGGGAAGAGGAGGTGCGAGGCTTGCCATGGCCCGATCGTTTCGCGCCGGAACCGCCCCCACCAGGGACGTTAAGGCTATGAGGCCATAAGCTGCCTTTATGAGCAGCGAGCAGGGCGAGACGCCGAACCCCCTCCACCACCGGGTCCCCGACCTCGGCGCGCTCGAACTGCTCCTCGCCGTCGCCCGGCACGGGAGCCTCGGCGCGGCGGCCCGCGAGGTCGGCATCACCCAGCCCGCCGCCAGCAGCCGGATCCGCTCGATGGAACGCCAGCTCGGCGTCGCCCTGCTCGACCGCTCGCCGCGCGGCTCGCGGCTCACCGACGCCGGCGCCCTCGTCACCGACTGGGCGCGGCGGATCGTGGAGGCCGCGGAGGCCTTCGACGCGGGCGCGCAGGCGCTGCGCGGGCGGCGGGACTCGCGGCTGCGGGTGGCCGCGTCCATGACGATCGCCGAGTACCTGCTGCCGGGCTGGCTGATCGCGCTGCGCGCCGAGCGGCCCGACACCGCGGTGTCGCTCCAGGCCGGGAACTCGGCCGCCGTCGCGGAACGGCTCCTCGCCGGCGAGGCCGACGTCGGCTTCGTCGAGGGGCTCGCCGTGCCGGACGGCCTCGACGGGGTCGTCGTCGCACACGACCGACTCGCTGTCGTCGCCGCGCCCTCGCATCCATGGGCCCGGCGCCGGGGCCCGCTCGACCCGGCGGAACTGGCCGCGACCCCGCTCGTCCTGCGGGAACGCGGCTCCGGCACCCGGCAGGTCCTGGACGCGGCGCTCTCCGCGTACGGCGGGCTCGCGCAGCCGCTCCTCGAACTCGCCTCCACGACCGCGGTGAAGGCCGCGGCGGTGAGCGGGGCCGGGCCGGCGGTCCTCAGCGAGCTCGCGATCGCGGAGGAGCTGGCGTCGCGCCGGCTGGTGGCGATCCCGGTGGAGGGCGTCCTGCTCCGCCGCGACCTCCGCGCGGTCTGGCCGACGGGCCCCCGCCCAACGGGCCCGGCCCGAGACCTCCTGTCCTTGACCCGAGGCTGACACCCCGCCCCCGCCGGGCCGACGCCTTCCCGCGCGAACCCGCACCCGGTGGGCGGCGCCCCAGCCCGTGTGGGCCCGCGCCCGGCGGGGGCGGTGCCCCCCGCCCACGCCCGTGTGGGCAATCGTCCCGCTGGGGCGGGACGGGTGGGCACACGGGACGGCGCCCTCTAGCGGCGCCTCCGCGTTCCGCGCCTGGACCCGCACCCCAAGCGGCGGCGCACATCGTGGTGCGGGTCAGGGCGCGGGAGCCTCTGGCGCCGGCAGGGCGCGGGTCCGTTGTGCCCACCCGTTCCGCCCCTTGCGGAACGCCTGCCCACAACGGGGGCGGGTGGGCGCCGCCCCGGCGGGACCGGTGTCCACAACGGGGGCGGCGGGTGGGCGCCGCCCCGGCGGAACTGTTGCCCACAACGGGGGGCGCCGCGCCGGCGGGACGTCAGGCGTTCGTCGCTCGGAACGTCACCCGGCCCGACACCGTCGTCAGGACGACCGGAACGTCCGGGAGTTCCGTCGACGGCGTCGAAAGCGGATCCGCCGCCAGCGCCGTCAGATCGCCGCGGTAACCCACCGCGAGCCGCCCCGCCTCATGCTCCTCGCCCGCCGCGTACGCCGCCGCCGTCGTCATGCCCCGCAGCGCCTCCAGCGCCGTGAGCGCCTGCTCCGGTCCGTGCGGCGCCTGCCCGAGGTCACGGCTCGGGCGCCGGTGCCGCGCCCCGGCCATCACACCCAGCGGCGGGAACGGCGCGATCGGCCAGTCCGAGCCGAGCACCACCGTGGCACCCGACTCCGACAGGTCCCGGCAGCGCCACGCGCGCGCGGCGCGCTCCTCGCCGAGGCGCCGCGACCAGTTGTCCGTGTGGTCGGCGCGCGTGAAGTCGCAGCAGTGCGTGGGCTGCATCGACGCCAGGACGCCCAGCTCCGCGAACCGCCGCAGCGTGTCGTCCGGCACCGTCTCGATGTGCTCCACCCGGTGACGTACCTCGCCCCCACCGGCCCGCGCCTTCTCGACGGCGTCGAGGACGTGCCGTACCGCCGCGTCACCGATGGCGTGCGTCGCCGTCGACACACCCGCCCGGTGCAGCTCCCCGATGATCCGGGTGTACGCCTCCGGGTCCGGCCAGAACGCGTGCGTCGACTCGCCGTGGCAGTCCGGGCGCTCCAGCCACGCCGTCCCGTTGTCGATCGTCCCGTCCATGAAGAGCTTCACGCCGGCGACCTGCCACAGCTCGCCCCCCGTGCCCTGGAGCGCGATCAGTTCCCGTACCCCGAGCTCGTCCGTCCCCGGCTGGCACCACGGCGCGACCCGGAGCCGCAGCGGCAGCTCACCCGCCGCGTCGAGCTCCCCGTACAGGGCGAGGCTGTCCCCGTTGGCGTCCATGGCGTGCCCGCCGGTGAGCCCCGCCGCCGCCATGGACCGCAGCGCCGTGGCGAGCCGCTCCCAGCTCTCCTCGCGCGTCGGCCGGGGCGCGACCCGCTCGACCAGCTCGCAGGCCGCGTCCTCCTGGAGCAGCCCGGTGGGGCGCCCGTCGGCATCGCAGACGACCTCCGCCGACGCCTGGTCGAAGGTGCGGGGGCCGTCGACCCCGGCGAGTTCGAGGGCCCGGCGGCTGGCCAGGGCCGAGTGGGCGTCGAAGAGCAGCAGGAAGGCCGGCACGCCGTCGAGCACGGTGTCGAAGGGCGCGGTGCCGACGGGCAGGTCGCCGAAGACGTTCGGGTCGAGACCCCAGCCGAACAGCCACTCGCCGCGCTCCAGGCCCCGCACCTCGCGGGCCAGCGCCTCCCGCACGTCGTCGATGTCGGCGCAGTACGACAGGTCGAGGCCGTGGGTGAGTTCGGCGCCCGACACCGGGTGCAGGTGGCCGTCGACGAGGCCGGGGGTGACGACGGCCCCCTTGAGGTCGACGACGGTGGTCCCCGCACCGGCCAGCGCCCGGATCTCGCGGTCGTCGCCGAGGGCGGAGATCCGGCCGTCCTCGGAGACGGCGAGCGCGGTCTCCGGCAGGAACGCCCCCGTGCCGGGGTCGAGCAGGCGAGCGGAGAGCAGGGCGAGTCGGGTGCGCACGGGTGGCTCCAGGAAGAGTGCGAGAGGGGGTAGGTGTGGGGGTGGGTGGGGTGTGTGGGGTCGGTGGGTTGGGTGGGCGGTGGACGTCCGCTCGGCCCGAGGGCGCCGGTCGGGCCGAGGGCGCCGCTCGGGCCCACGGGCGCGGCCTCGACCGGCTGCCCTCCGTGAGGCTCGACGGCGCCGACGTTGATCGGCGAGGGACAGCGGACGGCTGCCGTCGTCAGTGCGACTCGGTCGGCTCCGTCGACTCGACCGCCTCCGTCGGCGCGGCCGACTCGACCGCCTCCGTCGGCGCGGCCGACTCGACCGCCTCCGTCGGCTCCGTCGCCTCCGTCGGCCCCGCCGGCAGCGTCACCTCCGTCAGCGCCCCCCGCTCCAGGCCCAGTTCCCGTTCCGCCGTCGTCACCGCCATCCGCGTCACCGCCTCCGGGCGGTTGCTGCGGTCCGTGTTGGCGTGCGCGCCGAGGCCGTCGAGGACCACCAGGATCTGGATGGCCGTGGCGCGCGGGTCGTCCGTGCGGAACTCGCCCCGCTCGACGCCCTCGCGGATGAGTCCTTCGAGGCGGTCGTCGGAGGCGAGCTCCTGCTCGCGGACCCGGTCGCGCAGGACGGGCCGGTAGCGGCTGAGGTGCCGGGCGTTGATCCACAGGCGGCTGATGTCGTCGTACGCCTCTCCGGCCGAGAGGGCGAAGTAGCGCGCGAGGTACTGCGTCGGGGTCCCGCCGGGACGGTCCGCGGGCAGCAGGGCGTCGAGCTCACCGGTGGACGCGACGCTGAACGCCTCGGCCACCAGATCCTCCGCCGACGGGAAGTAGTGGCTGATCAGACCGGGTCGTACGGCGAGCTCGTCGGCGATCCGCCGGAGCGTGACGCACTCCAGGCCCTCGGTCAGGGCGACCCGGGCCGCGGTCTCCACGATCTCCGCCCTACGGGCTTCGGGTGTTTTCCGAACTCTCTTGCGCTGGACGCTTGACGTCATACCGGCGATGCTATTGAGTGTGCGACCAATAAGCAACCAGGTGGGCACGACAGCATCCGGAGGGCCGCATGGCTTCCACGATCCCCGACCCCGGCGCCGCTCGCGCCGAGGTCACCCCGCCGGCCGTCGACCGGCCGGGCCGCATCGAGGCCCACGGCATCGATCACATCCCCGACACCGAGCGCCACGGGCATCCCCGTGAGCTCTTCTCCGTCTGGGCCGCCGCGAACGTCAACTACCTCAGCCTCGTCATCGGCGGCGCCCTCGTCCTGATGGGCCTGAGCCTGTGGCAGGCCGTGGCCGTGACCGTCGTGGGCAACGTCTTCTGGCTGTTGACCGGGCTCCTCGCCACCTCCGGACCTGCCGCGGGTGCGCCCAGCGAGGTGATCACCCGCGCTCTGTACGGCGTCATCGGCAACCGGGTGAACAACGCGATCGGCGGCTGGCTGGTCTCCGTCTGCTACTTCGCGCTCAACCTCGCCGCCGCCGCGACCGCCGCCTTCGCGCTCGTCGAGAAGGCCGGGATCACCGCGAACACGCCCGTCAAGGTGGCCGTCATCGTGGTGATCGCCGCCCTCACGCTGGCCATCAGCGTCTACGGCCACGCCCTGATCATCAAGCTGTACCTGCCGATCACCCTGGCCCTGGCGGGCGCGTTCACCGTCGTCGCCCTCTCGGTCTTCCGCCACGCCGACTTCTCGTACACGCCGGCCGAGCCGCTGACCGGTGTCGACCTCTGGGCGGTGATCATCGCGGGCACCACGATGGTCGCCTCGGGCCCGCTCTCGTACACGACGAGCGCCGACTTCTCCCGCTACCTGCCCCGTGCGGCCTCGCCGAAGGCGATCGCCGGCTGGACCGCGCTCGGCGCCTTCGTCCCCAGCATCATCGTCGGATCGCTCGGCGCCTTCGCCGCGACCGCCGTCGACATGACCGACCCTCAGAACGCGCTCCAGGAGATCCTGCCGGGCTGGTTCGTGCCCGTCTTCCTGCTCGCCCTCGTCCTCGGCACCATCTCCATCAACGCCCTGACCGCGTACAGCGCGGGCCTCGCCCTCCAGGCCGTCGGCCTGCGCATCCGACGCACCGTCAGCGTCCTCTTCGACGGCACCGTCGCCGTCGCCGCCACCCTCTACGGCCTGCTGGTCTCCAACTTCCTGGACACCGTCAGCAACGCCCTCCAGGTGATCGTGGTCCTGATCGGCCCCCTCATGGCCGTGTACGCCACCGACATCGTGCTGCGACGGAACCGGTACGACGGCCACGCGCTCGCGGACGAGACCCCCGGCAGCCCCTTCTGGTTCACCGGTGGCGTCAACTGGGCGGGCGCCCTCTCCCTGATCGTGGGCGTGGCCGCGGCCGCCCTCTGCGTCAACACCCTCTACACCGGTCCGGTCGCGTCGGCGCTCGGCGGGATCGACCTCTCCATGCCGGTCGGCATGATCGTCGCCTCCGGCCTGTACGTGCTCCTGGGCCGCCGCGCGGTGGCGGCGACGAGCCTCTGACCGGTGGGGGTGGGCCTCACGGGCCCTGCCCCTACCTCCCCCGAGCCGTGAGGGTCGCGGTCCCCCTCATGCCCGAGCTCGGAGGGCGGCGGCCGTCTCCCCGCCCCCTCCGAGCTCCCCCCGAACCGCGGGGCGGCCGGATGCCCACCCCGGCCGCCCCGCTTCTTTTCCGCCTTCCCGCTTCCCTTCTCTCCCGCTTTCCCCGCTTCCCCGCTTCCCCGCTTTCCTGCTTTCCTGCTTTCCCGCGCGCTCCTAGCGCGCCGCCGCCTCCACCAGGCCCCGCATCACCCGCAGGTCCTCGCCCATCTCCGGGTGCCACTGCACACCGAGGACCCACCCCGGGCCGGCCGTCTCGACCGCCTCCACCGTGCCGTCCTCCGCGTGGGCCGAGGCCGTGAGGCCCGTGCCCAGGCGGTCCACGGCCTGGTGGTGGTAGGTCGGGACCTCGGCGAGCTCGGGCACCAGCGAGGCGTACCGCGTGCCCGGCACCGGCTTCACCGCGTGCCGGCCGATCACCCCGACCGCCTCCACGTGCCCGTCCAGGTGCTGGATCAGCGTGCCGCCGAGGGCCACGTTCAGGAGCTGCATGCCCCGGCAGATGCCGAGCAGCGGAGTGCCGGAGGTCAGGGCCGCCTCGATCAGGGCCAGCTCCCAGCTGTCCCGGGCCCGGGCCGGCGGGCCGGTACGGGGGTCGGGCTCGGCCCCGTACCGTACGGGCTCGACGTCCGCCCCGCCCGCGACGACCAGGCCGTCGAGCCGGGCCACCACCGCAGCCGCCTCCTCGGGCCCGCCCGGCGGGAGCATCACCGCGAGCCCGCCGCTCTCCCGTACGAGACGCGGGTACTGGGCCGGCAGCAGGGCCGCGGGCATGTCCCACACGCCCCACCGGGCCTGGTCCAGATAGGTGGTCACACCGATCAGCGGCTTGGTCACGGAACTTCCTCCAGAGGTGCGGAGAGTCGGGTGGATCAGTCGCGTTCGAGCTCGGCCTCGGCCGCGGCGAGCGCCGCGAACTCCTCCTCGGGCGCACTGGCCACCAGATGATGCCGACTGTAGAACGCGAAGTAGGCGAGGGCGATCACGTACACCCCGAGCGCCATGAACGCCGCCGTCCGGTCCACCAGGAAGGTCGCGACCAGCGCCGAGAGGGCCAGGACGAAGGCCACCGACGAGGTCACGATCCCGCCGGGCGTGCGGTACGGCCGGTGCAGGCCCGGCTCCCGGCGGCGCAGCACGATGTGGGAGAGCGCCATCAGGGCGTACGAGATGGTGGCGCCGAAGACCGCGATGTTCAGCATCCGCGCCCCGTTCCCGGTCCCGGCGGCGAGGGCGAAGCCGATGGCGCCCGGGATGAGCAGTCCCAGGTACGGCGACTTGCGGCGGCTGGTCAGGGAGAGGAACCGGGGCAGATAGCCGGCCCGGGAGAGGGCGAACAGCTGGCGCGAGCCGGCGTAGATGAGGGAGAAGAAGGAGGCGACCAGGCCCGCGAGGCCCGCGTAGTTCACGAAGCGGCTGAGCGCGGTCGGCTCCCCGTCGCCCTGGAGCGCCACGACCAGCGGGTTTCCGGCCTCCTGGACGGCGGCGGAGCCGCGTGCCCCGGTGGCGGCGAAGAAGGTCACGACGGCGAGCAGCACCAGGATCCCCATGGAGATCGCCAGCGCCCTCGGCATCGACCGCACCGGGTCCTTCGCCTCCTCGGCGGCGAGCGGCACGCCCTCGACGCCGAGGAAGAACCACATGCCGAAGGGGAACGCGGCCCAGATCCCGAGGAGCCCGAAGGGCAGCCAGGAGTTCGACCCGAGGGCCTCGCCGTCGACCGGGATGTCGTTCAGGCCGTCCACGTGGAAGTCGGTGAACGCGCCGAGCGCGAAGACGACCAGGGCCGCGACCGCGATCGCCGTCACGATCAGGCTGAAGCGCAGCGCCTCTCCCACGCCCCACAGGTGGATGCCGATGAAGAGCGCGAAGCAGACCAGATAGACCGGCCAGCCGGACTCCAGGCCGAAGAGCCCGAGGGACTCCACGTAGTCGCCGATGAAGATGGAGATCGCGGCGGGGGCCAGGATGTACTCGATGAGGATCGCGGTGCCGGTGAGGAAGCCGCCCCAGGTGCCGAGCGCCCGGCGGGCGAAGCCGTAGCCGCCGCCCGCGGTGGGCAGGATGGCGGAGAGCTCGGCGAGCGCGAAGACCAGACAGGCGTACATCGCGCCCATCAGGACGGTGGCGACGGCGAGCCCGCCGAAGCCGCCCTTCGACAGGCCGATGTTCCAGCCGGAGAAGTCGCCGGAGACGACGTACGCCACGCCGAGTCCGGTCAGCAGCAGCCAGCCGGCGCTGCCGCGGCGCAGGGCCCGGCGCTCCAGATAGTCGTCCTTCGTCGGCGTGGTGTCTTCGAGCGTCATGGCAGCGTCAGCTCCCCGCAACGGGCCCAATGGATTGGAGCCATACCTTTGCGGTGGCCGATGGGGGAGCGCAACCCCCGTGCGTTACTTTCGGGTTACGCCGCCGTCCGCCTTCCCGTCACGTCAGGAAGCCCCGCAGCAGCGCCGCCGTGCCCGCGCAGTGCTCCCGCATCACCTCGCGCGCCGCGTCCGCGTCCCCGTCGAGGACCGCCTCCACCAGGGCCGTGTGCTGGTGCTGGGAGTGCTCCAGATTGCGTACGAGCAGGGGGATGCAGTCCAGGAGGTCGTTCACCGTCGCGCGGACGGCGGCGTACTGGGCCGTCAGCGTCGGCGAGCCGGAGAGCTCCGCGAGCGTGAGGTGGAGCAGGGTGTCCTGACGGCGGTAATCGGCCAGCGGGGCGTCATGGGTCGCCGCCACGGCCGTCCGCAGCCGCTCGGCGCCCGCCGCGTCGAGGCCGTGGGCCGCGCACAGTCCGGCGGCCCCCACCTCAAGGACCTCACGGAAGCGCAGGGTGTCCTCCATGTCGACCGTGGCGATCCGGCGGCGCAGCTCGTCCTCGTCCGCCGTCTGCGTCCGGGGCAGCACGAACGTCCCGCCGTACCGGCCGCGCCGGCTCTCCACGAGCCCCTGCTCCTGGAGGACCTTGAGGACCTCGCGCAGGGTCACCCGGCTGATCCCCATCCGGTCGGCGAGCTCCCGCTCGGCGGGCAGCCGCTCCCCGCCGGGCACCAGGCCGAGCCGTACCACCTGGAGGATCTGCTCCAGGGCCTCCTCGAATCCGTTGCCCGCCCGCACCGGCCGCAGCACGGGCGTCAGCCGGTCCGCCGATTCACTCGTACTGGCCACGTTCTCGTTTCCCTTTCTCCAGCACTTCCCAAGCAATGGTCTTCCGCAATACCTTATGGCTCCCGGCAGGCCGAAGGAGGAGCAATCCCGTGGCAGACCGCACACCCCCGCTCACCGTCGAGGAGCTCCGCGCCCTCGTCGCGAGCGGCGAGATCGACACCGTCGTCCTGGCTTTCCCCGACATGCAGGGACGACTCCAGGGCAAGCGGTTCGCCGCCCCGTTCTTCCTGGACGAGGTCCTCGGCCACGGCACCGAGGGCTGCAACTACCTCCTCGCCGTCGACACCGAGATGAACACCGTCGACGGCTACGAGATGTCCTCCTGGGACCGCGGCTACGGCGACTTCGCGATGCACCCCGACCTCACCACCCTCCGCCGCCTCCCCTGGAACGACGCCACCGCCATGGTGACGGCCGACCTCGCCTGGGCCGACGGCACCCCGGTCGTCGCCGCGCCCCGCCAGATCCTCCGCCGCCAGCTGGAGCGCCTCGCGGAGCTCGGCCTCACCGCCCACGTCGGCACCGAGCTCGAGTTCATCGTCTTCAAGGACAGCTACGAGCAGGCCTGGGACGCGAACTACCGCGGCCTCACCCCCGCCAACCAGTACAACATCGACTACTCCGTCCTGGGTACCGGACGCATCGAACCCCTCCTGCGCCGCATCCGCAACGAGATGACGGGCGCCGGACTCACCGTCGAGTCCGCCAAGGGCGAGTGCAACCCCGGCCAGCACGAGATCGCCTTCAAGTACGACGAGGCCCTCGTCACCTGCGACCAGCACGCCGTCTACAAGACGGGCGCCAAGGAGATCGCCGCACAGGAGGGCTGCTCGCTCACCTTCATGGCGAAGTACAACGAGCGCGAGGGCAACTCCTGTCACATCCACCTCTCCCTCCAGGACGCCGAGGGACACAACGTGATGGCCGGGGACGACGCCCACGGCATGTCCGAGACCATGCGGCACTTCCTCGCCGGACAGCTCGCCGCCCTGCGCGACTTCTCCCTCCTCTACGCCCCGAACATCAACTCCTACAAGCGGTTCCAGCCCGGCTCCTTCGCGCCCACCGCCGTCGCCTGGGGTCACGACAACCGCACCTGCTCGCTCCGGGTCGTCGGCCACGGCCGCTCCACCCGCTTCGAGAACCGCCTCCCCGGCGGCGACGTCAACCCCTACCTCGCCGTCGCCGGCCTGGTCGCCGCCGGCCTGTACGGCATCGAGCAGCGCCTCGAACTGCCCCCGCCCTGCACCGGGAACGCGTACACCGCCGAGTACGCGCACGTGCCCACCACCCTGCGCGAGGCCGCCGAACTCTGGGAGACCAGCGAGATCGCCAAGGCCGCCTTCGGCGCCGAGGTCGTCGCCCACTACCGCAACATGGCCCGCGTCGAACTCGACGCCTTCGACGCGGCGGTGACCGACTGGGAGCTGCGCCGCTCCTTCGAACGCCTCTGAGAACCGCACCTGCGACAAGTGAGAGGAACGAGTTGCTCCAGGTACTGAACCCGGCGACGGAGGAGCTGGTCGCCACCGTCCCGGCCGCCACCCCCGCCGACGTCGACGCCGCCGTCGCCCGCGCCACCGCCGCCCAGCGCGGCTGGGCCGCCGCCGCGCCCGCCGACCGGGCCCGGCTGCTCCGCCGCTTCGCCGCCGTCGTCGACGACCACATCGAGGAGCTCGCCCGCCTGGAGGTCACCGAGGCAGGCCACACCATCGGCAACGCCCGCTGGGAGGCCGGCAACGTCCGCGACCTGCTCGACTTCGCCGCCGGGGGAGTGGAGCGGCTCAACGGCCGCCAGATCCCGGTGGCCGGCGGCCTCGACATCACGATCCTCGAACCGCTCGGGGTCGTCGGTGTCATCGCCCCCTGGAACTTCCCCATGCCGATCGCCGCCTGGGCCACCGCGCCCGCCCTCGCCGCCGGCAACGCCGTCCTCCTCAAGCCGGCCGAGACCACCCCCCTCACCGCGCTCCGCCTCGCCGAACTCGCCCTGGAGGCAGGCCTTCCCGAGGGCCTCTTCCAGGTCCTCCCCGGCACCGGCCCCGTCGCCGGGAACGCCCTCGTCGAACACCCCGGCATCGCCAAGATCGTCTTCACCGGCTCCACCCGGGTCGGAAAGTCGATCATGGCGAAGTGCGCCGACCAGGTGAAGAGGGTCACCCTCGAACTCGGCGGCAAGAGCCCCAACATCGTCTTCGCCGACGCGGACATCGAGGCGGCCGCCGCCGCGGCGCCGATGGCCTTCCTCGACAACAGCGGCCAGGACTGCTGCGCCCGCACCCGCATCCTCGTCCAGCGGAGCGCGTACGACCGCTTCCTGGAGCTCCTCACCCCCGCCATCGAGGAGATCGTCGTCGGCGACCCCGCCGACGAGCGCACCCAGATGGGCCCGCTCATCTCCCGCGCCCAGCTCGACCGCGTCCGCTCCTACGTCACCGACGATCTCGAAGGAATCCGGGGCAAGGCCCCCGAGGGACCCGGCTTCTGGTTCCCGCCGACCGTCCTCACCGGCGTCCCCGAGACCGCCCCCTGCGCCGTCGAGGAGATCTTCGGACCCGTCGCCGTCGTCCTCCCCTTCGAGGACGAGGCCGACGCCGTCCGCCTCGCCAACGCCACCGAGTACGGCCTGTCCGGCTCGATCTGGACCCGCGACGTCGGCCGCGCCCTGCGCGCCTCCCGCGCCGTCCGGGCCGGCAACCTCTCCGTCAACTCCCACTCCAGCGTCCGCTACTGGACCCCGTTCGGCGGCTACCAGCAGTCCGGCCTCGGCCGCGAACTCGGCCCCGACGCCCTGACCGCCTTCACCGAAACCAAGAACGTCTTCATCAGCACGGAGGGCCCCGCACTGTGAGCAACGAGATCATCTGCCGCCGCCTCGTCGGCCGTACCGCCGTCATCACCGGAGCCGGCAGCGGCATCGGCCTCGCGACCGCCCGCCGCCTCGCCTCCGAGGGCGCCGACGTCGTCTGCGGCGACATCGACGAGACCGCCGGCAAGGCGGCCGCGGAGGAGGTCGGCGGCACCTTCGTGCAGGTCGACGTCACGGACCCGGAGCAGGTCGAGAACCTCTTCAAGGTCGCCTTCGACACGTACGGCTCCGTCGACATCGCCTTCAACAACGCCGGCATCTCGCCCCCCGACGACGACTCCATCCTGGAGACCGGCCTGGAGGCCTGGAAGCGCGTCCAGGACGTCAACCTCACGTCCGTCTACCTCTGCTGCAAGGCCGCCCTGCCCTACATGCGCCGCCAGGGCAGGGGATCCATCATCAACACCGCCTCCTTCGTCGCCATCATGGGCGCCGCGACCAGCCAGATCTCGTACACCGCGTCCAAGGGCGGCGTCCTCGCCATGTCCCGCGAGCTGGGCGTGCAGTTCGCCCGCGAGGGCATCCGCGTCAACGCGCTGTGCCCCGGGCCGGTCAACACCCCGCTGCTCCAGGAGCTGTTCGCCAAGGACCCCGAGCGGGCCGCGCGCCGCCTCGTCCACATCCCCGTCGGCCGATTCGCCGAGGCCGAGGAGATCGCCGCCGCCGTCGCCTTCCTCGCGAGCGACGACTCCTCCTTCGTCAACGCCAGCGACTTCCTCGTCGACGGCGGCATCGCCGGCGCGTACGTGACCCCCCTCTAGTCCTCGCGGCCGCCACCCATCCCCCCCACCCGACAGCCGGGCGTCGCAAGGCGCCCGGCTGTCCGCGTACACCCAGGCATCCAGGCATCGCATCCAGGAGAGTGTTCATGAAAGACAAGCTCCGCACCTCCGCGGCGGCGGCCGCCCTCGCCCTCGCCGCCACCGGCCTCCTGCCCACGGCGAACGCCGAGGCGAAGCCCGCCGCATGCCCCACCCTGAAGAGCTCCGACGGCTGGTACGGCGACAACAAGGCCCGCATCGACGCCCTGATCGCCGACCACTGCCACGACAAGGGCGGCCGGAAGCCGGTCGCGGTCTTCGACTGGGACAACACCGTCATCAAGAACGACGTCGGCGACGCCACCTTCTACTGGCTCCTCCGCAACGACCGCGTCCGGCCCCCCAAGAACGGCGACTGGTCCACCACCAGCCGCTACCTCACCCCCGAGGCCGCGACCGCCCTCGGCGAGGCCTGTCCCACCGGCGTCCGCACCCTCCCCACGTCCACCGACACCCGCTGCGCCGACGAACTCCTCTCCGTGTACGGATCGGGCGCCACCACCGGCGGGAAGACCGCCTTCAGCGGCTACGACCACCGCCGCATGGAGCCCCAGTACGCCTGGCTCGCCCAGCTCCTGCACGGCTGGACCACCCGCCAGGTCGCCTCCTTCGCGGCCGCCGCCCGCGCCGAGAACCTCGCCGCGCCGCAGGACGCCACGCAGCAGGTCGGCAGCGCACGGGTCACCGGCTGGGTCCGCTACTACGACCAGCAGCGGGACCTGATCCGCACCCTCCAGGACGGCGGCTTCGACGTCTGGATCACCTCCGCCTCGCCCGAGCCCGTCGTCGACGTCTGGGCGAAGGGCGTCGGCATCGACCCCTCCCACGCCCTCGGCATCCGCAACACCACCGACCGCGGGCGCCTCACCAGCCACCTCAAGGGCTGCGGCAGCGTCCGGGACGGCGAGGACGCGATGATCACCTACATCGACGGCAAGCGCTGCTGGATCAACCAGGAGGTCTTCGGCGTCCGGGGCCCCGCCGCCGAGCGCGTCCAGCCCGCCGCCCGCCGCCAGGTCTTCGCCGCCGGCGACTCCGACACGGACATCTCGTTCCTGCGGGACGCCACCGGGCTGCGCCTGGTCCTCAACCGCAACAAGAACGAACTCATGTGCCGGGCGTACGAGAACGGCGACGGGCGCTGGCTGGTGAACCCCATGTTCATCGAGCCGAAGAAGCGGAAGACGAGCGCGTACCCCTGCTCGACGACCGGCTACACGGCGAGCGACGGCACGGCACAGCCGGTCCGGCGCACGGACGGCAGCATCGTCCCGAACCAGCCGGACACGGTCTTCCCGCTCTAGAGGAAGGTCATGCCCTCGCCGCGATAGGTGGGCACGGTCGCCGTGACGCGATCACCCTCGACCAGATGCAGGCTCTCGAACCGCTCGCACAGCTCCCCGGCCTTCGCGTGCCGGAACCAGACCTTGTCGCCGATGCGCAGATCGTCGGCCGGGGAGCCGAGCAGCGGCGTCTGCACCTCGCCGGGACCCTCCTGAGGGTCGTACCTGAGCCCCTCCGGCAGATACGGGACGGGCAGCCGGTCCGGGCCGGCGGCACCGGAGGCCGGGTACCCGCCGCCGAGCACCGTCACCACGCCCACGCCGGGGCGGCGGACGACCGGCTGCGCGAAGAGAGCGGCGGGGCGGCCGCTGAAGGACGTGTAGTTGTCGAAGAGACGCGGCACGAAGAGACCGGAACCGGCGGCGATCTCCGTCACCGCGTCCTCGGCGGCCGTGTGCTGCACGCTCCCGGTGCCGCCGCCGTTCACGAACTCCAGGTCCGGCGCCACCGCCCGGACGGCCCGCACCACGGCCGCGCGGCGCTCGGCGAGCTCCTTGCGGGCGGCGGACTGCATGAGCCGGATCGCCCGCGACCTGAGCGGCCTGCCCGAGACCGAGTCCCCGACCCCGGCGACATGCCCCTCGTACGCCATGATCCCGACGAGCCGGAAACCGGGCCGCCGCACGACGGAGCGGGCCAGCTCGGCCAGGTCGGCCGGGGTCCGCAACGGGGATCGCCGGGCCCCGACCCGTACCCGCCCACCGAACAGATGCAGCGCGGTGTCCAGCTCCAGACAGACCCGCACCTCCTCGGTCCCGCCGGCACGGGCGGCGTCGATCAGATCGAGCTGCGCCACGTCGTCGACCATCACGGTGACGGCGGCGGCGAGCTTCGGATCCCGCACGAGCTCGCCGAACCCGGCACGGTCCGCCGAGGGGTACGCGAGAAGGACGTCCTCGAACCCGGCCCGGGCCAGCCACAGCGACTCGTCGAGCGTGAACGACATGATCCCGGCGAAGCCGTCCCGCGCGAGGACCCGTTCGAGCAGCGCCCGGCACCGCACGGACTTGCTCGCCACCCGGACCGGCTTGCCCCCGGCCCGGCGCACGAGGTCCGCGGCGTTGGCGTCGAAGGCCTCCAGATCGACGATCGCCACGGGCGCGTCGAGATGGGCGGTGGCCCTGTCGTAACGGGCCCGGTCGGCGGCACGGGGAGTCATGGCCCGAGCTTGCCAGACCGGTTTACGGGTGGGTAGCCCCTGGGTTCCCGTGCGCGGGGGAACAGCCCGTAGAGTGACGGGCATTGTCGACACGAGCGGGGGGACGGGGATGACGGGCGAGCACGGCCCCACGACCTCCCGCATCACGGACGCCCTGCTCCCGCCGCGGGACACCACGGACGGGACGCGACGGGAGGCCACGGACCTCGCGCGACGGGAGACCACGGGCCTCGCGTCGGTGGGGGCCACGGACCTCGCGCGACGGGAGGCCACGGACCTCGCGTCGGTGGGGGCCGCGGACCTCGCGCCCAGGGATGCCACGGACCTCCCGGCGGTGGAGACGACCACCCGCCTCCGCCCGATCACCCCTACGACCCCGCCGCCCGCCCCGACACCGGCCCGTCCGGCCGGCACCCGCACCGCCCCGGCCGCGCCGACACCGGCCCGTCCGGGCGGCACCGGCATCGCCCCGGCCGCGCCCGCGTCGCGCGAGCCTTCGGCGACACCGTCCGCCTCGCCCGCGCCCGCGCCGACGGCCACACCGCCTGGCGCGGCTGCGCCCGCGCCGCCCGTCCCCGCTGCGCCTGCGCCGCCCGTCCCTGCTGCGCCCGCGCCGCCCGTCCCCGCTGCGCCTGCGCTTGCGCCCAGGCCCGCGTCCGCTCCCGCCGGCCGACCTACGGTCGGCGCTTCGGGCGCGCCGGCTGTGCCGCCGCGGCCCATGACGGCCCCTGCCGGGGCGATGAGCGCCCCCGCCCGGCCGACGGCCGCCCCGGCAGGGTCCCCGGGCGGCCCGGCTCGGCCCGGGTCCGCTCCCGCCCGGCCCGCCGTCGTCCCCGCCTCCCCGCAGTCGCAGGCCCTCCCCCCGTACACCCACTCCTACGGCCCCGGGGCCCTGCCGCCCGAGATGCCCGTCGAGGTGACCACCCGGCTGCGGCCCGTGCGGGCGCGGCGGAGCGGGCGGAGTGTTCTCGTCGCCGTCTGTGCCGTGCTCGGGTTCGGGCTCGTCGGCGGGGCCCTCGCCGGAGTGTGGCTGGCCGCCGCCGAGCCCGGGAAGCCCGCCGAACCCGTCGGGTACACCGAGGCCAGGGACCTCTGGCACAACGCCCCCGTCGACACCCTCTTCCCCCGCACCCTCGCGGGACCCGACGCAGGCCCCGGCGGCGCCGACCGCACCTGGACCCGGATCGTCGTCGCCCCGGACGCCCCCTGCACGCCCGCCGTCCTCGCCAAGGGCCTCCTCGCCACGGTGCGGCCCCTCGGCTGCGAGCGCGTCCTGCGCGCCACGTACACCGACGCCACCGCCAGCAGCGTGATCACCGTCGGTCTCGTCTTCACACGAGCCGATGCCTCCACCCAGCGCACCCTCGGTCAGGGCCTCACCGGCCGACTCGGCGCGGACGTTCCGCCGGCCCTCGCCGGGCCCGGCACCGTCGCCGAACGCTTCGGCGCCCCGCAGCGCGCCGCCTGGTGGCTGAACGCCCCCGCCGACCTGCCCGTCGTCGTCACCGCCGTCTCCGGCTTCGCCGACGGCCGGAAGATCGACGGCGGCCCCGTTCCCGCCGACCAGGCCATGACCGCGAACCGCACCGACGCCACCGCCCAGTCCGGCCTCGGCCACGAGGCCAAGGGCATCACCGAACGCCTCGTACGACTGCTGCGCACGGCCGCCACCACGGCCGCCAAGGAGAACGCCCGGTGACCCGACCCGCCCACCGCCGTACCAGGGGCGGCGCGGTCGCCCTGCTCGCCGCCGCGTTCTCCGTCCTGCCCGCCACCACCGCCCCCGCGCACGCCGACACCATCCGGGCCCGCCAATGGGGCCTCGAAGCCCTCCACACCACGGAGGCCTGGCGCACCACCCAGGGCAAGGGCGTCACCGTCGCCGTCCTCGACACCGGCGTCGACGCCGACCACCCGGACCTCGCCGGTTCGGTCCTCACCGGACGCGACCTCGTCGGCTTCGGCGCGTCGAGGGGCGACCGCGCCTGGGCCCGGCACGGCACCGCCATGGCCGGCATCATCGCCGGACACGGCCACGGCCCGGGCGCCCAGGACGGTGTGCTCGGTGTCGCTCCGGACGTCCGGATCCTTCCCGTACGGGTCATCCTGGAGTCCACCGACAAGGCCCGCGACAAGGCCCGCAAGACCCGCGGCTCGGCCCTCGCCGAGGGCATCCGCTGGGCCGCCGACCACGGCGCCGACGTCATCAACCTCTCCCTCGGCGACGACTCCAAGTCCGCCCACCCCGACGCGGGCGAGGACGCCGCCGTCCAGTACGCCCTCGCCAAGGGCGTTTCCGTCGTCGCCTCCGCCGGCAACGGCGGCGAGAAGGGCGACCACATCTCGTACCCCGCCGCCTACCCCGGCGTCATCGCGGTCGCCGCCGTCGACCGCTACGGCACCCACGCCTCCTTCTCCACCCGCCGCTGGTACGCCACCGTCAGCGCCCCCGGCGACGACATCGTCATCGCCGACCCCGACCGGCGCTACTACGAGGGCTGGGGCACCAGCGCCGCCGCCGCGTTCGTCTCCGGCGCCGTCGCCCTCGTCCGTGCCGCGCACCCCGACCTCACCCCCGCCCAGGTCAAGCGGCTCCTCATCGACACCGCCCGCAACCGGCCGAAGGGCGGACGCAGCGACGCCAAGGGGTACGGGACGGTCGACCCGGCCGCCGCGATCGCCGCCGGGGGCCGCATCAAGGGCGGCGACCCCAAGAACACCG
Organism: Streptomyces sp. NPDC044003; assembly: GCF_056435185.1. Taxonomy (NCBI): domain Bacteria; kingdom Bacillati; phylum Actinomycetota; class Actinomycetes; order Kitasatosporales; family Streptomycetaceae; genus Streptomyces; species Streptomyces sp. NPDC044003. The sequence goes on along the minus strand of NZ_JBWKFA010000005.1, from coordinate 382,453 downwards.
CCACCGGCTACCAGGGCCGCTACTTCGGGCCCGGCCCCGTCCCCGCCGCCGAGGAGAGCCGCCCCCTCGGCCTCCTCGCCCCCGTCGCCGGCGGACTCGGCGCCCTGCTGCTCCTCACCGCCGTGATACTCCGCCGCGCGCACCGGACCTCCTAGCCGGAGGCCCGGATCCGGCGGTTAGGCTCGGTGCGTGGAGCTCAAGAACATTCCGGACCCCGGTTTCTCCGACGACGACGGCACCGCCGACCCGCGCCTCGCCGCGGCCCTCGCGGCCTGGGCGGAGGACCGGACCGCTCACGGCCCCGTCCTCGAAGCCCTGAAGGAGGCCCGGCTGCTCGTCCCCGTGGTCGCCGTCCTCGGCGAGGTCGAGATCGACCCCGAGACGGGCCTGAAGCAGGAGAAGACGAGCGACATGGCCGTCCCCACCCTCACGGCCGGCGACCGGCGGGCCCTGCCGGCCTTCACCTCGATCGCCTCGCTCGCCCTCTGGGACCCGGAGGCCCGCCCCGTGGCCGTCCCCACCCGGCAGGCGCTCGCCGCGCTCGTCCACGAGAAGGCCGACACCCTGGTCCTGGACATGGCGGGACCCGTGCCGTACCAGGTGACCGGCTCCGCCCTGCTCGCCCTCGCCGAGGGCCGGTCCAGCGCCGACCCGCTCGACGACCCGGCCGTACGGGAGGCGGTGCGCGCCGTCGTCGCCGCCGAGCCCGCGGTCCTCCGCGCCCACCTGGGACCCGGCACCGCCGACGGCACCGTCGCCCTGGTCCTCGCCGCGGACTCCTCCCCGGCGGAGGCCGCCCAGCGCGTGGCCCGCGCGCTGGCCGCCGACGAAACACTGAGGGCCCGCCTGGTGCGGGGCCTCGACCTGGCACTCCTGCCGGCCTCGGCCACGCCTCCGGGCGAGCCCTTCTACGTCAAGAACTAGAGGTTTCTAGCCGTACACCGGCCCGGTGTACTTCTCGCCCGGTCCCTGGCCCGGCTCGTCCGGGATCAGGGACGCCTCGCGGAAGGCGAGCTGGAGGGACTTCAGGCCGTCCCGCAGCGGAGCCGCGTGGAAGGAGGAGACCTCCGTCGCGCCGGCGTCCAGAAGGCCCGCGAGCGCGTGGATCAGCTTGCGCGCCTCGTCGAGGTCCTTGTGCTCCTCGCCCTCCTCGGTGAGACCGAGCTTCACCGCGGCGGCGCTCATCAGGTTGACGGCGACCGTCACGATCACCTCGACCGCCGGGACCTCCGCGATGTCGCGGGTCATGCTTTCGAAGTCGGGGGTGTCCGTGGACTCGTTCTGGGGCGTCTCGCTCATGCCCACACGATAAGCGGACGTACGGTTCGCGCCGACCGCCGGGTCCTGCTAACCTTGTGTAACGACCGGCCGGACACCTGTGTGCCCGGCCCACAAGTGGAGGCTCCGTACTCCCACCTGACCACCCTTACGGGTGGCGGGTCACCGGTCAGGTGGCGCCCATCGTTCCGTACGGACGATGGAGCCGCCCGATGTGCGCCCCGCGGTTGACCGCGGCGGTGCTCCGGTATTTCTGTGGAGCCCCGCCTGTGTCCCGTCCGGGGCATTTTTCATGTACCGGCTCGGTTGGTCTTCAGAAAACAGACGTTGCGCGTCCGTCCGCCAGGCGGTCGCGTGGTGCTACCGAGGAGGATCCATCAGCGCCGAGCCCCGCATCAACGACAGGATTCGCGTTCCCGAGGTGCGACTTGTCGGACCCAGCGGCGAGCAGGTCGGGATTGTTCCGCTTGCCAAGGCCCTGGAGCTCGCACAGGAGTACGACCTCGACCTGGTCGAGGTCGCGGCGAACGCCCGTCCGCCCGTGTGCAAGCTCATGGACTACGGGAAGTTCAAGTACGAGTCGGCCATGAAGGCCCGTGAGGCGCGCAAGAACCAGGCGCACACGGTCATCAAGGAGATGAAGCTCCGGCCGAAGATCGACCCGCACGACTATGACACCAAGAAGGGTCACGTCGTCCGGTTCCTCAAGCAGGGCGACAAGGTCAAGATCACGATCATGTTCCGTGGTCGTGAGCAGTCCCGCCCCGAGCTTGGCTTCCGGCTGCTGCAGCGGCTGGCGTCGGACGTCGAGGAGCTTGGCTTCATCGAGTCCAACCCGAAGCAGGACGGCCGGAACATGATCATGGTTCTCGGCCCGCACAAGAAGAAGACCGAGGCCATGGCCGAGGCGCGTGAGGCCCAGGCCGCACGCAAGGCCGAGCGCCAGGGCGTCACCGCCGAGGAGACGTCCGAGGCTCCGGCCGACGAGGCCCCGGTCGCCGAGGCCCCGGCCGAGACCCCCGAGGCGTGACCCGACGGGCTGCCATCCAGGCAGCCCTGGGCCCCGCCCGGAACCACCACACGAAGAATTGACGCTCCCGCTTGACCGGTGCCCGCACCGGGGGAGCGCCACTGACGAGGAGATACGGCGCGATGCCGAAGAACAAGACGCACTCCGGTGCCAAGAAGCGCTTCAAGGTCACCGGCTCCGGCAAGATCCTGCGCGAGCGCGCCGGTAAGCGCCACCTGCTCGAGCACAAGTCGTCCAAGCTGACGCGTCGCCTCACCGGCAACGCCGAGATGGCCCCGGGCGACGCGGCCAAGATCAAGAAGATGCTGGGCATCTGATCTGATCACCCGCCCTCGGTGACGGGGGCTTCCGGCCAAGTCCGGGACCCATTCGTTTTTCGGGTCGTGTGAGTCCAACCACGACCCCGCTACAAGGAGTTAACAAGTGGCACGCGTCAAGCGGGCAGTCAACGCCCACAAGAAGCGCCGGGCGATCCTCGAGGCGGCCTCCGGCTACCGCGGTCAGCGTTCGCGCCTGTACCGCAAGGCCAAGGAGCAGGTCACCCACTCGCTGGTCTACAACTACAACGACCGCAAGAAGCGCAAGGGCGACTTCCGTCAGCTGTGGATCCAGCGCATCAACGCCGCTGCCCGCCAGAACGGCATGACGTACAACCGCCTCATCCAGGGTCTGAAGGCCGCCAACATCGAGGTGGACCGCAAGATCCTCGCCGAGCTGGCCGTCAACGACATCAACGCGTTCGCCGCGCTGGTCGAGGTCGCGCAGAAGGCCCTCCCGGCCGACGTCAACGCCCCGAAGGTCGCCGCCTGATCTTCCAGGCCGCAGTACTTCCGCCCGGACCCGCAAGCGCGCTCGCGCCTGCGGGTCCGGGTGCGTCGGCCCCCGAAAACCCGTAGTCCCGGCACCGAAGAGAGAACCGCCGCACCTCATGGTCACCCCCGAGCTGATCTCCCCGCGTTCCCCGCGCGTCGTCGCCGCCCGGCGGCTCGCCAAGCGCAACTTCCGGGGCAAGGACCGCCTCTTCATCGCCGAGGGCCCCCAGGCCGTCCGCGAGGCCGTCGAGCACCGCGGCAGCGGCGGAGAGCCCACTCTCGTCGAGCTGTTCACCACCGTCGAGGCCGCCGAGCGCTACACCGCCATCGTCGACGCCGCCCGCGCCGCCGGCGCCCGCGTCCACTTCGCCTCCGACGCCGTCCTCGCCGAGGTCTCCCAGACCGTCACCCCGCAGGGCCTCGTCGGCGTCTGCCGGTTCCTCGACTCGCCGTTCGAGGAGATCATCGCCGCCAAGCCCAAACTGGTCGCCGTCCTCGCGCACGTCCGCGACCCCGGGAACGCCGGCACCGTGCTGCGCTGCGCCGACGCGGCCGGCGCCGACGCCGTCGTCCTCACCGACGCCTCCGTCGACCTCTACAACCCCAAGTCCGTCCGCGCCTCCGTCGGCTCCCTCTTCCACCTGCCGGTGGCCGTCGGCGTCCCCGTCGAGCAGGCCGTCGCAGGACTCAAGGGCGCGGGCGTACGGATCCTCGCCGCCGACGGGGCCGGCCAGGACGACCTCGACGACGAGCTCGACGCCGGCACCATGGGCGGGCCCACCGCCTGGATCTTCGGCAACGAGGCCTGGGGGCTGCCCGAGGAGACCCGGGCGCTCGCCGACGCCGTCGTCCGCGTCCCGATCCACGGCAAGGCCGAGAGCCTCAACCTCGCCACCGCCGCAGCGGTCTGCCTGTACGCCTCCGCGCGCGCCCAGCGCCCCCGAACCTCCGCCTGAAGGGTCCATTCCGCCCTCCCCGCCCAGTAGAGTGACGCATTCGGGGGCCCACTGCGCTACACGGAGGGGTGGGGAACGGGGATGACGGTCGGCACGGACAGTCCCGCACAGGCACGGAGCGCCGCGCCGCACGCCCCGACACCGCCCGGAAGCGCGCCTGAGCCGCCCGGATCCGCGGCGGTCGACGGCTTTGCCGGACTCGATCCCGACGACCTGCCCGACGGTCTCGTCATCGCCGACGAGACCGGCCGCGTCGTCTGCTTCAACGCCGCCGCCGGCCGCATCACCGCAGTCCCCGGCGACCGGGCCCTCGGCCTCCCGCTCGACCAGGCGCTGCCCCTGGAGGACCTCAAGGGACGCCGCTGGTGGGCCCTGACCGATCCGTACGGCGGCCTCTCCATCCGCCGCGGCCAGCCCGAGCGCAACCTGCTGCTCCCCGGCGGCCGCGAGGTCCTCGTCTCCGCCCGGTACGTCCGCGAGCACCCCACGGGACCCGTCCGCCGGGTCGTGGTCTCCCTGCGCGGCACCGAGGCGCGCCGCCGCACCGAGCGCAGCCACGCCGAGCTCATCGCCACCGTCGCCCACGAGCTGCGCTCCCCGCTCACCTCCGTGAAGGGTTTCACCGCCACCCTCCTCGACAAGTGGGAGCGGTTCAACGACGAGCAGAAGCGGCTCATGCTGGAGACGGTCGACGCCGACGCGGGCCGCATCAAGCGGCTCATCGCCGAACTCCTCGACATCTCCCGGATCGACTCCGGCCGCCTCGAAGTGCGCCGCCAGCCCGTCGACATCGCCGCCGCCGTCGGCCGGCACATCCAGGTGCACACCACCGGCGGCCAGTCCCCGGACCGTTTCTTCGTACGGATCAGGCCCCAGCTGCCCGCGCTCTGGGCCGACCCCGACAAGATCGACCAGATCCTCGGGAACCTCCTCGAAAATGCGGTGCGCCACGGCGAGGGAACCGTCACCATCGAGGTGGCACCCACCACGCTGGGCGACGACGGAGAAGAGGGGACGGAGGTCACCGTGAGCGACGAGGGACCCGGCATCCCCGAAGCGTCGATGAGCCGCGTCTTCACCCGCTTCTGGCGGGGCAGCAAGCGCGGCGGCACCGGCCTCGGCCTCTACATCGTCAAGGGCGTCGTCGAGGCCCACGGCGGCACCATCACCGTCGGACGGGGCCCCCGTGGCGGGGCCGAGTTCCGATTTATCCTGCCCGTCGGCACCCCGGCCCACCTTCTCTGACGTCTCAGCAGTCGAGACCGTACGAGATCTGGAGCCGCCCGGTCTGCCCACGGGCTCATTCGCGTCCCCGCGCCCCGTTAGACTCGTCCTTTGGCACGTTTGCGCCCTTGACGTCGAGCGGGGCCGCCCAGCCAGCCAACGGAAGCACGGGAAGAGATGTCCGCACCCAATAAGTCGTACGACCCGGTTGAGGTCGAGGCACTGAAACCGGAAGAGATCGAGCGCATGCGGGACGAGGCGCTCGCCGCCTTCGCCGCCGCGGGCGACCTCGACGCGCTCGCGCACGAGAAGACGGCGCACACCGGTGGCACCTCGCCGCTGGCGCTCGCCAACCGGGAGATCGGTGCCCTGCCGCCGCAGGCCAAGGCCGCCGCCGGAAAGCTCGTGGGCCAGGCCCGCGGCATCGTCTCCAAGGCGCTCGCCGCCCGGCAGACCGAGCTGGAGGCCGAGCGCGACGCGCGCGTCCTCGTCGAGGAGGCCGTCGACGTCACCCTGCCGTACGACCGCGTCCCGGCCGGTGCCCGGCACCCGCTGACCACCCTCATGGAGCGCGTCGCCGACGTGTTCGTCTCCATGGGGTACGAGGTCGCCGAGGGCCCCGAGGTAGAGGCGGAGTGGTTCAACTTCGACGCCCTCAACTTCGTCCCGGACCACCCGGCCCGGCAGATGCAGGACACCTTCTTCGTCCAGGGCCCCGAGGGGACGACCGGCGACGAGTCCGGCGTCGTGCTCCGTACGCACACCTCGCCGGTCCAGGCCCGCACGCTCATCGACCGGGAGCCCCCGGTCTACGTCGTGTGCCCCGGCCGCGTCTACCGCACCGACGAGCTCGACGCCACGCACACCCCGGTCTTCCACCAGATCGAGCTGCTCGCCGTCGACGAGGGCCTGACCATGGCCGACCTCAAGGGCACCCTCGACCACATGGTCCAGGCGCTCTTCGGCCCGGACATGAAGACCCGGCTGCGGCCGAACTTCTTCCCCTTCACCGAGCCGTCCGCAGAGATGGACATGCTCTGCTACGTCTGCCGCGGCGAGTCCGTCGGCAACCCGGACCGTCCCTGCCGCACCTGCGGCAGCGAGGGCTGGATCGAGCTCGGCGGCTGCGGCATGGTCAACCCGAAGGTGCTCGTCGCCTGCGGTGTGGACCCCGAGAAGTACAGCGGATTCGCCTTCGGGTTCGGCATCGAGCGGATGCTGATGTTCCGCCACAACGTCGAAGACATGCGAGACATGGTCGAGGGTGACGTCCGGTTCACCCGGCCGTTCGGGATGGAGATCTGATGCGGGTCCCGCTTTCTTGGCTGCGGGGGTACGTCGACCTGCCGGCGACGGAGACCGGGCGTGACGTCCAGGCCAAGCTCATTTCGGCAGGCCTCGAGGTCGAGACCGTCGAGCAGCTCGGCGCCGGCCTGACCGGCCCGCTGGTGGTCGGCAAGGTCCTCACCATCGAGGAGCTGACAGAGTTCAAGAAGCCCATCCGCTTCTGCACCGTCGACGTCGGCCAGGCCAACGGCACCGGCGAGCCCCAGGAGATCATCTGCGGCGCCCGGAACTTCGCCGAGGGCGACAAGGTCGTCGTGGCCCTGCCCGGCGCCGTGCTGCCCGGAGACTTCCGGATCGCCGAGCGCACGACGTACGGCCGCGTCTCCCGGGGCATGATCTGCTCCGGCGACGAGCTCGGCATGGGCGACGACGGCACGCACGGCATCATCGTGCTGCCGCCGGAGCACGAGGTCGGCACCGACGCCACGGTCCTCCTGGAGCTCTTCGACGAGGTCCTCGACATCGCCGTCACCCCGGACCGCGGCTACTGCCTGTCGATCCGCGGCGTCGCCCGCGAGACGGCCACCGCCTACGGCCTGCCGCTGCGCGACCCGGCGCTCCTCGACGTGCCCGCGCCCAACTCGTACGGCTACCCGGTCCAGATCGCCGACCCGATCGGCTGCGACCGCTTCACGGCCCGTACGGTCGTCGGCCTCGACCCCGAGGCCCGCAGCCCGATCTGGCTGCAGCGCCGGCTGCAGAAGGTCGGCATGCGCCCGATCTCGCTCGCCGTCGACATCACCAACTACGTGATGATCGAACTCGGCCAGCCGCTGCACGCCTACGACCGCAGCCGCATCGACGGCCCCATCGGGGTCCGCCGTGCCGCCGCCGGCGAGAAGTTCACCACCCTCGACGGCACCGCGCGTGTCCTCGACTCCGGTGACCTGGTCATCACCGACAACCGCGGGCCGATCGGCCTCGCCGGTGTCATGGGCGGCGCCAACACCGAGATCGCCGACCCGGTCACCGACCCGGAGACCGGCATCGTCACCGGCACCACCGAGGTCGTCATCGAGGCCGCGCACTTCGACGCGATCTCGATCGCCCGCACGGCCCGCCGCCACAAGCTGGCCTCCGAGGCGTCCAAGCGCTTCGAGCGCGGCGTCGACCCGCAGGCCGCGGCCGCGGCCGCGCAGCGCACGGTCGACCTGCTCGTGCTCCTCGCGGGCGGCACCGCCGAGGCCGGCGTCACCGAGATCGCCGCTCCCTCCGCGCCGCACACCATCACCATGCCGGCGAACCACCCCGACAAGGTCGCGGGTGTCGACTACGGCCGTGAGATCGTCGTCCGCCGCCTCCAGGAGGTCGGCTGCGACGTCTACGGCCAGGACGAGCTCGTCGTCACCGTCCCGTCGTGGCGTCCCGACCTCTACGTGCCGAACGACCTGGCCGAAGAGGTCATCCGCCTGGAGGGCTACGAGAACCTGCCCTCCACGCTGCCGAAGCCCCCGGCCGGCCGCGGGCTCACCGAGCGCCAGCGCACCCACCGCCGGGTGGGCCGCGCCCTGGCCGGCGCCGGCTACGTCGAGGCGCTGAACTACCCGTTCATCGGCGAGCAGGCCCTCGACCACCTCGGTCTCGACGCGGACGACGCCCGTCGCCGCCTCGTGAAGCTGGTCAACCCGCTCTCCGACGAGGAGCCCGCGCTCCGTACGACGCTGCTCCCGGGCCTGCTCGGCGCGCTCCGCCGCAACGACAGCCGTGGCAGCCACGACCTGGCGCTCTTCGAGACCGGTCTGGTCTTCCGTCCCACCGAGGGCCAGCCGGGCGTCGCCGTCCGGCTGCCCGTCGACCGCCGCCCCTCCGACGAGCAGATCGCCTCGGTCAACGCCGCGCTGCCCGAGCAGCCGCGCCGCGCCGCCGTCGTCCTCGCCGGTGCGCGCGAGCAGGCCGGCTGGTGGGGCAAGGGCCGTCCGTCCGACTGGGCGGACGCCATCGAGGCCGGCCGGGCCGTGGCCGCCGAGGCCGGGGTCGAGCTGATCATCAGCGCCGACCAGCACGCGCCCTGGCACCCGGGCCGCTGCGCCGCGTTCCACGTCGAGGTGGACGGCGAGAAGGTCCTCGTCGGCCACGCCGGCGAGCTCCACCCGCGCGTGGTGAAGGCGTTCGGCCTGCCGGCCCGCGCCTGCGCGATGGAGATCGACCTGGACCTCCTGGAGAAGGCGAACGAGGGTCCTGTGAAGGCCCCCCGGATCTCCTCCTTCCCGGTCGCCACCCAGGACGTCGCCCTGGTCGTCGGCTCCGGCGTCCCGGCCACCGAGGTCGAGGCCGCCCTCGTCGAGGGCGCGGGTGACCTCCTGGAGTCCATCCGGCTGTTCGACGTCTACACCGGCGACCAGCTCGGTGAGGGCAGCAAGTCCCTGGCGTACGCGCTGAAGTTCCGCGCCGAGGACCGCACCCTGACCGTCGACGAGGCCAGCGCGGCCCGTGACGCCGCGGTGGCCCTGGCCGCCGAGCGCACCGGCGCCGTCCTGCGCGGCGCGTAGCACGCACACCCCAGGAGGGGCCGGTCCGGAAGACTCCGGGCCGGCCCCTCCTGCATGGTCCGGCCTGACAAGCCCGCGGCCGTGCGGTGCAATGGTCGTGGGAGGCGCGTCATGGACGTGGCTGCGGAACTCGGACGGGCCCGGGACGCCTTCGCTCGCCAGGAGTGGTGGGAGGCCTACACCGGGTTCTCGGACGCCGACGGCGGGCAGCCGCTCGGGCCCGACGACCTCGTGCGCTGGGCGACCGCCGCCTACCTGGTCGGATACGACGCGGAGTGCGGCGCGGCGACCGAGCGGGCGCATCACGCGTACCTGAGCCTCGGTGAGACGGGGCGGGCGGTGCGGTGCGCCTTCTGGATGGCCATGCCGCTTCTCCTGCGCGGCGAGAGAGCGCGGGGCGGCGGCTGGCTCGCCCGGGCCCAGCGGCTGCTCGACGACACACGGCTCGACTGCGTGGAACAGGGCTATGTGCTGTTCCCCCAGGGCCTTCGGCTCATCCACAAGGACCACGCGGCGGCGTACGCCACGTTCACCGAGGCCGCCGCGATCGGGGAGCGCTTCGTGGACCCGGACCTCGTGGCCCTGGCCCGGCACGGCCAGGGACGGGCCCTGATCTACGGTGGCGAGACCGCCGCCGGCGTCGCCCTGCTCGACGAGGTCATGGTCGCGGTCAGCGCCGGCGAGGTGTCGCCGCTGGTGACCGGGATGGTCTACTGCAGCGTCATCGAGGCCTGCCAGGAGATCTTCGACCTGCGGCGCGCGCAGGAGTGGACGGCGGCGCTGTCCGACTGGTGCGCCGCTCAGCCGGATCTCGTGCCCTACCGCGGCCAGTGCCTGGTCCACCGCTCCCAGGTCCTTCAGACCCGTGGTGCCTGGCCGGACGCGCTGGACGAGGCGCGGCAGGCGTGCGAACGGCTTTCCGAGCCGTTGAACCGATCGGCGCTCGGCATGGCCCTCTACCAGCAGGCCGAGCTGCACCGGGTGCGCGGCACCTTCGCCAGGGCCGAGGAGGGCTACCGCCGGGCCGGGGAGTGCGGGCACCCCGCTCAGCCGGGACTGGCGCAGCTGTGGCTGGCCCAGGGGCGGATCGACGCGGCCGTCGGGGCGATCCGGGGCCTCGCGGACGAGACGCCGGACCGGCTGCGCCGGGCGACGGTGCTGGCCGCGTACGTGGAGATCATGCTGGCCGCCGGGGACGTGCCCCGGTCCCGGGCCGCCGCGGACGAGCTGTCGAAGATCGCCGACGACATCGGTGCCCCGCTGCTGCGCGCCGTCGCCGCCCACGCGCGCGGGGCCGTCCTCCTCGCCGAGGGCGATGCCGCGGCGGCCCTCGACGCCCTGCTCGACGCGTGCCGGACCTGGGGCGACCTCGGGGCACCCTACGACGGGGCGCGCTCCCGCGAGCTGCTCGGGCTCGCCCGGCAGCGGCTGGGGGACACCGGCACGGCCCGGCTGGAACTGGACACGGCCCGTCAGGTGTACCGCCGGCTCGGCGCGGCCCCCGACCTGGCCCGGCTCGACGCGCTCACCCACGAGCGGCCACCGGACGACACCGGGCTCAGCCCCCGCGAGATCGAGGTCCTGCGGCTCGTCGCCACCGGTCGTACCAACCACGCGATCGCCGCCGAGCTGGTCCTCAGCGAGAAGACGGTGGCCCGGCACCTGAGCAACATCTTCGGCAAGCTCGGCCTCTCCTCCCGGTCCGCCGCCACGGCGTACGCCTACGAGCACGACCTGGTCGGGGAGCGGCACGCCGGGTAGGCCGCGGCCTACCGATGGGCAGAACGACCCATCGCCGCCGCGCCGCAGGATTGGGGCGTTCTCCCGAAGCAGGCCCGGCCCCCGCGTTCCTAGTGTCGATGACACGGAACGAAGGAGGAGGACGACGATGAACGCCAACGACGGGATGGAACACATCGAGACGGTCGTCATCGGAGCCGGTCAGGCGGGTCTCGCCACCGGATACCACCTCGCCCGGCGCGGCCGGCCGTTCGTGATCCTGGACGGCGGGGACCGGGTGGGCGACAACTGGCGCTCCCATTGGGACTCGCTGCGCCTGTTCAGCCCGGCGCGGGTCGCCTCGCTGCCCGGGATGCGCTTTCCCGCGCCGCCGATGTCCTTTCCCACCAAGGACGAGATGGCCGACTTCCTGGAGGCGTACGCCGAGGCCTTCGCTCTGCCCGTCCGCACCGGGCAGCGCGTCACCCGGGTGGGACGGGAGGACGGGAGCTACGTCGTGGAGACGGGCACCTCGGCCTATGTGTGCGACCACGTCGTCGTCGCCTCGGGCACATTCGGCCGTACCCCGTACGTCCCCGGCTTCGCGGGCGCGCTCGACCCCCGCATCACCCAGCTGCACTCCAGCAGCTACAAGAACCCGGCGCAGCTGCGGCCCGGCGGCGTGCTGGTGGTCGGCGCCTCGCACTCCGGCGGGGACGTCGCCTACGAGGTGGGCGCGGCCGGCCACCCGACCGTGCTCAGCGGCACGATCCACGGCGAGATCCCGTTCGACATCGAGGGCGGTCCGGCACACGCGATCTTCCCGGTGCTGTGGTTCGTGGCGCAGCACGTGCTGACGCTCCGGACGCCCATCGGCCGCAAGATCCGTCCGGACGTCCGGGCCCACGGCGGGCCGCTGATCCGGGTCAAGCGGGCCGACCTCTCCCGCGTCGGCGTCGATCTGGCCCCGGAGCGGACCGTCGGTGTGCGCGACGGTCTCCCGGTCCTCGACGGCGGCCGGGTCCTCGACGTCGCGAACGTCGTCTGGTGCACGGGATTCCGGCAGGACTTCTCCTGGATCGACATCCCGGTCACGGGGGAGGACGGCTGGCCGCTGGAGCGGCGCGGCGTGGTGGCCTCGTCGCCGGGGCTGTACTTCGCGGGCCTGGCCTTCCAGTACGCCTTCGCGTCGATGCTCATCGGCGGCGCGGGGCGGGACGCGGAACACGTCGTGAACCACCTGGTGAAGCACCTCGCCGGGAACACCGCGGACCGCCCGGCCGCGACGCCCGTCTCCGCCCGGCGCTCCTGAGGCGGGCATCGTGGACGCGGCGACACGGCGGCGGCGGGGGCGCCGGCACCTGGCTCGCGCACGACGGTACGGGGCCGACGGCCGGTACGCCGAGGCCGAGCGTGAACTGCGCGCGGCCCTCCGGCCGGCCCACAGCACGGCCGGCCCCGTCTCCGCCGAAACGGCCGAGGCGGCGTCGGCCCTGGGGATCCTGCTCGAAGCGCTGGGCCGGCCCGCCGAGGCGGAAGAGGCGTTGTGGTTCGCGGTGCATTTCTACGAACGCGCCTACGGCCCCGACGATCCCCGCCTCACCCCGTCGCTGAACGCCCTGGGCGCCATCCGGCAGCGACGCGGCGACCTGACCGGGGCCGAACGGCTCTACGCGCGGGTCATGGGCATCGCGGCCGGTACGGCGGCCTGACCGGCCCGCGCACCCGCGCGGGATTCCCGTATCCCTGTACGGGAATCCCGCGTCTGTGCGGGTGGCGCGGCCATGGCGAGGGGCGGCGCGGACGTGGCGCTCACTCCTTCGGGTGAGAAGTCTGGCGGATGTTCCCCCGTGACCGGGACCGTCGACAGAATCGACGCGGCCGCAGGGGCGGGCCTGCGCGCTGTAGGGCCTCAGGGAGGGCCGTGCATGATCCGAACCAGGTCGTTGCTCGCCGAGGGCTCCCGGCTCCGCCGGCCGGCCCCGCTCGTACTTCCCGTCGCATGGGGCGCCGTGGCCGTGGCGTGGAAGTTCGGCTGTCCGCTGGCCCGGCAGCCGGGGCTGCCCATGCGGATCGCCACCAGCGTCGTCTTCCTCACCGTCGGCATCGGCCTGGTCCTCGGCATCCGCCACGGGCTCGTCCGGGATCTGGCCCGGGCCCGGGCCGTCGCGGCCGCCACGCAGCGGGTCCTGCTGCGCCCGCCGCCGGCCCGTCTCGACGGCCTCGCGCTGGCCGCGGGGCAGCTGTCCGCCTCCCGGGGTGCCTCCGTCGGCGGGGACCTGTACGAGGCGGTGGCCACCCCGTACGGGGTACGGATCGTCATCGGGGACGTCCGGGGCCACGGGCTCGCCGCGCTCGGCGCGGTCGTCGCGGTGCTCGGCAGCTTCCGCGAGGCCGCCCACGACGAGGCCGAACTCGCGGGTGTGCTGCGGCGGTTGGAGCGGGCACTGGAGCGCCATCTGCGGGAGCGGGCGCGGGACGAGCATCCGGCGCGGGCCGGGGCGGAGCCCGAGCATCCGGCGGCGGAGGAGTTCGTCACCCTGCTGCTCGTGGAGGTTCGCTCCGACGGGTGTCTCGCCGTCCTCAACTGCGGTCACCCCGGCCCGTACCGGCTCGGACAGCGGGTGGAGCGGCTCCCGGTCGGCGACCCGCTGCCCCCGCTCGGGGTACTGCCGCTGCCCGCCGGAATCGCCCCGTACACGGCGGCCCGGCTGCTGCCCGGCGAGACGCTGGTCCTGCACACCGACGGCGCGGAGGAGGCCCGTGACCACCGGGGCCGGTTCTTCGCGCTCGACGCCGCGCTCGCCGGGGTGCCCGGCGAGGCGCCCGCCGCCCTGGTCCACCGGGTCCACGCGGCGCTGCTGCACCACACGGGCGGCCGGCTCGCCGACGACATCGCGCTCCTCGTCGTACGCAACGACCGTGTCCGGGTGCCGGCGCAGCCCGCCGAACCCGGGCTGCGCCGCCCCCGGCCCGCCCCCTCCTCCCACTGTTGAGCGGAGGGGACCGGGACCGGCGTCGCCCGCCCCGCCACGGAGTGTCGGGCAGATCAGCGGGGCGGGCGACGCGGACCGGGCGGCCGCACTGTACGAGGGGGAGCCGGCGGCCCGGTCGTCGCCTTGCGGCGAGAAGCACAGTCAACCGGGGCCGGGACGAGCGTGGCAGAGTACGCGGACCGGGAGAACGGGTACTTCGTTCACACCCCGTGCGAAATCGGCCACCGCTACGCTGAGTTCACCGAGCGGGCGGGGCGGCCATACGAGTGAGCGGAGCGGCCATGCGAGCGACCGGAGCGGCCATGCAGCCCAACACCCTGCTCGATGCCCTGCTCGACGAAGCGGGCGTCTCGAACGCCGGCCTGGCCGCCCATGTGAACCGGGCGGGCCGGGCCAGGGGCCTCGCCCTGCGGTACGAACACACCGCCGTGGCCCGCTGGTTGAAGGGCCAGCGGCCGCGCGGCCAGGTGCCGGACCTGATCTGCGAGGTGCTGGCCGTCCGGCTGCACCGGCAGGTGACCCTGGACGACATCGGCCTCGGGGTGCCGGGCGGCCCGCCGCCGGCGGCCGGTTCGCCGCTGTCCGGCTTCGTGGAGCGGGCGGCCGCGCTGTGGCGCTCCGACGAGCAGCAGCGGCCGCACATAGTCGCCGCCCCGGCCGTCACCGGCACTCCGGCGGTGATGCCGGTGTGGGAGTGGGAGAACCCGCCGGAGGACGTGGACGTCTCCCGTACGGGCCGGACGACGGTCTCGCCGGCCGACATCACCGTCCTGAGCGCCGCCCGCTCGCACTACGAGCAGATGTACCGCAGGGCCGGCGGCATCGCGACCCGGGCCCGGATCGTCGGCTTCCTCAACACCGAGACCGCGCCGCTGCTCCGGGGCGCGTACAGCGACGCGCTCGGCCGGCGGCTGCACCGGGCCACCGGCGGGCTCGTCGCGGTCGCCGGGATCTGCGCGTACGACGCGGACGCGCACGGCCTGGCCCAGCGCTACTTCCACCAGGCGCTGCGGCTCGCGAAGGCGAGCGGGGACCGGGGGCTCGGCGCGTACGTGATCGCGCTCCTCGTCAACCAGTCGCTGTTCATGGGGGAATACCGGCAGGCGGTGGCGTTCGCGGAGGCGGCGCTGCGGGCGGCCGGGCGGCAGATCACCCCGGCGCTCGCCGCCGATCTGACGGCGATGCAGGCGAAGGCGTACGCGCATCTGGGCGACGGGGTGGCCGCGTTGGCCTGCATCCGGCGGGCCGAGACGGCGGCGGAGCGGATCAGCCCGGGGGAGGAGCCGGTGGAGACGGGCTATGTCCAGCCGGGGTTCGTCAACGTGCAGGTGGCGGAGGCCCTCCTCGGTCTGGGTGAACTCGACGCGGCCCACGAGCACGCCTCGGAGGCGGTCGGGATGCCCTCGCACGACCGGGGCCGGGTGCACCGGCTCGCCATGCTGTGCCAGATCGAGCTGCGACAGGGGGAGGCCGACGGGGCGGCGCGCACGGCGGTGGAGATGACGGAGCGGGCGCGGGGGATGGAGTCGCGGCGGCTGCGGGACCGTCTCACGCAGGTGCGGAAGCGCCTCCTCGCGAGCGGCGGCGGGGAAGCCCGGGAGGCGGCCGCTCTCATCGAAGGGGCGCTACGCGTTCCCCTGTGAGCCGTCAACTGCTGCGATATTGCCACCAAACAAGCACCGACCGATCGGAAGGTGGCAAGAACGTGCAGTGGACGAAACTGAGCGAACGCTCCGTCTATGAGAATCGCTGGTTCCGAGTGAACCTCGCGGACGTCGAACTCCCGGACGGCCGCCACCTCGACCACTATCTGATCCGGCTCCGTCCGGTCGCCGTGGCGACGGCCGTCAACGAGGCCGACGAAGTCCTGATGCTCTGGCGCCACCGCTTCATCACCGACAGCTGGGGCTGGGAGCTGGCCGCCGGCGTCGTCGAGGACGGCGAGGACGTCGAGGCCGCCGCCGCCCGCGAGATGGAGGAGGAGACCGGCTGGCGGCCGGGGCCGCTGCGCCATCTCCTCACCGTCGAGCCCTCGAACGGCCTGACGGACGCCCGTCACCACCTCTACTGGGCGGAACGGGCCACCTACACGGGGCCGCCGGAGGACGCGTTCGAGTCCTCACGGCGGGCCTGGATCCCGCTGAAACAGATCCCCGACATGATCGCCCGGGGCGAGATCCCGGCCGCCAACATGGCGGCCGGGCTGTTGATGCTCCACCATCTGCGCCTCGGCTGAGACGTGGGGGAGCCAGTGCCGGACGGCCCGTACCTGTGCGGGTGTACGGGCCGTCCGGCCGGAGTGACGGCGTCAGGGGTCGGACGCCGGACTCCGGGTCTGTGGAGGGTTGTTCAGGAGTACGGGTAGAAGCCCGAGCCCGTCTTCCGGCCCAGCCGGCCCGCGTCCACCATGCGCTGGAGCAGCGGGGGAGCGGCGTACAGCGGCTCCTTGAACTCGGAGTACATCGAGTCGGCGATCGACGCGATCGTGTCCAGGCCGATCAGGTCGGAGAGCTTCAGCGGGCCCATCGGGTGGGCGCAGCCGAACTCCATGCCGTTGTCGATGTCCTCGCGGCTCGCGATGCCCGACTCGAACATCCGGATCGCCGAGAGCAGGTACGGCACGAGCAGCGCGTTGACGACGAAGCCGGAGCGGTCCTGGGCGCGGATCGCGTGCTTGCCGAGCACCTTCTCCGCGAAGGCCTGGGCCCGGCTGATCGTGCCCTCGGAGGTGGTGAGGGCCGGGATCAGCTCGACGAGCTTCTGCACCGGGGCCGGGTTGAAGAAGTGGATGCCGATGACCTGGTCGGGGCGGGAGGTCGCCACGGCCAGCTTGACCAGCGGGATGGAGGAGGTGTTCGAGGCCAGGATCGCGTCCGGCCGGGTGATCACCTGGTCGAGGACCTGGAAGATCTCGGTCTTGACCTGCTCGTTCTCGACGACCGCCTCGATGACGAGGTCGCGGTCGGCGAACTCGCCCAGGTCGGTGGTGAAGCTGAGACGGGCGAGCGTCGCGTCCCGCTCCTCCTCGCTGATCTTGCCGCGTTCGGCGGCCTTGTTCAGCGAGTTGTAGAGCCGCGTGCGGCCGATCTCCAGCGCCTCGCCGGTGGTCTCGGCGACCTTCACCTCGAGCCCGCTCCGGGCACACACCTCTGCGATGCCCGCGCCCATCTGGCCGCAGCCCACCACTCCGACGCGCTCAATGTCGGCCATGGAGTCCGTCACCTCGTGCCTTTCGCTCTTCTCCGGCGGCGGGGGGCCCGTGTGATTCCGGGTGCGTCCGCCTCTACCCCCACGACGTTACCGCTCATTAACCGATGATCGATCGTCCGGGGCGGGCATGCTGTCCGGGTGCGTGTGACGTATCCGACAGAGGAGGGGTACAAGTGCGGCCTATCGGCAGAAGAGGGTTCGTGGCCGGCGCCACCGGAGCGGCGCTCGCCGTGACGGGAACGACAGTGGCGTCGGCGGCCGACGCCGAGCAGTCGTTACGGGCGAAGCCTCGGCCGGAGCCCGGGACGTCGCACCGCCGGCGGGAGTTCCGCGGCATGTGGCTGGCGACGGTCGCCAACCGCGACTGGCCCTCCCGGGCCGGTCTGCCCGCCGAGCAGCAGCGCGCCGAGCTCCTCCGCCACCTGGACACGGCGGTCGAGCGCCGGCTCAACACGGTGGTCCTGCAGGTCCGGCCGACCGCCGACGCGCTGTGGCCCTCGCCGTACGAACCGTGGGCGCAGTACCTGACCGGCACGCAGGGCCGGGACCCGGGCTGGGATCCGCTGGGCACGGCCGTCGACGAGGCCCATGCGCGGGGGCTCGAACTGCACGCCTGGTTCAACCCGTACCGCGTGGCGCATCACACGGATCCGGGCCGGCTCGACTCCGGCCATCCGGCCCGGCTCCACCCGGAGTGGGTGCTGCCCTACGGCGGGAAGCTCTACTACAACCCGGGGCTGCCCGAAGTCCGGAACTTCGTCCAGGACGCGATGCTGGACGCGCTGCGCCGCTACGACATCGACGCCGTGCACTGGGACGACTACTTCTATCCGTACCCGGTGGCAGGACAGGTCCTCGCCGACGACGAGGCGTACGCACGGTACGGCGGGGACTTCCCCGACAAGGCGTCCTGGCGGCGGAACAACACCGATCTGCTGGTCTCGGAGATGGCCGCCCGGATCAAGGAGACCAGGAAGCACACGGCCTTCGGCATCAGCCCCTTCGGGGTCTGGCGGAACATCGCCACCGACCCGGAGGGCTCGGACACCCGCGCCGGCGTCCAGACGTACGACGATCTGTACGCCGACACCCGGAAATGGATCCGGGAGGGCTGGATCGACTACGTGATCCCCCAGCTGTACTGGAACATCGGGCTGCCCGCCGCCGACTACGCCAAGCTCCTGCCCTGGTGGGACGCGGTGCTCCGGGACACGGGCGTCGGCCTCTACATCGGCGAGGCGCTCTACAAGGCCGGCGATCCCGCCCAGCCCGCAGCCTGGCAGGACCCGCGGGAACTCTCACGCCACGTGGCCCTCGCCCGCACGTACCCCTCGGTCGGCGGTCACTGCTTCTTCTCCGCGAAGGAGGTCGCCGCGGACCCGATCGGGGCGATGACCACCGTGGTGGCCGATCACTACCCGACCCGGGTCCGTCCGCCCAAGTAGGGGCTCGGCAGGTGGTGGGGACTCAGCCGGTCCCCATCTCCGGACGGTGGCGTACGACGGTGTCGGGGCCCGGCGACATCAGGGCCTCGTGACCGTCGTCGTCGAACTTCACGCGGTACGGGGGAGTGCCGTTCTCTCCCAGTACCTGAAGGACCTCGGCCGTGCGGTCGTGATGACCGACGGTCCGGCCGTGTACCAGCAGCTTGTCGCCCACGCTCGCCTGCATCGGGCTGACCTCCTCGCGACCGGGCTTGTCCTGTCCTGTACTGCGCAGGGCCTCTGACTGCCATTGTGACCCGTTTCGCGCCGATTCGTCGCGTCAGCTCTTCGCCCGCTGGGTGACCGCGATGCAGACCAGGACCGCAACCGCCGCGACCGGCGCCGCGAGCGGCAGGGTCTCGCCGAGGAGGAAGACCGACCAGAAGAGGGTGAGGAGCGGCTGGGCGAGCTGGAGTTGACTGGCCTTGGGGATGCCGATCGCGGCCATGCCGCGGTACCAGACGTACAGGCCGAAGAAGGTGGAGCCGGCGGCGACCCAGACGAGGCCGATGATTCCGTGCGCGTTCAGATGGACCGGCTCGATCGACAGCGTCACGGCCGAGGCGGCCACCATCAGCGGCAGGCAGAGGACCAGGGCCCAGCCGATGACCTGCCAGCCCGGCATGAGCGCGGCGAGCCGGCCCCCCTCGGTGTACCCGGCCGCGCACACGAGCAGCGCCCCGAAGAGGTACAGGTCGCCCGTGGAGAACGAGCCGCCGCTCTCCTTGAGCGTGAAGCCCAGCACCACCACGGCGCCGGAGATCGCCGCGACCCAGAACGTACGGGACGGCCGGCGGCCGGTCCGCACGGCGGCGAGGATCGCGGTGGTGAGCGGCAGGAGGCCCACGACCACGGCGGCGTGCGAGGTGGTGGAGGTCTGCAGGGCCAGCGTGGTCAGGAGCGGGAAGCCGATGACGACACCGCAGGCGACCACCGCGAGGCCCGCCCAGTGACGGCGCTCGGGCAGCGGCACCCGGCCCGCGAGGAGGAAGACGCCGGCGATGAGCGCGGCGAGGGTGGAGCGCACCGCCACCAGCGACCAGGGGCCGAAGCTCTCCAGGCCCCAGACGGTCGAGGGGAAGGTGAGGGAGAAGGAGATCACGCCGAGCCCGGCGAGCAGGGTGCCGCTGGTCCGGGGGGTGGAGGCGGCGGGGACCGCGCCGGCAGCCGGTGTCGCGGTGGCGGCAGCCGGGGCGGCGGCGCCGGTGGACCCGGTCCGGGGGGATCCGGTAGCGGTGACCGCTATCGTGGTCGGGGCAGTAGCGCTATCCTGTATTCTCATGCATGAGCGTAGCAGTGTCGCGGAACTGGCGAAATCCCTGAGAGTGGAACTCGACCGCTACTCTCCCGGTGGAAAGCTGCCATCGAGTAGGGCGCTCGTCGAGCGCTACCACGTCTCCCCGGTCACCGTCACCCGGGCCCTCGCCCAGCTCGCCGCCGAAGGCCTCGTCGTCACCCGCCCCGGCGCCGGCGCCTTCCGCGCCGAACCGCGCACCCCCACGCCGGTCGCCGGGGACACCTCCTGGCAGGAGGTCGCCCTCAGCGCCGACACCGCCACCGAACTCGTCCCCCGGGCCGTCGACGCCTCCGGTGTCCTCGTCACCCTCTCCGCGCCCCCGCCCGGCGTGATCGAGTTCAACGGCGGCTACCTCCACCCCTCCCTCCAGCCCGAGAGCGCCCTCGCCGCGGCCCTCGCCCGGGCCGGCCGCCGCCCCGGAGCCTGGGGCAGACCGCCCACCGACGGCCTGCCCGAGCTGCGCGAATGGTTCGCCCGCGAGATCGGCGGCAGCATCACCGCCGCCGACATCCTGGTCACCGCCGGCGGCCAGTCCGCGATCACCACGGCCCTGCGCGCCCTCGCCCCGCCCGGCACCCCCGTCCTCGTCGAGTCGCCCACCTACCCCGGCATGCTCGCCGTCGCCCGCGCCGCCGGACTCCGCCCCGTCCCCGTCCCGACCGACGCCGACGGAGTCCGCCCCGAACTCCTCGAAGCCGCCTTCCGCGCCACCGGCGCCCGCGTCTTCGTCAGCCAGCCGCTCTTCCAGAACCCCACCGGGACCACGCTGAGCCCCGAACGCCGCCGCGAGGTCGTCCGCATCGCCCGCGCCGCCGGGGCCTTCGTCGTCGAGGACGACTTCGCCCGCCGCCTCGTCCACGCGGACGCGGGGCCGCTCCCCGCGCCGCTCGTCGCCGACGACCCCGACGGCGTCGTCGTCCACGTCCGCTCGCTCACCAAGATCACCTCGGCGAGCCTCCGCGTGGGCGCCCTCGCCGCCCGCGGGCCCGTCCTGGAACGACTGCGCGCCATCCAGGTCGTCGACAGCTTCTTCGTCCCCCGGCCCCTCCAGGAGGCCGCGCTCGAACTCGTCGGCTCCCCGGCCTGGCCCCGCCACCTCCGGGCCGTCGCCCAGGAGCTCAAGAGCCGCCGGGAGGTCATGACCGGCTCCCTCGCCCTCCACCTCCCCGAACTCGCCCTGCCGTACATCCCCTCCGGCGGCTACCAGCTCTGGCTGCGCCTCCCCGACACCCTCCCCGAGGCCTCCCTCCTCGCCGGCGCCCTGCGGGCCGGGGTCACCGCCGCCCCCGGCCGCCCCTACTTCTGCGCCGAACCCCCCGCCGGCCACATCCGGCTGAGTTTCGCGGGTGTCGCCGGCCCCACGGAGATCGTCGAGGGCGTGCGCCGCCTGCGGACGGCGATCGACGAACTCACCGGCTGACCCCGGGGGCAGGGCCGCACCCGCCGCCGGCGCGGCCCTGCCCCCGTCCGCGGCCCGGGGCAAATTCGCCTGACAAGCCCGCGCACCCCTGGAAGCCTTCGCCCATGAGCGACAGCACCGCCACCGACACCCCCGTCATGCACGGGGCGTACGAGATCTCAGCCGACCCCGCCCGGATCGACGCCGCCCGCGTCCACCACTGGCTGTCCACCGACGCGTACTGGGCGCTCGGCCGACCTCGGGAGAAGCAGGACAGCGCCATCGCGGGCTCGCTGAACCTCGGTGCCTACCACCGCGAGACCGGCGAGATGAGCGCCTACGCGCGCGTCGTCACCGACTACGCCACCTTCGCCTGGCTCTGCGACGTCTACGTCGACCGCCCGGCCCGCGGCACCGGCCTCGGCACCGCACTCGTCACCGCCGTCCGCGACCACCTCGCACCGTACGGACTGCGCCGCATCATGCTCGCCACCGCCGACGCGCACGGCGTGTACGAGAAGGTGGGTTTCACGCCACTGCAGAATCCGGACAAGTGGATGGCTCTCGGGCAGCAGTGAGCCCGACCCCCTCGGACCCCACCACATGACCCCTTGACCAGCGGGGCCACCGGCCTCACGATCGCGGCCATGAGTCTTCGGGTGACGCTCGTCACGGCGGCACGCAGCTCCTCCCTGCTCGCCGAACGCTTCGACGACGACCGGCCGCTCGACGAGGCCGGCTGGTACGAGGTGCAGCAGGCCGCGCCCGCGCTCATCCCGCTCGGCGCGGCCGAACTGCGCTACTGCTCCCCGACCCCGCGCAGCCGCGCCACCGGCACCGCCCTCGGCTACGCGCCGCTCGCCCAGCCCGCGCTCCGCGACTGCGACATGGGCCGCTGGCGGGGCCTCACCCTCGCCGAGGTCGCCGCCCTCGAACCGGCCGCCGTCGACGCCTGGCTCACCGACGCCCGCACGGCCCCGCACGGCGGCGAACCACTCCTCGCCTTCATCACCCGGATAGGGAACTGGCTCGACACCCGCCCCGCCGAGGACGGCTCCATCGTCGCCGTCGCCGAACCCTCCGTCGTACGGGCCGCCCTCGTGTACGCCCTCAAGGCACCGCCCGCCACCTACTGGAACGTCGACGTCCGCCCCCTCTCCACGATCACCCTCACCGGCCGCCCCGGCCTCTGGCACCTCCAGCTCGCCACCGCCCCCTGCTGACGACTCCCCGCGGGCGCGCGTGAAGGTGGGGAACCGGGCCCCCGACCGGCTAGCCTGAGAGCACGATGAACCGTTTGAGCACGTCATGGGGCGCCTTCACGCTGACCCGCTTCCCCGAGGACCCGCGCGACCAGCTCCGCGCCTGGGACGCGTCCGACGAGTACCTCCTCGGGCACCTCTCCGAGACCGGCACCGACCTCTCCGGCACCGTCGCCGTCCTCGGCGACCGCTGGGGAGCCCTCGTCACCGCCCTCCAGGCCGCGGGACCCCGCGAACTCGTCCAGATCACCGACTCGTACCTCGGCGGGCAGGCCACCCAGGCCAACCTCGCGCGCGCCGGGGCCGCCCCGGACGCCGTCCGGCTCCTCACCACCCAGGACCCGCCGCCCGAGCGGATCGACGTGCTCCTCGTCCGCGTCCCCAAGAGCCTCGCGCTCCTGGAGGACCAGCTCCACCGGCTCGCGCCCGCCGTGCACGAGGACACCGTGATCGTCGGCACGGGCATGGTCAAGGACATCCACACCTCCACGCTCAAGCTCTTCGAGCGGATCCTCGGCCCCACCCGCACCTCGCTCGCGGTGAAGAAGGCCCGGCTGATCCACACCACCCCCGATCCGTCCCTCACGCCCGGGCCGAACCCGTGGCCCCTGCGGTACGCACTCCCGGCGGACACCCCCGCGCCCGGCCTCCCCGGACTCACCGTCACCAACCACGCCGGCGTCTTCTGCGCCGACCGCCTCGACATCGGCACCCGCTTCTTCCTCGCGAACCTGCCGGGCGGTCTCGGCCGGGCCCGCGTCGCCGACCTCGGCTGCGGCAACGGCGTCGTCGGCCTCGCCATCGCCCTCCACGAACCCGAGGCGGAACTGGTCTTCACCGACGAGTCGTACCCGGCGGTCGCCTCGGCCGAGGAGAACTTCCGCGCCCACCTGGGACCCGACCGCAAGGCCGAGTTCCTCGTCGGCGACGGCCTCACCGAGCTGGCCCCCGGCTCGATGGACCTCGTCCTCAACAACCCGCCGTTCCACAGCCACCAGGCCACCACCGACCGCACCGCCCGCCGGATGTTCGCGGACGCACGCCGCGCGCTGCGTCCCGGCGGCGAGCTGTGGGTCATCGGCAACCGGCACCTCGGGTACCACGTCACGCTCCGCAGGATCTTCGGCAACAGCGAACTCGTCGCCAGCGACGCGAAGTTCGTGGTGCTGCGCGCCGTCAAGAGGGGCTGAGGCTCACCGGCCCCAGGATCTGGAACAGAGTACGAGCCGGTATCCGTCGGGGTCGGCGACCGTGACGCCCCACTCGTCCCAGTACGGATTGTGCGCCGGCACCCGGGTCCCGCCGGCGGCGAGCAGCCGCTCCACCTGCTCCTCCTCGACGGGCGCGCCGAGGTAGACGACGAAAAGGTCGTCGGCGGTCGGGGTGGGCTCCAGCGGACGCTCGGGGTCATGGGTCAGCTCGAAGTGCCAGCTGCCGTCCGGGGGCCCGACCATGAGCAGGTCGTGCTTCCCGGGCACCCGCTCGGTGCTCCGCCACTGCACGTCGAGGCCGAGCCCGTCCACATAGAACCGCTCGGCGGCGGCCAGATCCCGCGAAGGGCGGGCGACCCGTACCCGGGTCTGCGCATTGATGATCATGCCTCCAGGCTAGGGCGTCCCGGCCGCGGCCGCCCTCAGGGATCTCCCTCGCCCACCACGGACTTGACCCTGACGCGCGGGTCAGGGTTTACGGTCCCGCCGACCCGACCGACCTCCTCCTGGAGCGCCCCATGGCCACCCACCGCGAGATCCGGCTGCGCACCCGACCCGAGCGCGGCCTCCCGGCACCCGAGCACCTCGCACTCGTCCACACCGCCCTGCCCGTCCCGGCCCCCGGCGAAGTCCTCGTCAGGAACCGCTGGTTCGCGGTCTCCGCCGCGCTGCGGACCCTCATCGGCGGCGGAGTGAAGGGCGCGCCCTTCCCGCCCGTCGAACCCGGCGACCCCCTCTTCGGCGCGGCCGTCGGCGAGGTCGTGTCCGCTCCGGAGGGCAGCGGCCTCCGTCCCGGCGACCTCGTCTCCCACTGGCAGGGCTGGCGCGAGTACGCCGCCGTGTCCGCGGCCGGCTGCACGCCCCTCGGCGACACCCTGCCCGACCCGGTCGCCCACCTCTCCCAGGGCTGGACCGCGTACGCCGCCCTCACCCGCGGCACCGAGATACGCGCCGGGGACACGGTCCTCGTCACCGGCGGGGCCGGCGCCGTCGGCACGATGGCCGGGCAGATCGCCCGACTCCTCGGCGCGGGCCGCGTGATCGGCAGCACCGGCTCACCGGCCAAGGCCGAGCGGCTCGTCACCGAACTCGGCTACGACGCCGCCGTCGTCCGGGGCGCCGCCGCACCCTTCGCCGCGCAGCTAGCCGAAGCCGCGCCCGAGGGCGTCGACGTCGTCCTCGACACGGTCGGCGGCGAGCAGCTGAGCGCGGCGGTCGCCGCCGCCCGCCCCGGCGCGCGGGCCGTCCTCGTCGGCGCCCTGTCCGGCCAGCTCGATCCGGAGGGGACCGGCGCCACCGCGCGTGTGGAGCTCGACTCGTACCCGCTCGTCCTCAAGCGGGTCTCGCTGCGCGGTTTCAGTCCGCTCGACCACCCGGAGACGGAGGCCGAGTGGCGGGGCAGGTTCGGCGACTGGCTGCGCGCAGGGGAGATCGCCTTCCCGCACGTCAGGGTGGCGGGCATGGATCGGGCCGCCGAGGCGTTGCGGGAGGTGATGGAGGGACGGCATCTCGGGGCGGTCGTGGTCGAGTTGCCGTGACGACGGCGACGGCGACGGCGACGGCGACGGCGACGGCGACGGCGACGGGGACGGGGACGGGGACGGGGACGGCGGCGAGGCAGCGACGCGCGGCTGACGGTCGCGGCCCCGACGGTGGTCGCGACCCCCGCGGCGGTCGCGGCCCGGTCCACGATCGCGACCGCCCCCGCGACGAAAGGCGGACGGCATGCGGATCGGTGACGCGGCGGCAGCGGCGGGGACCACACCCCGAGCCCTGCGCCTCTACGAGCAGCGTGGCCTCCTGCCGCCACCCGACCGCACCCCCACCGGTCAGCGGCGTTACGGACCGGACGACGTGGCGCGCATCCGGGTCGTGCGGGAACTCCTCGCCCTCGGCCTGACGATCGAGGACGTACGCGCGTGCGTGGACCGCCTGCCTCTCCTCGACGTGGACGCGATCCGCTCCCGCCGGGTCCCCGAGGGCGTCTGTGTGCGGGCGTCCCCGGTCGTGAGCCGCCGGCTCGCGGCCCTCGACGCGGAGATCGCCCGCCTCACACGTCAGCGCGACGAACTGGCGGCCCGCTCGGCGCCCCCGCCGCACCCGGAGACCCCCGCCCCCGCTGCCGGCTGACGGGCACTCACGCCAGGGCGACCAGCTCCCGGTACTCCGCGTTCCACAGGTCCTCGTCCGCGTCCGGGAGCAGCAGGACCCGCTCGGGGCGCAGCGCGTCGATCGCGCCCTCGTCGTGCGTGACCATCACGATCGCGCCCGGATACGTGCCCACGGCCGCCAGGACCTCGTCGCGCGAGGCGGGATCCAGGTTGTTGGTGGGCTCGTCCAGGAGCAGCACGTTCGCTCCGGAGTGGACCAGGGCGGCCAGCGCGAGCCGTGTCTTCTCGCCGCCGGAGAGCACCCCGGCCGGCTTGTCGGCGTCGTCGCCCCGGAACAGGAACGCGCCGAGCACGGACCGTACCTCACCGTCCGTCAGGTGCGGAGCGGCCGCCGCGAGGTTCTCCCGGACCGTGCGCTCCGGGTCGAGCGTCTCGTGCTCCTGGGCGAAGTAGCCGAGCCGCAGCCCGTGCCCGTGCACCACCCGCCCCGCGTCGGGGGTCTCCTGTCCGGCGAGGAGCCGCAGCAGGGTCGTCTTGCCGGCGCCGTTGAGCCCCAGGACGACGAGCCGGCTGCCCCGGTCGACGGCCAGGTCCACCCCGTCGAGCACCGGCCGCTCCCCGTACGCCTTGGTGAGCGACACGGCGCCCAGCGGTGTCCGGCCGCAGGGGGTCGGCTCGGGCAGCCGGATGCGGGCGACCCGCTCGGCCTGCCGCGCCGGGTCGAGCCCGGCGAGCATCCGGTCGGCCCGGCGGGCCATGCTGCGGGCCGTCGTCGCCGTCGCCACGCGGGACTTCATGCGGTCCGCCTGCGCGTGCAGGGCGGCCGCCTTCCGTTCGGCGTTGGCGCGCTCGCGCACTCGGCGCCGCTCGTCGGCGTCCCGCTGGGCGAGGTACGCGTCCCAGCCGGTGTTGTGGACGTCGAGCGAGGCCCGCTGCGGGTCGAGATGGAAGACCCGGTTCACGGTGTCGGCCAGGAGCCGCACGTCGTGGCTGATCAGCACGAGTCCGCCCCTGTGGGCGGCGAGGTGGCCGCGCAGCCAGCCGATCGAGTCGGCGTCCAGGTGGTTGGTCGGCTCGTCGAGCAGCAGCGTGCCGTCCCGCCCGTGACCGGCGAAGAGGATGCGGGCCAGCTCGACCCGGCGCTTCTGGCCGCCGGACAGCCGGCCGACGGGCCGGTCCATGAGCTCGACGGGCAGGCCGAGACCGGCGGCGACCCGGGCGGCCTCCGCCTCCGCCGCGTACCCGCCGCCCGCCTCGAAGGCGGTCTCGGCGGCGTCGTACGCGGCGAGCGCCCGCGCGTCGGGTGCCTCGCCGAGCCGTCGGGCGGCCTCCGCGAGCCGCCGGACCGCCCGGTCGAGGCCGCGCGCGGAGAGGATCCGGTCGGTGACGGTCACGGAGGGGTCGGCGGCCCGCGAGTCCTGCGCGAGATGGCCGACGGAGCCGGTACGGGTGACGGTGCCGGCGGCCGGGGCACGCAGCCCGGCCAGGGTGTCGAGGAGGGTGGTCTTGCCGGCGCCGTTACGGCCGACCAGGCCGATCCGGTCGCCGGGGGCGACGTGGAAGGAGATGTCGGACAGCAGGAGCCGGGCGCCGACGCGCACGTCGGCACCACGAACGGTGATCATGGGATAACGCTCCGAACAAGCTTGAGGACACACGGGTGGCGTGAGTGCGGGTCCTCAGCTAGGAGATTCGGGGCGTAGACATGGCGTCGACGCTAACGGAACGGACTCCTGGACGCACCGGAATTTCGCCCTGCCCGCGCCTCAGGAGTCCTGCCCGCGCCACAGAGTCCTGCCCGCGCCTCGGAGCCCCGCCCGCGCGTCGGAGCCCCGTGCCCGCCCCCCCCATGAGCCCCGCCCGCCCCCCCATGGACCCTGCCCGCGCCTCCGGAGCCCCGCCCGCCCCCCCATGAACCCCGCCCGCGCCTCAGGAGTCGGGAAAGGCCAGGTCGAGCCCGCGCACCCGGTCCTCCCCGGTGGTGAGCGAGAGGGCGACGATCCGGTCCCGTCGGAGCGTGGCCGCGAAGGCCGAGACCGGCCGGCCGGCGGCGAACCCGACCGCGCCGACGGCCCCGTCGACCAGCGCCGGCCGGGACACGTCCGCGCTCCGCGCGAAGGCGACGGCCGTCTCGGCGACCGCGGCGGCCCCGTGCACCGGGGCGCCCTCGGAGTACGCGACGACCTCCGGGTCGAGGACGGCCACCAGGACGCGGGCATCACGCGCGCGTACGGCCGTGAGGAACCGGTCCACCACCGCGCGCTGCCGCCCCTGCTCGCCCTCGGTACGGGCCGCCCCGCCGCCCCGCATCCGCTCCCGTGCCCGCCGTGCCAGCCGAGCAGCCGAATCGGGCGACCCGCCGGTGATCCGCGCGGTCTCGTGCGCCGGCAGCCCGAAGACATCGTGCAGGACATAGGCCAGCCGCTCCTCGCCCCCGAGCCTCTCCAGCATCACGAGCAACGTCAGCCACAGGGAGTCGACCCCGGCATCCCCCGAGGCGGGCGACTCGCCGAGGCAGTCGGCCCCGCCTGCCCCGGGTGCCCCACCGAAACCCCCTGCGCCGTCGTGCCGCCCCGGCTCCCACCCTCGGTCCCCGCGCTCCTGGAGCCTTCGCATGCAGGTCTCGCCCACGGCCGCCGTCAGCCACGCGCGCACCGCCGCACCGTCGTCCTGCCGGAGCTCCGCCCGGGCCACCGCGAGCGCCTCCTCGGCCTCCGCGGGCGACCCCGTGATCCGCAGGGCGACGGCCCGCAACTGCTCCTCGTGGGCGTCGAACCGCCCGGTCAGGGCGGTCAGAAACGTGTCGTCGTGCATGGCGCCTCACTCCTCGTCGGTTCCGTCACCGCGTTGACGAGAGGGCCCGCCGGTATGTGACAGGGGTCGGCACAGCGGAAAGGCCGGTCCGACACCAAGGTGTCGAACCGGCCTTCCGTGGCTGGGGAGCCGTGCGTCAGTCCGTGCCGAACTCCATCGCGGCCCGGTCCAGCATCTCCTCGTCGCCGGAGACCTCGCCGCGGGAGGCGATGGCCTCGGCGCCGCCCTCGGGCAGCTGCGTCATGGTGCCGATCAGGCCGGTCGCGGCCGCCTGGGCGGCCCCGATGGACGGGCTGCCGGTGCCGATCAGGCCGAGGCCGGCGTACTGCTCCAGCTTGGCGCGCGAGTCGGCGATGTCGAGGTTGCGCATGGTGAGCTGGCCGATCCGGTCCACCGGGCCGAAGGCCGAGTCCTCGGTGCGCTCCATGGACAGCTTGTCCGGGTGGTAGCTGAACGCCGGGCCCGTGGTGTCGAGGATCGAGTAGTCCTCGCCGCGCCGCAGCCGCAGCGTGACCTCGCCGGTGACGGCCGCGCCGACCCAGCGCTGGAGCGACTCGCGGACCATGAGGGCCTGCGGGTCCAGCCACCGGCCCTCGTACATGAGCCGGCCGAGGCGACGGCCCTCGTTGTGGTACTGGGCGAGGGTGTCCTCGTTGTGGATCGCGTTGACCAGGCGCTCGTACGCGGCGTGCAGCAGCGCCATGCCCGGGGCCTCGTAGATGCCGCGGCTCTTGGCCTCGATGATCCGGTTCTCGATCTGGTCGGACATGCCCATGCCGTGGCGGCCGCCGATGGCGTTGGCCTCCATGACCAGGTCGACGGCGGAGTGGAACTCCTTGCCGTTGATCGTCACCGGGCGGCCCTGCTCGAAGCCGATCGTGACGTCCTCGGTGGCGATCTCGACCGAGGGGTCCCAGAACTTCACGCCCATGATCGGGTCGACGGTCTCGACGCCCGTGTCCAGGTGCTCCAGGGTCTTGGCCTCGTGGGTGGCGCCCCAGATGTTGGCGTCGGTGGAGTACGCCTTCTCGGTGCTGTCCCGGTAGGGGAGGTCGTGGGCGAGCAGCCACTCCGACATCTCCTTGCGGCCGCCGAGCTCGGTCACGAAGTCCGCGTCCAGCCAGGGCTTGTAGATCCGCAGGTGGGGGTTGGCGAGCAGGCCGTAGCGGTAGAACCGCTCGATGTCGTTGCCCTTGAAGGTCGAGCCGTCGCCCCAGATCTGGACGTTGTCCTCGAGCATCGCCCGGACCAGCAGGGTGCCGGTGACGGCGCGGCCGAGCGGGGTGGTGTTGAAGTAGGCGCGGCCGCCCGAGCGGATGTGGAACGCGCCGCAGGTGAGCGCGGCCAGGCCTTCCTCGACCAGCGCGGCGCGGCAGTCGACCAGGCGCGCGATCTCGGCACCGTAGGTCTTCGCGCGGCCGGGCACCGAGGCGATGTCGGGCTCGTCGTACTGGCCGATGTCGGCGGTGTAGGTGCACGGGATGGCGCCCTTGTCGCGCATCCATGCGACCGCGACGGACGTGTCGAGGCCGCCGGAGAAGGCGATGCCGACGCGCTCGCCGGCGGGCAGGGAGGTGAGGACCTTGGACATAGGAAGAGTATGCATCATCTCGCATGGTCATGCAAAGGGGTGCTCTCCCGAAGGTTCGCACCCACCTTCCGATCGTCCGGCAGTTCCGCCGTCTCGGCCACCGGAAGCCGCCGCCCGGCCCCCGACCCGGCTACTCCGGCAAGGGGCGGTCGGCGATCACGTTCTTCATGACGAGCGTGGACGTCAGGCGCTGGACGCCGGGCAGCCGGGCGAGCTGCTGGTCGTACAGCTCCTGGAAGGCGGTCAGGTCCGTGGTCGCGACCCGCAGGAGGTAGTCGGGCTCGCCGAACAGGCGCTGGGCCTGCAGCACGTGCGGGACGGCGGTCACCGCCTCCTCGAAGGCGGTGACCGTGTCGGCGTCCTCCCAGCGCAGGGTGGCGAAGACGAGGGCCTCGAAGTTCAGGCCGACGGCGGCGGGGTCGACGACGGCGCGGTAGCCGCGGATGGCGCCCTCGCGTTCGAGGTCGCGCAGTCGGCGGTGGCAGGGCGAGACGCTCAGTCGCACGCGGGCGGCCAGCTCGGTGATCGTCAGTCGGCCGTCGAGCTGCAGCTCGGTAAGAATTTTCCGGTCCAGGGCGTCCATGGAGAAGATTCTCCTCCGTATTTCGTGATCATGGCGCACATACGGAAACACCTTCGGGCATATCCGGCCTAGCTTTCCCTCCAGAGAAAGAAGTGCGAGAGGGAACGATCGATGGACACGACGACACTGGCGGCTTTCCTGGCAGTGGACCTGCTGCTGGTGTTCACTCCGGGCGCGGACTGGGCCTACGCGATCTCCGCCGGTCTGCGGGGACGCTCGGTCGTCCCGGCCGTCACCGGTCTCATCGCCGGGCATACGGCCTATGCGCTGGCGGCCGTCGCGGGCCTGGCGGTGATCGTGGCGAGCTCGCCGGCCGTGCTCACCGCCCTGACCCTGGCGGGCGCCGGTTACCTGTTGTGGCTCGGGTGGGGCGTTCTGCGCCGGCCCGCCGTACCGACGGCCGCCGCGGAGGGCGCGGGTGCCTCCCGTGTGCAGGTCATGCTCAAGGGGGTCGGGATCAGCGGCCTGAACCCGAAGGCGCTGCTGCTGTACTTCTCGCTGTTCCCGCAGTTCATCGACCCTGCCACGGGCTGGCCGGTCGCTGCGCAGACCGGTCTGCTCAGCACGATGCACCTGACCGCGTGCGCCGTCGTCTACCTCTCCGTCGGTGTCCTGGCCCGTACGGTCCTGAGCACCCGCCCCTCGGCGGCCCGGGCCGTCACCCGCGTCAGCGGAGCCATGATGATCGTCATCGGCGCCTTCCTGCTGGTGGAACGCCTGGCCGCCTGAGGGCCCCGCCCCGCTCCACCGTTCTCCTGGTGCATGTCCTGGTAAAAGCGCACTTCACGTAGTAAAGAGGGAATGTCTCTCCACCCAGAGCATGTCGTTGCATAAAAGTTCGGCTCCACGTATAGTCATGCCATCCATGAGGAGGGTTTCGATGACGGTACGAGTAGCTGTGGCGGGTGCGAGCGGATACGCGGGCGGAGAGCTCCTGCGTCTCCTCGTCGCCCACCCCCACGTGGAGATCGGGACACTGACCGGCCACTCCAACGCCGGCCAGCGCCTCGGGGCCCTCCAGCCCCACCTGCTCCCGCTCGCCGACCGCGTCCTCGCGCCCACCACCGCCGAGGAGCTCGCCGGACACGACGTGGTCTTCCTCGCGCTGCCGCACGGCCAGTCCGCGGCCGTCGCCGAGCAGCTCGGGCCCGACGTCCTCGTCATCGACATGGGCGCCGACTTCCGCCTCGAGGACCCGGCCGACTGGGAGACGTACTACGGCTCCCCGCACGCCGGGACCTGGCCCTACGGCCTCCCCGAACTGCCGGGCGCCCGCGCCGCCCTCGAGGGGTCCAAGCGCGTCGCGGTCCCCGGCTGCTACCCGACCGCCGTCTCGCTCGCGCTCTACCCGGCGTACGCGGAAGGGCTCGCCGAGCCCGAGGCCGTGATCGTCGCCGCCTCCGGCACCTCCGGCGCGGGCAAGGCCGCCAAGCCGCACCTGCTCGGCAGCGAGGTCATGGGCAACATGTCCCCGTACGGGGTCGGAGGCGGCCACCGCCACACGCCCGAGATGATCCAGAACCTCAGCGGACCGGCGGGGGAGCGGGTCACCGTCTCCTTCACGCCCACCCTGGCGCCGATGCCCCGCGGCATCCTCGCCACCTGCACCGCCACCGCGAAGCCCGGAGTCACCGCCGAGACCGTACGGGCCGCGTACGAGAAGGCCTACGCGGACGAGCCCTTCGTCCACCTGCTCCCCGAGGGGCAGTGGCCGGCCACGTCGTCCGTCTACGGTTCCAACGCCGTTCAGGTGCAGGTCGCGTACGACGCGAACGCGAACCGGATCATCGCCATCAGCGCCATCGACAACCTCACCAAGGGCACTGCCGGCGGCGCGGTGCAGAGCATGAACATCGCCCTCGGGCTTCCCGAGGCCACCGGACTTTCCACGATTGGAGTCGCTCCATGAGCGTCACCGCAGCGAAGGGATTCACGGCAGCGGGCATCGCCGCCGGGATCAAGTCGAACGGCAACCCGGACCTGGCCCTCGTGGTCAACACCGGGCCCCGCCGCGCCGCCGCGGGAGTCTTCACCTCCAACCGCGTCAAGGCCGCGCCCGTCATCTGGTCCCAGCAGGTCCTCGCCGACGGCGAGCTGACCGCCGTCGTCCTCAACTCCGGCGGCGCCAACGCCTGCACCGGCCCCCAGGGCTTCCAGGACACCCACGCCACCGCCGAGAAGGTCGCCGAGGTCCTGAGCAAGCAGGGCACGGAGGTCGGCGCCGGCGAGGTCGCCGTCGCCTCCACCGGCCTCATCGGCGTCCTGCTCCCCATGGACAAGCTGCTCCCCGGAGTCGAGACGGCCGCCGCCGAACTCTCCGAGCACGGCGGCGAGAAGGCCGCCATCGCCATCAAGACCACCGACACCGTCCACAAGACCTCCGTGGTCACCAAGGACGGCTGGACGGTCGGCGGCATGGCCAAGGGTGCGGGCATGCTCGCCCCCGGCCTCGCCACCATGCTCGTCGTCCTCACCACCGACGCGGACGTCGACGCCAAGGGCCTCGACGCCGCCCTGCGGACCGCCACCCGGCTCACCTTCGACCGGGTCGACTCCGACGGCTGCATGTCCACCAACGACACCGTCCTCCTCCTCGCCTCCGGCGCCGCCGGCGTCACCCCCGCGCAGGACGAGTTCGCCGAGGCCGTACGGACCGTCTGCGACGACCTCGCCCGCCAGCTCATCGGCGACGCCGAGGGCGCCAGCAAGGACATCCGCATCGAGGTGATCAACGCCGCGACCGAGGACGACGCCGTCGAGGTGGGCCGCTCCATCGCCCGCAACAACCTCCTCAAGTGCGCCATCCACGGCGAGGACCCCAACTGGGGCCGGGTGCTCTCCGCCATCGGCACCACGAAGGCGGCCTTCGAGCCCGACCGGCTCAACGTCGCCATCAACGGCGTCTGGGTCTGCAAGAACGGCTCCGTCGGCGAGGACCGCGACCTGGTCGACATGCGCTACCGGGAGGTCACCATCACCGCCGACCTCGCCGCCGGCAGCGAGTCCGCCGTCATCTGGGCGAACGACCTCACCGCCGACTACGTCCACGAGAACAGCGCGTACTCGTCGTGAGCAACACCGCGCGGAAACACACCGCCCTCCCGAAGGCCCAGATCCTCATCGAGGCACTGCCCTGGCTCACCCGCCACCACGGCAAGACCGTCGTCATCAAGTTCGGCGGCAACGCCATGATCGACGAGGACCTCAAGGCCGCCTTCGCCCAGGACATCGTCTTCCTGCACCACGCCGGCCTCAAGCCGGTCGTCGTGCACGGCGGCGGCCCCCAGATCAACGCCGCCCTCGACCAGGCCGGCCTGGTCAGCGAGTTCAAGGCGGGTCTGCGGGTCACCACCCCCGAGGCGATGGACGTCGTCCGGATGGTCCTCGCGGGCCAGGTCCAGCGCGAACTCGTCGGCCTGCTCAACCAGCACGGCCCGCTCGCCGTCGGCCTCACCGGCGAGGACGCCCACACCATGACCGCCACCAAGCACCAGCCGGTGATAAACGGCGAGACGATCGACATCGGCCGCGTCGGCGAGATCACCGCCATCGACACCGGCGCCATCAAGGCGCTCCTGGAGGACGGCCGGATCCCGGTCATCTCCTCCATCGCCCGCTCCCAGGACGACGGACATGTCTACAACGTCAATGCTGATACGGCGGCTGCGGCACTCGCTGCGGCGCTGGGTGCCGAGACGCTGATGGTCCTGACCGACGTCGAGGGCCTCTACGAGGACTGGCCGAACAGCGACGAGGTCATCAGCCGGCTCACCGCGAGCCAGCTGGAGAAGCTGCTGCCCGAGCTCTCCAGCGGCATGGTCCCCAAGATGGAGGGCTGCCTGCACGCCGTACGGAACGGGGTCACCACGGCCCGCGTCATCGACGGCCGGGTCCAGCACTCGATCCTGCTGGAGATCTTCACGGACGAGGGCATCGGCACGATGGTCGTTCCGGACGACAGGGGCGCCCAGGACGCTCAGGGCGCTCAGAGGAACCAGGGGGAGAAATGACCGGCAACACCGAGCTGACCCAGCGGTGGCAGGGCTCGCTCATGAACAACTACGGCACCCCCCGGCTGCCGCTCGTCCGCGGTGAGGGCGCCAAGGTCTGGGACGCCGACGGCAAGGAGTACCTGGACTTCGTCGGCGGCATCGCCGTCAACGCCCTCGGCCACGCCCACCCGGCCGTCGTCGAGGCCGTGTCCCAGCAGATCGCGTCCCTCGGCCACGTCTCCAACCTGTTCGTCGCCGAGCCGCCCGTCGCCCTCGCCGAGCGGCTCCTGAGCCTCTTCGGCCGCCCCGGCAAGGTCTTCTTCTGCAACTCGGGCGCCGAGGCCAACGAGGCCGCGTTCAAGATCGGCCGGCTCACCGGCCGCTCCCACATGGTCGCCACCGACGGCGGCTTCCACGGCCGGACCATGGGCTCCCTCGCGCTCACCGGCCAGCCCGGCAAGCAGACCCCGTTCCTGCCGCTCCCCGGCGACGTCACCCACGTGCCGTACGGGGACGTGGAGGCGCTGCGGGCCGCGGTCACCGAGGACACCGCCTTCGTCATCATCGAGCCCATCCAGGGCGAGAACGGCGTCGTCGTCCCGCCCGCCGGCTACCTCAAGGCCGCCCGGGAGATCACCCGCGCCACCGGCACCCTCCTCGTCCTCGACGAGGTGCAGACCGGCATCGGCCGGTGCGGCCACTGGTTCGAGCACCAGGCCCACGAGGGCGTCGAGCCGGACGTCGTGACCCTCGCCAAGGGCCTCGGCGGCGGCCTCCCGCTCGGCGCGACCGTCGCGTTCGGCGAGGCCGCGGAGCTCTTCACGCCGGGCCACCACGGCACCACCTTCGGCGGCAACCCGGTCGCCTGCGCCGCCGGACTCGCCGTCCTGGACACCCTCGGCGCCGACGCGGCCCTCGACCACGTGAAGTCGGTCGGCGAGCGGCTGCGCCAGGGAATCGAGGGTCTGGGGCACCCGCTGGTCTCCCACGTCCGTGGTGCGGGCCTCCTGCTGGGTATCGTGCTCACCGGGCCCCTCGCACCCCAGGTGCAGCAGGCGGCCCAGGACGCCGGCCTCCTGGTGAACGCGCCCGCCCCCGACGTCGTACGGATCATGCCTCCGCTGGTCCTCACCGACGCCGAGGCGGACGCCTTCCTCCGGGCGCTGCCCGGGGTCCTGGACGAGGCGAACGGGCAAGGACGAACCGGAGAATGAGACGACGATGACCGACGCGCAGGAGAACGAGCACGGCGGGCCGTCCGTTCCGCAGACCCGCACCGCACGCCACCGCAGGATCGTCGACATCCTCAACCGGCAGCCGGTGCGCTCGCAGAGCCAGCTCGCCAAGCTGCTCGCGGACGACGGGCTGAGCGTCACCCAGGCGACGCTCAGCCGCGACCTCGACGAGCTCGGCGCGGTGAAGATCCGCAACACCGGCGGCGAGCTGATCTACGCGGTGCCCAGCGAGGGCGGCTTCCGCACCCCGCAGGCGCCGCTCGGCGAGTCCGCGAAGGAGGAGCGCATGCGGCGCCTCTCCGGCGAACTGCTGATCTCCGCCGAGGCCTCCGCCAACCTGGTGGTGCTGCGAACCCCGCCGGGCGCCGCCCAGTTCCTCGCGTCGGCCATCGACCAGGCCGAACTCCACGCCATCCTCGGCACCATCGCGGGTGACGACACGCTGCTGCTCATCAGCCGCGACCCGGTCGGCGGGCAGGCGCTCGCCGACCACCTCCTGAAACTGGCCCAGAAGTAGCCCCTGGGCTCAATACCGCGTGATCGCCGTCGGACCGCCCCGCGTTCCGACGGCGATGTGCGGTCGGCGCGCGGGATCCGCCCAGGCGAGGACCGCGCGCATCGCGTCGGCCGGCACGGAGACGCAACCCGCGGTCGCCCCGCGCCCGTTGACGTGCAGGAAGATCCCGGCCCCGCGCCCGCGTACCGGGCGCTCGTAGTTGAAGCCGATGACCAGCGCGTACGCGTACTGCGTGCCGTACGAGGCGAGATGCTCGGCCTCGCCGGCCCGGCAGTCCCGGGGCAGCCCCTCGACCCAGCGGTTGTACGCGCGCGAGGCGTTGTCCTGGCACCACCAGGACCGCTCGGTGACCCGGGCGTACGGGAAGCGGGTCCCGGCCGGCCGGGACCGCACC
Source organism: Streptomyces sp. NPDC044003 (assembly GCF_056435185.1). Classification (NCBI taxonomy): domain Bacteria; kingdom Bacillati; phylum Actinomycetota; class Actinomycetes; order Kitasatosporales; family Streptomycetaceae; genus Streptomyces; species Streptomyces sp. NPDC044003. The sequence goes on along the minus strand of NZ_JBWKFA010000005.1, from coordinate 345,502 downwards.
CCGAAGGCGTACGGCAGCCGGTAGAGCCCGGTGGGCGTGGTGTTCGTGCCCTGCCGGCGCGCGGCGCCCTCGGCGAGCCCGCCGGCCCCGAACCGGGCGGGCGCGGAGCCCGCCACGACCCACCGCCCGCCGCGCCGGTCCCACCAGGTCAGCGTGCCCGTGGTGGAGTCCGTGTCCGAGGCCTCGGCCGTGATCAGCTGGGAGCCCCCGCCGGTGTCGGCCATCCGCGCGGGCAGCGGTGCGGGTACGGGTGCGGGCGCGGCGCCGAGGGAGAGCAGGGCGGCGCCGAGGGCGAGCAGAGTGCGCATGGCCGCGACGCTAGGACGGCAGCCGGGCGCCCGCCCGTCGTACGGGGCTATTCGGCGGGCAGCGGGGGCAGCGGGAGCGGAAGGCCGGGGAGTCCGTCGAGGCTGGTCGCGATGTGGTCCTTGCTCGCGCAGTAGTCGCTGAATTCCTGGTCCGTCTTCCGGTTGAAGTACTCGGCGTGCAGCTGCCGCTCCTCCCGGTACTCCATCAGCGGGACTGCGAAGCCGCAGGCGTCGCTGACCCGTCGCGCGTGCACGAGGACGATCGCCCGCGCGCTGCCCTGTCCCTCGACGGCCTCGGCCGGGAACCGCGCGAACAGCTCGCCCCACCGGGGATCGTCCCGCAGCACTGCCTCGCCGGTCCCGTGCACGCGCACGACGGTCGGCGGCCCGGAGAACGCGGTCCACATCAGGGTGATCCGCCCGTTCCCCGGCTCCCGCAGGTGCGCGATCGTCTCGGCGCCACTGCCGCCGAAGTCGATGTAGGCGAGGGTCAGTTCGTCGAGCACCACGAGCGTGCCCTTGCGGCCCTTGGGGGAGAGGTTGACGTGACCGTCGCCGGCGAGGGGAGCGGTCGCGGTGAAGAACATCGGCTGGTCCTCGATGAAGGCCCGAAGCCGCCCCTCGATACGCTCATATGTTTTTGCCATGGTCCGATTCTCGCCCACCCGGGGTGCCGTCCGGCCGGGGCGTCAGCTCCTCAGCAGCGCACGGGAGTTGGCGCGCAGCTTCGGCTCGGCGTCGTCGATCAGTGTCCAGGCGATCTCCCGCAGCCCCGAACCGCCGTGCGCCACGAGCAGCCGGAAGGCCGCCACGCGCACGTGCCGGGGGTGCTCTGTCGCGAGCCGGGCCCGCAGGGCGTCCACCGGCAGCCGCTCGTGGTACGGAACGAGGGCGGTCACCGTCTCGCGTACGACCCCGGGCGCGGGATCGTCGAGGAGCGGCGCCAGGCGCGCCACGTCCGCCGCCTTCCGTACCCGCAGCCCTGCGACGGCGTGGGCCCGTACGCCGGGGTGCGGGTGGTCCGTGAGGCCCCACAGCAGGGCGGTGTCCTCGGGCGCGCCGCACTCGGCGAGTCCGAGGGGAGCGGCCGGGGGCACCGACGCGCTCGCGCACAGGGCGCGGTAGAGCGGTGCGGCCTCGATGCCGTACTGCCGCAGCACGTACCGCGCGCACGCCCGCACCAGGCCCGACCGGTCCGCCAGGTACGCCTCGGCCTCCCCGGGGCGCCCGGCCCGGCGCAGCGCCGTCACCCCGGCCGCGCGCACCCGGGAGTGGCGCGAGCGCAGCAGCGGCAGGAGCACCTCCTCCCCGGTCTCCGGGCCGACCCCGGCGACGGCGCCGTCCGCGCAGATGTCCTGGATCACCACGTCCGGATCGGTGGCGGCGGCCTCGGCGAACCGCTCGGGGGAGAGGTGTCGCCGCTCGACGGCGATCCGGTGCGCCAGGCGCCGGGTCGCCCGGTCCTCGCGGACGAGGGCGGTGTCGAGGACGGGCGCCGGGCCTTCCCGGAGTTCGGCTTCGAGGAGGGTCCGGGCGGCCTCGCCGTGCCGGCGCACGGCGATCCGCAGGACGACGGGCGCCAGGGCGGCGATCGTGTCGGGTCCGGCATCGGGGAGCGCGGCCCGCAGCAGGTCGCGGGCCGGCTCCCGTACCGCCTCCGCCCAGTCCGCGCAGCGGATCGCCACGAGGGGCAGCAGCGGCCGCAGGTCCGCGGCGGGAAGGAGGGCCGCGCGGCGCAGGGCCGCCTCGCGTATCCGGCCGTCGGGGTGGCAGAGCGCGAGGGCGAGTTGGGGTGCGTCGGGTTCGCTGCGCGAGAGGTCCAGGGTGGGCAGCGGTGCGTCCCACGGCCAGTGGAAGCGGCGGCCCGTCGCCCAGGCGTGATCCGGAAGGGCGGACGGACGGGTGCGGGCGAGCTTCCGCACGGCGAGGTCGAGCCCCGTCCAGGCGGTGGCGTCCGAGGTGTCGATCGCCGAGGCGAGCGGTGTTCCCCGGGCCAGTCGGGTGGCTCCTGCGGTGTGGGTGTCCTCCATGGGCGGAGCGTAGGGACAGGGTGTACGGGGGCGCTCACGATTTTCGCCGCCCACGGACCGCGATTGACAAAACATACGGCCATCCGCATAGTTATGCCTAACAACGTCGACCTTGCGTCATCCGCCCACGTTCGATCGAGGAGCAGCAGTGAGCAGCAACAACGGTGACGTCCGGCTCTGGGGTGGACGGTTCGCCGACGGCCCGGCCGAGGCCCTGGCGAAGCTCTCCGCTTCGGTCCACTTCGACTGGCGTCTCGCGCCGTACGACATCGCCGGTTCGCGTGCCCACGCGCGCGTGCTGCACAAGGCCGGCCTGCTCACCGAGGACGAGCTGACCCGCATGATCGCCGGGCTCGACCAGCTGGAGGCGGACGTCGCCGACGGCTCCTTCGTCGGCACCATCGCCGACGAGGACGTCCACACCGCCCTGGAGCGGGGCCTCCTGGAGCGCCTCGGTGCCGAGCTCGGCGGCAAGCTGCGCGCCGGCCGGTCCCGGAACGACCAGGTCGCCACCCTCTTCCGGATGTACCTGCGCGACCACGCCCGGATCATCGGCGGCCTCGTCGCCGATCTCCAGGACGCCCTCGTCGGCCTCGCCGAGGCCCACCCGGACGTCGCCATGCCCGGCCGTACGCACCTCCAGCACGCCCAGCCGGTGCTCTTCGCCCACCACGTCCTCGCCCACGCCCAGGCCTTCTCCCGGGACGCCGAGCGGCTGCGGCAGTGGGACACCCGGACGGCGGTCTCCCCGTACGGGTCCGGCGCCCTCGCGGGTTCCTCCCTGGGGCTCGACCCGGAGGCGGTCGCGAAGGACCTCGGCTTCGAGCGGGGCTCGGCCGGCAACTCGATCGACGGCACGGCCTCGCGTGACTTCGTCGCCGAGTTCGCCTTCATCACGGCGATGATCGGCGTCAACCTCTCGCGGATCGCCGAGGAGATCATCATCTGGAACACGAAGGAGTTCTCCTTCGTGACCCTGCACGACGCCTTCTCCACCGGCTCGTCGATCATGCCGCAGAAGAAGAACCCGGACATCGCCGAGCTGGCCCGAGGCAAGTCCGGCCGCCTCATCGGCAACCTCTCCGGCCTGATGGCCACCCTGAAGGCCCTCCCGCTCGCCTACAACCGGGACCTCCAGGAGGACAAGGAGCCGGTCTTCGACTCCTGCGACCAGCTGGAGGTCCTGCTGCCGGCCTTCACCGGCATGATGGCCACGCTCACGGTCAACCGGGAGCGCATGGAGGAGCTGGCCCCGGCCGGCTTCTCGCTCGCCACCGACATCGCCGAGTGGCTGGTCAAGCAGGGCGTCCCCTTCCGGGTGGCGCACGAGGTGGCCGGCGAGTGCGTGAAGGTCGCCGAGTCCGAGGGCAAGGAGCTGGACGAGCTCACGGACGAGCAGTTCGGCAAGATCTCCGAGCACCTCACCCCCGAGGTCCGCACCGTCCTCAACGTCCCCGGCGCCCTCGCCTCCCGCGACGGCCGCGGCGGCACCGCCCCCTCGGCGGTCGCCACCCAGCTGGTCGAGGTCAAGGCGGACCTGGTGATCCAGCACGCCTGGGCCGAGGCCAAGAAGTAACCCTCAGCAGGTCACAGCGCCGCCGCCCACTCCGCGAGCGCGTCGAAGTCCGGCCGGATCAGCCCGATCCGGGGATCGACGTGCAGCAGGAGGGCGGCGGCGAGGTGTTTCTGCTCCACGTACTCGTGGTCGTACGGCGTGATGTCGTCGTCCACCCATGCGAACGGCCGCCCCGCCGCGTACTCCAGGATGTACTGGGTCTTCCAGAACGTCCCGCGCGGGGCGGCCCCGTGCATCTTCGGCCAGTCGATGAACGGCAGCTCGGGCAGCCCGAGGTGGGGCCCGATCCAGTCGTTCGCCTCGCCCTTCCAGGTCGTCGCCCACACCAGCTCGTACGCCTCCGCCAGCGCGAGCAGCTCGTCCCCGTGGTCCGGGTTGAGCCACACCCGCAGCGGCTTCGTCTCGAACCAGCCGGCGGGCCGCATCCGGTGTGTCGTGTACCCCTCCGGACGTCGCTCGCGCTGCGCCGCGTACGGATTCAGCGGCCCGTCGACATCGATCAGCAGCAGTGGCTTCGTCATCATCACAGCATTCCGTCCCCGCCTCGGTGAGGCGTTGAAATATCGAATGAGACATTGATGTCTCACTCGGTGTATGGTTGTCTCATGTCAGTCGATCGCACCCAGGTGCTCCGTGCCGCCGCCGCCCTGCTCTCCCGCAAGGCGACCGCCACCATGGACGAGGTCGCCCGGGCCGCCGGGATCGGGCGGGCCACGCTGCACCGGCACTTCGCCGGGCGGGACGCCCTGGTGCGGGCGCTCGAAGAGCTCGGGCTGCAGGAGCTGGAGGCGGCCCACGACCGGGCCCGCACCGAAGAAGGGCCCGCCGACGAGGCCGTGCGTCGGCTCGTCGCCGAGGTCGAGCCCGTCGCCCCGCTGCTGTCGTTCCTCGTCACCGAGAACCAGCTCTTCGAGGGCGACCAGCAGAACGAAGGCTGGGAGCGCCTCGACGCCCGGGTCTCCGCCCTCTTCCGGCGCGGCCAGGAACAGGGCGTCTTCCGCATCGACCTGACCCCCGCCTGGCTCACCGAGGCCCTCTACGGGCTCATCGGTTCCGGCGCCTGGGCCGTGCAGGACGGCCGGGTCGCCGCCAAGGACTTCCAATACATGATCGTCGAGCTGCTGCTCGGCGGAGCGCGCAGGAGCGTGGAGAAGTGACCACCAGCAGCATCAGGACCGAGAGCCATATCGAGGGCGTGCACCGCCCCGGCCGGTGGCTCGCCCTCTCCGTGCTCGTCCTGGCCGTCCTCCTCGTGGCGGTCGACGCCACGGTCCTCGGCCTCGCGACCCCCTTCCTCTCCGAGGACCTCAAGCCCTCCGGCACCCAGCTGCTCTGGATCGGCGACGTCTACTCCTTCGTCATCGCCGGACTCCTGGTCTCCATGGGCAGCCTCGGCGACCGCATCGGCCGCAAGAAGCTCCTGCTGATCGGCGCGACCGCCTTCGGCGCCCTCTCGGTCCTGAACGCCTACGCGACCAGCCCCGAGATGATGATCGTCGCCCGCGCCCTCCTCGGCGTCGCCGGCGCGACCCTGATGCCCTCGACCCTGGCGCTCATCCGGAACCTCTTCCACGACCCCCGCGAGCGCAGCCTCGCCATCGGCATCTGGGGCGCCATGGCCTCGGCCGGCGCCGCCGTCGGACCGGTCGTCGGCGGCTTCCTCCTGGAGCACTTCTGGTGGGGCTCCGTCTTCCTCATCAACCTGCCCGTCATGGCCGTCCTCGTCCTCGTCGGCAGCAAGCTGATCCCCGAGTCGAAGAACCCGAACCACGGCCCCTGGGACCTCCCCAGTGTCGCCCTCTCCCTCGTCGGTGTCATCGGAGTCGTGTACGCGGTCAAGGAACTGGCCTCCCACGGCCTCTCCCTCGACGCCGCCGTCGCCGCCCTCGCCGGTGCCACCGCCCTGACCTGGTTCGTCCGCAGGCAGCTGACCCTGCCCGCGCCGCTCCTGGACATGCGGCTCTTCCGCCACCGCGGCTTCTCCGGAGCCGTCCTCGCCGACCTGCTGACCATCCTCGGCCTCTCCGGCCTGGTGTTCTTCCTGTCCCAGTTCTTCCAGCTGGTCCAGGGCCGCCAGCCCCTGGAGGCCGGCCTCGCCGAACTGCCCGCCGCCATCGGCGCGGTGACGGCCGGTCTGGCCGCCGGCGTCGTGGCCCGCCGCTTCTCCGTACGGTCCGTGGTGGCCGGCGGTCTCGCGGCGGTCGGCCTCTCCCTGGCCGTCCTGACGACCCTCGACCAGCACACCGGCTACCCGCTGCTCGGCGCGAGCCTCCTGGTCGTCGGCGTGGGCGCGGGCTTCTCCTTCACCGTGACCGCGGACGTGATCCTCTCCAGCGTCCCGAAGGAACAGGCCGGTTCCGCCTCCGCGGTGTCCGAGACCGCGTACGAACTGGGCGCCGCGCTCGGCATCGCGATCCTCGGCTCCATCGTGACCGGCGTCTACCGCGGCTTCGCCGCCCCGGCCGGTGTCCCCTCGGACATCGCGTCGGCCGCCCACGAGTCGCTCGGCGGGGCGGTCGAGGCCTCCGGCGGCCTCGCCCCCGAGACGGCGACCGCCCTGGTGACCTCCGCCCAGGAGGCCTTCGTCGACGGCCTGCGGATCGCGGCGGGCGTCGGCGCGGCGGTCCTCCTCGCGACAGCGGTCGCGGCCTGGTTCCTCCTGAAGGGCCAGAAGCTGGAGGAAGGCGTCGAGCACTGACGTGCCCGGTGAACGCGAAGGTGCCCCGTACGACCCATGGCCGTACGGGGCACCTCGACGTTCGCAGGCCGGACTACGCCGCCTTCGCCTTGGTGGCGTACATGTCCACGTACTCCTGGCCGGAAAGCCGCATCACCTCGGCCATCACCGAGTCCGTCACCGCCCGCAGCACATACCGGTCGCGGTCCATCCCGTCGTACCGCGAGAACTCCATCGCCTCGCCGAAGCGGACCGTCACCCGGCCCGGGCGCGGGAATCCCGCCCCGCCCGGCTGAATCTTGTCGGTGCCGATCATCGCGAACGGCACCACCGGCGCCCCGGTCATCAGGGTCAGCCGCGCGATACCCGTACGGCCCCGGTACAGCCGGCCGTCGGGGGAGCGGGTGCCCTCCGGGTAGATCGAGAAGATCTTGCCCTCCTCGAGCACCCGGCGGCCCGTCATCAGCGCCGCCACACCACCCCGGCCGCCGTCCCGGTCCACCGGGATCATGCCGACGCTGGTGAAGAACCAGGCCATCGCCCGGCCCTTGAGGCCCTTGCCCGTCACGTACTCGTCCTTGCCGATGAAGTAGACCGGACGGTCCAGGCAGATCGGCATGATCATCGAGTCGATGAAGGTCAGGTGGTTGCCGGCGAGGATCACGGGACCCGTCCCGGGGATGTTCTCGGCGCCCTCCACGCGGGGGCGGAACATCAGGCGCATGACCGGCCCGAGCACTGCCTTGATGATCGCGAGACGGGACAACGGTTCCTCCGGTGGGAAGCGGGTCGGTCGAGTGGGCGATCCGACGGTTGCAGCTGGCGACGATACTCGCGGGTCGCCCTCGCGCGCACATCGGGTTCACCGAGTGGATACGCAGTGTTGACGTGTGTTTCCGCCATGTTCTGCCGAGGTCTGCCGCCCGTAGGGGCCCGCTGCCTAGCGTCGGGGACAACAGTTGACAGGTGCGGGACATCACACCGCGGCTCACACAGGAGGATCCCTCATGACCCAGGGCGAACGCCGGACCCCGGCACGGCGGACGGTTCTCGGAGCGGCGGGCGCCACCGTCCTCGGCGCCTCCACGGCCCTCGCCGCCACCGGCACCGCAGGGGCCGCCGCCCCGGACGGCACGCCCGGCCGCGGCCACGGCTACCGCTCCCTCCCCGTCCCCACCGTCATCGGCCACCGGGGCGCCAGCGGCTACCGGCCCGAGCACACCCTCGGCTCCTACCGCCACGCCCTCGACCTCGGCGCCCACGTCGTCGAGCAGGACCTCGTCCCCACCCGCGACGGACACCTGGTCTGCCGCCACGAGAACGACATCACCGGCACCACCGACGTCGCCGACCACCCCGAGTTCGCCTCCCGCAAGACCACCAAGACCGTCGACGGCACCGCGCTCACCGGCTGGTTCACCGAGGACTTCACGCTCGCCGAGCTCAAGACCCTGCGGGCCAAGGAGCGCATCCCCGGCACCCGCCAGGAGAACACCCTCTACGACGGCCGCTGGACCGTCCCCACCTTCGAGGAGGTCCTCATCTGGGCCGAGGAGGAGGGCCGCCGCCGGGGCCGCGAGATCTGGCTCCACGTCGAGACCAAGCACCCCAGCTACTTCCGCTCCCTCGGCCTCGGCCTGGAGGAGCGCCTCGCGAAGCTGCTGCGCCGGTACGGACGCCACCGCGCGAACTCCCCGGTCTTCCTCCAGTCCTTCGAGCCCAGCAGCATCCAGCGCCTGGCGAAGCTGGTGGACGCCCCGGGCGTCGTCCTGCTCTCCGGCGCGAGCAGCCGTCCCTGGGACTTCGTCGAGGCCGGGGACCCGCGCACGGTCGCCGACCTGGTCACCCCCGAGGGCCTGCGCTGGATCGCCTCGTACGCGCAGGGCATCGGCCCCACGCTCGACCTGGTCATCCCGAAGGACGCGAGCGGCCGGCTCGGCACCCCGACCACCCTGGTCCGCGACGCGCACGCCGAGGGGCTGATCCTCCACCCGTACACGCACCGCAACGAGAACAGCTTCCTGCCCGCGGACTTCCGCAAGGGCACGGACCCGACGGCGTACGGCGACGCCTTCGGGGCCCTCAAGCGGTACCTGGAGACGGGGATCGACGGCATCTTCTCCGACAACCCGGACACCGCACTGCTCGCCGCCGCGGGCCTCACCGCCCGCGACTGACCCGCCGAGGGGGGTGTACTGACGGACAGGGCCGGACCGAGGGGGGCCGTACGGGGCGGACAGGGCCGGACCGAGGGGGCCGTACGGACGGAGCGTCGGACCGTGCGCCCCCCTCCCGGGTGGTTTACGCCCCGCACCGCAACCACGGCCGCACGCCCCGGCATCGTGCCGGTCATGACCACCCCCGAGACCACCCCCGCCGTGCAGGTCCAGAGCCCCGAAGCCCAGGCCACCGGCCTCCTCGCCGCCCTCGCCCCGCTGCTCTCCGCCGAGTCCGACGCCGAGGCACCGGCCGCCGGCGTCGACCCGGGCGACCTCGAACAGGCCGTCTGGCTCCGTCTCCTGGAGCAGCTCCAGGAGACCGGCACCGCCCCCGAGAGGCCCGCCGAATGGCTGCGCCGGGCCGTCCGCGCGGAGGCGCGCCGCGCCCGCAGGACCCACGACCGCGAACTCCCCTACCGGGACGAACCCGTCCACGCACCGGGCGGCGCCGAGCCCCACGGCTCCCCGGAACACTCCCTGCTGGTCGCCGAGGGCCGCCGCACCCTGCGCGCCGCCGTCACCAGGACACCCGGCCGCTGCCCGAAGGTGCTGACCGCGATGCTCGACCCGGAGGACCCCACCTACCGGGAAATCGCAGGAGAGTTGGGTATCTCACAGGGCAGTCTGGGGCCGATGCGTTCCCGATGCCTGGGATGCCTGCGCAGAATGCTGGCTGCAGAGGTTCCCGCCCCCGGTCGACGGGGAAGGGTGCGGTAAACCGATGATCGACCAGATGAGCGGGAGGCGTGCACACATGGGCCTGAGTGTGACCATCTCAGCAGCGGAACCGCAGGACGCGGAGCACATCCTGAAGCTGCAGTACCTCTGCTACCAGAGCGAGGCGGAGCTGTACGGGGACTGGTCCATCGAACCGCTCACCCAGTCGCTCGACGCCCTGCGCGCCGAACTGGACGAGGGCTACGGGCTGGTGGCCCGGCTCGGCGACGAGGTCGTCGCCTCCGTACGGGCCCGCATCGACGAGGACGGCACGGTGCGGATCGCCAAGCTCATCGTCCACCCGCGCATGCAGCGGCACGGCCTCGGCGGCCGCCTCCTCGACGGCATCGAGCGGCACTTCGCCTCGGAGGCCGGGGACACGGCGTCCGCCAAGCGCTTCCAGCTCTTCACCGGCCACCGCAGCGAGGGCAATCTCCGCCTCTACCGCAGCAAGGGGTACGCCCAGGTCGGCACCCGCGAGCTCGGCCCGAAGCTCACCCTGGTCACCCTGGAGAAGGCCGCCTAGAACCGTCCTAGGCGGCCTTGGCCGCCTTCCGCAGCCACCAGATACCGGTCAGCGGCAGCAGCACCGGAATGAAGATGTAGCCGTAGCCGAAGTCCGACCAGACCGTCGCGTCCGGGAAGGCGGACGGCTCCAGCAGCGTCCAGGTCCCCACGATCAGCACGCCCGCGAGCTCGGCGGCGCAGCACACCAGCGCCGCCCTGCGGGCCTTCTCCCCACCGCGTACCAGCGTGTACGTGATGAAGACGTAGACGACCGCCGCCACCGCCGACAGGCTGTACGCGAGCGGCGCACGGTCGAACTCGGTGGCGATCTGGTAGATCGAGCGGGAGACGGCGCCGACCGACATCACGCCGTACAGCCAGACGAGCAGCATGCCCGGACCCGTGACGAGACGGGCCTTTCCCTGGGTCTCGGTCGCGGTCATGGTCAGCCCACCGTCCAGATGTCGTAGAGACGCACTTCGAGCACGGCCAGGACGACCGCGCCGGCCGCCACCGTCGCCGAACCCCACCGGCTGCGCTCCGCGAGCGACATGAAACCGGCGATGGGCACCGCGCACAGCGCGCCGAGCAGATAGGCGACGAAGATCGTCGTGCCCTCCTCGGCCTTCTCGCCGCGCGCCAGCTGCACGATGCCGACGATCAGCTGGACCAGGACCAGGAACGTCACCACGGCCATGCCGATGAAGTGCCAGTCCTTGGTCGGCTGGTCCCGGAAGGCGGCGAAGCCGCACCAGGCGGCGAGGGCGAGCGCGGCCACGGAGACCGCGACCGTCAGGGCGTCAAGCATGCGCCCGAGGGTATTACGGCCCGAATGGCCGGGTGCGCCCGCCCCCGCCCCGTCGGTGCCCCGCCGGCCGCGTGGCCTTGGCCACACCCCGTACCCGATCACCCTCCCCGCCGGGAACCGGCCAAGGGTCGGATCCCTCCAGGCCACACACGGAAAGGCGCACCGACGGGCGGCACCGGCGCGTCCGCATGACGTCTCAACGACGTCCGCTATTCGGACAGCCCCGTTCCCTTCGCAGCTGCGCATGTTTTACTTGCAGACATGACCACGACGAGCAGCCGCACCCTTGCGACCGAGGCGAACACGACGCCCGGTGCTCGTTGTATGTGTCGAATGTGCGCCAACTGAGGGCCCCCGCCTGAGCCTCGCGCCCCGAAGCGAGACCCCGACGGCCGAGCCGATCCGACCGCCATCCGGCGCCGGACCGTGCCTGCCCCGCGCACCGCTGCCGCCCGGCCACCAGCCGGAGCAGCCTCCCCGTGCGCCTGACTGTCCGAAATGACGAATGCCCCGTGCACGACGGACCCCGCGTCGCGCACTCGACAGTGACGGAAACCCCTGTGATCACCACTTCGGGCCTGACCAAGGTCTACGAGTCGCGCGGCCGGCAGGTCACCGCTCTGGACGGCGTCGACCTCCACGTCCGCGAGGGCGAGGTGTTCGGCGTGATCGGCCAGAGCGGCGCCGGCAAGTCCTCGCTCATCCGCTGCGTCAACCTCCTGGAGCGCCCCACCTCCGGCACCGTGACCGTCGACGGCGTCGACCTCACCGCCCTCGCCGGGAAGGGCCGCCGCGCGGGCAAGGACCTGCGCCGGGCGCGCAGCAGCATCGGCATGGTCTTCCAGCACTTCAACCTGCTGTCCTCCCGCACGGTCAAGGACAACATCGAGCTTCCCCTGGAGATCCTCGGCGTCTCCGGCGCCGAGCGCTCCCGCCGCGCCCTGGAACTCCTCGACCTCGTCGGCCTCGCCGACAAGGCCAAGGCCTACCCCGGCCAGCTCTCCGGCGGCCAGAAGCAGCGCGTCGGCATCGCCCGCGCCCTCGCCGGCAGGCCCAAGGTCCTCCTCTCCGACGAGGCCACCAGCGCCCTCGACCCGGAGACCACCCGCTCCATCCTCCAGCTCCTGCGCGACCTCAACCAGCAGCTCGGCCTCACCGTCCTGCTCATCACGCACGAGATGGACGTCGTCAAGACGATCTGCGACTCCGCCGCCCTGATGCAGCACGGCCGCGTCGTCGAGTCCGGCACCGTCGGCGAACTGCTCGCCACCCCCGGCTCCCAGCTGGCGTCCGAGCTGTTCCCGGTCAGCGGCGCCCCCACGGGCCCCGACCGCACCGTCGTGGACGTCACCTTCCACGGCGAGGCCGCGACGCAGCCGGTGATCTCCCAGCTCTCCCGCACGTACAACATCGACATCTCGATCCTCGGGGCGGCGATGGACACCGTCGGCGGGAAGCAGATCGGCCGGATGCGGATCGAACTGCCCGGACGGTACGAGGAGAACGTCGTCCCGGTCGGCTTCCTGCGCGAGCAGGGCCTCCAGGTCGAGCTCGTGGAGGACACCGTGGAAGAGATCGCGTCCGTGCTGGTGAAGGAAGGTGCCAAGTGACCTGGTCGGAGATGCAGCCCCTCCTGGAGCAGGGCACCGTCGACACCCTCTACATGGTCCTCTGGGCCACCGTCGTCACCATCGTCGGCGGCCTGCCGCTCGGCATCCTCCTCGTCCTCACGGACAAGGGCGGACTGCTGCAGAACCGGCCGGTGAACAAGGTCGTCGGTGCGATCGTGAACGTCGGGCGTTCGCTGCCGTTCATCATCCTGCTGATCGCCCTGATCCCCTTCACGACCTTCGTCGTCGGCACCTTCATCGGCCCGACCGCGATGATCGTGCCGCTCGCCATCGGCGCCATCCCCTTCTTCGCGCGCCTCGTCGAGACCGCGATCCGCGAGGTCGACCACGGACTCGTCGAAGCCGTCCAGGCCATGGGCGGCGGCATCCCCACCATCGTCCGCAAGGTGCTGCTCCCGCAGGCCCTGCCCTCGCTGGTCTCGGCCGTCACCACCACCGTGATCGTGCTCATCGGGTACTCCGCGATGGCCGGCGCGGTCGGCGGCGAAGGCCTCGGCTCCAAGGCCGTCACCTACGGATACCAGCGCTTCGACACCACCTTCATGCTGGTCACCGTCGTCGTCCTGGTCGCCATCGTGACCGTCGTGCAGCTCATCGGCGACGGAGTCGTCCGACTCCTCGCCCGCCGGGGCCGTACCGCGTAACGGCCCCCGGCCACCCCAAGACTTCGTTTTCGAAGAACAGCCCGGACTTGTTGTCCAGGCGTCCACCGCTCCACTTGAAAGAGGCACTCTTCGTGCGTAAGAACATCAAGCTCACCGCCGGTATCGCCGCCACCGCCGCCCTGGCCCTCGGCCTCACCGCCTGCGGCACGTCCTCGGACCCGTCCTCCTCCAAGGACGCGGCCGGCTCCGCCGACAAGCCGCTCGTCGTCGCCGCGTCCCCGACGCCGCACGCCGACATCCTCAACTTCGTCAAGGACAACCTGGCCGAGAAGGCCGGTCTGAAGCTGGAGGTGAAGGAGTTCACGGACTACGTCCTGCCGAACACCGCCACCCAGTCCGGCCAGGTCGACGCCAACTTCTTCCAGCACAAGCCGTACCTCGACGACTTCAACAAGAAGAACAAGACCACCATCGTCCCGGTGGTCAACGTCCACCTGGAGCCGCTGGGCCTCTACTCCAAGAGCCTCAAGTCGGTGAAGGACATCAAGGCCGGCCAGACCGTCGCCGTCCCGAACGACACCACCAACGAGGGCCGCGCGCTCCACCTCCTCGCCGAGAACGGCCTCATCACCCTCAAGGACGGTGTCGGCACCGACGCCAAGCTCTCCGACATCACCGACAAGAAGGGCCTGGAGTTCAAGGAGCTGGAGGCCGCCACCGTGCCCCGCGCCCTGAACGACGTCGACGCCGCCGTCATCAACGGCAACTACGCCATCGAGGCCAAGCTCTCCCCGTCGAAGGACGCCCTCGTCCTGGAGAAGGCGGAGGGCAACCCGTACGCCAACTTCCTCGCCGTCAAGGAGGGCAACGAGAAGGACGCCCGCGTGCAGAAGCTCGCCAAGCTCCTCAACTCGCCCGAGGTGAAGAAGTACATCGAGGACACCTACAAGGGCTCGGTCATCCCCGCCTTCGGCGCCGCCCAGTAAGGCCCACGAGCAAGACAGACGTCCGAGGGTCCGTCAGACCGGCACCCCCGTACAGTCCTTGAGGAGAAGGCCCCCGCATCCCGTCCGATGCGCGGGGCCTTCGCCGCACCGCCCCCACACACCCCCGGCTCACCCGACCCGGCCATGCGCACCGGCGGTCGCATGCTGCATGCTGTGCGTTCACGGTCGATTCGGACGGTCCACGGCATGGAGCTGCGCATGACTACCACCTTTCCGGACATCTCCATCAACACGGACCGGTTGGTGCTGCGCGCGCTCGAAGAGGCGGACGCCCCCGCCCTCGCCGAGATGATGAACGACGAGATGGTCGCCGCCTGGACGGCCGTGCCCCAGCCCTACACCGAGGACGCGGCACGCGGCTGGATCACCGAGTACGCCCCCACCGAACGCACCGCGGGCCGGGGCCTCGACCTCGCCGTCACCGAGTTCCTGACCCAGCGTCTGGTCGGCATCGTCCAGCTGAGCAACACCAACTGGCGGGTCCGCTCCACCGAGATGTCCTACATCATCGCCCCCTGGGCCCGCGGCGAGGGCTACGCCTCCGAAGCCGCGCTCGCCACCGCCCAGTGGCTCTTCGGCGACCAGAAGTTCGAACGCCTGGAACTGCGCACCGCCGCCGACAACACCGCCTCCCAGCAGGTCGCCCAGAAGATCGGCTGCATCAGCGAAGGCGTCCTCCGCAACGCCTGCATAGCCCGCACCCGCACCGAGGACGGCACCTGGGCCGAACTGCGCACCGACTTCATCGTCTGGGGCCTCCTCCCCGAGGACCTCGACGGCGTCGCCGACCAGATGGCCGAGGCCGGCTACTCCTCGTACACCGACTGGAGCTGAGCCCCCGGAGCGATCCCGGGGTACGCTCGGCACGCCCCCGACCTGCGACAACACCACAGGGAGACAGACGACGATGGCCGACCGCGTCACGGTGATCGGCTGGGACGGCTCGCCCCTCACCGCGGCGGCCAGGTCCGCGCTCTCCGCCGCCACCCTGGTGGCCGGCGCCGCCCACCACCTGGCGCTGCCCGAGGTGCCGCCCGCCGCCGAACGCATCCGCCTGGGCAGCGTCGACCTCGCCGCCCGCCGCATCGCGACCCACCGCGGCACCGCCGTCGTCCTCGCCGACGGCGACCCCGGCTTCTTCGGCGTCGTCCGCACCCTGCGCGCCCCCGAGCACGGCCTGGAGGTCGAGGTCGTCCCCGCCGTCTCCTCCGTCGCCGCCGCCTTCGCACGCGCCGGCATGCCCTGGGAGGACGCCCGGATCGTCGTCGCCCACCAGCGCACCCTCCGCCGCGCCGTCAACGTCTGCCGCGCCCACCCCAAGGTCGCCGTCCTCACCTCCCCGGGCGCCGGACCCGCCGAACTCGCCCTCCTCCTCGAAGGCGTCCACCGCACCTTCGTCGTCTGCGAGGAGCTCGGCACCGACCGCGAACAGGTCTCCGTCCTCACCTCCGACAAGGCCGCCGACCACACCTGGCGCGACCCGAACGTCGTCCTCGTCATCGGCGGCGCGGTCGGCGGCACCCCCACCACCCCCTGGCTGATGGGCCAGGACCCGGCCGCCCGCACGGTCCGCGGCTGGGGACTTCCCACCGAGGAGTACGACTCCGAGGGCGAAGGCCCGGGAACCGGCCGGGCCCGCCCCGGCGCGGGCGCTGACCCCGCCCTCCGAGCCGCCCAACTGGCCCGCCTCGGGCCCCGCACCGGCGACCTCGTCTGGGACATCGGCTGCGCGGGCGGCGCCTTCTCCGTCGAGGCGGCCCGCTTCGGCGCCGCCGTCATCGCCGTGGACACCGACCCGGACGCCTGCACCCGCACCGAACAGGCGGCCCGCCGCCACGGAGTGCCGCTCCAGACCGTCCCGGGCCGCGCCCCGCACGTCCTGGAGAACCTGCCCGAGCCGGACGTCGTACGCATCGCGGCCGGCGGCGTCCCCGTCGTCACCGCCTGCACCGACCGGCGCCCGGAACGCATCGTCGCCCACGCCTCCACCCGTGACGAGGCCGAGGCGATCGGCGCCGCCCTCGCCGACGGCGGCTACGCCGTCGAGAGCCTCCTCCTCCAGACCGTCGGACTCGACCCGGACGACTGGTCGGAACGCGAGCGCTCGGTCGTGTTTCTGCTGACCGGACGCAGGATCGACCGAGCCCCGTGACCCGGCCGCCCCGTCGGGGCAGGGTAGGCTGGCCGATTGTTGTACCGCACCGGGACGTTCGGCACTCTGTTCGTCAATGTCCCGAATTGGTGGCCGCTTTGTGCCGCCGATGTGGTAGGTGACAAGGGGGGACCGCGCGACGTGGCGCAGTCCACAGCGCACCGTGGCAATTCTCCCTGCCACGATGGCCGAGGGCCGCGACAATGTGTGGGTGTCCGCGTGTGCTTCGTGCCGCGCGGCGCGCGCGCTCGTTCTTGTCGGCGGGCGCAGGTCTGAAGGAGCACAAGCGATGGGCGAGGGGTACGCATGACGGACACCGGCCAGGTCCCGGGCGAGGGGCTGCCGGAGAACGCAGGCATGGTCGAGCAGCCGGGCATCCCCGCTCCGGGCGCGTACACCTTCCTGGACCCCTCCGAGCACACCACCGAGGACGACGACCTGCTCCTGATGCCGGGCGCCCAGGGCGCCTGGAGCGAGCACCCGCCGGGCGTCGTGCCCGCGCCGCCGGTCGCCGTACCGCCGCCGGCGCCCGTGGTTCCGAACCAGGGCGTGCCGCACGCGGCCGTTCCGGAGACGCCGGTCCCGATGGGCGACCCGCTCACCGACCCGCTGCCGGACCCCCTCACGGGCCCGCTCCCCGACGGGGTCGCGCTGGCCGACGTGCTGACGGCCCCGCAGGGCCACACCCCGGCTCAGGGCGTGCCGCTGGGCACCCCGGCGCACGGCGTGCCGGTCGTCACCGAGCACGGCTACGAGCCGGGCATCCTCGACACCGGCGCGCACGAGGCGGCCGGCCGTGACTCCGGCTCCGTCGACCTCGGCGGCGTCCGTGTGCCCCCGCCCGCGGCGGCCATGACGCCGCCTCCGGCGCGGCGCCCGCTGCACATGGGCCCGCCGGTGCCCGACGCCACCGGTGGCGTCGTGCTCTCCCTCGCCGACCGCGGCCCGGCCGCCGCTCCGGCGCCGGCCCCGCAGCCCGCCCCCGCCCCCGAGCCGGTCGTGGCGACGGCCCCCGCCCCGATGCCGGTGCGGACCCCGGGCCCGCCGACCACCGGCCCCGAGTACTTCGAGATCGCGCAGGACCAGCAGCTCGCCCCGCAGGGCGCCGAGCCGTGGGTCGCGCAGCCGCAGGAGCCGGTGGCGCCCGCAGAAACGGTCGTCCCGCCGGTGGCCCAGTTCGTCCAGGTCGAGGGCTCGGTCCCGACGACCCCGCACCTGGCCCCGGTCCCGACGCCGGAGCCGCCCCAGGCCGCCGAGCCGACGCCGGTCGCCGAGCCGGTGGAGCCCACCCAGGAGGCCCCCGAGGCGCCCGAGGCCGTCGTGGAGCCGGCCCCGGAGCCCGCCCCGGCCCCCGAGGAGGCAACCCCCGAGGCCACCGTCCCCGCCCCGCGTGAGGCCGAGGAGGCCGTCCCGGTCGAGGCGGCCGAGCCGCAGGTGACCGAAGCCGCCGCCGAGGCGCCGGCCGAGCCCGCGCAGCCGATCGAAGAACCGGCACAGGCCGAGGTCGTCGAGGTAGCGGCCGCAGAGGTCGCGCCTGTCGAGGTCGCGCCGGTCGAGGTCGCGCCTGTCGAGGTCGCACCGGTCGAGGTCGCACCGGTCGAGGTCCAGGCGGAGGCCACCCCCGAGGCCGCCCAGCCGGTCGAGGAGCAGGTTCAGGCCGAGGCTGTCGAGGTCGCGCCCGTGGAGGCCCCGGCCGAGCCGGTCGTGGAGCCCGTGGCGGAGGTCGTACCGGAGGCAGCCGCCCCGGAAGAGCCGGCAACGGCGGAGATCCCCGTCGAGGCCCCCGCTCAGCCCCAGGCCGAAGAGCCGGCCGAGGCTCCGGTGGAGGCCGTGGCCGAGGAGATCCCGGTCGTTGCCGAGGAGATCCCGGTCGTGGCCGAGGGGCCCGAGGCGGCCCCGATCGAGACGGCCCCCGAGACCGAGGCGGAACCGCAGGCCCGGACGGAGGCTCAGCCGGAGACCGAGGCGGAGGCTCAGGCACAGCCGGCAGCCGAGGCGGAGACCCAGGAACCGACGGAGACCGTCGCGGAGACCCGCCCGGACGCTCCGGCCCCGGGCTACGACGACGCCGAGCGCGAGGCGGTCCTCCGCGTGATGCGCGAGCGCCGCGACATCCGCAACGGCTTCCGCAGTGACCCGATCCCGCACGAGGTGCTCCTCCGCGTCCTCGAAGCGGCCCACACGGCACCCAGCGTCGGCCACTCGCAGCCCTGGGACTTCGTGGTCATCCGCTCCGCCGAGACCCGGCAGACGATGCACGAGCTGGCCCAGCGTCAGCGCGAGGCCTATGCCAAGTCGCTGCCGAAGGCCCGGGCGAAGCAGTTCAAGGAACTGAAGATCGAGGCCATCCTCGACACCCCGGTGAACATCGTCGTGACCGCCGACCCCACCCGGGGCGGCCGCCACACGCTCGGCCGCTACACGCAGCCGCAGATGGCCCCGTACTCCTCCGCGCTCGCCGTGGAGAACCTCTGGCTCGCGGCCCGCGCCGAAGGCCTCGGCGTCGGCTGGGTCAGCTTCTTCGACGAGCGCGAGATGGTCCGTGCCCTCGGACTTCCCGAGCACCTCGAAGTGGTGGCGTACCTCTGCGTGGGATACGTCGACGAGTTCCCGGACGAGCCCGAGCTGATGCAGGCGGGCTGGTCGAAGCGCCGCCCGCTGGCCTGGGTGGTCCACGAGGAGACGTACGGCCGCCGCGCCCTGCCGGGTGAGGAGCCGCACGACCTCCTCCAGGAGACCGTCGCGAACATCCGCCCGCTGGACGCGAAGGCGCTCGGCGAGGCGTGGGAGCGCCAGAAGCGGATGACGAAGCCCGCCGGGGCCCTGGGCATGCTGGAGATCATCTCCGCCCAGCTCTCGGGTCTCTCCCGCGTCTGCCCGCCCCCGATCCCGGAGCCGGCCGCCGTGGCGATCTTCGCCGGTGACCACGGTGTCCACGCCCAGGGCGTCACCCCGTGGCCGCAGGAGGTCACGGGCCAGATGGTGGCCAACTTCCTCGGCGGGGGAGCGGTCTGCAACGCCTTCGCGAACCAGGTGGGCGCCGAAGTCTGCGTCATCGACGTGGGCGTGGCGTCGGAACTCCCCGCCACCCCGGGCCTCCTGCCCCGCAAGGTCCGCCCGGGAACGGGCGACTTCACCACGGGCCTCGCGATGACCCGCGAAGAAGTGCTGGCCGCGATCGAGGTGGGCATCGAAACGGCCCGCGACCTCGTGGCAGCCGGCAACAAGGCCCTGCTCACGGGCGAGATGGGCATCGCGAACACCACGGCGTCGGCCGCCCTGATCTCGGTCTACACCGGGGTGGACGCGGCCGAGGTCACGGGCCGGGGCACGGGCATCAACGACGAGACGCACGCCCGCAAGGTGGACGTGGTCCGTCGCGCCCTCGACCTGCACAAGCCGGACCCGGCGGACCCGATCGGCGTCCTGTCGGCGATCGGCGGCCTGGAGCACGCGGCCCTCGTGGGTCTGATCCTGGGCGCGGCATCGCTCCGTACCCCGGTCATCCTGGACGGCGTGTCCACGGGCGCCGCGGCCCTCGTCGCCCGCGCCATCGCGCCCGAGTCGCTCGCGGCGTGCATCGCGGGCCACCGCAGCGCCGAGCCGGGCCACGTGGCCGCGCTCAACAAGCTGGGCCTGCGCCCGCTGGTCGACCTGGACCTGCGCCTCGGCGAAGGCACGGGCGCGCTCCTGGCCCTCCCGCTGGTCCAGAGCGCGGCACGTGCGATGCACGAGGTGGCCACGTTCGACTCGGCGGGAGTCACCGAGAAGTAGGACCACGGCGCGTCCCCCACCCACACACGGAAGTGGGGGATGCGCAGGAACCGGGTTCGGGACGTAAAGCGTGATGTGTGGCGCGCAGGGGCCTGACGCTCTCAGGACCCCGCAGGCGCCGTAAATCATGCAGTCCCGAACCCGGTTCCGGAGCGTCCCCCACGTCACGGACCCACCGGCGGGGGACATCCGTCACACCCTGCCAGCCCCAGGTCACAGATATCGTGACCATGCACGAGCCGCTCCACCGCCGCAGCGGCACCCTCGCCCGCACCGCCACGCTCTCCGAGGAGCCGCTCACCCATGGCAGAGAACGCCGAGCACCCCGCCTACCCCGTCGGACTGCGCCTCGCCGGCCGCCGCGTCGTCGTCCTCGGCGGCGGGCAGGTGGCCCAGCGCCGACTCCCGGCGCTGATCGCCGCGGGCGCGGACGTCACCCTCATCTCACCGTCCGCGACCCCGTCCGTGGACGCGATGGCGGAGACGGGCGAGATCACCTGGATCAAGCGCAGGTACGAGGAGGGCGACCTGGCGGACGCCTGGTACGCCCTGGTGGCAACCACGGACCCGACCGCGAACGCCGCCGCCTCCGCCGAGGCCGAGCGCACCAGGACCTGGTGCGTACGGGCGGACGACGCGGAAGCGGCGACCGCCTGGACCCCGGCGACGGGCCGCGACGCGGGAGTGACGGTCGCGGTGCTCACGGGCCACGACCCCCGCCGTTCGGCAGCCGTACGGGACGCGATCGTCGAGGGCCTCCGCGACGGTTCGATCGCCGCGCCCGCGCACCGCTCCCGTACCCCCTTCGTCGCCCTGGTGGGCGGCGGCCCCGGCGACCCGGACCTGATCACCGTCCGGGGCCGCAGGCTGCTCGCGGAGGCGGACGTGGTCATCGCGGACCGGCTCGGCCCCCGGGACCTCCTGGACGAGCTGCCGCCGCACGTCGAGGTGATCGACGCGGCGAAGATCCCGTACGGCCGTTTCATGGCCCAGGAGGCCATCAACAACGCACTGATCGAGCACGCGAAGCAGGGGAAGTCGGTGGTCCGCCTCAAGGGCGGCGACCCCTTCGTCTTCGGCCGGGGCATGGAGGAGGCGCAGGCCCTGGCGGCCGAGGGCATCGCCTGCACGGTGGTCCCGGGCATCTCCAGCTCGATCTCGGTCCCGGGAGCGGCCGGCATCCCGGTGACGCACCGCGGGGTGGCGCACGAGTTCACGGTGGTCAGCGGCCACGTGGCCCCGGACGACCCGCGCTCGCTGGTCGACTGGGCGTCGCTGGCGAAGCTCACGGGCACGCTCGTGATCCTCATGGGCGTGGACAAGATCGGAAAGATCGCCGAGGCGCTGATCGCCCACGGCAAGAGCCCGGACACCCCGCTGGCCCTGGTCCAGGAGGGCACGACGGCGACGCAGCGCCGGGTGGACGCGACGCTGGCGACGGTCGCGGAGACGGTCAAGGCGGAGGAGGTCCGCCCGCCGGCGGTGATCGTCATCGGCGACGTGGTGACCGAGAGCCCCGACAAACTGACGAAGAACGACGGAGGCGCCACCCCGAAGTAACCAGGGGTGAGCAAACCTTCGCACGCATTGGCACCACACACCGGACAAGGCAGTATCACCTCGTGGCCGAACTCATCACGATCGACGACCCCGACGACCCGCGCCTGCGCGACTACACCGGCCTGACCGACGTCGAGCTGCGCCGCAGGCGCGAGCCGGCCGAGGGCCTGTTCATCGCGGAGGGCGAGAAGGTCATCCGCCGTGCGAAGCAGGCCGGTTACGAGATGCGGTCGATGCTGCTCTCCGCCAAGTGGGTGGACGTCATGCGGGACGTCATCGACGAGGTCCCGGCGCCGGTGTACGCGATCCAGCCGGACCTCGCGGAACGCGTCACCGGCTACCACGTGCACCGGGGCGCGCTCGCCTCGATGCAGCGCAAGCCGCTCCCGGAGGCGGGCGAGCTCCTGGCCGGCGCCCGCCGGGTGGTGGTCATGGAGTCGGTGAACGACCACACCAACATCGGCGCCATCTTCCGCAGCGCCGCGGCGCTCGGCATGGACGCGGTTCTGCTGTCCCCGGACTGCGCGGACCCGCTGTACCGGCGCTCGGTGAAGGTGTCGATGGGCGCGGTGTTCTCGGTGCCGTACGCCCGCCTGGACACCTGGCCCCGAGGCCTGGAGGCGGTACGGGAGGCGGGCTTCAAGCTCCTCGCGCTGACCCCGGCGGAGAAGGCGACCTCGATCGACGAGGCCGCCCCGCACCGTCTGGAGCGGGTGGCGCTGATGCTCGGCGCGGAGGGCGAAGGCCTGTCGACGCAGGCCCTGCGGGCCGCGGACGAGTGGGTCCGGATCCCGATGGCCCACGGGGTCGACTCGCTCAACGTGGGCGCGGCGGCGGCGGTGGCGTTCTACGCGGTGGCGACGGGCCGCCCGGAGGCCTGAGCGCCTGCGGCCCAGGGCCCGTCCGACCATGCGCGTCGGATCGGGCCCTACCCCTGAAGGGCCTGGGCGGCGGCGATGCCGAGGGCCACGACGAGCGTCACGACCACGAAGACGAAGAGCCGCTGCCGCAGCAGCCGGGGGTTGGCGGGGCGGCGGCCGGTCGACGTGGACCGGGCACCGGGCCGGGTCCCGGGCCGGGACTGAGGCCCGCGCGAACCCCCGGTCCGGGGCCCCGCCGAAGGACGGGAGGAGGGCGCACGCCCCGACGTCCGCTCGGCACCCCGCTCCGGCCCGCGCCCACCGGGCACGTCGCGATCGGTGTACCGCTCGGTGGGCCGGACGGTGTTGCGCTCCTCGGCCCGCTCGCGCTGCACGGGCGGCCGGGAGACGGGAAGCCCCTGGGCCTCGCGCGCCGCGATCTCCTTGAGCCGCATGGACAGCTGCAGGGTGCTGGGCCGGTCTTCCGGGTCCTTGGCGAGGCAGGCCCGGATCAACGGCGCGAGCGCGTCCGGCACTCCGTGGAGCTGCGGTTCCTCGTGCACGACGCGGTAGAGCATGACCTCGGAACTGCCGTGCCCGAAGGGGGAGTCGGCCATGGCCGCGTACGCCAGGGTGGCACCGAGCGAGAAGACGTCGGTGGCCGGGGTGACGGCGGCTCCGCGCACCTGCTCGGGGGCGAGGAAGCCGGGCGATCCGACGGCGGTGCCGACATGGGTGAGGGTGCTCGCGCCCGTCGCCCAGGCGATCCCGAAGTCGATGATCCGGGGCCCCTTGGGCGACAGCAGGATGTTCGACGGCTTGAGGTCACGGTGGACGACCCCGGCCTCGTGGACGGCGACGAGGCCCTCCGAGAGCGCCGCCCCGATCGAGGCCACGTCGGCGGCGCGCAGCGCGCCCTCCTCGGCGACCCGGTCGTGCAGCGAGGGGCCGGGGACGTACTGGGTGGCGAACCAGGGGCGGTCGGCCTCCAGATCGGCCGCGACCAGCCGGGCGGTGCAGCCGCCCCGGATCCGCCGGGCGGCCGACACCTCGCGGGCGAAGCGGGACCGGAACTCCTGGTCCTCGGCCAGGTCGGGCCGGATCACCTTCAGCGCCACCCGCTGGCCGCGCCGGTCGGATCCCAGGTATACGACGCCCATCCCGCCGGCCCCCAGCCTGCGGTGGATCCGGAACGACCCGACGATCCGCGGATCCTCGCGCCGGAGCCGCATCATCGCCATGTCCGTCCCCTCGTCCGTTCGACGTGGCACAGCTTACGTAGTGGCGCCCGTACGCGCTCATAGGCCGCGCCCTCGCAGTGGGATCGATTGTCAGTACTGAGGGGGACACCGGGGGACAGGAGGCAGCAAGCGCAGGCCTCAACCCCCGCCCCCGGAACCCCACTTGGCGAGCCGTCCCGGATCCGGCAGGACACCCCAAAGGGCGGCCTCCCGGGCCGTCCACCCCAGCCGGGAACACGAGAGCCGGGGAAGTGAGCGAAGTCACGCCGCCACGCCGTCTCCGGGCGACCCTTCCGGGAAGTCCCGGGGTTCCGGGTACGCGTCTCCACCCAGGGGAGTACGCCGCACGGCGGGGCCTCATCCTCCGGGAGGCCCGGAAGTCGATACGCGGGCATGACGTGCGGCCGCTTCCCGCTCCCTAGTGTTGAGGTCAAGCGGCGGGTGCAGCACTCGTCCCCCGAGGTCACGCACCCGCCGCGCCGAACACGACAGGAGAGGAACCATGGCCTACACGGCACACCGGACGACCACCCGGCCTTCGAGCCGCCGTCACCCCCTGGTCGCCACCGCCATGGTCCTCCCTCTCGCGGCCCTGCTCGTGGTCGTCTTCGGCGGCTGGGAAGCGGTGGTCACACAGGCGTCGTCCGTGGGCGTGATGCTGGGGCGCTGAGCGGCGCCCCGGACCCGGGAGAGCGGCCCGGGTCGGGACATCCGGCCATCAACCCCGTGGGGACGGGGGTGCGGCGGACGGCAGCGTGGGGCCGGTCAGCTGGGGAGCTGAACGGCCCTCGCGCATTCCCCGGACCGGTCCGGCCGGCGGCGGCAGACGCATCACCCCGTACGCTCCGGGAGTGGACTCAGCACCCCGGACGCCTCCCGGCCCCACCGCACTCCCGCTCCACCGCCTGGCCGACCTGGCCCACGCGGCGGCTCACCCGGCGGACGATCCCTGCCGTTGCGCGAGCGGCCTGGTCGGGGTGCTGGCCGACCGCGACGACGGGACCGTCGTACGGCACGGGGGCCTCGTCGCGAAGGCGCACGCGCCCGGCACGGACCCCGAGGACCACCGCGTACGGCTGGAACTCGCCGCGCACCAGGACGTGGGCGGGATCCTCCTGCCGCCGCTCCCGCTGCCGCGGCCCGGTCCCGACGCGCTCGACGGCCGCCCGGTCACCCTCTGGCCGTACGGTCCGCCGGTCGCCCCGGAGGATCCCGACGCCGCACCGTGGGAGGAGGCGGCGCGGCTGCTCGCGCTGCTGCACCGCACCCCGCCCCCGTCCGGCCGGGCCGGGCGCCTCCCGGACATGCGGGCCCCCGCGAAGGCGGCCCTGGCCGTGGACCGGATGCGCCGCACGGCCCCGGACCACCCGGCGACCGCCACCGTCCTGGGCGCCTGGCGGACGGTCCCGGAGGCCCCTGCCGCGTACCGGCTCCTCTGCCACGGCGACTTCCACCTGGGCCAGCTGGTCCGCGACACCCGCCCGGGGCCCCACGGGCCCTGGCGGCTCATCGACATCGACGACCTGGGTCTGGGCGACCCCGCCTGGGATCTGGCCCGGCCCGCCGCGTGGTTCGCCGCCGGCATCCTGCCGCCCGAGGTCTGGTCCCGCTTCCTCGGCGCGTACCAGGAGGCGGGCGGCCCCGCCGTGGGCGCCGATCCGTGGGACCGACTCGACGTGCCCGCACGGGCGCTGACGGTCCAGACCGCCGCCCTCGCGCTCGCCAAGTCGACGGCCGAGCGCCGGCCGCTCGACGAGGTCGAGGAAGTGATGATCGACACCTGTGCCCGCATCTCCGGACATCGAACCGGGTAGGCCCTTTCGGCGTCCACGTAAGGTGAAGCCACCATTCGAACGGCAATGTCAGGGAGTTGAGCCGAGCATGCAGTGTCCCAAGTGCCATGCGGCCATGCACACGTACAACCGCAACGGCGTCCAGATCGAGCAGTGCAGCGGTTGCCGGGGCATATTCCTGGACTACGGCGAGCTGGAGGCCCTGACCCGCCTGGAGTCCCAGTGGGTCCAGCAGGCCCCGCCCGCCCCGCCGGCCTACCCGGCGCAGCCCGCCCCGGCCGCGCCCGCCTGGGGCGCCCCGCACCACGGCGGCCACCACGGTGGTCACCACGGCGGCCACTACCGCAAGGGCGGCTTCGGGCGGATGCTCTTCTCCTCCTGACCGAACGGGACCGGTCCCTCCCGGTCCCACCGGTCTCCCCACCGGGGCACGAAGAAGCCCCCGGCCGCGAGCTGCGGCCGGGGGCTTCCTCCTCTGGTGCGCGATACTGGGATTGAACCAGTGACCTCTTCCGTGTCAGGGAAGCGCTCTCCCGCTGAGCTAATCGCGCGGGCACACCCGAAGGTGATCGTACTGCGTGCGCGATACTGGGATTGAACCAGTGACCTCTTCCGTGTCAGGGAAGCGCTCTCCCGCTGAGCTAATCGCGCGGGCGCACCCGAGGGGTGCGTGAAGTGTGGTGCGCGATACTGGGATTGAACCAGTGACCTCTTCCGTGTCAGGGAAGCGCTCTCCCGCTGAGCTAATCGCGCGGGGGATCCGAAGACCCGGGATCCGAAGATCCAGTGGACGATACTGGGATTGAACCAGTGACCTCTTCCGTGTCAGGGAAGCGCTCTCCCGCTGAGCTAATCGTCCTTGGAGGTGGAGACGGGATTTGAACCCGTGTAGACGGCTTTGCAGGCCGTTGCCTCGCCTCTCGGCCACTCCACCAGGAGTGATAACGGGGGTTCGGGAAGATCCCCCACATCGAGCGGACGACGAGATTCGAACTCGCGACCCTCACCTTGGCAAGGTGATGCTCTACCAACTGAGCCACGTCCGCTTGTCGTTTCCGTTCCGCTTGCGCGTCCCGGCGACGTGTTGAACTCTAGCGGATTCCTGGGCCAGTACAAAAACGCGTTTCCGCAGCGTGCTGACCTGCGAGCCCTCCAGGGCGCCCGGCCGGGCCCGGCAGAGGGTTCGCGTGGCGTTCACTCGCCGTGTCCCCGGGGTGGCGCGGAGCCCCCACCCCACGCGTCCCTCACGCCCCCTCCGCGGACGACCCCGTGCCCGCGTCCCGCCCGACCTAGACTCGATGCGTGCATGCCCTTGCTCCCCTGGCCCGCTTCGGCGGCCTCGTCGCGACCGATCTCCGGGACGTCACAAACGACCCCGAGGCACTGGACTCCGCAGGCTTCTGGGCCGTCTGCGCGGACTTCGAAGGGCGCCTCACCTGCGCGCGCTTCGGGGACGTCAGGCCCGACCCGGTCCCCGCGCCCGTCCCGGGCGGCTGGCGCGGTCCCGCCGCCGGTGACTGGACGTCCTCGCTCGACCGCGCCGCGTACACCGCGGGCGTACGGCGCGTGCGCGAGCACATCGCGCGCGGCGAGGTCTACCAGGCGAACCTCTGCCGGGTGCTGACCGCGCCGCTGCCGGACCCGGCCGCCGCCGACGTCGACGCCCTCACCGCACTCCTGGCCCGCGGCAACCCCGCTCCCTACGCCGGAACGATCCGCCTGCCCGCCCACGGCGTGGAGATCGCCACCGCGTCCCCGGAGCTCTACCTGCGCAGGGAAGGGGCCCTGATCTCCTCCGGCCCCATCAAGGGGACCGGCCGCACCGCCGCCGACCTCCTCCCCAAGGACCATGCGGAGAACGTGATGATCGTCGACCTGGTCCGCAACGACCTGGGCCGCGTCAGCGAGACCGGCACCGTCGCCGTCCCCGAGCTCTGCGCCGTGGAGGAACACCCCGGCCTCGTCCACCTCGTCTCCACGGTCACCGGCCTGCTGCGCGAGGACGCCGGCTGGCCCGAGCTGCTCGCCGCCACCTTCCCGCCCGGCTCCGTCACCGGCGCGCCCAAGTCCAGCGCGCTGCGGATCATCGAGGCGCTGGAGACCGCGCCCCGTGGCCCGTACTGCGGAGGGATCGGCTGGGTCGACGCCGACGCGGGCACCGGCGAGCTGGCCGTCGGCATTCGCACCTTCTGGATCGACCGCCCCGAGGGCGTGCTCCGCTTCGGCACGGGCGCCGGGATCACCTGGGGCTCCGACCCGGAGCGGGAGTGGGCGGAGACCGAGCTGAAGGCGGACCGGCTCGTCGCGATAGCGTCGGGCGCCTACGAGGCATCGGGCGCCCACGAGTCGGGCGTCCGTGAGGCGAGCGGAAAGGCCACTTCTCGATGAAACTCTGGGTCAACGGCGGGCTGCACGACGCGGAGGCCGCCCGGGTCTCCGTACTGGACCACGGACTGACCGTCGGCGACGGCATCTTCGAGACGGTCAAGGTCGAGCGCGGCGAAACGTTTGCTCTCACCCTGCACCTGGAGCGCCTCACCCGCTCCGCCCGCGGCCTCGGCCTGCCCGACCCCGACCTCGACGAGGTCCGCCGCGCCTGCGCCGCCGTCATCGAGGCCAACCCGATGGAGCTCGGCCGGCTCCGCATCACGTACACCGGCGGACTCTCCCCGCTCGGCTCGGAGCGCGGCGACGCCGGGACGAGCCTGGTCGTCGCCCTCGGCGAGACGAGCCGCCGCCCCGACTCCACCGCCGTGATCACCGTCCCCTGGACGCGCAACGAGCGGGGCGCCCTCACCGGTCTCAAGACCACCTCGTACGCCGAGAACGTCGTCGCCCTCGCCAGGGCGCGCGAGCAGGGGGCCTCCGAGGCGCTCTTCGCCAACACCGTGGGGCAGCTCTGCGAGGGCACCGGCTCCAACGTCTTCGTCGTGGTCGACGGCCGGATCCTCACCCCGCCCGTCTCCTCCGGCTGCCTCGCCGGCATCACCCGGGCCCTCGCCGTGGAGTGGACCGGCGCCGAGGAGACCGACCTGCCGCTGGACGTCCTCGACTCCGCCGACGAGATCTTCCTGACGTCGACCCTCCGCGACATCCAGGCCGTGCACCGGGTCGACGGCCGTGAGCTCACGGGCGCGCCCGGTCCCGTCACCGCCAAGGCGATGCGGGTCTTCGACGAGCGGGCCGCGGCGGACCGGGACCCGGGGTTCGCGTAAATCCGGATGACGGGTGGTGGCCGGCTGGGTAGAACACCTCTGATGACCACCACTCTGCGGCCGTCCGAGCCGCTTCAGCAGTCCGCCGACGGCGGCCGTTCCCGCACCTTCGACATCTGTGTGAACAGTCGCCGGGTCGGCGCCGTCCACCTCGCCACCGATCAGGCCTTCGGCGCCGCCTCGGGTCTGATCGACCGCCTTCGGGTCGACGAGCCCGACCGGGGCCGGGGCCGGGGCACGGTGGCGGCGCTCGCCGCGGAGGAGGTGCTGCGGAGCTGGGGCTGCGGCGAGGTGCAGATCTCGGTGCCCGCCGACGCCGGGGCGGCCCTGCGGATGGCCCGCTCCCTCGGGTACACCGAGCGCAGCCGGAACATGGTCAAGGAGCTGCCGGCCGAGCCGCCGCGGCTGCCGGAGGGGTTCACGCACCGGCCGGTGACCGAGCCGGAGTTCGAGGCGTGGTCGGCGAAGTCCCGGGCCGCCTTCGCGCAGAGCTGGATCGACCGGGGCGTCCCGGAGGAGCAGGCGCTCGCCAAGGCCGAGGACGGCCGCCGCCGCTTCCTCCCGCAGGGCCTCGCGACCCCGGGCGTCACCGTGTCCGTCGCCGTGCGCGACGGGCAGGTCGTCGGCTACCTGTGGGTGGGCCGGCTCGAGCGCGAGCCCGGGAAGGGGACAGGCTTCGTCTTCGAGATCGAGGTCGTCGAGGGGCAGCGCGGAAAGGGGTACGGCCGGGCCCTCATGCTGCTCGCCGAGCACATCGCCCTGGACGCCGGGGAGAGCCTGATCGAACTGCATGTGTTCGCGGGCAACACCCCGGCGATCCGGCTCTACGAGTCGCTCGGCTACCGCACGACGCTGTACAACAGCGCGAAGCCGCTGGTCTGAGGCCCGCCGGGCCGCGTCCGCGAGCTGCTGGGCCTGTCCGGCCCTTCCCGTCGGGTCCGGCCCGCCCGGCACGCACGACAGGCCCTGGGCCGTGTCCGGAAAGTAGCGCCGTCTGCCCGCAGGCGGGACTTTCCGGAGACGGCCTAGGCCCCCAGAAGCCGGTCGGCGATCTCCTCGATCCGCTCCCGCAGGCCCTCCTGGCTCTTGCCGCCGTCCAGGCGCTCGCCGCCGATGACGTAGGTCGGGGTGCCGGTGACCTTGATCGCCTTGCCCTCGGCCTCGTCGGCGTCCACGGTCAGCAGGTGCCGGCCGTCGATCAGGGCGGTGTCGAACTCCTCGGCGTCCAGGCCCAGCTCGGCCGCCACCTCCAGGAGGACCGGCTCGCCCCGGTCGCCGAGCTCGGCGGTCCTGGCGAGCAGTGCCTCCGTGTACGGCCAGCCCTTGCCCTGCTCGAAGGCCTCCTCGGCGGCCTGGGCGGCGGCGTAC
Source organism: Streptomyces sp. NPDC044003 (assembly GCF_056435185.1). Classification (NCBI taxonomy): domain Bacteria; kingdom Bacillati; phylum Actinomycetota; class Actinomycetes; order Kitasatosporales; family Streptomycetaceae; genus Streptomyces; species Streptomyces sp. NPDC044003. Next base: position 315,454 of record NZ_JBWKFA010000005.1, on the reverse strand, counting down.
GCGTGCTTGTGCTTGGCCAGCGGGAAGTGGCGCAGCTGTACGTCGAGCCGGTCGCCGTACTTCTCGCGGAGCGCGCGGACGTCGTCGAGGGCCTGGAAGCAGTCGGGGCACTGGAGGTCGAACCAGGCCTCCAGGACGGCGGGGGAGGCGGGTGCGGTGGTGGAGTCGTTCATGGCAGCAGTCTCCCACTGGGACCTGGGGAGGAGATCCCGGCGGGGGCGACCCGGAGATCTCCCTGAGACGGGGCCCGGGCCATGGCCCCGGACGGTCCCGGCGGTGCAGGATGGAAGGGACGTATCGCCCGGCACCTGGAGGATCGCATGCTCGCCGAGACCATCTGTTCCGCGGTGTCCGCGGCGGGCCTGGGCATCGCCGCGATTTCGGCGTACCGGAAGAAGTTCCTGTCCGCCGCCCGGATCGCGGCCTATGCCCTGGTGCCGCTCGGCCTGGTGATGACGGGCGCGGTCGAGTGGATCGCCGACACGGCCTTCAGCCCGGTGGCCTGGGCCGGCTTCGGCGTGCTCGGCGTCGCCTGGCTGCTCTTCCTGTCCACCCGGGCCGTGGAGCGGCGCCGGGCCGGCCGCGAGGTGACCGCCGGGGGAGCCGAGCCGAGAGCCGTGGCCCCGGCCGCGTCGGCGCCCTCCCGCGCCGTGACGGCGAAGCCGCAGGCCGGCCAGCCGGCGGGTGAGGACTTCAGCGACATCGAGGCGATTCTGAAGAAGCACGGAATCTGATCACTTCTGGCGCTTACGGTGTCCGTCCCCGTTCCGTGATCCACGGGAAGGGGTGAACGGCCCCCGCGGTGGGGCGTGTTGCGGGATTCGGCGGGTCAGGGGTGCGTCATCATCCCCCCGAGATGCTGGATACCTCGCGGGAGCCCGTACCCGCCACCACCGACACCCCCGCCGAAGAGCCGCGCGGCTGCCTGTTCGCGCTCTCCCAGCCGCCGCTGATGATCTTCCTCGGGGTGATCGGCTGCCTGCTGCTGATGGCGGCCGTGCACGATCTCTTCGTGTTGTGACCTCCGGCCCCCGAGCGCTCGGCCGCCCGGCCTCTAGGCCCGGGGAGGTCAGCCCGCGGCTTCCTTGCGGCGCGCCCGGTACGCGGCCACGTGCAGACGGTTGCCGCAGGTGCGGCTGTCGCAGTAGCGGCGCGAGCGGTTGCGCGAGAGGTCCACGAAGGCCCGGCCGCAGTCCGGCGCCTCACAGCGCCGCAGCCGCTCCTGCTCGCCGGCCACGACGATGAACGCGAGGGCCATGCCGCAGTCGGCCGCGAGGTGGTCCGCCACGGAGGCGCCCGGCGCGAAGTAGTGCACGTGCCAGTCGTAGCCGTCGTGGTCGGTGAGCTGAGGGGTGGTGCCCGCCCCCGCCACCAGCTGGTTGATCAGGGGTGCGGCGATCCGGGCCTCGGGGGCGGAGAAGACCGCCGCGAACCTCTCGCGCACCTCGCGCACGGCGCGCAGGTCCGCGGGCCCGAGGTCGCCCACGCCGCTGACCTTGTGCGCCTCCAGGAAGGCGTGGAGCTCCGGGATGTCCGCGAGCTCGTCGGCCCGCTCGCCCTGGGGCGCGGTGTTCATCAGATCGACGACGGTGTCGAGGGCGATCCGGGTGTCGTGGGGGATCAGCACGATTCGCTCCCTGGCCGGCCGCGGGCGGGTGCCCGCGGAATGGCGCTGACTTTAGCGCGCCCCGGAAAACGACACCGGCGCCCACCACCGCGCCGGCTGCGCGGTGGGAGCGCCGGATCTCGTGCCTATGTGACTGTCCGCGCGGCGCCGTCTCCCCGAGTCGGACGGCGCCGTGCGGCTCTCGGCCTGGCTCAGCTGTCGGCCAGGATGTGGGAGAGCTCCGTATCGAGATCGAAGTGCCGGTGCTCGGTGCCCGGTGGCACCGCGGCGTCGGTCCTCTTCAGGAACGACTCCAGGGCCCTCGCCGGGGCCTCGAGCAGGGCTTCTCCCTCGGGGGAGCTCAACGCGATGCAGACGACTCCCTGACCGTGACTACGGGACGGCCAGACGCGGACGTCGCCCGTGCCGGTGGGCCGGTGCAGCCCCTCGGCGAGAAGGTCGCGGGCGAAGACCCACTCGACCGTCTCCTCGGCTCCGGTGTGGAAGGTGGCGTGCACGGCATACGGATCGGCCGTGTCATACCGCAGGCCCGCGGGTACAGGCAGTGAGGACTCGCTCGACACAACGAGGCGCAGGTGCAGCTCGCAGCTGACCGTGGTGTTCATAAGCGCCAGGGCCTTTCGCTCAGTGTGCGCTCGGGGATTCGCACGTCGGCGAAATCGACATGCCACCTCCGGTGCCGTTGTAAACCCCTCTGTCGGTTTTGTGATCGTTCAGGTAGCTCGTATGGGCGCGTGTGACCTGCGGTAATACCGCCATTCCGGTGGGGGCTTCCCGTCCGGTAGGTTGGGGAGTATGAATGCGGAGAGTGACGAGCGCACCGGGGAGTCCGCAGGCGGCCAGGAAGCCGAACTGGGATCCCGCGCACCGGAGTTCATCAAGTCGCGACGAGGCCTGCATCTGAGCTGGCAGGTCGGCGTCTTCATCGTGGGACTCGCCGTGGTCGGCGCCGGAGTGGTGATGCTGCCGCTCCCCGGGCCCGGCTGGCTGGTCATCTTCGGAGGCATGGCGATCTGGGCGACCGAGTTCGTCTGGGCCCAGCTCGTGCTCCGCTGGACCAAGCGCAAGGTCACGGAGGCCGCCCAGCGCGCCCTCGACCCCAAGGTCCGCCGCCGGAACATCATCCTCACCACCATCGGTCTGGTGATCGTCGCGGCACTGCTCGCGGTCTACTTCTGGAAGTTCGGCTTCGTCATGCCGTGGAAGATCGACGAGTGACCTTCCGGTGGTGCGGGAGCCCCGCTGACATGGGGTAATGTTTGCGGTGCGCCCGGGCGATTAGCTCAGTGGGAGAGCACTTCGTTCACACCGAAGGGGTCACTGGTTCGAACCCAGTATCGCCCACCACCCGGATCGAAGGCCCGGAGACGGAACACCGTCTCCGGGCCTTCGGCGTCTCTCACCGCATCCGCGCGAGCCGCTCCCGCAGCCGCCGGGCGTCCCGCAGCCGCTGCTCGTACGTGGCGCCCACCCCGAGCAGCAGCAGCCCCGCCAGGGCCGGCGGCAGCCAGCGCGGCAGCGCGCCCACCGCCTGCACCACGTACGGCGCCAGCTCGTGCAGCCCGTCCAGGGCGAGCACCGCGCCGCCGAGGACCAGGAGCGCCTGGAGCCGGAAGCGGGCACCGAGCAGCGTCACCACGAGCGCCGCGACCCCCAGGGCCAGCGGGCGGGCCCACTCCGGGTCCGTCCAGGCCGCGAAGAGGCTCGGCAGCAGCGTCACCGCGAGACCGGGGCCGTACGCCGTCCAGGACGAGGCCTCCGGGTCCCGGCGGCGCCGCAGGAACCCGACGGCCAGCGCGGGCACCGTCACCGGCAGCGTGTACGCCTCCGGGGTCGTCACGTCCCAGACCGCGAGCCGCACCCACGTGGCGAGCAGGAACAGCACCGCAGCCGTCCACGAGGCGAACCGACGCCGCTCCGGCCGTACCGCCGTCGCCGCCGCGATCACGCCGCCCAGAGCCAGCGCGAGCGCGAGGAACGCGGGCCGGGACGCGGCGATCCCGAGGGCGAGCAGCCCCACGGCCCCGCCCGTGATCTCGACCGCCAGGGCCACCGGGCGCGGTGCCCGGGAGCCGACGGCCGCGGTCGCCGCCGGGACGAGCAGCAGCGCGAGCGCCGTCCAGTGGTCCGCGAACCCGCCGGCGGCCGCGACCGCGAAGACGAGCCCCGTGGCGGCGAGCACCGCCCCGCAGGCGGAGACCACCCGGCGCGCGCCCGAGCCGAGCACCGCGACCCCCGCGAGGAGCGCGAGGACCACGCCGAGCACGGCGAAGGTGGCTCCCCGGACGTCCAGGGCCAGGGCGACCGCACTCACGGCTGACCCGAGCCCACCGACGTACGCGGTCCAACCGAGGACCGTCCCGGGCTCCAGGACCCGATTCCGCGGCGGGACAGGCGCCCACGCCGGCCACGCCCCGGACGGCGAGCCCGGCGGCGGAGTGGGTCCTGCGGGCCCGGAGCCCTGAGGTGCGGGAGCCTCCGGCGCGACCGGGCCGGCTTCCTCGGGGGCGGCCGGTGCACCGGCCTCCGGCGCAGCCGTTCCCGGAGCAGCGGGCGTACGCAGGCCGCGCGTCAGCGGGCCCGGGCGGATCGCGATGCCCAGGGCCGCAGCGGTGGTCAGCAGCTGGAGGGCGAGCGTCGCCGCGTACGGCAGGTCCAGGGAGACCGGCAGGGCCGTGAGCAGCGCCCAGGCGAGGGCGAGGGCGCCGCACCGGGCCCAGAGTCGGGGGAGGGCCGCGAGAGCCGCGACGGCCACCGTCAGGACCAGGACCGCCGTCGCCGGGTAGGAGGTCAGGGCACGCGCGGCGTGCTCGCCCGACCAGACGTCCGTCGTCCGGGCCATGGGCCCGAGGAGCCCCGCCGCCACCGGCGGCAGCGCCCACACGACCCCCAGCGCCGCGACACCCGCGCCCGCGCCGGCGAGGCCGAGCCGGATACCGCGCGGCAGACGGACACCGGCACCGGCCGGGACCGCCGGGTCCGATCCGGCACCGCGCGACTCGCCGCCGCCGGCCGCCGGGGAATCGCTTCCGCCCGCGCGGGGCACGCCGCCCCCGGACGGCGCCTCCGCGGACGCCGCCCCGCCGGACCTACCCTCCGTCGCGCCGCCGAGGCGCCACACCGAGGTCAGGGCCAGCGCGCAGAGGACATAGCCCGGCACCGCCCAGTCGGCGGGGAGCGCCGAGCGCAGGAGGCCGCCCACCGCAGTGAGGACCGCCAGGCCCGCGACCGCCGCGGCCGCCGCCGCGAAGGCGGGGACGCGCCAGGCCGCGTACAGGGTGACCGCCGCGCCCGCCAGGAGCAGCAGGGCGCCGCTCCACGGGGCGACCAGGGAGAGCCAGCCGCCCGTCAGCAGGGCCCAGCCGCCCAGTACGGCCGCGGCCGTACCCGCCGTGATCCGCACCGCCGCCGGCCGGGTCCACAGCACGACCGCGGCGTCCGCCGTCGCCGTGAGGAGCGCCGCCCAGGCGAAGGCCGTCGACCCGCCGCCGGCCGCGAGGACACCGAGGGGCAGCGGCAGCTGCGCGGCGACCACCGCCACCGGCAGGGGGATCCGCAGCCCGGACAGTGCCGAGCCGTACGCCGTCCACGCGCCCGCCAGGACCGCCGACGCCACCGCCGTGTACCCCAGGCCGCCCGTTTCCGGCAGCGCCACCCGGTGCAGCGCGTACGCGTCGAGAACCGTCAGGACCAGGCCCAGCGCCGCCACCGACTCGGCCGTCGACACCAGCCCCTTGCGCAGCAGCGCCACCGGCGTCGCGAGCGCCGCACCCGTCACCACGGCCAGGACCGTCGCGCGGGCGCCGATCCCCATCGAGCCCCAGCTCACCAGGGTGAAGGCGACCGCGGCGATCGTCAGCAGGGTGCCGCCGAGCGTCAGCAGCACGTTCTGCGCGCTCCGCGGCGTCGAGTCCGTGAGCGGCCGGGGCGGGTGCACCCGGGCCGCCGCCGCGACCGGCGAGTAGAGCACCTGGATCAGCCAGGCGCGGCGGGCCAGCAACTGGGAGCGGCGCGCGTCGAGTTGCGCCAGCTCGCGGTCGACGAGCACCAGCTCGTCCGCGGGCGGCAGGGAGTTGTCCATATCCGGAGTGTGGTCCCGGCCACAGCCGGCGGGAATGCGTCCCGGTACTCAGATTCCCGAGATTCCCGCCTGAGTACGTCCACACTGGGGGCATGGACTGGTGCCGGTACCGCTTCCGCTGCGTCTGGCGCCTCGCCGCACCGCCCGAGGCCGTCTACGCGGTCCTCGAACGCGCCGAGGAGTACCCCCGCTGGTGGCCCCAGGTCCGCGAGGTCGTCCCCCTCGACGAGACCACCGGCACCGCCCGCTTCCGCTCCCTCCTGCCGTACGAGCTCGTCGTCACCGCCCGGGCCCTGCGCCGCGATCCGGCCGCCGGCGTCCTGGAGGTCGGCCTTGGCGGGGACCTGGAGGGATGGGCCCGCTGGACCGTCACCCCGGAGGGGAGCGGCACGCACGCCCTGTACGAGCAGGAGGTCGAGGTCCGTGCCCGGCTGCTGCGGGCGTTCGCCGTCCCCGGACGGCCGGTCTTCCGCGCCAACCACGCCCTGATGATGCGCGGCGGACGGCGCGGACTGGCGGCCCGCCTGCGCGCGGTTTGAACCGGAGGTGTGAAGACCTGTATGGTTCAACCCGTTCCCGGGCGATTAGCTCAGCGGGAGAGCACTTCGTTCACACCGAAGGGGTCACTGGTTCGATCCCAGTATCGCCCACCGGGAGAGGCCGGTCCGTCGAAAGACGGACCGGCCTTCCGCATTCCCGCCCTCTCACGCCGCCGTGCGCAGCTCCGGCCGCAGCGGCCACGCCGGGTCCACCGTCTCCGGCGTCCCCTGCCGGGTGAACCAGGCCTGGAGTCCCCGCGCCTGCGCCGCGTGCCACACCGCCTGCAGCGTGTGGAGCTCCGTCGGCGTCAGCCGCTCCAGCCGGGACGAGAAGCGCCGCGCCACCGCCCGTACGACATCCATCGCCGCCGTCGCGTCCGCCGCGGCGTCGTGCGCGCCCGCCAGCTCCACCTCGTAGTGCGCGCACAGGTCCGTCAGCGTCCTGCGGCCCTTCCGGTACCGGTCCAGGTGCTTGTCCAGGACCCGCGGGTCGAGCACGCACAGGGGCGCGCCCGCCGTGTAGTTCCCCAGCGACGACGCTCGGTGCCGGCGCAGTTCGCGGTCCAGGATCGTCAGATCGAACGGCGCGTTCATCACCACCAGCGGCCGTCCCGCCGCCGACTGCTCGGCCAGCGCGCGCGCCAGCTCCTCCATCACCGGGGCCGGCCACCGGCCGTTCCGCTGGAGGTGATCGTCCGTCAGGCCGTGGACCGCCGTGGCCCCCTCCGGCACCGGTATGCCGGGGTTGACCAGCCAGCGCGTCACCCGCGGACGCGCCCCCTCCGTGTCCTGGACGACGAGGGCGGCCGAGACGATCCGGTCCTCCTCGACGTCAACTCCTGTGGTCTCCGTGTCGAAAGCGGCCAGGGGCCCTTCGTACCAGTGCATCGACATCCCCGAACTCCCTGCACACGTGCGGCAGATGGCCAACCCCCTGCCCCGAAACGGTGATACCCGGACTGTTTGCGTCGTACGCGGACCGGTCACAACACAAGGGACGGGGAAGGAAGAAGACATGGCGCTCGCCCAGCCCGAGTCGGGAGGGCTGCCGCCCCAGCGGCTGGCACCGACGCGCGGCTCACTCGCCACCACCGCCTGCATGGAGACCCTTCAGGTGGGATACCTGCACGCCGTCGCCGCCGCGGCCGGCTGCTCGCTGTCCCAGCCCTTTCCGGACAACGGCATCGACTGGCACGTGAGCCACAGCGCTCCCGGGCACACCGTCGACGACGAAGTGACCATCAAGGTGCAGCTCAAGTGCACCTACCAGATACCGCCCCGCCCGCCGGGGAACGCGTTCTCGTTCACCCTCGACAACGACCACCTGGTGAAACTCGCCCGGACGCCGGTGTCCGTGCACAAGATCCTGGTCGTCATGCTCGTCCCGAGGGCACCGGAGGACTGGCTGAGGGCGAGCCACGACCGGCTCGACCTGCGGCACTGCTGCTACTGGATCAACCTGGCCGGGCACCCGGTCACGGGACGGCGCCGGACCACCGTGCGCATCCCGACGACGCGGATCTTCGACGACCGGGCGCTCTGCGAGATCATGACCCGGGTCGGCGTGGGAGGGAGACCTTGATGCACCGGCCGATCGACGAACCCGGGTTCGGGAACGAGGGGGACGGGGCCGGGCGCGGCCCCGTCCCTCCGCCCTACCGGCCCCATCCGGCCCCCGGCGAGACCCCGGGACCCTGGACCGGCATCCCCGCCCCGCCCATCGGGCCCTGGGCCGACACCCAGGGCGCACCCGACCCGGGCAGGGTCGACCCGCGGGTCCTCGGCGCCCTCCTCGCCCGCCACGGCTGGCGGCGCCGCGGCGGCGCCGTCGGCCGCTACAGCCGCTGGACCCCGCCCGGCAGCGGCACCGGCACGAGCCTCCTCGTCCCGGAGAGCCGCGCCTTCCCGGACTGCGAGGACCTGCTCGGCGAGGCGCTCACCGCCCTCGCCCACAGCGCCACGCCCTCCGCGCGCGAGGTCCTCACCGGCCTGTCCGTGCCCAGCGACGAGATCCGCTGGTGGCGCGACGTGCCCCCGGGCCCGGCCGGCACCGTCCCCTGGACCGTGCAGGAGCAGCTCAGGTCCGCCGCCCGTCAGCTCCTCCTGGCCGGCGCCCTCGCCGTGCGCGGCCGGGCCGGCTATTACGGTGCCCGGTACCGGCGCGCCGCCCAGACGTCCCTGGAGACGGTCGTCGTCGGCGCGGCGCCCGGCGGGCGCGGCCTCACGGCCTTCCTGCCGGTCGAGCCGGGCCGCCCGATCGCCGTCCGGCTCTACCACGCGCTGTACGCGGCCCGCGAGGCCGTCGACTACCAGCGGGCCACCGGCGGCATGGAGGCCTTCGACGCGGCCGTCGAGGCGGGCGTGAGCCGTGAGCTCACCGAGGCGCTCGTCGCCCTCGTCCGGGGCACCGAGGGCGCCCGTGTCGCCCTGGAGTGGGCCCCGGCCGCCGGGGCGCCCGAGGGGTGCGCCGCCCGGCCCGAACCGGTCGAGTTCTCGCCCGGCGACCTGCCCGCGCTGCGGGAGGCGAGCGCCCGCTATCTGACCGACGAGCCCTCCGTGCCGGTCCGGCTCACCGGCGCCGTCGTCCGCATGCGCCGCTCGGGGCCGCGCGGCGAGGGGATCGTACGGCTCCGGGTGCTCGCCGGCGCGGACGTCCCGCACGTCCGGGTCGCCCTCGACGAGGAGGCGTACCGCACGGCCGGCCACGCCCATCTCGTCGGCCTCCCGATCCGGGTGGTGGGGCGCCTGGAGAGCCGGGGCGGCTTCCGCCGTCTCACCGACGCCACCGGGGTCGTCCCCGTCCAGGTCGACGAGACGGAACGGGACCGGCTGCTCAAGGCCCTGCACGAGAACCTCGATTTCTTCGAGGAGGCGTGCGGGCCGGAGGAGGAGTAGGGGCGGGGGAGCCGGGGACCGGGAAACCCTTTCGCGAGGGGTGCGAACCGCTCGGTAAGATCGGTGACGACGCGGCACCTCGTCTCTGCCGCGCGTCGCCGGCGCCGGCACCTCGTGTCTGCCTGCGCCCTTATGTATGGAGTACCCGTGTCTGATGTCCGTGTGACCGTCCAGTCCGCCTCGGAGGCAGAGGAGAGGGCGGTGAGCGCGGGCACCACCGCCGGCGCCCTGTTCGCCGACGACCGCACCGTCATCGCCGCCCGCGTGGGCGGCGAGCTGAAGGACCTGTCGTACGAGCTCCGCGACGGCGATGTCGTCGAGGGCGTCGAGATCTCCTCCCCGGACGGTCTCGACATCCTGCGCCACTCGACCGCGCACGTCATGGCCCAGGCCGTGCAGGAGCTCTTCCCCGAGGCCAAGCTGGGCATCGGCCCGCCGGTCCGGGACGGCTTCTACTACGACTTCGACGTCGAGAAGCCCTTCACCCCCGAGGACCTCAAGGTCATCGAGAAGAAGATGCAGGAGATCCAGAAGCGCGGCCAGCGCTTCGCCCGCCGCGTGGTGACCGACGAGGCCGCCCGCGAGGAGCTGGCGGACGAGCCGTACAAGCTGGAGCTCATCGGCATCAAGGGCTCCGCGTCGACCGACGACGGTGCGAACGTCGAGGTGGGCGGCGGCGAGCTGACCATCTACGACAACCTCGACGCCAAGACCGGCGAGCTGTGCTGGAAGGACCTCTGCCGCGGTCCGCACCTGCCGACCACCCGGAACATCCCGGCGTTCAAGCTGATGCGCAACGCGGCCGCCTACTGGCGCGGCAGCGAGAAGAACCCGATGCTCCAGCGCATCTACGGCACCGCCTGGCCGTCGAAGGACGAGCTGAAGGCGCACCTCGACTTCCTGGCCGAGGCCGAGAAGCGCGACCACCGCAAGCTGGGCAACGAGCTCGACCTCTTCTCCATCCCGGACGAGATCGGCTCCGGCCTCGCGGTCTTCCACCCCAAGGGCGGCATCATCCGCCGGGTCATGGAGGACTACTCGCGCAAGCGCCACGAGGAGGAGGGCTACGAGTTCGTCTACTCGCCGCACGCCACCAAGGGCAAGCTGTTCGAGAAGTCGGGCCACCTCGACTGGTACGCCGAGGGCATGTACCCCCCCATGCAGCTCGACGAGGGCGTGGACTACTACCTCAAGCCCATGAACTGCCCGATGCACAACCTGATCTTCGACGCGCGCGGGCGCTCCTACCGTGAGCTGCCGCTGCGCCTGTTCGAGTTCGGCACCGTGTACCGGTACGAGAAGTCCGGCGTCGTCCACGGTCTGACCCGGGCCCGTGGCTTCACCCAGGACGACGCGCACATCTACTGCACCAAGGAGCAGATGGCGGAGGAGCTCGACAAGACCCTCACCTTCGTCCTGAACCTGCTGCGCGACTACGGTCTGACCGACTTCTACCTGGAGCTGTCCACCAAGGACCCGGAGAAGTTCGTCGGCTCGGACGAGATCTGGGAGGAGGCCACCGCGGTCCTCCAGCAGGTCGCCGAGAAGCAGGGCCTCCCGCTGACCCCCGACCCGGGCGGCGCCGCGTTCTACGGCCCGAAGATCTCCGTGCAGGCGCGCGACGCCATCGGCCGTACCTGGCAGATGTCGACCGTGCAGCTCGACTTCAACCTGCCGGAGCGCTTCGACCTGGAGTACACCGCCCCGGACGGCACCAAGCAGCGCCCGGTCATGATCCACCGCGCGCTGTTCGGCTCGATCGAGCGGTTCTTCGCCGTGCTCCTGGAGCACTACGCGGGCGCGATGCCGCCGTGGCTGGCCCCGGTCCAGGCGACCGGTATCCCGATCGGTGACGCGCACGTCGACTACCTGTACGAGTTCGCCGCCAAGGCGAAGAAGCAGGGTCTGCGCGTGGAGGTCGACTCCTCCTCGGACCGGATGCAGAAGAAGATCCGGAACGCGCAGAAGCAGAAGGTCCCGTTCATGATCATCGCGGGTGACGAGGACATGGCCGCCGGCGCCGTCTCCTTCCGCTACCGCGACGGCTCGCAGGAGAACGGCATCCCCGTCGACGAGGCGATCGCCAAGCTCGCCAAGATCGTCGAGGACCGCGTCCAGGTCTGATGACCTGAGCCTTCAGGAGGCCCCCGGGGAATCCCCCGGGGGCCTCTCGTCGTCCCGGGTGAACGCCTGGATCAGCCAGGACGAGAAGGAACCCGTCACCGCGCCGAGCAGGGCCAGGCCGACGCCCATCATGCCGACGGCCACGAGGCGGCCCATCGGCGTCACCGGCGTGACGTCGCCGTAGCCCACCGTCGCCAGGGTCGCGCACGCCCACCACACCGAGTCCCCGAACGTGAGGATCGTCGCGCCCGGCGCGTCGTGCTCGTAGGCGTAGACGGTCAGCGCCCCCGCGAAGCCGAGCAGGCTCGCCGTCATTCCCGCGTACGCCATGACCCGGGCGTAGAGCGTGAGCCGGGGCTTGTCGTGGCGGCGCTGCACCCGGTCGTAGACGCTCACCACCCGCAGCGGGCGCAGCAGCGGCAGGATCACCACCACCGTGTCGAGGAGGTGGTGGCGCACGAAGCGGAGCAGGCCGAGACCGCTCAGCCTGACCCGTACGACATAGTCCACGAGGAAGACCGTCCACGAGGCGTACGTCAGCGCGAGACACAGGTCCCGCACGACCCCGGGCAGATCGTGGCCCAGGATCCGCACCGCGTACGTCGCGAGAAACACCAGGGACGTGACCGTGAGCGGGGTCTCCATCCAGCGGTCCCAGCGTTCCTGGGCGGGTGGGATGAGCGGTCTGTCTCTCATCGGATCAGCATGGCCGCTGCATGGATCTTCCGCCCCGGCGACACGTTCCGAACGGACGACGCAATATGCTGCTCAGCATGACGACTGAGCCGGAGCAGCAGATCGGAGTGGGGACGCAGGACGCGTTCCAGCGCCTGTGGACGCCTCACCGGATGGCGTACATCCAGGGCGAGAACAAGCCGACCGGGCCGGGGGCCGAGGACGGTTGTCCGTTCTGTGTGATTCCGTCGAAGTCGGACGAGGACGGTCTGGTGATCGCGCGCGGCCAGGGCGTCTACGCGGTGCTCAACCTCTACCCGTACAACGGCGGCCACCTGATGGTGGTCCCGTACCGCCATGTCGCCGACTACACCGACCTCGACGAGGCGGAGACGGTCGAGCTCGCCGCCTTCACCAAGCGGGCGATGGTCGCGCTGCGTGCGGCCTCCGGCGCGCACGGATTCAACATCGGCATGAACCAGGGCGCCGTCGCGGGCGCCGGCATCGCCGCGCACCTGCACCAGCACGTGGTGCCCCGCTGGGGCGGGGACACCAACTTCATGCCGGTCGTGGGCCACACCAAGGTGCTGCCCCAGCTGCTCGCCGACACCCGGAAGATGCTGGCCGACGCCTGGCCGGCCACCCTCTGAAACGCCCGAACGCCACGGGGGACCCGGGTCAGGCGTCGTAGACGTCGGCCTTCTTCGGACCCGGGTCCTGGATGCCGCCGCTGAGGACGAGCGAGCGGTTGGTGAAGCGCTCCGTCTCCACGTTGTGCTCGTCGAGCACCTTGAGCGTCGCGGCGTGGACGGCCCGCAGCACGGGCGTGGCCATGCGGATGGCGTCGTCGGCCATGAAGCGGTTCTTCCACAGCGGCCCGGCCCAGACGTGCCGCAGGCCGAACGGCTCGGGCAGGCTCATCTTGCCGCCGAGGAAGTCCAGGACCGGCGGGTACCAGGTGAGCGGGGCGCGCACCGCGAGCCGGACGATGTCGTTGGTCGTGAGCAGCGGCTGCTGGATCTCCTTCGTCTCCCAGAAGCGGACGGTCTTCGCGACCTCCTTCGTCTTCGCCTTCGGCTTCGTGGTGAAGAGGCCGTGGACGGGCCCCAGCGCGTGGCCGGTGACCTCGATCCGGAGCGTGTGATGGAGCGAGGTGACGGTGACCATCATGGTGAGGACGAGATTTCCGTCGTAGAGCGTGAACTGCACGCCGAGGTAGTGACGGTTGCCCGCCCCGAACTGCTGCTCGTTGCAGATGCGCTGTATCTCGTGCGGCTTCACCTGGTAGTGGACGATGTTGTCGCCCTGGGGGCGGGTGACCTCGTCGGCGCCCTCGCCGACCGTGGAGACGATCCAGTGCTTGACGGTCGGCTTGGGGAAGCCGGTCTTCAGCGAGCCGCGCTCCAGGAGCGCCAGCTCGTCGTGGATCCTGCGGATGACGTCCCAGGCGCGGAAGGCGTGGAGTTCCTTCCCGGCCTGCGGGACCAGCTCCTCGGCCAGCGCCCAGCTGCCCCAGCGGGTGCCCAGACCGAGGATCCCCTTCGTGCCCGCGTAGAAGACGATGTTGGACTGCTGCTCCGCGGAGAGCTTCTCCAGGTTGACCCGGAGCGCCTCCGCCGACTTCTCGCCCGGGTCCTGCGGGACGGACTTGGGGACGTGCGGGCCGACCCCGCCGCCGCCGAGCAGGCCCGACCAGCGCTCACGCAGGTCGACGGCGGCGTTCAGGCAGATCCGGCCCGCGAGGTACCAGCCGACGACCGGGGCGACGACCATCGCGCGCAGGTAGTTCGTCAGGATCCCGTCGAAGGGCAGCTTGATCAGGACCAGCACGGCGAAGATCCCGGCGGCCCAGAGGAGGGCGGTGCCGATGGCGCTGTGGCGCTTGTTCTCGGAGCCGGAGACGAGCCGGCGGAGCTGGATGACGCCCAGCCACAGCAGCAGACCGGGCAGGAAGAGGACACCGCAGAAGAAGGTGACCAGGGTCAGCTTGATGTCGCGCTGCCTGCGCAGATGGGTGGCGGCCAGACAGTGCTCGACGACCGGCTGCGGCTCGGCCCCGAAGGACTGGATCAGGGCCTTGCGGGCGCCGCCGAGCATGCGGACCTGGACCGCCCGGGAGAAGGCCTCGCCGAGGTCGGGGCTGAAGAGCCCCCACTTCCCCTCCTTGACCGTGGTCTTGTAGAGGTCGCTGTCCGCTTCCTGGATCGTCTTCAGCGGACTGTCGCGGTACGCGGCGGAGGCGAGCGCGTTCGTCGCGCCCGTGCCGCCTCCCGTGCTCTGGAGGGGGATCTGTGCCCCGGGTCCGAAACCGTCGATCGCCACTGCCGCCCCCATCGCGCGCGAGTACCTGTGCGGGCTGTTCCCAACTGCCGCGCCCCGCACACCTTCTGAGCTGGGCACCACAGCGTAACCGGGTACGACCGGATGCGTCACGGCCTGTGGATGTCCTCGGCCGAATGACGTCCGCCCGGCGAGTGCCGGGCGGACGTGGGCCCCTGTCGCTCCGTCAGTCAGGAGCCGTTTTCGGCCTGTTCGCGGATCTTCTCCGCCAGGTGCGGCGGCATCGGTTCGTGCCGGGCGTAGGTGCGGTCGAACCGGCCGGTGCCGTGCGAGATCGAGCGCAGGTCGATCGCGTACCGTCCGATCTCGATCTCCGGCACCTCGGCCCTGACCACGGTCCGTCCCGGACCGGCCTGGTCGGTGCCGACGACCCGGCCGCGCCGCCCCGACAGATCGCTCATGACCGGGCCGACGTACTCGTCGGGGACGAGGACCTCGACCTGGGCGACCGGCTCCAGGAGATGGACGGGCACCTCGGCGGCCGCCTCGCGCAGCGCGAGCGCCCCGGCGGTCTGGAAGGCCGCGTCGGAGGAGTCCACCGAGTGGGCCTTGCCGTCCCGCAGGGTGACCCGGATGTCGACGAGCGGGTGGCCGGTCGCCAGCCCGCGCGCGGCCTGCGCCCGGATCCCCTTCTCGACCGAGGGGACGAACTGGCGCGGGACGGCCCCGCCGACCACCTTGTCGACGAACTCGACGCCGCTGCCCGGCGGCAGCGGCTCCACGTCGATCTCGCAGATGGCGTACTGGCCGTGGCCGCCGGACTGCTTGACGTGCCGGCCGCGGCCCGAGGCGGGACCGCCGAAGGTCTCGCGCAGTGCCACCTTGTACGGCACGGCGTCGACCTGCACCCCGTACCGGCCGCGCAGCCGCTCCAGGGCGACGTCCTGGTGGGCCTCGCCCAGGCACCACAGCACCACCTGCCGGGTGTCCTGGTTCTGTTCGAGCCGCAGCGTCGGGTCCTCGGCGACCAGCCGGGCCAGGCCCTGCGAGAGCCGGTCCTCGTCGGCCTTGCCGTGGGCCTGGACGGCCAGCGGCAGCAGCGGCTCCGGCATCGTCCACGGCTCCATCAGGAGCGGATCGTCCTTGGCGGAGACGGTGTCGCCGGTCTCCGCGTGGCCGAGCCGGGCGACACACGCGAGGTCCCCGGCGATGCACTCGGCGAGCGGGCGCTGCTGGCGGCCGAAGGGCGAGGTGAGCCCGCCGATCCGCTCCTCCGCCTCGTGCAGCTCATGGCCGTTGTGGGACGGGTCCACGAGGCCGTGACCGGAGACGTGCACGGTCTCGTCGGGGCGCAGCGTGCCGGAGAAGACCCGGACCAGGGAGATCCGGCCCACATAGGGGTCGGCGGCCGTCTTGACGACCTCGGCGACCAGCGGCCCTTCGGGATCGCAGGTGATCGGGGGCCGGGAGCGGCCGTCGGGGGTGGTGACGGCAGGCGCCTCGTGCTCCAGGGGGGAGGGGAAGCCGCCGGTGATCAGCTCCAGGAGTTCGAGGGTGCCGAGGCCCTGCGTCCCGCCGTCGGCGGCGGGGGCGGCCGCGAGCACCGGATGGAAGGCGCCCCGGGCGACGGCCTTCTCCAGGTCGTCGACGAGGGTCTTCAGGTCGATCTCCTCGCCGCCGAGGTAGCGGTCCATGAGGGTCTCGTCCTCGCTCTCGGCGATGATCCCCTCGATGAGCCGGGCGCGGGCCTCCGCGATGAGCTCCCGCTGTGCCTCGTCGGGCGGGTTCTCCCGGCGTACCCCGGAGGAGTAGTCGAAGATCCGCTCCGAGAGCAGACCGACCAGGCCGGTCGCGGGCGCGTGCCCGTCGGCGCCCTCGGCGCCGCGCACCGGCAGGTACAGCGGGAGGACGGCGTCGGGGTCGTCCCGGCCGAAGAGCCCGGCGCAGACCGCGGTGAGCTCGGTGAAGTCGGTGCGGGCCGTGTCGAGGTGCGTGACGACGATGGCGCGCGGCATCCCGACGGCGGCGCACTCCTCCCAGATCATGCGGGTGGAGCCGGCGACGGCGTCGGCCTCCTGGGCGGCCGAGACGACGAAGAGGGCCGCGTCCGCCGCGCGCAGACCGGCCCTCAGCTCCCCGACGAAGTCGGCGTACCCGGGGGTGTCGAGGAGATTGATCTTGTATCCGTCCCAGCCGAGCGGGACGAGGGAGAGTTGTACGGAACGCTGCTGGCGGTGCTCGATCTCGTCGTAGTCGGAGACGGTCGCGCCGTCCTCGACCCGCCCGGCCCGGTTGACCGCTCCGGCGGTCTGCGCGAGGGCCTCGACGAGGGTCGTCTTCCCTGATCCGCTGTGGCCGACCAGCACCACGTTCCGCACGGCCGAGGGCCGGTCGGCCGTAGGAGCCCTGCCGGCGGCTCCGGCGGGGGTCTTCGCCTTGTCACCCATGATGTTTCCTCCCGACTGCTCGCACGGTGCGGCGGGACGCGGGCGCGGGGGAGTGGTGTGTCGCGGTACGGCTCCTGCGGTGCCCGCGGTGGTCCTTCGAGCTTTGCACCGACGCCAGGACGCGTCCATACGTCGTACACCGCGGAGCCCCCCGGGGGGACCGTCGGCGGGTCGCCGACGCGGCCGGGCGGGTGCCCGCCCGTACCCCGGGACGCTCGTGGCTACGATGGGTGAGCCGGTGGTCATAGGGGCCGCGCGGCCCACCGAACCTCGGGAAGGCCATGCTGAACAAGTACGCGCGTGCCTTTTTCACGCGTGTCCTCACACCGTTCGCCGCGTTTCTGCTCCGCCGGGGCGTCAGCCCCGACGCGGTCACGCTCATCGGCACGGCGGGGGTGATGGCCGGTGCGCTGGTCTTCTTCCCCCGCGGAGAATTCTTCTGGGGCACGATCGTCATCACCCTGTTCGTCTTCTCCGACCTCGTCGACGGCAACATGGCCCGGCAGGCGGGGATCTCCAGCCGATGGGGCGCCTTCCTGGACTCGACGCTCGACCGGGTCGCCGACGGCGCGATCTTCGGCGGCTTCGCGCTCTGGTACGCCGGCACGGGCAACGACAACATCCTGTGCGCCGTCGCGATCTTCTGCCTCGCGAGCGGCCAGGTCGTCTCGTACACCAAGGCCCGAGGCGAATCGATTGGCCTGCCCGTCGCCGTGAACGGCCTGGTCGAGCGCGCCGAGCGCCTGGTGATCTCGCTGGTCGCCGCCGGCCTCGCCGGACTCCACAAGTTCGGCGTGCCGGGCATCGAGATCCTGCTTCCGATCGCCCTGTGGATCGTGGCGGTCGGCAGCGCCGTCACCCTGGGCCAGCGGGTCGTGACCGTACGCCGGGAATCGGCCGAGGCGGACGCCGCCACGGCCGGGGGCAGCGGGGCGGCCTCGTGAGCACCCTCAAGGAGCGTCTGAGCGACGGGCTGTACGGCGCCGGCTGGGCGACCGTGAAGAAGCTGCCGGAGCCGGTCGCGACGGGCCTCGGCCGGCGGATCGCCGACTTCGCGTGGAAGCGGCGCGGCAAGAGCGTCCTGCGTCTCGAGTCCAACCTCGCGCGCGTGGTGCCGGACGCCACCCCCGAGCGGCTCGCCGAACTGTCGCAGGCCGGCATGCGCTCGTACATGCGGTACTGGATGGAGTCCTTCCGGCTGCCGACCTGGACCAAGGAGCGGGTCGAGCGGTCCATCGACATCAAGGACCGCCACTATCTGGAGGAGGGCCTCGCCTCCGGGCGCGGCGTCATCCTCGCCCTGCCGCACCTGGCCAACTGGGACCTCGCGGGCGTGTGGGTGACCCGCTCGGTCGGCGTGCCGTTCACCACGGTCGCTGAGCGGCTCAAGCCGGAGTCGCTGTACGACCGGTTCGTCGCCTACCGCGAGTCCCTCGGCATGGAGGTGCTGCCGCACACCGGCGGCTCCGCCTTCGGCACCCTCGCGCGGCGGCTGCGGGCCGGCGGCCTGGTCTGCCTGGTCGCCGACCGCGACCTGTCCGCCTCCGGCACCGA
The DNA here is from genome assembly GCF_056435185.1 of Streptomyces sp. NPDC044003. Classification (NCBI taxonomy): domain Bacteria; kingdom Bacillati; phylum Actinomycetota; class Actinomycetes; order Kitasatosporales; family Streptomycetaceae; genus Streptomyces; species Streptomyces sp. NPDC044003. Next base: position 297,232 of record NZ_JBWKFA010000005.1, on the reverse strand, counting down.
GGTCACGTTCTTCGGCGACACGGCACGGATGCCGGCGGGCCCGGCGATGCTCGCCCAGCAGACCGGCGCGCTGCTGCTGCCGGTGACGCTCTGGTACGACGACACGTCGGTCATGAAGGGCCGGATCCACGCGCCGATCGACGTACCCGAGTCAGGTACCCGGGCCGAGAAGACGTCCCTGATGACACAGGACCTGGCCGACGTCTTCGCCGGCGGCATCGCGGACCACCCGGAGGACTGGCACATGCTGCAACGACTGTGGCTCTCGGACCTGGAGGAGCGGGAGGAGCCGGGCGCGTGAAGATCGGCATCGTCTGTCCGTACTCCTGGGACGTGCCCGGCGGCGTCCAGTTCCACATCCGCGACCTCGCCGAGCACCTCATCCGGCTGGGCCACGAGGTCTCCGTCCTCGCCCCCGCCGACGACGACACCCCGCTGCCGCCGTACGTCGTGTCCGCGGGCCGGGCCGTGCCCGTGTCCTACAACGGCTCGGTGGCCCGGCTCAGCTTCGGCTTCCTCTCCGCCGCGCGGGTCCGCCGCTGGCTGCACGACGGCACCTTCGACGTCGTCCACATCCACGAGCCGACCTCCCCGTCGCTCGGGCTGCTCACCTGCTGGGCGGCGCAGGGGCCGATCGTGGCCACCTTCCACACCTCGAACCCGCGCTCGCGCGCCATGATCGCCGCGTACCCGATCCTCCAGCCCGCCCTGGAGAAGATCAGCGCCCGCATCGCGGTCAGCGAGTACGCCCGGCGCACGCTCGTCGAGCACCTCGGCGGCGACGCGGTCGTCATCCCCAACGGCGTCGACGTGGACTTCTTCGCCCGCGCCGAACCGAAGAAGGAGTGGCAGGGCGAGACCCTCGGCTTCATCGGCCGCATCGACGAGCCGCGCAAGGGCCTGCCCGTCCTCATGCGGGCCCTCCCGAAGATCCTCACCGAGCGGCCCGGGGCGCGGCTCCTCGTCGCCGGGCGCGGCGACGAGGAGGAGGCCGTGGCCACGCTGCCGCCCGAGATGCGCTCCCGGGTGGAGTTCCTCGGCATGGTCAGTGACGAGGACAAGGCGCGGCTGCTGCGGAGCGTCGACGTGTACGTGGCGCCCAACACCGGCGGCGAGAGCTTCGGCATCATCCTCGTCGAGGCGCTGTCGGCCGGCGCGCCGGTCCTCGCCTCCGACCTGGACGCCTTCGCACAGGTCCTCGACCAGGGGGCGGCCGGCGAACTCTTCGCCAACGAGGACGCCGACGCGCTCGCGGACGCGGCGATCGCGCTCCTCGGGGACGCACCGCGCCGCAAGGAGCTGAGCGCCCGGGGCTCGGCCCATGTGCGGCGCTTCGACTGGTCGACGGTCGGCGCGGACATCCTCGCGGTGTACGAGACGGTGACGGACGGGGCGGCGGCGGTGGACACGGACGAACGCACAGGCGGCCTGAGAGCCCGCCTGGGCCTGTAGGACGACACCGGGGCTCCCACCGGCCCGTGCGGGCCAGCCCCGGTGCCCGTGTGGGCAATCGTCCCGCTGGGGCGGGACGGGTGGGCACACGGGACGGCGCCCCCTAGCGGCGCCTCCGCGTTCCGCGCCCTGGCCCGCACCCCAGCGGCGGTGCACAACGTGGTGCGGGTTCAGGCGCGGGAGCCTCTGGCGCCGGCAAGGGCGCCGTTCCGTTGTGCCCACCCGTTCCGCCCCGGGCGGAACGCATGCCCACAACGGGGAGCCGGGGGCAGGCTGCTCCCATGGAAGCGATCACCCGGCTCGACCTCGGGCACCTCACCCGCCCCGCCCAAGAGTGGGGCGGCCCACGCGCCCGCGTGGAGCCCGTTCTCGGGTATCTCGTGCGGCACGCGGGCGTGCGGCTGCTCTTCGACACCGGGATCGGGACCGGGTCCCCGGAGACCGACGCGCACTACCGGCCCGTCCGGCACCCGCTGCCCGTCGGCCCGGGCGACGTCGACCTCCTCGTCAACTGCCACCTGCACTTCGACCACATCGGCGGCAACCGGCGATTCCCGACCACCCCCGTCCTCGTCCAGCGCACCGAGCTCGCCCAGGCCCGCGCCGGCGCGTACACGATCGACGAGCTGCTGCCCGGCGTCCGGTACGAGGAGCTCGACGGCGAGCACGAGATCGCGCCGGGGATGCGGATCGTGCCCACGCCCGGTCACACCGAAGGCCATCAGTCCCTCGTCCTCGACCACGGCGACCGCGTCACGGTCCTCGCGGGTCAGGCGTACGACTTCGCCCACGAGTTCGGGAGCCCGTACCTCCCCTGGCTCGACCGGCTCGGCGAGCTCGCCGACGGCCGTCCCGCGCGTGTCCTGTTCGCCCATGACCGTGACCTTTGGGAAGGTGTGCTGCCCCCGCCCCGGTAGCCTGTGCGCCCGTGACCGAAACCCTGATCTGGACCGTCGTCGCGCTGATCCTCATCGGCGTCTATCTGAGCTGGACCGCCGGGCGGCTCGACCGGCTGCACTCGCGCATCGACGCCGCCCGCGCCGCCCTGGACGCGCAGCTCCTGCGCCGTGCCTCGGTCACCCAGGAGCTCGCCACCTCCGGCGTCCTCGACCCCGCCGCCTCGATCGTGCTGTACGAGGCCGCGCACGCCGCCCGGCAGGCCGAGGAGGACCAGCGGGAGGTGGCCGAGAGCGAGCTGAGCCAGGCGCTGCGGGCCGTCTTCGGCGAGCCCGAGCAGGTGGAGCTCGTACGGGCGGCGCCGGGCGGCGAGGAGGCCGCGGGGGAGCTGGCCGCTTCCGTCCGCCGGGTCCCGATGGCCCGCCGCTTCCACAACGACGCCGTCCGCGCCGCCCGCGCCCTGCGCCGTCACCGCAAGGTCCGCTGGTTCCGGCTTGCGGGCCACGCGCCCTTCCCGCTGGCCTTCGAAATGGACGACGAGCCGCCCGTTGCCCTTGCCGATCGCCCGGCCTGACGCTCGTAACCTGGGAAAACGATCCACCGGGTCCACATTGGCCCTTGATGTGGACCGCAGGTGGCCTGTTTCCTCATCTTGTCGTCAACCCCCGTTGTCACGAGTGAGGTATCCGTGTCCACCACGCCTTCCACCACCTTCCAGTCCCCCGAGACCGGCACCGCGCGCGTGAAGCGCGGCATGGCCGAGCAGCTCAAGGGCGGCGTGATCATGGACGTGGTCAACGCCGAGCAGGCGAAGATCGCCGAGGACGCCGGCGCCGTGGCCGTCATGGCCCTGGAGCGGGTCCCCGCGGACATCCGCAAGGACGGCGGCGTCGCCCGCATGTCCGACCCGAACATGATCGAAGAGATCATCGGCGCGGTCTCCATCCCGGTCATGGCCAAGTCCCGCATCGGCCACTTCGTCGAGGCCCAGGTCCTGCAGTCCCTCGGTGTCGACTACATCGACGAGTCCGAGGTCCTGACCCCGGCCGACGAGGTCAACCACTCCGACAAGTGGGCCTTCACGACCCCCTTCGTCTGTGGTGCCACCAACCTGGGCGAGGCCCTGCGCCGCATCGCCGAGGGCGCGGCCATGATCCGCTCGAAGGGCGAGGCCGGCACCGGCAACGTCGTCGAGGCCGTCCGCCACCTCCGCCAGATCAAGAACGAGATCGCCAAGCTGCGCGGCTTCGACAACAACGAGCTGTTCGCCGCCGCCAAGGAGCTCCGCGCCCCGTACGAGCTCGTCAAGGAGGTCGCCGAGCTCGGCAAGCTGCCGGTCGTGCTGTTCTCCGCCGGTGGTGTCGCCACCCCCGCCGACGCCGCGCTCATGCGCCAGCTCGGCGCCGAGGGCGTCTTCGTCGGCTCCGGCATCTTCAAGTCGGGCGACCCGGCCAAGCGCGCCGCCGCCATCGTGAAGGCCACCACCTTCTACGACGACCCGAAGGTCATCGCGGACGCCTCCCGCAACCTGGGCGAGGCCATGGTCGGCATCAACTGCGACACCCTCCCCGAGTCCGAGCGCTACGCGAACCGGGGCTGGTAAGCACCCATGAGCACGCCCGTAATCGGTGTCCTGGCCCTCCAGGGCGACGTACGGGAGCACCTGATCGCCCTGGCCGCGGCTGACGCCGTGGCCAGGCCGGTCCGGCGCCCCGAGGAGCTCGCCGAGGTCGACGGCCTGGTCATCCCCGGTGGCGAGTCCACCACGATCTCCAAGCTGGCCGTCCTCTTCGGCCTGATGGAGCCGCTGCGCGAGCGCATCGCCGCCGGCATGCCCGTGTACGGCACCTGCGCCGGCCTGATCATGCTCGCCGACAAGATCCTCGACCCGCGCTCGGGCCAGGAGACCTTCGGCGGCATCGACATGATCGTCCGCCGCAACGCCTTCGGGCGGCAGAACGAGTCCTTCGAGGCCGGTGTGACCGTGGCGGGGATCGACTCTCCCGTCGAGGGCGTCTTCATCCGCGCCCCGTGGGTGGAGTCCGTCGGCGCCCAGGTCGAGGTGCTCGCCGAGCACGAGGGCCACATCGTCGCGGTCCGCCAGGGCCGGGTCCTCGCGACCTCCTTCCACCCCGAGCTCACCGGTGACCACCGCATCCACGAGCTGTTCGTGGACATGGTGCGCGCGGAACGGTGACACGATCCCGGTAGGATCTCTGGGGTTCGTTCAAGAAGTGGGTTACGCGAAGGAGACAGGCAGATGTCCGGCCACTCTAAATGGGCTACGACGAAGCACAAGAAGGCCGTGATCGACGCCAAGCGCGGCAAGCTCTTCGCGAAGCTGATCAAGAACATCGAGGTCGCGGCCCGCACCGGCGGTGCCGACCCGGACGGCAACCCGACGCTCTACGACGCCATCCAGAAGGCGAAGAAGAGCTCGGTCCCGAACAAGAACATCGACTCCGCGGTGAAGCGCGGCGGCGGCCTCGAGGCCGGCGGCGTCGACTACGCCACGATCATGTACGAGGGCTACGGCCCGAACGGTGTCGCGGTGCTCATCGAGTGCCTCACCGACAACCGCAACCGCGCGGCCTCCGACGTGCGCGTCGCCATGACCCGCAACGGCGGCTCCATGGCGGACCCGGGCTCGGTCTCGTACCTGTTCAACCGCAAGGGCGTCGTCGTGCTCCCCAAGGGTGAGCTGTCCGAGGACGACGTCCTGGAGTCGGTGCTCGAGGCCGGCGCCGAGGAGGTCAACGACCTCGGTGAGTCCTTCGAGATCATCAGCGAGGCCACCGACCTGGTCGCGGTCCGTACCGCCCTCCAGCAGGCCGGCATCGACTACGACTCGGCCGAGTCCAGCTTCGTCCCGACCATGCAGGTCGAGCTCGACGAGGAGGGCGCGCGCAAGATGTTCAAGCTGATCGACGCCCTGGAGGACAGCGACGACGTGCAGAACGTCTTCGCCAACTTCGACGTCAGCGACGAGGTCATGGAGAAGGTCGACGCCTGATCGCGGACCTTCCGAGCAGCGGGCCGACGGGACACACCCCGTCGGCCCGCCGTCGTTGTCAGAGGCGCCTATTAGCCTGGGGCCGCAACCATGCATTGAGGAACCACGACGGCGAGTGCCACCTCCGCGAGAGCGGCGGCGGTTCAGCCGCAAAGAGGGGAGGGGACGGCGTGCGCGTACTCGGGGTGGACCCCGGGCTGACCCGGTGCGGCGTCGGCGTCGTCGAGGGCGTCGCCGGCCGGCCCCTCACCATGCTCGGCGTCGGCGTGGTCCGCACGGCCGCGGACGCCGACATCGGCGTCCGCCTCGTCGGCATCGAGCGTGGCATCGAGGAGTGGCTGGACCGCTTCTCTCCCGAACTCGTCGCCGTGGAGCGGGTGTTCAGCCAGCACAACGTGCGTACGGTGATGGGCACCGCCCAGGCCAGCGCGGTCGCCATGCTCTGCGCCTCCCGGCGCGGCATCCCCGTCGCCCTGCACACCCCCAGCGAGGTCAAGGCCGCCGTCACCGGCAGCGGCCGCGCCGACAAGGCCCAGGTCGGGGCCATGGTGACCCGGCTCCTCCGGCTCTCCGCCCCGCCCAAGCCGGCCGACGCCGCCGACGCCCTCGCCCTCGCCATCTGCCACATCTGGCGGGCCCCCGCCCAGAACCGTCTGCAACAGGCCGTCGCCCAGCACGCCGCTGCCCGGCCCGTCACCGCGCTGAAAGGCCGTACCCGATGATCGCCTTCGTGAGCGGCCCGGTCGCCGCCCTCGCCCCCACGACCGCCGTCGTCGAGGTCGGGGGAGTGGGCATGGCCGTCCAGTGCACCCCGAACACCATCGCGGGACTGCGCCTCGGTGAGCACGCCCGGCTCGCCACCTCCCTGGTCGTACGGGAGGACTCCCTCACCCTGTACGGCTTCGCCGACGACGACGAGCGGCAGGTCTTCGAGCTCCTCCAGACCGCCAGCGGCGTCGGCCCCCGCCTCGCCCAGGCCATGCTGGGGGTGCACAGCCCCGACGCGCTGCGCCTCGCCGTCGCCACCGGCGACGAGAAGGCCCTCACCGCCGTCCCCGGCATCGGCAAGAAGGGCGCCCAGAAGCTCCTCCTCGAACTGAAGGACAAGCTCGGCGCCCCGCTGGGCAGCAGCGGCCTGGTCGGCGCCCAGCGTGCCGCCGCCGCGGGCCCCGCGCCGTGGACCGAGCAGCTGTCCGCCGCCCTGATCGGCCTCGGCTACGCGAGCCGCGAGGCCGAGGAGGCCGTCAGCGCCGTCACCCCGCAGGCCGAGGCCGCCCTCGCCGAGACCGGCTCCGCCCCCGTGCCCCAGCTGCTGCGCGCCGCGCTGCAGACCCTGAACCGCGCCCGCTGACCGCCCGTACGAACGAGAAGGCAACCACCACCGTGAACTGGGACGACGACAGCACCGCCGAGCCGGACGCGCGGATCGTCGGCGCCTCCGCCGAGGGCGACGACCAGGCCGTCGAGGCGGCCCTGCGCCCCAAGGACCTCAGCGAGTTCGTCGGCCAGGAGAAGGTCCGCCAGCAGCTCGACCTCGTCCTCAAGGCCGCCCGCCAGCGCGGTGCCACCGCCGACCACGTCCTGCTCTCGGGCGCGCCCGGCCTCGGCAAGACCACCCTCTCGATGATCATCGCGGCGGAGATGAACGCCCCGATCCGCATCACCTCGGGCCCCGCCATCCAGCACGCCGGCGACCTCGCCGCGATCCTCTCCTCCCTCCAGGAGGGCGAGATCCTCTTCCTCGACGAGATCCACCGGATGTCCCGGCCCGCCGAGGAGATGCTCTACATGGCGATGGAGGACTTCCGCGTCGACGTCATCGTCGGCAAGGGCCCCGGCGCCACCGCCATCCCGCTGGAACTCCCGCCCTTCACCCTCGTCGGCGCCACCACCCGGGCCGGACTCCTGCCGCCGCCGCTGCGCGACCGCTTCGGCTTCACCGCCCACATGGAGTTCTACGACCCGTCCGAGCTCCAGCGCGTGATCCACCGCTCCGCCGGACTCCTCGACGTCGAGATCGACCCCGACGGCGCCGCCGAGATCGCCGGCCGCTCCCGCGGCACCCCCCGCATCGCCAACCGCCTGCTGCGCCGGGTCCGGGACTACGCCCAGGTGAGGGCCGACGGAGTGATCACCAGAGAGGTCTCCGAGGCGGCCCTCAGCGTGTACGAGGTGGACAGCCGCGGCCTCGACCGGCTCGACCGCGCGGTCCTGCAGGCCCTGCTCAAGCTCTTCGGCGGCGGACCGGTCGGTCTGTCCACCCTCGCGGTCGCCGTGGGGGAGGAGCGCGAGACTGTCGAGGAGGTCGCCGAACCCTTCCTCGTACGCGAAGGACTGCTGGCCCGCACACCCCGTGGCCGGGTCGCCACTCCGGCGGCATGGACGCATCTCGGACTCGTTCCGCCGCAGGCAGCGGGCCCGAGCGCCGCAGGGTACGGCACAGGAACGGGACAACAGGGGCTCTTCGGGGCGTGACGGTGTCGACACTCGCCCGGACCGGAACCAGGGTGCGATGCTGGACGTTGTTCCATCGATGCGGACTCGCCTAGACTCCGCCGTTGCCGCCCTTTCTGGTCGGCGCGCCCACCCCCGAAGATCAGGCCGCGGGTTCTCCGCGACCGTGCGAAGGAAACCCGTCCCGTGAGCATCGTGACCCTCCTCCCCTTCATCGTCCTCATCGGGGCCATGTTCCTGATGACCCGCTCTGCCAAGAAGAAGCAGCAGGCGGCGGCGCAGATGCGCAACGAGATGCAGCCCGGCACCGGCGTACGGACGATCGGGGGGATGTACGCCACCGTCAAGGAGATCGGCGACGAGACCGTTCTCCTCGAGGTCGCGCCGGGCGTGCACGCGGTCTACGCCAAGAACGCCATCGGCGCGGTCCTGGAGGACTCCGAGTACAACCGGATCGTCCACGGCGACGACGAGGAGTCGGACACCGACACCGTCGTCCCGGACGACGCCTCCTCGCTGACCGAGGCCGCCGAGGCCACGGACGCGGAGACCGCCGAGGACGCGCCGAAGGCCGACCTGACGAAGAAGTCGGACGCGGCCGAGGCCGCCGCCGAGGGTCAGAAGGACGGCAAGGCCGACGGCGAGACCGACGCGAAGTAGTCGCGGCCGGGGACCGCGCGCACGCCCACCGGCGGGCGCGGTCCCCGGAACGGTTCCACGTCTGCGGGGGCAGGTCCCCACACACACTTCGTGGCCGTCTCACGCATACCCGGCGTGAGGCGGTTGGACAGGGAGATACGACAGGTGGCAGCACCGAAGAAGGGCCGAGGGCCGGCGGGGGGACAGAGCCGTCCGGGCCGCGCCCTGGCAATCATCCTGATCGCCATGGTCGCACTCACCGGCGGGATGTTCTGGTCGGGGCACACCACCCCGCGCCTCGGCATCGACCTCGCCGGCGGCACGTCGATCACGCTCAAGGCGAAGGCCGAGCCCGGCCAGGAGTCGGCGGTCAACGAGACCAACATGAACACGGCGGTCGGCATCATCGAGCGCCGTGTCAACGGTCTGGGTGTCTCCGAGGCCGAGGTTCAGACGCAGGGCGCCGAGAACATCATCGTCAACATCCCTCGCGGGACGAACGAGAAGCAGGCCCGCGAGCAGGTCGGCACCACCGCCCAGCTCTACTTCCGGCCCGTTCTCGCCGTGACGAGCGGCGCGCCCCAGCCGGCACCGAGCGCCACGACCTCGGGTTCCCCCTCGGCCACGCCGAAGCCGAAGTCCTCCGCTTCCGGCGCCACCGCGGGTGAGAAGTCGGCCACCCCGACGGCCACCGCCTCCACGCAGGGCCGTGCGCTCACCGAGGCCCTCAAGGCCCCGAGCCCGACGCCCACCGCGAGCTCCTCCGCGAAGCCGAAGGCCACCGGGACCCCGCAGGCGACCCCGAAGCCCGACCCGGCCACCGCGGCGCTGCAGCAGAAGTTCGCCACGCTGAACTGCCTCGACCCCAAGGCGCGCGCCGCCGCCGGCCAGGGCGTCAAGGCGTCCGAGCCCACCGTGGCCTGTGGCGAGGACTCCCCGGGCGTGTGGTCGAAGTACCTCCTCGGCCCGGCCGAGGTCGACGGCAAGGACGTCTCGGACGCCAAGGGCGTTCTCGACCCGCAGCGCGGTATGTGGATCGTCACCATGGACTTCACGGACGGCGGCTCCAAGAAGTTCCAGTCGATCACCGGCAAGCTCTCCCAGCAGGCCGACCCGCAGAACCGCTTCGCGATCGTCCTGGACGGCGACGTCGTCTCGGCGCCCTCCGTGCGTCAGACGCTCAGCGCCAGCGCGGAGATCTCCGGCAACTTCAACCAGCAGTCGGCCCAGGACCTCGGCAACATCCTGTCCTACGGTGCCCTGCCGCTCACGTTCCAGACCCAGAGCGTCGACACCGTCACCGCCGCGCTCGGCGGGGACCAGCTGCAGGCCGGCCTCATCGCCGGTGCCATCGGTCTCGCCCTGGTCATCATCTACCTGGTCGCCTACTACCGCGGCCTGTCGCTGATCGCCATCCTCAGCCTCGCCGTCTCCGCGCTCCTCACCTATGTGCTCATGGCCCTGCTCGGCCCGGCCATCGGCTTCGCGCTGAACCTGCCGGCCGTCTGCGGCGCCATCGTCGCCATCGGTATCACCGCGGACTCGTTCATCGTCTACTTCGAGCGCATCCGCGACGAACTCCGCGAGGGTCGCAGCCTCAAGCCGGCCGTCGAGCGCGCCTGGCCGCGCGCCCGCCGCACGATCCTGGTCTCCGACTTCGTGTCGTTCCTGGCCGCGGCGGTGCTGTTCATCGTGACCGTCGGCAAGGTGCAGGGCTTCGCGTTCACGCTCGGCCTGACCACCCTGCTCGACATCGTCGTGGTGTTCCTCTTCACCAAGCCGGTCATGACGCTGCTCGCCCGGACCAAGTTCTTCGGCAACGGTCACAAGTGGTCCGGCCTGGACCCGAAGCGGCTCGGCGCCAAGCCGCCGCTGCGCCGCACCCGCCGTGCCCACGCCCCCGTCGACGCGAAGGAGGCGTGAGATGTCGAAGCTCGGCGATCTCGGCGCCCGGCTCCACCGCGGTGAGGTCGGTTACGACTTCATCGGCAACCGCAAGATCTGGTATGGCCTGTCCATCCTGATCACCATCACCGCCATCGTCGCCCTGGCCGTCCGCGGCCTCAACATGGGCATCGAGTTCCAGGGCGGAGCCGTCTTCACCACCCCGAAGTCGGAAGTCTCCGTCAGCCAGGCGCAGGAGTACGCGGAAGAGGCCTCCGGCCACGACGCGATCGTCCAGAAGCTCGGCAACGGCTCCCTGCGCATCCAGGTCGGCGGCCTCGACACCGCCAAGTCCGACCAGGTCCGCGCGGAGCTCTCCAAGGACCTGAACGTCCCCGAGGAGAAGATCGCGGCCGAGCTCGTCGGCCCCAGCTGGGGTGAGCAGATCGCCACCAAGGCCTGGACCGGCCTCGGGGTCTTCATGATCCTCGTGGTGATCTACCTGGCCATCGCCTTCGAGTGGAGAATGGCGGTCGCGGCACTCGTCGCCCTCATCCACGACCTCACGATCACGGTGGGCATCTACTCCCTGGTCGGCTTCGAGGTCACCGTCGGTACGGTCATCGGTCTGCTGACGATCCTCGGCTACTCGCTGTACGACACCGTCGTCGTCTTCGACTCCCTCAAGGAGCAGACGAAGGACATCACGAAGCAGACCCGCTTCACCTACAGCGAGCTGGCCAACCGCTCGATCAACGGCACCCTGGTCCGTTCGATCAACACCACCGTCGTCGCGCTGCTCCCGGTCGCCGGCCTGCTCTTCATCGGTGGCGGCGTCCTCGGCGCCGGCATGCTCAACGACATCTCGCTGTCGCTGTTCGTGGGTCTCGCCGCCGGTGCGTACTCCTCGATCTTCATCGCCACCCCGCTCGTTGCGGACCTCAAGGAGCGCGAGCCGTCGATCAAGGCGCTCAGGAAGCGCATCCTGGCCAAGCGCGCCAGCGACGCCGCCAAGGGCGAGTCGCTGGACGCGGCGGACGACCTGTCCGCCGAGGCCGCCGTCGTCGGCCCCCGGGCCGGCCGTCGCGGCTCCCAGGAGCGCCGAGGATGACCGCCGAGGCCCAGGGCGTCACCGAGCTCCTGCTCAGCCGCATCCGTGACGTCCCCGACTACCCGAAGCCGGGCGTGCTGTTCAAGGACATCACGCCGCTGCTCGCGGACCCGGCGGCGTTCACGGCGCTGACCGACTCCCTCGCCGCGCTGTGCTCCGCGCACGGCGCGACGAAGATCGTCGGCCTGGAGGCCCGCGGCTTCATCCTGGCCGCCCCGGTGGCCGTCCGCGCGGGCCTGGGCTTCATCCCGGTCCGCAAGGCCGGCAAGCTCCCCGGGGCCACGCTCCGCCAGGCGTACGAGCTGGAGTACGGCACCGCCGAGATCGAGGTGCACGCCGAGGACCTGGCCGCGGGCGACCGCGTCATGGTCATCGACGACGTCCTCGCCACCGGTGGCACGGCCGAGGCCTCCATCGAGCTGATCCGCCGCGCGGGCGCCGAGGTCGCGGGCGTCGCCGTCCTCATGGAGCTCGGCTTCCTCCCGGGCCGCGCCCGGCTGGAACCGGCCCTGGGCGATGCGCCGCTCACGGCGCTGATCACGGTCTGACATCGGGGTTCACCCCGATCGGGGCGCTCCGGGGAATCCCCGGGGCGCCCCTTCGCGTTCTCCCGTACGTCCCCCGGAACCGAGGCGCTGCCCGCCCGGGAGCCGTCCGAAACCCGGGCGCGTGAGCACGGGCACGGTTGGCTCGATACCATGGCCTTTCCGGGCCTGACCGGGGGACCCGGCACCGCACGAGGAGCGCTCTTGCCAGACGAGGCCCAGTCACTCTCCGCCGCGCAGCCCGACCCGAAGGCCGAGAAGGCCGCGCCGGGGGCCGGCACGCCCCAGAACAAGCCAGCGGAGACCGGGCCCACGCCTGCTGCGCCCGCCCCCGCGCCCGCCGCCCCCGAGCGGCCCGCGCCCGCCCGCTCGGGCGGCTCGTCCAACCGCGTCCGCGCCCGCCTCGCCCGGCTCGGCGTCCAGCGCTCCTCCCCGTACAACCCGGTCCTCGAACCGCTGCTGCGGATCGTCCGCTCCAACGACCCCAAGATCGAGACGGCGACGCTCCGCCAGGTCGAGCGGGCCTACCAGGTCGCCGAGCGCTGGCACCGCGGCCAGAAGCGCAAGAGCGGCGACCCGTACATCACGCACCCGCTCGCCGTCACCACGATCCTCGCCGAGCTCGGCATGGACCCGGCGACCCTGATGGCCGGACTGCTCCACGACACCGTCGAGGACACCGAGTACGGCCTGGAGGACCTGCGCCGCGACTTCGGCGACCAGGTCACGCTCCTCGTCGACGGCGTCACCAAGCTCGACAAGGTCAGGTTCGGCGAGGCCGCGCAGGCCGAGACCGTCCGCAAGATGGTCGTCGCCATGGCCAAGGACCCGCGCGTCCTGGTCATCAAGCTCGCCGACCGCCTGCACAACATGCGCACCATGCGCTACCTCAAGCGGGAGAAGCAGGAGAAGAAGGCCCGCGAGACCCTCGAGATCTACGCGCCCCTGGCCCACCGCCTGGGCATGAACACCATCAAGTGGGAACTGGAGGACCTCGCCTTCGCGATCCTCTACCCCAAGATGTACGACGAGATCGTCCGGCTCGTCGCCGAGCGCGCCCCCAAGCGGGACGAGTACCTCGCCATAGTGACCGACGAGGTCCAGGCCGACCTGCGGGCCGCCCGCATCAAGGCCACCGTCACCGGCCGCCCCAAGCACTACTACAGCGTCTACCAGAAGATGATCGTCCGCGGCCGTGACTTCGCGGAGATCTACGACCTGGTCGGCATCCGCGTCCTCGTGGACACCGTCCGCGACTGCTACGCGGCCCTCGGCACCGTCCACGCGCGATGGAACCCGGTCCCCGGCCGGTTCAAGGACTACATCGCGATGCCGAAGTTCAACATGTACCAGTCGCTGCACACGACGGTCATCGGGCCCAACGGCAAGCCCGTCGAGCTCCAGATCCGGACCTTCGACATGCACCGGCGCGCCGAGTACGGCATCGCCGCGCACTGGAAGTACAAGCAGGAGGCCGTCGCCGGCGCCTCCAAGGTCCGCGCCGACGTGCCGAAGAAGGCCGGCAAGGACGACCACCTCAACGACATGGCGTGGCTGCGCCAGCTCCTCGACTGGCAGAAGGAGACCGAGGACCCCAGCGAGTTCCTGGAGTCCCTGCGCTTCGACCTCTCCCGCAACGAGGTCTTCGTCTTCACGCCGAAGGGCGACGTCATCGCGCTGCCCGCCGGCGCCACCCCCGTCGACTTCTCGTACGCGGTCCACACCGAGGTCGGCCACCGCACGATAGGGGCGCGGGTCAACGGGCGGCTCGTGCCGCTCGAATCGACCCTCGACAACGGCGACCTGGTCGAGGTCTTCACCTCCAAGGCCGCCGGCGCCGGGCCCTCCCGCGACTGGCTGGGCTTCGTCAAGTCCCCGCGCGCCCGCAACAAGATCCGCGCCTGGTTCTCCAAGGAGCGCCGCGACGAGGCCATCGAGCAGGGCAAGGACGCCATCGCGCGGGCCATGCGCAAGCAGAACCTGCCGATCCAGCGGATCCTGACCGGTGACTCCCTCGTCACCCTCGCCCACGAGATGCGCTACACCGACATCTCCTCGCTGTACGCGGCGATCGGCGAGGGCCATGTCACCGCCCAGTCCATCGTGCAGAAGCTGGTCCAGGCGCTCGGCGGCGAGGAGGCCGCCACCGAGGACATCGAGGAGGCCGCCCCGCCGACCCGAGGCCGGTCCAAGCGCCGCTCCAGCGCCGACCCCGGTGTCGTCGTCAAGGGCGTCGAGGACGTCTGGGTGAAGCTGGCCCGCTGTTGCACGCCCGTGCCCGGCGACCCGATCATCGGGTTCGTCACCCGGGGCAGCGGCGTATCGGTTCACCGCAGCGACTGCGTCAACGTGGAGTCGCTGTCCCGCGAGCCGGAGCGGATCCTGGAGGTCGAGTGGGCCCCGACCCAGTCCTCGGTCTTCCTCGTCGCCATCCAGGTCGAGGCCCTGGACCGCTCCCGGCTCCTCTCCGACGTCACCCGGGTCCTCTCGGACCAGCACGTCAACATCCTCTCGGCGGCCGTCCAGACCTCCCGCGACCGGGTGGCCACCTCCCGCTTCACCTTCGAGATGGGCGACCCGAAGCACCTGGGCCACGTCCTGAAGGCCGTACGGGGCGTGGAGGGCGTCTACGACGTCTACCGCGTGACCTCGGCCCGCCGGCCGTAACAGCACCCACGAGGAAGGCCCCCGGCGCGATGCCGGGGGCCTTCCTCGTACGCGAGAAGGAGCTACGGCATCAGCCGCCGAACTCCTCCAGGCCCTTCAGCGCCTGGTCGAGCAGGGCCTGACGGCCCTCCAGCTCACGGGCCAGCTTGTCGGCCTTGGCGTCGTTGCCGGCGGCACGGGCCGCGTCGATCTGCTTGCGCAGCTTCTCCACGGCGTCCTGGAGCTGACCGGTCAGACCGGCGGCACGCGCACGCGCCTCCGGGTTCGTCCGGCGCCACTCGGCCTCCTCGGCCTCCTGGATCGCCCGCTCCACCGTGTGCATCCGGCCCTCGACCTTGGGACGGGCGTCACGCGGGACGTGGCCGATGGCCTCCCAGCGCTCGTTGAGGGAACGGAAGGCGGCGCGCGCAGCCTTCAGGTCCGTCACCGGCACCAGCTTCTCGGCCTCGGTCGCGAGCTCCTCCTTCAGCTTGAGGTTCTCGGTCTGCTCCGCGTCCCGCTCGGCGAAGACCTCGCTGCGCGCCGCGAAGAAGACGTCCTGGGCGCCGCGGAAGCGGTTCCACAGGTCGTCCTCGTGCTCGCGCTGGGCCCGGCCGGCCGCCTTCCACTCCGCCATCAGCTCGCGGTAGCGGGCCGCCGTGTTGCCCCAGTCGCTGGAGTTCGACAGCGACTCCGCCTCGGCGACCAGACGCTCCTTCGCCTTGCGGGCGTCCTCGCGCTGGGCGTCGAGCGACGCGAAGTGCGCCTTGCGCCGCTTCGAGAACGCCGAGCGGGCGTGCGAGAAGCGGTGCCACAGCTCGTCGTCGGACTTGCGGTCGAGCCGGGGAAGGCCCTTCCAGGTGTCCACGAGCGCCCGCAGCCGCTCGCCCGCCGAGCGCCACTGCTCGCTCTGGGCCAGCTCCTCGGCCTCGGTGACGAGCTTCTCCTTGGCGTTGCGCGCCTCGTCGGTCTGCTTGGCCTTCTGGGCCTTGCGCTCCTCGCGGCGCGAGTCCACCGACTCGACGAGCTTGTCGAGACGGGTCGCGAGCGCGGCCAGGTCACCGACGGCGTGGTGCTCGTCGACCTGCTGCCGGATGTGCTCGATCGCCGCGGTGGCGTCCTTCGCCGAGAGGTCGGTGGTCCTCACCCGCTTCTCGAGGAGGCCGATCTCGACAACCAAGCCCTCGTACTTGCGCTCGAAGTAGGCCAGGGCCTCCTCAGGGGTGCCGGCCTGCCACGATCCGACGACCTTCTCGCCCTCGGCCGTCCGCACGTACACGGTGCCCGTCTCGTCGACACGGCCCCACGGGTCGCTGCTCACAGCGCCTCCTCACCATGATGCCGTCGCGGGGTCGTACCCCCGGGCATCGTCCACAGTTTCCCGGCGGGCCTCGCCCGCCATCGCAGCGCGGCCGACGGCCCACGCTGCACAACGCCAATCTAGGCGAACGGCGGCCCGGCTGTCCGCACTCAGCGCGACCGAGATTGGACGGTCACGCGCGCGTGCGGACGAGCGGGCTCACTTCTTCGTGACGGTCGCCTTCTCGATGGTGACCGGCTTCTTCGGGGCGCCGTCCGTGGCGCCGCCCTCGACACCGGCCTTCGCCACGTCCTGGACCGCCTTCAGGCCCGCCGCGTCGATCTTCCCGAAGGGGGTGTAGGCCGGCGGCAGCTTGGTGTCCTTGTAGACGAGGAAGAACTGCGAGCCGCCTGTGCCCGGCTGCCCCGTGTTGGCCATGGCGACCGTGCCGGCCGGGAAGGTGACCGTGCCGTCCGCGCCCGCCTTGCCGAGGGCGGTCAGGTTCTCGTCGGGGATCGTGTAGCCCGGGCCGCCGGTGCCGTCGCCCTTGGGGTCGCCGCACTGGAGCACGTAGATGCCGTCCGTCGTGAGGCGGTGGCACTTGGTCCCGTCGAAGTACTTCTTGTCGGCGAGGTGCTTGAAGGAGTTCACCGTGTGCGGCGTCTTCGCCGCCTCCATGGTGATCGTGATCTCGCCCTCGTTGGTCTTCAGGGCCATGGCGTACGTGGCCTTCTGGTCCACGGTCAGCTTCGGCTCCGGGCTCGCCGACTCGCTCTCCGTGGGCGCCGGGGTGGTGGGCGTGTCGCTCGCCACGTTGTCCGAGCCCTTCGAGGAGTCGTCCGTCAGCGCCACGGAGGCGTAGACGGCGCCGCCCGCGGCCAGCACCACCGCGAGGGCAGCCGCGATGACGGTGTTGCGGCGCTTCGCCTTGCGCCGGTTCTCCTCCCGCCGCTGCTGCTGCCGCGCGTACTTCTCCCTGGCAAGCTGCCGCCGCCGCTGATCGCTGGTGACCACCGGGTCCGCTCCTGTCGCTCGGTTGTTCCTGTCCTGGCCGGATGTGCCCGTACCGTATACGGGTTGGCTGTGGAACCGGCACCGCCGGTAGGCTCTGATCTGCCGCATTCCGTGTTTCCACGAGTTCCGCGCCCGCGTGCCGGACGACAACTAAGGACGAACGTGCTGATTGCCGGGTTCCCCGCCGGGGCCTGGGGGACCAACTGCTATCTGGTCGCCCCCGCCGCAGGCGAGGAGTGCGTGATCATCGACCCGGGCCACCAGGCCACCCAGGGTGTCGAGGAGACGCTGAAGAAGCATCGGCTCAAGCCCGTCGCCGTCGTCCTCACCCATGGACACATCGACCACGTCGCCTCCGTCGTCCCGGTGTGCGGCGCCCATGACGTCCCCGCGTGGATCCACCCGTCCGACCGCTACATGATGAGCGACCCGGAGAAGGCCCTCGGCCGCTCCATCGGGATGCCTCTCATGGGCGAGCTGACCGTGGGAGAGCCCGACGACGTGCGTGAGCTCACCGACGGCTCCCAGCTGAAGCTCGCCGGTCTGGAGTTCTCCGTCGCCCACGCGCCCGGTCATACCAAGGGGTCGGTGACCTTCCGGATGCCCGAGACCACGGAGATCCCCTCCGTGTTCTTCTCCGGGGATCTGCTGTTCGCCGGCTCCATCGGACGCACCGACCTTCCCGGCGGTGACATGGACGAGATGCTCGCGTCGCTGGCCCGCGTGTGCCTGCCGCTCGACAACTCGACCGTGGTGCTGTCGGGACACGGTCCCCAGACGACCATCGGCCAGGAGCGCGCCACGAACCCCTACCTGCGGGACGTGGCAGCCGGCCTCGGGAGCACGGACGCTCCCCGACGAGGAATGTGACGACTTTCGTGAGCACCTTCAAGGCCCCCAAGGGCACGTACGACCTGATCCCGCCCTACTCCGCCAAGTACCTGGCGGTCCGGGACGCGATCTCCGGACCGCTGCGCAAGTCCGGCTACGGCTACGTCGAGACCCCCGGCTTCGAGGACGTGAACCTCTTCGCCCGCGGCGTCGGCGAGTCCACCGACATCGTCAGCAAGGAGATGTACGCCTTCGAGACCAAGGGCGGCGACAAGCTCGCCCTGCGTCCCGAGGGCACCGCCTCCGTGCTGCGCGCCGCCCTGGAGGCGAACCTCCACAAGCAGGGCAACCTGCCGGTCAAGCTCTGGTACTCCGGCTCGTACTACCGCTACGAGCGCCCGCAGAAGGGCCGCTACAGGCACTTCTCCCAGGTCGGCGCCGAGGCGATCGGTGCCGAGGACCCGGCGCTCGACGCCGAGCTGATCATCCTGGCCGACGAGGCGTACCGCTCGCTGGGCCTGCGGAACTTCCGCATCCTGCTGAACTCGCTCGGCGACAAGGAGTGCCGCCCCGTCTACCGGGAGGCCCTGCAGAACTTCCTGCGTGGGCTCGACCTGGACGAGGAGACCCTGCGCCGCGCCGAGATCAACCCGCTGCGCGTCCTGGACGACAAGCGCGAGGCCGTGCAGAAGCAGCTGACGGACGCGCCGCTCCTGCGTGACTACCTGTGCGACGCGTGCAAGGCGTACCACGAGGAGGTGCGCGCCCTGATCACCGCGGCGGGCGTCGTCTTCGAGGACGACCCGAAGCTGGTGCGCGGCCTCGACTACTACACCCGGACCACCTTCGAGTTCGTCCACGGCGGTCTCGGCTCGCAGTCGGCGGTCGGCGGCGGCGGCCGCTACGACGGCCTCTCCGAGATGATCGGCGGCCCCGCGCTGCCGTCGGTGGGCTGGGCGCTCGGCGTGGACCGCACGGTCCTCGCCCTGGAGGCGGAGGGCGTCGAGCTCGACATCCCCGCCGCCACCAGCGTCTTCGCCGTCGCCATCGGCGAGGAGGCCCGCCGTCTCCTCTTCGGCAAGGTCACCGAGCTCCGCAGGGCCGGCGTCGCCGCCGACTTCTCCTTCGGCGGCAAGGGCCTCAAGGGCGCCATGAAGGACGCCAACCGCTCCGGTGCCCGCCTCGCCGTCGTCGCCGGTGAGCGCGACCTCGCCGAGGGCGTCGTGCAGCTCAAGGACATGGAGACCGGCGAGCAGCAGGCCGTCGCCCTGGACGAGCTCGTCGACGCCGTACGGGCCAAGCTGGCCTGATCCGCCGTAAGGAAGGGCCCGGACCACACCCTGGTCCGGGCCCTTCCTTATCTCCCGCGAACGGCCGGACGACAGGTCGGTGTTGCAGAATGACCGTGCCCACAAGGCCGGTCGAGCGAGGGAAAAGGTGACATGGCGAAGGCAGCGGTGGACGAGGTCGGCTCCGGCCGGGACGGCGGCGGCACGATCGGGGCGAGCCGGGCCTTCTCGTGGCTCCTCGTGATCACCGGAGCGGCCGGACTGCTCGCCTCCTGGGTCATCACCATCGACAAGTTCAAGCTTCTCGAGGACCCCAACTTCACCCCGGGCTGCAGCCTCAACCCGATCGTCTCCTGCGGCAACATCATGAAGAGCGAGCAGGCCTCGGCCTTCGGCTTCCCCAACCCGATGCTCGGCCTCGTCACGTACGCCATGGTGATCGCGATCGGCGTGGGCCTGCTCGCCGGGGCCCGCTACCGCCGCTGGTACTGGCTCGGCCTCAACGCCGGCACCCTCTTCGGCGTCGGCTTCTGCACCTGGCTGATGTACCAGTCGCTGTACGAGATCAACTCGCTCTGCCTGTGGTGCTGCCTCGCCTGGGTCGCCACCATCGTCATGTTCTGGTACGTGACCTCGCACAACGTGCGCCTCGGCGTGATCCCCGCCCCCGGCGGCCTGAAGACCTTCTTCGACGAGTTCACCTGGATCCTGCCGGTCCTGCACATCGGGATCATCGGCATGCTGATCCTGACCCGCTGGTGGGACTTCTGGACCAGCTGACGGAGACCGGGCTGTCAGTGCGGTGACCTAGGCTTCATCACTGTGGAGCCCGACCTCTTTACCGCAGCAGCCGAAGACCGCCAGGAGAAGGACCCGGCCAGCAGCCCGCTGGCCGTCCGGATGCGCCCCCGCACCCTCGACGAGGTGGTGGGCCAGCAGCACCTGCTCAAGCCCGGATCGCCGCTGCGCCGACTCGTCGGGGACGGGGACGGCGGCCCCGCCGGCGCCTCCTCGGTGATCCTCTGGGGCCCGCCGGGAATCGGGAAGACGACCCTGGCGTACGTCGTGTCGAAGGCGACGAACAAGCGCTTCGTGGAGCTGTCCGCGATCACCGCCGGCGTCAAGGAGGTCCGGGCCGTCATCGACGGCGCCCGGCGCGCGGTGGGCGGCTACGGCAAGGAGACCGTCCTCTTCCTCGACGAGATCCACCGCTTCTCCAAGGCCCAGCAGGACTCGCTCCTGCCGGCCGTCGAGAACCGCTGGGTGACGCTGATCGCCGCCACCACCGAGAACCCGTACTTCTCCGTCATCTCCCCGCTCCTCTCCCGCTCCCTGCTCCTCACCCTGGAGCCGCTGACCGACGAGGACCTGAAGGGCCTGATGGCCCGGGCGCTCACCGGCGAGCGGGGGCTCGGCGGGGCCGTGACCCTGCCGGAGGACGCCGAGGCGCACCTCCTGCGCGTCGCCGGCGGCGACGCCCGCCGGGCCCTGACCGCCCTGGAGGCGGCGGCGGGCGCGGCGATCGCCAAGGGCGAGCCGGAGATCACCCTCCAGACCGTCGAGGAGACCGTCGACCGCGCGGCCGTGAAGTACGACCGGGACGGCGACCAGCACTACGACGTGGCCAGCGCGCTCATCAAGTCGATCCGCGGCTCGGACGTGGACGCGGCCCTGCACTACCTGGCGCGGATGATCGAGGCGGGGGAGGACCCGCGCTTCATCGCCCGCCGTCTGATGATCTCCGCGAGCGAGGACATCGGCGTCGCCGACCCCAACGCCCTGCCGATCGCCGTCGCCGCCGCCCAGGCCGTCGCCATGATCGGCTTCCCCGAGGCGGCCCTCACCCTGAGCCACGCCACCATCGCCCTGGCACTGGCCCCGAAGTCGAACTCCGCGACGACCGCGATCGGCGCCGCCTTGGCCGACGTCCGCAACGGGCTCGCGGGCTCGGTCCCCCCGCACCTGCGCGACGGCCACTACAAGGGCGCGGCCAAGCTGGGCCACGCCCAGGGGTACGTGTACCCCCACGACGTACCGGGCGGCATCGCGGCCCAGCAGTACGCCCCGGACTCGATCCACGGCCGCCAGTACTACGAGCCGACGCGCCACGGAGCGGAGGCGAGATACGCGGACGTGGTGGAGCGGGTGCGCGAGCGGCTGAAGGGCGAGGGGGGCTGACACCGGGCACCTCGCGGACCCGGTACACTTGCCTGGATTGCTGCGTCCCGTGACCGACCTCGGTCGGCACCACCAGAACGGGACAGTCAGCCGGAGACCCGGCCCTCGGGCGGGGTTTCCAGGAGCGTCGCGCACCTTCGAAGGTGTCGCGGGCCACCCATCACCACCCGGATTTCCGGGAGCGGCGATGGGTCGTTCGCGTGCTGCACGTATGTGCCCAGACCTGGGAGCGGCTGCCCGGCAGGTCCGTCCCCGGACGGACCAGACGGGTTTCCCGGGCTGCGGATGCGACCTCCCCTAACCCTGGTGAAGCCGTATTCGTTCAGATAGAGAGGTTGGTTCATGCCGAACCAGTCCCGTCCCAAGGTCAAGAAGTCGCGTGCCCTCGGCATCGCGCTGACCCCGAAGGCCGTCAAGTACTTCGAGGCCCGCCCCTACCCGCCGGGCGAGCACGGCCGTGGCCGCAAGCAGAACTCGGACTACAAGGTCCGTCTGCTCGAGAAGCAGCGTCTGCGCGCCCAGTACGACATCAGCGAGCGCCAGATGGCGCGCGCCTACGACCGCGCCAAGAAGGCCGAGGGCAAGACGGGCGAGGCGCTGGTCGTCGAGCTCGAGCGTCGCCTCGACGCCCTGGTCCTGCGTTCGGGCATCGCCCGCACCATCTACCAGGCCCGCCAGATGGTCGTGCACGGTCACATCCAGGTCAACGGTGGCAAGGTCGACAAGCCGTCGTTCCGTGTCCGTCCGGACGACGTCGTCATGGTCCGCGAGCGCAGCCGCACCAAGCCGCTGTTCGAGATGGCCCGTGAGGGTGGCTTCGCCGCCGACGGCGAGACCCCGCGTTACCTGCAGGTCAACCTGAAGGCCCTGGCCTTCCGCCTCGACCGCGACCCGAACCGCAAGGAAATCCCGGTCATCTGCGACGAGCAGCTGGTCGTCGAGTACTACGCCCGCTGATCTCAGCAATGGCGTAGCACCCGCGCGGTGTTCAGCCCGCCGCTTCCCCGCCCTTACCGGTGGGGGAGCCGGCGGGCTTCCGCGTTCCCGGGACCCCCGCCGACCTGGCCGTACGGAACGGACGCGGGGCCGCCGCATCCGCGCGGCCGCCGAGGGCCGGATCCCGGCGCCTCGCGAGCGCCCGCTCCACGACCTCGTCGAGCGGGAGACCCCGGCCCTCCTGGACCGCGACGCCGAACGCCTCCACACCCAGGGCCTCCGCCGCCCGCTGCTCGCACAGCGCCCGCGGCCCGTCGAAGGCCTCCGAGCCGAAGAGGCGGATGCCCACCGTGTCCCACACCGGCACCACGGCGCCCTGGAGGACCGCCGCCTCCGCCGGATCCCCCTCGCTGACCGTCACGAGCGCGAGCAGCTCGATCGCCAGGACGAGACCGACCAGGTCACGGAAGGTGTGGTTGATCGAGACGCACTCGGTGAGCAGCTCCCGCGCCTCCCCGAACGCGTCCCGGGTCCACGCCGAGTACGCCAGGACGTAGAGGGCGTAGGCCCGGGTCCAGAGCTCCCCGCGCTCCTCGCAGACCTCCCGGACCTCGCGGCAGATCGCGACCGCCCCCTCCAGATCGCCCCGGAAGGCCCGGGCCATCGCCACCTCGACCTGGCCCATCAGCACGTTGCTGTTCAGCTCGCCGAGCTCCCGGTAGGAGTCCAGGGCCCGCCCGATCAGCGACTCGGCCCGGGGCAGATCGTCCGAGAGCAGCGCCAGACAGCCCATCCGGTGCGTCGCGTACGCCTCCGCCAGCGCGTTCCGCGAGGACCGGGCCCGCTCCCCGCACTCGTGGAGCGCCGCCACCGCGGCCGTGCCGTCCCCCTGCAGGACCGCCACGTACCCGAGCACCCACAGCGCCTTGAGCCGGGCCTCCTCGTGCCCGGACTCCAGCGCGAGCGCCCGCTCCAGCCAGTGCCGGCCCTCCGAGAGGCGCCCGCAGCCGACCCAGGCGAACCAGAGCGTGCCCGCCAGGTGCTGCGCGAGATGGGCGTCCTCCGGGAGTTCGAGGCACAGGTCGAGCGCCGCCCGCAGATTGGGCAGCGCCGCGTCCGTACGGGCCGCCACCTCCGGCTGGCGGGGGCTGAACCACTCCAGCTCGCACCAGGTGGCGAGCCCCATGTACCAGTCGCGGTGCCGCCGCCGCATCCGCTCCGTGTCGCCGAGCGCCGCCAGCCACTCCGCCCCGTACGCGGCGACCGTGTCCAGAAGCCGGTAGGCGGGGCCCGCGGGCGTGTCCTCCCGCGACACCAGCGACTGCGCGAGCAGGCCCCCGAGATGGTCGAGGATCCGCTCGGGCGGCAGCTCCCGGCTCCCGCACACGTACTCCACCGCCTCCAGGTCGAAGGGGCCGGCGAACACCGAGAGCCGCGCCCACAGCAGCCGCTCCTCGGGGGTGCACAGCTCGTGGCTCCAGCCGATCGCGGTGCGCAGCGTCTGATGGCGGGGGAGGACCCCGCGCTCGCCGTCCGTCAGGAGCCGGAAACGGTCGTCGAGACGGTGCAGCATCTGTTCCACGGAGAGCAGCGGAAGGCGACCGGCCGCGAGTTCGAGGGCGAGCGGGATGCCGTCGAGCCGCCGGCACAGCTCCTTGACGGCCGCGGCACCGGGCTCCGGGGCCAGGACCGTCCCCGTACCCGGGACGAGCGAGGCCGCCGGGTGCACCGGCACCACCGGCGCGCCCGCCTCCGCCGCCCGCTCCGCGAGCAGCGCCACCGCGTCCGCCTCGTCCATCGGGGCCAGCGGGAACACGGCCTCGCCCGCGATCCGCAGCGGCCGCCGGCCGACGGCGAGCACGGTGAGACCGGGCGCGTGGGCGAGGAGCTCCCGCACCAGCGGCGCACAGCTCTCCACCAGGTGCTCGAAACCGTCCACGACCAGCAGCATGCGCCGCTCCGCGAGGTGCTCGACAAGCACCTCGCGCGGTGCCTTCGGCGTGTGGTCGGTCAGCCCGAGCGCCTCGACCAGGGCGTACGCGACCAGGTCCGGGTCGCGTAGCGGCGCCAGCTCGGCGAGCCGGACCCCTTCGCCGTAGCGTTTCTGCGCTCCCGCGGCAGCCCGCAGCGCAAGACGTGTCTTGCCGACCCCGCCGACGCCCACGACCGTGACCAGGCGGGATGTCTCGAGGAGCGCCGTCAGTGCGGCCTGCTCGGCGGCCCGTCCGACGAACCGGTTCAGCTCCGCCGGTAGATTGCTCCGTCGCATGGGACACGGAGCGTACTCACCCGCACGCGCTCCGTACAATCGGGTTGCCGCAACTCCCGTCCCACGGGCGGTAATGCGGTACGGCAGGACAGCCCGGGCGCGATAGGGTCGGGAGACGACTTTTCACAAGGCCCAACGACAGCAGAGAGCGGTGCACAGTGACCGGTGGAGAGGTTGCCGGGATCCTGGTGGCCGTGTTCTGGGCGATCCTCGTCTCCTTCCTCGCCGTGGTGCTGGTGAGGCTGGCGCAGACGCTCAGGGCGACCACCAAGCTGGTGGCGGACGTGACCGAGCAGGCCGTTCCCCTGCTGGCCGACGCCTCTGCGACCGTGCGCTCGGCGCAGACCCAGCTCGACCGGGTCGACGCCATCGCCTCGGACGTCCAGGAGGTCACCTCCAACGCCTCCGCGCTGTCCACGACCGTCGCCTCCACCTTCGGCGGCCCGCTCGTCAAGGTGGCCGCCTTCGGCTACGGCGTCCGCAAGGCGCTCGGCCGGGGCCGTGACGCGCAGGACGCGCCGCGGAGCGCTGTCAGCCGTACTGTGATCGTCGGCCGTACCGTGCCGTCCTCGCGACGCCGGAAGCAGAAGGGCTGAGCCGCGATGTTCCGCCGCACGTTCTGGTTCACGGCCGGCGCAGCCGCCGGCGTGTGGGCCACCACCAAGGTCAACCGGAAGCTGAAGCAGCTGACCCCCGAGAGCCTCGCGGCCCAGGCGGCGAACAAGGCCCTCGAGACCGGCCACCGCCTCAAGGACTTCGCCCTCGACGTGAGGGCGGGCATGGTCCAGCGGGAGGCCGAGCTGGGTGAGGCGCTCGGCCTTGACGCCCCCGTGGACCAGGGCCGGGAGCTCCCGGAGCCGCGCCGGAGGGCCGCGCTCGGCCAGGCCGCGCGACCGACCACCTATTCGTTTTCCAAGATGCCTTCGAGTTCGTACAACCGGAATGAGGACCACTGATGGAGTCGGCTGAAATCCGCCGCCGCTGGCTGAGCTTCTTCGAGGAGCGCGGGCACACCGTCGTCCCTTCGGCGTCGCTCATCGCGGACGACCCGACTCTGCTGCTCGTCCCGGCCGGCATGGTGCCGTTCAAGCCCTACTTCCTGGGCGAGGTCAAGCCGCCCTTCACGCGCGCCTCCAGCGTGCAGAAGTGTGTGCGCACGCCGGACATCGAGGAGGTCGGCAAGACCACCCGGCACGGCACGTTCTTCCAGATGTGCGGCAACTTCTCCTTCGGTGACTACTTCAAGGAAGGCGCCATCAAGCTCGCCTGGGAGCTGCTGACCACCCCGGTGGAGCACGGCGGCTACGGGCTCGAGCCGGAGAAGCTCTGGATCACCGTCTACCAGGAGGACGACGAGGCCGAGCAGATCTGGCGCGACGTCGTCGGCGTCCCCGCCGAGCGCATCCAGCGCCTCGGCAAGAAGGACAACTACTGGTCGATGGGCGTCCCCGGCCCCTGCGGCCCGTGCTCCGAGATCAACTACGACCGCGGCCCCGAGTTCGGCGTCGAGGGCGGCCCGGCCGTCAACGACGAGCGGTACGTGGAGATCTGGAACCTGGTCTTCATGCAGTACGAGCGCGGCGAGGGCTCCGACAAGGAGAACTTCCCGATCCTCGGCGAGCTGCCGTCGAAGAACATCGACACGGGCCTCGGCCTGGAGCGCCTGGCGATGATCCTCCAGGGCGTCCAGAACATGTACGAGACGGACACCCTCCAGGTCGTCATCGACAAGGCCACCGAGCTCACCGGCGTCGCCTACGGCAAGGCCCACGACAGCGACGTGTCGCTCCGCGTG
The DNA here is from genome assembly GCF_056435185.1 of Streptomyces sp. NPDC044003. NCBI lineage: Bacteria > Bacillati > Actinomycetota > Actinomycetes > Kitasatosporales > Streptomycetaceae > Streptomyces > Streptomyces sp. NPDC044003. The sequence continues at coordinate 270,979 of NZ_JBWKFA010000005.1, read as the reverse complement.
GTCGCCGACCACATGCGCACCTCCGTCATGCTCATCGGTGACGGCGTCACCCCCGGCAACGAGGGCCGCGGCTACGTGCTGCGCCGCATCATGCGCCGCGCCGTCCGCAACATGCGCCTCCTCGGCGCCACCGGCCCGGTCGTCCAGGACCTCGTCGACACCGTGATCAACACGATGGGCGAGCAGTACCCGGAGCTGGTCACCGACCGCAAGCGCATCGAGACCGTCGCCCTCGCCGAAGAGGCCGCCTTCCTCAAGGCCCTCAAGGGCGGCACGAACATCCTCGACACCGCCGTCACCGAGACCAAGGCCGCCGGCGGCACGATCCTCGCCGGCGAGAAGGCCTTCCTGCTCCACGACACCTGGGGCTTCCCGATCGACCTCACCCTGGAGATGGCCGCCGAGCAGGGCCTCTCCGTGGACGAGGACGGCTTCCGCCGCCTGATGAAGGAGCAGCGGGACCGGGCCAAGGCCGACGCCAAGGCCAAGAAGACCGGCCACGCCGACATGACCGCGTACCGGGAGATCGCCGACGGCAACGGCGCCACCCAGTTCACGGGCTACACCAACACCGAGGGCGAGACCACGGTCGTCGGCCTCCTCGTGAACGGCGTCCCCTCGCCGGCCGCCTCCGAGGGCGACGAGGTCGAGGTCGTCCTCGACCGCACCCCCTTCTACGCCGAGGGCGGCGGCCAGATCGCCGACCAGGGCCGCATCAAGCTGCACAGCGGCGCCGTCATCGAGGTCCGCGACGTCCAGCAGCCGGTCCCGGGCGTCTCGGTCCACAAGGGCTCCGTGCAGGTCGGCGAGGTGACCGTGGGCTCGACCGCCTACGCCACCATCGACGTCAAGCGCCGCCGGGCCATCGCCCGCGCCCACTCCGCCACGCACCTGACGCACCAGGCCCTGCGTGACGCCCTCGGCCCGACGGCCGCCCAGGCCGGTTCCGAGAACCAGCCCGGCCGCTTCCGCTTCGACTTCGGCTCGCCGAACGCCGTCCCCGGCGCCGTCCTCACCGACGTCGAGCAGAAGATCAACGAGGTCCTCTCGCGCGAGCTGGAGGTCCACGCCGAGGTCATGCCGATCAACGAGGCCAAGCGCCAGGGCGCCATCGCCGAGTTCGGCGAGAAGTACGGCGAGCAGGTCCGTGTCGTCACCATCGGCGACTTCTCCAAGGAGCTGTGCGGCGGTACGCACGTCGGCAACACCGCCCAGCTGGGCCTGGTGAAGCTGCTCGGCGAGTCGTCCATCGGCTCCGGCGTGCGCCGTATCGAGGCCCTCGTCGGCGTCGACGCGTACAACTTCCTCGCCCGCGAGCACACGGTCGTCGCCCAGCTCCAGGAGCTCGTCAAGGGCCGTCCGGAGGAGCTGCCGGAGAAGATCTCCTCGATGCTCGGCAAGCTGAAGGACGCCGAGAAGGAGATCGAGAAGTTCCGCGCGGAGAAGGTCCTCCAGGCCGCCGCCGGTCTCGTGGACTCGGCCCGCGACATCCGCGGCGTCGCCCTCGTCACCGGGCAGGTCCCGGACGGCACCGGCGCCGACGACCTCCGCAAGCTGGTCCTGGACGTCCGCGGCCGTATCCCTTCCGACCGCCCGACCGTCGTGGCCCTGTTCACCACGGTGGGCGGCAAGCCGCTGACGGTCATCGCCACCAACGAGGCCGCCCGCGAGCGCGGTCTCAAGGCCGGCGAGCTGGTCCGTACGGCCGCCAAGACCCTCGGCGGCGGTGGCGGCGGCAAGCCGGACGTCGCCCAGGGCGGCGGCCAGAACCCGGAGGCCGTCGGCGAGGCCATCGCCGCCGTCGAGCGCCTCGTGGTGGAGACGGCGTGACGATGCGCCGCGGCCGCCGTCTCGCGGTCGACGTCGGGGACGCCCGGATCGGGGTCGCCTCGTGCGACCCCGACGGGGTCCTCGCGACGCCAGTGGAGACCGTGCCGGGACGTGACGTCCCGGCCGCCCACCGGCGGCTCCGCCAGATCGTCGAGGAGTACGAGCCGATCGAGGTCGTCGTGGGTCTGCCCCGCTCGCTCAGCGGGCGGGAGGGCCCGGCCGCGACCAAGGTCCGCGCCTTCGCCCGGGAGATGGCCAAGGGCATCGCCCCGGTGCCGGTCCGGCTCGTCGACGAGCGGATGACCACCGTCACCGCGACCCAGGGCCTGCGGGCCTCTGGCGTGAAGGCGAAGAAGGGGCGGTCCGTCATCGACCAGGCCGCCGCTGTGATCATCCTTCAGAACGCTCTTGAGTCCGAACGGGTATCAGGTAATCCGCCCGGCGAGGGCGTCGAAGTGGTCATCTGATCGCGATACGGTAACGTTCCGCGCGATGCGGCGGTGTTCGAACAGCTGCCGCACTACGTAGAGGCGGATCGTCCGGAAGCCTCGCGGCTGTTTTGGGGATCGATGACTGAGTATGGCCGGGGCTCTGGCTCCGAACCGTGGCACCCCGGGGACCCGCTCTACGGGGACCAGGGGTGGGAGGGCCAGCAGCAGTACCCGCACCCGCAGCAGCCGAACCAGTACGGCCACGGCGGCCAGGGCTACGTGGACCCGTACGCCCAGGGCGGTCACGCCGGGCAGGGCTACGGGGGCGACCCGTACCAGCAGCAGGCGCAGCAGCAGTACCAGCAGCCCCAGCAGCAGTACGTCGATCCCCAGTACCAGCAGCAGGCCCAGCCTCAGTACCAGCAGCCGCAGCAGTACCAGACGGGGTACCCGGGCGGTTACGACACGCCCGGGCACCCCGCACAGCAGTACGACGGCAACTGGGAGACCGGCCAGGCGGCGATGGCCTACGGCGCGCCGCCGGCCGATCCGTACGGCGGCCAGAACCCGGACCTCTACGGCACGCCCGAGGCGTACCCGCCGCCCCAGCCGCCCGGCCGCCGGCAGAACCCGCCGGAGCCGGTCGTCGACTGGGCGCCGGAGGAAGAGGCGCACCCGGAGCCGGAGGAGGAGAAGCACCCCTTCTTCACCGGTGACTCCGACGACGACTACGACGACTACGACGACTACGGCGACGAGCCGGGCCGCGGCTCGCGGGACCCCGACCGCGAACGCCGGAGCAAAGCGAAGAAACGCAAAGGCAAGAACGGTGTGGCCTGCCTGGTCGTCGCGCTCGTCCTCGCGGGCGGCGTCGGCGGCGTCGGCTACTTCGGCTACCAGTTCTGGCAGGGCGAGTTCGGCGCGGCGCCCGACTACGTGGGCGCGGGCAGCGGCGAGGTCCAGGTCGAGATCCCGAAGGCCGCGGGCGGCTACGAGATCGGCAACATCCTCAAGAAGGCGGGCGTCGTGAAGAGCGTCGACGCCTTCGTCTCGGCGCAGCAGAAGGACCCTCAGGGCCTCTCGATCCAGGCGGGTGCCTACACCCTGAAGAAGGGGATGTCGGCCGAGGCCGCGGTCAAGCTGATGCTGAACCCGGCCAGCCAGGCCAACCTGATCATCCCCGAGGGCAAGCGGAACGCCTGGGTCTACGAGAAGCTCGACGAGCGTCTCGACCTCGCGCCCGGCACCACGAAGAAGATCGCATTCGCGAAGGCGGACTCGCTCGGCCTGCCCGACTGGGCCAAGAACCACGAGGACGTCAAGGACCCGCTCGAAGGATTCCTCTTCCCGGCGAGCTACCCGGTCGCGAAGGGCGGCAAGCCCGAGGTCGCGCTCCGCAAGATGGTGGCGCGCGCGAATCAGGAGTACACCAAGCTGGACCTGGAGGCGAAGGCGCAGGGGCTCGGCGTCAAGGACCCGTGGGAGCTGCTCACGGTCGCCAGCCTGGTCCAGGCGGAGGGCAAGACCCACGACGACTTCCGCAAGATGGCCGAGGTCGTCTACAACCGCCTGAAGCCGAACAACACCGAGACGAACCAGAAGCTCCAGTTCGACTCGTCCTTGAACTACCTGAAGGGTCAGTCCGAGATCAAGATCTCGGAGAAGGAGGCCAACTCCAACATGGACCCGTACAACACGTACACGAACAGGGGCCTGCCGCCCGGCCCGATCAGCAACCCGGGCAACGACGCGCTGGCCGCCATGCTCAGCCCGACGAACGACGGCTGGCTCTACTTCGTCGCCACCGACGGCATGCACAAGACCGAGTTCGCCAAGACCTACGCCCAGTTCAAGACACTGAGGGACAAGTTCAATGCCAACACGGGCCAGTGAGACGGGCCGTCGCGCGGCCGTCCTCGGTTCGCCGATCGCCCACTCGCTCTCCCCGGTCCTGCACCGGGCCGCGTACGCCGAGCTCGGTCTCGACGGCTGGTCGTACGAGCGCTTCGAGGTCGACGAGGCGGCGCTGCCCGGGTTCGTCGGCGAGCTGGACAGCAGCTGGGCCGGGCTCTCGCTGACCATGCCGCTCAAGCGGGCGATCATCCCGCTGCTCGACGAGATCAGCGACACGGCCGCCTCTGTGGAGGCCGTCAACACCGTCGTCCTCCGGGAGGACGGGCGCCGGGTCGGCGACAACACCGACATCCCCGGCATGATCGCCGCCCTGAGCGAGCGGGGCGTCGAGAAGGTGGAGTCGGCGGCCGTCCTCGGCGCCGGCGCCACCGCCTCCTCCGCGCTCGCCGCCCTCGCCCGGATCTGCGCGGGCCCCGTCACCGCGTACGTACGGAGCGAGGCGCGGGCCGAGGAGATGCGCGGCTGGGGCGAGCGCCTCGGCGTGGACGTCCGTACGGCCGACTGGGAGCGGGCGGCGGAGGCCTTCGACGCGCCGCTGGTCATCGCGACCACCCCGGCCGGCACCACGAACGCCCTGGCGAGCGACGTACCCGACCGGGTCGGCACGCTCTTCGACGTCCTGTACGACCCCTGGCCGACGCCGCTCGCGTCCGCCTGGGCCGACCGCGGCGGAAAGGTCGTCGGCGGCCTCGACCTCCTCGTCCACCAGGCCGTCCTCCAGGTCGAGCAGATGACGGGCGTCCCGAGGGCCCCACTCGCCGCCATGCGCGCGGCGGGGGAGCAGGCGCTGGCGGCCCGGTAGGCCCCGATCGGATCGCGCCGCGTCCGATAGCTGGACCGGAGGGCCGGTTCGTCCCCCGGACGTGGGAGGATCAGGGGTGGCGGGCCAGGGCCGCGCACCCGGCCGCGTCGTCGCAGTGCCCAGGCGCGAGCATGAGGAGCATCGTTGAGCAGGTTGCGTTGGCTGACCGCTGGGGAATCCCACGGACCCGCGCTGGTCGCGACGCTGGAGGGTCTTCCCGCCGGCGTCCCGGTCACCACTGAGCTGGTGGCGGACCACCTCGCGCGGCGACGCCTCGGCTATGGGCGTGGCGCCCGCATGAAGTTCGAGCAGGACGAGGTCACCTTCCTCGGCGGTGTCCGGCACGGACTCTCCCTCGGTTCCCCGATCGCCGTCATGGTCGGCAACACCGAGTGGCCCAAGTGGGAGAAGGTCATGTCGGCCGACCCGGTCGACCCCTCGGAGCTCAAGGAGACGGGCCGCAACGCGCCCCTGACCCGGCCCCGGCCCGGCCACGCCGACCTCGCCGGCATGCAGAAGTACGGCTTCGACGAGGCCCGGCCGATCCTGGAGCGCGCCAGCGCCCGGGAGACCGCCGCCCGTGTCGCCCTCGGCGCCGTCGCCCGGTCCTTCCTCAAGGAGGCCGCCGGCATCGAGATCGTCTCGCACGTCGTCGAGCTGGCCGCCGCCAAGGCTCCGTACGGCGTCTACCCGACCCCCGCCGACGTCGAGAAGCTCGACGCCGACCCGGTCCGCTGCCTCGACGCCGACGCGTCGAAGGCGATGGTCGCCGAGATCGACCAGGCCCACAAGGACGGCGACACCCTCGGCGGCGTCGTCGAGGTCCTCGCCTACGGCGTGCCCGTCGGGCTCGGCTCGCACGTCCACTGGGACCGTCGTCTCGACGCCCGGCTCGCCGCCGCCCTCATGGGCATCCAGGCCATCAAGGGCGTCGAGGTCGGCGACGGCTTCGAGCTCGCCCGCGTGCCCGGCTCGAAGGCCCACGACGAGATCGTGCGCACCGAGGACGGCATCAAGCGCACCTCCGGCCGCTCCGGCGGCACCGAGGGCGGTCTGACCACCGGCGAGCTGCTGCGCGTCCGTGCCGCGATGAAGCCGATCGCGACCGTCCCGCGCGCCCTGGCCACGATCGACGTCGCCACCGGCGAGACCGCGGCCGCCCACCACCAGCGCTCCGACGTGTGCGCCGTCCCCGCCGCCGGCATCGTCGCCGAGGCCATGGTCGCGCTCGTCCTCGCGGACGCGGTCGTCGAGAAGTTCGGCGGCGACAGCGTCCCCGAGACCCGCCGCAACGTGCAGTCGTACCTCGACAACCTGACCATCCGGTGACCGGCGGACCCCTGGTCGTCCTCGTCGGGCCCATGGGCTCCGGCAAGTCCACGGTGGGCGCGCTCCTGGCCGAACGGCTCGGCGCGCCCTACCGGGACACCGACGCCGACATCGTCGCCGCCGAAGGACGCGAGATCTCCGACATCTTCGTCGAGGACGGCGAGGACCACTTCCGCGCCCTGGAGCGGGCCGCGGTCGCCGCGGCCGTCGCCGAGCACGAGGGCGTCCTCTCCCTCGGCGGCGGCGCGATCCTGGACGCCGGGACCCGCGCCCTGCTCACCGGGCTGCCCGTCGCGTACCTCTCGATGGACGTCGAGGAGGCGGTCCGCCGTGTCGGCCTGAACACCGCGCGGCCGCTGCTCGCCATCAACCCGCGCCGCCAGTGGCGCGAGCTGATGGAGGCGCGCCGCCATCTGTACACCGAAGTCGCCCGGGTCGTCGTCAGCACGGACGAGCGCACCCCCGAAGAGGTCGCCCAGGCGGTCCTCGACGCACTGGAGTTGAAGGACGTATGACGGACCAGGACCAGGTGACCCGTATCCAGGTCGGCGGATCCGCGGGCACCGATCCGTACGAGGTACTGGTCGGGCGGCAGCTCCTCGGTGAGCTGCCCGCCCTGATCGGCACCCAGGCCAAGCGGGTCGCCGTGATCCACCCGGAGGCGCTCGCCGACACCGGCGAGGCGCTCCGCGCCGACCTCGCCGAGCAGGGCTACGAGGCGGTCGCCATCCAGGTGCCGAACGCCGAGGAGGCGAAGACCGCAGAGGTCGCCGCCTACTGCTGGAAGGCGCTGGGTCAGACCGGCTTCACCCGCAGCGACGTCGTCGTCGGCGTCGGCGGCGGCGCCACCACCGACCTCGCGGGCTTCGTGGCCGCGACCTGGCTGCGGGGCGTCCGCTGGATCGCCGTGCCGACCACCGTCCTGGCCATGGTCGACGCGGCCGTCGGCGGCAAGACCGGCATCAACACCGCCGAGGGCAAGAACCTCGTCGGCGCCTTCCACCCGCCCGCCGGGGTCCTCTGCGACCTCGCGGCGCTGGACTCGCTGCCGGTGCACGACTACGTCAGCGGGCTCGCGGAGATCATCAAGGCCGGCTTCATCGTCGACCCGGTGATCCTCGACCTCATCGAGGAGGACCCGCAGGCCGCCCGCACCCCGGCCGGACCGCACACCGCCGAGCTGCTCGTCCGCTCGATCAAGGTCAAGGCCGAGGTCGTCTCCGGCGATCTCAAGGAGTCCGGCCGCCGCGAGATCCTCAACTACGGCCACACCCTCGCCCACGCCATCGAGAAGAACGAGCGGTACAAGTGGCGCCACGGCGCCGCCGTCTCCGTCGGCATGGTCTTCGCCGCCGAGCTCGGCCGCCTCGCCGGGCGGCTCGACGACGCCACCGCCGACCGGCACCGGGCGATCCTGGAGTCCGTCGGCCTGCCGCTCACCTACCGCGGCGACCAGTGGCCGAAGCTCCTGGAGACCATGCGGGTCGACAAGAAGTCCCGCGGCGACCTGCTGCGCTTCATCGTGCTCGACGGGCTCGGCAAGCCGACCGTCCTGGAGGGCCCCGACCCGGCCGTCCTGATCGCGGCGTACGGCGAGGTGTCCGCGTGAGCGAGACGCGTCCGGTTCTGGTGTTGAACGGCCCCAACCTGGGCCGTCTCGGCTCCCGCGAGCCCGACATCTACGGCGCGACCTCCTACAAGGGGCTCGTCGAGTCCTGCCGGACGCTCGGCGCGGAGCTGGGCTTCGACGTCGAGGTCCGGGAGACCAACGACGAGGGCGAGATGATCCGCTGGCTCCACGAGGCCGCGGACGGCTCGATCCCGGTGGTGATCAACCCCGGCGCGTTCACGCACTACTCGTACGGGATGCGGGATGCCGCCGCCCAGCGGACCGCCCCGCTGATCGAGGTGCACATCTCGAACCCGTACGCCCGTGAGGAGTTCCGGCACACCTCGGTCGTCGCGGCCGTGGCGACCGGGACGGTCGCCGGGTTCGGGATCGGTTCCTACCGGCTGGCGCTGCGGGCGCTCGCCGAGGAACTCGCCGAGTGACAGCGCCTGACAGGGCCTGAAGGGCACCAGGGGGCGTCCCCGGCCGTTCCCCCTGTGGGGGCCGGGGGCGGTAACGTTCCGCCGTCCACGGACACACCGGTCCGGGGATCCGACAGGCGTACGAGACGGAGTGGCACCGGATGCAGCACGCAGTGGGGGGTCCGGCGGGCGGCGGGGACCCCGGCGGTCAGCCGCCCGTTCCGCCGCCGGGCCCGCCGGGTGCCCCGTACCCGGGGCCGGCGTCCGGGCCGCCCCGCCTCGGTGTGCATCCGACGGTCCAGGCCGGGGCTCCGCGGCCTCCGCACGCCGCACCGGGCTGGGGCACCCCCGGAGGCATACCGCAGCATCCGGCGGCCCCCCAGCACCCCGCGGCACCCCACCCCGCCGGCGCGCCGCACCAGGGAGCCCCGCAGCACCCCGGCTCCGGGCCGCACCCCGCCGCTCCGCAGCACCCCTCCGCCGCCCCGCAGCATCCCGGCTCCGGGCAGCATCCCGCCGCCGGGCCGCAGCACCCCTCCGCCGCCCCGCCGCGCGGAGACCTGACCGGACATGTGCCGCTGCCGCCCGTGAGCGCGCCCCTCGCGCCGCCCGTGGAGCACGGTGCCGGGACCGGCGCGGCGACCCTCGCCGTTCTCCTCATCGGCCCCGCGGGCGCCGGCAAGACGACCGTCGCCCGGCACTGGGCCCAGCGCCGCCGCGTGCCCACCGCGCACATCAGCCTGGACGACGTCCGCGAGTGGGTCTGCTCCGGCTTCGCCGACCCGCAGTCCGGCTGGAACGAGCATTCCGAGGCGCAGTACCGGCTCGCCCGCCGCACCTGCGGCTTCGCCGCGCGCAACTTCCTCGCCAACGGCATCTCCTGCATCGTCGACGACGCCGTCTTCCCGGACCGGCCCGTCGTCGGCCTCGGCGGCTGGAAGCGCCACGTCGGCCCCGGCCTGCTGCCCGTCGTCCTCCTGCCCGGCCTGGAGATCGTCCTGGAGCGCAACGCCGAGCGCAGCGGCAACCGGCGCCTCTCGGACGAGGAGGTCGCCGCCATCCACGGCCGGATGGCCGGCTGGTACGGCTCGGGCCTGCCGATCATCGACAACTCCACGTACGACGTCGAGACCACCGCCCGTGTCCTCGACGACGTCCTCGCCCGCGCGATCGCGAGCCCGCCCACCTGGTGACCCTGCCCGGACGGCCGTTCTGAACAGGACGCCCCGGCGCCGCGCTCGTAGGCTCGGAGCATGTCAGAGGTGTATGCGGACCGCCGTGTACGGCTGCGCGACCGAAGCGCCGCCGCGGGCAGCCCGGCGGCCCTGGTCTCCCGCCCCGCCAACGTCCGCTATCTCGCGGGTGGTTCACCGCCCGGCGCCGTCCTGCTCGTCGGGCCGGAGCCGGAGACGGACGTCCTGCTCTGCCCCGTAGCGCCCGGTGGCGAACCGGCCGACGGACGGCTCGACGAACTCCTCCGGCAGCAGATCCTGCCCACCGGGGGAGGCGATCCGGCGGTCGCCGCCGTCGATCTCGCCCGCCGGGCCGGCGCCGACGCGTTGGCCGTCGAGGAGCACCATCTGACGGTCGCCCGGCACCGGGCCATGGGCTCCGTCGCCCCCGGACTGCGCCTCGCCGACCTCGCCTGCGCCGTGGAACAGCTCAGGATCGTCAAGGACGAGGACGAGATCGCCTGTCTGCGGATCGCGGCGGAGATCGCCGACCAGGCCCTCGGCGAGCTCCTGGAGTCGATCCTCGTCGGGCGGACCGAGCGCCACCTCGCCCTGGAGCTGGAGCGGCGCCTCGTCGACCACGGCGCCGACGGGGCCGCCTTCCCCACCTCGGTGGGCACCGGCCCGCACTCCGGGCGCCGCGGGCACCGGCCCACCGACCGCCGGGTCGAGGAGGGCGATTTCCTCTCCGTCTGCCTCGGCGCGGACTACCGGGGCTACTGCTGCGAGATCGGCCGCACCTTCGTCATCGGCACCACCCCCGCCGACTGGCAGATCGAGCTGTACGAGCTCGTCTTCGCCGCTCAGCGGGCCGGACGCGAGTCCCTCGCACCGGGTGCCGAATACCGGGACGTGGACCGGGCGGCCCGCCAGATCCTGGACGCCGCGGGGCACGCGGAGGCCGCCGTGCCCCTCACGGGGCACGGTGTGGGGCTCGAAATCGACGAGGACCCGCAGCTCTCACCCTCGGCCATGGGTAAACTGGACGCTTGTGTGCCGGTCACCGTCGAACCGGGGGTCCACCTCCCGGGCCGGGGCGGGGTCCGGATCGATGACACGCTCGTCGTGCGCCAGGAGGCGGACGGCGGACCCGAGCTACTCACCATCACGACCAAGGAGCTGCTCGCGCTGTAGGGCGCGTACGCCTCCCTGGTCCCACGTCAGTCCAGGAGATTCCGCAACCGTGGCTTCCACGAACGACCTCAAGAACGGCATGGTGCTCAAGCTCGACGGGGGCCAGCTCTGGTCCGTCGTCGAGTTCCAGCACGTCAAGCCCGGCAAGGGCCCGGCTTTCGTGCGCACCAAGCTCAAGCACGTGCTCTCCGGCAAGGTCGTCGACAAGACCTTCAACGCCGGTACGAAGGTCGACACGGCCACCATCGACCGCCGCGACATGCAGTTCTCCTACATGGACGGCGAGTACTTCGTCTTCATGGACATGGAGACGTACGACCAGCTGCACATCGACCGGAAGAACGTCGGTGACGCCGCCAACTTCCTCATCGAGGGCTTCACCGCCTCCGTGGCGCAGCACGAGGGCGAGGTGCTCTACGTCGAGCTCCCGGCCGCCGTCGAGCTGGTCATCCAGCACACCGACCCGGGCGTCCAGGGCGACCGCTCCACCGGTGGCACCAAGCCCGCCACCCTGGAGACCGGCCACGAGATCCAGGTCCCGCTCTTCATCACCACCGGTGAGAAGGTCAAGGTCGACACCCGCGACAGCAGCTACCTCGGCCGGGTGAACAAGTAACCGTGGCCGCTCGGAGCAAGGCGCGCAAGCGCGCCTTCCAGATCCTCTTCGAGGCGGACCAGCGTGGTGCCTCCGTCCAGGAGGTCCTCGCGGACCAGGTCCGGCACGCGCGGTCGGACGACCGCCAGCCGCCGGTCAGCGACTTCACGATGCAGCTGGTCGAGGGATACGCGGCCCACGAGGCGCGGATCGACGATCTCATCGCGACCTACGCGGTGGACTGGGACCTCGACCGGATGCCCGTCGCCGACCGGAACATCGTGCGCCTCGGCGCGTACGAGCTGCTCTGGGAGGACGGCACGCCCGACGCGGTCGCCATCGACGAGGCGGTGCAGCTCGCCAAGGAGTTCTCCACCGACGAGTCCCCGACCTTCGTCAACGGTCTCCTGGGGCGCTTCAAGGATTTGAAGCCGCGCCTGCGCCGGGACGCGGACGCCTAGTCCCGTACGGCATGCGAAGGGGCCCGCAGCACTCGGTGCTGCGGGCCCCTTCGCGTACGGCCGGCCCCTGGGGGAAAAGCACCGGGCCCGTGGACGTCGGATGACGTCCACGGGCCCGGCGGTACGTTTCTGCTGTGCCCTCGTAAGGGGTCAGTTGTCCTCGTGGGCGACCGCGCGGCGCGCGTCCGCGTCCAGGACGCCCCAGCTGATCAGCTGCTCGGTGAGGACCGAGGGGGACTGGTCGTAGATGACGGCGAGCGTGCGCAGGTCGTCCTGACGGATCGACAGCACCTTGCCGTTGTAGTCGCCGCGCTGCGACTGGATCGTCGCGGCGTAGCGCTGGAGCGGGCCCGCCTTCTCCTGCGGGACGTGGGCCAGGCGCTCCAGGTCGAGGACCAGCTTCGGCGGCGGCTCGGCGGCCCCGCCCGGAGTCGTGCCCGGCAGGAGCTCCTGCACCGGCACCCCGTAGAAGTCGGCCAGCTCGGCAAGACGCTGCACGGTCACCGCGCGGTCTCCGCGCTCGTACGAGCCGACCACGACCGCCTTCCAGCGGCCCTGGGACTTCTCCTCCACCCCGTGGAGGGACAGACCCTGCTGGGTGCGGATGGCACGGAGTTTGGCCCCGAGCTGCTTTGCGTATTCGCTGGACATAACGCTCCCGGACGCTGTGACGACATGCGGCTGCGCCGCGCGGCTGGTAACTCACTGTGAGGTTACGCAGCGTTACACCTACCCGTCAAGCCGAATGGTCCGTACCGCCCCCTCCCGGGGGACGGCGCCCGGAGGGGCGACAGGGGTGCGCGGGAAACGGCCACCTACCCCTGGTAGAGTGAACGGCGCAAATCCGACGTCCTTTAAGAGCCGTCCCGTGAGGCGGAGAAGGAGGTCCGTTTTCCATGGACACTCAGCAGCAGTACAGCGACGAGGCGCGGCCCGTTCTCGAGGCCCCCGACATCGCGCGGGTCCTGACCCGCATCGCCCACGAGATCGTCGAGCGCGCCAAGGGCGCCGACGACGTGGTCCTCCTCGGCATCCCCACCCGCGGCGTCTTCCTCGCCCGCCGACTCGCCGAGAAGCTCGAATCGATCACCGGCACCAAGATCCCGGTCGGTTCCCTCGACATCACCATGTACCGGGACGACCTGCGGCTGAAGCCGGCCCGCGCCATCGGCCGCACCGAGATCCCCGGTGACGGCATCGACGGCCGCCTCGTCGTCCTCGTCGACGACGTCCTCTTCTCCGGACGCACCATCCGCGCCGCCCTCGACGCCCTCGGCGACATCGGCCGCCCGCGCGCCGTCCAGCTCGCGGTCCTCGTCGACCGCGGCCACCGCGAACTTCCGATCCGCGCCGACTACGTCGGCAAGAACCTCCCCACGTCGCTGCGGGAGACGGTCAAGGTGCAGCTCGCCGAGGAAGACGGTCGCGACACCGTCCTGCTCGGCTCCAAGCCCGCCTCCTCCTAGCCGGACCGGCACCCCCGACGGGTCCGGGGCACAGCCCTGCGCACCCGCACGCCCTCACCCTCCCCACCACGGAGCGAAACCCCGATGATGCGTCACCTCATCTCGGCCGCCGACCTCACCCGCGACGACGCCGTCCAGATCCTCGACACCGCCGAGGAAATGGCCCGGGTGGCCGACCGGCCCATCAAGAAGCTGCCGACCCTGCGCGGCCGGACCATCTGCAACCTCTTCTTCGAGGACTCCACCCGCACCCGGATCTCCTTCGAGGCCGCCGAGAAGCGCCTCTCCGCCGACGTGATCAACTTCGCGGCCAAGGGCTCCAGCGTCTCCAAGGGCGAGTCCCTCAAGGACACCGCGCAGACCCTGGAGGCCATGGGCGTCGACGCGGTCGTCATCCGGCACGGCGCCTCCGGAGCCCCCTACCGGCTCGCCACCTCCGGCTGGATCGACGCCCCCGTCATCAACGCCGGCGACGGCACCCACCAGCACCCCACCCAGGCCCTCCTGGACGCCTTCACCATGCGCCGCCGCCTCGTGGGCCGCGACGCCGGCCTCGGCCAGGACCTGGCGGGCAAGCGCATCACGCTGGTGGGCGACGTCCTGCACAGCCGGGTCGCCCGCTCCAACGTCGACCTGCTCCACACCCTCGGCGCCGAAGTCACCCTGGTGGCCCCGCCGACCCTGGTCCCCGTCGGCGTCGAGACCTGGCCCTGCGACGTCTCGTACGACCTCGACAGCGTGCTGCCGAAGTCCGACGCGGTGATGATGCTGCGTGTGCAGCGCGAGCGGATGAACGCCGCCTTCTTCCCGACCGAGCGCGAGTACTCGCGCCGCTACGGGCTGGACGGCGAGCGGATGGCGAAGATGCCCGAGCACGCCATCGTCATGCACCCCGGCCCGATGGTCCGCGGCATGGAGATCACCGCCGAGGTCGCCGACTCCGACCGCTGCACGGTCGTCGAGCAGGTCGCCAACGGCGTCTCCGTCCGGATGGCCGTCCTCTACCTGCTTCTGGGCGGCAACGAGTCCGCCGTCAGCCACACCCGCACCGAGGAGAACAAGTAACCATGAGCAAGATCCTTATCCGCGGTGCCAAGGTCCTCGGCGGCGACACCCAGGACGTCCTCATCGACGGCGAGACCATCGCCGAGGTCGGCACCGGACTCTCCGCCGAGGGCGCGACCGTGATCGAGGCCGACGGCCAGATCCTGCTGCCGGGCCTCGTCGACCTCCACACCCACCTGCGCGAGCCCGGCCGCGAGGACTCCGAGACCGTCCTCACCGGCACCCGCGCCGCCGCCTCCGGCGGCTACACCGCCGTCTTCGCCATGGCCAACACCCACCCGGTCGCCGACACCGCCGGCGTCGTCGAGCAGGTCTACCGCCTCGGCCAGGAGCACGGCTACTGCGACGTCCAGCCCATCGGCGCCGTCACCGTCGGCCTGGAGGGCAAGAAGCTCGCCGAGCTCGGCGCCATGCACGACTCCGCCGCCGGCGTCACCGTCTTCTCCGACGACGGCAAGTGCGTCGACGACGCCGTGATCATGCGCCGCGCCCTGGAGTACGTGAAGGCCTTCGGCGGCGTCGTCGCCCAGCACGCCCAGGAGCCCCGCCTCACCGAGGGCGCCCAGATGAACGAGGGCGTCGTCTCCGCCGAGCTCGGCCTCGGCGGCTGGCCCGCCGTCGCCGAGGAGTCGATCATCGCGCGCGACGTCCTCCTCGCCGAGCACGTCGGCTCCCGCGTCCACATCTGCCACCTCTCCACCGCCGGCTCCGTCGAGATCGTCCGCTGGGCCAAGTCCCGCGGCATCGACGTCACCGCCGAGGTCACCCCGCACCACCTCCTCCTCACGGACGAGCTGGTCCGCTCGTACAACCCCGTCTACAAGGTCAACCCGCCGCTGCGCACCGAGAAGGACGTCCTCGCCCTCCGCGAGGCGCTGGCCGACGGCACGATCGACATCGTCGCCACCGACCACGCCCCGCACCCGCACGAGGACAAGGACTGCGAGTGGGCCGCGGCCGCCATGGGCATGGTCGGCCTGGAGACCGCCCTCTCCGTCGTCCAGCAGACGATGGTCGAGACCGGCCTCCTCGACTGGGCCGGCGTCGCCGAGCGCATGTCCTTCGCGCCCGCCCGCATCGGACAGGCCAAGGGCCACGGACGCCCCGTCTCGGCAGGTGAGCCCGCGAACCTGACGCTGGTCGATCCGGCTTACCGTGGTGTCGTGGACCCCGCGGACTTCGCCTCCCGCAGCCGCAACACCCCCTACGAGGGCCGCGAGCTGCCGGGACGCGTCACCCACACCTTCCTGCGGGGCCGGGCAACGGTCGTGGACGGGAAGCTGGCGTGACACCACTCATCGCAATCGCCGCAGAGGCTGCCGAGCAGAAATCGGCGGAGGTGACCGACTGGGCCGGGCGGCTCGGCTGGGTCGCCGGACTGCTGCTCTTCGTCGTCCTCGTGTACTGGCTCATGCGCCAGGGCTGGAAGTGGCGCGGCAGCCTCCAGTCGGACCTGCCCGAGCTCCCCACCGCGCCGGAGACCACCGGTGAGGCGAAACTGACTCTCAGCGGGCGCTACCACGGGTCCACGACCGCCGGGCAGTGGCTCGACCGGATCGTCGCCCACGGCCTCGGCACCCGCAGCCGCGTCGAGCTCACGCTCACCGACGCCGGGATCGAGGTCGTCCGCCCCGGGGCGAACGACTTCTTCGTCCCGGCCGCCGCCCTGCGCGAGGCCCGCCTCGACAAGGGCATCGCCGGCAAGGTCCTCGCCGAGGGCGGGCTCCTGATCGTCACCTGGGAGCACGGCGGCAAGCAGCTCGACTCCGGCTTCCGCTCCGACCGGGCGGCCGAGCACACGGCCTGGGTCGAGGCCATCAATTCCATGATCAACACGACGGAAGGCATCGCACGATGACGACCTCCACCAGGGGAGCCGCCAAGACTCCCGCCGTACTCGTCCTGGAGGACGGCCGCATCTTCCGCGGCCGCGCCTACGGGGCCGTGGGGGAGACCTTCGGCGAGGCCGTGTTCTCCACCGGCATGACCGGCTACCAGGAGACCCTCACCGACCCGTCGTACCACCGGCAGGTCGTGGTCATGACCGCCCCCCACGTCGGCAACACCGGCGTCAACGACGAGGACCCCGAGTCCGCGCGCATCTGGGTCTCCGGCTACGTCGTCCGCGACCCCGCCCGCGTCTCCTCCAACTGGCGCTCCCAGCGCTCGCTCGACGAGGAGCTGCGCAACCAGGGCGTCGTCGGCATCCAGGGCATCGACACCCGCGCCCTCACCCGCCACCTGCGCGAGAGCGGCGCCATGCGCGTCGGCATCTTCTCCGGCAGCGCGCTCCCCGACGAGGGCACCATGCTCGCCGAGGTCCGCCAGCAGCCCGAGATGAAGGGCGCGAACCTCTCCGCCGAGGTCGCCACCAAGGAGACCTACGTCGTCCCCGCGATCGGCGAGAAGAAGTTCACCGTCGCCGCCGTCGACCTCGGCATCAAGGGCATGACCCCGCACCGGATGGCCGAGCGCGGCATCGAGGTCCACGTCCTGCCCGCCACCGCCACCGCCGAGGACATCTACGCCGTCCAGCCCGACGGGGTCTTCTTCTCCAACGGCCCCGGCGACCCGGCGACCGCCGACGGCCCCGTCGCCGTCATGCAGGCCGTCCTGGAGCGCAAGACGCCGCTCTTCGGCATCTGCTTCGGCAACCAGATCCTCGGCCGCGCCCTCGGCTTCGGCACCTACAAGCTGAAGTACGGCCACCGGGGCATCAACCAGCCCGTGCAGGACCGTACGACCGGCAAGGTCGAGGTCACCGCGCACAACCACGGCTTCGCCGTCGACGCGCCCCTCGACAAGGTCTCCGACACCCCCTACGGGCGTGCCGAGGTCTCCCACGTCTGCCTGAACGACAACGTGGTGGAAGGCCTCCAGCTGCTCGACCAGCCGGCCTTCTCCGTCCAGTACCACCCCGAGGCGGCCGCGGGCCCGCACGACGCCGCGTACCTCTTCGACCGCTTCGTATCCCTGATGGAGGCCGAGCGTGCCTAAGCGCACCGATATCCAGTCCGTCCTGGTCATCGGCTCCGGCCCGATCGTCATCGGCCAGGCCGCCGAGTTCGACTACTCCGGCACCCAGGCCTGCCGCATCCTCAAGGCCGAGGGCCTGCGGGTGATCCTGGTCAACTCCAACCCGGCCACGATCATGACCGACCCGGAGATCGCCGACGCCACCTACGTCGAGCCGATCACCCCCGAGTTCGTCGAGAAGATCATCGCCAAGGAGCGCCCCGACGCGCTCCTGCCCACCCTCGGTGGCCAGACCGCGCTCAACACCGCGATCTCCATGCACGAGCAGGGTGTCCTCGAGAAGTACGGCGTCGAGCTCATCGGCGCCAACGTCGAGGCCATCAACAAGGGCGAGGACCGCGACCTCTTCAAGGGCGTCGTCGAGGCCGTCAAGGCCAAGATCGGCTACGGCGAGTCCGCCCGCTCCGTCATCTGCCACTCCATGGACGACGTCCTCAAGGGCGTCGAGACGCTCGGCGGCTACCCCGTCGTCGTCCGCCCCTCCTTCACCATGGGCGGCGCCGGCTCCGGCTTCGCCCACGACGAGGACGAGCTCCGCCGCATCGCCGGCCAGGGCCTCACGCTCTCCCCGACCACCGAGGTGCTCCTGGAGGAGTCCATCCTCGGCTGGAAGGAGTACGAGCTGGAGCTCATGCGCGACAAGCACGACAACGTCGTGGTCGTCTGCTCCATCGAGAACTTCGACCCGATGGGCGTCCACACCGGTGACTCGATCACCGTCGCCCCGGCGATGACGCTCACCGACCGCGAGTACCAGCGGCTGCGCGACATCGGCATCGCGATCATCCGCGAGGTCGGCGTCGACACCGGCGGCTGCAACATCCAGTTCGCCGTCAACCCGGACGACGGCCGGATCATCGTCATCGAGATGAACCCGCGCGTCTCCCGCTCCTCCGCGCTCGCCTCCAAGGCGACCGGCTTCCCGATCGCCAAGATCGCGGCCCGTCTCGCCGTCGGCTACACGCTGGACGAGATCCCGAACGACATCACGGAGAAGACCCCGGCGTCCTTCGAGCCCACGCTCGACTACGTCGTCGTCAAGGCCCCGCGCTTCGCCTTCGAGAAGTTCCCGCAGGCCGACTCCACCCTCACCACCACGATGAAGTCGGTCGGCGAGGCCATGGCCATCGGCCGCAACTTCACCGAGGCGCTCCAGAAGGCCCTGCGCTCCCTGGAGAAGAAGGGCTCGCAGTTCACCTTCGTCGGCGAGCCCGGCGACAAGGCCGAACTGCTGCGCGAGTCGGTCCGCCCGACCGACGGCCGCATCAACACCGTCATGCAGGCCATCCGCGCCGGCGCCACCCCGCAGGAGATCTTCGACGCCACGAAGATCGACCCGTGGTTCGTCGACCAGCTCTTCCTGATCAAGGAGATCGCCGACGAGCTGGCCGCCGCCGAGAAGCTCCACCCCGAGCTGCTCGCCGAGGCCAAGCGCCACGGCTTCTCCGACGCCCAGATCGCCGAGATCCGCGGCCTGCGCGAGGACGTCGTCCGCGAGGTCCGGCACGCCCTCGGCGTCCGCCCGGTCTACAAGACGGTCGACACCTGCGCCGCCGAGTTCGCCGCCAAGACCCCGTACTTCTACTCGTCCTACGACGAGGAGTCCGAGGTCGCCCCGCGCGAGAAGCCCGCCGTGATCATCCTGGGCTCCGGCCCGAACCGCATCGGCCAGGGCATCGAGTTCGACTACTCCTGCGTCCACGCCTCCTTCGCCCTGAGCGACGCCGGCTACGAGACCGTGATGGTCAACTGCAACCCGGAGACCGTCTCGACGGACTACGACACCTCCGACCGCCTGTACTTCGAGCCGCTGACGCTGGAAGACGTGCTGGAGATCGTCCACGCCGAGACCCTCGCGGGCCCCGTCGCCGGTGTCGTCGTCCAGCTCGGCGGCCAGACCCCGCTCGGTCTGTCGCAGGCGCTCAAGGACAACGGCGTGCCGGTCGTCGGCACCTCCCCGGAGGCCATCCACGCCGCCGAGGACCGCGGCGCCTTCGGCCGCGTCCTCGCCGAGGCCGGGCTCCCCGCGCCGAAGCACGGCACCGCGACCACCTTCACCGGCGCCAAGGCCATCGCCGACGAGATCGGCTACCCCGTCCTCGTACGCCCCTCGTACGTGCTCGGCGGCCGCGGCATGGAGATCGTGTACGACGAGGCCCGCCTGGAGTCGTACATCGCCGAGTCCACCGAGATCAGCCCCACCCGGCCGGTCCTGGTCGACCGCTTCCTCGACGACGCCATCGAGATCGACGTGGACGCGCTCTACGACGGCACCGAGCTCTACCTCGGCGGCGTCATGGAGCACATCGAGGAGGCCGGCATCCACTCCGGCGACTCGGCCTGCGCCCTGCCCCCGATCACCCTCGGCGGCTTCGACATCAAGCGCCTGCGCGCCTCCACCGAGGCCATCGCCAAGGGCGTCGGCGTCCGCGGCCTGATCAACATCCAGTTCGCCATGGCCGGCGACATCCTGTACGTCCTGGAGGCCAACCCGCGCGCCTCCCGGACCGTCCCCTTCACCTCGAAGGCGACCGCCGTGCCGCTCGCGAAGGCCGCCGCCCGCATCTCGCTCGGCGCCACCATCGCCGAGCTGCGCGCCGAGGGCCTGCTGCCGAAGAACGGCGACGGCGGCACCCTGCCGCTCGACGCGCCGATCTCCGTCAAGGAGGCCGTGATGCCGTGGTCGCGCTTCCGCGACGTGCAAGGCCGCGGCGTCGACACCGTCCTCGGCCCGGAGATGCGCTCCACCGGCGAGGTCATGGGCATCGACGCGGTCTTCGGCACGGCCTACGCCAAGTCGCAGGCCGGCGCCTACGGCCCGCTGCCCACCAAGGGCCGCGCATTCATCTCGGTCGCCAACCGCGACAAGCGCTCGATGATCTTCCCGGCCCGCGAGCTCGTCGCCCACGGCTTCGAGCTGCTCGCCACCTCCGGCACCGCCGAGGTCCTCAAGCGCAACGGCATCAACGCCACGGTCGTCCGCAAGCTCAGCGAGGGCGAAGGCCCGAACGGCGAGAAGACCATCGTCCAGCTCATCCACGACGGCCAGGTCGACCTGATCGTCAACACCCCGTACGGCACCGGCGGCCGCCTCGACGGCTACGAGATCCGTACGGCAGCGGTGGCACGCAGCGTCCCCTGCCTCACCACGGTCCAGGCGCTCGCCGCGGCCGTCCAGGGCATCGACGCGCTCAACCACGGCGACGTGGGCGTCCGCTCGCTCCAGGAGCACGCGGAGCACCTGACCGCGGCCCGCGACTAGCAAGCCCGTACGAGGAGGGGGACACCGGCAGTACTGCGGTGTCCCCCTCGTCATGACCTGGAGCCACCCCAGCATGTACAAGTTCTTCTTCAACCTGGTCTTCAAGCGCATGGACCCCGAGCAGGCCCACTACACGGCCTTCCGCTGGATCCGCCTCGCCGCCCGCGTCCCGGTGCTCCGCACCTTCGTCGCCGCCGTCCTCGCGCCCCGCCACAAGGAGCTGCGCACCGAGGCCCTCGGCCTCCGCATGCACGGCCCCTTCGGGCTCGCCGCCGGCTTCGACAAGAACGCCGTCGCCATCGACGGCATGGCGATGCTCGGCTTCGACCACGTCGAGATCGGCACCGTCACCGGCGAGGCCCAGCCCGGCAACCCCAAGAAGCGCCTCTTCCGGCTCGTCCCGGACCGCGCCCTGATCAACCGCATGGGCTTCAACAACGAGGGCTCCGCCGCCGTCGCCGCGCGCCTGGGCGCCCGCAGGGCGGTCTTCAGGACCACCGTCGGCGTCAACATCGGCAAGACCAAGGTCGTCCCCGAGGCCGAGGCCGCCGCCGACTACGTGAAGTCCACCGAGCGCCTCGCCGCGCACGCCGACTACCTCGTCGTCAACGTCTCCTCCCCGAACACCCCGGGCCTGCGCAACCTCCAGGCCACCGAGTCCCTGCGCCCGCTCCTCACGGCCGTCCGCGAGGCCGCCGACCGCACGGTCACCGACCGCCGGGTCCCGCTCCTCGTCAAGATCGCCCCCGACCTGGCCGACGAGGACGTCGACGCGGTCGCCGACCTCGCCCTGGAGCTCGGCCTCGACGGCATCATCGCCACCAACACCACCATCGCGCGCGAGGGCCTCGGCCTGAAGTCCGACCCCGCGCTGATCAAGGAGACCGGCGGCCTGTCCGGCGCGCCCGTCAAGGAGCGCTCCCTGGCCGTCCTGCGCCGCCTCCACGCGCGCGTGGGCGACCGCCTGGTCCTGGTGGGCGTCGGCGGCATCGAGAACGCCGAGGACGCCTGGCAGCGCATCCTCGCCGGCGCCACCCTCATCCAGGGCTACAGCGCCTTCATCTACGAGGGCCCGTTCTACGCCCGCGCGATCCACAAGGGCCTCGCCGCGCGCCTCGCGACCTCCCCGTACGCCACCCTCGCCGAGGCCGTCGGCGCCGACAACCGAAAGGCCACCACCAAGTGACTCTCTCCTTCGGCACCCGCCTGCGCTCCGCCATGGACGAGCGCGGCCCGCTCTGCGTCGGCATCGACCCGCACGCCGCCCTGCTCGACTCCTGGGGCCTGACCGACGACATCGCCGGCCTGGAGCGCTTCACCTTCACCGTCGTCGAGGCCCTCGCCGAGACCGTGGCCGTCTTCAAGCCGCAGTCCGCCTTCTTCGAGCGCTTCGGCTCGCGCGGCATCGCCGTCCTGGAGCGCGCCACCGCCGATCTGCGGGCCGCGGGCGGCCTGGTCGTCATGGACGCCAAGCGCGGCGACATCGGCTCCACCATGGCCGCGTACGCGGAGACCTTCCTGCGCAAGGACTCCCCGCTCTTCTCCGACGCCCTGACGGTCTCCCCGTACCTCGGCTACGGGGCCCTGAAGCCGGCCGTCGACCTGGCCCGGGAGTCCGGCGCCGGCCTCTTCGTGCTCGCCCTCACCTCCAACCCGGAGGGCGCGGAGGTCCAGCGGGCGGTCCGCGAGGACGGCCGGACGATCGGCGCGACCATGCTCGCCCACCTCGCCGAGGAGAACGCGGGGGAGACCCCGATGGGCTCCTTCGGCGCGGTCGTCGGCGCCACCCTCGGCGACCTGTCCTCCTTCGACCTGGACATCAACGGGCCGCTCCTCGCCCCCGGCATCGGCGCCCAGGGCGCGACCCCCGCCGACCTCCCGGCCGTCTTCGGCGCGGCGGTCCGCAACGTCGTCCCGAACGTCAGCCGCGGGGTCCTCAGGAACGGACCGGACGTGGCCGCCCTGCGGGACTCGGCGCACCGCTACGCGGACGAGATCCGCGCGGCCGTCGCCGGCTGACGGGTCTCCCGGACAATCCGCAGGTCGGAGGGGCGGGAGCGCTCGAAGGTGAGCCGTCTCACCACTTGACGAAATCTTGGCTCAAAACCGGGTCGTTATGCCGGAAAAGTCCTGGTCGGTCGATGCTGACCAGGACTTTTCTGCTGTTCTCGCTGACTGGAGCGGCATCGGCCGCTAGTCTCCGGGGCAGAGCAGGCGTTCAACGGCCACTCCGTTGATCGTTGCTCCACTGGTGTGGGGCGTCCAGGTTCCTCACCGGTCCGTATCCGACAGATCGACATCCGAGGTGACGTAGGCGTGGCTCTTCCGCCCCTTACCCCTGAACAGCGCGCAGCCGCGCTCGAAAAGGCCGCCGCGGCTCGCCGGGAGCGGGCCGAGGTCAAGAATCGACTCAAGCACTCCGGCGCCTCCCTGCACGAGGTCATCAAGACCGGCCAGGAGAACGACGTCATCGGCAAGATGAAGGTCTCCGCCCTGCTCGAGTCCCTGCCGGGCGTGGGCAAGGTCCGCGCCAAGCAGATCATGGAGCGCCTCGGCATCTCCGAGAGCCGTCGTGTCCGTGGTCTCGGCTCCAACCAGATCGCCTCCCTGGAGCGCGAGTTCGGCAGCACCGGCGCCTGATCCGGCGACCGGTCCGGCTTCCGATCCGGGACATGCGTCCCGGGCACGCCGGTGAAGCTGGAATAATCGCTGCATGGCAGCAGAGGTACGTCCGCGGCTGACCGTGCTCTCCGGCCCCTCAGGGGTCGGCAAGAGCACGGTCGTCGCTCATATGCGCAAGGTCCACTCCGAGGTCTGGCTCTCGGTGTCGGCGACGACACGGAAGCCCCGCCCCGGCGAGAAGCACGGCGTCCACTACTTCTTCGTCTCGGACGACGAGTTCGACAAGCTGATCGCCAACGGTGAGCTCCTGGAGTGGGCCGAGTTCGCGGGCAACCGCTACGGCACCCCCCGCGGCGCCGTCCTGGAGCGTCTCGACTCCGGCGAGCCCGTGCTCCTGGAGATCGACCTCCAGGGCGCCCGTCAGGTGAAGGACTCCATGCCGGAGTCCCAGCTGGTCTTCCTCGCCCCGCCGAGCTGGGACGAGCTGGTCCGCCGGCTCACCGGCCGCGGCACCGAGTCGCCCGAGGTCATCGAGCGCCGGCTGCAGGCCGCGAAGGTCGAGCTGGCCGCCGAGTCGGAGTTCGACACCACCCTCGTCAACACCTCCGTCGAGGACGTCGCACGCGAGCTGCTAACGTTGATGCACGTTGTCTGATCTTTTTTCCATCTTCGGAAGGTAGAGCGTGTCCTCTTCCATCACCGCGCCCGAGGGCATCATCAACCCGCCGATCGACGAGCTGCTCGAGGCCACGGACTCGAAGTACAGCCTCGTGATCTACGCGGCCAAGCGCGCGCGTCAGATCAACGCGTACTACTCCCAGCTCGGCGAGGGCCTGCTGGAGTACGTGGGTCCGCTGGTCGACACCCACGTCCACGAGAAGCCGCTCTCGATCGCCCTGCGGGAGATCAACGCGGGCCTGCTGACCTCGGAGAAGATCGCGGACCCCGCGCAGTAGAGCAATCCACGTTGTAACGCTTGTCACCACAGGCCCGGCGGAACATCCGCCGGGCCTGTGGTGTCTCATGGAGTCGTACGCATCCGAGTGCGGGGAGCAACAGTGAGCGTGGTGGCCAAGCCGAAGGTCGTCCTGGGCGTGAGCGGCGGCATCGCCGCCTACAAGGCGTGCGAGCTGCTGCGCCGGCTGACCGAGTCGGGCCACGACGTACGCGTCGTGCCCACCGACTCCGCCCTCCACTTCGTGGGCGCCGCCACCTGGTCCGCGCTCTCCGGCAACCCGGTCTCCAGCGAGGTGTGGGAGTCCGTCCACGAGGTCCCGCACGTGCGGATCGGCCAGGCCGCCGACCTCGTCGTCGTCGCCCCCGCCACCGCCGACATGCTCGCCAAGGCCGCCCACGGCCTCGCCGACGACCTGCTGACGAACACGCTGCTCACCGCGCGCTGTCCGGTCGTCTTCGCCCCCGCCATGCACACCGAGATGTGGGAGCACCCGGCGACCCAGGAGAACGTGGCCACGCTGCGCCGCCGCGGCGCCGTCGTCATCGAGCCCGCCGTCGGCCGCCTCACCGGCGTCGACACCGGCAAGGGCCGGCTCCCGGACCCGGCGGAGATCTTCGAGATCTGCCGCAGGATCCTCGCCCGCGGCGTGACCACCCCCGACCTCGCCGGCCGTCACGTGGTCGTCAGCGCCGGCGGCACCCGGGAGCCCCTCGACCCCGTCCGCTACCTCGGCAACCGCTCCTCCGGGAAGCAGGGCTACGCCCTCGCGAAGGCCGCCGCCGCCCGCGGTGCCCGGGTCACCCTCGTCGAGGCGAACACCGGCATCGCCGACCCGGCCGGGGTCGACGTCGTCCACGTCGGCACCGCCGTCCAGCTCCGCGAGGCCGTCCTCAAGGCAGCCGCGGACGCCGACGCGGTCGTGATGGCCGCCGCCGTCGCCGACTTCCGCCCGGCCGTCTACGCCCCCGGCAAGATCAAGAAGACGGACGACGGGGGCGCGCCCACGATCGAACTCGTCCGCAACCCCGACATCCTCGCCGAGCTGGCCGCCGACCGTGCCCTGCCCGGTCAGGTGGTTGTCGGTTTCGCCGCCGAGACCGACGACGTCCTCGCCAACGGGCGCGCGAAGCTCCGCCGAAAGGGCTGCGACCTGCTCGTGGTCAACGAGGTGGGGGAGCGCAAGACCTTCGGCTCCGAGGAGAACGAGGCCGTGGTCCTCGCGTCGGACGGCGCCGAGACCCCCGTGCCGTACGGGCCGAAGGAAGCGCTCGCCGAGACGGTCTGGGACCTGGTCCTGCCGCGGCTGCGTCCCACGACCTGACGGATCCGTCCGCCTCCGCGGCGGGTGGTGAGATCGGCGCGAAGTCACTCCCCGGAGGCGCGAAACGCCGCCCCGGGAGTGATTTGCGCCCCACCCGGGTGGGCACGTCTGCCTTGCCGGAGAACGGTTCCGCCCGCTCACTGGTATTCGCCAGGCGAGACACCTGGTCCATTGTCCGACCACGACCGATAGACTGTTCGTGGAACGTCGCGGGGCGCAGCCCCCTGCCGGTCCGCGTCACGAGTAGCCAGCAGCCGCTGCAACCCCAGGGAGCGTTGTGTCCCGTCGTCTGTTCACCTCGGAGTCCGTCACCGAGGGTCACCCCGACAAGATCGCTGACCAGATCAGCGACACCATTCTCGACGCCCTGCTGCGTGAGGACCCCACCTCGCGCGTCGCCGTCGAGACGCTGATCACCACCGGCCTGGTGCACGTCGCCGGTGAGGTCACCACCAAGGCGTGGGCGGACATCCCGACCCTCGTCCGGAACAAGATCCTCGAGATCGGTTACGACTCCTCGAAGAAGGGCTTCGACGGCGCCTCCTGCGGCGTGTCGGTGTCCATCGGGTCGCAGTCGCCGGACATCGCCCAGGGTGTCGACACCGCGTACGAGAAGCGTGTCGAGGGCGACGAGGACGAGCTGGACAAGCAGGGCGCCGGCGACCAGGGCCTGATGTTCGGCTACGCGTCGGACGAGACCCCCGAGCTGATGCCGCTGCCGATCCACATCGCGCACCGGCTCTCCCGCCGCCTCACCGAGGTCCGCAAGAACGGCACCATCCCGTACCTGCGCCCCGACGGCAAGACCCAGGTCACCATCGAGTACGACGGCGACAAGGCCGTCCGCCTCGACACGGTCGTCGTCTCCTCGCAGCACGCCTCGGACATCGACCTCGAGTCGCTGCTCGCTCCCGACATCCGCGAGTTCGTCGTCGAGCACGTGCTCAAGCAGCTCGTCGAGGACGGCATCAAGCTCGACACCGACGGCTACCGCCTGCTCGTGAACCCGACCGGCCGCTTCGAGAT
Source organism: Streptomyces sp. NPDC044003 (assembly GCF_056435185.1). Classification (NCBI taxonomy): domain Bacteria; kingdom Bacillati; phylum Actinomycetota; class Actinomycetes; order Kitasatosporales; family Streptomycetaceae; genus Streptomyces; species Streptomyces sp. NPDC044003. The sequence continues at coordinate 244,464 of NZ_JBWKFA010000005.1, read as the reverse complement.
CGGCGGCCCGATGGGCGACGCCGGCCTCACCGGCCGCAAGATCATCATCGACACCTACGGCGGCATGGCCCGCCACGGTGGCGGCGCCTTCTCCGGCAAGGACCCGTCCAAGGTCGACCGCTCGGCCGCCTACGCCATGCGCTGGGTCGCCAAGAACGTCGTCGCCGCGGGCCTCGCCTCGCGCTGCGAGGTCCAGGTCGCCTACGCGATCGGCAAGGCCGAGCCCGTCGGTCTCTTCGTCGAGACCTTCGGCACCAACACGATCGAGACCGAGAAGATCGAGCACGCCATCGGTGAGGTCTTCGACCTGCGTCCGGCCGCGATCATCCGCGACCTCGACCTGCTCCGCCCGATCTACTCCCAGACCGCCGCCTACGGCCACTTCGGCCGCGAGCTGCCGGACTTCACCTGGGAGCGCACGGACCGCGTGGACGCCCTGAGGACGGCCGCCGGCCTGTAGTCCCAGGCCTCAGGCGACGAAGCCCGGTACCCCGTGAGGGTGCCGGGCTTCGGCCATGTCCGGCTGTCGGTGGCGTCTGGTAGGTATGGGGCTGTGAGCAGCGAGAACGAGAAGTCCGACGAGCCCGAGCAGCTCGCGCTCATCCGGGAGACCGTCCGGAAGGCGAAGGTGCCGCGGGCCAAGCCGCGGACCTGGCGGGGAGCCGCGCTGGCCAAGGAGCTGCCGGTCGCGCGGGTCGTCGTGAACAAGGGCGCGCTCCACCTCGACCAGTTCTTCGACTACGCGGTCCCCGAGGAGCTGGACGAGACCGCCCGGCCCGGGGTGCGGGTGCGGGTGCGCTTCGGGGCGGGCGCCCACCAGGTGCGGGGCGGTCGGCGCGAGGGCGGGCGGCTCATCGACGGGTTCCTGGTGGAGCGGCGCGCCGAGTCGGACTACTCGGGGCCGCTCGCCGCGCTCGCCGACGTCGTCTCGCCGGAGCCGGTGCTCGGGCCGGAGCTGCTCGGGCTCGCCCGGGCCGTCGCCGACCGGTACGCGGGAAGCCTCGCCGACGTCCTCCAGCTGGCCGTCCCGCCGCGCAACGCGACCGCGGAGCGCAAGCCCTCGCCCGAGCCGCTGCCGCCGCCCGGGCCGCCGGAGCCGGGGAGCTGGACGCGGTACGAGCGCGGGCCCGCATTCCTGGACTCCCTCGCGCGCGGCGGGGCGCCCCGGGCCGTGTGGAACGCGCTGCCGGGGCCGTACTGGGCCCAGGAGATCGCCCGGGCCGTCGCCGCGACCCTCGCCTCCGGGCGGGGCGCGCTCGTCGTCGTCCCCGACGGGCGGGCCGCCGCCCGGGTCGACGCGGCCCTGACCGAGATCCTGGGGGCCGGCCGGCACGCGCTGCTCACCGCCGAGGCAGGCCCCGAGAAGCGGTACGCGCAGTGGCTCGCCGTACGGCGCGGCGCCGTGCGGGCCGTCGTCGGCACCCGGGCCGCGATGTTCGCCCCCGTACGGGACCTCGGGCTCGCCGTCATCTGGGACGACGGCGACGGCAGCCACAGCGAACCGCACGCCCCCCAGCCGCACGCGCGCGAGGTGCTGCTGCTGCGCGCCGCCCACGACCGGTGCGCCTTCCTCCTCGGCTCCACCAGCTGCACCGTCGAGGCCGCCCAGCTCGTCGAGTCCGGCTGGGCCCAGGCGCTGGGCGCCGGACGCGAGCAGGTCCGCAGGGCCGCGCCCCTGATCCGTACCGTCGGCGACGGCGAACTCGCCCGCGACGAGGCCGCCCGCGCCGCCCGGCTGCCCTCGCTCGCCTGGCAGACCGTACGGGAGGGCCTGAAGACCGGGCCGGTGCTCGTGCAGGTCCCCCGCCGGGGATACGTGCCGAGGCTGGCCTGCGAGCGCTGCCGCACGCCCGCCCGCTGCCGGCACTGCGCCGGGCCCCTGGAGGCCCCCGAGCAGCAGGAGCTGCGGTGCGGCTGGTGCGGGCGCGGCGCCCCCGACTGGCACTGCGTGGAGTGCGGCTCGACCCGGCTGCGCGCCCAGGTGGTCGGCGCCCGGCGGACCGCGGAGGAGCTGGGCCGGGCCTTCCCCGCCGTGCCGGTACGGACCTCCGGACGCGACCACGTCCTGGACAGCGTGCCCGGGCGGCCCGCGCTCGTCGTCTCCACCCCCGGCGCCGAACCCGTCGCCGAGGGCGGCTACGCGGCCGCGCTGCTCCTCGACGGCTGGGCCATGCTCGGCCGGCCCGATCTGCGCGCGGGCGAGGAGGCGCTGCGCCGCTGGATCGACGCGGCCTCGCTCGTCCGCGGCCAGCCCGAGGGCGGCACCGTCGTCGTGGTCGCCGAACCGACCCTGCGGCCCGTCCAGGCGCTCGTCCGCTGGGACCCCGTCGGGCACGCCCGGCGGGAGCTGGCCGAGCGGGCCGAGCTGGGCTTCCCGCCGGTCTCCCGGATGGCCGCCGTGGCCGGGCCGCCGGAGGCCGTCGAGGGCTTCCTGGCGGCCGCCGCGCTGCCCATGGACGCGGAGATCCTCGGACCCGTGCCGCTGCCGGTGGTGCGCCCCGGCGGCACCCGCCGCCCGGGCGACCCGCCGCCGGGGGAGCAGTGGGAGCGGGCCCTGGTCCGGGTCCCGCCGGGCAGCGGCGCGGCCCTGGCGGCCTCGCTCAAGCAGGCCCGGGCGGGGCAGCTCGCACGCGGCGGCGCGGACCCCGTGCGGATCCGGGTGGACCCGCCGGACATCGGCTGACACGGGAACGGCCGCCCGCCCCTGCGCGGGGCGGGCGGCCGTGGAGAGCTCGGGGGTCAGCCGTTGCGCGCGCCGGGGAAGGCCGGCGGGCGCGGGTCCTCGCGGAGGGCGGCGCTGCCCGAGGTGGGCTGCGGCGGCATCGAACGGGCGGCGGGGACCGAGGGGAGCGTCCGGGTCACGCCCGGCTCCGCCGCGTGGTCCTGCTCCACGGCCACGCCCTGCTGGGGAGCGCGCCGGGCGCCGTAACGGCGGTGGACGGCCTGCTTGGTGACCCCGAGCGCGGAACCCACCGCGTCCCAGGAGAATCCGAGCGAGCGGTCGAAGTCGACCGCCGCGGTCACCAGGGTCTCGACACTGTCCCGCAGCTCCTGGGCGAGACGTACGGTCGGGGCGGGCGCGCGCCCGTAGACGACGAAGCCCGTCGACGGGCCGGAGCGGCGAGGGCGGTAGACATTGCCCAGCTGGGCCGTGAGCGTGCGCAGTGCGTCCACCTGCCGCCGGACCCGCTCGATGTCCCGCACCAGGAGGTGCAGACTTGCCCGGGCTTGGGCGTCGTGGGTTGCGTGGTCGGCCATGTGAAAGCCTCTCGAACCGGCGTTTAAGGGGGCGGGCCGCGGAGGGGGGAACAGCGGCCCGATTCGGTCAATCTCTCTTGACCAACGCGCCACCGGGGCTTGGGTCACGCTGCGGGGGCGTACACGCATATGCGCGGGGCGCTCGTCCTCCCGTACGCCCCCTTCCTCGTCCGGCGCATAGACTGGTGCGCTGCCCGCAACGCCCCCGGAGAGACAGGCAGTCGCCACCCATGAAGCTCGTCTTCGCAGGCACCCCCGAGGTCGCCGTTCCCGCCCTGGACGCCCTGCTCGCCTCCGGGCGGCACGAGGTGGCCGCCGTGGTCACCCGGCCCGACGCCCCGGCGGGGCGCGGCCGGCGGCTCGTCGCCAGCCCGGTGGCCCAGCGGGCGGAGGAGGCCGGGATCGAGGTCCTGAAGCCGTCCAGGCCCCGCGACGAGGAGTTCCTCGCCCGCCTGCGGGAGATCGCCCCGGACTGCTGCCCGGTCGTCGCGTACGGCGCGCTGCTGCCCAAGGTCGCCCTCGACATCCCGGCGCGCGGCTGGGTCAATCTGCACTTCTCGCTGCTGCCCGCGTGGCGCGGCGCGGCGCCCGTGCAGCACTCGCTGATGGCCGGTGACCAGGTGACGGGCGCGTCCACCTTCCTCATCGAGGAGGGCCTCGACTCCGGCCCGGTCTACGGCGTCGTCACCGAGGACATCCGCCCCACCGACACCAGCGGCGACCTGCTCACCCGGCTCGCCTTCGCGGGCGCCGGGCTGCTCGCCGCCACCATGGACGGCATCGAGGACGGCACGCTCAAGGCCGTCCCCCAGCCGATCGAGGGCCTCACCCTCGCCCCGAAGATCCAGGTCGAGGACGCCCACGTCGACTTCGCGGCCCCCGCGCTCCGGGTCGACCGCGTGGTCCGCGGCTGCACCCCGGCCCCCGGCGCCTGGACGGTCTTCCGCGGCGAACGCCTCAAGCTGATCCAGGTCACCCCGCTCCCGGACCGCACCGACCTCGCCCCGGGCGAACTCGCGGTCGGCAAGAACAACGTGTACGCGGGCACCGGCTCGTACGCCGTCGAACTCCTCTGGGTCCAGCCCCAGGGCAAGAAGCCGATGAAGGCCGCGGACTGGGCCCGCGGCGTCCGCATCGCCCCGGGCGAGCGGCTGGGGGCGTAACCGCCCGTGCTGCCGCACCGCACTTCCCCGCGGGAGGGCTGTTTTCCGCGGGGGAGCGGGACGGACGTAGGCTGAGAGGGTTCGACCCTCTTCATTTCGTCACGCGGAGCACCTTTGAGCGAGCAGGCACGTCGTCGTCCCCACAAGCCCTACCGGCGGCCCCAGAAGGACCCCGTCCGGATGCTTGCCTTCGAGGCGCTGAGGGCGGTGGACGAGCGGGACGCCTACGCGAATCTGGTGCTGCCTCCGCTGCTGCGGAAGGCTCGGGAGAAGGAGGGGCCCGAGAAGTTCGACGGGCGGGACGCGGCGCTCGCGACCGAGCTCGTGTACGGGACGCTGCGCCGCCAGGGCACGTACGACGCGATCATCGCGGCCTGCATCGACCGGCCGCTGCGCGAGGTCGACCCGCCCGTGCTCGACGTCCTCTCGCTCGGCGCGCACCAGCTCCTCGGGACGCGGATCCCCACCCACGCCGCCGTCTCCGCCAGCGTCGAGCTGGCCCGTGTGGTGCTCGGCGACGGACGCGCCAAGTTCGTGAACGCCGTCCTGCGGAAGATCTCGCAGCAGGACCTCGACGCCTGGGTCGAGCAGGTCGCCCCGCCGTACGACGAGGACGCCGAGGACCACCTCGCCATCGTCCACTCGCACCCCCGCTGGGTCGTCTCCGCGCTCTGGGACTCCCTCGGCGGCGGCCGCGCCGGGATCGAGGACCTCCTGGAGGCGGACAACGAGCGCCCCGAGGTCACCCTCGTCGCCCGCCCCGGCCGTTCCACGACCGAGGAGCTCGCCGCCGCCACCGAGACCTTGCCGGGCCGCTGGTCGCCCTACGCCCTGCGGATGGCCGAGGGCGGCGAGCCCGGCGCCATCGAAGCGGTCAAGGAAGGCCGGGCCGGCGTCCAGGACGAGGGCAGCCAGCTCGTCGCGATCGCCCTCGCCAACGCGCCCGTGGAAGGCTCCGACTCCCGCTGGCTCGACGGCTGCGCCGGCCCCGGCGGCAAGGCCGCCCTGCTCGGCGCCCTCGCGGCCGAGCGCGGCGCCTTCCTGCTCGCCTCCGAGAAGCAGCCGCACCGCGCCCGCCTCGTCGAGCGCGCCCTGGCCGGCAACCCCGGCCCGTACCAGGTGATCGCCGCCGACGGCACCCGCCCGCCGTGGCGCCCCGGCTCCTTCGACCGCGTCCTCGTGGACGTGCCCTGCTCGGGTCTCGGCGCCCTGCGCCGCCGCCCCGAGGCACGCTGGCGCCGCCGCCCCGAGGACCTGGACGGCTTCGCCCCGCTCCAGCGCGCCCTGCTCACCGAGGCGCTCAGCGCGGTGCGCGTCGGTGGCGTGGTGGGGTACGCGACCTGCTCGCCGCATCTCGCCGAGACCCGGGTCGTCGTCGACGACGTCCTCAAGAAGATCGGGGGCGCCGAGCTCATCGACGCCCGCCCGCTGCTGCCCGGCGTCCCGGCGCTCGGCGACGGGCCGGACGTCCAGCTGTGGCCGCATCTGCACGGTACAGACGCCATGTATCTGGCGCTGCTGCGCCGGACCGCCTGACCGGCAGGGCCCGACCCCTCGATCATCTGACCGTAATCTCCCGGTCCGTCCAGGTCCCGGACTCGTCGCTTCGTACCGAAATTGGTCTGGACCGGATTCGAAACCGCTGAGCGGCAAAGAAGTACCCAAGAACGTGGGAGGCTTGGCACATGGCGCAGATCAACCCCAGCATCCTGTCCGCGGACTTCGCCCGGCTCGCCGATGAGGCGAAGGCCGTCGGCGGCGCCGACTGGCTGCACGTCGACGTGATGGACAACCACTTCGTCCCCAACCTGACGCTGGGCGTGCCGATCGTGGAGTCGCTGGCCCGCGCCACCGACACCCCGCTCGACTGCCACCTCATGATCGAGGACCCGGACCGCTGGGCCCCGCAGTACGTGGAGGCGGGCGCCGGCTCGGTCACCTTCCACGTCGAGGCGGCCGCCGCGCCGGTGCGGCTCGCGCGCGAGATCCGGGCCAAGGGCGCCCGGGCCTCGATGGCGCTCAAGCCGGCCACGCCCATCGAGCCGTACGAGGACCTGCTCCCCGAGCTCGACATGCTGCTCATCATGACCGTCGAGCCCGGCTTCGGCGGCCAGGCCTTCCTCGACATCATGCTGCCCAAGATCCGCCGTACCCGGGAGCTGATCTCCAAGCACGGTCTGGAGCTGTGGCTCCAGGTCGACGGCGGGGTCGCCGAGTCCACGATCGAGCGGTGCGCCGAGGCGGGCGCGGACGTCTTCGTCGCCGGTTCCGCGGTGTACGGAGCGGCTGATCCGGCCGCGGCCGTCGCCTCGCTCCGGGCCCGGGCGGAGGCCGCGACCGCGTCCGCCGCGTGGGCGTGTGGCCACTGAGCCTCCGGCGGATGAACGCGGTCCGTCGGGCCGCCGACAGGACTGATCAACGGCCGCCGGATCTGACAGGATGAACGGCGAGTCCAGAGTGTGAACGACATCGGTTTGTGACTTCCGTACGTGAACAGCGGTACGTGAACAGCAGTGAGGAGATCGCGGTGGCGGGTATGTCGGCGGGACGGTCAGCCCTGCGGATGGGCCCCGCGGAGCTGGTGCAGGCGGCGGCCATGGCCCGCCGCTTCTACCTCGAGGGCAAGTCCAAGATCCAGATCGCCGAGGAGTTCGGCGTGAGCCGCTTCAAGGTGGCCCGGGTCCTGGAGACCGCCCTTGAGCGCGACCTCGTGCGGATCGAGATCCGCGTACCGGCCGAGCTGGACGCCGAGCGCTCCGACGCGCTCCGCGCCCGTTACGGGCTGCGCCACGCCGTCGTCGTCGAATCCCCGGCGGAGGGCGACGACGAGTCCCCCGACCCGGAGAACCTCGGCGAGGTCGCGGCCGACCTGCTCGGCGAGCTCGTCACCGAGGGCGACGTCCTTGGCCTGGCCTGGGGCCGCTCCACCATCCACATGGCGGCGGCCCTCGACCGGCTGCCGCCCTGCACGGTCGTCCAGCTCACCGGGGTGTACGACGCCGGGACCGCCGAGCGCGGCTCCGTCGAGGCCGTGCGCCGCGCCGCCCAGGTCTCCGGCGGCGAGGCCCACCCGATCTACGCGCCCATGCTGCTGCCGGACCCGGCGACCGCGGCGGCGCTGCGCAGCCAGACCGGCATCGCGCGGGCCTTCGAGTACTTCGACAAGGTCACCGTCGCCTGTGTCTCCATCGGCTCCTGGGAGCCGGGCATCTCGACCGTCCACGACATGCTCTCCGACGCCGAGCGGGCCCACTACGCCTCCCTGGGCGTCGCCGCCGAGATGTCGGCCCACCTCTTCGACACCGAGGGCCGGCGGGTCGGCCGCGACCTGGGCGAGCGCTGCATCACCGTCGAGGCGGACCGGCTGCGCCGCATCCCCGAGGTCGTGGCGATCGCCGGCGGCCAGCGCAAGGCGGCCGCGATCGGCGCGGTGCTCCGCTCCGGGCTCGTCACCAGCCTGGTCACCGACCGCGCCGCGGCCGACTACCTCCTCACCGAGTCCAGCCCGGGCACGCACCCGGCGCTCGACCGGAAAGACCCCGACGGCAGCTGAACACCGCTTGTCGAGAAGGGGGCCGGAGCCAACCCGTGACGGTATGTTCGGGACATGCTGCTCCGGCCCCTGCGCGTTCTCCTCGCGCTCGTCCTCGCCGTCTTCCTGGCCGGGTGCTCCTCGGCGGGCGGCGGCGGGGCCGGTACCGTCGCCCAGGCCCCCACCCGTACCGCCGCGACCACCGCGACCGCCGCACCGACCGGGACCTCCGGGCTCCCCACCGTACGGGTGTCGCAGCTGCCGCCCGAGGCGCGGCAGACGCTCGCCCTCATCGCGCACGGCGGCCCCTTCCCGTACGCCAAGGACGGGACGGTCTTCTCGAACTTCGAGCGGGTCCTGCCCCGCGAGGAGCGCGGCTACTACCACGAGTACACCGTGAAGACCCCCGGCGCACACGACCGGGGAGCCCGCCGGATCGTCACCGGACGCGGCGGCGAGATCTACTACACCGGCGACCACTACGAGACCTTCCGGGAGGTGGTCACGGATGAGGCTTGACGACCCCGTCGTCCTCGACCTGACCGGAGTCACGGACAAGGCCACCCTCATGGACCGGTGCGCCGAGGCGCTCGCCCTGCCCGACTGGTTCGGCCGCAACTGGGACGCCCTCGCCGACTCCCTCACCGACCTGCCCGAGCCGGTCACCCTCGTCGTCACCGGCTGGCAGGCGTACGCCAGGACGCGCCCGCGTGAGTGGGGGACCGCCCAGGAGGTCTTCGCCACGGCCGTCGAGGAACGCCCCAGGAGCCTCACCGTCCTCCTCGTTCTGGGGGAGCCTTCGGAGGATCCGACAAAGGGCCTGTCGCAAGCCTCGGAGGATTAGCCCGGGGCTGGTATTCGTACTGGCGTGGGACAATGAACTACGTGCTTTTTCCCCTGGCTGAAATGCCTAGGGGCCGATCCGAACGACTGGGATGTCAGCACGTGCGTTTCCTCAATGACGTCAAGCCGCCCTACGACCTGACGTACGACGATGTGTTCATGGTGCCGAGCCGCTCGGCCGTCGGTTCCCGCCAGGCCGTGGACCTCTCCTCGCCCGACGGGACCGGGACGACCATCCCGCTCGTCGTCGCCAACATGACCGCCATCGCCGGCCGCCGGATGGCCGAGACCGTCGCCCGCCGCGGCGGCCTGGTCGTCATCCCGCAGGACATCCCGATCGAGGTCGTCACCGACGTCATCTCGTGGGTGAAGAGCCGCCACCACGTCCTCGACACCCCGATCGTCCTGGAGCCGCACCAGACCGTCGCCGACGCGCTCTCGCTGCTGCCGAAGCGCGCCCACGACGCCGGTGTCGTCGTCGACGAGAACCGCCGCCCGGTGGGTGTCGTCACCGACGCCGACCTCTCCGGCGTGGACCGCTTCACGCAGCTCTCCGAGGTCATGTCCAAGGACCTGCTCCTGCTGGACGCCGACATCGACCCGCGCGAGGCCTTCAACACCCTCGACGCCCACAACCGCCGTTACGCCCCGGCCGTGGACGCGGACGGCAAGCTCGTCGGCATCCTCACCCGCAAGGGCGCCCTGCGCGCGACCCTGTACTCCCCGGCCGTCGACGCCCAGGGCCGGCTCCGCATCGCCGCCGCCGTCGGCATCAACGGCGACTTCGTGGGCAAGGCCAAGCAGCTCCTCGACGCGGGCGTGGACACGCTCGTCATCGACACGGCGCACGGCCACCAGGAGTCGATGATCGCCGCGATCAAGGCCGTGCGGGCGCTCGACCCGCAGGTCCCGATCGTCGCGGGCAACATCGTCGCCGCCGAGGGCGTCAAGGACCTCATCGAGGCGGGCGCCGACATCATCAAGGTCGGCGTCGGCCCCGGCGCCATGTGCACCACCCGCATGATGACCGGCGTCGGCCGGCCGCAGTTCTCCGCCGTCCTGGAGTGCGCCGCCGAGGCGAAGAAGTACGGCAAGCACGTCTGGGCCGACGGCGGTGTCCGTCACCCGCGCGACGTCGCCATGGCGCTCGCCGCCGGTGCGTCCAACGTGATGATCGGCTCCTGGTTCGCCGGGACGTACGAGTCCCCGGGCGACCTCCAGCACGACGCCCAGGGCCGTGCGTACAAGGAGTCCTTCGGCATGGCCTCGGCCCGAGCCGTCCGCAACCGGACCTCGGACGAGTCCTCGTACGACCGCGCCCGCAAGGCGCTGTTCGAGGAGGGCATCTCCACCTCGCGGATGTTCCTCGACCCGCAGCGTCCGGGCGTCGAGGACCTGATCGACTCGATCATCGCCGGCGTGCGGTCCTCCTGCACCTACGCCGGTGCGGCCTCGCTCGCCGAGTTCGAGGAGAAGTCGGTGGTCGGGATCCAGTCCGCCGCCGGCTACGCCGAGGGCAAGCCGCTGCACGCCAGCTGGAGCTAGTCGCTCGCGCTCGTAGTACGCCTTGGGCCCCGGGACCTCGTCCCGGGGCCCAAGCCCGTTACGGGCCATCGCTCCGCCGGGGCGGTGCCCACCCGCCCCCGTTGTGGGCATGCGTTCTGCTGGGGCGGTGCCCACCCCGTTGTGGGCAGGCGTTCCGCAAGGGGCGGAACGGGTGGGCACAACGGAACGGCGCCCTTGCCGGCGCCAGAGGCTTCCGTGCCCTGACCCGCACCACATGTGCGCCGCCGCTACGGGTGCGGGTCCAGGGGCGGAATGCGGAGGCGCCGCTGAGGGCGCCGTCCCGTGTGCCCACCCGTCCCGCCCCAGCGGGACGATTGCCCACACGGCGGGTGGGCCGGGGCGCCGTCACGCGCGCGGGTTCAGAACCCCGCGCAAGGCCTCCGTCACCGCCCCCGCGATCCGCGCATGCCCCGCGTCGTTCGGATGCAGCCCGTCCGCCAGGTGTTCCGGGCCCAGCAGCGGGCGGCCGGAGAGGACCCGCAGATGGGCGTCGCCCGAGGCCGCCAGGTCCCGGCCCGCCCGCTCCATGGCCCTGCGCAGCTCCGTGAGCGTCGCGCCGAGGGCGTTGCGGGTGTGCTCCGCCTCCGGGCGCAGGACCGGCGAGACGATCAGGAGCGGCGTGTCCGGGTGGCCCCGGCGGACGAGGCCCACGAAGGCGCGGACGGTCGCGTAGAGCCAGTCCGCCGTGGCGGGGACCCGGGACCAGCAGTTGGTGCCGAACGCGAGGGTGATCAGATCGCCCGGAAGCCGGGCCAGGTGTTCCGCCAGCGGCAGCTCGCCCCGCGCCCCGCCCGCGTACCCCAGGTTCACCGTGTCCACGCCCAGGAGCCGCCCCGCCGTGGCGGCCCAGGAGTGCGCCGGGCGGGTCGACCACCAGCCCTCGGTGATCGAGTCGCCGTGGACGAGCCAGCGGGGCCGCGCCGGGGCGGGGGAGAGAGCGCCCCCGACGGCCCGCAGGGCGAGCGGCACGGGCGCCTGGCCCTCCGGGAGGTGGAGGGCGAACACGCCGCCGTCCGGGGGCAGGGGGAGCCTCACGACGGCCTCCGGCGCCGGGGCGGTGCACGTCTCGCCGACGAGCCGCGTGCCCCGCCAGAGGGCGAAGCAGTGGCGCAGCGCCCGCAGCGGATCGTCCGGCGCCGGGACGGCCGCCCGGTAGCGGAGCTCCACCGCGCGCGTACCGGGCGTGGCCGTGAACTCGATCCGTACCCCGATGGGCAGCGCGGCCCGCTCGGCGATGTCCCAGGGCAGCCGTTCGAGGTCGTCGGGGTCGGCGCGTACGGGCCGGCCCTCGTCCAGCCAGGCCGTGCCGCGCAGGAACGGTGCCGGGTCGAGCCAGTGCACCGGGGCCTCCGATCGTGGGGCGGTCAGGGGCTCGCAGGGTCGGTCATCCGGCATGAGGAGTCCATACGCGTGCGCGTGCCGGTTCACACCCGGATGTGTCGATTCATGCGGCGGAGCGCAATGTTTGCCCGTCTGCGCCCGAAGCGCGCAATGATCATCCGGCAGTGCGCAACAACCCTGCATTACGACTGCGAAGCACTTCCCCTTAGGCTCGTGCCCCGTACCAGGAGTGGCGGCGACCGCCTGCTCGGCGGTTTCCGTCCCCCGTGGGCCTGCTTCGGCATGCCCGCGTACCGCCGCGGTCGCCTCCGAACCCCACAGGCAGCGATAAGGAGCCTCCGCAGTGCTGGATCACGGCGCAGCCCCACCGGTCGACGACACGACCACCCCGAAGACCTCCGCTCTCGGCGCACTGGTCCGGCGCAAGCCGGTGGAACGCCTGGTCGAAGAGGGTGGCCAGGGCGAGGGCGGCAGTCTCCGCCGCTCGCTCTCGATGTGGCAGCTGACCATGATCAGCATCGGCGCCACGCTCGGCACCGGCATCTTCGTCGTCCTCGGCGGCGCCGTCCCGAAGGCCGGGCCGGCCGTCACGATCGCCTTCGTCATCGCCGGTCTCACGGCCCTGTTCTCGGCTCTCTCGTACGCCGAGCTGGCCGGCTCGATACCGGTTGCCGGGTCCTCGTACTCATACGCGTACGCAACGATGGGTGAACTCGTCGCCTGGGTCTGCGGCTGGTGCCTGGTCCTGGAGTACGGCGTCTCCGTCGCCGCCGTGGCGGTCGGCTGGGGCGAGTACCTCAACGAGCTGCTCGACGGAACGATCGGCGTCACGATCCCCGACGTGCTGTCTTCTGCCCCGGGCGAGGGCGGCATCATCAACCTGCCCGGCCTGATCGTCGTCCTGCTCGCGATGGTGTTCCTGCTCGGCGGCGCCCGCGAGTCCGCCGTGGTCAACACGATCATGGTCGTGGTGAAGATCGCCGCGCTCGCCCTCTTCTGCGCGATCGGCTTCATGGGCTTCAAGTCCGGCAACTACAAGGACTTCATGCCGCTTGGCATGACCGGCGTCGGCGCCGCGAGCGCCAGCCTCTTCTTCTCCTACATCGGCTTCGACGCCGCCTCCACGGCCGGCGAGGAGGCGAAGAACCCCAAGCGCGACCTGCCCCGCGCGATCATGCTCTCGCTGCTCATCGTCACCGTCCTTTACGTGCTGGTGGCCGCCGTCGCGGTCGGGGCGTGGAACTGGAAGGAGTTCGAGGGGTCCGAGGCCACGCTCGCGGCGATCATGAACGACGTCACCGGCCAGACCTTCTGGGGCACGATGCTCGCCGCCGGCGCGGTCATCTCCATCGCCAGCGTCGTCCTCACCGTCCTCTACGGCCAGACCCGCATCCTCTTCGCCATGTCCCGCGACGGCCTGGTCCCCAAGGTCTTCGGCAAGGTCAGCGGCAAGACCGGCACCCCGCGCGTGAACACGGTCATCGTGTCGCTCTTCTGCGCCGTCCTCGCCTCGGTCGTCCCGCTCTTCAAGCTCGTCGACGCCACCAGCATCGGCACGCTCTTCGCCTTCGGCCTGGTCAACATCGCAGTCATCGTGCTCCGCTACACCCGCCCCGACATGCCGCGCACCTTCAAGGTGGCCTTCGGACCGGTCTTCCCGATCCTCGGCCTGGGCTTCTGTGTGTACAACATGTTCGGCCTCGACGCCGTCACTTGGACGTACTTCGGTTGCTGGATGGCCGCCGGGCTCGTGTTCTACTTCCTGTACGGCATGCGCCGCTCCCGACTGGCCACGGCCCCGGCCCTGGCAGACGCTCCAGCAGAGAAGTGATCCACCCGTAGTGCGACTCAACGACCTCGACGAACGCATCGTCCACGCCCTCGCGGAAGACGCCCGCCGCAGCTACGCCGACATCGGCTCGCTCGTCGGACTCTCCGCGCCCGCCGTGAAGCGGCGCGTGGACCGGCTCCGGGCCGAGGGTGCCATCACCGGGTTCACCGTTCGGGTGGACCCGGCGGCGCTCGGCTGGGAGACCGAGGGCTTCGTCGAGATCTACTGCCGCCACAACACCTCGCCGGACGACATCCGGCGAGGTCTGGAGCGGTACCCCGAGGTGGTGTCCGCGTCGACCGTCACCGGTGACGCGGACGCCGTCGTCCAGGTCTTCGCCTCGGACATGCGCCACTTCGAGCGCGTCCTGGAACGCATCGCGGGCGAGCCCTTCGTGGAGCGCACCAAGTCCGTCCTGGTGCTCTCGCCGCTCCTGCGGCGCTTCTCCTCGGGCTCGCCGGCGTAGGGGTGTCCGCCGGGCCGAGGCGGTGCGGGCCGTGGTTCCCGCACCGCCTCTCGCCCGCCCACCCCCGTGGGGCGGTCTATTCGGTCGGGTAGACGAACTCCCAGGGCTGGACCTTGAAGTCGCCCGTGCCCTCCTTGACCTTCTCGAACGGCGCTCCGCTGATGCACGGCGGGATCTTGTCCTTCTGCGGGTCCGCCGTCATCCACGTGTAGCCGAGCCGGTCACCGGCGGGATCGTCGTGCACCGTGACGCCGACGCGCGCCTTCTTGAACTCCTTCACATCGGTCTCCACGACGACACCGGACACCACGGCCACCTTGCCGCCCGTGGTGAGGCAGTCCACCTTGACCTTCGCGTACCCGCCCCAGTCGCCCTTGTAGTGGCTGAAGCGGAACGTTCCGGTGGCCTTCATCGGATCCTGCCGGTCGGCCTCGGCCAGATGTGCGTCGAAGCTGAACGTGATGTCGTCCCCGGCCGGCCGGTACAGCTTCGCGGTGCCGGTCAGCGCGGCGGCTTCCGAGGCGGCGGCCGGGGCGGGAGCGTCGTTCCCCGAGGCGACGGCGACACTCCCGGCCGCCAGGGTGAGCAGAATCGCGGCGGCTACGGCGACGGTCTTCGTACGGCGCTTCATCGTGGTCCCTTTCGGCAGGTCGTCCGGCGGGTCTTCCGGACGAGCACCACTCTTCCGCGCAGGTCCCGCCCTGGCGTCGCGCCACAGAACGGTCCTCGTCTCCGCCGTGCGGCGGGGGAGCCGTACGACCCCGGTCGGAGCCGTACGCAACGAATCGACGCCCCGGCCGTCGATCGCGCAACGGTTCGACGGTCGGTCCGCAACGCTGCCGCCTTGTCCCGGGAGAGCGCGAAACCGTACCGTTTTTGACGTCTTCCCCCTCAACTTCCGACCCCCGAGGATCGCCGATGCCCGCGCTGCGCACCGCCCTGCTCCAGAGCTCCGGCGAGCTCGGTGACGTGGCCGCCAACCTCAAGATCCTCGACGAGGCCGCCGCCCGCGCCGCGGCCGCCGGCGCGAGCGTGCTGCTCGCCCCCGAGCTCTTCCTCACCGGCTACGCCATCGACGCCGACATCGCGCGCCTGGCCGAGCCGTCCGACGGCCCCTCCGCCCGCGCCGTCGCGGCGATCGCCGTGCGCCACGGCCTGGCCGTCGGCTACGGCTACCCGGAGCGGGACACCGAGCGGCACGGCGTCCTGTACAACTCCGCGCAGCTCATCGGCGCCGACGGCGTCCCCCTCGTGCAGTACCGCAAGACCCACCTTTTCGGGGACTTCGAGGCGCAGTGGTTCACCCCCGGTGACCTGGCCGTCGTCCAGGCGGAGCTCGACGGGCTCACCGTCGGCATGATGATCTGCTACGACGTCGAGTTCCCCGAGAACGTGCGGGCGCACGCGCTGGCCGGTACGGACCTCCTCCTCGTACCGACGGCGCTCATGCACCCCGCCGAGGTCGTGCCCCTGTCGGTGGTGCCGGTTCGCGCCTTCGAGAACCAGCTCTACATCGCGTACGCCAACCGGACCGGCCCCGAGGGCGACTTCGAGTTCGTCGGCCTCTCCACCCTGGCCGGCCCCGACGGCACCCCCCGGGCCCGCGCCGGGCGCGGCGAGGACCTCGTCCTCGGCGACGTCGACCCGGCCCTCCTCGCGGCCTCCCGCCAGGAGAACCCCTACCTCCGCGACCGGCGCCCGGACCTCTACGGCCCCCTCGTCTGAACCGGCCCCACCCTCCCCGCCTGCTCTCTCTTCTTTTCCGTGCAAGGAGTCCGTACCCCATGACGTCCACGGTGCCCACGACCGCCGTCCCCCACAGCGACGGCCAGCCGCCGATCACCATGTTCGGTCCGGACTTCCCGTACGCCTACGACGACTTCCTGGCCCACCCGGCCGGGCTCGGCCAGATACCGGCGACCGAGCACGGCACCGAGGTCGCGGTCATCGGCGGCGGGCTCTCCGGCATCATCGCCGCGTACGAGCTCATGAAGATGGGCCTCAAGCCCGTCGTCTACGAGGCCGACGAGATCGGCGGCCGGCTGCGCACCGTCGGCTTCGAGGGCACCGGCACCGAGGGCCTCACCGCCGAGATGGGCGCCATGCGCTTCCCGCCCTCCTCGACCGCGCTCCAGCACTACATCGACCTGGTCGGCCTGGAGACCAAGCCCTTCCCGAACCCGCTGGCCGAGTCGACCCCGTCGACCGTCGTCGACCTCAAGGGCGAGTCGCACTACGCCACCACCGTCGACGACCTCCCGCAGGTCTACCGCGACGTGATGAACGCGTGGAACGCCTGTCTGGACGAGGGCGCCGACTTCTCCGACATGAACCAGGCCATGCGCGAGCGCGACGTCCCGCGCATCCGCGAGATCTGGTCGAAGCTCGTCGAGAAGCTCGACAACCAGACCTTCTACGGCTTCCTCTGCGAGTCCGAGGCCTTCAAGTCCTTCCGGCACCGCGAGATCTTCGGCCAGGTCGGCTTCGGCACCGGCGGCTGGGACACCGACTTCCCCAACTCCATCCTGGAGATCCTCCGCGTCGTCTACACCGAGGCCGACGACCACCACCGCGGCATCGTCGGCGGTTCGCAGCAGCTGCCGCTGCGTCTGTGGGAGCGCGAGCCGGAGAAGATCGTCCACTGGGCGCAGGGCACCTCGCTCAGCTCCCTTCACGAGGGCGCCCCGAAGCCGGCCGTGACCCGGCTGAACCGGACCGCCGGCAACCGGATCACGGTCACCGACGCCTCCGGCGACATCCGTACGTACCAGGCGGCGATCTTCACCGCCCAGTCCTGGATGCTGCTGTCCAAGATCGCCTGCGACGACTCGCTCTTCCCGATCGACCACTGGACCGCGATCGAGCGCACCCACTACATGGAGTCCTCGAAGCTGTTCGTCCCCGTCGACCGGCCGTTCTGGCTGGACAAGGACGAGGAGACCGGCCGGGACGTCATGTCGATGACGCTGACCGACCGGATGACCCGCGGCACCTACCTCCTGGACGAGGGCCCGGACAAGCCGGCCGTCATCTGCCTCTCGTACACCTGGTGCGACGACAGCCTGAAGTGGCTGCCGCTCTCGGCGAACGAGCGCATGGAGGTCATGCTGAAGTCGCTCGGCGAGATCTACCCGAAGGTCGACATCCGGAAGCACATCATCGGCAACCCGGTGACGGTCTCCTGGGAGAACGAGCCCTTCTTCATGGGCGCCTTCAAGGCGAACCTGCCGGGCCACTACCGCTACCAGCGTCGCCTGTTCACGCACTTCATGCAGGACCGGCTGCCGGAGGACAAGCGGGGCATCTTCCTCGCCGGCGACGACATCTCCTGGACGGCCGGCTGGGCCGAGGGCGCGGTGCAGACGGCGCTCAACGCGGTCTGGGGCGTCATGCACCACTTCGGCGGCGCGACCGACGGCACCAACCCGGGTCCGGGCGACGTGTACGACGAGATCGCCCCGGTCGAGCTGCCGGAGGACTGATCCCCGGTTCGTCGGGGTTCTAAGGGTGGGCCAGTGGGGTGAGCAGCATCCGCCCCACCAGGCCCACCGACCGGTCGAGACGCTCGGTGAACTCGCCGGCGAGCTCGGGCAGGCCGCGCAGCTGCCAGAGCGAACGCGCGGCGAGCCAGGCCCCGTCGCGGGCCCGGTCCAGGCTCCAGCAGCCGAGCAGATGTGTCAGCGGGTCCGCGATCTCCAGGAGGTCCGGGCCCGGCATCAGTTCCTCCCGGATGCGCTCCTCCAGGAGGAGGAGGATGTCGCCGACCCGGTCGAACTCGTCCTCCAGGTCGGCCGGCGCGCACTCCAGGATCCGGCAGGCGTCGACCACCGCGAGCGCCAGGTCGTGGCCGATGTGGGCGTTGATCCCGGCGAGCGCGAACTGCAGCGGCCGTACGCCGGGATGGCGGCGGTAGTGGAAGAGGGGCCGCCAGCAGGCGGGGGCGGGACGGCCGGTGGTGGCGGCGTCGACCGCCGCGAGATAGCGCTCGGCGAACCGTACGTCGAGGGTGGCGGCGGCCCGCCGGTCGGCGAAGGTGCCCGCCTCGATGGCGTGGCCGATCTCCTCGGTGACCGTCAGATAGACCCGGTTGAAGACGGCGACCCCGTCGGCCGGATGCCAGGCCGCGCGGAGCGCCCGCATCCGGTCCACCACGGGGTCGACCGCGACGAACTGGCCGATCCGTTCTTCGGTCCACTGGGTCTGCGCCATGGGGGCAGGCTCCCAGCCGCCGGGCCCGGGAGGGAACTCCTCGGGCCCGGCTTACCCAGAACGGGCGAATCACTCAGTTCTTCGACACTTCCTCGGCGGCGGTCTCGTACGAACTCGTGCCCGCGTCGAGCAGGGGTTCCTGCTCCTTCAGGTGCGCCGGGGCGAAGGCCCGCAGCACGTGGTAGCCGGTGATGACGACGATCGTGCCGAGGGCGATGCCGCCGAGCTCGAAGGTGTCGGTGAAGGTCAGCTTCACGCCGCCGACGCCGATGATGATGCCGGCGGCGGCCGGGACCAGGTTGAGCGGATTGCGCAGGTCGACCTTGGCGTTGATCCAGATCTGGGCGCCGAGCAGGCCGATCATGCCGTAGAGGATCACGGTGATGCCGCCGAGGACACCGCCGGGGATCGCCGCGACGACCGCGCCGAACTTGGGGCAGAGGCCGAAGAGCAGCGCGAAGCCGGCGGCGGCCCAGTAGGCGGCGGTCGAGTAGACGCGGGTGGCGGCCATGACGCCGATGTTCTCGGAGTACGTGGTGTTCGGCGGGCCGCCCACGGCCGTCGACAGCATCGAGGCGGCGCCGTCGGCGGCGATCGCGGTGCCGAGCTGGTCGTCCAGGTTGTCGCCGGTCATCTCGCCGACGGCCTTGACGTGTCCGGCGTTCTCCGCGATCAGGGCGATGACCACGGGCAGCGCGACGAGGATCGCGGACCATTCGAAGCTCGGGCCGTGCAGGGACGGCAGGCCGAGCCAGTCGGCCTGGGAGACGCCGGAGAGATCGAGCCGCCAGTGGTCGGTGACCTGGCCGCCCGGGGACATCGAGTGGATCTTGCCGAAGACGAGGTCGAACATCCAGGAGACGGCGTAGCCGAAGACCAGGCCGAGGAAGATCGCGATCCGGGACCAGAAGCCGCGCAGACAGACCACGGCCAGGCCGGTGAACAGCATCACGAGCAGGGCCGTCCACTGGTCCTGCGGCCAGTACGTGGAGGCGGTGACCGGGGCCAGGTTGAAGCCGATCAGCATGACGACGGCGCCGGTCACGATCGGCGGCATCGCCGCGTGGATGATCCGGGCGCCGAACTTCCGGACGGCGAGACCGGCCAGGAAGAGCACCGCGCCGACGACGAGGACCGCGCCGGTCACCGTGGCGCTGGTGCCGCCGGAGGCCCGGATGGCGGCGGCGACGCCGACGAAGGAGAGCGAGCAGCCCAGGTAGGACGGGACGGTGCCGCGGGTCGCGAGCAGGAAGATCGCGGTCGCGACACCGGACATCATGATCGCGAGGTTCGGGTCGAGACCCATGAGGACCGGGGCGACGAAGGACGCGCCGAACATCGCGACGACGTGCTGGGCGCCGAGGCCGACCGTACGGGGCCAGGAGAGCCGTTCGTCCGGGCGGACGACCGCCCCGGGAGCGGGTGTTCTCCCGTCGCCGTGCAGGGTCCAGCGCACGCCGAGGTTCATGAGGTCGCTCCCGTTCTCCGGTTCCGGCGGCCGTGTCGCGACCGCAAAAGATCAGCCACATGGTATGCGTCCGGCATGTGCCGCCGGCGGACCGGATTCCGGACGACCGGTCCTATCCCACCGGACCGGCGCTCTTCGCGGGCGCGGGCGTCGACGAGGCCGCCTCCCGGCCGCCGGTCCTGAGCACGCCCGCACCGAGCACGAGACCCAGGGCGAGCAGGGTGACCAGGCCGAAGGAGAAGACCAGCGAGGTCGCGTCGGCGATGCCGCCGATCGCCGAGGGGGCGACGAGCCCCGAGGTGTACGTGATGGTGGCGACGCCCGCGATGGCCTGGCTCGGGTTCGGTCCGCTGTGCCCGGCCGCGGCGAAGGCCAGCGGGACGACGACCGCGATCCCGAGCCCGATCAGACCGAAACCGGCCATCGCGACGGCGGCGTGCGGGGCGAGGACCACCAGGACCCCGCCGAGGGTGGCGACGGCGCCCCCGACCCGTACCGTACGGACCGCGCCGAAGCGGTCCACCACCCGGTCGCCGGCAAGGCGTGCCACCGCCATCGTCAGCGCGAAGGCGGTCGTGGAGGCGGCCGCGAGCCCCGCCGAGCTGCCCAGCTCGTCCCGGAGGTAGACGGCCGACCAGTCGAGGCTGGCGCCCTCCGCGAACACCCCGCAGAAGCCGATGGCGCCGATGATCAGCGCGGACTTCGGCGGCAGCGAGAAGCGCGGCGGCGGCTCCTCCTCCGGGGTGCTGCGGACGTCGAGCACGCCCTGGCAGAAGACCAGGCCCAGCACGGTGAGCACGAGGGCCGCGATCAGGTGGTGGAGCCGGGCGTCGCCGCCGAGGTGGGCGGCGACCGTACCGGCGGCGGAGCCGAGCAGGGCGCCCACGCTCCACATGCCGTGCAGGCTCGACATGATCGACCTGCCGAGCCGGTTCTCGGTCTCGACGCCGAGCGCGTTCATCGCCACGTCGGACATGCCCGCCGTCGCCCCGTACACGAAGAGCGCGCCGCACAGCCCCCAGACGTTCGGGGCGAGCGAGGGCAGGGTGAGGGCGAGCGTCCACAGGGCGAGCAGGCCGCGCAGCGCCGTGCGGGCGCCGAAGCGGTGCGAGACGGCCCCGGCGAGCGGCATCGCGAGGGAGGCGCCGAGCGCGGGGAAGGCGAGCGCGAGCCCGAGCTGACCGGCGCTGACGCCCGCGTGTTCCTGGATCCAGGGGATCCGGGTCGCGAAGCTCCCGGTGACCGCGCCGTGGACGCAGAAGACGGCGGCGACGGCGAAGCGCGCCCGCCGGAGGCGATCGGTCCTTGTGACGGTCTCCGCCGCCATGGGCCCTCCCTGTGGTCGTGGTGGTGCCTCGTTGTGCCGCGTAAACTATCAGGAACCCTGCCTGATAAATAGACCGTGGAAGGGAGTCCGCTCCCCACGAGTCTGAGAGGATCGCCGCATGGCCGCATCCCCGAGCACCGCACGAGCCATCAACGACCGGTTCGCCCTGCGACTGCTCCAGGACGAAGGCCCGTTGACGGCCACTCAGCTCAAGACGCTCACCGGACTCTCCCGCCCGACCGTCGCCGACCTCGTCGAGCGGCTCCAGGGCTCGGGACTCGTCCATGTCGTCGGCGAGGCCGGGGCCGAGCGCCGCGGTCCCAACGCCAAGCTGTACGGGATCGTCGCCGACCGCGCCCACCTCGCCGCCCTCGACGTCCGGACCCGTTCGGTCTCCGTCACCGTCGCCGATCTCCTCGGCACCACGCTCGCCGAGGCCGCCGTCCCCGTCGGCGACGACCACGGCACGGGACCGGCCGTCGAGAAGGCGGTCGCGCTCCTGGAGCGGACCGTGAAGGAGGCCGGCGCCGACCGGCTGCACAGCGTCGCCGTCGGCGCCCCCGGGCTCATCGACCCCGCCACCGGCGAGCTGCGCGACTCCTCCGGGCTGCCCGCCTGGCACCGCCGGCTCGTCGGCGTCCTCCAGGAGCGGCTGCCCGCCCACGTCCTCGTCGAGAACGAGACCAACCTCGCCGCCGTCGCCGAACTCCGCGAGGGCGCCGCCCGCGACCGCGAGGACTTCGTCCTGCTCTGGCTCGGCCAGGGCGTCGGCGCCGCCGTCGTCCTCGACGGCCGCCTGCGCCGGGGAGCCTCCGGCGGAGCGGGGGAGATCGGCTTCCTGCCGGTCCCGGGCACCTCCGGGCTGCCCTCGGCCACCGGCTGCGACGGCGGCTTCCACGAGCTGGCCTGCGCGGCGGCCGTCGACACCCTCGCCGCCGCCCACGGCCTCGACCCGGCCGACGCGCTCTCCTCGGGCCACGGCCCCTTCCTCGACGCCCTCGCCCGCCGCCTCGCCGTCGGCGCGGCCGCCGTCGTCTCCGTCCTGGACCCCGGCTGCGTGGTCCTCGCCGGGGAGACCGGCCACCAGGGCGGGACCGGACTCGCCGCGCGCGTGGAGGCCGAACTCGCGGCCCTCTCCCCCCTCCGCACGGAAGTCCGCGCCACCGCCCTCGGCGACGCGGCGGTCCTGCGCGGCGCCCTGCTCCGGGCGCGGGACGCGGCCCAGGACGAGCTGTTCCCGTAGGGGGTGTCCGGAAAGTCCCGCACAGCACCCACGGCGCCCGGCACGCCCCCTAAGCCCCCGCCAGGAACGGGAAAACCACCGCGCCGCGCCCCGGACAGGGGGGCGCGGCGCGGTGGGCCCGGCGGCGGCAAGGGCCGTGAGTGACCGCCGCCGGGTGTTCATCGGAGGGAGTGCGTCAGCAGGCGCCGAGGTCCTTCCAGACGCCCCAGTCGCCGGTCGTGCCCGGCTCCTCGTTCTGCGTCCACCACTGGGCCTTCCACTTGTGGCCCTTGTGGGAGACCTCGTTGCCCGCGTTGTAGATCGTGCCGGCCACGTACGCCGGGGCGGTGCAGCCCGTGGTGGGCGGCGTCGTCGGAGGCGTGGTCGGGGGAGTGGTCGTCGGCGGGGTGGTGGGCTCGGTCGTCGGGGGCGTGGTCGGCGGGGTGGTGGTGCCCGGCTCCACGACCGTCGTGCCGCGCGCCATGTCGCCGGCGAGGGCGTACGTCGTGCCGTTGATGTTCACCGTCCAGTTGGAGGGGGTGGACACCGGCAGGTAGTAGTTGAAGGCCAGGTCGACGGTCGCGCCCGGGGCGAGGGACTGCCAGGCCGGGAGCTTCAGGGAGACGCGGTGGAAGTCGCCCTTCAGGCCGCCCACGTTGGAGCCCGTGTGGTCGCTGCTGATGACCTTCGTGCCGAAGCCGGACTGGTCGGAGGCGTTGTTCGGGGCGGAGGTGCCGTAGTCGAACTGGAACTCCGTGCCGCCGGGCAGCGTCGTCGCCGTGTTGTTGGTGATCTTGATCTTCGGGGTGATCGGGTAGTTCGAGTCGCCCAGCTTGAACTCGGTGAACTGGGTGTCGATCTTCACGGCCTGGGTCGGCAGCGCCTTGTTCGACTTCTTCGCGCCGTACGGGGTGGCCGCCTTGAACTTGTCGTACATCAGCGAGGTGAGCGTGGAGCCCATCTCGTACTGGCCCTTGGTGGCGTTCCAGGCGTAGTCGCCGGCCATCTCCCAGACCATCGTGCCGCCGATGCCGCGGTCGACCACGTAGTCGGCCTTCGCGGCCACGGACTGCTCGTCCTCGGTGGAGAGGAAGACCTTCTTCTCGGCGTTCCACAGCCATGGCGCGACCAGGGTCGCGTCGTACTTGCGGGCGTACGTGCCGGTCAGGGTGGTGTTCGCCGGGAAGCCGTACTGGGTGACGTAGTCGCCGACGATCCCCTTCTCGAGGTTCTTGGCGTGCCACATCGGGTTGGATCCGGCGGGCGACTCGACACCGTTGGTGTCCTTGTCGTGCCACAGGTTGTCGATGCCGGTGGCGCCGTCGCCGCACTTGGTCAGGCCGGCCCCGGCCGGGCAGGTGGTCGCGGAGGCCTTGCCCCAGAGACCGTCGGTGCCGCCCTGCACGTTCTTGTGGCCGCGGGTGTAGTACGGCAGGCCGATGTTGATGCGTCCGGCCGGCATGGAGCCGCGGAAGTAGTGGTACGCCCAGTCGGTGTTGAGGTAGCCGATGGAGCCGTACTGCGAGGAGCCGTAGACGTTGGCCGCGGCGAGCTCGGCGTCCTTGCCGTCGTCGAAGAGCGAGGCGTTGGGGCCGACGTACTCGTTCCAGGCGCCGTGCAGGTCGTAGGACATGATGTTGACGTAGTCCAGATACTTCTGCATCTGGAAGGTCTCCATGCCGCGCAGCAGGTAGCCGGAGGAGGGGGCGGCGACGGTCAGCAGGTAGTGCCTGCCGTCGGTGGCGCCGGCCGTGTCCAGCTTCTCGCGCAGGGACTTCATGAGGGCCGCGTAGCCCTGCACGAGCCCGGCGCGGCGCGCGTTGGCGAGCTGCCAGTCGAGCGGGTTGCCCGCGTCCTTCATCGTGGTCGGGTACTCGTAGTCGATGTCGACGCCGTTGAACCCGTACTTGCGGATGAAGTCGACGGCCGAGTTCGCGAAGGTGTCGATCCCGGCCTGGTTGACCGAACCGTCGGCGTTGGTGGCCATCGAGTAGAAGCCGCCGGAGTCGACCCGGTCGCCGTTGTCCGCGAAGTAGCCGCCCGTCTCCGCCCAGCCGCCGACCGAGATCAGCGTCTTGACGTTCGGGTGCTGCTTCTTGAACTTGTTGAGCAGGTTGAAGTGGCCCTTGTACGCGTAGGCGGGGTCCATCTCGGCGCCCGCGACACCGGGCCAGGTCATCCCGGTGGCGGCGTTGTCGGGGCCGTCCGTGCCCACGGAGAGCTTGTTGTCGCTGCCGATGTGGCCGAAGGCGTAGTTGATGTGGGTGATCTTGTCCCACGGGATGTCCTTGGCCAGGTACGCGGGCTGGCCGTTCTTGCCGGTGCGCCAGCCGGTGAAGTATCCGATGACCCGGCGCTGGTGGTCCGCGCCCATCTTCTCGCGGCCCTCGGTGTCGTAGACCGAGCAGTACGGGACGTCGACGCCCGGGGTCTTGTAGAGCCCGTCGGGGCGACAGGACTCGTTGTCGGCGGCGTACGAGACGCCGCCGGAGAGGGAGCTGAGCAGCAGACCGGCGACGGCGGCACCGGACGCGAACAGCGAGGCTCTCTTGGCAGTGGGGGACAGCACGGTGGGGCCCTCCTGGGGAGGCGGGGGAACACGCAACGAACAAGGGGGTGGTACGTGTTGGGCCCGTGGAGTGCGCACGCCGACGGGCCGTTACCTCGGAGGTGACACGGAGATTAAGAGGACTAGACCAGTGCGTCAATAGGTCTGGACCAAAGAGGGCGAGTATGGGAGTCTGTGAGCCAGCCCACAGGGTTCGGGCCTGGCGATCTACGCCGGTCGTGGCACACTGGCCCTGTATCAGCAGCAGCGCACTCCGGGGTCGGTGTAATTCCGAACCGGCGGTATAGTCCGCGACCCGTCCGCAAGCCAGCGGCCGGTTGACCAGGTGAAATTCCTGGACCGACGGTGAAAGTCCGGATGGGAGGCAGTGCGCGGCGGGCGACCCCTTGCAGGGGTGTGCCGGCCGTACGTCCGCTGGTGGCCGCTTTCCGTCGGCGCACCCGCAGACCTCCGGCCGTACCGGCATACCCGTGCGAAGCGTCGTACCCGCTCTCTGTCGTCATCGACAGGCCCCGGAGTCCGTGCCCGAAGAGGCAGGAGGACCCGGTGGCCCAGCAGGCCGACATCACCGCCATGCGACGCGCCGTCGAGCTCGCCGCACGCGGACTCGGCGCCACCAGCCCCAACCCGGTCGTCGGCTGCGTCATCACCGACGCCTCCGGACACCAGGTCGGCGAAGGCTTCCACCAGCGCGCCGGCGGCCCCCACGCCGAGGTCCACGCCCTGCGCGCGGCCGGCGTCCTGGCCCGCGGCGGCACGGCCTACGTCACCCTCGAACCCTGCAACCACACCGGCCGCACCGGCCCCTGCGCCCAGGCCCTGATCGAGGCCGGGATCAGCCGGGTCGTGTACGCGGTCGGCGACCCGAACCCGCAGGCCACGGGCGGTGCCGACACCCTCCGCGCCGCCGGGATCGAGGTCGAGCAGGGCCTCCTGGAGGCCGAGGCCGAGGCCGGCAACCTCGCCTGGCTCACCTCCGTGCGCGAGGGCCGCCCCTTCGTCCGCTGGAAGTACGCCGCCACCCTCGACGGCCGGATCGCCGCCGCCGACGGCACCTCCCGCTGGATCAGCTCCGCCGAGTCCCGCGCCGACGTCCACCGGCTGCGCGCCGAGGCCGACGCGGTCGTCGTCGGCTCCGGCACCGCCCGCACGGACGACCCCCACCTGGCCGTCCGGGGCATCGAAGGCGCCGTGCAGCCGCTGCGGGTCGTCGTCGACACCGAGGCGACCGCCGTCAAGCCCGGCGCCCGGGTCCTCGACGAGGCCGCCCCCACCCTGATCGCCGTCGCCGAGGACGCCGAGACCACGCTCCCGGACGTCGTACGGCTTCCCCGGGCCGAGCGCGGCCTCTCCGTCCCCGCCCTCCTGGACGCCCTCCACGCGCGCGGTGTCCGCTCGATCCTCCTCGAAGGCGGCCCCACCCTCGCGGGCGCCTTCATCGCCGCGGGCGCCGTCGACCAGGTCGTCGGCTACCTCGCCCCGGTCCTCCTCGGCGCGGGCCCCGCCGCCCTTGCCGACGCCGGAATCACCACCATCACCGAAGCGTTGCGGCTCGACATCACCGAGGCCACGCGCATCGGATCCGACCTCCGCATCACCGCCACCCTCAAGGGAGCCTGACCGTGTTCACCGGAATCGTCGAAGAACTGGGCGAGGTCGTCGCCGTCGAGCAGCTGGAGGACGCCTCCCGCTTCCGGCTGCGCGGCCCCCTGGTCACGGAAGGCGCCCAGCACGGCGACTCCATCGCCGTCAACGGTGTCTGTCTCACGGTCGTCGAGTTCGGCGACGGCGAGTTCACCGCCGACGTCATGGCCGAGACCCTCAAGCGGTCCAGCCTCGGCGCCCTCGAAGTCGGCTCCCGCGTCAACCTGGAGCGGCCCATGGCCGTCGGCGGCCGCCTCGGCGGTCACATCGTCCAGGGCCACGTCGACGGCACCGGCACCATCCTGGAGCGGACCCCGTCCGAGCACTGGGAACTGGTCAAGGTCGGCCTGCCCGCCCACCTCTCCCGGTACGTCGTCGAGAAGGGCTCGATCACGGTCGACGGCGTCAGCCTCACCGTCGTCGAGGTCGCGGACGACTGGTTCACCATCAGCCTCATCCCGACCACCCTCGACCTGACCACGCTCGGCATCAAGCAGTCCGGCGACCCGGTCAACCTCGAAGTGGACGTCATCGCCAAGTACGTCGAGCGGCTGCTCGGCGCGGACGCCAAGGAGAACGAGAAGTGAACTGGCTCAACTCCGAGGCGTTCACCGTCCTCGACCAGAAGATCATCTGGTCCGACATGATCGGCAACATCTTCGGACTCGCCGCCCTCGCCCTCGGCTGGCGCCGCTCCGTCTGGACCTGGCCCGTCCAGTTCCTCGCCGGTCTCATCCTCTTCAGCGCCTTCTTCGGTCACCTCGCGGGCAGCGCCGGCAAGCAGGTCGTCGTCATGCTCGTGGCGCTGTACGGCTGGTGGCAGTGGCAGTGGCAGCGCGGCAAGGGGAAGGGCGCGGACGGCCACATCGCCGTGCGCTTCGCCACCTGGGGCGAGCGTGCCGCCATGGTCGCCGCGGCCGCCGTCGGCACCGTCGCGGTGGCCATGCTCTTCAAGGCCTTCCCGGACCTGTCCTGGGACCCCTGGCCCGACGCCTACATCTTCGTGGGCACCGTCGTGGCCATGTACGCCCAGGCCCGCGGCATGGTCGAGTTCTGGTTCGCCTGGCTGCTCGTCGACCTGGTCGGCGTCCCCCTGAACTTCGCCAACGGCTACGCCTTCTCCGGATTCGTCTACGTCATCTACGGCGCGCTCGTCCTGTGGGGCATGCGCGACTGGTGGCTGCGCTCCCGCGCCACCACCGTCCTGGAAGGAGCCCACGCATGAGCGCCCATCCCCTCTGGGACGCCACCGACCTCGCCCTCGACCCCGTCGAGCAGGCCATCCGCGACATCGCCGCCGGCCGGCCCGTCGTCGTCGTCGACGACGAGGACCGCGAGAACGAGGGCGACCTCGTCATCGCCGCCGAGAAGGCCACCCCCGAGATCGTCGCCTTCATGATGAGCGAGTGCCGGGGCCTGATCTGCGCCCCCATGGAGGACGAGGAGCTGCAGCGCCTCGAACTCCCGCAGATGGTCGCGCACAACACCGAGTCGATGCGTACGGCCTTCACCGTCTCCGTCGACGCGTCCCCCGCCCACGGCGTCACCACCGGCATCTCCGCCGCCGACCGCGCCACCACCCTGCGGATGCTGGCCTCCGGCAGCCACGAGCCCTCCGACTTCGTCCGCCCCGGCCACATCTTCCCGCTGCGCGCCAAGCCGGGCGGCGTCCTCGTCCGCAACGGACACACCGAGGCCGCCGTCGACCTCGCCCGCCTCGCGGGCCTCCGCCCGGCCGGCGCGATCGTCGAGATCGCCGGCGAGGACGGCGTGATGCTGCGCCTGCCCGAGCTGGTCCCGTTCGCCCGCAAGCACGGCCTGACGATCATCTCCATCGAGGACCTGATCGCCTACCGGCGCTCCGCCGAGCCGACCGTCCGCCGCGAGGCCGAGGTCCATCTGCCCACCGCGCACGGCGAGTTCACCGCGTACGGCTACCGCTCCACCGTCGACGGCGTCGAGCACGTCGCCCTCGTCCACGGCGAGATCGGCGACGGCGAGGACGTTCTCGTCCGCGTCCACTCCGAGTGCCTCACCGGCGACATCTTCCACTCCCTGCGCTGCGACTGCGGCCCCCAGCTGCAGGCCTCCATGGACCGCATCACCGAGGCCGGGCGCGGCGTCGTCGTCTATCTGCGCGGCCACGAGGGCCGCGGCATCGGCCTGCTGTCCAAGCTGCGCGCGTACGAGCTCCAGGAGCGCGGCCGCGACACCCTCGACGCCAACCTGGAGCTCGGGCTGCCCGCCGACGCCCGCGACTACGCGGCCGGCGCGCAGATCCTCGGCGACCTCGGCGTCCGCAGCCTGCGCCTGATGACCAACAACCCCGAGAAGATCGACGCCCTCACCCGGCACGGTCTGAGGGTCGAGGGCCGGGAGCCCATGCCGGTCCAGGCCGGCGAGCACAACCTCCGCTACCTGCGCACCAAGCGGGACCGGATGGGGCACGACCTGCCCTGGCTGGACGGCTCCCCGGCCTCCACCTGCAACAACCAGTGATCACGTACGTACGAATCGGCTGAACGGCCAATCGTTTCATCGGCTAGGAGAGACATGAGCGGCAAGGGCGCACCCGTCCTCAGCGTGAAGAACTGCGGCGACCTCCGGGTCGCGGTCATCGCGGCGCAGTGGCACGAGAAGATCATGGACGGTCTCGTCGACGGCGCCCTGCGCGCCCTCAGCGAGCTCGGCATCGACGAGCCGACGCTCCTGCGCGTCCCCGGCAGCTTCGAGCTCCCGGTCGTGGCGAAGGTCCTCGCCGGGCGCGGTTACGATGCCATCGTGGCGCTCGGCGTCGTCATCCGCGGCGGAACGCCGCACTTCGAGTACGTGTGCCAGGGCGTCACCCACGGCCTCACCCAGGTCTCGATCGACACCGGCGTACCCGTCGGATTCGGTGTCCTCACCGTCGACAACGAGGAGCAGGCGCTCGACCGCGCCGGCCTCGAAGGATCGAGCGAGGACAAGGGCCACGAGGCCGTCACCGCCGCCGTCGCCACCGCGACGACGCTGCGCACGGTCAGCGAACCCTGGCGCTAAGTACGCGACCCTTACCCCGTACTCTTAGGACCATCATGGCGAACAAAACCTTCGAAGAGCTCTTCGCCGAGCTCAAGCTCAAGGCCGAGACCGGCGACCCTGCCACCTCCCGCACCGCGGAGCTCGTGGGCAAGGGCGTCCATGCCATCGGCAAGAAGGTCGTCGAGGAGGCCGCCGAGGTCTGGATGGCCGCCGAGTACGAGGGCAAGGAAGCGGCCGCCGAGGAGATCTCGCAGCTGCTGTACCACGTCCAGGTGATGATGGTCGCCCGCGGGATCTCGCTCGACGACGTCTACGCCCACCTCTGAGCACACGCGTCTCACCCTCCCCAAAACTCCCAGGCAAAGGAAGCTCACCCCATGCTGCGCATCGCCGTCCCCAACAAGGGTTCCCTCTCCGGACCTGCGTCGGCAATGCTCCATGAGGCCGGCTACCGCCAGCGCAAGGAGTCCAAGGAACTGGTGGTCATCGACCCCGACAACGAGGTCGAGTTCTTCTACCTGCGGCCGAAGGACATCGCGATCTACGTCGCCTCCGGGAAGCTGGACATCGGCATCACCGGCCGTGACCTGCTCCTGGACTCCGGAGCCAGCGCCGAGGAGATCCTCCCGCTGAACTTCGGCCGCTCCACCTTCCGCTACGCCACCCGCCCGGGCACCGCGAACGGCCCCGAGGACTTCGGCGGCATGACGATCGCCACCTCCTACGAGGGCATCGTCGCCAAGCACCTCGCCGACCAGGGCATCGACGCCTCCGTCGTCCACCTGGACGGCGCCGTCGAGACCGCGATCCAGCTGGGCGTCGCCCAGGTCATCGCGGACGTCGTGGAGACCGGCACCAGCCTGCGCAACGCCGGCCTGGAGGTCATCGGCGAGCCGATCCTGACCTCCGAGGCCGTCGTCGTCCGCCGCCACGGCGCCTCGGACGACCACCCGCAGGTGCAGCAGTTCCTGCGCCGCCTCCAGGGCGTCCTCGTCGCCCGCTCGTACGTGATGATGGACTACGACTGCCGGGCCGAGCACCTGGAGCAGGCCGTCGCCCTCACCCCGGGCCTGGAGTCGCCGACCGTCTCCCCGCTGCACAACGAGGGCTGGGTCGCCGTCCGCGCGATGGTCCCCGCCAAGGAGGCGCAGCGGATCATGGACGACCTGTACGAGATCGGCGCCCGCGCCATCCTCACCACCGCCATCCACGCCTGCCGCCTCTGACGGCTGCCAGGCCCGCACGTCCCACCAGGCACTGAGGAACCCCCGATGTCGCAGTCCACGACGCCCGACCTCCCGGTCACCTTCCGCCCCGGTCGCACCCGGGCGATCCTGCTGACCATGGGTCTCGCGATGTTCGTCGTCATCACGGCCGTCGCGCTGATGCTGGAGCGCCTCGGACCGGGGGAGCGGGCCAGCTTCGTCTTCACCGCCGCCCTGCTCTCCGGGGTCCTGGTCCTCCTGAGCCGGCCCAAGGTCGTCGCCGACGAGGACGGCGTGACGGTCGTCAACATCACCAGGAGCCGGCGCCTCGCCTGGGCGGAGATCCTCAAGGTCAACCTCCGCCCCGGCGACCCCTGGGTGTTCCTGGACCTGAGCGACGGCACGAGCATGCCCGCGCTCGGCATCCAGCCCGGGATCGCCAAGGAATCGGCGATCCGCGACGCCCGCGCCCTGCGGGCCCTCGCGGACAGCCGCGGAACGAGCGCGGAAACCCGCTGACACCCCGATCCGGCTTGGGGGAATCCCCGATCCGGGCCGGGGCCGGGCTGGGGGAAACCCCGATCCGTCCCCCATCCGGGGCCGACCCCCTGCCACTCGGGGCGTTCACGTGACTACTCTGGAGACGGTGGTGCCGAGCGGCACCACCGTCTCGCGTGTGCAGGGCCGCAGCCGCGGCCCGCGAGACACCACCCTTCGACCCGAGGAGTGACTCCCTCCAGCAATGGACGGATCGTCCGGTAGTACCTGCGCCGCCCCCTCCCTGGAGGCGGCGGCATGATCATCTCCCTTCTGCTGCTCTTCGCGGCCTTCCTCCTGATCCTCGCCAACGGCTTCTTCGTGGCCGCCGAGTTCGGTCTCGTGACCGTCGAGCGCGCCGAGGCCGAGCGGGCCGCGGCCGCCGGCGACCGGCGCGCCCGCACCGTCGTCACCGCGCTGCGCGAGCTCTCCTTCCAGCTCTCCGGCACCCAGCTGGGCATCACGATCACCTCGCTGGTCGTCGGCATGCTCGCCGAGCCCGCGCTCGCCGGACTCCTCCACGGGCCGCTGACCGCGACCGGACTGCCCGAAGGGGCCGTCTCCGGGATCTCGGTGGTGATCGGCATGCTGCTCGCCTCCGCCGTCCAGATGGTGGTCGGCGAGCTGGTGCCGAAGAACTGGGCGGTCTCCCGGCCGCTCCAGGTCGCCCGCTTCGTCGCCACCCCGCAGCGCCGCTTCTCGGCACTGTTCCGACCGGTGATCTCCCTGCTCAACCGGGTCGCCAACCGGCTGGTACGGCTCCTGGGCGTCGAGCCCACCGAGGAGCTGGACTCGGTCCGCACCCCCGGCGAGCTCGTCTCGCTGGCCCGGCACTCCGCCCAGGCCGGCGCACTCGAACAGGACACCGCCGACCTCTTCGTACGGACCCTGTCCCTCGGCGGCCTCACCGCCGAGCAGGTCATGACCCCGCGCGTGAAGGTCAGCGCCCTCCAGTGGGACGCCACCGCGGCCGACGTCCTCAACCTCACCCGGGCCACCGGCCTCTCGCGCTTCCCGGTCTACCGCGACCGCATCGACGAGATCGTCGGCATGGTCCACCTCAAGGACGCGCTCGCCGTCGCCCCGCACGCCCGCCTGCGCACCCCCGTCGGACGGATCGCGGTCCCGCCGCTCCTCGTCCCCGAGACGCTGCCCGCCCAGACGCTCCTTGAGCGGCTGCGCCGGGAGCAGCCGATCGCGGTGGTCGTCGACGAGTACGGAGGCACGGCCGGAGTGGTCACCCTGGAGGACATCGTCGAGGAGCTCGTCGGCGAGGTCCGCGACGAGCACGACACCGCCGCCGCCGGTCGGCCCGAGCTGGCCGCGGCCCCTGCCGAGGACGGCCGTCCCGCCTGGGAGGCGGACGGTTCCTGCCGGGTGCACACCCTGCGCCGGATAGGCCTCGACGTGCCCGACGGGCCGTACGAGACCGTCGCCGGGCTCGTCGCCGACCTCCTCGGCCGCATCCCGGCCCCCGGGGACCGTGCCGAGCTCCCCGGCTGGCGGCTCTCGGTGCGCCAGGTGGACCGCTACCGCGCCGAACGGGTACGGATCGTCCGTACGGCCCCGGACACGGAGGCGACCGGGACGCCGGCCCACGACTCGGACCTGTCCGGGACGTCGGCCTACGATTCGGCCCTGTCCGGGACGTCGGCCTACGATTCGGCCCTGTCCGGGACGTCGGCCCACGACTCGGCCCTGTCCGGGACGTCGATCTCCGGCGCGGACCCGGTCGGGACGTCGGTCTCCGGCCCTGGCCCGGTCGTGGCGTCCGCGGCCTCGGTGCCCGTCCCCGCGGAGGCCGGCCGATGAGCACCCTGCAACTCCTCTTCGCCGTCCTCCTGGTCCTCGCCAACGGCTTCTTCGTCGGGGCCGAGTTCGCCCTCGTCTCCGTCCGGCGCAGCCAGATCGAGCCGCTCGGCGGCGCCAGGGCCAAGCAGGTCCTGCACGGCCTGGAGAACCTGCCGCAGATGATGGCCGCCGCCCAGTTCGGCATCACCGTCTGCTCCCTGACGCTCGGCGCCGTCGCCGAGCCGACCGTCGCCCATCTCCTCGAACCGGTCTTCCACACGATCGGTGTCCCGGAGGGGCTGATCCATCCGCTCGGCTACGTCATCGCCCTCGCCGCGGTCGTCTTCCTCCACCTCGTCATCGGCGAGATGGTCCCGAAGAACCTGGCGATGGCCGACCCCG
Source organism: Streptomyces sp. NPDC044003 (assembly GCF_056435185.1). Classification (NCBI taxonomy): domain Bacteria; kingdom Bacillati; phylum Actinomycetota; class Actinomycetes; order Kitasatosporales; family Streptomycetaceae; genus Streptomyces; species Streptomyces sp. NPDC044003. The sequence goes on along the minus strand of NZ_JBWKFA010000005.1, from coordinate 211,069 downwards.
AGCGCACCGCCCTCTGGCTCGCGCCCGGTCTCGTCGGCTTCGCCCGGCTCTGCCGGCCGGTCACGGCCGCGCTCGGCGCCTGCGCCCGGCTCGTCCTGAAGGCGTTCAAGGTCGAGCCGAAGGACGAGGTGGAGGCCGTCTTCACCAGCGCCCAGCTCGGCCGGCTCGTGGAGGACGCGGGCCAGGCGGGCCTGCTCGACCCGGTCGAGCAGGAGCGCCTGGAGGACGCCCTCGAACTGGGCAGCCGCCCGGTGACGGACGTCCTCATCGCCCCGGCCTCCCTCGTCACGGTCCCGCCGTCGGTCACCCCGCGCGAGATCGAGGAGCTGACCGTACGGACCGGGTACTCCCGGTTCCCGGTCCGCGCCGAGGGCCGGGCGACCTTCATGGGCTTCGTGCACGTGAAGGACGTCCTGGACCTGGACGAGCGGGAGCGGGCGGTGCCGCAGCGGCTGTGGCGCCCGATGGCGACGCTCCGCGCGGAGCTGCCGCTCGACGACGCCCTCACCGTGATGCGCCGCGCCGCCACCCATCTGGCGCAGGTCGCGGACGGTTCGGGCCGGGTCCTCGGCCTGGTCGCCCTGGAGGACGTCCTGGAGATGCTGGTGGGCGAGGTCCGCGACCCAGCGCACCGGGTCCAGCCGCCTTCCGGACCGGCTCCTGTGCCGGTCCGGGGGTAGGGCCTGCCGGGGCTAGGGCTAGGGCTAGGGCTAGGGCTTGTCGGCCGGGTCGGCCGGGTCCGTCGGGTCGGCCGGGTCCGTCGGGTCCGTCGGGTTCGCCGGGTCCACCGGGTCCGGCCCGCCCGGCGCGTACGGTCGGCCGTAGCGGTGCTGCCGACGGCGGTGGTGCAGTGGGTGAAGCCCTGCCCTGCCGCCGCCTGCACGCTCCCGTCCCCGCGGGCCGTCACGCGGGCCGGGCCGTCAGGGCCGGTCCGCCGTCCTCCCCTTCGGGTGCGGAGGCGATCCGCATGCCGAAGGGACGGCTGATCCGGTCGAGCACGTCCTGGAGCCACCGGGCGTCTTCCCGCGGGGCCCGTTCGAGCCGCAGCCGTCGGCTGCGCAGCGGCACGAGTCGCACCTCCGCCAGGGAGCCGTCCTCGTCGTGGACGGTGACGAAGTACAGCAGCCGCAGGTCGTCGCGGTAGCGCTCCTGCCCGGTGATCCCCTCGTAGTCGTTGACGAGGTCGCCGCACCCGTGGAGGACGAGCTTTCCCCGGTACGCCTCCAGGGGGCGCGGGTGGTGTGAGGAGTGCCCGTGCACGATGTCGGCGCCCGCGTCGACGAGGGCGTGGCCGAAGGAGACCTGGGCGCGGTCGGGGGTGTAGCCCCAGTTGGAGCCCCAGTGGACCGAGACCAGCACCAGGTCGCCGGGGCGCCGGTCCGTCCGCAGCCGGTCGGCGAGCCGGACCGCTGTCGCGTCGTAGGGCCCGGCGGCGTAGTGCACCCCGCCGCTGCGGTCGGTGGCGGCCCACTCGGAGGGCACCCCGCTGGACTCCAGGCCGAGCGCGTGGACGAGCAGCCGGCGTCCGCCCGGCAGCGGCACGGCCACGGGCGTGGCGGCCTCCTGGGCGTTCCGCCCGGCGCCCACGGCGCGCAGCCCGGCGCCGGCGAGGGCGTCGAGGGTGTCGTCGAGCCCGTGCCTCCCGTAGTCGAGGACGTGGTTGTTGGCGAGGACGACCACGTCGGGGCGGACGGCGCTGAGTGCGGGCAGATTGGCCGGCGCCATGCGGTAGTGGACGGCCTTGCCGGGGAACGGCTCGTCGTGGCGGGTGACCGAGGTCTCCAGATTGACCACCCGGACGTCCGGCCCGGTGTCGTCGATCAGGCGGAGCGCGTCCCCCCAGGGGTAGGTGGGGGAGACGGGCCGGGGCACGGCCCCGGAGCGGACCTCGGCGAGGGTCACGTAGTCACGGGCGTCGCGCACGTACCGCTCGGGCAGGGACGGGTCCAGGGGATGGGGAAGGATCTGGTCGATTCCCCGGCCGAGCATCACGTCTCCGCTGAGGAACAGTCCGGTCAGACCAGTCCTGCCCATGGCCCCAGGCTAGTCGCGCATCCACCCGGTCCGCGCGGATGCCCGGCCACGGCCTAGTACCCCGGGGGCTCCTGCTGGGGGCCGCGGTCGATCGGACCGCGGCCCGACAGGACCTCGCCGTAGGCCTGCATGAGGTCGGCGAGCCGGAGGGTGGCGAGGTCCTCCCGGCTCGGGGTCGCCGGGTATCCGGAGAGCCGCAGGTCGCGGTAGGCGCAGGACTTCTCGTACAGGGTGCGCAGGAAGCGCCCGTTGCCGAGCTCGTCGATCCAGCCCTGGTCGACGACGTGCCCGCTGATCGAGCGGAGTTCGTCGAGGGCCTCCTCGTCCCAGCCGTCCCCGTTGGCCGCCGCCAGGACCTTGCCGATGGAGGTGAGTTCCAGCGGCCGGTACGAGGGGAAGTCGACCCGGGTGGTGAACCGCGAGGACAGACCGGGGTTGGTGCTGAGCAGCCGGTCCATGCCCTCGGGGTAGCCGGCCAGGATGACCACGAGATGGTCCCGGTTGTCCTCGGCCCGCTTCAGGAGCACCTGGAGGGCCTCGTCGCCGTAGGCGTCGCCCTTGCTGTAGCCGGTGTTGGAGAGCGCGTACGCCTCGTCCACGAAGAGCACGCCGCCGACCGCCGAGTCGATCAGCTCATTGGCCTTGACCGCCGTCTGGCCCAGGAACTCGCCGACCATGTCCGCCCGTTGGGCCTCCACGAGATGGTCGCCGCCGAGCAGCCCGAGGGCGTAGAAGACCCGCCCCAGGATCCGGGCGACCGTGGTCTTCCCGGTGCCCGAGGGGCCGGAGAAGACGAAGTGGCGTTTGGGCGGCTGGACCGGAAGACCCTGTCCGGCGCGGAGCCGCGCCATCTCCAGCTGCGCCGAGAGCGCCTTGACCTGGCGCTTCACCGGTTCGAGCCCGACCATGCCCTCCAGCTCGGCGAGCGCCTCCGCGAGGAGCACCGGATCGGTGGGCCCCGCCGGGAAGCGCGGGGGCATCGGCTGGCCGGGCAGCGGCGCCTTCTGCCGTACGGTCTCCGGCGGCGCGACGGGGGCGGTGGGCGGCACCGGTTCGGGCGCGAGCCGCAGCCCGTCGCCGAGTGCGCCGGGGTCGGGCTCGGCACCCGGCACGGTGTCCACCGCGTCCTGACCGAGGCCCCCGCCGAGGGCGCTCGTCGCGACGGTCGCGAGCCCGGCCGGGTCGTCGACGCCGTCGTAGCCCTCGAAGCCGTCGTACTCGGCGATCGCCGCGAGCCGCGCCGCCGTGTCCATGAACGCCGGGTCGATCCGGTGCACCGCGCGGTAGAGCGGCAGGGCGGCGGCGCTGCGCCCGGTGCCCTCGTGGGCCCGGGCGAGCCAGTACCGGAGCTCCTTGCGCTGCGGCTGCTCGCTGCGGCACCGCATCAGCGAGGCGGAGAGGAGCGGCTCGGCCTGGCTGTACATCTCCAGGCGCACCCGGGCCATGCCGCCGAAGAGTCCGGCCTCGATGCCGAGCAGCGGATCGTCGACGAGGGACTCGGTGTGCCGGACGAGCTGGTCCCAGTCCTTGACGAGATAGGCGCGGCAGGCGTGCAGGAAGCGCACCTGCGGGTCGGTGTCGACCGGAGGGAGGCCCGCGAGGGCGCGGTCGAGCTCCGGCACATGGCGGCCGTCGAGCCAGTGGGAGGCGTGCGCGAGCAGCAGGTCGCGCGGGCTCTCCAGGACCGGCTGCACCCACCAGCCGAGCCAGTACCAGGAGTTCAGGGTGCGCCGGTACCGGGTCCGCTGCTCGCCGAAGCGGTCGCGGTTGCGGTACATGCGCAGCAGCGCGGTCGTGGTGTCGACCCGGAGTGCGTGCAGCCCGAGCCAGGCGTCCGCCATCCCGGGATCGATCCGTACCGCCGTCCGGAACTCGTCCTCCGCCTGCGGATACGCGCCCATCGTGTAGGCGTCGACTCCGCGCAGCCAGGCGAGCTCGGCCGGGGCCTGCGAGCCCTGCGTGCCGATGTCCATCGAGTCCCCCACAACCGTCTTCGCATGGACGGGATTTGACCGCACCTGGGGGCATCGTACCTGCGCAGGGGGTGCGTGCTTAAGGAGAAGCGCATGATCCGGAAGCGGTGACCCTGGGTGAGCATCAGGGGGCGCGGAGGGGGTGGAAGAGGGCCCGGAGGGGGCTCGGAGAGGGCTCTGAGGGGGCTTCCGAGGGCAGAACGAAGCCCCCGATCACGGGGGAACAACCGGGGGCTTCGTGTCTGCGGCAGCTCCGAAAAGCCGCACATTCAGAACGTAAGACCTGTGCGCCCCGTCGGTCAAGCGAAGTTGAGGCACTTGCGGAAGCGGACTTCCACCCGCTCAGTTCACGGACATGACGCCATCACTGTGTGTGATGATCTGGTGCGTGCCCGCTGTCACGGACGGCCCGGGAAGCCAGTCGTACCCCTCGGGGCACTCCCGTACCAGGGTGTCGGCGAAGGGCCGGGAGGGGTCCTCGGCGAAATGGCGAGTCTCCGCCACGGTCCAGTCGTCCCAGAAGGAGGCCTGCTCCGGCCCGTCCCGCAGGCGCCCCCGTTCCCAGGACTCCTCGGCATCGCGCTCCATCCACAGCAGCCACGCCAGGAACGGCCGTACCAGCCGCCGGCCGGCGCCCACGCCCTCGACGAGGACCACCGGCGCCGGGGGCAGCGCCCGCGCCTCCCCGAAGCGCCGAAGCCGCCAGTCGTACGGGTGATAGGAGGCGGTCTCGCCGCGCGACAGCGGCTCCAGGACCTGCTCCCGCAGCCGGCCGGTCCACGCGAAGAGCTCCTCGTGCGTGGCGAGGTCGTCGAGGTGGAGGACGGGGGCGTCGCCGAGGGCGGCGGCGAGACGGGCCGCGAGGGTGGACTTGCCGGAGCCGGCGTGACCGTCGACCGCGATCAGCCGGACCGGCCCGCAGGAGGGTGGCAGCCGGAGCAGCGCATGGGCGGCGCGGTCGAGGTCGTTCATGGGGCCCAGGGTAGGGGAGGGGCGGACCGCCGCAGGTCAGCGAGGTACCGCCGCCAGTGGTGGAGACCAATATTGGTGCGGCGACGCGGGTCGAAGTGCTGGCGGAGGGCCTGCGGGAGCCGGGATAGTGGGCCCGCGCAGGCCCGCCGGCACCGTTCCGTACGCGCAACAGCCATGTGTGTCCACAGTTCCGTACGCCCACCGTTCTCGACTGGGGGTCACCGCCCATGACCAGCTCCACCCCGCGCAGAACCGTCCTGGCCGCGGCGCTCGCGGCCGCCGCGGGGACGGCCACCGCCGGCTCCGCCACCGCAGCCGTCCCCACCGCACCGTCCGGCCCCGACTGCGCCGTCTCCGACTGCGCGGCCGACGGCGGCGAGCGGGGCCACGCCCCCGCCGCCGGCCTCGTCGACAACCGCTTCTGGTCCTCGTACACGGACTGGAGGTGCGGCACGACGGCCGGTACGAAGGCGGTCGCCGGCCACCGCCCCGGCCTGGTCCTCGCCACCCCCGCCGGACGGCTCGACTACACCGACCCGCACACCGGCCGCACCTCCGCCTGGGAGTACGCCACGTGGACCTCGCCCGTCCACACCCCCGCCGTGCCCGCCACCGAGGTCATCGCCTCCTGGAACGCCGAAACACCCCCCGGCACCTGGCTCCAGGTCGAACTGTCCGGCACGTACTCCGACGCCGGCACCACCCCCTGGTACGTGCTCGGCCGCTGGGCCTCCGGCGACGACGACATCCGGCGCACCTCCGTCGACGACCAGACCGACGGCAGGAGCACCGTCTGGACCGACACCTTCGCCATCGACGACGCGGCGAGCGGCCTGCGGCTGAGCTCGTACCGCCTCCGTCTGACCCTGTACCGCACCCCGGGCAGCGACCTCACCCCCACGGTCTGGCGACTGGGCGCCATGGCCTCGGACATCCCGGACCGCTTCACCGTCCCGGCCACCGAGCCGGGCCTGGACCACGAGCTGACCGTCCCGCGCTACTCCCAGAACACCCACGTCGGCCAGTACCCCGAGTACGACAACGGCGGCGAGGCCTGGTGCAGCCCGACCTCCTCCCAGATGATCGTCGAGTACTGGGACCGCCGGCCCACGGCGGACCAGCTGGCCTGGGTGAACCCGGCCTTCGCCGACCCACAGGTCTGCCACGCGGCCCGCTTCACCTACGACCACCAGTACCAGGGCTGCGGCAACTGGCCCTTCAACGCCGCCTACGCGGCCGCCTACCCCGACATGAACGCGGCGGTCACCCGGCTCCGCTCGCTCACGGAACTCGAATCGCTGATCCAGGCCGGCATCCCGGCCATAACGTCCCAGTCCTTCCGCAAGGAGGAACTGACCGGAGCCGGTTACGGCACCTCGGGCCACCTGATGACCGTCATCGGCTTCACGGCCGACGGCGACATCATCGCCAACGACCCCGCCTCACCCAGCAACGAGGCCGTCCGCAGGGTCTACCGGCGGCGCGAGTGGGAGAACATCTGGCTGCGGACCAAGCGTTATGACGCAAACGGCAAGGTCAGAAGCGGTACGGGCGGTGTCTGCTACATCTTCTGGCCGGTCAAGTCAGCACCAAGTCAGCACCGCGCACTGCAGGCACTCGGCCTGGTGTGAGCATGTGCGGCCCGACGGTCGTCTCGACGACCTGACGGCAGCGCTCCTGGCCGTCCTGCGTGAGGTGGCCGTACCGGTCCACCGTGACCTTGATCGAACGATGTCCGAGCCAGCGAGACACCTCGTGAATGGACACTCCGTTGGTCAGGGCCACGGTGGTCCATTTATGCCGCAAGTCGTGCGGGTTGTATGCAGGAAGATCGAGCCGCCTGATGGTGCGGTCCCACGACTTGCGCAGAAGGCCGGGATACGGCATTCCGCCGCTCGCATTGCGGATCGGAAGCCGGTCGATGAACGGCTCAAGGGAAGCAGGCACGGGTATGTCGCGCCACTCGCCTTCTTTCCGATGCTTCAGCGGGGCATATTTCGGCGTGTACTTTCCGGAGGCGTCCTTGTAGCGAGTTACCTGCCTCCGGATTCGGAGAGTGCCGTCGCGCATGTCCTCCGGGAAGACTCCCAGAGATTCCCCTATGCGAAGTCCGCAACACGTCATGAGCCATATCGCCGGAGACAGGCGAGGTCCGATCTCCTTGGCGATGGCGGTTATCTCGTCGAAGCTGGGAAGTTTCCTGTCGTCGACAGGAATGACAGGGTTCTCCAGCTTCTCGGCCTGCGTCATGGGATTCACGGGAATCCGCCTGTGGCGCACAGCGTGGGAGAACAGAGCCGAGAGGGCGATGTGCCGGGACTCGATGGTGTTGAGGGCCGCCCCATCCCGGCGCCAACGTGCGTACAGGCCCTCGACGTCCGCCGCGGTGACCTGCGAGATCATCTTGCTCCCCAGGTGGGGGACCACGTGGAGGCGGACGATGCGCTCGTACGACTCGAGGGTGCCGGCGGAAGCGGTCTTCTTCGCGAGCCAGTCGTCCGCGTACCGGCGGAGCGACACCTTGCCGGCGTCGGGGTCGACGTAGATGTTCTCGCGCTTGTCGCCTTCCATCTTGGTGCCGAAGTCGACCGCGTCCTTCTTCCGGGCGAACGACTTCTCCCGCTGGCGTCCGGTGCGTCCGCCCGGCTCCCTGTAGCGGACAGTCCACCGCTTGCCGGACGCGGCAGAACCGTTGTCGATGATTTGAGCCAACCTGTTCACCCATCTCTGCTCACACGGTCGTTGGCCGTGTTTTCGGTGTGGGTGGTGTTGTAGTCGATGTTTCCGGCCGCGCCAAATTCCTGAGCACGTGAAGATTTGACGACTCGCGTCCTCGCACGCAGGCGAGCGGTGAGCGGGGCGCTGAGGTGGCGAATGAGCAGCGCCTTCAACTCAGGGGTCAACTCCAGGGACTCGTGGAAGGGGTGAGAAGGGGAGCGTCATCCTTGGGGGCGTGAGCGCCGTCCTCCTGGTGGCCTTCTGGAACGTGATCTGGCCCTATCTCGTCGGTGCGCTCGGTCTCGGCGGCAGGTGGCGGTTGTGGCGCACCGATCGGTTCATCCGGGCGGTGATCGGCAGTGGGACTGTCCAAGGGGGCAGATCCGATCTCCACGGACAAGAGCCACTCGCTCCCGGCCCCGCGACCCGCACAGTTTCAGGAGCGTGCACCAGCCGCGGCGCGATTCAGCCACTCCAACGCCCTCTGACCCGATCTAACTTTCTGTACGCGGTCCCCGTTCCGTAAGTTACTTGAGGGACTACCAACGGGGAGACGCATGGCCTGGGACGAATGGGAGCAGATCAAGGCGGACACGGCAGCCCACCAATCCGCGTCGACGCGTGTGAACCAGCTCGCCCCGGCGGCGGGAGGCGGCGGTGCCGGCAAGCCCGACATGGCCTCCAGCCCGGCGGCCAAGAAGGCGGCGGCGAAAGCGATCGACGACGACCTGGAGCCGGGGCTCACGAGGGACGGCAAGCACGCGGCCGAGACCACGAATACCGCGGTCAAAGCGTTCGGGGCGAAGGACGGCCACGGCTGGGACACCTCCGACGCGCTGAAGAGAGCCCACGAGACCTGGGAGAAACAGGTCAAGATGCTGCTCGGCCGCCTGTCCTCGGAGAAGCAGGCTCTCGGCGCGACCGGCATCAGCATGCAGAACAACGAACTCGACATCGCCGCCCGACTGGCCCGCCAGTCGCGGATCCAGGGCATCTGACGGACCGGCAGACCGGTCTCGGGGGAGTCATGCCGACCTATCACGAAACCATGAGCACCGACCTGTCCACGCTGACCGCCGCCGCGGGCAAGTGGGACGAGATGGCCGCCAAGTTCAAGACGCTCGAGGGCCGGTACGAGAAGGACGTCCACGGCGTCTCGCTCGGCGAGTCATGGATCGGTCTGAGCGCGAACGCCGCCAACGCCAGGTTCACCGTCACGCTCAAGGAACTCCAAGGAGCGCAGAAGGAGGCGAAGGCCGTCGCACTCATCCTGCGTGACGCGCACACCCAGCTCACCGACCTGCGCAACCGGCTCAAGGCGATCCGTGACGACGCCGTCCGGGCGGGCATGCGCGTCTCCGACCAGGGCACGGTCGCCTTCGACACAGAGCGGCTCACCCAGGACGAGCGCACGGCCTACGTCCACGACCCCGACTTCCAGCAGACCGCCCGCACCCAGGCGAACGAGTGGGCCGAAAAGCTCGTCCAGGCGGTCAAGGCGGTCACCGACGCCGACGACGGCATCCGCCTCGCCCTCGATGCCGCCGTCCTCGACTCCGACCCCATGGACGGCACCTTCAACGGCTTCAACCGGAGCCCCCAGGCCAGCGCCTACCCGTCCCTGGAGGAGGCCGGCAAGGCCGCGAACATGCCCAAGGACCGCAAGGACGTCCCCGGGTGGTGGCGCAGCCTCGACCCGGTCACCCGCGGCCTCCTGCTCCAGGAACGGGGCGACGAACTGCGAGCGGCCGGAATCATGGACCCGCAGTACCAGTGGCATTCCGCCGACCCGGGCTCCGGCCCCTTCAACGTGGAAGACCCCACACCACGCGACGTGGATTTCCACGCCTTGGCCCTCGGCCTCGCCACGGTCGGCGACATCACCGGCGAAACCGGAGCATCCCGGAACATGCTGCACTACCTGCGTGGCACCGGCGAAACCCTCGACGTCGACGTGAACCGCATGCTGCACGACGACGCCAAGTTCCGATCCGACATCGAAGAGATCCATATCGCGCGAAACCAGGAAGAGTGGCGCAGGAAGGCCCTGGCTGAATTCGAGAAGGCCGGGGGCGACAAACCCGTCGTCATTCCAGTGGAGAGCCATCAGTACGGCGGTACGTTCACCAAGGACACCGACTGGTACCACGCCCTGGGGTCGCACCAGCAGACCATCTCAGGCATGGTCACAGTCAGACCCGGCGAAGGCGGCCAGCCTGACGTGTCACTGGATTACCAGGTCAACGTGTGGGACCGATACAACTGGGATGAAGGTAAGAAAACGCCATTCCCTGGAGGAATCGTCATCAAGGATGATGATATGGGGCATCTGCACACTGTCGGCATCGCCCAGGAGTTCGACATGCGCGGTAGCAGCTCGACGTTCACCCACGACTTGAACGGCGACTCGAGCTCTACAGTGAACCCTGCCGACCCTGGCCGATCGGGCGGCCGCGGGGACGTCTCGCGGGGCGACGAGGAGAACCGGTGAACATGCGACACAAGACGCGCGGAAGCCTCTTCGTCGCACTGATCTCCGTGCTGGTTCTCACGTCCTGCTCGACCGGAGCCCCCGGCAGCGCTACGCGCGAGAGCACCTATCCGTACTGGGAGAAGGGTGCCGGCGCCGCCGAAGCGGCCGCGTTCATGAAGATTCAGATCCCCAAGGGCGCCATGGACGTGAAGGGTGCCGTGCAGGTCAACCCCCGCGAAGACGAGTACATCCTCTCCTTCCGTACCGGCAAGGCCACCGCAGCCCAGGTCGCCAAGGACCTGCACTCCGAAGAGCCGCTGGCGCCATGGGGCATCAAGTCGACACAAGAGTCCGAACTCTTCGAGCACCTTGGACTCGCAGAGCCGAAAACACTCAAAGATGCCCTCTGGGCGGGTGTCTGCCCGCCGTGTGTCAAGGACTACCGACGTCGCGACGTCGCGTGGATGGAGATCTACATCGAGAACCTGGACTCCGAGCAGGCCCGTGTGTACCTCCGCGCCTTCTGACCGCGACCGGCCGATGGCTCTCCCTGGCCTGTCCGAGAAAGGCCGCCGTACCCGGGCGCGAAGGTACGGTTCAGGCATGAGGCTGACGGGTGAATCGCAGCGGCTGGCCAGGTTCGAGTGGAAGGGCGACGTTCTTCACGGGCGCCTCATCGCTGAGGGCGGGGACGACGTCCTGGAGGTGCTGAGCGCCGATCCGGTGAGGGGAGCGGCGGAACTCACCGGCCGCCGCCTCCCGCTTCACGACGTACGGCTACTCGCCCCGGTCAGCCCCGGGAAGATCGTGGCGGTTGGCCGTAACTACGCCGACCACATCGCCGAGTTGAGTCTGGACACGCCGACTGCCCCTCGACTCTTCTTCAAGCCGCCGTCCGCCGTGATCGGCCCCGGGGAGCCGATCCGCTACCCGGCCCAGTCGCACGAGGTGCACTACGAGGCCGAGCTCGCCGTCGTCATCGGACGCACCGCCCGCAACGTCCCCGCCGAGCGGGCGTTGGACTACGTCTTCGGCTACACGTGCGCCAACGACGTGACCGCCCGGGACATCCAGCGGGAGGACGGGCAGCCGTCGTGGGCGAAGGCGTTCGACACGTTCTGCCCGCTCGGCCCGTGGATCACCACCAACGTCGACCCGACGAAGCTCGTCGTGCGCTGCGAGGTGAACGGCGAGGAGAGGCAGTCCGCCGGGACGGACACCATGCTGCATCCGGTCGCCTCCCTGCTGGGGTACATCACGGCGGCGGTCACACTGGAACCGGGCGACGTGCTTCTGACGGGCACGCCGGCCGGAGTGGGCCCGGTCGTCCCGGGCGACGAGATCGCGGTGCACATCTCCGGGATCGGCGCCCTGGCCAATCCCGTCGTCGGCCGGTAGCTCGGCTCAGGCACGCAGCAGCTCGGCGAACTCCCTCCCGGCGGGGAGCTGGCCGTGTCCGGCCGTGCGGCTGAAGTCGGTCGCGTACTTCATGACCATGCCGGTGCGGTGCTCGTCCGGCAGTGCCGTCAGGGCCTGTGTGGCAGTGCGGTACGCCTCCTCCGGCTCGCCACTCCGGGCAAGGCACGTCGCGCGGTCCAGGCGGATCAGAGTCGGGTCGAGGTACTCCGTGGGCGGGTAGAGGTCGAGCGCACGGCGCTGGACCTGCCAGGCGTCCTCGGTGCGTCCCAGATGCGTCCACGCGTTGCCGAGGTGCCAGAGGAACTGGCGCTCGGTATGGCCGAAGGACGGATCATCGCGGTCCTCGGCGGTCAGCCGACCGAACGCGTCCTCGGCCTGGCGTAGCAGCGGCAACGCCTCGTCCCCACGCCCCATGCGGGCGAGCGCCCGGGCCTCGACGAGCAGGCCGCGGGTGGTGGCGGGTCCGACGATGTCGCCCAGGATGTGGCGCGCCCGGGCGGCCTGCTCGTGGGCGGAGGCTGGGGTCCCGTAGTAGAGGGAGACGATGGCCGAGCGTACGGTGAGCGCGCCTTCGAGCTGGTTGTCTCCGGCTTCCGAGGCGGCGAGGCGTCCGGTGTGGAACCAGCCGCGGGCCTCGCGGTGGGCGCCGAGCGCGGAGGCGAAGATCCCGGCGAGGGCGGCGAGTTGGGCGGCGACCCGGCAGAGACGTCGGCGGTAGCGGATGGGCTGGCGCTGCTCAAGGAGCCGCTGTACCTCGGTGAAGTCGGCGAGGACGTCGGCGAGCAGCCGGTGCGGTGGCACGGTCTGGTAGGCGTGCGCGTACTCGAAGGCGGTGGTCTCCCAGCGCTCCAGGGTCGCCGGCCCGATGGCCGACGACTCCAGCGCCAGGTCCATGCGCTGCCGTGCGGCGGCCATGACCTCCAGGGCCGCGTCCGTGATGCCGAGGGTCGTTTCGACGACAAGCCCACGGATCAGGGTTCGCCGCTTCATCTCGTCCTCCTCCAGGAGCACGTGCGCCCCTGTCTCGGACGCGTGCTCCGGTTCTTGCTCAGTAGGTGTCGCTGGGGCGTCAGGGGTCGCGGGCAGCGGCGAGGGGTCCGCTAAGGCGAGCAGCTTCTCGGCCGTCCAGCCCGGGAACATGCTCTCCAGGGCCTCGCACGCTTCGGCGCGCGGCACCCCCTTGATCTGGCCGAGGCGCCATCGGTCGTACTGCTTGCGCTGCGGAGTCACGTCGTCCAGGCGCAGGTCGGCGCAGACCTTCCGGAACTCGCGGCTGAACCGCGCGTATCCCCAGCCGCGTTCCCGTACCAGCGTGCCGAAGACCGTCAGATGTCTGTCGCCCACCGGGCCCCCTTCGCATGGACACCGCCGGGCCCTCCGCCCGTACGCGGCGATTGTCGATCACCTGCCCGCCTCGCGGCCGGGCAGGACGCACTCAAGTCCCAGAAGACCACGGGAGGACCCATCGGGGTCCGGAACGACGAAATCGGGGCGGTAGGAAAGTCCGTCGGCCGACCGTCATCGTTCGGGGACCGCGACGGCGCGGCCTCACGGCAACGCCTCGCCACCAGGGTCCGACATGCGGAAAGGCTGGGCGATGGCGTCCTCGGTTCCCACCTCGATCATCACCACGAGCCTCACGGGGTGCCGTGGCGTCCCCACGGCCGGCGGTGCGCGCATAGCGCCTTCGCCCGTGGACGTCTCCTTCGTCCGCGACGTCTCGCGGGTCTCGCAGGCGCGGCGGATCGGGACGGCGTGGCTGCGCAACTCGTGCCGGGTGCCCGAGGCTCGGCTCGACTCCGCCGAGGTGGTGATCTCGGAACTCGTCGGCAACGCGGTCGTCCACGGAACGAACGATGCCGTGGGCCTGCGCATGCGGTACGTGCACGGCGAGATCCGTCTGGAGGTCCACGACGGTTCGCCGTCCGACGTGCCGAGACCCCGGCGGGCCGGAGCCGAGGCGGAACAGGGGCGCGGCCTGTGGCTGGTGGACGCGCTCATCGCGGAGCTCGGCGGCAGCTGGGGATTCACCGACGACGGGACGGTCGCCTGGTGCGTCTTCCCGGTCACGCGGGAGACCTGCCCGATGAACGGGGGCCGGGCGGCATGAGCGAGGCGACCGAGGCCCGGCCGTGGCGGGTCCCGCCCGGCGCCCGGGTCGTCGTGTACGCGTGCCTCTCCCCCGGAGTCGCCGCCCCGAAGGCACAGCCCCGGCAAGCGGCGCTGCGGCACGTGCTCCGGTACGTGGAGACGCGCGGCTGGAACGTGGCGGCGACCTATGTCGACCGGACCGCCGTGCTTTCCAGCCGGGCGGACCGCCCCGAGTGACCGAAGGTACTCGCCATGGTCGAGGACGGACGGGCCGAGGGGATCGTCGCGCCGTCGATGGTGGCGCTCTGGTTTCACCCGGAGGAGCACGACTCGTTCATGGGGTGGTTGGAGAAGACCGGCGCGTTCGTCTCGACGCCCGATTCGCTCGCTGATCTGCGACGGCACCGCTCGGACGGTTCCTCTCCTGAAGACACCGCGGCCGGCCCTCGGCAGGCGGCGGGATCGAAGCGCAGGCCCCGATGATCTCGGCACCCAGAGCCACGATCCCCCGGCAGCGGCTCGCCCGGTCGCGCTGGGCCTTCCGCCACCCTGTCCGGCTGCTCCGCCGCTACGGCTTCGGCTGGTTCCAGTTCGCGGTCCTTGTCGTGCCGGTCCTGCTGATCATCTGGGTCGCCGTCGCCCGCACCGACCACCCGTAGCCGTATCCCATCCGCTGATTCCCACGAGGAGTGCTTCATGACTTCCCGTTCCGTGCCCGAGTACCGGGTGACCCTGCCGAAGGAGCTTGTCGCCGACCTCGCCCGGCAGGCCGCCGGCCTCCCCGAGTGGCGGCTCGGCAACGACGGCATGCTCTCGCCTGAGACTGCCGCGCGGTACCACGGGGTACTGGCCGGCCTGCCCTACCTCGCCGAGTTCACCACGACCTGCCACCAGTTGCTCGGCGCCCCCGACGGCGAGGGCTTCGCGGTCCTCGAGCTGGCCGAGCTGCTCGACGCGGCCGACTCCGAGGAGGCCGGCCTGCGGGCAGTGACCGCGCTGTTTTCCTTGATCGCGACGCCGTTGCGAGCCTTCGACCGCAAGCCGCTGTGGAAGCCGCTGAGCACCAACCTCGCCATCACCCCGATGCACATCGACGTCGCGAACTCCACGCTCCCGCCGGACTACATCGCCCAGCTGTGCGTGCGCCCCGATCCCAGAGGCCAGGGCCACAGCCTGATCTCGCATGCCCGCCGCGCCGTGGACCGGCTCGGCTACGCCGACGCCGAGCTGCTGACCCACCCGCGGTACGTCGACGGGTCGTCCTTCGAGCTCATGGGCGTCGGGGAGGAGTGGCAGCCGTTCCCGATCCTCGACGGCCTGCCGCCGTCGGAGGGCTTCGTCCGGTTCACGGCCAAGCTGCTCGCGGACGCCGCTCCCGCCGATCCGTACATCAAGTCGGCACGGGCCCTGGAGCGCGAACTGATCACCGGGCAGCGCCGGTTCCTGCTCGGGCGAGGGGACCTGCTCGTTGCCAACCAGCACCTGTGCTGCCACGGCCGCGAGGCCCTCGGCAACGGCCAGGAGGACGTACCTGAGGACGAGCGCCGCCTCCTCCTGCAGGTATTCCTCCGCGGTCAGGTGCGGCACACGTCAACGCCGGAGGTAGTGGCATGACGACCGTCACGGCGGGTCCCCCAGCACAAGACACCAGACATCAGAGAGGGAAGCCGATGCTCGAATCCGTTAGCCACCTGGAAGAGGTGGCCCGTGAGTGGAAGATCAACCCCGAGGACGTGCTGCTCATCGCGCTGAACAGCTGCGGTGCGCGTTCGCCGCTGGACAAGCCGCGGATGCGGTTCCAGCTGGAGCTGGACTCGCGGCCGGCCGACCCGTCGTACCTGATCCTCTCCCTGGGCCGCGAGGACTCGCCGTTCGAGATCGACGAGCGCGAGCTGCGGCTGCACGGCGAGCAGGTCGGCACGGTCGCCGGCATCGAGGACGACGACGCCGTACTGGGCTACTGGCGCAACGGCACCAAGATGCTCACCCTGAACTCGAACCAGCGCTCCCAGTGCGTCGGGTGCACGTTCTGCCCGAACACCCTGGAGGGCGCCTCGGATCCGGCGATCCGCGAACTCGACCTGCCCGGCTACTTCGCCGCCCTCGCGGCGAACTCCGGCATGGCGGACCTGTCGGGGGTCGAGACCGTCACGGTGTGCACCGGGTGCTTCCTCTACGAACACCTGGCCCTGGAGCACCTGGAGGGCGTGCGGGCCGCGATGCGCAGCATCGGCTGCGAGGGGACCCTGCACTTCCTGTCGTCGGTCCTCACCAGCGAGGCGGGGCTGGACCGGGCCGCCGAGCTCGGCCCGTTCCACCTGACGCTGACGGTGGAGTGCTTCACCAACCGGGCGAACATCCTCAAGCAGTCCAAGGCCGCGCTGACGATCGACCAGATGGTCGCCACGCTCGGGGCGGCGAAGGAGCGGGGCATCACCACGGACTTCACCTACATCGTGGGCCTGGACCCGATCGAGGAGGCCGTGGAGAACCTGAGGCGGCTGGTGCCGGTGACGACGACGTTCCCGCGGTTCCAGACGTTCCAGGCGCACAACCCGTACATGGACGTCTACCGCACGCCGGGGTCGGACACGATCGAGTGGAACCTGACGATGCGCCGCGCGGTCGAGGAGCTGTTCGCGGAGACGGGGCTGCGGCCGCAGTGGTGGCAGAACTACCGCTCGCCATGGGCCTACACGTTCGCCGGTGAGCAGCTGACCGGGGCCCGGATCTGATGGCCGTCCGGGACGGCGGGGCCGTGACGGTGGTGCGGGCGGTGCGGGTGTGGCCGGTGGCCGGACAGCCGGCCGGTCTGCCGGAAGGGTTACCGGACGCTGTGGCCGCGGTGGCGGTGGACCCGGCGGGTCCGGGGTGGCCGGAGCACCGGACGCGGTTCGCGATCGAGGTGGTCGGTGACGGGGTCTCCGGCTGGCACGCGCCGGTCGGGGAGGGCGTGGCGCGGCTCGTCGTGGACGCCCTCGCCGACGGGCTCGTCGGCCACGATGCGGCGGCGCCGCGCAGGCTCGGCTACCGGCCGCAGACCGGTCGGCACCAGCAGGGGGCGCACGCCCGGCAGGCCGTGTCGGCGGTCGAGCTGGCGTGCTGGGATCTGGCGTCGCGGGCCTCGGGCCGGTCGGTGCCGGAGCTGCTGGGCGGCACGGTGCGGGAGCGGGTGCCTGCGTACGCGTCCGCGCTCGGTCTGGACCCGGCTCACCCGGAGGCGGTGAAGGCGGCGGCGTGGATCGCCGAGCAGGGGTACTGGGGGCAGAAGTGGCCGCTCACCAAGGAGTTACTGCGCCAGGGGCCACGGGCCGTTGCTCGGGTGCTGGGGTCGCTGCGGGAGGCGGCGGGCGAGGGCCGGTTCATGGTCGACGGGCTGCGTCGGTGCCGGCTGGACGAGGCGCTGGCCCTGATGCCCGTGCTGGCCGACCTGGAGGTCGCGTTCGCCGAGGAGTTGCTGGAGCCGGGCGGCTTCGCCTGGAGCCGGGTGCGGGCGGCCGGGGCCGGGGTGCCGATGGCGGCCGGTGAGCACGCGGTCGACGAGCACGAGCAGACGCGGCTGCTGGCCGGTGGGGCGGTGGACGTGTGGCAGACCGACCCGGGGTGGTCGGGCGGGCTGGCCCGCTCCCTGCACACCACCGAGGTCGCCGCCGATCTGGGGATGGCGACGTTCCCGCACGGTGACCGGCTGTGGGCGGCGCTCGCGCTGGCCGGGGCGTGCTGCCGGGACAAGGTGCCGGCGGTGGAGTGGCATCTGACGCTGGAGCCGCTGCGGCAGAAGGTGTTCGCCGAGGCCGCCGTCGTGGAGGCGGGGATGCTGCCGTCCGCCCCCGGGGCCGGGCTCACTCCGCCGCCGGTTACCACCTCGCCCCTTCCGGTATGGGAGGTCGGGTCGTGAGCGGCCGGGTGATGTGGCCCGAGGTCCGGGCGGTTTGCTTCGACCTGGGCGGCACGCTGGTACGGCCCGAGGCGGTGGCCACGACCGGCCAGGTCGCCGACGTGCTTGGCATCTCGCTGGATGAGGCTCGTGCGCTGATGGGCAAGGGAGCCAAGCGGCGCCTGGTCACCCCGCAGGACCTGGCGCACGAACTCGCGGCCGACTTCGGGCGGCCCGCACTGGCTGACCGGCTCGCCGAAGTGCTGGAGCGGGCCCGGCGCCGTGCCGAGAACCCGCAGTTGTACGCGGACGTGCCGGACATGCTCGCCGAGCTGAGGGCGAGGGGCTACGCCCTGTACGCGATGACCAACGCGCTCGGTTCCTCAGTGCCCGAGCAGGATCCTCCCGCGTTCCGCGAGCTTCTGGACGGCGTCTTCTACTCGGCGCGCACCGGTGCGATCAAGCCCGAGCGGGAGGCGTTCGCCGCCGTCGAGCGCACCGGCGGGCTGCGGCCGGGAGAGCTGCTGCATGTCGGCGACTCGATGAACGCCGACGTGCGCGGGGCCGCGGCGGCCGGCTGGCACATGGCCTGGGTGGACCGGCACCGCACGACCGGGCCGCTGATGTTGGCCGCGAGCACGCCGCGCCTGCACTCCCTCAACACCCTCCCGCTACTGCTGCCCGCACGGGCGGCGGCCGGCACGATCACATCGGAGGTGGCCGGCTGATGGAGCCGTCCCGTACGTACCGCCCGGCCACACCCGCTGTCCACGACCCGCTGACCTCGTCCGTGCCGCTGTTCGACCCCAGTCAGCTGCCGCTGCGCAGCTGGTGCGAGGGCAGCCGCGAGGACGCTGTCACCGGCCTGGTCGCCTTCCCCGACTTCCACAGCCACATCCCGCGCTGCCTGGCCGCCGCGCTGGACGAGGGACGGCTGGTGGCGCTGGCGATCGGGGACGTCGACGGGCTGAAGGACCACGTGGAGCGGACGAACTCCACCAACCCGACCTCCTACGGGCATCTGGCCGGCAACGAGGTCATGGCGACCGTGGGGGCCACGACGCGCGCGTGGTTCCGCGAGCAGCCCTTCGACCTCGGCTGCGCGGCGACTTTCGGCGGCGACGAGGTGATCCTCGCCGCGGTCGTTGACGACGCCACCCAGTTCCACCAGGCCCTCGGGGTCCTGCGGGACCGGCTCAGCGCCGTACTGCCGGTGACGGTCTCCTTCGCCCTGATGTTCGTCACCGCTGGCGACCTGCCCGTCCAGCGGGAGCGGAGCTGGAAGCACGCTTTCACCAACACCCTGCTGGCGGCCGTGGACCGGACGCTGTTCACGCACAAGGCGGCGCGACGCGCCGGGGGCGGCCAGGGCGGCATCATCGCCGTCACCCGACCGCCCCTGCTGTCCGAGCCCGACCAGGCGGGGCCGGATCCGGTGGTCCTGCTCCCGCTGCCCGCCGCGTCCGACGTCGTGCATGTCGTGGCCCGGCCGGAGCGGATCGGCGGCCGGGACTTCCTGCTGCTGCCCTGCCGCGGACCGGTCGGTCAGCGCGGCGCCCAGCTGCGTGTCACCTTCTCCACCGGCAGCTCCAGGACCGTCGTGGCCTACGCACTGCGCGGGCAGGCCGCGGTGCCGTACGCGGCCGTCGCCGACGGCGTGACCGGCGTGCCGCTGACGGTGCGGGGCCTGCGGGACCGCACTCCGCGCAGCGTGCCTGAGGACCTGGCCGCCGCCCTGGAGCGGGCCGGGCTGGACTGGACAGCGGTGCCCGCCCACGAGCAGGCGCAGATCCTCCACCTGATCACCGAGGCCGGCACCGAGGAGATCCGGGCCGGGCGCATCACCGCCGCCGTGGACGCCGTCGCCGCACGGAAGGGGACGGCACGGTGACGGAGACCGCCCTGCTCCCCGGGCTGGCCGTCGTCGCGGGCCCGGGCGACTTCCCCGACTGGAGTCAGGCCGCGTCGCACGCCGCGACCCGCGTGCCGGACGCGGCCGTCACGGCCACGTGGCGGGCGCTGAACTACCTGTGCGCCGCGCAGCTGTACCTGAACGACAACGTGCTGCCCGCCCGGCCGCTGCGGGTGGAGGACGTGAAGGAGGTGCCGAGCGGACACTGGGGGGTGTGCCCGCCGGTGAACTTCATGCTCGCCCACCTGGGGCCGCTCACCGCAGGGCGACCCCCGGGCAGTGAGGTCCTGGTCGTTCACGGCGCCGGGCACGCCGGGCCGTCGGCGCTGGCCCACGCGTACCTGACCAAGACCCTCACCCTGACCGGCAACGGCCCTGGTTGGTCCGCCGCCGACATGCGGGCGCTCGCCGCGGGCTTCCCCCACACCCGCGCCTACGGCGGGGAGATCACCCCGCTCATCCCCGGCGTGCGCTACACCGGCGGCCAGCTCGGACCGGCGCTCGCCGTCGCCCAGGGCATGGTCCTGGATGCTCCGCACCGCCTGGTGGTCGCCCTGCTAGGCGACGGGGAGCTGGAGACTGGCGCCGCCGCAGCGGCGTGGACGGCCCGGCGCGCGCTACTCGGGTCCGGGCTGCACGGCGCGGTGCTGCCCGTCGTGCTGGCCAACGGCCTGCGGATGGGCGGCCCCTCCATCCTGTCCGGGCTCGACGAAGCCGAGCTGCGCGCGTACTTCACCGGCCTGGGGTACGAGCCGTTCCTCCACGACGGCTCCGACGTGGCCGGCTTTCGGAAGATCCTGGCCGAGGTGTTCGCCAGGCTGCGGCCGCTCGGGGTCGCCCGGCCGCAGCCGGTGCTCGTCCTGACGATGCCCAAGGGCGCGACCGGGCCCGAGCAGGTCGCCGGCCGCCGGATCGCCGGGACCCCGGCCGTCCACAAGACCCCGCTGAAGGACCCCGCCCGCAACCGGGAGGAGTTCGCCGCCCTCGCCGCCTGGCTGGCCTCGTACGAGCCGGCCGAGCTGTTCACCGACCGCGGGCAGCCGTCCGACCTCGTACGGCAGGCGCTGCCTGATCCGGCGCCCCGGCCCCGCCCCGCCCCACCGGTAGAGCCGCTCACCGTCCGCGGAGAACAGGCGTGGCCGCTGGTCAGCGCCGTGATCCGCGAGCGCGCCGCCGCCGGTTCGTTCCGGCTGTTCAGCCCGGACGAGGCCGCCTCCAACCGGCTGCGCCTGGCCGTCAGCGGCGATGGGATGCCGGAGTGGGCGAGCGAGATCCTCAACGAGGAGATCTGCCACGCCTGGCTGCAGGGCTACACCGAGACCGGCCGTGACGCGCTGCTGGCCACGTACGAGGCGTTCGCCGCGGTCAACACCAGCCTGCTCGTCCAGCACCTCAAGCACCGCAGCACGCGGACCGTGACCGGAGTCGGCGGGCTGGCGAACATCAACTACCTGATCACCTCGCTGGGCTGGCGCAACACCTACAGCCACCAGAACCCCGGGCTCGTCTCCGCGATGCTGGAGACCGAGAACCCCACCGTGCACGTCTTCACCCCGGCCGACGCCACCCGCGCGGCCGCGATCCTCACGGTCATGCTCACCGGACGCGACCGGGCGAACTTCCTGATCGCCGACAAGCACCACACGCTTGCCTTCCCGCCGGACACCATCCGCGAGGAGCTGACCAACGGCGCCGCGATCTGGCCCCACCTGAGCAACCCAGGCCCGGAAGGCCTGGATCTCGTCCTCGCTTCCGCCGGCGACGTCGCGGCACGCGAGCTTTCCGCCGCAGCCGACCAGATCGCTGCCGCCCGCCCGGACACGCGCATCCAGTACGTGCACATCAACGACCTCACCGTCCTCGGCCAACCGGACACCTGGCCCGCCGCGCTGCCCGACGACACCTTCGCCCGCCTCTTCCCAGCCGGCGTTCCCGTCCTGCTGGCCACCGTCACGCAGGCACCGGCCGTACGGGCTCTGCTCGCCGCCCGCGGCGAAGCCGCCCGGGTCCGGGTAGTCGGCTACCGCGACCCCGGCCGCCCCCTTCCGTCAGCCGACCTGCTGGAGCTCTGCGGCATGTCCGCCGCCGCGCTCACCGACCAGGCGCTCTCGATGCTCAAGGAGCTGCGATGACCACACCGCTCGCACCCGACCCGCAGCAGCTGGCCGCCTTCGACCGCGACGGCCTCCTCATCCTGCGCGGCGCCCTCGCTCCCGAGGTCCGCGACCGCGCGGCCGAGGCCGCCGTACGGCTTCTGGCCTCCGACCGCACCGTGGGCCGGGACCGCTCGGTCGACGGCAAGGACGGCTTCCGCGGCGTCGTCGCCCTGGACGACGCCTTCCTGCCGCTCGTCGCCAACGCGGCCGTGCTGCCCACGCTCGTCGGCCTGCTCAGCCCGAACATCCACCTGCTGTCGAGCAACCTGATCTCCATGCCGTCCCTGACGGACGAGCAGCGCACCATCCGCGTACCGTCCCGGCACGGATGGCACCGCGACATGTCCTCCACCGTGGCCGACCTCGGCGTCGAGCACACGTCCCGCCTGGCGATCAAGGTGGCGTACTTCCTCACCGACCCGGGACCCGACGCCGGGCTCACGATGTTCGTTCCCGGCAGCCACACCCGCACCGGGCCCGTCACCGTCCCCCGGGGAGACGTCGATCCGCCCGGCGCGATCACCCCGGACATCGGCCCCCACGACGTGGTCCTCTTCGAGAATCGCACCTGGCACGCCGGCGGCCTCAACCGCTCCGGACATAACCGGCTGGCCGTGATGATGCAGTACGGCTACCGGTGGCTCAACGCCGTCGACGACCCCGCCCCCGGCCTCCTCGACCGGCCGGACCTGGATGACGTCGCACGTCAGCTCCTCGGCGCCCGTGACCGCCACCCCGACGGCTCCGTCGCCCGCGAGGGCTCCGGCGCCCGCCCCCTAACCGACTGGTGGGAGCACCTGATCGGATCCCGGGCTCGTTGACCGATCGCCCGCCCCTGACCGCACCCCCGCGAGAGACTGGACCCGTGACCTCCTCCACCCCCTCGTACACGCCCGAAGAGCTGTTCGCGTCCACCGCGCCGTACTACGCCGCCTTCCGGCCCCGCTACGCGCCCGAGTTCTACACCCTGCTCACCGACCGCTTCCGCCTGGACGGCACCCAGCGCGTCCTCGACCTCGGCGCCGGCCCCGGCATCATCGCCCTCGACCTCGCCCCGCTCGTCCGCGAGGTCATCGCCGTCGACCCCGAGAAGGGCATGCTCGAAGAGGGCCGCCGCCTAGCCGCCGAGCAGGACATCACCAACGTCACCTGGCGCGAGGGCGACTCCACCAACCTCCCGACGATGGACATCGGGCCCGTGCTCCTCACCGTCATGGGCGCGGCCTACCACTGGATGGACCGCGACCGCGTCGCCCAGGACCTCGACCGGATCATCGAGCCCGGCGGAGCAATCGTCCTCGCCTCCGGCGGCGCCCCAGGAGACCTCGAACCCGCCCCCTGGCGGCAGGTCGTCGACGAGGTCCGCACCCGCTACCTCGGCCCCGAACGCCGCGCCGGCTCCGGCACCTACTCCCACCCCAAGGAACGCCACCAGGACGTCCTCGCCCGCTCCCCGTTCTCCCAGGTCGGCACCACGCGCTGGGACCACACCCTGACCCGCACCGTGGACGAGGTCATCGGCTGGGTCTTCAGCCTCTCCTACTCCAGCCCCGCCCAACTCGGTGAGAAGAAGGAAGTCTTCGAACGGGACCTGCGCGAGGCGCTGCTCGCTTTCGCCCCGTCAGGTCGGTTCGACGAGGTGATCCGGACCGAGGCGGTCATCGCCACCAGGCCCTGAGCGACGCTGCCGCAGGCATGTCCGTCCACACGGCGCATCCGCTACGACACCGCCGTCTGGCAGGGGGTGCAGCGTTGTACAGCCTGCCGGGCGGTGTTGCCCTCTGTCGCGGTCGCGGGATGAGTGACGCTCAGCCGGTCCCAGAGCCCGGACGGCGGGTCCGGAATCCAGCCCCACCGAGGTGCCTTGATGTACTCATCCTCCAGGTGAGTACAAGCCCCCGGCAGGTGCGCGTACCGCGTGGGCGAGATCAGGATGGTGTCCGCGGGGAAGCCCCGCCATTCCCGCCGGATCGGAGACACGGGCCGCTCCGCCCTTGGCGTGGCGCCGTTCGCCGGGCAACAGCAGCCCTGTCCGACGATGAGCTCGCATCGCTCGCAGCGTTCTTCCTTCACAGCCCCGCGACCCCTCACGCCGTGCCGGTCGTCTCGATCCGGTAGACGATCTTCCCATCGAACTCGGCGAACCCGAGCGACTTGTAGAACGCGCGGGCGACGGGGTTGTCGCGGTCCGTCATCCACTCGACGCGGCCGCACCCCGGGCGCCTGGCGGCCAAGGCCCGGAGTTCGTCCATGAGCCGGGCACCGATGCCCTGGCGGCGCAGAGTGTCGCGAACGTACAGCTCCTTGAGGAACAAGGAGTGAGTGGAACCGGCCGCCGGCCAGAGGAAGGAGTAGGCAGCGAGCCCCACGATGCCCCCGACCTCGTCCTCGACCAGGAGAGCGGAGGCCAGCGGCGGGGCGCCGAACAGCGCTTCCTCCACCTGCGCGCGCCGCTCCTCGAAGGGCTGGATCTCGATCGATCCGTAGAACCGCTCGATCTCCTCGATCAGTTCGGCCACCGCGTGGACGTCCCGCTGCTCGGCAGGTCGGATCGTCACGGTCATGGACAACTCCTCGTTACTCGTTCGTCGTTCACTTTGCTCACAGGCTCCAACGCTCGGTACCTCGGCGGCGCTACGGTCCGCCGTCTCATGGGGCCTGACCGGCCGGCGCGTGTGCGTCCCACCCGCTCGCGCGCAGAGAGTCCTGGATGTGGTGGATCAGGTACTCCAGATCCGCGCAGTAGACGGAGGGGTTCCGATAGCCGTGGGCCGCGCTGAAGCGGTGCGGGAGGTAGCCTCCGCCGCAGACCTCCACCAACGGGCAGCTCTGGCACTTCGCGGCGAGCGCGGCCCTGCCGTCTGCCCGGTGCAGGAGCTTCGGGTGACGCGACGCCTCGTCGAAGGAGTGCTGGAAGACGTCGAGCCCGAGCCGGGACGCGCCCTCTTCGACGGAGCGCAGCGTGTCCACGCCTTCCATCGTCCCGTCGGACTCGATCACGATGCTCGTCGGCGGGGCCAGACCGAGTGTCTCCACGGCACCGCGCACGCCGGAGCTGAGCGCCACGATGTCCTCCAGCATCCGGATGCTGTGCCGGTACTCGGGCCGGGAGAGCCAGGCGTCGTACACCCGGCTCATCCAGAGCCCGTACTCGGGCACGTCGGGGTTGTCGCGGTGCGGCGGGTCGTCGTGGGTGGCGTGCGGAAGCCCGAAGTCGATGACCGGCGGCTCGAAGGACGCCAGGAAGTCGTGGACTTCGACCGGATCGTTGGCCAGGTCCACGACGGCGAGGAGGCCGGCGAAGAGGTGCGGCCGGTCCCGCAGCAGTTCGATGCCGCGGACGGCGGCCGCGGAGCTGGACCGACCGGTGTGGGTCAGCCGGTGCCGGTCGTTTGCAGTCGGGGGACCGTCGAGGCTCACCCCCACGACCACCCCGTACTTCTCGAAGAGGTCGAGCCACGCCTTCGTGAGGAGCGTCCCGTTGGTCTGAAGCTCGAAGCGGACCCCGACTTCCTCCGGGACGCCTTCGCGTACGGCCTCGAGGAGCTCGGCCATGTGCCGGCGGCCGGCCAGCAGAGGCTCCCCGCCGTGCAGGACGACGTGGACGGCCGGCAGGCCGTGCGCCGTGGCGTGCTCGCCGATGCGCCGGCTTGCCTCCCTCGCCACGTCCACGCCGAGCCGGACGGGCAGGTGCCGCCACGACTGGTCCTTGGAGTTGAAGACGTAGCAGTAGTCGCAGTCGATGTTGCAGCGGTTCGCGACCTTGAGGATGAAGGTCCGAAAGGGTGCGGTCTCTTCGAGCGAGGTCATCGAGCGTCGATGCTCAGAACCACCAGGGCCAGATGAGAGACGCCGCGTGAGGCCCCTCGGCGAAGCCGTCAGCCTCGGACTTCTCCTCGTCGAGTCGCTGCTGTACGCGGGCGGCGATCCGTTCCAGGACGGCGTTGCCGTGGATGGAGTCAGGGCAGGTGGGCGGCGCGAGCACAGGTGTACGTGACGACATTCAACGCTCCTCGGGGTGGTGGTGCCGATAGCGGACCGGCACCGTGCGACGGCGGTTGAAGCGACAGACCGACTCGGCACCGTAGCAGTGCTGTTGTCGTCGGCGGCATACAGATTCCGGCCAGGTGGCGACCGGGCTATCCGGCTCGTGGGGCGAGCAGCTCTTCGAGTTCCTGGGCCGCCGCACCGGCTCCGAGCCGCCGGTAGAGGACGGCCGCGTTCCGCAGGGCGTCCCCGGCCCGCGCAGGCCCGGCCGAGAACCAGTCGCAGCGGCCGATCCCTTCCAGCGCCCGCGCTTCCTCCAGCGGAGAGCGGATCTCCCGCGCCAGGGCGAGGGCCTGCTCGAAGTACTCCCGCGCGACCTCCACCTCGCCGGAGGCGCGCACCAAGGTCCCCCAGTGGTTCAGCACCTCGGCCTCGCCGCACCGGTCTCCCAGCTCTTGGTGGAGATCCAAGCCACGCCGGAACGCCTCGATGGCCTCATCCCACTCGCCGAGCGTCCCTCGGGCGGCGCCCAGCTCGCTCAGGGCGGCGGCCTCTCCACCCCGGCTGCCGAGATCGCGGTACGCGCTCAGGGCTTCCTCCAGCATCCGGATCGCCTCCGTGGTGTTGCCCGACACGCGCTCCAGCACCCCGAGGTCGCGGATGCTGTTCGCGCGACCGAACCGCTCACCGAGTTCGGTGAAGTACTCCAGCGCCTGGCCGTGCGCCTCCCGAGCCCCGACGATGTCGCCCGTGAGCCGCCTCACGACGCCCAGTTCATTGAGCGCGTACGCCTGGTGGGTCCGGTCGTCGAGCTCCACGTAGATGTCGTACGCCTCACGGTGCCGGCACGCCGCCTGCTCGTACTCGCCCATGAGGCGGTGCACGACACCGAGGTCCCTCAGGGAGTTCGCCTCCCCGTACCGGTCATCGAGCTCCCGGTAGATCGACAGTGCCTCGCTCTGGGCCTCCACGGCGGCGTCGAACCGGCCTGTCTGCCGACGCACCATGCCGAGGTCCGCAAGCGCGTTGGCCTGCCCGAGCCGGTCGCCCACCTCGCGGTAGAGCGCAAGGGCCTCGGTCTGCGCGCGGGCGGAGTCGTCGTTGTCGGCGGTCAGAAGCCAGACGATGCCCGCCTGGTTCAGCGCCTCGGCCTTGCCGCGCCGATCGCCCACGGCGTCGTACTGTTCCACCGCCTCGTTCAGGGCCTCGATCGCCTCGGGGTACGCGGCCATGAAGCGCCGTACGACTCCGAGCTCGGCGAGCGCCCCGGCGATGGCCTTGCGGTCGCCGGTATGCCGGGCGGCCTCGGCGGCTGTCCGGTGGAGCCCGACGGCCTGGTCCCACGGGCCGGCCTGCCGCAGGAACGGAGCCATGGCGGCGGCCAGGCGGACGACGAGCTCGTGCAGGGCGAGACCGCTCGCGCGTCGGATGCAGGCGAGGACGTTGGCCCGCTCGTTCTCCAGCCAGCCGAGGGCGGCCGCACGGGACTCGATGCGCGGGGTCTCCACCGCGGCGGCCTCGTCGGGCGGGACGGGCGCGACCGCGCCTCTACGGACGATGTGCCGGTTCGCGGCAGCGAGAGCGGCCAGGTAGTAGAGGCACACTCGCTGAACGGCCTGGGTCTGCTCCTCCATACTGCTGCCTCCCTCGTCGACGAGACCGCGGGCGTAGTCACGTAACAGATCATGAAGCCGGTACCGGCTCCCTGGATGCTCGTCGATCATGTGGGCGTCATACAGCGCGTCGAGCTGCCGCCGGGCCTCCGCCACGGTGACCCCACCGAGCGCGGCACCGATGTAGGCGTCGAGGTCGGTTCCGGGATAGAAACCCAGCCCCCGGAAGAAGCGCCGCCGATCCTCCTCCAGGTCCTGGTACGACAGCTCGAACGTCGCGGCCACCGCCCGCTCCCCGGCCCGCAGCTCCCCCAGCCGATCCCGCGCGGCCATCAGCCGCTCCCGGAGGTCCTCCGCGCCCCACGACGGGTGGTGCCGCAGCCGCGCGGCAAGCAGGGACACCCCCAGCGGCAGACACCCACACAGCCCGACGAGCTCCACGGCTACGTCCCGGTCAAGCGACGCCGCCGGCCGCCCGCTAAGCCGTACGAACAGGTCGACGGCGTGGTCCTGTGGCAGCGCCCCCACGGGCAGCACCACCTCCTCCTGCGCCGCCAGCCGCTTCCGGCTGGTCACCAGCACGAGGCAGTCCCCGGCCCCAGGAAGCAGCGGCTCCAACTGCCGGTAGCTGGCCGCGTTGTCGAGGATGAGCAGCGCCTTCTTCCCCGCAAGACCGCTCCGCCACATGGCGGCCCTCGCCTCGGTGACCGCGCCCACGTCGTCACCGGCCGGGATCCGCCCCGCGGGCACTCCGGTCGCCGCCAGCAACGACGCCAGCGCCTCGCCGGCCTGCACAGGGCTCCGCCCCGTCGTGTGCCCGTTGAGATTCACGAACAGCTGCCCATCCGGGAACCGCTCCGCCAGCACATGCCCGGCGCGCACGGCGAACGCCGTCTTCCCCACCCCCGGCATCCCGTCGATCACATGCACCGGCAGCGCCTCAGCACTCTCCTGCGCCGCTCTCACCGACCCCACGAGCGCCGCCAGCTCGGCGCCCCGGTCCGTGAACGCCGCGGTATCGCGCGGCAGCGCACGCAACACGAGCGCGGCCCCCGGCGGCTCGGCCTCGTTCTGAGGCGCCGACTCGGTCAGACGCGCGGGCGGCCGAGTCTCCGACAGGGCGGCCAACACCGTCATCACCACGAGTAGCGCCCCGAGCAGCACGAACGAGAACCAGGCATGCCTCTGCAGCCACCCCAGCCACCCCGGCCACTTCGACTCGGACACTGCGTTCGTGACCAGCCCCACGAGCATGGTCGTCACGACCCCGCCGGCGGCCACGACAGCGATCGAGATCCCGCGCCGAAACCTCATGCGCGATCCGCCAACTCGTTGGGGGAGCGAGTCTCTTCTGCTGGCACGCCACTCACACGACACAGCGCTCCAAGATCAGGACCGTTCACGAAGCCCCCCGAGTTCGACGCCTAACTGCCCAAGGGGACCAGCGGAGGCGACCTCGGTCAAGGTCACCGAAGCGCCATAACGCGTCCGGATCCAGCCCTGCGAGATCACGACATCGCCTGCCCTGAAATCCCTGAGGCTGATCGGCTCCAGCGTGAGAGGCTGATCAGTTATGTCTGGTCCGTACGAGAGGTTCACGCAGATGACCGAGGCAGAGCTTGAGAGGCACGAAGGCGACGACACCAAGGATGGCTGGTATCTCCTCGCATACGGCCATGAGTACTTCGTCAGTCGACACAACCGCATCGAGTTCGTCGACCTCGAGTACCGCCTCTCCTCTCTCGCCTGGCTGCGCAGCAAGATCGCGAAGAGCATCGATGCGGAACTGACCGAGCTCCGTGAGGCGCGGGAGAGTGGGAGTCACAGGGTCGCTGGGTGGGAGGGGGAGAGCGACATGATGCTCGACGAGTCAACGTACGTACTCGACACAGACACACGTCAGATCAGCGCCGGCGTCATCGTCGTAGCTGCCGTCGCCGCACTCGAGTCCCTGATGAATCGGCTGCTCGACCAACCGGGCGACGAGGATCTCCACAGGGCGGGTCTCACTCGAAAGGCTCGAGTGCTCGCCGAGCGCTGGCAGGACACCGTCGATCGCCAGGAACTCGAAGACCATGTGTCGTGGCTGAGGGAGCGCCGTAACTCGTTCGCGCACCGCCTCATCGACGACGTCGACCCCCAGTGGCGAAGCCACCCGGCGACGTGGGACTTCGACGACGAGGTGGCCGACGAGGCACTGGAGAGAATCAGCGCTGCCGCCTGGCTGTTGGAAGAGGGCTGGGAACAGCACCTCGCCAGCCAGCGCGCTGATGCGCGATACGTACCCTGACAAACGGCAGCACACGGCGCGGGTGCGAGCGCGTGGAAGCGTCCGAACTGGCCGAACTCCGCACCATGTACGTCTTCGGCCCCGCCGAGGGTTCCACCTGGGGCCTGACCTACGAGGGGATCGAGGCCAAGCTGCGTGAGCGGGAGACGGATACGTTCGTCCGTATCGATGAGGGGGAGGAAGGTCCCGTTCGCGGGTCCGTCATGCACTTCGGTATCACGGTCGGCGAGGAGGAGCTGGAGGGCATGGCCAAGCCGTCCCCGGAAGGCATCGCCGTCGAGGACTGCACGGCCCTTGCCGCAGCGGAGTTCGTCAAGTGGCTGTGGGGCAGCGTCGTCCCGGATGGCAGCAGCATCACCTTCAACACGGAGTGGGGTCTGGAGGCCGACCTGCCCGACGCGCTCGTCCTCCACGTGCCCCGCCCCCGCCTCGTGGCCACCTTCCTCGCTCATCTCGAAGCCACCGGCGGGCTGGACTGACAGCGAGCACACCCCTGGGGATCATGGCCATGTGAACGACATGCGAAGGGCCTGGGCATCATGACAGAGAAGACCCCCCGTGCCTCGGGCGAAGAGGCTGTTCGCGAGGCCGGCCCAGTTGGTGCGCCGGTCATCTTGGGCAACGAGCCGGGCTCGTTCGCCTGGAGTGTGCTGGCCGAGCGCCACCCTGCCCTCATCCGGCAGGTGCGGGACGCCTTTCCGTACGGCCGCCGGCAGCACGAGGCGCTCGACGCCCTGCTGGACGAGATCACCAACGGTGTCGTCCAACCGCTCGACCCCGCGGACCACGACCACGTGCGTTGGGCGGCCTGGGGGCAGGAGCACTTCGGGCGCTCGTGGTACGACGCCCCGTTTCTGTGGGCGGAGAGCTACTTCTATCGCAGGCTCCTCGGCGTGGTCGGGTACTTCGGTGCCGGTCCGTGGCGGGGAGTCGATCCCTTCGCGCCGTTCAAGCAGGCCGAACTGCGTGGCGACGCGGTGGAAGTGGAGCTGTGCGCCCTCGACGCGCTTGCGAGCGTCCCGGCGGAGGAGCGGGCCACGGCCCTCCTGCACGCCTCGCTCTGGGGCAACCGCGCGGACCTCGGCTTCCAGGTCTCGGCAGGGGAACTGGCAGGGGAGCCGGCAGTGGACGACGACGCAGTCCCGGCACTGGTCGCCGACGACAGCGCCACACTGTGGCGGCTCCTGCCCGTCGGCACCTCGGCCACCGTGGCCGTGGTGGCCGACAACGCGGGACGTGAGCTGATTCCGGACCTCGTCCTCATCGACCACCTCCTCGAACAAGGGCACGCCGAGCGGGTCGTGCTGCACGTCAAGCCCTACCCGTACTTCGTCTCCGACGCGATGACCGCGGACGTGGTCGACTGCCTCCGCCGCCTCACCGTGGCACCCGGCGAAGCAGGCCGGATCGGCGGCCGGCTGTGGAAGGCCATGGCGGTGGGAAGCCTGGAGGTCCGCACCCACCCGTTCTTCTGCGCTCCGCTGCCGTACGAGGAGACGCCCGAGGACCTGCGGAAGGAGTTCGCGGATGCCGAACTCACGATCCTGAAAGGTGACCTCAACTACCGCCGCCTGGTGGGCGACCGGCTGTGGCATCCGACCGTGCCGTTCGCTGAGCGCACGGCCTGCTTCCCCGGGCCCGTCGCGGCGCTCCGGACCCTGAAGTCCGATGTCATCGTCGGCCTGGAGCAGGGAACGCTGGATACCCTCGAACGATCCGGGGCTGTTTGGCGTACGAGCGGTACTCACGCGCTGATCCAAGTGCGCCCGTAGACCTGAGAGCGCGGGCCGACTCCGTATCGCTCGGCGACATGGGATACGAGTCCGACCCCAACCGCCCCGAACTGCGCAGTCGCCGGATCCTTCCGGCCATCTCCCGCAGAGGCGCCCCGAACATCGAGGGGCCGGACGAGCTCTGTTGCGGCGTCGAGCCGACCCTGCTCCACCAGTTCAAACGCCTCGCTGCCCGCTGGGAACGCCGCACCGAACTCCACAACGTCTTCATCTCCTTCGTCTCCAGCCCCATTTGCTGGAGGCGACTCAAGAACTAGGGCGGCGGACCGGCCTCCCCTCAGAAGCATTCAAAATTCAATCACGCGCCGTCACTCAATTTCGATCTTGGGGCCCAGATTGCGAGACTGTCGCGCTTGGGTGACCTTCACAACAGCCCGTCCCGCATGAATCACACTTTCTTCCTTGTACGATTAGGTGTAGACGGTGTGTGTCGGCCGACCGCCGCGCACCTCAAGCACAAGCTCCTGGCTACTAGCGCCTCGCGGGCTGGCAGTGAACACCTCAGTGGCATTTCAATGGAGCGACGATGCGTTGGCGTAGGGATCCTTCACGGCGCGCCCTCGTGAAGGAATGTGAGAGCCTGCTCGCCGATCTCCCTATCCCAGCTCCTTTCAGCGTCGAGGCGCTGGTGCGGAATATGGAGGAAGCGTTGGGGCGTCAGATTCGGCTAGTGCCACTGGATGATGCCGATGGGGGTCTGGGCACGGCATGCGGTCTCCGGGTCAAAGCGCCGGAGTTCACGATCATTCTCTATCGCCGCCGTTCAAGTCGCAATCAGACCGAGCACATCATTCTCCATGAGCTCGCGCACGAGTGGCTGAACCACGGTACCTCCCTGACGGATGCAGAGATCGAGCGATACGTCCCTGAGCGCATTCGTCACGAAGTCCTTCGACGTTTCCCGTCGGCTCTGGTTCAAGGGCGCGTAGATTTTGGCAGCCCTGAGGAAAAGCAAGCCGAGCTTTCGGCTTCATTGATCAAGCGGCTGGCACGCCGTCAGTCCTTCACGGGAGATGACATGGTCAGCCTCCTGGAGCATTCACTTGCTCACCCAGTCGCTGCTCCACCGCGGCGTCGACTCTAGCCGCGATCGACTGGCGACTACTGAGGCATAGCTCCTGGCCTTACGGCTTCCGCCGCATCGTGCAGTCCACCTATTGACAATCGAGGCTGCGGCCGACTGGCCTTCCGGGCCAGCGAAACGTGCAGCCGCCGCAGATACCCACTGGTTCCGTGTTCGACTACATCAAATACCTTACTGCGGCTGTGATGACCATCATCGCCGTATGGCGATTCCCTGCAGTTCGCTACGCCGACGCTCACCGCCGGGCACTCTGGGGCGGCTATGCGGGATTCGCCGTAGCGCTCTGGCTCTACACGCCAGCGGCAATGGACGCGGTGGATCGCATTCCAGTAGTGGACCTGAGCGCATTGCTCAGGCACTTTGCCAGTACCGCGGCGATCATCGCAGCCCTGACCTATGTCGCCACCAGCTACGGGAAGAGCTCGGAGACGGTCGTACCCCGGCACGTAGAGGTCTCCCGTCGGATCGCACGCGCGTCCTACGGGACGGGAGCGATAGGCGTCATTCTGCTCACGGTCCTGTTTTTCACCGTGGTGGACCGCGACAAGCCGAGCCAGAACTTCCTCATCGACCACGCTGGGCAATGGGGGGTCGCGGTCTACATGACCGTGTTCTACTTCTTCCCGCTCATCACGACCGCAGTTTGTGGCTACCAGTGGACGAGGGCGGCGCGCCGGGTCGAGAACACGAGTATGCGTGTCGGGCTGGGCCTGATGGGGATTTCCATGTGGATGGGGCTGACCCACACGTTGGCGCGTATCGCCATCCTCTGGGCTGCAGTCGCTTTCCCTCTCAGCTCCTCCACGGTCCGGCTCCTTGTAGACGTCACGGCGATATGGATGAACCTGCTCTTCCTTATCGTTGCCGTAGGTGCGAGCATTCCCACCACCCGCGCGGCGGCGGCCCGGTGGAGAACTTGGCGCACCCTGTATAGGACTTACCCGCTCTGGTTTGACCTGGTGGATGCTTTCCCCGGGACGAGCCTGTATCCACCAGGGCGGCGTCTCGCGGAACTCAGGCACATACGCGTCCCCATCGACGTCCGCCTGGACCGATGGACTCAGGACATTGCTGATGCTTGCGAGAAGCTGCGCTATTACGCTCCACGAGACTTGATGTTCGCCGCCGAGGACATCACCGCATCGCACCCAGACCCTGAGCCGACCGCAGAAGCGTACTGGATTAAGGCCGCACTCCAGGCTGCTGACGCCTCGCAAGCCAACCCGTACGCCACTGCCTCTCTGAGAGAGAAACCGTTCGTTGACACCGATAGTGAAGCGGCGTGGCTTGCGCGAGTCAGCATGGCTTACTCGCTCATCACCACGGATCAAGCTCGGGAGCTTCTCCTGCGCTCCATCGAGGTGGAATCCGAACCGGGTCGCTAGCCTGTTATTAGCTTCACAGTCTGAGTTCTCGGTTCAGACCCTATTTCCCGACGAGCGAAACCAGGCCGCATAGCGATCTTGAATGGCGGGCTGGTGAGTGAGATTTGGCACCGTCCGCCGCATGAACTGGGCTGGTACCGTGGGTCATGCGGACTGATACGTCTTGCTCCGCCTTGTAAGTGCACCCCGGCCTGCGACGCACCTCCACTCCCGTCGCCACATGTAGCCGGGCAGTGACGCTATCCGGTCTGGATGCGCGTCCGATATCTCAGCAATCTGGAGTTCTCCCATGTCCAACCGCCGCACGGGCCTCGTCCTCGATTTCGGAGGCGTTCTCACCACTCCGCTGCTGCCCGCGGTGCTCGCGTTCGAGCAGCGCGAGGGCCTCCCGCAGGGCGCCTGCCTCACGGCCCTGTACAAGGACGAGGAGGGCGTCCGGATCACCAGCGACCTCGAGCGCGGAACGGTCTCCCAGACTGAGTGGAACGAGTTCGCCGGCAAGATGCTGGGGGTGCCGGCTGACAACTTGATGGGCCGCATCTTCGGCGACCTTCGCCCCGAGCCGCTGATGATCAATGCGGCTGCCGCGGCGAGGCGGGCCGGGATCAAGGTGGGCATCCTGTCCAACAGTGTGGGGCTCGCCCCTTGGGACCTGTACGACGGCTACGAGCTTGAGCGGCTGTACGACGTCGTGGTGATCTCCGAGCAGCACCTGCTGCGCAAGCCTGACCCCGAGCTCTTCGAGATCACGCTGAAGCTCATGGATCTGCCGGCCGAGGAGTGCGTCTTCGTCGACGACACTGAAGCGTATGTCCAGGCAGCAGGACAGCTCGGCCTCGCGGGGGTGCACAATCAGGACCCCCAGCAGACGGTGGCCACGCTCTCCGAGCTGCTCGGTGTGGACCTCACGGCGTCTTAGCCCGGCGCAGGCCGCACGGCGGCCCGACCGGGCTCGATGTCGAATTGAGCCGTCGACCCTGCTGCTCGCCGACACCTCAGCACAGCGAACTCGACCGAGACGTCGAAGGCCGCCTGCCGCAGCAGACAGTCACGGCGCAGTGGCCGCGGCGAGTGAGCGAGCCTCTGTAGTCGGCCTTGGAGTGCGGAGAACGGCAACAGCGAAGGGACTGGCGGGGATGCCCCAACAAGGGGCATCCCCGCCAGTCCCTTCGCTGTTGCCGACCACTGTCCCTGCTGCCGAAAAGCTCGTACCGATGCGGTCCAT
Organism: Streptomyces sp. NPDC044003; assembly: GCF_056435185.1. Taxonomy (NCBI): domain Bacteria; kingdom Bacillati; phylum Actinomycetota; class Actinomycetes; order Kitasatosporales; family Streptomycetaceae; genus Streptomyces; species Streptomyces sp. NPDC044003. Next base: position 176,067 of record NZ_JBWKFA010000005.1, on the reverse strand, counting down.
GCAGGGTCGACGATCCGCGTCAGATGCCAAGCCGGCAGAGCGGAAACGCCTCAGATAGCCAAGCCCCGAGGAGCACTCGGTGACGGCGTCACTCCCCGTCCTGCGGCTCTGGCAGCTTGTGCTTCAGCTCTCCGACGAGCTCGTTGATCTTGGCCATCATCTCGGCAGACAGGCCCCCGCCGTTGCCGCGGGCAGCCAGGCCTAGGATCTGCCCCCGGTGAATCGAGCCGAGGAAGCGGAGTGCCTCCAGGAATTCGCGGGCCGCAGGGTCGACCTCGGCATCGTCCTGGAAGAGCGCCGCGTCGACCTGAAGCGCTTCAGCTAGGCCGGCACGCACCACATCAGAAGCCTCCGTCGTGGCACCTGTACGAAGGGCGGCGATGTCGTCGGCGGTGACGGCCGCCACGCCCGCATGCTCGTTGACGATCCGCGCAATTTCCTCATCAGAGGGCGCCTCCTGGCCAACGTACCCGTGCTGCAGGAGATAGTTGATTTTCTCTCCCACCGTGCGGGGTGCGGGCGCGTGCTCGTCATGCGAGGCCCTGGGGCGAATCCCGAACGAGCAGTCCTGAGCGGCCAGCAATTCCTCTTCGGTCACCCCGTATGCCTGTGCGAGCGGCTGCACGTAAGCATCACTGAGTCGGCGCCGGCCGGATTCGGCGTTGCTCACCGGCACGCGGCTCGCGCCGATGATCGCAGCGGCCTCCGCGACGCTGAGGCCGGCGTCGCAGCGCAGGAGCTGCAGGTCCGGCGGACCGTCGTGGGGGAAGAGGGCATCGAGCGGCTGACCGAGCGCACCTGCAATCGCGGGGAGCTTCTCGCCCTTGGGGAAGTCCTGGCCGCCCTCCCATCGAGCGACCGTGGGGGCGCTGACTCCCACCATCTCGGCCAATTCCTTCTGATGGAGGTCCTTGCCCCGCCGGACAGCACGTACGCGGCTGCCGTCGAACTGACGTGGCACATGAACTCCTGCGGGGTGGCGATCGGGGCGGTGGTGGCGGCCTCTGGGGCAACTGTAGCCCAGACTTGATACATCTACGCAACTGACGTACGTTTCCGTATCGCACCTGCTGGCCGGGCTCCGGCTCTCTATGGTGCCAGCCTTGGGGGACCTCTATGCGTTTTGCGTTGTGGTGACCACTCGCGCAACGCGCCGTCGGATTCGGTCCAGCGGTTGCCGGCCGGTCGGGGGAACCTTCCCCGACACCAGCCGTCGCGAGCCCTGTGCGACCTGTAACGAGTCGGGGATGGACTTGCCGTAGGTGTCTACGTATGTTCGTCGTCCCCCGCCGGGCGGCGCCCCGGAGAGGGGCTGAACGAGCACTAGAGAGGAGGTGGGACGAATGCGAGCGCACGGCCCGTGACGTGGCAATAGAAAACCGGCGCCCGGGAGCTACCAACTCCCAAGCGCCGGGCTGGCACCCCGAGAGGTGCCCATACGCATCACGCGGGCGGCGGGGCTTTTGCACGAGAACCGCCGCACCGCGCTCCTACGAAAAACGGAGTATCGCATGCTCGTCATGCCGAGCGGAACCCCGGCCTGCCCGGACACCGACCGCCCGCACCGCCTCGCGGCCCAACTCGCCGACATGATCCCTGGCGCGGCCGCCATCCGAGTCAGTCTCAACGACCCGAAGCAGAGGTGGCCCCACCTGCACGCCACCGTGAAGGACGAGGTCGGGAAGACCCTGGGGGCGAACCGTACGACCGTCAGGGTCGCCGCCCGTTGGATCCTGCGGGTCTGGCCGGAGAAGGACTGGACCCGGCCGCACATCTTCCACCTTGCCGACGCCACTCTCACCGGCAGCGACCTGATCGCCCCTGGGCGGGGCCGCTGACATGGCACGGATACGAACCATCAAGCCCGAAGCGTTCACCTCCGAGTCGCTCGCCGAGGTGCGCGTCGAAGCCGAGCGGACCTTCTTCGGACTGCTCACCCAGGCCGACGACCACGGCCGCCACCGCGACAATGCCGCGATCATCGCCGGACTCCTCTGGCCTCTCCGCGCCGAGCACACCTCGGTCCACGTCGAAGACGACCTCCACCAGCTGGCGACCGCCGGCCTGATCTGCCGGTACACCGGCTGCGACGGCCGCCGGTACCTCCACATCGTGACCTGGTCCGACCACCAGAAGATCGACAAGCCGAGCCAGTCGCGTCTCCCCTCCTGCCCGCAGCATCAGGCCGCCGACCGGTGCGCGCCCTGCAAGGGCTCCTGCACCAAGCAGACCGAGGACTCGTTTACTGCTCCCCGAGGACTCGCCGAGACCTCGGGGAACGCTCCACGAGCCCTCGACCTGCCCGCCAAGACCACCTCGACGCGTCCCGGCTACGCGGGTGGGGCCTCCGTCGACCAGCAGGAAGCCGCCGACAGCGTGGGCGGCGTTCCTAGCCGGGCTGGAATGAAGAGCGCAGGTCAGGAGGCATTCTCCGAGGACTCCCCGAACCTTCCCCGAAGCGTCGGAGAGGGCTCGGCGCCTGGATCTAGGATCTTGGATCCTGGATCTCTTGTCCCTACGGGGCGCACGGCCCCTGCAGAAGGCGTCTCGGCCAACCAGCTCGTCGGCGAGTACGTCGCCTCCTGCGCCGAACGCCCGCCCAGTGAGGTGATCGGACACCTCGGCCGGATCGCCAAGAAGCTCCTGGGCGAGGGCATCGCGCCGGATCACATCAGGGCCGGGCTGGCGAATTTCGCGGCCAACCCCAAGCACCCGAGCGTGCTGACCAGCATGGTCAACGAGGCCATGAACGCAGGCCCCGGTGGTTTGGCGCGGCCGGGAATCGGGCCTAACGTGCCCGCCCATCAGGCGTGGACCAACCCGGCCAACGCCGCTGCCGCCTACGCCGAGGAGCTGTGATGCGCACCCGTCACCGCGAACCGGAGACCCTCGGCGAGGGAACCCTGGACCGGATGGCCCGGATCCTGGCCGCCCGCAACATCGACCCCGGCGCCGCACCGGCCCAGGAGCCCGAGACCGTCTCCCCGCTGGAGGCCCTGTCGGCCGGGATGCCCCCGCGCTACCGGGCCGCCGTCGCCGACCACCCTCAGGTCCTGGCCTGGGTCCGGACCGTCGCCGATGCTGCTGTCGCTCCCAACCAGGGAGCCAGGCGACAGGTCACCACCGGACCCAGCCTGCTGATGGCCGGCGTCGTCGGCGCGGGCAAGACGCACCAGGCGTACGGCGCGGTCCGGCGGCTGGTGCAGAGCGGAGTCGGCGTGCGCTGGCGCGCGACCACCGCCGCCGATCTGTACGCCGACCTGCGGCCCCGGCCCGGAGTCGACAGTGAGCGGGAGCTGGCCGCCGTCAGCCGCTGCCCGCTGCTGATCATCGACGACCTCGGCGCGGCCAAGGCCAGCGAGTGGGTCGAGGAAGTGACGTACCGGCTGATCAACCGCCGGTACAACTACGAGCTTCCGACCCTGATCACCACCAACCTGGCGATCAGGGACCTCCGGGCCCACCTCGGCGACCGCGTCGCCTCCCGGCTCGCACAGATGACCACCCGGGTCGAGTTCGAGCAGGTCGACCGCAGACGCCACCGTCTCGCAGCCTGACCCGCCCCCGGACACCACGCAGGGCCGCGCCTTCTGCGCGCGCTGCCCCGAGTCCTTCCTCGACCCAGCGCACCTCTCCGCCGACGCCCCTGCGCGCGGAGAGCGATCGGAGCAACCCGCATGACCAGCACGACGCACAGCCCTGTCCGCCACCGGTCGCTCGGCGACCACACCTGGCGGGACCAGGCCGTCTGCCAGAGCACCGAGTACAACCCGGTGGACCCCGAGATCTTCTTCCCGGACCCCGACGAGACCGACAAGATCACCGCAGCCAAGGCGCTGTGCGGCCAGTGCCCGGTCCGCCGCGCCTGCCTGGACGCCGCCCTGGAAGCCGGCGACACCGACGGCATCCGAGGCGGACTGACCGAAGAGGAGCGCGGACCTCTGCACGAGAAGATCGCCGACCGCCTCGACTACAGCCGCGTCAACGACACCATCGCCGGTCGCGACATCCACCTCACCAAGGCCGAGCGCCGCGCGGTCATCCGCGCCGCCTACCGCCACGGGGTGACCGAACAGCGCCTCGCCTGGCTCCTGAAGATCACCGAGGAGCACGCCCAGAAGCGGTACCGCGAACTCCGCCGCGCCCTGCGCAACCGAGACCTGGACCAACCCGAGACGACCACTGCGCCAAGCGAGGTCAGCGGAGAGCGCCTGGGCCGCGACGACTTCGGGACGGCAGCGTGACCGCCATGGCCGCGCCGAAGACGGCGCACATATCCGGCTGGGACCGCGCGGTCGTCATCGCCCTCGGCGGCGCGGGATGCGCGCTGTCATACGACGCGCTGCAGCAGATGGCCGTCGCCATCCACATCCGAGGCTTCCTCACCTACCTCTTCCCCCTGGTGATCGACGGGTTCATCGCCTACGGCGTCCGGGCGCTCCTGGTCCTCCGCGACGCGCCGCTGCGTGCCCGGCTCTACGTCTGGGCGCTCTTCGGCACGGCCACCGCCGCCAGCATCTGGGCCAACGCGCTCCACGCGGTGCGGCTCAACGAGGACGCGGTCGTCGGCACCGGCCTCAGGCTCGGGGACACGGTGGTCGCGGTGCTGTCCACCATCGCCCCGCTCGCCCTGGCCGGAGCGGTCCACCTCTACATCCTCATCGCCCGGGGGCCGGTCAAGGGCAGTGACCGCGAGGACCTCGGTCACCCCGGTCACCAGGGCCAGGGTGACCGGCGCGACGCCGTCGCGGTCACCCGGACTGACCAGGCTGGCCAGAACCGGTCGGCGGTCGGTCAGGTCAAGGCCGGTCAGCCGGCCACCGCCCTCACCGACCGGCCGCCACTGCCCCTGGAAAAGCAGGCTCCTGCCTCCCGGTCGCTGACCGGGGACAGGGCCCCGGTGGGCAGCAGCAACCCGGTCACCGATGACCGGGGACAGTCGCACGAGGCCGCTGACCTGCCCGGACAGTCGGAGTCGGCTCGGCCGGTCACTGACCACCCCGGCGACACCGCCCCGGTCACCGGCGACCAGGACAGCCCGGCCGCGGTCACCACCCCGCCGGTCACTCCGCCGCCGGTCGCTGACCGAGAGGCCCGGACACCCGGTGACCGGCGGCCCGACCCCGACACCGAGCAACTGCTGAAGATCGCCCGGTCAGCGGTCAGGGCCGAGGACAAGCTGACCCGCAAGGTGGTCGCCCAGGCGATCCGCGGTCAGCAGATCCCGCTCTCCAGCGACACCCTGACCGCCCTGATGGCCCAGCTCCGCGCCCAGCACGGACAGCCGGTCACCTCCACCCGGAACTGACCGGGCGCTACGGAGCGGGTGACCGAGCCGGTCACCTCAGCCGGTCACCCGCTCCGGTCACCCGCTCCGGACACCCGCCCCATACCCCTCCAGAGCAGAAGCGGAGAACATCCGATGCGCACCCACCCGGCCACTCCCGCCGAGGTCGACTCCTGGCTGACCGTCCTTCACCAGCGCGGCCACCTCCACCACGCCCAGTCCGGCCCCGACGCCACCTGGATCGTGCAACGAGAGCAGCACGACCGCCCCTGGACCCTGCACCACCCGGTCCTCGCCATGGACTGGATCGAGGAACTCGTCCGCGAAATCCAGCAGCAGAACCCCGAGACGAGCCGGTGACCACCGACGACCCGGCGGTGACCACCGCCGGACTGCAGCGTGACCCCACGACGGCTCCTGGCGGAGCAAGCTATCGCGTACGACGGTCCTACGGCCCGTCGCACGCACTTGCCCCCGCCCCGGAGGGCGGCGGAAGCCCGGCTGGTCCCCGAGCGAGGGCGCACGGGGACCAGCCGGGCAACCGGCACCAGGGGGCGCCGGTCACCGGGGGACAAGCCGACCGCAACGACGATCGCGAGAAGCCGAGCCCGAGCACACCCGCCTTCCCCGACCGCAAGCCGCGCCGCCGCAGCCGCAACCCGAGCGAGCGCACCCGCAAGACGACCACCCGCCTCTCCGACACCGAGAAAGCCGAGATCGTCGCCGCTGCCACGCAGCGCGGCGTCACCGTCGCCCGATTCCTCGCCGCCGCCGGCCTCGCCGCAGCCCGCGGTTCGACCGCCCTGCACACCAACGAACAACTCGACACGGCCATCGACGAACTCGCCGCCCTGCGCACCGCCCTGGCCCGGATCGGCAACAACATCAACCAGATCGCCTACGTCCACAACGCCGGCGGACAGCCCCGCCCCGGCGAACTCGACCACGTGCTGAGCATTCTGACCCGGGCCCTCGGCCGCCTCGACGACGCGGCCAACGACCTGGTGACCAGGCGGCTGTGATGGTTCCCGACATCGGACGCGGCTCCCGCACCCACGGACTCCTCGTCTACCTCTACGGCCCCGGCCGACGCGAGGAGCACACCGATGCGCACCTCGTCGGCTCCTGGGACGGCTTCGCCCCCGACCCCGGCCGCGACACCGACACGCACGTCACCCTCGCCCGCCTCACCGCCGCCCTCGACCTCCGGGTCAAGCAGGCCGGCGACCGCGCGCCCGCCAAGCATGTGTGGCACTGCTCGGTCCGCACCGCCCCCGGCGACCGGCGGCTCTCCGACGAGGAGTGGAACGCCGTCGCCCAGCGCATCGTCCACGCCACCGGCATCGCCCCAGACGGTGATCCCGACGGCTGCCGGTGGGTCGCCGTCCGCCACGCGGAAGACCACATCCACATCGTCGCCACCCTGGTCCGCGGTGACCTGCGCAATCCCCGCCTCAACTACGACTTCAACAAGGCCCAGGCCGTCTGCCGGCGCATAGAGGAGGAGATGGGCCTGCGCCGCCTCAACGCCGGCGACGGCACCGCAGCGAAGAACCCCACCAGCGCCGAGAAGTTCAAGGCCGAACGCACCGGCCGCCCCGAGACCTCCCGCGAGACGCTCCGCGAAGCCGTCCGCCAGGCCCTCGCGGGAGCGCACGACGAGAAGGAGTTCTTCACCCGGCTCCGCGAGGCGGGCCTGCGCGTGAAAGTGCGCCACGCCCCGTCCGGCGACGCGCTCGGCTACAACGTGGCCCTGCCCGGCGACCGCAACCGCCACGGTGAACCTGTCTGGTACCCCGGCTCCAAGCTCGCTCCCGACCTGTCCCTTCCGAAGATCCGCCTCCGGCTCGCCGACGGAACCATCGAGCGGGCAACGCCCGCTGCCACCGACGGCCTGACGGACTGGTCCCCGCCCGCCCGAGAGCGACGCAGCGCCACCGGGACTGCCGAGCGCGCCGCCGTCCTCCTCGACGGCGACGACGATGAAGCCGCAGCCCAGCTCGTCGGCATCGGCGAACTCCTGGACGCGGTCGCCCAGACCTCCCCGGCCGCCACCCGCGCCGAGCTGGCTGCCGCCGCCCGAGCCTTCGAGCGGGCGACCCGCAGCCACGTCCGAGCAGAGCGCGCCGACACAGGGGCCCTCCGCTCGGCCGCGCGAGGCATCGTCCAGGCCGGTGGCGCGCTCGGCCGGGGCGAGGACGGCGGCACCACCGCCATGCTCCTCTCCACCCTCGTCCTGGTCACCCTCGCCGCCGCCCGCTGGCACTCCGCCCGCGGCCACGCCCAGCAGGCCCACGCCTCCCGACAAGCTGCCGAGCATCTGCGCACCGCCTACCGTCAGGCCGCCGCCACGCCGATGCGAGTGCTGCACGACCAAGGCCGTGCCCTCCCCGAGGCCCAACGCCGGACACACGAGGCCGCCCTCCGCGCGGCTCTGCCGGAGCAGGGCGTACGAGCAGATGGCACGTCGACGAAGACCGACGCCCTGGTCGCCACCCTCGCCCAGGCCGAGCAGGCAGGCCACGACCCCGAGGCCCTCCTTCAGCAGGCCATCGACATGCGCGAACTCGACACCGCCGCAGACGTGAACGACGTCCTGGTCTGGCGCCTGCGCAGGATCGCCCAGCTCCCCGCCCACCCGGGCGAAGCTCCGCGCCGCCCGCAGACCGGCACCCGCCCGACCAAGACCTCGGCCAACCGCACCAGCGAACGGAACGCACCCGCAACGCCGCCGCGCCCTGCCGTCTCTGACCCACGCAGCCGCCCACCGCGCCGCTGATCAGCGCGTCCGGAAGGCCGGCCACCGACCGACCGGACTCCACGAAATGCCTGGACAGCCGGTTCCACCGGCTGTTACGGATGAAAACAGGAAGCCCTCGACCGGGAGATGCCGCACGTGCTCAGAACCACCGACCGCACCACGGAGCCGGCACCCACGGTGCCCGTCCTTCCCACCGGCACCGACCCCCTGCTGCAACTCCAGTACGAGACGCAGCCGGCCGACGGCCCCGGCGCAACACGCTGCGTCAGCCACCCACACGAACTCGCCCTCGGCGGCATCCCCGTGATGTGCTCGGCCTGCCGGGCCCGACGCGACTGGCTGCTCATCAACCACGGCCGCAGCGTCTGGATCCGCTGCCGGTGCAGCAATCAGTGGCTCGAACCCGAGATCAGCCGCGCCGACTTCGACGCCCTGATCGCCAGCCCGTACGGCACGACCTACCCCACCGTCGAAGAGGGCCTCATCGCGCTCGGCTTCGACGGCGTCTTTGCCGGTGCCTACCTGGCATAACGAGCGGTATATCGATCGGACTTCCGGTGGGAGCGGTCGACGGACGCTCCTGCCGGTGGGGAGGGCTCTTGCCAGCAGGAGCCAAGAGCTCAGCAGCAGCTCACGGGTGCTTGTCACAGGCGTGCGCCAGGATGACTGAGTATGAGTCACCATAACGAGGAACCCGCAGGGGAAAGCCCGGCCCCGGAGGGTGGGGACGGATTTGAGATCCGGCCCAGGCACGAATCGGATCTACTCAGCGAGCTTCATGCGTTGCGGGCGATCCCAGCTCCGCAGAGCCGGGGGTACAAGCTCGAGGCGTTGCTCGAGCGTGCCTTCCAGAGGGCTCACTTTGAGGCACCGCACAACCCGAGGATGGCTGGGCGGCGCCAAACCGACTTCGCGGTGATCTCGCACAATAGCCGCTACCTCGTCGAAGCGAAGTGGGAGAACCACCAGGCTGGCACCGACATCATCCAGGCGATCCGAGCCCGGCTGCGACGTGTCGACGGCACGGTCGTCGGCGTCCTGTTCACGATGCTCGGCATCAACGAAGAGGCCGAGAAGGAGATCGTGGACTTCCGCCAGGAGGGTTTGATCCTCGTCTTCGACGAGACTGACATCCTCCTTGCGCTGAGGGAGCCGCAGGAGCTGGAACGGATGCTCCGGCTCAAGCACGATCAACTGGTTGTCCACGGCAACGTTCACTATGGAGAGAAGGAATCCCAGGCCGAGAAGACTGCAAGGCGGTCACGCAAGAAGCTGCGGCTTCTGCCTGAGAGCCCCTATAGGTTGCTCACAGCCAGTGGTGATGACGTGACGTGGTTCCAGGGAGACGGGGGTTTCGACTCCATCGTGTTCTGCCTCGACCTGCCTGATATCGACTGGGTGCCGGCCGCTGGGAGCGGCGTCTCCCTGGACATGCCGGTCGGAGCCTGGGACCAACGAGAACTGCTCCGCCTCCTGCAGTCGCTCGACGAGCTCGGGTGGGTCGGCCGGAAGGGTCAGTGGAGCATCCAGCAGCACCGCCGCAACTGGCACGGCACCGGAGCTCGCTCCTTTGCAGACGCGCTCACAGTATGGAAAGAACGGACTGACGAACTCGAAGACCCACACCACAGTGAGGAATTCGTCTACTTCGAAGCCTGCGACGGCGGGTTCTTCACGATCTCAGGCAATGTCTCCGCCACGCGAACTCGACGCGTATCGCGGTGCAACGTGTCGTTCCAACTGGTAGGGATGCCCCTGGACCCCGGCTCGCTGCAACAGCTCTACCGCAGGTTCGACGTTCCCAGCCGTGGATACTTCCGTCCCCTGGCCGAGCGAGCCGTCACGAGACAGCGCGTCGCTGGTAGCGTCCCACTCGAGGTGCTGGGGTGCATCGTGGAGCCCGCCGACCAGCGATGGGACAACGAAGACTGGGTTGTGGGCATCCTTGCGGCAAATCCGTACGGGCCCAACGGGTTGCCAGCCCCCGAAGAGCTGCCCGGATACCCAGCGCACTCGGGCGTCGTCGCCTGCGCGCTGCGTTCGCACCACCCTCTCAGTAAGACCAAGGAACGGTACGAGCTGTGGTCCTACGAGCGTGCCCAAACCTCCGACGCCACCGCGCTACGCATCGTCGCTGAGTGGTGGGACACCGAGGACAGCATCCAGCGACCGCCCTCCGCGAACGCGGGCTACTTCGGAGTTCAGTGCTTGGAGTTGGCTCCTGACCGAGCGAGTGTACAGACGACACTCGAGGATCGTGGCCGGTCTTGAGGGTGGCAAGACCGCGCGCTCACCCTGCTGAACGATACGAACGCCGAAGGACCGCGCCTCGAGCGGCATCTCGCCTTGCCGAACCAGGGGCTCCTCCGGGAGGCCGAGAACAAGTGGCACACACCGCGCCGAAGCAAAGGAATACGACAGGCCAGGAGTGAGTGCACTCCGCTGGTATAGAGGAGCGAAGTGATACACGCCGAGGAGCTCCACCGATACATCGGTGGAGCTCCTCGGCGTGTACAGGGTGGTCAGCCGACGTTGCCACTGTTGAGAAGCCCGCCCTGGAAGTCGCATCTGCGCCACTCGCCCGAACCCTGGATATGACCCCTTCACCAACCGTGGTCAGCCGCGCGCCGGGTCTTGATCCCGTGCTGCGGTTCTTCCTCGCGTCTGATGCAACGGGAACCGTAAGTCCGTGCGGCAGCCCGTTCCAACTCCTCTGGCTGTCCTACCCGGTCCGCAATTCATTACCGGACGAGGCTCCCTCGCGGGATCCCCGCGAGAAGGGGAGGCTCGCCAGCACCCTCGTATCCGAGGTGCAGTTCGTGCCGTGCGCGGGTGGCGAGGACGTAATAGGCCATGCGTACCGAGGCGGAGGTGGGGTCGGTGGCGGAGTCCACGTGTGTGTCCGGCACTACGACGACGTCGAAGCCCAATCCCTTGGCACTGGCCCGGTGGACGATGATGACGCCGGGGCGTGCCAGGTCGAGCGTGCGATATCGGCCCTGGGTGGCCTCCGACGTGTACATCTGCGCGTTCAGCCGCGGTGCCGCCCGGTCGAGCCGGGTCACCAGGTCGAACTGGCCTCGGGTGGAACCGAGGATCACTCCGATCGTCTGGTGGGGATGCGTCTGTGCGAGCGCCAGGACCAGATCGACGACGGCACCCGGCCTGGGCAGTGCGTGCAGACGTGGGGGCGGCCCTTGGCGCGAGGGAAGGTCCGGAAGCGTTCGTCCGATGTGGAAGTGGCCCGCAAGCTCCGCGATCTGTTGGGTGTTGCGGTGATTGCCCCCGATTTCCCGCACCGGGCACCCGCCGAGCGCCTTCGACACCTCTGCGAGCGTCGAGTGGGTTTCCGTGAGCTGCTGGCACTCGTCCGCGAACACCGTGATCCGGGCTCCCAGCACCCGGCAGAGGCGGTAGAACTCTTGGGGCAGGTCCTGCCCTTCGTCCACGACCACCGAGAGGCCGGCCATCGGCTCGGCCCGGGTGGCTTCCTGGATGAAGGCTCGCCAGTCGTACCACCCGTCGTCCGCGCGCGGCGCGGCGGTTCCGGTCCGTTGCCGGTACCAGCCGGCCAGCCACGCGTGGGCGGTGGACACTGTCACACGGTCCTCCTCAGGCCCGAGGGCGGTCACGGCGGGTTGGATCGATTGCCGCAGCAGGTGGGAACGGGTGAGCAGCACCGTCGGTTCGCCGGTGAGAGCCAACATCACCGCGCGGTGCACGGCCAGCACGCTCTTGCCGCTCCCAGGAGGTCCGCTGACGACGTGGTTCCCTGCGAAGGGCAGTGCGTCGAGCACCGTGCGCTGGTCCGCCGTCAGATCCGTGTAAGTGAGAGTCATCACGGGCTCACTCTCCGGCCGCCGCCGCAGCGGCGCGCGCCGCCGTCACGATCGGTTCGAAGTAGCCGGGCACCTGGCCGCCGCCCACCACCAGGGTGCGGTCGAGTAGGGCATTGCCCGTCTCACAGCTGGTCTCCGGCAGCAGGGTACAGGCGTGGCACGCCGCCCGATTCAGGTTGTCGAAGCCCTGACCGGTGTGCTCGGCGCACAAGGGGTCTGCCGAACACCAGGCCGCCGCCTCCGTCATTCGCAGAAGGGTCTCGGCGAGCCGCGGGGGCTCGCCCTGCTGGACGAGCCCGCCCAGGGTGCCCTCGGCGTCCCCCGCTGCCGTGTAGACGAGCACCCCGAACTGGTTGTGCTCCGGGCGCGCGTACACCCGCTCGCGGAGGCTCGCCGTCGCGTACCCCGACTCGAACGACAGTTGCCGGATGAGGAGGTGGGCGAGCGTATGGAGGAGGACGAATCGCGGGGAGAGTGCGGCGCCCGTCACTGCGGCGAGCCGGTCGGCCTGGAACGAACGGGAGAGGTCCTCGCCCATCCCGGAGACCCGCCTGACCACCCGCTCGTCCAGCTCCCAGGACCGCAGCCCCTTCTCGTCCAGGGTGAGAAAGACCCCTTCGCCGAAGACCTCCACCGCGGGCAGCCACCGGAGCCGTCGCGTTGTGTCGGCTGGGACGAAGGTCTCGTTAGGTGAGACACGGCGGAAGCCTTGCAGGGCCCGCACCTCCCGGAGCCGGTCGGCGAGCACGATCCGGCCCACCTTCTTCTGCAGCCCGACCCACGGTTCTGCCCACTCACCATCGAGACCGAGGCCGGTCGCGCGTACTGTGAAGTCCCTGGTGGCGAGCGGGGTCGGTGCCATGAACGCCGCCCACTCTTCGCGGCTCATGTCGGGCACCACGGGCTCGTCGCCGCCCCCGTCTCCTGCCTGCCCGGACGTACCGGGCGCGCCGGTTGAATCGGCGGATGCGGGTGGCACGGGTGAGCCGGTCTCCTCCGCGAGGAGCGCGTCCAGCAGGGCGTCGTCCGCGCCGGTGTCCTCCTTGACGAGATCGCGGTAGAGCAGGCCTCGGGCCGTGCCGGCCTCCTTGCACAGTGGGATCCACAGGTCGGAGGCGCGGACCCGCTCGGCCAGTAGCTCGTCCCAACCCCCGGCCGCACCCTCGGCCTCTGGGATGTCGAGGGCGGAACTCAACACCGGGTAGTACACGTTGCCCGCCGTCCGTTGCACGATCTGGACGGGCTTGACGCAGTCGGCCGCCTCTCCGAACCGCTGCCAGGGATTCCGCCCCGAGCAGCGCATGCCGTGCGTGCCGAGCACGTCGAGCAGGTTCCGGGAGGCTCCGCACTCCCGCGCCAGGCAGGTAACTGAGAGCGCTTCGAGGCCCGTCGCTCGCTCCGAAACGTCAAAGCGGAGCCGTTCACGCGTCGTACATGCCTGCCGGGCCGCCGCATCGAGCCGGGAGTGTGCCCAGAACCACCAGTCGACGTCACCTAGATGACCGCCGGCGCAGATCTGCACGAAGCGCATGGGAGTCAGTCGGCGCACCGGCGAGCAGCCGGAACAGCTTGGCGGCACCCCCGGCTTCTCGTCAGCGACGCGCCAGCGCACCATGCGCCGGCATGAACCGCAGAACAGCCAGGAGGGGAAGCGAATGTACGGGGCACCCGCTGCGTCCTGGCGGTCGAAGCGGTCGTCGGGCGCCGGGGGAGCCGCGTAGAAACCGCTCACCCCGAGGCGCGAAGCAAGCCGGGGCGAGACGACTTCCTGCCGCTGCCTTGGCCAGTCTCCGATGCCCGTCGCCACGAACGACTCGCCCTGAATGTCGAACACTGCGCCGACCCCGAACGGCAGCACCGTCTGGGCCTGGCGCACCCGCAGCCGCCTGCTCACAGGTCTGCCCCCTTCACCGTCACCTGGCATTCCCGATCCACGTTGCGCATCGAGTGCGGCGTCTCCCACAGACCTCCGGGACGCTCGAAGTTCTTCAGCAGGTTCATCTGCCCCTTGCCCTGGCTGCGGTAGTACAGCTCCTTACCTTCTTTTCGGGCGTCGAGCGCCCGCTGCCGCCAGTCCGACAGCAATTCGTCGAGCTCCTCGCGCACTGCCGATGCGACCCGGGGGTCACCGGCTGCGGCCCGAGCGGCCAGCCCCTCGACGGCCGCGTCGGCCTCCGTCAGTCGATCCAGCACGTCGCCCGCCCGGTTCTCGGCGGACAGACCGAGACCATGACGTACGAGGATCACGAGCGCAGCGTGTAGGGCACGGCGGCGGGAGGGCGTGGACCACGGTGTCACGCTCGTCGGCTCGACGTACCGGTAGAGCGATCGGTGGTAGACGTCGAAGGTCTCGTAGTGCGACCGGTCCCGGGGTCGGGTGGCGTTGAAGAATGTCACGACGAGTCCGGGCACCGCGTGGCGCCCCACCCGACTCGTGGCCTGGATGTACTCGGCGGTGGTCTTCGGCTGCCCCTGCATCAGCATCAGGGCGAGTCGTTTCACGTCCACGCCGACCGACAGCATGTTGGTGCACGGCAGGAACGACACGGCGTCCGCGGCCGTGTACGGCTTCTCCAGCCTGTCGAGCAGCACGGGCTGTTCCGCCCTCGGTAGGTTGCTCGTCAGCTCCTGCACCTCGCCGTCCGACAGCGGTCGGGTGCCCCGCCCGCTGTCGAGCCCGGCGAGCTGCGCCGGGATGTCGTCGGCCGCGGCGGTGACCGTACGACCAAGCTCCCGGAGGCTGTGGTGGTAGGCCACCAGGGTCCAGTAGGCGTCCCGGTGTTTCTCCGGCAGTTCCCACGCTCCCTGGAGCATCGCTGCCGCGGTGGCGACGGACGCGCGGCCGGCGGTGTGGCCTTGCGCCATCACGCCGACGTAGTCGCGGCCGGGGCGGGAAGTGTCGGGCTCGGCGAAGTACGAGCGGCGGGCGTCGAGCCCGGCCGGCGGGAACAACTGCACCTCACTCCCGTACAAGCCGCGTACCTGCTCCCCAGAACGGCGAATCGTGGCCGTCGAGGCAACCACTTTCGGGCCGACGCCGTCCCGGGTGCACAGGCCGAGAATCGCGGCCTCGTACAGACCAACGGTCGACCCCAGCGGCCCTGTCAGGAGGTGGAGCTCGTCCTGGATGACCAGGGACGGCGGGGCCGTGTCCACCCCGGTGCTGCTCGTCCTGGTTCCGCTAGTGCCGAAGCCGAACAACCGACCCGAGCGGGCCTCCCAGGCAAGGCGAGCGAACTTGTCCACGGTGCCCAGGACGAAGGTGGGCGGCCGGTCGTACAGGTGCTCGTCGACGACCGCGACCGGCAGCTCGTCGTGGAAGGCGCAGTCGTCGCTCGGGCAGAAGAACACGAAGGAGCCCCCGTCCGCCCGCACTCCGTAGTCGCCGATGTCTGGCGATTTGTGGCGCGGCAGGATGCCGGTCCCGCACCACGGGCAGCGGTCCAGGATGAACACGTCCTCCGGCCGTGCTGCTGCCCGCACGTCCTCGAACGCCCTGCGCGCCGCGTCGTAGGTGTTCGGCGACGTCGCCTCTCCCACCCACAGGCCGATGGAGAACGGCTCCTCGCCCAGGGCCGAGGGATCGTCCCGGCGCAGCCGCTCTAGCGCGCAGACCGTGGTTGCGGCCCGCTGGAACTGCTGCGTCGTCAGGAGGCTCAGGGTGTAGCGGCTGAGCACGGCGGTGCCCCCGCCGTCCGGCGCGTTCCGGCGCAGCACCATCACGAACGCGGCGAGCAGCAGGTATGCCTCGGTCTTGCCGCCACCAGTCGGGAACCAGATCAGATCCGCGACCTCGCGGTCCGGATGCCGGGGGTCCACCACCCCGTCGAGCGCCAACAGGAAGAACGCCAGCTGGAACGGACGCCACGCCGCGTCCGCAAACGGCTCGGGCTCGCTCATCGGGGTCCGCAGTCGGGCCCGGCGCTCACCCGCCCGGTCGGAGGCGGAATGCCGCATCTGCAGGGCCATCGCGCGGTTCGCCGTACGGAACGCCGCCAACAGCTCCGGCCGTCCGGGGTCGCACAGGGTTCGTACACCCGACTCGACGCGGTCCACGACGGCCTCGATCCGGCCGAGGATCCGATCCGCCGCCTCCCTGCCCCAGTGGGGGACCGAGGTGTCTCGCTGCTCCTCGAACCACCGCCGGTACCCGGCGGTGAAGTCGAGCAGCTCCGCCCGCAGGGCGTCCCGTGGCACGGTCGGGTCGGACAGGTGAGACACCCGCAGGACGGGCAGTCCGACCGGCCCTGCGGCCCGCGTCGCTGGTACCTCGGACCGGGGCATCACCGCGGCTGCGACGCCTGCGACCCCGTCCGCCTCGCCGGGGATCTCCCGGACTGCGCAGCCGTGTCCGACCGCGTACGTGACGACATGTCGGTACTGGAGCCGCAGCTCCTGCTCCTCGGGGTCACGACTGGCCAGCCGCACACTCGGGTACGGGCGGATCCGCCCGTCGAGGGGACGGGCTTCAAGGCGTACCTGGAACAGCATGCGGTCCCACTGCCCGCCCCGGCTCCCGCCTGTCGCGGTCCGGGCGTCGGTCCGGGCCGTGTTCACGAGGGCGACCGTAACGAGCTGCCCGCCACCGAACGGGCGCCGGCGCAGCCGGATCTGTGCCCGACCGTCGAGGACCGTGATCTCGTCCTCGTCCGCCCCGAGCGTCACCGTCTCCACGGGGAGCGGGACCCGCTGCCACTGTCGGGCCCGCTCGCCCTGCCGCGTCGCGTAGCGGGCGGCCCCGCACAGGACCTCCACGGCCGAGCCGTCCGTGTAGAAGCTGAATCCGAGAGAGGACGGCAGCCAGGAGTTCGACTCTGGAATGGGATCCGCCGCTGGGGCCGTGTCGACTGCGTCATTCTCGGTACCCGGCCCCTCCAGCTCCTCGGCGGTCTCGGCAAGCCGCCGCTGGAGGTCAGAGTCCTGCGGATAGAGAGTGCCCATCAGGTATTGCCGGTCTGGCGGAGCGTCGAGCATCTCCTCCTCGCCGTGAGCGGGGCCGACCAACTGCCGTCGCAGATAGTCGGCGAGTTCGTCTCGCGGGTTCACGTACAGGGTCTCTCCTGGATCGTCGGGAGGGAGGTGGGCAGGGACGTAGTACTTCGTAGTGGCCGTCGTCCCGGGCGTCAGCGACGGCGCCACCACTTGCGCGGGTCGGAGCCCTGAGAGTCGGCGGGCGCAAGTGGGGCCGGCGGGGTTGGGTCGGGTTTCACCCGCTCCTCCAGTTCTGCGACACGTGCCTGCGCGGCTTGCGCAGCTTGTTCCGCTTCGGCGACCTGAGCCTGCGTGGCCTGCTCCACCTCTGTGATCCGCTGTCGCGCCCACTGCTCAGCAGCCTGTACCCGCGCGGTCGCCGTCTGCTCCGCGAGCTGCCCGGCCCCCTCCCGTTCGGCGAAGGCCGCCTCCGCCGCCCGCAGCCGTTCCTCCAGCGCCGACACCCGTTGACCGGCCTCCTCCTCGGTAGCACGGAGCTGCTGCTCGTACTGCTCCCGGACTTCACGGAGCTGGCGCCCGTGGTACTCACGAGTCTCCCCGAGCCGATGCTCATGGCCTTCCTCGGCGGTGCGGAGGCGGCGCTCGTACTGTTCGCAGGTCTCACGGAGGCGGCGCTCGTACTGTGCGCGCGTCTCAAGGGGGCGGCGCTCGTACCGCTCCTCGGCCGCGCGGGAAAGGTCGCTTTCTATCGGGGCCGAGGAGGCCCGCCCGTCGGTGGCTGGCTGGGGAGGCGTGACAGGGGTCGGCGCATGGCCGTCGGTTGGTGGTGCGGACACAGGTGTGAGGGCGGTGACCGAGGGTCGGGTGGAGAGGAACGCGTCGAACGCCTGGGAGACGGCCAGGCGCCCATCAGGCTTCACCAGAGTGTGTTCCGACAAGTACGCCCGGGGGGTTATGCCGAGCGAGGCGGCGAAGAAGGACTCGAAGAAGTCCTCGGGTCGCAGCTCCCGCGCGCGAAGACCATCGAGGACGCGCATGAGGACCTCGACCGCCAGGACGACCGGCCGGTCCAACAGCTGCCTCCTCTCGGAAGCGTCGGCGACGGCGCGCGCCGGGTCGGCGCCGAGTACATCGGCGAGGACTGCCGGGCCAAGGGCGAGCAGCACGTACCCGGACATCCAGTGGACATTCCGGTCGAGGGTCTGCGGGAGCTGGCATGCCTCGGTCCAGCCCTGGTACGGAGCATCGGAGGGCGCCGGGGCATGCGGAGCCGGGACCTCAGGGGTGTCGTTCCGCTGCGGCACGGGCGTCTCCTGGGTGACCGACTCGGGTACGGGCGCGGGGTCTGCCACGGGTACGGGGGTGGACGACGGTTCCGCCTCCGGGACCGGGCCTGCAGTCGGCGTCAGCTTGAGGAAGGCGTCGAGGGCGTTCGTGAGCATGCCCCGCCCCTGTGCACTGACGAGTTCGACCTCGCGCACGGCCTGGCGAGGTGACAGGGAGGAGGTGGCGGCCTGAGGTGTCTCGAAGAACTCCTCAGGTCGTCGGCCCGTCGTCTGAAGGCACTCCAGGACATGGGCCAGGGTCCGTAGCGCCTTGGCCGTAAGGACGGGCACCGCACGCCCACGAGCGACCGCGAGCCGGGCCGGAACGAGGTGCCCGGAGCCCAAGATGTCGTCGAGGACGACATCTCCCAGGGCCAGCCGTGCGTACTCCAGTATCCAGGGCTCGTCGCGCTTCCATAGAGTGTGGCGTGCGACCGCGATGTCCCAACGGGCGTAGGGAGGCGTGTCGTCGACGTCCAGGACGACCGGCTCACCCTCGTACTCCTCGGGCGCGGGAGGCGCGGGAGCCTTGCGCGTGACCGCGTCCGCAGCCTGCTGAATGGGCTGGGCCGACGGTGCCGCTGGTATCTCAGAGATCGCCTGTATCAGCCGCTTCGTTTGTACCGGCCGCACCGGCTCATTCGGATCTTCCCGTTTGGGCCGGTGCTCCAGAACGTATCCGCGCAGCTTGCTGTAGGCCTTGCTCTCGATCTGGCGGATTCTTTCTCGGGTGACGCCGAGGTCCTTGCCGATCTCATCCAGAGTGGCCTCCTCCTCACCGAACACCCCTGCTCGCCGGCGGATGATGAGGGCTTCGCGCTCCGACAACCGGGCGAGGAGGGCCGCGAGTTCTTCCGCCTCGAGCAAGGCGAGGACAGCCTCCACGACCGAAGGGGCTGCCCAGCGCTCGCCGATCAGGTCGCCGAGGTTCGCCCCCTCCCCAATCTCGCGATCGAGCGAGTCGGTGACCCGACTGATCCGGCGTACCTCCTCGACCTGGCGCACCGAGAGGTCGGCAGCGACAGCGACGTCCGCGACGCTGCGCGATCGGCCGGCGCGCTGGAGCTCGCGCTCGACGCGGGCAACTTTCCGCATGGTCTCGTGCATGTGTACGGGAATGCGGATGGCGGCGCCCTCGTCGGCGACCGCCCGGCTCATGCTCTGCCGAATCCAGTTCGAGGCGTACGTCGAGAACTTGTAGCCCATCGCGGGGTCGAATCTCCGCGCGGCCCGCATCACTCCGAGCATGCCGTGCTGGAAGAGGTCCTCGTCCTCCAAGCCCTGGCCGGCGAATCCCTTGACGTAGGACCAGGAGAGCCGCTGGTTGTGGAGGACCAGGCAGTTGTACGCCCGCCGGCGGATGTCGTCGCGGGGTAGGGCCGCGATCTCCTCGGCCGTCGGCTCGACACCCATACGTCGGGGCCCGCCGCGCAGGAGGACACTCAGCCCGACTTCTGCTTCCGCACTGAGGATCCGCTTGTCCGGCCTGACGGTGCTCCGGTCCTCGTCCAGGACACGCTGTGCCGCGTCGAGGGGGCGCACGAGATGGCGAGGCACGGGCTCGGCGAGGTACGGGGATGTTCGGGCAGTCCTGGAGCTGGCCGGGGCCACGACGGAGTGGGGCTCAGGTCGGGACGGGGCCACTCGTGGCTGCGATACGGTCCTGGGTGCCTTTGGTCCGCCTGTCCCTGAGGAGGTTTGCCGGGCTGTCGCGCTCGGGCCTGTGCTTTCCGGGATCCGCTCGGTGGCCGCGGTTTTCTGCCCAGTGTTCCGGCCGACGACTTCGATGCCGGCTTTCCGCACCAGCTGGTCGAACCGGGCCTGCTCTGAGGAATCCAGGCCCGTCAGACGTACCACCCCGGACCGGGCCCGTTCTGTAACCCGGCGCCCTTCCAGGTATCGGCGCAGGAGGTCGAACGCAGCACCCACACGTGGGGAGGATGCCTTGAGCCGGGGAATGGACGGGGCGTCGGCCACCTGGAGACCCAAGCGACGGAGCTCGGAGAGGAGACGCGTCTGTGCGTCCTCGTCGAGGCCGAGCGGCGCCACCTGTGTCTCGAACGCGGCAGCGGGGACGATGCCGTCAACTGCGACGCGGCGGAGAGAACCGAGGAGGTCCGCCAGCGCGGATCGGAGATCCAAGGTCGCTCAACTTTCCTGCCAGGACGGAACGAGCTGTCCCTCATCCGTTCGGCGGCAGCATATGCCCGCCACGTTTGCGGTGTAAACGGTCCTCTGGGAGTTTTCGCCGGGGCGCGCGTGCGGGTTACGCACCCCTCTGTCCCTGGGTCGCCTGGCCGAAGGGTCTGATGCAGGTTGGGGTCGAACCGGCGTCCGGCGGGGAATTCTCCGAAGAGTCCGGTCTCGCCGGGTTGTCAGACATCAAGGGTCGTCCTTCGCGCCGCTTCCTGGCGGTAGCCCATCATCGGGCCATCCCATGTACTGCTGAATTCCTAGACCCTTGTGTCGACGGGGCCCTGGGGTAGCTTGCCCATCCTCAACGGCGTACGGCAAGGCCGCCCCTCTCCCTGGTCGTCACGTGGCGGCCTGGTGCGCTTGTCGGTCAGACCTCTGCGAGGCGGTTCGCGAGGGCCAGGGCGTCGGTCGCGAACGCAAGTGCGGCGCAGAGGCCGGTCACCTCGTGGAGGGTCGGGCGGACCAGGCGCGGCCAGTCGTCCGGGGCGGCTGGCCAGGAGGCGAGGTGCACCTCGGTGGTGGCCAGGCCCAGGTGGGCGCTCACGTTCCAACCGCCGCGAGGAGCGGGCTCCCAGTGGAGGCGGATGCGTCCGAGGGTGAGCTTCGGCGCTTCGGCGGTGAGCCAGGTGACGTCGAGCGGGCCGTCGTACCGGGGGGAGACGCGCTGGACCAGCGCGCCGCGGACGCCGGCTGGCATGGGGCGTACGGCGAGGCCGTGCAGAGGGTGTACGTGCGGCGAGATGGAAGCCTCCGGAGAGTAGGAGGGAGGGGATCAGGACCAGATGAGGGCGTCGCGCACCGACGGGGGGAGGTGGTCCTCTTGCCCGTCGTCGGCGATGAACGCCTTGCCGTCCCGGACGACGACCTCGGCCGCCAGGTAGTGGGTGAAGGGCCAGTCGGGGTTGACGGCGAGGCGAATCGGCAGGTTGGGGTCGAGGTCCTGGAGCCGGTGGAGCAAGTGGCCGACGGTCAGGTACTGGGGCACGGAAGCCTCCGGGAGAGGTGAGGGCGTACGGGGTGGGAGCGTCAGGAGGCGTCGAGACGGAGCAGGTCTCGGAGGACCTTCGGCCCCTGGGCGTGGTTGGCGAGGTGTCGTTTGCGGCACTCGGCGACGTAGCCCTTGCCGCGCTGCTTCATCTCCCAGCCGCCGCACGAGCAGACGGCCTGGGTGTACGAGCGTCCCGGGCAGTCGTCGTGGAGCGGCTTGCCGGAGCTCGTGTGCTTGTGGTCCGCCGGGCAGAGGGTGCCGTCGGCGTGGTGGTTGGTGAGCGGGGCGTGGAACGGCATGGTGGATTCCTCGTGTTGGGAAGGAGGTCCGGGGCGGCGGGAACCAGGGCGCTCGGTCATACGAAGAGGTCGCGCTGCCAGCGGTGTTGTTCGGCCCGGCGGCGAAGGGGCCTTGCGCGGCGGCCGTACTGGCCGGGGAGGTGGTAGCAGGTGCAGCGGCGAGCGAAGGCGCACTTACGGCGGTAGCCGGGGCGGGTGGCCAGGAGCATGCGTGCGATCGGGGCCTCCTGTTGGACCGGTGATACGGGAGGGGCCGGTCGGCTGGGGAGGGTGAAGTCAGAGGGCCAGTCGGTAGGATCGGGCGGCAGGGGGCCGGCCCGCCTCGGAGGCGACCGCGCCGTCGGCGACCAGGCGCTGAAGGGAGCTGGCGACGCGCTCCTCGCTGAGGCCGGTGGCGGCGCTGATCTCGGGGAGAGGCGTATCGGGGTTGTTCGAGAGGTAGGCGACGACCCGGGTGTCGCGGCGGCGGAGGTGGTCCTGAAAGCTACCGGCGGTGTAGACCAGCGTCATCCCGCAGCAGGCCAGGGGAAGACCGAACGAAGCCGAGCCGGAACCGGCGACAGCGTCGTAGGCCGCGAGCACGCTGGTACCCAGGCCGACGATGTGGCCGGAGGCGCGGACGAGATCGTCTGAATAGATGGTCACTTTCAGGGCCTTTCGTTCGTGAAGGAGGAAGGGCACACGGATCGTTGGGCGCGAGCACGAATGGGGATCGGTGGCCGGGGCAGGCCCTCGCCGGCCCGTCCCGGCCACCGGTTCAGCGGGAGGAGTGGGCGACGAGGGCGGCGATGAATCCGGCCACCGCCTCGGCGGGGGTGTGGGTACCGAACTCCTCGACCCACGCGTCGCCTTCGGTGGGCTGTACCTGGACTCGCCAGACGATGTCGCGCGTCCAGGCGGCGGGGTCCTCGGGGAGCCAGCCGACGTAGACGCGGCCGTCCGGGCTCGTCGCGTGGACGTTGCACTCCGGGGTGTCGACGACCGTCCAGCCGAGGGCGTGGAGGAGTTCGAGGACCGGGGTGGCGCAGTGGTCCGAGGAGAGCCAGTGGCGGGCTTCCACGGAGGGGAGGACGACGGCGGGCAGGAGGGTGGCGGAGGCGTTCACGGTTGGACGATCCCTTCGTTGACCTGCGGTTTTTCCCGACACCCGTACGTTGACATGGGGTGTGCCGAAGTCCGTAGTCGTTTCCGGGGGTGACGCGTCTGCCGTGGGCGAACTGGTCACAGGCAGGCGTCCAGGACGCCGGCGGCGCGGGAATGGAACGGCGGCCGGGGTTGTCGTAACCGAGTTACGGCGGCGAGCCGTACGGAGCCGAAGGGGGAGCAGGGATGACGGAGCCGAGCAGACACTGGGACGGGGCCGGGCTGGAGCGCAAGATCCGCGCCGCCGGGCGGCCGTGGACCGTGGGCGACATCGCGATGGTCGCCGATGGCCAGTGGGGCGTCGGAGCGCATCCCGACGAATGGCCGGACGAGGACACGGTGGTGGAGCACCGGGTCGCGGGCGGCCGACGCGTCGAGCTGACGGTGGAGGAGCTGGCCCGCGCGGTGGGCGCCCGCACCAAGGACGTCCACCGCGACGAGGACCTCGCCTGACCGGTCAGCGGCGCGGCCTCGGGGCGGTCGGCGGCGGCCCGACGACAGCTGCGGGAACGGGCTGGTCGGGCACCTGGCCCGGGGCACGTGGAGCGAGCCCCGAGCGGGCGACCGCGGCCCGGGACAGGCTCGCGGCCGGGCCCCGGTCCGCCGTCGAGGAGGCTTCGCGCGCCTCGACCACGCGCCGGATCGCCTGCACATGCGCGCCGCTCTCCGCGAGCGCGACACGAAGGTCGGCGGCCGAGCTGACGATCCGTTCCAGCTCGTAGTACGCCGGGACGTACCCGGGCCGGGCCAGGGCGTGCAGCCGTTCCTGGTGAACGGCCGCCGCGTTGCCGGTGATGGCCAGGGCCGTACGGATGTGCATGGCCGAGCGCAGGAGCGGGTCGTCGCAGGGGCGACGGACCGCGAGGACCCCCAGGACTTCGATGGGCTGGGCCCAGGCTTTCTCGATCATGGAGGTGGCCAGGTCGAGCGCGGTGGTGTCGGGCATGAGGGAACTCCTGGTGTCCGGAGGGGCGGAGAGGGCGTCCGGGAAGGTCCGGGCGGGAGTCAGCGGCTGAGCCGGAGCGCCGACGAATCGACCGGCGCCCGTGCTGCGGCAGCGGGCGTGAGGGCGGACGACCGCATCCGGGCCGAGGACGTGGTACGGCTCCGGGCCGCCAACACGCGGAGGTCGGCCGCTGTCCGCGGAGCGCGCGCGGCACGGCGGACGGCCTCGGTGACAGCGGTACGCCGTACGTCGAGCGGGGTCGGAGCGCGAGAGCCCTGAGGAGCGGCGATCGGGCCTACCGGGGTCAGCGTGACCAGGTGCTCCACCTCGCGGTGGATCATGTGCCGCTCGCGAACCGCCGGAGCCGAACTCGCCATCGCGGCGGCCGTCGCGGCGATCAGGTGGGACGGGGTGCGGGACGTGAACACCGCCTCCGCCCGCGTCCCCCAGCCCCGAGGGCCGGCCCACAGCGTGACGGCCTCGTCGTCCCAGCGGGGATGGCTGTTTCGGATCAGGGCGCCCGCTTGCCCGTCGGGAGCCCTGACGTTGACAGTTCCGTGCATGGCCGGCTCACGGCGCCAGCCGGAGTCGAGGAGCGGCTGGAGGGAATCGGCCCAGTAGACCGACGGGTCCGCCAGGAAGCGCCCGTTGTTCTCGTACGGGTCGGACGCGGCGTAATCCTGGGCCAGGGCAGTGGTGAGGCCGGCGACGATCTCGGCCGGGGTGACGTGGTTGAAGGTCGCCGTCCAGCGGGGCGGGGCGACGGCCTCCTCGGAGGCGGTGATCTTCCACAGCTCGAAGTCGTCGCCGAACCACCCGATCCGGATCCGCTGGTCGGGCGAGGTGACGAGGAGCTGGCAGGGGCCGTCGTCGAGGTAGTGGTGCGGCCAGTGGGCCACGGGGGCGAAGCCGGCGTCACCGGCCCCATTGGAGCCGGCGAGGTACATGGGGCTGACCAGTACTTCTTCGTAGCGGGACGGGTCGGGAAGGGCGGACATGGTCGAAGCTCCGGGCGTGGGTGGGAGGAGAGCGGGTCCGCGTACGCGGATGCCGCCGCGGTGACGGGGAGTGGCTGGCTCTCGGTGCCATCCGAATCACCGGGACCGCCCCGGGGCCGACTGGACGGTCACGGAGGCCGACACCCGCGGTTGCGGCTGGGGAGCGTGGCTGAACAGGGAGGTCGGCACGGCGGCGCTCCGGCGCAGGGCTGCTGCGGTCCGGGCGCCGTCCGCTCCCAACGGGACACCGGAGTGAGTTCGCTGGGCCGGCGCGACAGGGGCGAGCGGAGCCGGGGGCCACCGCGTGGCCAAGGGGGCGCTCCAGTGCTCGACGGTCGCGTAGACGGGGCCCAGCTCCTGACCGGCATCGGTCAGCATGTAGGGGGCGCCGTGTTGCGGTCCCGTGCGAGTGACCAGGCCGTCAGCCTGGAGCCGGAGGAGGCGCTGCCGGGTGAAGGCGTCGGCCCGGCCGATGCCCTCGGCGATGTGGCCGAACCGCATCGGGCCGCCGTCGGCAAGGACTTGGATCAGGGCAGGGCAGTGGAGTGACGTGGACGCAGACGCCGTACAGCGTCCTCGACGCGTTCGGCTTCGGCCGTCGCGCCGGGCGCCAGGTAAATCCGGGACCAGTCGGCCAGGGTGCGGTGCACGTGCGTCAGGGACTCGCCGAGGGCGCTGAGCCGGTATGGCGCTCCGTGGCGGGTGTCGGTCCGGGTGACCAGCCCGCTCGTGTGCATGGCGGCCAGCCGCAGGCCGAGCACCTGCTCGCTGACGAAGGGGAGCTTGGCAGCGATGTCCCGTATGCGCATGGGACGGCCCTCCTGGGCCAGAGTCATCACCGACCAGGTGGCCCACTTCGGCCCCATCAGGGCGAACGCGTCTTCGATGCGCTGAGCGTCGAACGCGTTGACGGGGAAGACGGGCCGGGCGGGGACGTGTGACTGGTTCATTCGGCTGCCTCCATGTGGGCGAGGAGCGAGCGGACCAGGGCGGGGAGGCCCCCGGGTTCGCCGCCGATCCAGATGCGATCGGCCGTCTCGTCCAGGACGTACGCGGCGTCTTCGAGCAGGCCGCTGGAGATCTCCATGCAGGCGTCGGTGATCCGGGCGGCCGCGAGCAGCGACTGGGAGAGCACCCCGACGTAGTCGCCGGGCGGGAGGCCGGCGGCCTCGGCGGCGGTGCGGATCGCCGCCAACTCCAGCGCGCTGAAGGCGAAGTCGAACCCGTCTTCCTCCTCGCCGACCTCGGACGCGGCGAAGGCCAGGTCCTGGGAGTCCGTGGAAATGCCCGCGTGTGTGCAGATCTGGTCGACGGCGGTGGTCAGCTCCGCGAGGGACTCGGTGAGCCAGCCCAGCGCGGAGGCGTAGGAGGCCAGGGTGAACAGGCAAGCCGGGGTGGCGGGCCGCAGTTCGGCAGCCATGAACTCTTCGAGCTGGTTGGTCAGTTCGCCCACCACCTGCGGGCCGGCGGACAGCGCGCCCAGGACGGGGTGCAGGTATGAGCGGCTGGCGGGCGTCGGGTACTCGGCGGTGAGGATCCCGGAGACGCTCTGCGCGGCCTCGGTGAGGAGGCCGGCCAGGTCGGTACGGGACAGCGGGGCGCGGTCGGTGGTCATCGCGGGGGGACCTTTCGGGATGGGGCGGCCGTGGAGTGGGCCGCTGGGTGAGGAGCTGCCGGGGCGGCCGTCGGGCTGCCGGCGGTGAGGGAGGAACGGGACCGGGCGGCCTGGACGCGGGCCTCGGCAGCGGAGGCCGCCGCGGTGTTCTGCGGCGGGGCGGTGCGCAGGTGGGCTGTGCGGTAGACCGCGTAGTCCTTCCGGCTTCCGGCGGCGACGAGGTAGATCTCGCGCTTGTGGGTCGAGGTCGGCGGGGCCGGGCGGAACTGGATGACCATCCGGTAGGACACGGACGGGTCGACGTAGACCTTGTGGAAGCCGGCGAGGCGGCCCTTCAACGGCAGGCAGTCGTCACTTCCGTGGACAAGGTTCTGCAGCTCCAGCAGCGCCAAGTCACGGATCTCATCGGGAAGTTCACGAAGATCGGCGATGGCGTCCGGGTGTGCGGCGAAGGCGAAGCGGGCGCGACTCACAGCAGCCTCCCCTGTACCGGACGCTGGACCGGTCCCGCCGGAGGTGTACGGGGGGCGTCGAGGCCCGCCTTCGGTGCTGTGGAGGCACCGGCCGACCGGGAGAGGGCGATGCGGGCCACGCGGGCCCGGACGACGGCGCCGTTGTCATCGCCGTACTCCGGCGGCTCGGGCAGCGGCCCGCTGCGGTCGTCCAGCCAGGCGCGGGCGGCGCCGACGTCGGCGAACGCGCCCTCGCGCATCGTGTACGTGTCGGCGCCCTGCTCCCACTCCTCGTGGAAGACCCGGATCGGCGCCTCGACGGACCGGGAGTCGCGGGTCAGCGTCCACGTCTCGCTCGGGTCGAAGTCCGAGGTGTAGGTGTCGAGGACCTCATATCGGGTGCCCGATTCCCGGATCTTCCCCTCGACCTGGACCGTGAGATCGTCGGCGGGTTTGACGACGTCGCTGTAGAGCTTGGCGATCTTCTCGGGCGGGCAGCCGCGCTCGACCAGCCACGCCTGAGCGAAGGGCACCGTGGCGTGGTAGCTCGTCTCCAGGGTGAACGTGAACCGGCTGAGATCCCGCGCGACCGCGATCGCCATGATCTCCGGCTCGCCGCGTGCTCCCCACGTAACGGATTGGTCGTGGGCGACGACGAAGCCGTGGGAGCCGTCGGGTGTGATGTGGTGCCGGGACAGCGCCCTCAGGTCGCCGGACCAGAACCGCTCCACCGCTTCCGCGGACGCGTCATCGGCGGGGGCGAGTTCGTCGAGATCGAAATCGAAGTCGAAACCGTCGTTCACGCCGCCACCTCCGCCTGCTCGGGAGCGGGAGTAGCCAGGACCCGGTGGTTGGGGCGGGTCGGGCTCGTCGTGCACGCGGCGAACGGACCGTCTGGTGCGCGCAGGTGCACCAGGGCCTGGTCCAGGTGGTCGCGGTGCCAGGTCGACGGACCGGCCAGGCCGGCCTCGGTGTCGGTGAGCTGCTGCCACGCGAGCCAGAGGGCGTGCAGCCGGGCGACGGCCTCCGGATGCTCGTACCACTGCGCGCACCACGGACGCGTCGTGCTGATCTCCCGGCCGTACACCGGCAGCAGGAGGTGGTTCACCCAGTCGCTGAGGGCCGCGAGTTCGACGGCGTACGCCTCGCCGCCCAGGGCGACGATGAACACCGAGGCGGGACCCTCGGCCTTCTGGCCGGCCGCCCCGGCTTCCGAAGCGCCGTCCGTCTGCCGGTCGGCAGCGGGTACGGGATCGGGCTCGGAGCCGAGACGGTCGAGGATGACGCCGTGGCGCCTGACCTCCGCGATGGTCTTGGCGAGGGTGCTGGCGAGGTCGTCGAGGTCTCCGTCGGAGACCCGGAACGGCTCAGGGCCGGGGGTGGTCGGGCTGGTGTCGGACATGGGTGCGTGCTCCATCTGTGAGACGGCGACATGCCCGAGAGGATGCGGAGAATCCGCGGTTTGGCCCGGCCGCGAAAACCCGGTAGGCAGCCGCTACCCGTCCGCGCAGCGTGGACAGCGCGGGAACGGTGGTGCCAGCAACTGCAGAGCCCGAGTGGCCTGTTGGGGTACGACGCCGTTGCCGAGCGCGGTGAGCTGCGCTGGGCGTCCGAGTCCCGGGGTGGCGGTGACCCAGCCGGCGTCGAGGCCCTGCATCCACTCGACGAAGTCGGCGCGCAGCCGACCGGCCGCGTCGGTGGGCGCCGGCGCGGGGCGGGTGAGCTTCTCCCATCGGGTGATGGCGGCTGCGTACGGTCCCCACCGTCCGCCGTCTCCCCGGCTTCCGGCGACGACCCCGTCCACAACGGCAGGACCACCGCTGACAGGGGAGGGCGCCACCCCTTGCCGGGGCGGCGGCCCGGGGTGCCCGTGTCGCTGGCCCGGGGGGGGTGGGCAACAGCGATGCCGCCGCACTGGGCAGGGTCATGTCCCCGTTGCAGTGCCGCTGGTTGGGCGAGCCCTTGATGCCGTCCGACGCCTTCGGGGTCGGCAGGAGCCATTCGACCTCGTCGGCCAGGTTCGGACCGTGGCCCCCGCTCTTCCTCTTGGCCGGGTGCTGCGAGCCGCCGTTCTTCCCGATGTTGCTGGTCGGTGTCTTGAACAGGGTCTCCGGCGGGCCAGGCTGTGAGGAAGGTCCGCTCGCGCCGGTGCGGGGCTCCGACGTCGGAGGCGCGAAGCACGAGCCACTTCGCGTCGTACCGGAGGTCGGCCAGGGATCCGAGTACGGCACCGAGTGCCCGCAGAGGAGGCTGACCTGCGGTGTCTCCCAGGCACCACGGGCAGGGTTCCACGTCGCCAGGGGAACCGGCGGGGGAGGTGAGGAGGCCGCGGACATTCTCGATCACTACCAAGCAGGGTCGGAGGGCCTCGACCGCACGGGCGACGTGCAGCCACAGCCCGGAACGGGTGTGGGCGTTGAGTCCGGCCCGGCGGCCGGCGACGGAGACGTCTTTGACAGGGGAAGCCGGCCGTCAGGACGCACACCTGGGGGACGGCGGACCAGTCGACGGTCGTGATGTCGCCCAGGTTGGGGACGCCGGGCCAGTGGCGGGCCAGGATGCGCGAGGCGTTCGGATCGACCTCCGCGTGCCAGGCCAGGGTGCCGCCGAGAGCGGCCTGCACCCCCAGGTCGAGGCCGCCGTATCCGGAGCAGAGCGACCCGATCCGTGGAGGGCGGGAGAGGGAGGAGGACATGTCACCGGCCCTGTACGGTCCGGGCTGCGGGAGCCGGCGCCGACGCCGACGGAGCGGGGGCAGCCGGTGCGGCCCCGTACACAGGGGTGGCGGTCCGGGTGAGAGCGGCCCGGAGCCGGGAGGACGGTGGCGAGACCGTGGTCGAGGCGGCGTGCAGGGAGTCGGCCGCCTCCCGCAGGGCCGTGTCCGCCGTTTCGAGCCGGTCTTCGATCACCAGCCCCGCGGCCTCCCGGGCGTCCCGGGCGTCGGGCTGCTCGTACAGGTGCTCGGTCTGCTCCAGGAAGGTGAGCTGCTGGGCCACTTCTCCGAGAGCGGTTGCAGCCTCACCGGCGTACCGAACGGCGGCCGAGAAGCCGGAGACGGCCGGGGTGGTGCGGGAGCCGGCCTCCTTGTTGACGGTGCGGAAGAGGACCTCATCGCCCAGCTCGGTGATCAGCTTGCCGAGTTCGGAGATCTGCTGGGCGACAACGATGCTTCCGGGGAGGCGGTGAGGGTCGCCGGAGACCGGGAGCTTGCCACGCTGGGCGTCGAAGGCAGAGGCCATAGCGCGTATGGCCAGGGCGTCGGAAAGGGAGCTCGTGGTCACAGTGGATCCCGTCTATGAGGAGCGGAGCGGTGGAAAGGGGGTGTCAGCTGTGGGTGCGCGAGGGCAGGCGCGCGGCGGTTGGGGCGGGCCCGAGGGAGAGCCGGTCCGGTGGAGAGGGAGCGGCACGCGGGGCGCTGCGGGTGAGTGCCGCGCGCACCCGCGCCGACGGCGGCCCGCTCGGGGAAGACGCGGAGGACGGTGCCCGGGAGGCCGGCCGACCGTGTGCGGTCTCCCAGCGGGCGCGGACCTCGTCGAGCGGGCCGAGTGCGTGCAGGGCGTGGTTGATCAGCCGGCCCGGGGCGAGGGCCTCGTCCTCGGCCAGGGCTCGGACGGCGCGCGCGGAGGTGGCGGCGGTCCGTGTGATTGAGGAGCGCATCACCTGTTTGCCGAGCCACTCGGCGTCGCCGGCGGCCACGCCACCGCAGATGACGGCGAACCGGTCTTCCGACAGCGCGCCGTCGGCGAGCAGGCCGCGCCGCTGGGCTTCCCAGAGCAGGGTGATCCGATCGATGGGCTCGCCCCGGTGGTGCAGGGCCCCCAGGCATCGGTAGACCTGCCCGTGGACCGGGTCGGCGAAGTCCCCCGGCCGTAGCCAGTCGACCACCTCGCCCATGGCCCCCGGCCGCTCGACGAGGACGGCCAGAAGGAACGCCTCGTCCTCGGCCACCTGATCGGCCTGCGCCGGCGGAAGGGCGGAGGGGATCGAGGCCGTCGGCGGCGCGGGCGCGACCGGTCGCGGTTCGGTGCCCCACCGCCGCGCGAGATCGGTGAGTACTCCCGCCAGGACGTCCGCGTAGTGCAGCGTCCCCTCGATCTCGCCCCGCAGAGTGCCCGCGCGCGCCACATGGTGAAGACGGATCGCGTGCTGGGCGACGGTGCGGTGGATCGCCCCCTCCAGCACCATGCGGCCGTACACCGGGGCGTGCGCGGGGCGCGGACAGGCCGAGATCAGGGTGTGGGCGTACGAGGCGGTCAGCCCCCGCACGTGGAGGCTGGCCTCGTTGACCCCGTCGGTCACCCACGACAGCGGCACCGGCCCCTCGCCTTCCACCGCGGGATGGCCGTCGCTCCGGAGCTTGCGCAGCGCGCCGAACAGGGCCTGGTGGACCGGCCGGTAGAAGTGATCCGGCGCGAGCCACTCCAGGTGCGAGAGCTGGCCCGGGTCGAGCAGCACCGCGCCGAGGAGCGCCTGCTCGGCGTCCATCAGCGGGTTCATCGCCAGCCTCCCGTACTGGGAACGGACGCGGACGGCTCATCTGGCCGGGCACGCAGATCGGCGACCGCCCGGTTGGCGGTGGACAGTGCCTCGGCGAAGCCGTCCAGCACGGTGGTGAACGCGGGATCGGACAGGGGAACCGATCCGGCCTCGCCGACCAGCCACCACCGGCCGTCGAGCCGGACGGCCGGCGACTGCGCCAGCCGCGCGGAGGGCGGCGTGGGCGCGCTCATGCCGACAGCCCGAAGTCGTCGTAGCCGACGGTCTTCGCCAGGGCCCGCTCGGTGATCGCCTTCGTGGCGCGGGCCGAGGCAGGCCCGACGACCTTGGCGGAGGGCTCCTTGTACCAGGGCCGGATGTTGAGCATCGCGATCCGCAGCCCGGTGGCCAGCAGCAGCACCTTGCCCTTGGGCAGGGCGCGGATCGCGTCCGGGGGCAGGATCCGCTCGGTGCGCATGCTCACCGAGGTGGACTTGCCGCTCTCGCTCGTGGAGACCGAGACGGTCTGGACGTCGTGGTCGCCGACCTGTCGGCTGAGGCGGTCGGCGAAGTCGGCGTCGTCGATGCCCGATCCGACGATCTTGACGGTGGCGGCGGACCACAGGGCGTCCATCCCGGCCTCGCCCCAGCACCGCTGGCCCTGCCGGTAGCTCTGCAGGATCGTCACCGGGATGACGCCCCGGCTGCCCAGGTGAGAGTAGAGGTCCGGGAGATCAGAGATCCGGCAGACGTTGGCGGCCTCGTCGAGGACGCACAGGGCCGGCGGGTCGAGCCGTCCACCAGAGCGCTCGGCGACGATCACGGCCGCGCGCATCACCGCGTCGGCCGCCGCCGCGATGATCGCCGACGCGCTGCCACCACCGTCCTTGCTCAGCAGGTACAGCGTGTCGCGGGACGTGGCGAAGGCGAGGGGCTTGAACTCGGGGAGGTCCTCGCTAGGGGTGACCCAGGCGGCGACCTCCGGGTCGAGCAGGCAGCTCGCGTACTGCCTCGCCGTCTCGTAGATGCCGTCGCGGGTCTCGGTCGCGCCGGAGACGGTGCCCTGGAGCTGGGCGGCGACCGCGTCGTGGCCGGCGTCAGTGAGCAGGTCGACCGGGGTCCGGTCGGCGGGGGAGGCGAGCCAGGCCAGCACCTCGGTGATCGGCCGCCGGTGGCTTGCGGCGGCGAGGAACAGGGCGCTGAGCGTGTTGGATGCTGCGGTGGACCAGAAGTCGGAGCCGCTCGACTCGTCCACGCTCGCCGCGACGAAGTGCCCGGCCAGCCGCTTCGCCCCGGCCAGGTCGCGGGCGTCGGCCAGGATGTCCCACCACATCTCGCGCGGATGGTGGGCGATCTGCTGGGGGTCGAGGGTCCAGACCGTACCGACCTCGGCACGGGCGTCCACCGTCGCGGTGAACGCGTCGTTCGCCGCCTTGTTACTGGTGAGCAGGACCGGGCCGGGAGCCGCGAGGATCGCGGGGATCGCCAGTCCGGAGGTCTTGCCGGAACGAGGGGCCATGATCGCGACGATCACGTCCTCCCAGGACGCGCGAACCTCGGCACGGCCCGGGTCGAGGGTGCCGAGCAGGATGCCGCGGTCAGCGGGAGCGACCTCTTTTACACTCCCGGTCGCCGAGGGACGGGCGCAGGCTCTTCGCCTTCGCGGTGATCTCCTTGTCCAGCAGCGGCGCCAGGTCCCCCTTGCGGGCGAGACCGGTCTTGGCACCGGAGCGCCAGCGCATCCAGAGCACCAGGCCGGTGGTGAGCAGGGCCAGGGTGAGCAGGCCGGGAACGACGCGGGCGCCGACCAGCAGCGCGGTGGTGCTCATGGCCGGCCACAGCACCTCGGGGTGCAGCAGGGCGTCGGCGGCGCGGAACGGGGCCCACGGGCCGCTTCCGACGAGGGAGTTGGTGAGGTTACCGGTCAGCCAGGCGAGGGAGCCGAAGGCCATGGCGGCGCCGAGGACGCCGAACAGGAGGTAGAGGAGCGCGTCGGAGCCGGTGGTGGTCGACGGCGCGCTGGTGCGCGGGGAGGGCACGGGCGGTTCCTTGGGGTGCGAGCGGGCGTGGGCGGGGCGCGCTCGGCTCTCGTGCAGCTCACGGGCCTACTCCTTGTGGATCGGACGGGAACGTTCAGCAGAGATTGGGGCTGGGTATCCGGCGGCGGCCGGCGGGTGCTGGTACTGGCCTGTCAGGGCGTTGAGCCGGTGGCGACCAGGACCAGGTGAGGGATGGCGTAGTTAACCGTCGCACTGGCCAGGGCATCGGCCGCCCGCATGAGATACGTACGCGACAGACCGGCGGAGGACACGGCGGAAGAAGGCACCCCGATCACCGCCGAGGGCCGGAGGCGCGCGGCGCACGGGCAGACGGGCGGGATCCCACGACATCGATACCGAAGGCCGAGGTGACGACCTCGGCCTTGGCCACCGCGGGCGAGACGGCCAGCGCCGCGCTCCGGGAGGCGGACAGGGCCGAGGAGCGCGTCGGCGCCTCGGCCTCGGACCGAGAAGGGCCGCCGACACGACGCAGCTCGTCCTCCGAGTCGACGAGTTCCGACTGCGCCGAGCAGACGAAGTCCGCCGCGAAGCCGAACCGGTCGGCCAGCCCGTACGCCTCGTCGTCGAGGTCGTTGATGTGCTCGCCGGCGACCTCCAGCGCTTCCCGGACGCGCTCCAAGGCCCCGTGCTCGGGGTGGAGGAGCTGGTCGACCGCTCGCCGGAGGCCCTCTCCGTTCGCGGCCGACCTGATCTCATTGGTGATCTGGAGAAGTGCGGCGCCAGCTGCGTAGGACTCAAGCGGATTCGCCGGGGTGCTCATCCGGGCCACGTCCAGGGAGGGCGCGAGAGCGACGTCGTAGCGGGCGGCGCGGAGCATTTCGGCGGCGTGACTGGCGATGGCGACCTGGTCGGCGACCGGCGTGGTGGTGGGAAGCCGGTGGCGCCGACCGTGCCAGTCCTGGATCTGCTGGAAGCCGGCGTGCTTGAGGATCAAGGCGGAGAGATCGTCGTTGGCGCCCTTCGCCACGACGCTGCCGCTGAACTCGGAGGAGATGGTGATCGGAGGAGCGGGCACAGAGGTCTCCTGGGCACGGGAAGTCGGATGGGAGGCGGTGGCCAGGTGCCCCAGCTCGGCCGCGATCCGGCGGCATTCGGTCTGGAGGCGGAAGGCGTCGCGGTAGCCGTTGTGCAGGCCGCCGTCCTCGCGGGCGAGGCTGGCCACGACGTACACCTGCCGGGGCTGGTTGCGCAGGGCTATCCACCGGCAGGCATCCGGATCACCGTCCGGGGCGATACCGGTGGCGGACACCAGCCGTCGGGCGACGTCGGCCCACTGCGCGTCGGTGAGGTCCGGCAGACGGGGGTCGGAACGCACCGAGCAGACCCACGTTGGCCGAGCGGGAACACGGGCCCCGAGACGCTCGACGGGAGCGTCGATCGCCTGGGCCAAGTACGACAGCGAGCCCGGCTCGGTGAGCAGTTCGATCGGCGCCCCATGGCCGTCACCCGCGACCAGCCGGGGGTTGACGTGGTTACCACGTTCACCCGGCCCGTACAGGTACGAGAGCAGGCCAGCGGTGTCGCTGGCGCGCTGCAGGTGGGCGATCACGGCGTCTACCTCGAAAGAGAAGGAAGAAACGAGGGTCCGGGAGGTCGGACCAACAGGGAGAGAATCCGCAGGATTCGTAATTTGGCCCGGCCGGGGATCGCTGATAGACGCCGTGCTCGCCCGGCTCAGACCTTGGCGGGAGAGGGAGCCCCGGCGCCTCGCCGCAGCGGGCACCGAGCGGCTATCGATCCGGGATGGTTTGGGTTCTGGGGCGTTGGTGGTGTGAGAGATCTGGTGGGGGACACGCGGCATCTGTCGACGTCGGCGCAGGAGGCCTTGCGGCTGCGGGCGGTGGCCGTGTTGGTGGCGGGACGGGTCTGCGAGGACGTGGCCGCGGTCTTCGGGGGTGTCGCTGAAGGCTGTCGACCAGTGGTGGGCGAAGTGGCAAACCGGCGGGCGGGAGGCGCTGGTGATGCGTCCTCGTGGCAGGCCGGTCGGTCTGCACCAGGTGTTCGGGGAGGCCGAGCAGGCCGCGGTGCGGCAGGTCCTGGACCACCAGCCTTGTGACGTGGGGCTTTCCGGTCAGCTGTGGACGGGGCGGCTGGTGGGCGAGCTGATCGTGATGTATCGGGTGCGGCTGGCTGAGGTGGGGTGGGCAAGTGCCTGAAGCGGTGGGGGCTGTCCTTCCAGCGCCGGGACAAGCGGGCCGTTGAGTGGGGCCCGCAGGCCGTGCGGCGCCGGCATGAAGAGACTTGGCCGGAGATCCGCGCGAAGGCGAAGGCCGACGGAGGCGCGATCCTCTCCGTCGGTCAGGTCGGCATCAGGTCCGACCAGGTCACCGGCCGTACCTGGGGTGAGAAGGGGGAGAGCCCGGTGGTGCGGCGGAGCGGGGGCCGGTTCTCCGTCAACGCGGACTTCAAGCACAGCCTGCCCGAGCAGCACCGGGCCCGAGACCAGGCCGAACTCACTGCCGAGGCAGGCAGTTTATTCCGTAGACGCCAACGTCAGCCGCACATCGTCCGCGGCTACTCCGGCGGCCCGCACGCCCGTTACATCCTGGACGAGAACCCCATGAGTTTCTGATCAATAGGACAACGGAAACAACCTGCCCCGGAACGCGTGCCCTGGTGCCTGTTCGGTAGTCCGGCACGCAGTCGGCGGCGTCGCACGTTGACCTGTGGAGCGAGCGAGACGGATCCGTGAGAAGCTCTGGCTCGCCCGCTCGATCCGTACGGCGAAACAGGACCGGATGCGTATCGCAGACGTTTAGACGAAGGATTTCACCCGTGTCGGTGGCGGCGAACCCCGCGAGGGGTGAACCGGGAAGGTGCCCAATGACCGTGAGGCCCGCGAGCTCGGTTGATCACGGCATGAGTACCGTCGCGAGCAGTCCGATACTGACCACCGTCACGCCGAGCACCATCGAGGGGGCAGGCACGGAAACCGCGCCCGGAGCCATGCGTACCCTCACCTGCACCATTCCGGACATCCACGCACTGAGGCCCATGCTTCAGGCGAGGAGTAAAAGTCGGCCGGCGCCTCTGACCGTGGTGCAACGAGGGAAGGGAGGCGACCGTGGTGTGGTCGTCTCCCTTCCCTTTCCTGCGTTGGCTGGTTAGCCGATGGCGCGGTTGGTTGTCCAGCCGAGGTCGCTGGCCATGAAGCGGGTGCCGTGGGCGTCGGGGCCGCCGGGGTAGAAGTAGAGCTTTCCGTCGGATGCGGCTGCCCACATGTCGGGGATGGCGTCGCCGTTGGCAGACGGGGTGCCCATGAGCATGGGCATGGAGTCCTTGTTCCAGCCGCCGGTTCCGTAGACCTCGTCCTGGCCGGTTTTGGAGTTCGCGCCGGTGGCGAGGGAGGTGAGGTCGACACCGCCGTTCGCGCCGGGCTTGCCGTGGCGCAGGAGCAGGCCTCGTCCGGTTTCCTCGGTGCGGAAGAGGAGGTCGGGCACGCCGTCTCCGCCGATGTCGGCGACGGTGACGAGGTCGCGGGTGGCCCAGGGTGCGCTGGTGAGCATGCGGGCTTCGGTGAAGGAGGCTCCGTTGTAGCCGGTGAACGCCCAGAGCTGGTCGCCGGCGGTGGCGAACATGTCCGGCAGGCCGTCGCCGGTGACGTCTCCGGTGGCGAGGATCTGGGTGTAGACGAAGGTGGAGGGGGCGGGTGCGTTGGAGGGGAGGAGGATTTCGCGGCGCTTGGTGATGTTGACGGCTCCGTAGCCGTCGCCGGGGTAGACCCACCATTTGCCGCCAACGCCCGCGATGATGTCCTGCAGGCCGTCGCCGCCGTAGAAGTCTCCGTTGTGGGTGATCAGGGCGCCGCCGAAGTAGCCGGAGACGGGGCCGATGAATGTCTCTTCCTTGTCGCCGCCGTTGGGGTCCTTGGCGGGGTTTTCCCGGTAGGCGCCGGACATGGAGTAGTCGATGTCGCCGGTGGGCTTGAGGTCTTTGTCCGCGTGCGAGGGGTAGAGGCGGAGGTTGCCGCCGGCGGTGATGGTGAGCATGTCGGGGAGCTTGTCGCCGGTGAAGTCGCCTGCGGCGTCCGCCTGGTCGCGGGGGGTGACGTAGAAGAAGTACTTCGTGGGCTCGGAGAAGTGTCCGGCGCCGTCGACGGTTCTCACGTACAGCACGTTGGGGCCGGCGGCGGGGGGCTTGGTGTTGGCGAGGGTGGCCGTGACCGAGGTGGAGGTGCCGGCGGTGCGTGCCAGGGTGTAGGGGTAGCTGTTGGCGTTGAAGCCGTATTCGTAGCGGATGACGTCGGTTTCGAGGGCCTGGACGGTGAAGGAGCCCGGGGTGCCGAACTTCTTCGTCGACCAGTTGGAGTCTTCGGGCGCGTTGCCGAAGGAGTTGTCGTTGTCGATGCCGTCGGCGTCGGGGAAGTCGGTGGAGCTGACCCTGGGGGGTCTGGGCGCGACGCTGTCGAAGATGAAGCGGCATGGCACCGTGGGCGTGTAGGCCGAGGAGGTGCCGGCGGCGTCGACGGCCCGGACGTTCCACGAGTAGGTGACGTTATTAGTCAGGCCGCTGGTGGAGAAGGCGGCTGTGGTGCGTTTGGCGTCGGAGGTGTCCGCTCCGACGGAGACGGTGCCGGTGGACTTGAGCATGTTGCCGGTGGTGGACCACTTGCCGGTGGGCCACAGGGCGAAGTTGAGGGAGGCGAGGTTGTCGTCTTTGTCGGTGGAGCGGGCGGTGAAGGTGATGCTGGAGGCGCCGACCTTGACGTAGGGGGGTGTGGTGGTGCACCGGAAGTCGGGGCCGAGGTCGTGGCTCGTCGGGTTCGTCGGGGGACGGTTGTAGGTCAGCTCGAGAACGGGGGCGTTGTCCCCGTCGGCCGTGAACTTCTTCCAGGCGTACTGGGACTTCTCGTCCCTGGCGCGCATCCCGAAGGTGATCAGGCTCTTGCCCTTGTCGGCCGTCTTCTGGGCGGCCGCCTTCACGTCGAAGGTCTCGTAGGCGTCTTTGCACCCCGTCTTGTAGCCGTGGGCGAAGCTCCGCGGGGAGGCGGCCAGATTCGCATCGCTCAGGACGGGCGCGTTCTTCCAGTTGGTACGTGCGTCGATCGGGCCGGTGAGGTGGACGGACATGGACCGCGCGTCGCAGGACCAGGAGTAGGTCTCCAGCAGACGCAGGGTGGCCTTCTGGATCCTGGCGCCCTTGAGGTTCTTGTCGAACGCGATGTTGAAGTACGAGCGGGAAGTTCCCCAGGTGTCGGACTCGAACCCGACACGGGCCTCGTGGGTGCCGCCCTTGTTGAAGTCCTTGCCGTTGAAGAAGGTGGCCGTCTGGTAGCGGCTGTAGGCGGTGGTCCAGTCCTGGGTGTGCTTCTTGACCGTCGGGTCGATGAAGACCGGGTAGACGGTGGCAGGGTCGTTGAGGAAGTCCAGGTTCGGCGTCAGGAGCCAGGTGCCCTCGCCTAGGTCGCTCTCGACGACGTCGCCGCGGGACTCGGGCGAGGGGCCGTTGAGCAGCGGGAGGCTCAAGGTGGCGGCGGAGCCGGTCTGGGAGGGCTCGGGGGTGGGCTCGGCAGGGGCCGTGGGCAGCGGTGCGTCGGTGAGCGTGGGCGCAGGCTCGTCCGTGGCGGTGGGCAGCACCTCGGCCTCGGGGTCGACGTTGTCGTTGGCCAGGTCCTCGGTCGCGCTGGCGCTGGGCTCCGGGGCGGCACTCGTACTGACCGGCTCGACGGACTCGGACGCGGTCGGCTGCGACGACGCCCCGAGCTCACCGTCGGTGACGGCAGGCTTGCCACTGCTGTCCCACATCAGCGGGGTCGGTGACAACGCCACTTCCTGGCCATCGGCGTCCTCGGCCCCGACGATGCCCGAGGCAGGATCGAGATGGAACGTCAGGGTGGGCGAGGCCAGCCCGTACGACAGCTGCGCCACGTGCGGGTCCGCCGCGGCCTGGCGGTTCTTCAGCACGAGGAGCTGAGCGAAGCCGTCGTCCTCGGCCGTCAGCACCAGATCGGCACCCGGGAAGATCTCCGGATACAGCGCCCGCGATCCATCGATGATCGGCGCGGGCACGGGCCCGGGCCAGGTCAGCTGGATGTCGTGCAGCTCAGGGATCTCGGCCGTGCCACCGACGGTGAGCGTGACCAGCGGACTCCCCGCGCCAGCCTCTGCCTTGTAACCCTTCACGAGCGAGACGCGGCTCACCTGCGCACGCGACGCCCGCTCGGCGCCGCCAGCCTTGCTGCCGCCGGAGAACACCATGCGGGTGTTCGTGGCCGCAGGCGCCCAGCCCTTGTCCGTCCGCCGCAGCGTGGTGTCGATCTCCTTCCACTGCTGGCCGACCTTGGCCCAGATCGGAGAGGCGTACAGCTTCTTCGTCATCAGCCCGTCCGGACGCGCCCACGTCATCGAACGGACCGTCCGCAGCGCCGTGACCTCCACCGGCTTACCGGTCTTGCGCGCCCGCGACGCCGCGCTCGCCTGACTCACCGTCCCAGGCGCGCTCTTGCCGCCCTGTCCCGCTTCCGAAGCGGTGGACGCGTCTTCGGCAGAGGTAGCACGCAAGCCCGCGTACGTGATGCCACCCGCAGCAAGTACGGCCGTGGCTACCAAGGCGCTCACACGCCGTGCCGCGGGCCGTTGCCATGTCTGTCTCATCAGGAGACAACCCCTTACTTCCCAGGATCCGGGCTCTCAGGGCACCGGCTGAAACCACGAAGCCGGCCATGACGTCATAGCGAGTGAGTCCGAGGCGGAGCACCTTCTGCGCGGGCATGGCTGGGCGAGCCGATGATGTCCCATCAACCGTGCGCCGTCATCTGCCCCATGGAAGGCAACCGGCCACACTGGGCGAGCCTCCCTCCTTCGGGCGGTGGGGGAAGCCGCGCAGGCAAGGGAGAGATGCTCACACCCATACCAGGCCCAGAAGCCCCGAAATCAGCCTGAAGCGGCATCAGGAACGCGCAGTTCACTACATGATGCAGCGAACACGCAGTTTGCGGGCTTGATGACCTGGCTGGCAGCTTCGTCGGAACAGCCCTCTTACTTACATGCTTGTCCGTACCTGCGTGACTACGTTCCGTGACAATAATCACTGCAGGGTCACGTCCTCTGGTATTCCTTCACGATCCGCCCGCAGAATCTGCCCGATCTGAAGTGCAATCACCTGCGGTCCGTCTCCGGTTCCCGCGCCAAGTGGTCCGGAGGGCCCCGTCTTGTTCGCTCGCCAACGCCGCTCCCGTCGTCGGACCCGCCGCGCCGTCATACCCGCGCTTGGCGCCGCACTGCTGCTGGGGCTGATGCCCGCCGAGTCCCTGGCCCTGCCGCCCGACCCGGCTAACGTCGACACCGGCCGCGAGACCATCGCCGACACCGAGCCCCTCGACCTCGAAAAGCTCGAGGTTGAGACTCCCGTCGAGGGCCAGACGTTTGAGAAGGACCTCAACACCCTCAAGGTCGAGGCCCCCGCCGATCTGCAGCAGGCGCCCGCTGGCACCACGACCACCCCGGCTGCTGACACCGAGCCCTT
Organism: Streptomyces sp. NPDC044003; assembly: GCF_056435185.1. Taxonomy (NCBI): domain Bacteria; kingdom Bacillati; phylum Actinomycetota; class Actinomycetes; order Kitasatosporales; family Streptomycetaceae; genus Streptomyces; species Streptomyces sp. NPDC044003. Next base: position 135,286 of record NZ_JBWKFA010000005.1, on the reverse strand, counting down.
CACCTTCGGCTCCGCCGTCAGTCCCGCCTCACTCACGACCGCTTCGAGCACGGCGACGGCGGCCGAAGACGGCACCCTCACTCAGATCCCCAACCTCCCGCTCCTCGCCGGACAGGCGGCCGGTCAGCCCGCCCCTACCGGAACCTGGCAGTTCAGTGTCGTCGACCGCAGCGGCGAGACAAGCCAGGGCGTCGAAGAAGCTCTCAAGGTCGGCGCCCTCGTCACGGTCCAGGCTCCCGCCACCGGATCCGTGCCGATCAACGTGGGACTCAGCTACAAGTCCTTCGAGAACCTCCACGGAGCTGACTGGGCCTCGCGCCTGCGTCTGGTGCAGTTCCCCGAGTGCTACCTGACCACGCCCCTGGAGGAGGCGTGCCAGGCGTACGAGGAACTCGAGACCACCAACGACCCTGTCACCCACACGGTGAAGGCGACGGTCGACACCGCTGCCGACGGAACCGTCACCCCCGCCTCTGCCGTCGGCACCACTACGTCTGGCCCGGCGATCATGCAGGCCTCCTACACCACCGCCACCCCCATTGCCACGGGCGGTGACAAGGCCGTCATCGGCGCGGTGGACTCGGGTGCCGGCCCCGGTGGCTCCTTCAAGGCGACCCCGCTCGCTTCCAGCGGCACGTGGAGCGCGGGCGGTTCGTCTGGCGCGTTCACCTGGTCCTACCCGATGACCATGCCGCCCGCCCCGGCCGGCCCCGCACCGAAGGTCACGCTCTCCTACAACTCGCAGACCGTCGACGGCAAGACCGCCGTTTCCTCCCCCCAGGCATCCTGGATCGGCGAGGGCTGGGACTACAGCCCCGGATTCATCGAACGCCGCTACCGCACCTGCAAGGACGACACCCACAAGCTGGGCGACGACAACACCCCCAAGATCCCCAACAACACCGCCAAGGCCGACAAGACCAGCGACCTGTGCTGGGTGTCCTACAACGCCGTCATGTCCCTGGGCGGCAACACCACCGAACTCGTCCGCGACGCCAGCACCACCCCTGAAACCGGCACCGAGACCTACCACCCCCAGCGCGACGACGGCACCCGCATCGAGCACCACACCCGCACGGCCGAAGGCAGCACCGCCAACGGCGACGACAACGGCGAGTACTGGACCGTCACCACCACCGACGGCACCAAGTACCACTTCGGCCTCAACAAGGTGGGCGGCGGCCACGCCGACACCAACTCGGTCTCCACCGTCCCCGTCTTCGGCAACCACCCCGACGAACCCTGCCACGCCGACGCCTTCAAGGACTCGCGTTGTGGTGCCGACAAGCAGCAGGCGTGGCGCTGGGGCCTGGACAAGGTCGAGGACGTCCACGGCAACGTCATGATCGTCAACTGGAAGCAGGAGGCGAACTACTACGCCGTCAGAGACAAGCGCAAAACACCCGAACAGTACGAGCGCGCCGCCTACCCCACCACCATCGAGTACGGCATCCGCGCCACCGACCTGACCAAGCCGTCCGCCACGGTCGACTTCGGCGTCCAGCAGCGCTGCCTGAAGTCCGACACCGCCTGCGACCCGGCCAACTTCGCCAAGACCGGCGACCCCGGCGCCTACCGCCCCTGGTGGGACACCCCCGGCTCCCTGAACTGCAAGAGCACCTCCAAGCTCTGCCCCGGCTTCCCCTCCTTCTGGACCCAGCTCCGCCTCGACACCATCACCACCAAGGCCGCCCGCGCAGGCCAGACCGGCCTGGGATACGTCGACGTCTACACACTCCACCAGTCCTTCCCCGAAGACTGGTACGACACCGCCCCCGGCCTCTGGCTCAACTCCATCACCCGCACCGGCTACAGCCCCGGCGAAACCCCGCTGACCGGCGGCGGCACTGCTCAGTCCAAGGACGGCGTCAGCTTCGCCCACTACCAGGTGAAGAAAACATCCCCCCTCAAGGGCTACCTCCTCGACAAGCAGCTGCCCAACCTCGTCTCCACCGGCCCCGACGACAAGCGTCCCGGCTTCACCCGGCCCCGCATCGGCGTCATCGCCACCGAAGCCGGAGCCGACATCGAGGTCGAATACAGAGGCGGCTGCCAAACCGAGCCCATCACCGACGCGGGCAAGGCCAACGGCACCTGCTACCCGGTCCGCTGGTCCCCCGACGGCGAGGAGAAGACCCCCGCCAAGGCCTGGTTCAACAAGTACGTCGTCGCCTCGGTCACCGAGACCGACAAGGTCGCCACCCTCTTCAACGCCCCCATCCGGACCGCCTACAGCTACTCCGGCCCCGCCTGGGCCAAGAGCGAGGACGAATTCCTCCGCCCCGCCCTACGCACCTACAGCGACTGGCGCGGCTACCGGCAGGTCGCCGTCACCAAGGGCCGCAAGACCACCGGGGATACCACCACACCCCCGTCACAGTCACGATCTGTCACCCGCTATTTCCTGGGTACCGGAGGCGAGGTCAAGGACTCCATCGACGGCACCGTCCTCCTCACCGACGACGCCCCCCAGTACGCCGGCACGACCGCCGAAACCCTCACCTACCTGAACTCCTTCAAGAAGTCGAACGAGTTCACCACCCGCACCCGCACCTTCCCCGACAAGGCCGAGGAAACAGCCTCACGCACCCGGCAAGCAGAGGACGGCACTGCCCTCACCGCCCTGCGCGCCTACCGCACGGGCGTCAAGAAGACCGACACCATCCAGGCCGTTGGCACCAGCTGGCGAGGTGTCCGCACCACCACCCTCGACCGCGACGCGACATACGGCCTGCCCACCACGGTCGAGACCACGGTCGTCACCCCGAACGGCACTGGCGGAGAAACCCTCTCCGAGCCCACCTGCACCAAGAACGACTATGTCCACAACACCACCGTGTGGCTGATCGGACTGCCCAGCACCGTCCGTACCACCGCCACCACCTGCGTCGACTACGCCACCGCCAACCCCGTCACTGAACTTAAGGGCTCGGTCCACACCCGCTACGACGGCCTCGTGCACGGTGCTACGCCCACCAAGGGTCTCGTCACCGCCGTCGACCAGATCGACGGCACTGGCGCCAGCCACTCCATCACCACGACCACCACCTACGACCCCCTCGGCCGCCCCCGCACCGTCACCAAGCCCGGAGCCGGCACGACCGAGACCCAGTACACCCCCGGCGATGCCGGTGGCCCCGTCACCTCCACCAAGACACTCAACGCGGCGAACCATGCCACCACCACGACCTTCGACCCAGGCCGGGCTCTGCCGCTGACGGTCACCGATCCCAACGGCCACGTCACCCGCACCGAATACGACGACCTTGGCCGCCTCACCAAGGGCTGGTCCGCCTCCCGTTCGACCGGCACCCAGACCGCCAACGTTGAGATCGCTTACCAGGCCGCGACGGCTACGCCCAGCGAGACCCGACCGGCGGCTGTCACTGTCAAGGCGCTCAAGGACGACGGCACCTACGCCAGTCAGGTCACGATCTACGACGGCCTGATGCGCCAGGTCCAGACCCAGTCCGAAGCCCACGGCCCCGGGCGCATTGTCAGTGACACCCACTACAACGACCACGGTCTGGTCTCCGAGCAGACCGGCGGCTACCTCGCCAAGGACGAGCCCACGCCCGAGCTGTTCAAGGTCAAGTCCCCGACTCTTGTCTCGAACTCGGTCAGGACCACCTACGACGGCCTGGAGCGCCCGGTCAGGCAGACGCCGTACTACGGGGACAAGGGGCAGACCCCGACTATCACCACCTACGCCGACACCAGCGTCACAGTCGATCCTGCTGGCTCCACCAGCCCTACCGTCACCACGGTCACCGACGCACTGGGCCGAGTCACCCAGATCAACCACCACACCGGCTCCGGCAACGTCCGCACCACCACCTACGCCTACGACAAGCGCGGCAACCGCGACAGGGTCACTGATCCTGCGGGCAACGACTGGACCTACACCTATGACGCGCGGGGCCGAGTCACCTCCACCACCAGCCCTGACACCGGCACCACCGACACCAAGTACGACGATGCCGACCGCCCCAAGATCGTCACGGACGAACTCCAGCAGTCGATCTACATGACTTACGACAATCTCGGCCGGATCACGGCAGTAAGTGCCGGAAAGACGACCGCTATACCGATCAAGTCATTTACGTATGACCGTGACGGTGCCCTCGGCCTGCCCTACGAGGCCAAGCGGATCACCGCGTCTGGCGACGAGTACATCGACCGGGTCACCGGCTACGACACCGAATACCGGCCGACCGGGCGTGAGACCGTCATCCCCAAGAACGCCATGACCACTGGCCTCGACGGCACGTACACCTATAGCTACACCTACACGCTCACAGGCAAGCCGCTGTCCGTCACGCTACCCGCCAAGGGTGGCCTCGCCGCCGAGAAGGTCATCACCCGCTACAACGAGGACGGCCTGCCCGAGTCCACCTCCGGCCTCGCCTGGTACACCTCCGACGCTACCTACTCGCCCTACGGCGAAGTCCTGCGCTCCGTCTCCAGCGCGCAGCCCTACCGGGTCTGGACGACCAACTTCATTGACGAACACACCGGCCGCCTCCAGCGAACCGTGACGGATCGCGAGACCGCAGGCCCCCACCGCGTCTCGGACACCGGATACGCCTACGACGCCTCAGGCCTGATCACCGCGAGCGCACGGCAGAACGCGGAGACTCCCACCCTCACGACCTGGGACAACCAGTGCTTCACCTATGACGCCATGGGTGAACTCGTCAACGCCTGGACCTCGAACATCACGCCTGACGGCAAGGGGCATGGCTGCAAGTCGGCTTCAGGAGCCACCTGGGGTTACGACAGCACCGGCATCCCTTCCAATGGCCCCGTCGCCGACGCCGCCCATCAGGCCCCGAAGAACGCCGATGGACAGCCCAACCCCGCCCCCGCAGGCATCGCCAACGCGGCACCTGCCGCAGGCACAGTCGCCTCAGGCACCGCAGTCACCGGCTCTGCCGCCTACCACCAGTCCTACACCTACGACTGGCTCGGCAACCGCGCCACGGTGACCGACCACGATCCGGCCGGCGACATTGCCAAGAACATCGCCTACACATACACCTACAGCACCACTCAGCCGCACACGCTGACCTCTGCTACCACCCCTACAGCGGGCAAGAGCAGCACCTACACCTACAACCCGACCGGCACGACGCAGACACGCACCATCCTTGGCGGCACCCAGACCCAGACCATGCAGTGGACGGCCGAGCAAAAGCTTGAGTCGAACACCATCGGCAACGACAAGATCACCTACGTCTACGATGCCGCAGGCAACCGGATCCTGGAGAGCTCGCCCACAGGCAGCACCCTGTACCTCGGTGAAACCGAACTCACGACAAACGGCACCGCCATCACCCGAGCTTCCCGCTCCTACGGCCAGGCAGGCGCGCCCACTGTCATACGCACCACCACAAATGGTGCCACCGCCGGTCACACGACCAATGTTCTGATCGCTGACCACCTCGGCACCGCCAACACCACAGTCCAAATCTCCACCGGCCAGCCCGTCACCCGCCGCAGCTTCAAGCCCTACGGCGAACTCCGCGGCCCCAAGCCGGCAGCCTGGCCCAACAAGCGCAGCTACCTCGGCGTCGGAATCGACGACACCGTCACTGGCCTCACCCACATCGGCGCCCGAGAATACGACCAGAACACCGGTCGCTTCCTTTCCAGCGACCCCATCATCGACATCGCCAACCCGCTCCAAATGAACGGGTACACCTACGCCAACAACGGCCCTGTTTCATCCAGCGATCCGACCGGCCTTCGTACAGACGACGCACCTTCGGACCCGAATCGTGACTACTGTTACATCAATGTTTGCGGCAGTGGAGATGGGATCGACCCTGGAAAGGGTGGCTCGGGGAACGGAAACGGCAGCGATGAGGTAAACGCTGCTGTCGCCGCCGCACCTGTCGGGCGCTACGGAAACAAGACGACTGTGCACAATCAGGCCCAGGCGAGAGCGATCCTGGAAATCCAGAAGCAGGCTAGGCAGCTTGGTGTGAAGCTGCAGATCGTCACAAACATGAAGATCTACGGGGCAAACAAGGACTGCATGCATCCAGGGAAGAAGCCGGGCTCTGATTGCTCCTATGGAGTTCCTGACATCCTTGCATATGATGCGAAGCATGAAGTTTGGTACGTGTGGGAGGTGAAGTCCGTTGGGTACTGGCGCACGGCAGTACCCGAAGCTCAGTGGTACGTGAATCGCATGCGAGCAAAGGCCATGAAGGCGGTTCTGGGGTGGACCATTGGCGGACCGTATGCGGTCGGGAATGGGTATCAGGTGATTGGGCCGGAGGAGGGCGCGGTGATCTACGGGAAGCCGGGAAATAGGAAGTGGAGAAACTTCCTGACGAACAACCCCATGGGAACCGCACCACTCGCAACTGCTCAGCCCGTGCCTCAGCCTTCTGCGGGGCCGGGGCCGGGTGCCTATCCCGGTACCACCTACCAGCCGGGGCTCGGAACGATACCTCAGGCTTCAGACGGAGGGTTCGACCCCATTCTCGTCCCCATGATCGCTTTCGGTGCTGGGACTCTCGTGGCTGGAGGCGTGGCTGCGGGTGCGGAGAGCGCTGCCGCAGGGGCTACGATAACTGGTGTGGCTGCAATGCAGCAGCTTTTCGGACTTGCGGCGTGAACGTCAGGACACGGAAGTATAATCGGTGAACACGAAAGCATTCCTCCGTGAGTATGTGGCTCCAGCCGCAAAGAATTTTGGCCTGGTGCGGAGTGGTGGTGACTTCAAGTTGACCTCAAGCTCTGGTGACGTGGCCTTTCTACTCTTTGAGGAAATCCGCCTAGACTCACTAAAGAGCGTGCTTGGCGTCTCTTACGGCATCGCCCCTGGCGTCTACTGGGACTGGCTCACCGGGAACGAAGACGAATCCGTGCGGCGTATCGACGGGAGCGGGGTCCTCATTACCCGATTCGTCCTCCCTCCCGAGAAACTCTCATTTGATCCGGAGGATGACGGGTACTTTCGCAGGATGTGGTCGTGGGTATCCGAAACGGAGCAGGAATGTGGATCGGCACTTCGCGAAAGTTTGATCAGTGAAGTGATTCCAGAGATGGTTCGCATGCTGGATCGCAGGTCCTTGCTTGCTGAACTGAGAGAGCCGACGAGGCCAGGGGTGTCCGCCCTGTCGCGAGATCTTTGCGAGATCCTCCTCGGCATGGACTCCATGGCATCACGCGAACTAGATGAGCGGCTTGCTGAAGCGGAGCGAAATGGCGCCTTCGAACCCTTGGTTTCTTGGGTTCGTCAGCGCTTCCAGGCTAGATCTCGATAATGCCTGAAGAGTCCTCGGGGGCCTCTACAGCCTTGCCTTTGGGAAGCCCGGAAAGCTCGCACGCGCTTACCGGACTGCCCATTTGATTGGCTTGGCTGGGGATGATTCCCATGCTCTGGTCGGTAGCAAGTTTGGCGGCTGATCGAGTCGAGCTCTATCGATTGGGACCCGCAGGCCGTGCGGCGCCGGTATGAAGAGACCTGGCCGGGGATTCATGCGAAGGCGAAGGCCGACGGAGGCGCGATCCTCTTCGCCGGTCAGGTCGGCATCAGGTCCGACCAGGTCACCGGCCGTACCTGGGGTGAGAAGGGGGAGAGCCCGGTGGTGCGGCGGAGCGGGGGCCGGTTCTCCGTCAACGCGGACTTCAAGCACAGCCTGCCCGAGCAGCACCGGGCCCGAGACCAGGCCGAACTCACTGCCGAGGCAGGCAGTTTCTTCCGTAGACGTCAACGTCAGCCGCACATCGTCCGTGGCTACTGAACTTGATTGGGTGATGTCGGGTGGTGTGGGCTATCGGTCACCTGCGCCGGTGGCCGCCGACCCATATGGGCCGGCGCTCGGTGTGCATACTGTGACCAGCAGAGGGGCCCTCGTCCGACCGAACGGCGATGGGCGGGGCCGATAGCCACGGGCCGGGCCGGACAATCAAGGAGACCAGCGATGGATGCCGAGGAAAGCTGGCGCCGCTACGGGCTTCGCCCCGTCGGCGCGGACCTCGACGAGATCCGTGCACTCCTCAGAGAGCACACGGCGCGTGAGCGACGCGCCCAGGGCGAGGGCGACACCGAGCTGATGAGGCTCTGCTGCTTCCAGCTGTTCAACAGCGGCGACCTCGACGACGTGCTCCTGATCTGGAGTGCGAAGCAAGCCAGCTTCGACGCAGCGCGCTCGATCGACATCGAATTCCTGCTTGGGCACGGGCTCGACGCGACGAAGGCCCACCTCTCGGCCAACCGTGCACCTTCTGCCGCGGCGGCGCTGGACCGACTGCGCGAGCGCGAGGCGGCCGGTGACTTCGAGGGCTTCTCAGTAGAGGAGCGCTCCGCCTCCTACGACCGGTACTACGGCGACTGACGATTCTGCAGCGCAGCGCCGCTCAGCCGTCCGTGATGAGGCCTGTGCCCGCAAGGCAGCTGTCGACGAGGTCCGGGCGGTACTGGATCTGCTTGAGCCGGCGCTTCACGGCCTTGGTGATCTGGCCCAGGTCGGCTGCGGCGAGGTTGCCGATGTCGCGTTTGACCAGCGACCAGATGCCCTCCTGCGGTTTCAGGTCCGGCGCGTAGGTGGGCAGCTGGAACACGGTGAGCCACGCGGCATTCGCGGCGATGAACTCCCGCATCCCAGCGGTCAGGTGGAGGCGGACGTTGTCCCAGACCAGCACGATCGGTCCGCCGAGCTGGATGCGGGAACGCACCAAGAGGTCGCGGAAGTCCCGCCAGCCGAAGCCCTTCGGCTCGCCCTTGCGCCTCCGGTACTCGCGGATGGCGTAGATCAGCCGGGACCGCTCGCCCGGCTTGTAGCAGGCCATACCCGCCATCGACACCCGTCCGGAGCCCCGGCCGCGAACCCGGACGACCGGGGTCTGGCCGATCCGCCCCCAGGTTCTGGAGCGCGGCGGCGTCATCGACTGGCCGGCCTCATCCTCGAAGACGATCCAGCCGTTACACGCCGCCGCACAGCTTTTACCCGCGGCCAGACCTCTCTCTTCCACAGCTCGACCGCCACATCGTCGCGCTCGATCGCCCGGCGGGTGGGCTGCTGCCACGACCAGCCGTGCCGCTTCAGCAGCCGCCACGTGCCCTCCACCGTGTACGAAACGTGGAACAGTCGACCGATCAGCGTCTTGACTCGCGCCAGCGTCCACCGCTGATCGGCCCAGCCGTGGACTAGCGGTCCACGCTCCAACTCCCGCTCCAGTCTCGCAATCTGAACCGGGCTGAGCCTGGGACGTCCGGGCGATCCCTTCGACAGGATCCCGGCCTCGCCTCGCTCGCGCCAGGCCCGGCGCCACCGCTCCACCGACCGCTCTCTCACCCGCAGCGCCGCAGCGATCTTCCGGTTCTTCTCCCCGCCCTCGAAGCGTTCCACGGCCCGCAGCCGGATCCGCTCCTGCGCGGCCCTCTCCGCGTCGGTCAGCCCGCCGCCCTGCGCGTACCTCACAGCCCCACAGCTACCGCAGCCGACAGGCCGGCGTCAGGCAAACATCCCCGACATCACCCAATCAAGTTCAGTACTCCGGCGGCCCGTACGCCCGTTACATCCTGGACGAGAACCCCATGAGTTTCTGACCAATAGAAGTAGGGGTTCTCGTTGGGTTGGTCGGCGTCGGTGGCGGCCTGGAGCAGCTCGGTGAGGTCGTCCGGTTCGGAGGAGCGCTGGTCGATCCACCAGCCGGCACGGGTGATCGTGCGAGCGGTCTCCTCGATCTCCTCCCACTCCGCCTCGCGGGTGTCCCCTTCGACGACCAGGGCGGTGTAGGCGGCGGCCAGGATCTGGTGGCGGCAGCGCGCACCCCAGGGGACGGCGCGCTCGGTTCCCTCCAGTGGAGGCATTCGGTACTGCTGGGACCAGGCTTCGGACTCGGCCTGTTCCTCAGCCCGCTTGGCCTTCAACCAGGCTGCCTTGTCCTGCTCGTTGACCTCTTTGGAGGCGCGCCAGCAGTCGGTGCATTCCTGAGTGGCGAGCCACTCGGCGAAGCCCGCGCGACGGTCGGCCGGTCGATCGGACAGGTCGCGGTCGGTGTGGTGGCCGCAGGAGTGGTTGATCGGCCAGATGGTCTTCACTGCCATGGGGGAGCTTCCTTACGGGGGTTGGGTCAGCGCTCGCGGGAGAAGGCGATGCGCGGGCCGACCGGCCGGGCCGCCGCGACGGAGGTGGCGGGAGCGGCCACCGGCCGCTTGCCCGGGAGGCCGGCGAGGGCCGGGCTGGCGGCGAGCGCCGCGGTGCTGATCGGCGAGTGACGGACGCCGGCGTTCTGGGCGCGGTCGCGGGACGGGGCCTGCCCGGTCGCGGGATGGTTGCGGGTCACTACGTCCTGCGCGAGGTGAGGGTGTACGGCGACCTGGACACCGGAACGGTGCAGGGCCAGCGTGGCGTCGGCGACCTTCCCCAGAGCCTCGTCGCGACCGGTGGTGGCGGGCAGCGCGTAGATGTCCAGGCGGGGGTCGTGTCGCCAGCCGTGGTCGAGCAGGGCGAGTCCGGTGATTCCGGAGGCCCGGTCGTCGATGGCCGCGATGATGCCGAGCCGTGGATGCTCGGCGAACGCGACATCGGGCTCGCCGAGCGGGGTTCGGCCCGGGACGGGGCGAGGCCCGGGTGCGAGGGAGGGGTTGAACACGGCGTCGGTGTCGACTCGGAAGCCGGCGTTGCGCAACAGCTCGACGGCCCGGGTGGCGCGGCCCTGTCCGTCACGCTGCTGGTCGGTCAGGGCGTACAGGGTCGGCTCGCCCGGGACGGGGCGGAAGTCGAGCCGCTCCAGCATCCAGGTGGTGGCGGCGAGGTTCTTGGGGTTCGCGGCGACGATGCCGTGGTCGGGGTGGCGGCCGATGGCGACGTCGGGAAGCAGTTCTTCGGCGGAGTTGGGCAACACGGCTGATCCATCCGGTGCGGGCTCGATGACGGGGGAGGTCGAGGGCCGGACCGGTTCTGCTGGTGCGAGGCATACGGCGAACTCCGAGGCGGGAAGGGGTCAGCGACCAGGTGCGGTGGAGGGACGCGCAGGCGGCAGCGCGGCACGCTGGGGTGCTTCCGCCGCCAGGCGTGTGCGGACCGTGCGCGATCCGGCCGACGGGGAGGGTGCGAGAGCAGCGCTCACCCGAGGTGGAATGGAGGTCGGCAGCGCGGTTGGGTCTACCGGGCTTCGGACCGGGCCGCGCTGGGTGGTGAGGTCGTCGCCGAGCCGTGCTTCGTGCGGCCGGTCAGGGGGAGTGCCGGGTTTGAGCAGGTCCGAATCGCACAGGACGTTGAAGCCATCGGCCTGTAGTGCGGTGAAGGCTCCGGTCACCGCCCGCCGCTGTTCGGCCGGGTCGGTCATGGTCGTGGGGAGCCGGTGAGAGCGCTCCCCGTCGAGCGACGTCGCGGCGATGAAGCCCGATCGGCGGAGTGCCTCGTCGGCGGCGTGCTCCCGGGAGGAGCGGTGCTGCCCGGGACGGGGTGGTACGCCGAGCTGGTCCAGGCGCGCGTCGATGGCGGCGAGCAGGCTTGAGACGTTGCCGCCGTGCCGGGCATCCGGGCCGTCGGGCTCGGAGTCGTAGATCACCTCGTACACCGCGGGTGCGGCTTCCCGGTGGCGGATCACGGTCCAGCTCTCGGGGAACTCGGGGTTCTCGGAAGGCGGTTCCTGCGGTGGCGAGATGATCATCGAGCTGCCGTCGGGGAGGGCTGCGTGGACGATGTAGTCGCTCAGGCCGTACTCGACGGTGACCTCCAGGTCCCGCTGGCGGAGGGGACCGGTGAGGTAGCCGTACCCGTGATCTCGTTTCGGGCCCTCGGGGACAGCAGGCGAGGAGGTGCTGGTCCACGCGGTGATCTGTGGTCCCTCCTGCTGGATGGTTATCAGGGGATTGTCCTGGTGCATGGGTCTTCTCCGTGGTGAGGCGCCCCAGCGGTCGGCGGCGCACCGCAGTGGGTGCGGGCCGGGCCGCGTCGGGCGGGCGGTGGTGCACGAGGATCTGGTGATCGGGCGGTTTGGCCCGGCCGGGACCGGGTGCTACGGGCGTCAGCGGGAGCGGCCCGGTACCGGTGCGTTGGGTGTCGGCGGCGCCGGGGGAGAAGCGGGCAGGGCTCCGCGAAGACCGGAGGCGGAGCGGGCGAGAGCCACGCGCGCCCGCTCGGTGTGCGCGGATTGCTCGGTGTCCGACCGCCCGGCCAGGAAGTCGGCGGCCCGGACGAGGGCCGGGCCGCGGATGGCCAGCTCGTCGGCGTAGTGCCAGCCGTCGGCGTTCCGATCCTCCTGCGCCTTGCCCTCGTAGAGCTTTCGCGAGCCGGGCAGGGAGGCGTCCATGAGCACCAGGATCTGGTCCCACTCGTGCTGGAGCTGCCCCGCGTGTTCCAGGGTGCGGTCGATGCCGCGCAGCCAGCGGAGGTCTTCGCTGATGGGCCCTTCGACATAGTCGGCGCTCCGGGCGGTTGCGCGGACGCCGGCCAGGACCTCGGGGCCGTGGTCGAGGAAGACCTCGACGTGCCGCCATGCCTCGGCGTCGCGCTTCACCTTGCCGTTCTCGTACCCGTGCTCGTCGACGGGCCAGCCGTCGGTGTCGCAGAAGGAGTCCGAGATCGCGTCCCAGGCGTCGGACGCCTGCCGGATCCCGGCGACGGCGGAGGCCAGCGCCGGGATGTACCTTCGCCACGCCAGGTCCTCGGTGGCTGTCGGCTGGTTCTCGGCCGGGGCGGGAGAACTGGGGGAAACGGGCCTGATCGTTCCTCCGGCCATGGTCTAGGCCGCCATCCGGGCGTCGGTGTCGAACAGTTCGCGTTCGGCCGGGTGGAGGATGTGTTGCGTGATGAAGGACCGGCCCGCGACCTTCCACAGGCCCCGGCCCTTGGTCAGAGCGGACACCGCCTGTGTCTCGACGCCTGTCAGACCGAGCAGGGACGCGGCGGCGTCGAGCTGGTCGGGCTCCTGCCGGTAGATGATGCGCGTGGAGCAGTCGGCCAGGAGGCCCTCGGCCAGGACCCGGCCACGCGAGCCGGCATCGCCCGCCGAGAGCAAGTCGCTGAGCCGGTGGATGACCATCAAGTTCGCGATGCCGAGACCACGGGAGAGCTTCCACTGGGACTGCATCCGCTCCAGCAGGCCGACGTGGCGCATCACCCGCCACGCCTCGTCGTAGATCACCCAGCGTCGGCCGCCGGCGGGGTCGGCGAGGGCGGACTCCATCCACGCGCTCGCGCACGTCATGGCGAGGACCAGCGCGGTGTCGTCACCGGCACCGCCGAGGCGGGAGAGATCGATGGACAGCATCGGCGCGGTCGGGTCGAACGCGACCGTCGAAGGAGCGTCGAACATGCCGCTCAAGTCGCCGTGGACGAGACGGCGCAGGGCGTGCGCGACGTCCTGGGCGGCCGTCCCCAGGTGCCCGGAGGAGTTGCCGAGGGCCTGGTCGAGGCGCTGGGGGGAGCCGAGGACGTAGGCGATCTCGCCGAGCAGCGGCACCGTGCCGCGGGCGGCGGCCTCGGCGACGACCAGGTCGAGGGCGAGGTCGAGGGCGGTGTGCTCCATCGGCAGCAGGTCGCGCTTCAGGACGGTGCGCGCCAGGCCGGCCAGGAGCAGCAGGCGGCGCTTTCGGACCTCGCTCGCCCAGTCGTCCTCGCTGACGGAGGCGGGCCGGGTCGGGGCGTCGAGCGGGTTCAGCCGTCCCGGGAGGCCGGGGCCCAGCGCGATGCTGTAACCGCCGAGGGCGTGCGCGACGCCGGTCCATTCGCCCTTCGGGTCGCAGGGGATGTAGATCCGGTAGCCGTGGGCGATCGACCGGGTGGCGATGGACTTCGCGAGCGCGGACTTGCCCATGCCGATGATCCCGGCGAGGACGGCGTTGGGGTTGGTGAAGCCCTCGATCCGGCCGCTGCTGTACAGCGAGAACGGGTCGAAGCAGAAGGCGGCCTCGGCGTGGACGTCGCGGCCGATGAAGACGCCTTCCGCCCCCAGGCCGCCCTCGGCGACGAACGGATAGGCGCCGCTGGCGGTGGCGGTGGTCATCCGGTGGGCGGGCAGGCTGAGCTTGCTGCCGCGGGCCGAGGCCGGTCCGGGCCGCCCGGACGGCGGGTAGGTCGGCCGCAGTTCCGGATCGGCGGTCTCCTGGGCTCGGTGCTTCGGGGGAGCTTCGGCGCGGCGGGCCTGGCGGTGGGCGTCGGCGAATTCGGCTCGGGCGGCCCGTCGCTGGGTGCGTGATGCCTTGTGGGGCACGAACAGGTGGGAGGCGCTGGCGCGGGTGCGGGGCATGAACGTTTCTCCAAGAAGGGGGAGGGTTAGTGGCGGATGAGGCCGGTGAACGGGGTGTGCAGGTCGGCCGGGGTCGTACGGCGGCGGACCAGGTGCGCGGCGCGTTGATGGCGCTGGCAGACGGTCAGCTCCGGCGCGCCTTCGGGAAGGCCCGCCCGGCATGCCTCGCTCTCGGGCACCTCGCCGGAGTCCGGACGGGGAGCTGAGTGGTAGGCGGCGTGGAGGTGGTCGGCGGCCTGCCAGATCCGGGTACGGGCGGCACGCAGGTGGTCGCCCTCGGCCGGGAGGAGCTGTCCGACGCGTACGGCGTGGGCGTCGAGCAGCTCGTACAGCGAGACGAGATGGGAGTGCAGGGCGTCCAGCTCGGCGCGGGAGGTGACGATCGGGCCGCCGGGGACGTTGAGCGCGCGGTGGAAGTCGAGCGCGGCGGTGGCGAAGGGCACGAAGTCCTGCGCGGTCGTACAGGGAGTGCGGGACACGGGAGTGCTCTTTCGACTGGGGGAGCGCCGGGGTTACGCGGCGAGGGCGAGCGGCAGGGCGGCAGCGGTGAACGCCTCGGCCTGCTGCCAGGTCAGCGGCCGGAGGTCGAGCTGGGCGCCGACGGCGGCGGTCTCCACGACCGCGCACGCGGTGCGCAGCTCCTCCTCGGAGTCGGCTGACACGGTCAGCAGACCGGTTAGGGCGACGTCCGCGTGGCCGGCGATGAGTTGCCGCTCGCGCGCCTTGATGTCCTGGTACTCGATCGAGTCCGCCTCGGAGTCGACCTGCCCGCGCCGCGCGCGCTCGGCCGCGTCCGCGATCACGCTGGCCTTCTTGCGCTGGACGTCGCGCAGGGCGGCGTCCAGTCCCTTCGGCTCGTACGACAGCGACAGCGCGCGCCGGACCCCGCCGGTGAACAGGAGCTGGTGCAGGAAACCGGCGCTGGTTTCGGTCCGGGGCCAGTTCTCCACCCAGTACGTGGCGTGGACGGCCGAGTCGGTCGCGATGTGGTCCGCCTTCTCCACGACCACCACCGGACCTGCAGCGGCAGCGTCGGCCTCGGGACGTCCGGTGGCCGACCACCGGTCCAGCGCCGCGAGGGACTTGGGGTCATAGGCGGTACGTACGACGGCCGCGATCTCGCGGGCGGTGAGCCAGCCGGTCGGGTTGAGCCCGGCGGTCCGCGCGGCCTGCTCGAAGGTCGAGGTCTGCTGCGCCAGGACGCTGAAGGCCCCGGTCAGGCCGCCACCGGCCTGGTTGATTAGCCGGCGTGCCGCCTTGGTGTCCAGCGACACCGCGACGTACGCCTCGTGCGGGGCGGCGGCCGGGCCGGCGCTCTGGATCAGCTCGTTGTAGATCGCGCCGACCAGCGGTGTGTCGGGTCGGCCGTGCTCCTCCCAGTAGCGGCGCAGGCTGTCGCCGGAGTCCGGGACGGTGCGCTCGATCACCTGGATGCGGGCGACCTGCCCGGTCCGGGCGAGCGCGGCCAGCGCGCGTCCCCAGCCGCTGACGTTGGCGTGCTGGGTGCCCGGGTCGAGCAGGGCGTAGGCGCGCGAGGAGACCTTGACCACGGCGGTCAGCGTGCCGTTGTGCGGGTCGTGGACCGCGCCGTACCGACCGTCGGGCGCGGTGGCCACGCGCAGGCTGGCCGCAGTGCCGGGCAGGTGGAGCAGACCCTCACGGGTCGGCCGGCGCGAGGGGCGGGTGAGCCAGACGAGCTGGCCGCGCATCCGGCGCAGGGCATACCGGACGACGATCGGCGCCCAGTCCGCCAGGGCACGGCCCCGGTGGCGGACGAAGACGAACAGGGCGATGACGGCCCATAGAGGGATGAGCGCGAGAGCGCCGACCACGCCGCGGGCGAGGATCACGGCGAGAAGGAGAAGGCCGGTGAGGCCGGCGACGAGCAGCTGCGGGGCGGTCAGGCCGAGCAGGACGCCGCGCCTGCTGCGGTGGGGGAACTTCACGGTGGCCGAGGGGACTTCGGCCTGGTGCTTACCGGACATGAGGGTTCCAGACGATGGGAGCGAACGAAGGACGGGGCATGCGGCGCTCTTCTGGAGGACATGACGGAACTCCTTTGACGGTCGGGCCGGGAGGGGGGGGCGGACTGCGGAGGGACAGCCCGCCCCCGGTGGTGACGGGTCAGGAACCCGAGGGCGGCTGAGTGGGGTACACCCATGTCGTCGGCGTCGGGGAACCGACGGCAGGCGGGGTCGAGGCCGGCGGGGGTGTGGCCGGCGGCGCGGCCCGGGCGGCGAACCACGGGGATCCGGAGGCGGCGGACGGCACGGAGACCATGCTGCCGCCTGGAGTCGACGCGCCGGTGAGAACACCGGGAGGGGCTGCCGGGGCCGGGATCTCGTCGGCGGAAGGTACTGCTTCGTTCCCGCCGGGACGGGTGATGAGCGGCGGGATGCCGGGGCGCTGGATCAGGGCCCGGCCCTTGTCGCCGGGGGCGTTCGGGTCCTCGCCGTAGCGGAAGCGGGTCTGCGGCTTGGGTGGGCCGGCGACGATGCCCTCCTTGCTGAGGTTGCTGCCGGCGGGGTTGATGCCGGAGGCGACACCGTCGGCACCCGCGCCGGGAACCTGGCTCGGCCCCTGGGGAGCGGGGGTTCCGGTCCCGACCCGCATCGCCAGGCTGGCGGCGGTCTTCGCCGCGCCGGCGGCGATGGCCATGCCCGCGACACCGGTGCGGTGCAGGTCGTCGTGGCCGCCGCCGTCACTCGCCCAGTGGACGAACTTGTACGTGGCGTAGGGGCAAAGGAGGACCAGGACCATGACGACGATGCCGGCCATCGCGTCCGACAGGGCCGACAGCCCGTCGTTGGCGTCGCTCTTGCCCATGGCGGAGACGCCGATCAGGAAGACGATGGTCATCAGGAGTTTCGAGACGACGAGGGTGGCGGTGGCCTCGATCCAGCCGCGCCGCCAGCGCTTGGCGACCTCCCAGCCGCCGCCCGCGCCGGCGAACACGGCGAGGGAGACCATGATCAGGACGCCGACCTTCCGGGCGACCATGACGCCCCAGTACAGGAAGGCGCCGATCGCGCAGCCCAGGGCGACCAAGGCGGGAACTCCCCAGCCCAGGCCGTACATCGCCCCCAACTCATTGATCTTCACGACGCGGCGGATCGCATCGTCGACCGACGTGTTGGCCGCTTGGAACAGGCCGTCGGACAGGGCGTCGACCACGGTGATGGCGACGGTGGTGAAGGCGATGGCGCAGAAGCTGAACAGGGTGCCGGTCATGGTGCCGATCGCGGCCTGGGCCAGGGCCCGCTCGTCGCGCCGCCAGGCCGCGAGCATGAGCTGGATGCAGAACGTCCCGACGGTCAGGGCGAGCCCGATGGGCAGCAGAAGCTGGTAGTTGTCCCGGAACCACCCGGCGTTGAGGTCGATGGCGGTCGTCTGGTCGACGGCCTTGGCGGCGAGGTCCGCCGCGCTGGCCGCCAGTTCTCCTGCCGACTTCGCGATCCACGCGCCAATGCCGTCGGTGACGGCCCCGGCCGGGTTGGTGGCGAAGTCGACGGCGGTGCACACCTTGTCCATCAGGGGAAGGCCGCAGACGTCCATGGTGGTACCTCCTTTCGTGAACGGGGGTCAGGGCGCGACGGATGGCATGACGCCGACCAGGGCGCAGGGCTGGTTGGGTCGGCACTGGACCGCGAGGGTGGTGGAGCGGCTCTCCGCGCCGCCCGGCGAGTCCTTCCAGGCGATCGTCTGCTTGCCCGAGACCGTGACGGCGTAGATGTACGCCTGGGTGATCGCGCCCGGGTCCTCCTGAAGGGCCCGGGTGAACGCGTTCGGGAAGTGCCCCTCGTACACCTTGGCGGTGGCGAACTGGCCGTTGGCGGCCATCTCCTTCCACAGCACCGACGAGGGGATACCCCGGTCGACGGAGGCCGCGTCGGAATACTTGGCCTTCGAGGTCAGCCATGCGTGCAGAGCGCGTCGCAGTTCGGCCTGCGGGTACGCGCGGGTGTCGTACGACCACAGCGCCGCTGCGGCTGCCTTCCCGAAGGTGATCGGGTCGGTGGTCCTCGGCGGAACCGGCAGGGCGCGGGGACGGGTGGTCACTGTGGGCAGCCCGGACGGCGAGACGGCCGAGGAGGAAGACGGGGGCGAACTCGGAGGTGCCGCCGCAGCCTTGGCGGGGGTCCTGCCATCGCGGGTGAGGTAGGCGGCCAGGCCGGCGAGGGCGACGAGCACCACCAGGACAACGGTGCCGAGCAGCGGCCGGCGGCGCACGCGAGATGCGCCGCCGGGGTTGGAGGAGTGAGAAGGCATCAGTGGACCTGCGTCCCCAGGGTGCTGAAGAACGCCACCACACCATTCGCCGCGCCGAGCAGAAGGGCCGCGCCGGCGCTCACCAGGACGCCCTTCTTCCCGTTGGCTTCGGCCTGGTGTCCGCCGGAGTGGTGGCCCCACGCCCACACGCCCGCGCTGACGGCGAGGGCGCCGACCACGGCGATGAGACCGAACAAGTTGATGGAGCCCATCACCTGCTTGAGGACGTTCAGGCCCGGCAGCCCGCCCTCGTTCGGCTTGATCCCGGGGTCGTAGGCGAGCTGTATGACCTGTTCTGCGAGATACATGGGGAACTCCAGTTCGAATGAAGGCGCGCCGAAGCCCATGGGGGTGGAGCGGCGGTGCGGGAAAGGGGGAGGGGGAGAAGCGCCGGTCAGACGACTCGGCGGATCGCGAGAATCCAGGGTTTCCAGGCGGCGACGGTCGTGATGCGGACGACGTCGCCGGGGCGCGGGGCGTGCACGATCAGGCCCTGGCCGATGGCCATGCCCACGTGCTCGGGAACGGCGGCCGTGCCCTCGGTGAAGATGAGGTCACCCGGTCGAAGGGCGTCGGCCGAGACCGGCTTGCCCTCCTTGACCTGCGTGTACGTTGTCCGCGTCAGGGTGACCCCGGCGGCCTTGTACGCCTGCTGCATCAGGGAGGAGCAGTCGCACCGGGCCATCGCCGTGTCGCCGTGGGAGTCGGTGCAGGTTCCGCCCCACTGGTACGGCGTGCCGAGCTGGCCGAGCGCCCACCGGATCGCCGTCTGGACTTCTCGCGGAGCGGTGGCGAGGATGCTGTACTCCTTGGGCAGCGCGCCGGCCGGGATGGTGCCGAAGTCGATCCCGTCCCCCTCGGCGGTGCAGCCGCCCGCCGTGCTGGGCGAAGGGCCGTCGGCACCGTTCAGCGCCGGATCCGGTGACACACCACCGCCACCGCCACCGGTCTTCGGCAGCAGGGGCTCGATGGCCTTCTGCAGTGCCGTGGCCAGCGGCTCCCACTTGGCGTACGCCTCGGGGAAGCCCGACCGCTGCACCGCCTGGGCGGCCTGGGTGATCGACAGGGACTCCCAGCCCGAGACCTGCCGGAGCCCCTCGTAGAACTTGGTCGAGGCGTGCACCGGGTCGAGGATCTCGTTCGCCGTGCCCCAGCCCATCGACGGCCGCTGCTGGAACAGGCCCAGCGAGTCGCGGTCGCCCCAGGTCAGGTTGCGCAGGCCGCTTTCCTGCAGGGCGGTCGCCAGGGCCACGATCTGCCCCCGGGCCGGGATGTTCATCGCGAGGCCGGTGGCCTGGATCGTCTTGGCGAAGGGGATCTGCTCGGCCGGATTGTCCAGGCCGGGCACGGAGACCGACGCCTTGCCGCCGCCTTTCAGGATGGCCTTCACCTGGTCGGCGACCGCCGCGGTGTCCACGGACTGCGCGCCGTCGGTCGGGCAGGAGGCCGAAGCGGTCCCGGCGCCGAAGGCGAGGACCGGCACGACCAGCAGCATCGAGCCGGCGGTGAACAGTCCGACGACGCCCTTGGTGGTCTTCTTCATCGCCGCCGCCGGTCACCGAGGCGGCGGGGCCGGCTCGGTGGCGGCGACAGGTCGGGGCGCGGAGGTATCAGGACATGCTGCATCGCAGCGGCTCCTCGGTGTTCGTAGGAGGCGCGGTGCCGGCTTCTCGTGCAAAGCCGCCGGCACCGCGCCGATGTGCATCCGCCTCTCGGGCGGGCCCGGGGTCAGAGGAGTTGGAAGCTCCCGGACGCCGGTCTCAGGTCACGCGCGGCAGCCGGCCGCGCTCGTAATCTCAGGCAGAACACCAGGGGCTCCTGACGGCAGGGGACGCGAGGGGAACACGCTTATCCGTTCGCTGCGGCAGGGATAAGCACAGGTCAGAGGGGTGGAGCGAGGCTTCTTCCCGGCGACACGGCGAGACAGTAGACCGCGATTCCGGCCGCACCAAACGACCCCGGCACCCGCCCCGAGCCACCGCCGCCTCGTTAGGCCCGGCCGGAATCCACGGCTAACCTCCGGCACAACCCCGCCAGAGCCGAGCGCTGTTGCTCGCTGTCCGGCACGGGCCCACGACCCTCCGCGCCCCCAAGAAAGGCCCTCCCATGAGCTACACGCTGCACCGAGGCGACGCCCTGACCGTCCTGAAGACCCTCCCGGACGAGAGCGTCAACGCCGTGATCACCGACCCCCCGTACAACTCCGGCGGACGCACGAGCTCGGAACGCACCGGACGGACCGCGCGCGCCAAGTACGTCACCAGCAACTCGGCGCACGACCTCGCCAACTTCCCCGGCGAGAACCGCGACCAGCGCTCCTACCGCTCCTGGCTGACCGAACTGCTCACCGAGGCATACCGGGCCTCCACCGAGCATGCGGTGGTCATGATCTTCTCCGACTGGCGCCAGGAACCGACCACGACCGACGCACTGCAGATGGCCGGCTGGACCTGGAGCGGCACCCTCCCGTGGATCAAGCCCGCCAGCCGGCCCCGCAAGGGTGCGCCGAAGCAGGACTCCGAGTTCATCGTCTGGGGTGTCAAGGGATCCGTCGACAACACCCGCGACCTCTACCTCCCCGGCCACTACATCGCCTCCCAGCCCCGCAAGGGCCGGGTCCACATCACCCAGAAGCCCGTCGGGATCATGCGGCAGCTCGTCCAGGTCTGCCCCGAAGGCGGCACCGTTCTCGACCTCTTCACCGGCAGCGGCTCCACGGGCGTCGCTGCCCTCCGCGAAGGCCGAAACTTCGTCGGCGTCGAACTCTCCCCGCACTACGCCGACATCGCCGAACGGCGCCTGCGCGCCGAGCTGGAACAGGACGACTTCACCCTGGCCGGACCGGAGGACTGATCATGAGAACGAAATCCCCGGGGCCGGCGGGCCGCAGACGCGGAAGGGCGGCTGGAACATCGAGAACCGATGCTCCAGCCGCCCTTCCGCTTGTCTCAGGCCGCCTCGAACGCCCGCCGGATCAACGGAGCCGCCTTCTCCAGATCCTCCGCGGAAGCGAGACGCACCTCCAGGTCCCCCGTCCCGAGATGCCCGACACCACGCATGTCCCGGGTGAAGCCCTCCTCCAGCACGACCGTGGCCGGGTCGAGTCTGAGATAGACCAGGATCACCTGGTGCTTCGGACGGAAGATCACCGACGCCACGTTCACCAGCCGCCGGTAGGCGATGTAGTGCCGCAGCGCCGCCACCTCGACCTCGCCCCACGCCGTCAGCGCCTCATCCACCTCCGCGAACAGATCCCGCAGGCACTCAGGGACAAGACCAGCACCCGCCGGCGCAGGAACCGCCGGTGCCGCCGGCGCGCCGCCGGCCACGGCGTCCCGTTCGCGGCTCCGCCGGGTCACCGCGCTCGGCACGCCAGGCGAGGAGTCCACCAGCAGCAGGCTCAGCAAACCGCCCTCGAAGACGCGGTAACGCACCAGGTCGATCCGCTCGGGCACCCGCTGCACGGCTACCCGGTCGTGATGGGAGAAGCCGGCCGCGATACAGACCATCCGCGGACGCCGCCAGTCGACCGACTCGGCCGCCTCCGCGCCCAGCACCTTCCGGACCAGCGCCTCGAACTCGAGCTGCGCCGACTCCAGCCACGCGATGTACGAGACGGCCTGCGACAGCACCCCGCTGTCGGAGCCCTTCTTGAACTCGATCACCACCGGGCTGCCGTTCTCGTCCAGCCCCAGCGTGTCGATCCGTCCCCGATGCCATGGACCGGTCGCGTACTCCGACGCCAGGAACCGGATACCCAGCATCTGCTCCAGACCGGCCTCGACCCGCCGCTGCAGCTCCACCTCCAACGCCACCGTCGAACCGGACAGCTCCACGTCCCGCCCGTCCGCGTCCTGCCGGAACAACATCAACTCGGCCACCAGCGCCCCCCTCCGTGATCACTGCAAGAGGAGCAATCGAAATCGGCCTGCGGGTATTCCAGCGGATACCTGCGCCTCTTGCCTCGTTGGGCTCCGCACGCTGTTTCTCAGTCAACGTGGACGCCTCGGGGGCGTTCAGGGAAGACGATCAGCTGCATTGGGCTCGTCAGACCTGGACAGGCGCTGGGTGCGTCACGGCGCTCGCGAAGTGGGTACGGGAATCACCCGGGGGCGTGAGCTCAGCGTCGGATTGCGACGACCTCGACCTCTGCGTTCATCGCGCGCAAGCGACGTGCCGACTGGAGGAGGGAGACCTGGGCGAAGGCGAAGAGGGAGTCGACGGTGATCTCCTTTCCATCCTTGAGGAGGATGGCGAGCACGACCTTCAGCGTGCCGAAGTCGCTCAGGAGACGGTGGTCGGGAGTACGGTCCGCAACCTGCCTCAGGAAGGCGCTGCGGACGGCTTCGTCGCTGCGCAGGGTTTCGACGGCGGTGACCGCCTGGGCGAAGAGGTGGTTCAGCGGCGCGGTGCCGTCGCTGCTGGCGGCCTTCTTGACGCAGATCAGCTGGCTGTCCGGGCCGAGGACATCGCAGACCTCGAGTCCGCCACCGTTGAACTTGTCCGTGACGATGTTCTTCTTGTCGAAGAGGAGGTAGCCCTCCTGGTCTGCGGCCTGCTTGTTGTACCAGTCCTCATCGTGAGAGTCCCGCCCCTTGGCGTTCGGTGCTCCCTTCGGCCAGGCGGGCAGTTGGACGCCGGACGACTTGCCGAGCAGCTCCCGGAGCTCGTCCTCCAGCGTCTCGAGGAATCCAGCTCCTACCTCGTACCACTTTCCGTGGCCGTAGAAGTACCGCGCCGTTCCCACGGGGACGTCCGCGATGAGCCACTCCTTGCCGGTGGTCGCGGCGCTGGCCGGCGTCTTCAGGTCGTCGTCGCTGAACATGACGACCCGGACCTGGCCGAGCGCTTTGAGGCGCTCGCCTTCGGTCTTGTCCGAGACGAACTCGAGGAGGACAGGAAGGTCCAGGTCGGTGACGTCGATGCTGCGGCTACCCGAGCTGATCCGGAACGCCTGGGCGGAGCCGAAGCCCTCCTGGCAGCTCTCCGGAACTCCCAGCGTGAGCCGCGGGTGACTCGGGTTGGCGAGCATGCGCTCAAGGACTGCCTGGGCGTCTACCGCCTTGCGGCTGCGGTTGTCGAGCGTGCGGAGCCGATCGACGAAGCCCAGTTCGGGCAGCGGATCCTGGCGCGAGCAGACTTCCTCTATCGCGCGCAGGTCGTTGAGGAATTCCTCCGGGGTGGTGGCCAACGGCAGCTTGATGGTCGACTCGGAGCACTCGACTCGAACATGCTTGGAGGTACCAGAGGGCAGTGAGGTCAACGGGATGCCGCTGACCGTTCCACAGATGCGGCGGACGACTGCGCCGAACCGGTCGAGCCCGAAGCCGTCGATACGCTCCCCCCGGGCGACGGAGTACTCGTCGACACGCCCTCGTCCGTCCATAATCTGGTTGCGTACCTTGATGATGCCGTCCTCGTCGAGGCAGCGGGTGGCGAACTCCAGGCCGAACTCATCATCACGGTAGTACGGATCCAGCATGTGCTGGCCGACCCCGTAACTCAGGGCGTACAGGCCGCGCTCGGTGCGCATGAGCAACAGGCCCGCAGCAGAATGATTCCGTTCGTTGACCTCCAGGCCGGTGATCCGTTCGACGGCCGGGCACCAGTCGGCACGTTCCCGGGGGATTCCCCCGTTCACCAGCAGGCCGGTGACTCCCTCCCGAGCGAACTCGCGGACTTGGTACCCGGGTCTGTCGAGATAGTGCGGGCGCACGAGGGCGCGGAGTTCGACCTCACCGCCGTCGGGAACGGCGAGCCGGTGCAGCGTGGACTTGCGGGTACCGGTCTTGCTCTTCTTTGTGACATCCACGTCGTGCTCCTTCGAGTCGCGGTGCCGGTAAGAACGCCGTCAGGAGTTGCAATCGGTGATGATCTTCGGGTCGGTGCCTGCCTCGTCCCCGCGCGTTGGACTGAGGCGGCCTCTGGTTGACGGGGTTTCGGCTGCGGCCCCGCTCATCCGACGTGTCGAAGCGGCAGGAGAACGGGAGAAAAAGTGGGGCCCAACTCGCACCGCTTCGATCCCCTCGTGCATGAAACTGTGCAGCTATTGATCGAGGGATGCCCAGATGTCGAAAGCCCTCTGGGCTTCTGCGGACAACTCCGTGAGCTTGGGGAACTCGTCGTCGATCATCGCCCAGTCACAGATCGAGCAGGCATCGATGAGCGCCGTCCAAGCGATGACAAAGTGGTCGAGAGAGTGGCGGATGTGCTCTTGATAGGCGAGCACATGTCGAACCTGGCGCTGGTAGCGCTTGG
Source organism: Streptomyces sp. NPDC044003 (assembly GCF_056435185.1). Lineage (NCBI taxonomy): Bacteria > Bacillati > Actinomycetota > Actinomycetes > Kitasatosporales > Streptomycetaceae > Streptomyces > Streptomyces sp. NPDC044003. The sequence goes on along the minus strand of NZ_JBWKFA010000005.1, from coordinate 110,539 downwards.
CTTCGGTTTTGGCCTGATCTGCGGGCATTCGTCGCACGAACGGTGACGGAATGGGCTGGGGTCCGCGGTCCGGATTGAGGATTCCGGTGCCACGGTGGTGCAGTTCCGTGGTCTGGAGGATCAAGCTCTCGAAGTCGCTCCTGCTGGCGGTTGAGGCTGCTCGCGTGAAGTCATCCATGATCCAGGCCCAGTCGGCCGCACGCCGCGGTTCCGGCCCGTGCCACGGCGTCATGCGCGCGTGGAGAGCCCGTACCTCGTCGCCGGTCCTGCGCAGTCGAAAGACGAGATGTTCCCAGTCGCGGTAGAGCGTGTCGATGCTCTCGCGGTTGTCCTCTTCGTCGTGCGCGTGGTCAGCGGTCATGATCGATTCCCCTCACTCGACCCCCGCGAAGCATGTTGGGGGTTATGGCGCGGGCGTCCGCATCGCCGGCGCCTGGTGTCGAAGTCAACAATATTCAGTTGGCGGTGTCAACGCGATGTAACTTGGACCCATGGTGATGCTGGTGTACGGTCGCCTCATGACCGCAGAAGACGAGGTGCCTGGTGCCGCGGTGACCGCTGCGGAGATCGCGCGATTGGCCGGCGTGACGCGCGCCGCGGTATCTAACTGGCGGAGGCGCCGTTCAGACTTTCCCGCGCCCGTCGGCGGCACCCCGGCGAGTCCGCTGTTCTCGCTCGCCGAGGTACGGCAGTGGCTGGAAGGCCAGCGTGAAGGGCGAGAGGTCAGTGAGGAGGTCCGGCTCTGGCAGGCGCTGCGTGGCGCCTACGGCGAGGAAATGGTCAGGGCGCTGGCTGCTGTCGGGAACCATCTCCGGGGCGATGCGGAAGAGCTGACCGACCAGGCCGCTCGCGAGGCGGTGGACGGGCTGGTAGGCGATCGGATGCCCACTGCGGTCATGGACGCTCTGGTCGCCCGGCTGCTGGAGTCCACTGCGCGCGCAGCGTTGGACGGGGCCTCGACATTGCGGCTGGCTCGCGCGGCCCGAGAATTCGCTGGTGAGACCTCAGGCACCGTCTTCGACCCCGCGTGCGGCATCGGTTCGCTCCTCGTTGCGGTGGGCGGCGGTGCGGTCCAGAGCCGGTTGGGGCAGGACACACACGCAGATGCGACACGCCTAGCGCAGGTGCGTGCGACCTTGGCCGCCAACGGTCCGGCGGCGGTGGTTCAGGTTGTGGCGGGCGACTCGTTGCGGGCTGACGCGTTCCCCGATCTCCGCGCAGACCTGGTCGTGTGCGAGCCGCCGACGGCCGTGGCCGACTGGGGCCGGGAGGAATTGCTCATCGATCCGCGCTGGGAGGCAGGTGTGCCCTCGCGAGGGGAGAGCGAACTCGCCTGGCTTCAGCATTGCTACCACCACACGGCACCCGGCGGGCAGGCCGTGGTGGTTCTACCGGCATCGGTCGCCCACCGTCGCTCCGGCCGCAGAATCCGTGCGGAGTTGGTGCGTCGCGGCTGCGTCACCGCAGTGGTGGCTCTACCGCCCGGCCTTGCTGCCACTCACGCACTTCCGCTACACCTGTGGCTGCTGAGCCGCCCCTCCGTCCCTGGGCGGGCGGCGGGGACCGTACGCATGGTGGATCTCAGCGCCAACAGCCCGGACGGACCGTGGGACCCTCAGCCGCACCAGGAGACGGAGGTGCAGCTGATCGATCTGCTGGACAACGAGGTGGACCTCACGCCCAGCCGCTACGTACGCGAGCCGGAACCCGACTATGCGGTGGAGTATGCCAAGCTGCGCGAGGACCTCGACACGTGCCTGAGTCGCCTGCGGACGCTGCTTCCCGAGCTGCCACCGCGTGGCCGGGCCGACGGACTGGACGATGGCGTCCCGGTCGCGGTGAGTGACCTGCTGGCCGCCGGCCTGGTCAGCTTGGATGGTGACGAGCTCGTCTCCGTCAGCGACCGGTTGGACCCCGACTACGTGCGTGGATTCGCCAGCAGCGCGGCGAACGTCCGTCGTAGCACGTCCTCTTCGGGTACGTTCCGAGCGGAGCTGCAGGCGGCGCGCCTGCCCCGCATGGACGTTGAGCGACAGCGCCGCTACGGCGACGCCTTTCGCTCGTTGGGCGCGTTCGAGCGCGAACTCGCCGAACTCGCCAGCATGGGCGACCGGGCTGCGCGGCTCGCCCGCGACGGCCTCACCGGCGGCGCACTCGATCCGCCACCGACCCGTGACGGCGGCAACGCCGAACACCAGAGCACGACGACCGACGGAGACGCCGCAGTGGGGCGAGAGGACAGGACACGTTGAGCAAGAACCAGGAACTGGCTGACTTCATCTGGTCGGTGGCCGATCTGCTGCGCGGTGACTACAAGCGCTCGGAGTACGGAAAGGTCATCCTGCCGCTGACGGTGTTGCGCAGGCTGGACTGCGTCATGGCCCCGACCCGCCAGGCAGTGTGGGACCGGGCGGCCTCCTACACCGGGGAAAACAAGGACGGACTGCTGTTGGCAGCCTCCAAGCTCAAGTTCTACAACCTTTCCGAGCAGACCTTCGACACGATCAGCAGCGACGCGGCCAACGTGGCGAAGAACCTCAAGGACTACATCCGGGGATTCTCCTCGGAAGCCACCGAGATCATCAACCGTTACGAGTTCCACCTCCAGATCGACCGCCTGGACAACGCCGACTTGCTCTACCAGGTGGTGCGGAAGTTCGCCGGCCTGGATCTGAGCTTCAAAGCCGTGGACAACCACGACATGGGCTACGTCTTCGAAGAGCTGATCCGCAAGTTCGCCGATGCCTCCAACGAGACTGCTGGAGAGCACTTCACCCCGCGCGAGGTCATCGAGCTGATGGTCGAGCTGCTGCTCGCCCCGGACACCGAGCGGCTCCGGAAACCGGGACAGGTTGTCGATATCCTCGACCCGGCATGCGGCACCGGCGGCATGCTCTCGGCGGCTGAGGATCATATCCGCAAGCTGAACCCGGGCGTGCGCGTCAACCTGTTCGGACAGGAGCTGAACGCCGAGTCGTACGCGATCTGCCGCTCCGACATGCTTCTGAAAGGCCACACGGCCAAGAACATCCGCTTCGGTAACTCCTTCAGCCAGGACGGCCACGACGGCGAGACCTTCAACTACATGCTTGCCAACCCGCCTTTCGGTGTGGAGTGGAAGAAGGTAGAGAAGGCCGTACGCCAGGAGCACGAGGACCGTGGATTCGACGGCCGCTTCGGAGCCGGCCTACCTCGGATCAACGACGGCTCGCTGCTCTTCCTGCAGCACATGATGAGCAAGATGCAGCCGCTCAAGAAGGACGAGGCGGGCGACGAGGTCGGCGGCACCCGCCTGGCCATCGTCTTCAACGGCTCCCCGCTGTTCACTGGTGGTGCGGGGTCGGGCGAGTCGGAGATCCGCAGGTGGATCATCGAGCACGACTACCTGGAGGCGGTTGTCGCTCTCCCGGACCAGCTCTTCTACAACACGGGCATCTCCACGTACTTCTGGATCGTCACTAACCGCAAGCCCGCGGATCGCAAGGGCCACGTGATCCTGCTCGACGCCCGCGACCAGTGGACCAAGATGCGCAAGTCCCTCGGCGAGAAGCGCAAGAGGATGACTCGGGCCCAGATCGGGCGCATCTGCGCCACCTACCGCGACGCGCTCAGCATCGCCGGCGACGAAGGCCATCCGGATCACGCGCGGGTGAAGGTCTTCGCCAACCGAGACTTCGGCTACCAGCGCATCACCGTGGACCGGCCTCTCAAGCTCCGCTTCGAGCTGACCGAGGACAGCCTTGCTCAACTGGGCGCGTCGGCCGCAGTGAGGAAGGCGGTCGGGGGCGAGGCAGTGGTCGAGTTGCTGCTTACCGCGCTCAAGCCGCTGCTCGGATCGCAGTGGCCCACCAAGGCTGAGGCGTGGGACGCCTTGCGGACGGCGATGGTGGCCGGAGGCGTGCTGTGGCCCTCAGTCGCGCCTTTCCAGAAGGCTTTGCGTGACGCCGTGGGAGTGACTGATTCGGAAGGTGAAGTCCAGCTCATCAAGGGCAAACCCGAGCCTGACCCTGACCTGCGCGACAACGAGAACGTACCGCTAGGAGAGGACATCGACGAGTACCTCGCCCGCGAGGTGCTGCCCCACGTTCCGGACGCCTGGATCGCGGAGACCCGCAATCCGAAGACCAAGGAGGTGGAGCGGTTCAAGCTGGGGTACGAGATCCCCTTCACGCGCCACTTCTATGTCTACACCCCGCCGAGGCCGCTGGCGGAGATCGATGCGGAGCTTAAATCGCTGGAAGCGGAGATCCAAGCGCTGCTGGGGGAGGTTACACAGTGATGAGCTCTGCCACAGATTGGGTTAGCAATTCTCCGTCGCATTGGACGCGAGGACGGATCAAGAATCTGATTGGCTCGGCCGCAAACGGCACATGGGGTGATGACCCAGCGGGCGATGCTACCGATGTGCGCTGTATCCGTGCTACGGACTTCGATCGGACGACCCGCCAGGCCTTGCTTGACCGCGCGCCTCTGCGTAGCGTAGATGCAAAATCATTGCGTAAGCATCTGCTTCGTGCGGGCGATCTGATTCTGGAGAAGTCTAGGGGTGGAGAGAAGCAGCCCGTAGGGATGGCAGTGCTATTCGAAGGGTCAGAAGCTGCCGTATGTTCTAATTTCTGTGCTCGCATTACTCCGGCTGAAGGTACGGACTCACGCTTCCTTGTCTACGCTCTTTCCGCAGCCTATGGGCAGGGGCTCACGCAAAGCGCGATCAAGCAGACGACTGGTATTCAGAACTTGGATTCAGGAGTATTCTTTTCGTCTGCGTGGGCCTATCCAGAATTGGGCGAGCAGCGCCGCATCGTCGACTTCCTCGACGCCGAGACCGGCCGCATTGACAGAATGATCGCCCTGCGTGCGCGGCAGATGGAACTATTGGTTGAAGCTGGAGTGTCGCGCGTGTTCGCGACCATTCGCGGAGATCATGTCCCGGGGGACCGCAAGGATAGTGGGCTCTCTTGGCTCGGCAGTGTTCCAAAAGAGTGGCCGATGGCAGCTGTTGCACATCATTTCGATGTCGATCTCGGGAGAATGCTTAACTCGGAGCGCTCGCGAGGTGATCACCTGCGGCCGTATCTACGGGTGGCGAACGTGCAGTGGGGTGAGATCAGTACGGAGGAACTGCTCCAGATGGATTTTCCGCCCGAGGATTGGAGGCGCTACGCGCTGCGGGCTGGCGATCTTCTGGTCTGCGAGGGAGGTAGCTGGCCCGGACGCGCGGCAATCTGGGATGGCTCTATTCCGGAGATCTACTACCAGAAGGCATTGCACCGCCTGCGTCCGAGGGGGATTCATCTTACGCAGTGGCTCTACTACTGCTTGTTGGCTGCTGAGCGCATGAGCGTGTTCGCAGTTCAGGGAAACAGCAGCACCATGACTCATCTGACACGAGAGCAACTGCGGCCCCAGCGCTTCCCATTCCCGGAGATCGAAGTGCAGCGCAGCGCGGTTGCCGAGCTTGATGCCGCCGCGGTAGCCGACGAAGAGCTGAAGCGAGCGCTGACGAAGCAACTCGCTGTTCTCGCTGAGCGCCGCCAGGCGCTAATCACCGCTGCCGTCACTGGCCAGCTCGACGTCACCACTGCCCGCCCGACGCACGACCGCGATCTCTGAGGGGGATTCCGATGAACGACGCCCGCGTTTACACCGAGAAGGCATTCGAGAACGCCGTGGAAGCGGCGCTGCTGCGTAGCGGCTGGCAGCGCGGGCTGTCGAACACCTACAACCGCGCTCTTGGTGTCGATACCTCCGAGCTGTCCGAGTTCCTGCGTGCATCGCAGAAGGACGCGTGGCTGGCGCTCCAGGCCGCCTATGGCGAGGACGAAGAGCAGGCCATCGGCCGGTTCGCGAAGCGCGTGGCGCGGGAGATCGACTCCCGCGGACTCCTGGATGTGCTGCGCCGGGGTGTGAATGACCGGAACGTGAAGATCCAGCTTGCGTACTTCCGTCCCGCGCATACTCTCGCTGCTGATGCCTTGGCCGAGTACGACGCCAACCGGATCGTCTTCGTACGCCAGTTCCACTACTCTGCCGCAGAGCCGGCCGACACCCTCGACATGGCATTCCTCCTCAATGGGCTGCCTGTTGCCTCGGTGGAGTTGAAGAACGAACTGACGGAGCAGACCGTCGAGGACGCCAAGCGGCAGTACCGCCGCGACCGCGACCCGAAGGAACTGTTCTTCGCCAAACGCAGCCTGGTGCACTTCGCGGTCGATCCGACGCTGGCTTTTCTGACGACCCGCCTGGCCGGCGATGCCACCCGCTTTCTCCCCTTCAACACCGGCTCTGGTGGCCCTGGCCAGATGGGCGGCGCGGGCAACGTCCCGGCCTCGACCGATGGGAAGTACCCCACCTCCTACCTCTTCGATGAGGTGTGGGCCCGGGACAATTGGCTGGAGTTGTTGCAGCGGTTCCTGCACGTGGAGGATGCCGCCGCGAAGGCAGGCCGGGCGCCGTCGCACAAGCCGGGTAGCGCGCACACGCAGCCGTTGATCTTCCCTCGGTTCCACCAGTGGGACGCGGTGCGCAAGCTCATCTCGCATGCCGCCCGCCACGGCGCGGGGGAGAACTACCTGATCCAGCACTCCGCCGGCTCGGGCAAGTCCAACACCATCGCCTGGCTCGCGCACCACCTGTCCAGCCTGCACACCTCCCATGACTCTGGGAAGATCGCGCCCGCCGCGCTTGCCTCCGGCCTGGGCGCGAACAAGCTGGTTTTCGACAAGGTCATCGTCATCACCGACCGGCGGGTACTGGACAAGCAGCTCCAAGACACCATCTACCAGTTCGACCACAAGGCCGGCGTGGTCGTGCGGATCGACGAGAACTCCCAGCAGCTCGCGGACGCGCTGACCGGGCCGACGGCCCGGATCGTGATCACCACGGTACAGAAGTTCCCCTTCGTCCTAGACAAGGTCGCTGGGCTGGGAAGTCAGCGCTACGCCGTGATCATCGACGAGGCGCACTCCTCCCAGGGCGGCGAGAGCGCGGCGGCACTGAAGAAGGCGCTGGGACGTCTCGGCTCGGACGCCGTGGACGAGGACGGTGACCCGCTGACGGCCGCAGCCCTGGCACGCGGCAAGCAGCCGAACCTGTCTTTCTTCGCGTTCACGGCCACCCCCAAGGCGAAGACGATCGATCTCTTCGGCACTCCTAAAGCCAATCCCGGCTCGGCAGAGCAGGAGAAGGGACCGTTCCACGTCTACTCGATGCGGCAGGCCATCGAGGAGGGCTTCATCCTCGACGTGCTCGGTAACTACATCACTTACGCCACGTACTTCAAGCTCCAGGAGGCCGCCGCCGATGAGGCGGAGCAGCAGGTGGACCCACGCAAGGCCCGCTCGCGGCTAGTGAGGGCCGCGCTGATGTCGGAGGCGTCGATGGCCTCGCGGGCGAAGATCATCGTCGACCACTTCCGGTCGCACTCCAGCCCGCGCCTCGGAGGCCGGGCCAAGGCGATGGTGGTCACCTCCGGCCGTGACCACGCCGTACGGCTCTACCAGGCCATGCGGGCCTACATCGACCAGCGGGGCTTCACCGACTGCGGCACCCTGGTCGCGTTCTCGGGGGCCCTGACCCTCGATGGGATCGAGTACACCGAGGCCAAGCTCAACGGCTTCCCCGAACGCGAATTGCCGGCACGCTTTGGCTACACCCGCGCGGACGACCCGAACCCGCCGTCCGTCCCCAAGCCCGAGCACCGCATCCTCGTTGTCGCCGAGAAGTACCAGACCGGCTTCGACCAGCCGCTGCTGACCACCATGTACGTAGACAAGGTCCTGGTGAAGCTGGCCGCGGTGCAGACGCTTTCCCGGCTCAACCGCACCCACCAGCTCAAGACCACCGAGGACCTTTTTATCCTCGACTTCGCCAACCGGCCCGAGGACATCGAGCAGGCTTTCCAGCAGTACTACGAGGCGTCGGTCAGCGAGCCCACCGACCCCAACCTCCTGTTCGACCGCGAGCGCGAGGTGATGGCCTACCAGCTCCTGGTGGAAGCCGAGATGGACGCCTTCGTCACCGCGTACTTCGCAGCCTTCCAGGGCGGCTCGGCCACCGACACCGCCATCATGAAGGCCCACGCCCGTCTCTACGGCTACCTGCAGCCGGCGCTGGACCGCTTCAACGCCCTCAACGCCACCGAACCGGACACCGCCGCCGAATTCCGCCGCGCCCTGGACTCCTACACCAAGGCGTACGGCTGGCTCTCCCACGTCATCGGATTCGAGAACCTCGAACTGGAACGGCTCTACCAGTACGGACGTTTCCTGCTGCGCCGCCTGCCCGCGCCCGCGCGCAGCGCCGGCGCCGACATAGGGACGGCCGCCCCGAGTCACATGCGCATCGCCCAGACGGGCACCCCAGAGCTGCGCCTGGAGGCGGCGGGCGCGCAGGTACTGCCTGGCCTGGTACCCGAGGCGGCCGGAGCGGTGGCCGAGGCCGAGGAGATGTCGCTGGCCGAGGTGATCCAGTCCGTCAACGAGGAGTACGGGACCGGGCTGTCCACCACCGACCAGATCCTGCTCGGCCAGCTCGTTGTCGCCGTCAGCGAGGACCCCGAACTCCGGGCCATCGCCCTGCACCAGGACCAGGACGTCTTCGGCGGGGAACTGGAGAAGGACCTCGACCGGATCGTCATCGACCAGGCGGCGTCCAACGACGCCCTGATGGTCCGGTACTTCGACGACGCCGACGTCAACCGCCTGTTCAAGCAGGTCGCGACCCAGCAGGCGTACCAGCTCATCCGACGGCCAGTCCGACGCGAGGCCGAGCGCCGGGCCACCGAGCAGCGGGCCGCCGAGCTCAAGTCGTCCGGAAGCCGTCGGGCGGAACCGCCGACCGCATAGCCTGTGCTCTGCAGCACGTCAGGCAAGAGGCCGAACGGGGTGGTCACGCTCCGACCACACAGAGAGGACCTCGCATGGTGCAGGGCGGCACGCCGAGCTTCGACGCCGACGTACCGGCCCGCGTGATCGCGGGCCGGTACCGGCTCCACACGCCCATCGGCGCGGGCGGCATGGGCGAGGTCTGGCAGGCGTACGACGAGCGTCTGGACCGCCGTGTCGCGGTCAAGATGATGCTGGCCGAGAGCCCAGTCCCGCCCGGCTTCCAGGGCGCGGCGTTCGAGGAGACCCTGCAGACCCGCCGCGCCCGATTCCTGCGCGAGGTTCAGATCACCGCCGGCATCGAGCACCTGGGTGTGCCCGCTGTCTACGACACCGGAACCGACGAGGCCAGTGGACGGCTGTTTGTCGTCATGCAGCTCATGCAGGGACGCGAACTGCAGACGTTCGTCGACGAGAACGACTACGAAAGCGAGACGGTCCCCCTCTCCTGGGCCGCGGCCGTCGGTGCCCAGATCGCCTCCGTCCTAGACACGGTCCACCATCACGACGTCGTTTCACCGCGACATCAAGCCGTCCAACCTAATGCTCACCCTCGGAGGCGTGGTCAAGGTCCTCGACTTCGGCGTCGCCGCCCTGCGCGGAGTCGGCACCCTGCCCCGCCTCACCCAGGTCGGCATGACCGTGGGCACCCCGCCCTACATGTCCCCCGAACAGAGCCTGGCCAACGCCGTCGGCCCTGCCGCAGACGTATACGCACTCGCCTGCGTGCTCCACGAACTCCTCACCGGCAAGCCGCCGTTCACCCCCGACGACAGCCGCTCCCACATGTGGCACCACGTCCACACCCCTCCCCCGCCCATTCGCACCCTGCGCCCGGACGTGCCGGCCGAGATCGAGAAGCTCCTGCTGGCGATGCTCACCAAGGAAGCCGAGCAGCGCATGGAGGCGATGGACGTCTACGACACCCTCCTGCCCTTCGTCCACGCCTCCACCGGCACTGCCGCCACATTAGACGAGGGCATCCTGGACCCCCGTCTGCCATTCCTGCGGCCCTTCGGCGGGCGGGCGCCCAGCCCTGGTGTTGCCGCCTCTTACACACCAACAGTCGTCGTTCCCTCATCGTTGACGACCCCAGCGGCAGCCGCGTCGCAGGGGCAGGCGACAGGTGCTACTGCCCTGACCGAGCAAGAAGCGGACGCGATTTCCTACAGGGCAGCGGGGCTTGCTCAGCAGGGTCAGTTCACCCAGGCAGCTGACGCACTGGGCGAGGCGATCGCAAGAGCCGCTGACCCGGAACTCCGAGAAGGCATGCAGTTCAGCCTCGCCCAGGTGAAGTTCCTGGCCGGAAGCCACCGCGAGGCCCTCGCGCTCTTTGAGCCGCTCGCCCACCAGTACACCGACCGCTACGGCGACGATGACGAGCAAGTCCAGCTGTGCTGGTACTACGCCGGGCAGTGCCGGATGGAACTCGGCGAAGCGAACGCCGCCATTCAAGCTTTCGGCCGAATCAGCGAGCTCACGCCCGACGAGGGCGACGAGGACGCCGTCAACCGCCACCTCGATGCTCTCGCTCGGTTGATGAGCCTGTACGCCGCGACGGAAAGCCTCCACCAGGCGCTGGATACTGGAGAACGGCTCCGGTCGGAAACCTCTCGCCTACGGGGGAGTAATTGGCCTGGACTGGCGCAGATCGACACCTATCTCCGCCGCCTTCGCCAGGATCTGGGCTGATCGGCCGTGACGTGCCGGTTCCGTCAGCTTCGGCGCCGTGAAGGGGCTCATCTCAACTGAGGATGTAGCTGCTTCCTGAAGCTGCCTGTTTCCAGGAGGGATCCGGCGGTGTGAGAACTTCCATCCTCGGAAGATTTTGACCTCAGCCCAGGCCCCGGCACGGCTGCCCGCGTCACGCCCCGAACCACACCGCATTTGGGAATAGCCACGTAAGGAGCCGGTCATGGACGATGAGATTCAGCTGATCAGGGACAGCGATGGTCTGGCGATCATCGGCCATCAAGCGACGGTCGAACGCTTCCTCCTCTCTGAGGGACTGCCGTCGAAGGGCCCTGGAACGCGCCGGCTTGGGGCCGCCCTCGGTAGCGCGGCCGGAATCGCGCAGACGGGTTCCGACATCGCTGCCGACTCGGGTCTCTGGCTGAAGGTGACCAGGGAATCTGCGCAGCGTATCGACAAGATCGGGCTGAGGAAAAGCGCGACGACGGGTCTCGAAACAGGCGTGCTGAAGGGGCCCAAGGGCCAGATCGACGGGTTCGTCGAGTTCGCGAAGGGGTCGGGACCGCTCAAGGGCAACCCGGCCCAGTTGGCCAACATCGCGACGGTCATGGCCCAGCTGGCGATGCAGCAGGCCATGGACGAGATCGCCGACTACCTCGCCACGATCGACGAGAAGGTCGACGACGTGCTGCGCGCCCAGGAGGACCAGGCGCTGGCGCGGATGATTGGGGTGGACTTTGCACTCAAGGAGGCCATCACCATCCGGGAGCAGGTGGGCAAGATCTCCGAGGTCACGTGGTCGAAGGTGCAGAACACATCCACGACGATCGCCGATACCCAGGCGTATGCGCTGCGCCAGCTCGACGCGCTCGCGGAGAAGACCGAGCGCAAGAGCAAGATCGGTGACCTTGCCAAGGCATCCAAGGAGATCGAGTCCAAGGCCCGGGAGTGGCTCGCCGTCCTGGCGCACTGCTTCCAGCTCCAGGACGCCTTCGCCGTGCTCGAACTCGACCGGGTGCGGGAGACGACTCCGCACGAGCTGGACCAGCACCGCCTTGGGCTTCGGGCCGCCCGGAAGAGCCGGATGGATCTCATCTCGGAATGCACCGAGCGTCTGGTGGCCAGGATGCACACGGCCGCCGGCACGGCCAACGCGAAGGTGCTGCTGCACCCGACCACGTCCCGCGAGGTGGTGCACGCGCGCAACCACGTCGAGTTCGCCGTCGTCGACTTCCACGGGCGGCTCGGGATCGAGCGCGACCAGGAGTCGCTGGAGGCGCGGCGCTGGAAGGAGGCTGCCATGCAGGTGAGGGACAAAGCGCTGGAGAAGGGCGCGGAGAACATCGATGCCGCCCGGCGCCTCGGCGCTGAGACCTTTGACCGGGCTAGATCGGCGACGGGCAAGCTCTCCAGTGGGATCGCCGAGCGAGCGCTCCGTCGGCGCGGGAGCGACGAAGAAGGCTGAGAGAGTAGCGACCGTCAGCCACATGGGCTCCTGCCGAACCGGACCAGCGAGCTGCCCGGGCCCGACGCGCCTCGACAGGCTTGACACGAGCTGTTCAGGCCCTGTCGGCGGCCACCCCACCTGAACTCCATGCGCTGACGGCGGACCGGTCGCCGCTGGAACAGCGCCCCCTGAGTCATTCTCGAAGCGTCCTGGGCCACGCGCACTTCGTACGCCGCGGGGCTGCCGGGGTCATTCGCAAGCCACCACCACCGCGCTGCTGAGCAGTTCGACGGCTCGTTCCAGCGTACGCGGTTGGGAGCAAGGGCCGCGCAGCCGTTCGGGATAGAGATGTAGCAAGTGACGACACCTCCGTGGCGGCTGCGCGCCCCCTTCTCCCAATGGACAACGAGCCCCATCCGTCGGCTTGCGGCGGGACGGAACGCGGCGAGTCTCACTCACCGTCGGCGGTTTCCCGTGGCCAGAGGCCGCCTGGTCGTAGGTGTGGATGTGTCCGATGACCTCGTCCGCGTACGCCCCGGACTAGTTGTAGCGCACTACCGCCTGGCGCAGCTGTGTCGTTGGTGAGGTTGCTACTGCCGGTGCCGCAGAGGTAGACGGCGGTGGCCTGCGCGGCCCTGGAAGGTGACAGGTCGGGCTGAGACCCGATCCGATCCTGAACCGTGCCGTCCTGTCCAGCAGGAGAAGAGGGAGTGGGCGGCAGTGGCAACAGCGGACGGCTCTACCAGTAGAGCTCCGACGCGCACAAGTGGCCTGCACTGGCCGGCGGCCGACACGACCGTCCTGCGCGGCTGTACGATCTGCGTTGGGCAAGCCGCGCACGCCCCCCGCCGTTCACTGGCGCCCACGCCGCAGGTGATCGACTGGCCAAGGTCTTCAGGGGCCCGCGTCCTCCGTTCGATATTTTTGAGTCCGGCGGAAGCGTGGGAGACGCCAGGAACGAGCGCATGATGCCGACGAAGCAGCCGACCGCCTCGCAGAAGGCCCGTCGGCGGCAGGCGGTTACAGGCGAGAAGTACACCACCGCCCTACGAGCTCAGACATCCGGGCCGGTCCTGCACCAGCCGTTCAGCGCCCAGGGCGCGGGGTGGGCGCCTATCATCGAGCGGGCTGAGCGCCGGCTCCGCGAAGTCTGGCCCGACTGCCCGCGGCCTCATTGGGAAGAGAAGTTCGGCGACCTGTGCTGGAAGTCCGTTCCGCTCGGTGCTCCGATGGCCGTATGGCAGGTCCTCCATACGGCTGAGAAGGAAGCCTCAAGCATGTGTCAGACCTGTCCGTCGCCCGGCCGGAAGCGGGTGGTGTGGGCCTGGGACAGCCGCTATGGCTCGGTCATGCCGTGGGTGAAGACCTGCTGTGATGTCTGCTACCACGTGCCCGAGCACCTGCGGAGTGACGAGACGTACCTGGACCTGGTCGAGCAGCACGAAGAGCCCGAGCCCCAGTTCGAGCCGCTCGGCTGCTGCGCAGCGATTGAGGAAGTGATTCTGGCGGTCCGGGCCAGGTTCGACCAGGGCGGAGCGTCGGCGCTGCTGGCGAAGCTGGGGGAGCTGTGCGAGTCGCTGTGGTCACGCAGCCCGCATTACGACATCTTTAGCGGCCACGCGGTCGTGATGGCGGTCAAGGAGGCATGCGTGCCGCTGATTTACCGGGTGTGGCAAGCCGGCGTCGTGTCGGAGCCGCTGCTGCTCGTGGAAGAGCGGCTGCAGGTACTTGAAGCCATCGATGGCATGCGGAGGCTGCTCGGCGAGGTGGAAGCGGAGGAACTTCGCGACTGACAGGGGTGTGATCGTGCCGGTACGAGGATGATGGGGCCGTCAGCTCGTGGCTGCACGGCCCCATTGGGGCAGAGGCGCATGCCCTGCGTTTCCCAACGATCGACATGGGCTCCGTGGACCTGGCATCCCTGCACGACATAACCCCTGGTCACAAGGTATCTGGCGACGCGCGGATGTTGGGGTCCAGCCAAGGCGAGCCCAAAAGCCGCCACGGGATGCTCTTGAATTCCTGCGCGTCGGTCCTAGCTCTACCGGGGAGCGAACCTGTCTCAGGTTCCGGTCCTTTCTCGGCACCGCCGCCGCGATGATCCCGCGTAGGTGTGTGCGGGGCGCACCCCTGGAGTCGAGGGCTGGTCCAAGACGGGCGGCTACCACCCCACCCCGGCCTGCTGCCGAGCCTCCGTGAGGCCCTCACCCGTGCGCCGCTAACCCTCCACTGACGGGGGATCCCTCAGAGCAAGCGGCGCCACCAGGCCCGGACGTGAAGGTCTGGGACGGCAACGTCCCGCCGATCGCGTGACGAGGCCGTGCGATGCGTGTGCGGACCTGAAGGCGTGGAATCCCTGTGGGCATGCCCACATCTGCATCACCCTCCGCCGCCGGCAGTCGGGACGCCGACCCGCAGGACCCGCCATGGAGAGCACCACACGAGCGGCCTGCCATCCTCCTCATGCACCCTGAACCGGTGGAACGCGGCAGGCTCATCGACCGGATGCGGCATGCATGCGCCGACGGCCTGCAGGTCATCGGCTTGGCGGGCCTAGACGAGCTGGCCAGGCTGCTCAGCGATCAAGACCGCCCACCGTGGGTGTTCGCCGTGATTGCCGACCCCCGTCTCGTACCGGATGACCTCCGGCGCCTCGACCTCGACGGGCTTGCGCCCGTCTTGGTGGCGCTGCTCTCGACGGACAAGGACCACGACCGCCCCGCACCGGACGGAATGCCCCGGATCCCCCTGGAACAACTGGAGAAAGAGGCGGAACGTCTCTTCTTTCAATGGCAACCACGCGATCCCGAGATCACTTTCGAAGGTGATTCCAGAAGCGATGAAGCGATGGCGCTGAGGGAAATTCTGTTCGTTCATGGGGTCCGCTACAAATGGACCCATTCATCCGGCAAGGAAATCACCCACCAACCATCAGAATATAAAGGGCCGTCGACGGTCGGGAATGTCTGCGCCACGCTGGAGATCATCCCGGCGGTAGATCACGACACCGTCAAAATTGAAGAATACGATCTCGTCATCGTGGGCGCAGGGCCGGCAGGCATGTCGGCCGCAGTGAGTGCGGACGACATCGGCCTCCGAACACTAGTAATCGAGGAGAGGCAGCCTGGAGGTCGGGCCGTGGCCGCGATGAATGTAATCCGGAACTACCTGGGGTTCCCCCGAGGCCTCACGGGGGCGAAGTTCCTCAAGGTCGCGGCAGAGCACGTCAGGGGATGCCCCCACGTCGACATGTGCCCAGAGCTGAGCGCCACCTCCCTCAAGATCGACGGGGAATACCGCTACACAATCGGCGTGAAATGCGAAAATAACCTGTCTCAGGTGTCCGCCGGAATGGTCCTCCTGGCCTGCGGACTCAAGTTCGACTACGTTATCGCAGAAGGAGACGACAGAGGCAGCGAGGATAAGTTTCGAGAGGAAATCCACCGCGGGCCATGGGGAATCTCTCCGGAGCGCGAAAGGATGAAGAAGGTAGTGATCGTCGGGGCCGGAGAGGCCGCGGCTGACGCCGCCACCCTCTTCATGAATGCCGGGTGCGAATCCGTTACGCTAATCGGCCTGGAAGTCAAAATGCGACCCGCGTCAAGAAAAAGACTAGACGGCACTCGAGGAGTGAAAATCATTCCCGACGCAAGGGTGGTGAAGTTTATCGGCAAGGATCAGATCGAAAAAGTCTCCTATCGAAAAGTAGGCAACCTTGCTCCCGAAGATCCCATCGTCGCCAATTCGGTCTACGACCTGTCCGGCGGAACACCGAACACCAAATGGCTCGGGAATCATCCCATGAAGGAGAACGGGTTCATCCTGACCGACCGCTACCTGGGCAAACCCTCGAATCTTATTTTCGAAACAAGTTTGTCCGGCGTGTTCGCGGTGGGTGACGTGCGTGTCAACTCTCAGCGCCGCATCGGTCAGGCTGTCGGCCAGGGGGTGGCGGCAGTCGCCGCCATGCAGCTCTACCTGCAGGAAGCGGGCGCCGACTGGAACAAGATCCTGACCAATAAGAAGAGCCAGGCGTACAAGGACATGGAAGCCACACACACGGTACAAAGTCGCACAACCGCGCAGTCAGCTAACGGGTGACGGCCTCGTTCGCATTCACGTGACGGCCGAGCTCCTCGGCGTCAGCCCCTGACACCCTCTACAACCACACCGACCTGCGCGAACTGCGTGCCAGCCGCATCCTGGCCCAGCCCGAAGCGGGCACCCGGCGATCCCCGGACCGCACCACGTGAAGGGCAGCGCCTTCCAGTTCGGCGCCGAATGAGCCCGGCTGCCCGGCCCGTTCGGCGCCTGGACCGATCAGAACGGTCAAGGAGACGAGCACAACCCAGCGGGAAACACTCTCGCCGTCCCGCGCCGCTGACCTGTCAAGATCATCCCGTGGCGGCGTATGGGTTCACCTTGGCTGGACCCCCATGTTGGGCCGGCAGCCGGCCGGGCAACCTGGGGAGGCCCCTCGGGTGATGCTTCCTCTTTGTCGAGCCCCTGATCAGGCGTGATCAAACTTCGATGGCACAAGCACGCGTCCGTCCAGGTTCGATAGCACACGATCGAGGTCCGTTGGCACAGGACACTGCGACACGCTCTTTCAGGCGTGAATGCACTGGCCGGGAATCGAACCTCAGTGCTGGCTAACGTCTACGTGAGACCGCTGCGCGCCGCCCCTTCTGCTTCACGTTCACGCGACCATTCGGCATCGCTCTTCTAGCCACTGTCGGACCTCCGTCGGCGAGAACCGAAGCTGTTGGCCTACGCGGAAGCTCGGCAGTTCCTCCTTGAGGTGGTTGTCGTAGACCCAAGAAGTGGGCTTCCCGAGATAGGCAGCAAGTGCCTTGACGTCCCACATCGGCTCACTCACAGACATTTCCTCTACGCTGGCTTCAGTTGCTCGCGAGGACGGTAGTGAGGAAAGACGGCCGCACCAAGCGGGCGGAGGCCTGCCCGGCGACGAGGGCCTGGAGTCAGCACCGATCCAGCACGACGCACCCGAACGGACCGGAACGGACGCCAGCGGAAGTCAGCACCAGGTCAGCACCAGCGCGTCCACGCTCGATTTGCCTCACGCGGTCCGAGCCTTTGACCTGCATGTTTGTGCAGGAGGGCGCCGCGTGGTAAGCGGCGCCCTCCCATTTGGAGAACATCTGGCTCCGTACGAAGAGGTACAACGCGACCGGCAAGGTGGTCTCCGGCACGGGAGGCGTCTGCTACCTCTACTGGCCCACCGAGCCGACACCGGGTCAGCACCGCGTGCTGATGTCGCTCGGCCTGCTGTGAGCATGTGCGTCCCCACGGCCACCTCGACGACCTGACGGCAGCGCTCCTGGCCGTCCTGCGTGAGGTGGCCGTAGCGGTCCACCGTGGCCATGGCTCCACTGTCTTCGCTGTTCCGCAGACGCTCTCGACGGCCTTGGCCGGTGCAGGAGCGGATCAGCTCAGAACTACCGCTCTCACGTGGGCCGAGACTCCTAGGGTCGCTTCATGGCATCGCCCGCGTCACCCCGTTCGCAACGGGTACCCATGACCGGGCGGGTGTCAGTAGCGCAATGCGGCTGCGATGCGCTGCTGGTCGACGAGGGTGTCGCCGGGGACGAACCGGACTTCCGCGCCGGTCTCCAGGGCCTGCTCCACGATCTCGTCGACCATGTCGTCCCGCGCCGCGGGGTCGTCGGCGGTGGCGAGTTCGAGGTGGTCGCCCTTCTCCCGGACGACGGTGCGGTAGTCGTCCTCGACGGCGAGGAGACGTACGCGTCCCTGTTTGACGGCCTGCCACACTTCGTCGATCCCGCCCGCGAACTGCTTCTGGCCGCGGGCGACGTCGAGTTCGGCGACGACGGTGGAGGCGGTCGCGGCCTGACGGGCGGCGAGCGAGGGGGTGACGGCTTCGTGGACGGCGGCGGCCGGGCCGGCGGCGAGGCCGCCGTGCTGGATCGTCACGGTACCGGCGCCGAGGGGGCCGAGTTCCTCCAGGAGCGCGAGGGCTGCGGCGGAGCCGACGACGTACAGGGGGCGGGGGTCGGCGGCCAGTACCCTGCGCAGGCGCTCGTGGGCGTCGCGCAGGAACTGCCGGGTGGCCTCGTCCTGGAAGGTGCTGGGGAGGTCACCGATACGTTCCTTGCGTTCGGCGTCGGGGTCCTCCAGGCTCCTCGTGAGCGGGAAGCCGTCGTCGGTGGCCTCGGCTGCGCGCT
This sequence comes from Streptomyces sp. NPDC044003, assembly GCF_056435185.1. NCBI lineage: Bacteria > Bacillati > Actinomycetota > Actinomycetes > Kitasatosporales > Streptomycetaceae > Streptomyces > Streptomyces sp. NPDC044003. The sequence continues at coordinate 92,309 of NZ_JBWKFA010000005.1, read as the reverse complement.
CGGCGTCGCCGCTCCACAGGGAGACCCGGTCGGCGGCCACGGCCAGCGCCCAGTACGGCTGCTCCGCGGCGCCGGCTGCGACGAGATTGCGGGTGAGGAAGGTGTCGGCCACCACGACGCGCTCCGGAACGGCACGGGCCACCGTCCATACGTGGTGCTCACCGGGCGCCGCGTAGATCACCAGCCCGTCCTCGGCGTGGACCAGGTCCACGCCCTTGACCGCCTGGTCCAGCTGGGCGAGCACGTCCAGGCGTCGCTCACGGGTCACGTCGGGGTCGGCGTTCAGGGCCTTCTCGGCCTCGGCGACGAGATTGCGCAGACGTACGGGGTCCTGGGAGTCGTCCGGCTCACGACGGTGCGTCGGCATGACCAGGGAGACGGCCGGGTACGGGCGGGGCTGGCGCAGCCGGCCGAGTACGTCGCTGCTGAGCACGGGGTCCATGACGGGAGCCTGCCTTCTGGATCGGTCGGACGAGTGGACGTCGCGAGGCGGGGAAGGGCCGGGAAGGCCGAGGGCCGAGCGGCGGAGGGATACGACGCGCCGCCTGGCCCTGTGCGCGGCGCGCCCCTACCGGCCCACAAGGGGCCATCTTGTCCCGATATGGCATGGGCGGCGAGTCGGCGCCGGAGGGAGGCGCGCAGGGGGGGCGCCGACCCGCCCGCGGGCCTGGGTGTGCCGGGGCGGGCCGGGCCGTCTGCGCGGCGCTCCGGGGCGCTCGCGCGGCGGACCGCCGGGAGGGTGATGCCGTCGGCGGACCGGCCGGCTGCGCAGGCCGGGGATCTCGGCCTCCAGGTCGGACGGCCACGGGGGCCTGGCCACGGGGGAGTGGTCACGACGACGGCCGTGCTCGGGGAGTGGACACGTCCCTACCGCCCTGTGGGTGCGATGGCCGATGCGAGGCACGCCGCACAGGCTGGGAAGGAACGTCGCGGAGAGCGTCGGCCGAGGGCCATGGGCCGCCGCTCCCCACCGGAGAAGGGAGGCGGTCGCAGTGTCCCGGAATCGCCGTTTGATCCTGAGCCCGCCGTCCCGGGTGTGGGGCCTGCTGTCCAACGGACTTCGCTACGGGGAGTGGGTCTCGGGAACGCAGCAGGTCATCGCCGCCGACCCGCACTGGCCCGAGGTGGGCGCCCGGCTCCGTGTCCGGGTGGGCGTCGGCCCCCTCACCCTCGACGACACCTGTGTCGTCCGCATCTGCGAGCCCGAACGCCGTCTGGAACTGGAGGCGAAGGCGGATCCCTTCGGCGCGGCCCGCATCGCCATGAACCTGATCCCGTGGGGCGAGAACACCCTCTTCCTTCTCGAATGGCACCCCCTGAGGGGCCCCGGCACCCGCATGCACGGGCTCCCCGTCGACTACCTCGTCTCCATTCGCAACGGCATGATGCTGACGAAACTCGCCCGCATCGCCGTCCGTGAACGGCACGACAGCGCCGCCGACCTGCCCTCGGAGGCCGTCGGCCGGTAAGCGTCGAGCCCGTCCCGCCGGTCCGACGCCCCGCACCTCGGGTCGGTCCGGCCTCGGCGAGCGGCCCGGCGCCGCTCCCGTCCCTCTTTCGGCCCTACGTCGTCCTGCGCACGGTCACGACGGGGCAGTGCGCGTGCGTCATCACGGCCTGGCTCACCGACCCGAGGAGCAGTCCGGCCAAGCCGCTGCGCCCGCGGGCGCCGACAACCAGCAGTTGAGAGGCCCTACTCGCCTCGAGCAGGGCCTCGCGCGCCGTGCCGTCCACCAGGTCGCGTGTGACGGTGACACCCGGGTAGGTGTCGGCGTGGCCGGCGGTCGCCCGGGCCAGTAGCTGTTCCGTCGGCTCAGAGGCCCCTTCGACCGGGGCCTTGTCCGGCTGCCACGCGTGAACCACCACGAGCGGGGCCCGACGCTGCGCGGCTTCGGCGAAGGCGACGTCGACGGCCTCGTCGCTGTCCGAGGAGCCGTCGATCCCCAGGACGACAGGCCCCGCGCCGGCGGACGCCCGGTGCGTTTCACGGACCGTCATCACCGGGCAATGGCTCCGGGCGGCCAAGGACACCGGCGTGGATCCCAGCAGCAGGCCCGCGAGGCCTCCCACACCCCTGGAGGCGACGACGATCAGCTCCGCAGGGCGCGACTCGGCTTCCAGTACGTGCACCACATCGCCCGTCACCACGACCCCGGTCACCACGAGCCCGGGTGCCACGGCACGGGCATGGGAGACAGCGTTGTGGACCAGCGTCCTGGAAGCCGGGTCGGGCACCACGAGCCTGGGCTTGATCGGCACCTCGGCATGCACCACACGCAGCTCCGCACCGCGTCGTACCGCTGCTGCGGCGGCGGCCTCCACCGCGGTGAGGCTCATCGCCGAACCGTCCACACCGACCACGACCAGTTCGCCCATGGCTCGCTGCTCCACTTCACGCTCTGGGTTCTCAGCCTCGCCCCGCCGGAACACCGCTGCAATTCCTCCGCGCAAACGCGCGACGCGATGGAGCGCCCATCGGGACAAAAGGTTCATCACGTCATAGATTTCTGATCCACTGGGCAGGTTGGTCCGGGCGCCTGCCGCCGTCTTCGAACAGGGGCGCGATGAGGGCGACCGGTCCACCGTCGGCGCGTGGCCGACGGGCAGACCTTCCCCGGCCCTCGCGGCGCTGAGAGGTGCGCGATGACCCATGCCGACCAGCATGCCGCCACGGACCAGGGCGCATCCCCACCGACGGCCAAGCTCACGCTGCCGACGCTCACGGCGATGGTCGTCGGGTCCATGGTGGGGGCCGGCGTCTTCTCCCTTCCCCGGCGGTTCGCCCAGGAGACGGGGGTCGCCGGTGCGCTGATCGCCTGGGCGGTGGCGGGCGTCGGCATGCTGATGCTCGCCTTCGTCTTCCAGAACCTGGCGGTGCGGCGGCCGGACCTGGACGCCGGCGTCTACGCGTACGCCAAGGCCGGCTTCGGCGAGTACCTGGGCTTCTTCTCCGCCTTCGGCTACTGGGCGAGCGCGTGTGTGGGGAACGTGACCTACTGGGTGCTGATCATGTCCACGATCGGCGCGATCGCGCCCGCCCTCGGAGACGGCGACACCGCGCTGGCGATCATCCTGTCCTCCGTCGGGCTGTGGTGCTTCTTCCTGCTCATCCGGCGCGGGGTGAAGGAGGCGACGGCGATCAACAGGATCGTGACCGTCGCCAAGCTGGTGCCGATCATCGTCTTCATCATCCTGGCGCTGTTCTTCCTCGAACCGTCCGTCTTCGCCGACAACTTCGGTGGCGCGGACTACGCGGGGTCCCTGTTCAACCAGGTCCGCGGCACCATGCTCGCGACCGTCTTCGTCTTCCTCGGCGTGGAGGGCGCCAGCGTCTACTCCCGCCACGCCAAGCGCCGCGAGGACGTGGGGCGGGCGACGATCCTGGGCTTCCTGAGCGTCTTCGCGATCTTCGCCTCGGTCACCATCGTGTCGTACGGCATCCTGCCGATGAGCGAGATCGCCGAACTCCGCCAGCCCTCCATGGCCGGAGTCCTGGAGGCGGCGGTCGGCACCTGGGGGAAGACGTTCGTCAGCGTCGGCCTGATCATCTCCGTCCTCGGCGCCTATCTGGCCTGGACACTGATGGCCGCCGAGGTGCTCTTCGTCGCCGCCAAGGACGAGGACATGCCGCGCTTCCTGGGCCGGTCCAGCGGCGACGACGTGCCCGTCCCCGCGCTGTTGCTGACGACGGCTCTCAGCCAGATCGTCCTCGTCGTCACGGCCTTCTCCGACGACGCGTTCAACTTCGCCCTCGATCTGACCAGCGCACTGAGCCTGATCCCCTTCCTGCTGGCCGCCGCGTTCGCCGTGAAGATCGCGCTGAGACCGGAGCAGGAGAAGGTGACGGGACGGACCACCCGGAGGGAACTGGTCGTCGCCGCCGTCGCGACCCTCTACACGGCCTTCCTCCTCTACGCGGCGGGGCTCAAGTTCGTCCTCGTCTCCTTCATCATCTACGCCCCCGCCACGTTCCTCTTCGTCAAGGCCCGCCGCGAGCAGAACCGGCGCCTCTTCTCCCCCAAGGAGGCCGTCATCTGTGCCGTCTCCGTCGCCGGGGCCGCCGTCGGCGTCATCGCCCTCGCCGCCGACTGGATCGAGCTGTGACCCGTCGGGCCGCACCTCCGCCCCTCCACCACCCCACCGGAAAGGCTGCCCATGACCACCCCCGAGACCGGTACCGCCAAGGCCCCGCTCGGTGTCCACTCCGAGGTCGGACGGCTCCGCAAGGTGCTCGTCTGCTCCCCGGGGCTCGCCCACCGCCGCCTCACCCCGACCACCGCCGACGACCTCCTCTTCGACGACGTGATGTGGGTGGAGAACGCCCAGCGCGACCACGCGGACTTCGTCAACAAGCTCACCCAGCGGGGCGTCGAGGTCGTCGAGCTGCACAACCTCCTCACCGAGACCATGGCCATTCCCCAGGCCCGGGCGTGGCTCCTGGACCGGAAGATCGTCCCCAACGAGGTGGGCCTGGGGCTCGTCGACGACACCCGCGCCTACCTCGACTCGCTCCCACCCCGTGCACTCGCCGAGTACCTCATCGGCGGGCTGTCGACCGCGGACCTCCCGGAGGAGTTCCGGTCGGGGTACGTGGCACTGGCCCGGGAGGGCGTCGGCGCCCGGGAGTACCTGATGCCGCCGCTGCCCAACACCCTGTACACCCGGGACACCACCTGCTGGCTGTACGGGGGGCTCACGCTGAACCCCCTTTTCTGGCCGGCCCGTCACGGCGAGACCCTCCTGATGAAGGCGGTCTACACCTTCCACCCGGACTACAAGGGCTCGACCGTCTGGTGGGGCGACCCGGAGCGGGACTGGGGTCAGGCCACGTTCGAGGGCGGCGACATCATGCCCGTCGGCAACGGCGTGGTCCTCATGGGGATGAGCGAGCGCACCTCCCGTCAGGCCATCACCCAGGTCGCCCGCTCGCTCTTCGAGAACGGGGCCGCCGAGCGGGTGATCGTCGCCGGCATGCCGAAGCTCCGCTCGGCCATGCACCTGGACACCGTCTTCACCTTCGCGGACCGCGACATCGTCACCCTGTACCCCACGATCATGGACGCGGTCCGCACCTTCTCGCTCCGTCCCGGCGACAAGGCGCCCGGCGTCGAGATCACCGACGAGGGCGGCGCCCGATTCGTCGACGTGGTCGCCAAGGCCCTCGGCCTTCCGCAGCTGCGGGTGATCGAGACGGGCGGTGACGTCTACGCCTCCGAGCGGCAGCAGTGGGACAGCGGGAACAACGCCGTCGCGCTGGAGCCGGGCGTCGTCTTCACGTACGACCGCAACACCCAGACCAACACGCTGCTGCGTAAGGCGGGTGTCGAGGTCATCACCATCGTCGGCGCCGAACTCGGCCGCGGTCGCGGCGGCGGCCACTGCATGACCTGCCCCCTGATCCGCGACGCCGTCGACTTCTGAGCCGGCTGCTCGGCGGGCGGAGGCGGCAGTGATGCCACCCCCGGCATCACGCCGGCCTCCGCCCGCGCGTCAGTCGTCCGACGACGGTCCGGCGAGCTGTTCGGCGAGCTCGCGCTCGCTCTCCTCCGAGAGCGTGGTCTTGAGCACCGTTCCGCCGAAGCGTCCCATGGCTTCGGCGAACCTGTCCTCGCTGAGCTCGGACGCCATGACGACGACAGCCGCCGTGCCGGGCCGGAGCAGTTCCTGCACCTTGCCACGGAACCTGCTGTCGACACCCATCTGGTTCAACTTGCCGATGAGGCCGCCGACGGCGGCTCCCACCACGCCCATGGCCGGCGTCAGGATCACCATGCCGAAGACCATGCCCCAGAGGGCGCCGGCCGTGGCCGAGATGGCCACCTCCTCGCTTCTGGCCGGCGTGTCGACATGCGTCCTGCCGTCCGCGTCCACCGATACGACGGCCAGCCCGTTGAACTTCAGGACCTGCTCGTCGCGCAGTTCCTGCACGGCCGCGAACGCCTTGTCGGCGACCGCCTTGTCCTCGTATCCGATCACGATCAGCTCGGACATACAGGTTCTCCTTCTGTCTTGAGGGGGGACGGCGGCAGTCGTGGTCGCGACTACGGCTCCTGAGGGCCGGCGAGCTGTTCGGCCAGCTCCTGCTCGTCCTCGTCACTGAGCGAGGTCTTCAGGACGGTGCCTCCGTGCCGTCGCATCGCCGCCGTGAACTTGTCGTCGGTGACTTTCGACGCCATGATCACGACCGCTGCGGTGCCGGGTCTGAGAAGGTCCCCCACCTGCTGACGGAACCGGTCGTCGACGCCGGATTTGCTGAGCTTGCCGACGATCCCGCCGAGCGCCGCCCCGGTCAGCAGTCCGACCCCGGGTACGAGGAACAGGATCCCGAAGATCGCGCCCCAGAGCGCCCCGGAGGCGGCGGAGACGCCGACGATGCGGCTGGAGGTGTCGACGTGCGTCCGACCCTCGTCGTCCACCGCGACAACCGCCAGGCCGTTGAGGTGGACGACATAGTCCCGCTGGAGTTCCTGCACGGTGGCGAACGCCTGCTCGGCCACGTCGGGATCGTCGTATCCGATGACGAAGAGCTCAGCCACTTCCGCCTCCTCGAATGGGCGGCCCTCACGTGACACCTCTGCCAGGGCCCACAAAGCGTCATCTTGTCCCGATATGCCGAGGGTCGCGACCCGATGAACCCATCCCAGCTATCTAGAGGCGCAGTGGATCGCAGCCCCCGAACGGTGGAGCAGCGCGCCTGAGGTGGCCGTACCGGTCCACCGTGACCTCGATCGGGCGACGAGGCGTGCAAATCGGGCGACGAGGCGTGCAAGGGGAGCGCGACATGCGCTCTGTCGGCGTACGACGGGACGTGCGTACAATCCGAAAAATATGCGCTAACGGTTGAGCTGATCCTTTCAGAGCGAATGTCCGAGCGGTCCGGGGGAGGGACGTCGGGTCGCTCGACGGCAGCAGACGCGGAGCGGTGGCGCCGTTCCGGTGGGAGGGGTCCCTGATGCTCACCGATCGGTACCACAGACGCCTGTGGCGGAGGGTTCGCGCCCTCTCGGAAGGGCTCGAACTGCCGGACCCCTTCGACGCCGAGACCTTCCTGGCCCTCCTGGCCGAACGGCGTGGCCGTCCGATCGAGGTCCTGCCGGTCGCCGTGGACGCGGCGATGCCGTGCGGTCTGCTGGTGACGACCGACCACGCCGACTACATCCTGTGCACCCCAGGGACCAGTGCACTGCACCGGCAGCACATCCTCGTGCACGAGGCGGCCCACCTGCTCTGCGGGCACGATCGGTTGCCCACCCCCGAGACACCGGGCGTCAGCGCGCTGCTGCCCGGACTCTCCCCCGACCTGGTGCGCCGGGTCCTGGGCCGCACCGTGTACGCCGAGCCCGCCGAGCAGGAGGCAGAACTGCTCGCCTCTCTCATCATGCACCGCGTACTGAGGGAAGGACCCGTGCCGGGACGGGACCACGGACAGGCCGGAACCCTCGTCGGGGCCCCCTCCCGCCGCCCCGAGCGGCCCCGTGTCTGACCTGCTCGCGCACCTCCCGGCCGTCGCCGCGCTGTGGCTGGGCTGCTACGAACTGCGTCTGCTGCGCAACGGAAGCGACTCGCCCTTCGCGGTGCGCCACCTGTGCCGCTTCGGATTCTGCATGGCCGCGGCGATGACCCTGCTGATCGCTCCGACGATGTACCCGGAGTGGCTGGGGTCGTGGTTCCCGCAGCTGACCCACCTCCTGGGGCGCGAGCTGGAGATGGCCGCCCTCGCCTTCCTCCCGCTGGCCGTCATCGAGATCGGCCTGCCCCGGCCCCGACTGCTGACCGGACGGCTGCACATCCGCGTCACCCTTCCGGCCATCGCGCTGTGCGCGGTGCTGTTCCTCTCCTCCGGCGTACGCACCGGGCACGGCTCGCTTCTCGCGGAGGGGACCGGAGCGGTGCTCCTCGCCTCCAGCGACGCGGTCTTCACCGGCTACAGCCTGTGGTGCCTGGCCGTGTTCCTGGTCCCGGTGCACCGGTTCGCCCGGGGGCTGGGTCCGGGCGCGCTGCGCACGGGCCTGCGGCTGATCACGGCCAGTGTCGCGGTGGGCCTCGTCTGGGCCCTGTGGGGTGTGTCGTCGATCGTCACCATGGCCGTGGACAACCGGCAGAGCGCCGGGCTGGACCCGGTGGGCCGGATGCTCGGTCTGTGCTGTCTGGTGCTGGGCGTCCTGGGCGGCACCGCCGGGGGCTGGGTCTCCGCCACCACCTCCGTCGGGCGGTGGCTACGGGCCTACCGGACCTACCGTGCCCTGGAGCCGCTGTGGTCGGCGTTACGGGCCGTCTCCCCCGGGACGGCCCTGGACCTGGGGTGGCCGTCGGTGCGTCTGTTCGCCCTGCACCGGTCCGAGTTCGCCCTCTACCGCCGGGTGATCGAGATCCGGGACGGCTACCTGGAACTCCGCTCTTTCGTTCCCCCCGACGCCCGCGCACTGTCGGACGCGGCGCTGGCCCGGTTCCCCGTGCCGGCCGCGGGCCGCGCGGCGATGGCCGAGGCGGCGGTCATCGCCGCCGCGCTGGAGTCCGCCAGGATCGGCCGCGGCGCCTCCGGGGACCAGGACGTCGCGCTCGCCTACCCGGTCGACTGCTCGGTCGAGGAGGAGGCGGCGTGGCTGGTCCAGGTGGCCGAGGCGTTCACCGCGACCGGGCTGGTGGAGCACATGCGCCACCGGGTGGGGCGCTAGGGGGTGTTGACGCGGCCGGCCGTTCTCGACCGTCCAGCGGGCCGGACGCCGTCGTCCGGGTCTCGGACAGGGGTGCGTCACGGTGGGGCACGAGGGCCTGTCCGGTCGGTGCGGAGGTCGCCATCCACACCGAACCCGGGAGGCCCTCACCCGTTCAGGATTCCTCGGCCGAGACCTGCGTCACCCGTCCGCGCCCCCGGGACGGAACACCTGGGCCCTGTCGTCACAGTCCCGCCTGCGAAGGGATGAGCGTCGGTCCGGGCAGGGCGGGGAGGGACGGAGAAAAGGCCGTACGGAGGAACAGGGGCGGTTCCGGTGACGGGCGCAGGCCGGAGTGGTGCATCCAGCTCGCTATCTCCACTCGGGAGGAACAGCCCAGCTTCTTCATCGTGTCCCGGATGTGGTTGACCACGGTCCACTCCGAGATCGCCAGCCGGTGGGCGATCTGTCGGTTGCTCAGGCCGGCTGCCACCAGGCGCGAGACCTCGGTCTGACGCGGCGTCAGTGGATCGATCCGGGTTCGGGTGTCCGGGGGTAAGGGGCCCGTGGTCGTGGCGGCCGGAGGGGCGGGGGCCGGGACGAGGGAGGCCAGAAGGTCCGGGAGCGACACCTTGGAACCCTCGACCAGGGCACGGGAGAAGGCGGCCTCGCCCAGCAGCTCCCGCACCGGCTCCTCCAGTCGGGCCATGGCGAAGTCGGGGGTGCCCGCCTCCTCCGGGAACGCGCCGCGCCAGGTGTGGAAGGCGCCCAGACCGCGGGCGGTGCCGATGGCGCGTTCGACGACGTCGGGCAGGGCGGGACTGCCCAGCGTGGTGGCGATGGCGCCCAGGACGGCCGGCGGCCCCAGGGTGCGCAGGGTCGACAGGGCCCGCTCGCAGTAGTGCGCCGTGGCCTGCGTGCGTCCCTCCGCGGCCGCGAAGACGGCCAGGTGGAGCAGGGCGGCACCGGCGGCGAGCGTGTCGCGCCCCTGCTGGGCCGCGGCCAGCACCTCCAGTGCGGTGGCCGCCGCGGCCGCCGTGTCGCCGAGACGGAATCCCGCGAGTGCGGCCTCCAGCGACACGTAGCGGGCCTCGTGGCGGTCGCCGTCGGACCGGTGTCGGTCGGCCGCCTCCAGGAGCAGTGCGGCGCCGCGGCAGGGGTCGGTGGCCAGGACGCACAGGGCCCGCAGGCGCGTCACCCGCGCGGACAGCCCCGCGGCGCGGGCGGCATCCGGCGTGATCCGGTCCAGCAGGTCCGTGGCAGCCTCGGGCTGGCCCGCCAGGATGCCCGCCTCGCCGAGCAGCAGATCGACGCGGATCCGGTCGCGGTGGCCGGTCGCGGTCCACGACGGGTCGGGGCGGGGGCGCCATTCGGCCCAGGTGCTCCAGCCGCCCGTGGCCCACCAGTAGACGCGGATGCCGTCGACGAGGTCGAGCGCCTCACCGGTCCGCCCGTGGCGGAGCAGCGTCTCCAGTGCCGTACGGAGATTGCGTTCCTCGCTCCAGAAGGCGATCAGGCCCGAGCGCTGGTGCCCCGAGACGATCCGGTCGGCGGCGGCGCGGGCCAGGGCCGCGTAGTAGCGGGCGTGCGCCAGCCGGGCCGCGGTGTCCTCGGGCGCCGGGAGCCGGTGCGCGGGTCCGTCCGGCGGCAGCCGCAGCCGGAACCGGGCCGTGCCGTCCAGACGGCCGGACGGCAGGGTGGAGGCGGTGAGCAGATGGCCGCGCAGCAGGGTCTCCAGCGCCGAGGAGAACTCCTCCGGCGCGAGGGCCGTGATGTGGCGCAGCGCCTCGGGGCCGAAGCCGCCGCTGAACACCTGGCAGTGGGCCAGCAGCCGGACCGGCGTCCCGCCGGCGGCCAGGGGAGGGACGCCGCGCGGATCACCACCGGGCGCCGCGGAGGAGTCGCCGTCCTCGGCGTGGACCGGGTCAGGGACGGTCCGGTCGCCCAGCGAGGCCCACGCCACCTCGGGGCTCTCCAGTGCGGCGACCCGCGCGGTGCGGCAGAGCGCGCCGGGGTTGCCGCCCACCTCGACGCAGGTCCGCGCGATGACCTGCTGGTTGTGCAGTTGCAGGGAGAACGCGGGATTGATCGTGCGCAGGCAGGCGAGGTACATCTGCACCGAGGGAACGCGCGCCAGTGCGCCGAGATCCAGTGCCGAGCAGTCGAGCGGCACGGGCAGCGGGTCCACGGGGAAGGGGACGAGCCCGTGGGCCGCGGGGGGCTGGCGGGCCGTGCCGAGAACCACGACGGACGCGACCGCGCAGGCCCGCAGCAGCCGGTGATGGTCCGAGCGGTCGAGGTCGTCGACGAGCAGGAGCGGCCGGGCCCCTCCCGGGTCCCGGCCGGCGGTGAGCTCGGCGAGAAGGTCGAGCGCGCTGTCCGCGGAGGGCTCGGCCGCGGTCTCCACGCGCACGACGGTGGCGCCGGTCGACGCTCGGTACGCGGCCGCCGCCTCGGCCGCGAGCCGCGTCTTGCCCGCACCCGGGACGCCGGTCAGCAGCACTCCGGGGGACGACGGATCGGTCAGCAGCGCCGACAGTGCGGCGATCTCGGCATCCCGTCCGACCATGTCGGCGGGGAACGCGGTGGGTGGGCGTGCGGCGGACGAGCGGGCGTTCTTCACAGATGAGGGCACGGGGATCGTCAAGGACGGCTCCGGGAGATGGACCCAGGCGGGTGGGGACAGCCAGGCGTTTCAGCTGAGATGAACAACCATTTCGCAGTTTTCATATCCGTTTACGACTTCAGCATGGCTGTCGACCCTGGGGGTGTCAACTACAGTGAAAATCAACGGATTTGCCTTCGCGTGTGTGGGTAAGCGTGCGGGAGGGCGGCGGCAGAAGGGAGGAGGCGGTGGCCGAAACGGAACCCACGCTGTCGTCACTGAGCCGCAGGATCGACGGACTCTTCCGGCTCGTCCGCAGGCCCGACGGCCTGCCGTTCAGCAACGAGGAGGTCGCCACCGCGTGCCGGGAGGCCACGGGGGTGTCCTTCTCGACCACGTACCTGTGGCAGTTGCGCACCGGGCGCAGGACCAATCCGACGAAGCGCCACCTGGAGGCCCTGGCCGACCACTTCGAAGTTCCGGTCTCCTACTTCTTCGACGACGAGCACGGTGCGAAGATCGCCGCGGAGATCGAACTCCTCGGCGCCCTGCGGGACGCCGGGGTGCGCAGTGTGGCACTGCGTGCGGTGGGGCTCTCCTCCGAGGCGCTCGGCACCGTCAGCGACCTCATCGACGTGATCGCCGTCCGTGAGGCGGCTGCCCGGCGTGCCCGGGGCGCGGGGGAGGACCCGCCTGCGGCGGAACCCCGCGACGACCGGGCCTGAGGGCCGACCGCACCGTGCGGGACGGCCCGTCCGAGCGACGGGCGTGTGCCGGGGCGGCACGGTCACTGCGGCCGCTCGGCGGGCCGGCGCAGGAAGAAGCCCGCGACGGAGCCCCGGACCCGGTCCCCGGCGTGCGGCTCCACCTTCTTGATCATGTGCGGTACGCCCGACCGCAGGACGACCAGCCGGTTGGGGCGCGGGGCGACGTAGTGCCCGACCCGCGAGGTGAGGTGGGCGCTCTGGTCGTCGGACCGCGCCCCGGGCGTTCCGCTGGAGACGAGCAGCTCGGCGCCCCAGGACGCCTGCCACTCGGGGTGCACATAGAGCACGAACGAGGCGGCCCGCTCGCCGGAGTCGTCGTGCCAGGCCAGTCCGGAGCCCTGCGGGTAGAGGAAGGGGCGGCAGCTGAAGGCGTGCCAGTCCGTTCCGAACCGCCCGGTCCACGGCTCGATGCGGGTTCCCTCCTCGGCCAGCTGCTTCACCACGACGTCGGTCGCACCGCCGGACGGGTGTCGAGCGTGGTCGGCGAAGCGTCCCGTGAAGTGGCCTTCAGGGTCGTTCAGCGTGCCGGGCCCGCTGAGGGGACTACCGTCCAGCAGCCCGTACACCTTGTTCCACGCCCCGTCCCGGCGCCCGTGCACGAAGTGGTAGTCCTCGGCGCGCAGTTGCTCCCACAGCGTGACTGCGGCCTCCGGGGCGAGGAAGTCGTCGAAGACGGCGAAGTCATCCGTGCTCCAGGTCAGTTCCATGGGTGTCCTCCGTGGATGGGGGCGTTACGTCAGGGAGAGGCGGGGTGCGAAGGCGGGGGCGGGGCCGGTCAGGCGACGGCGGTCCGGAGGTCCCCGGTGCCCGCCGGGACGGGTGGCTGTGCGGACGCCTCCCGGAGCAGCCGCTGCGTCATGCCCGCCGCCCGCGCGTCGCCCGAGCCCAGCACCAGCCGCAGCATCTCGGCCGCGGGCCCCGAACGCCCGTGCGCGAGGTGCACGGTGGCCACGTTGAGGGGGCGCAGCCAGTCCGGCTGCCGGGCCTCCTTCACCGGCCCCTCGTCGATGAAGGTCACTCCGGGGCAGTCGGACAGCCGGTCGGCGAGGTGGGCCGCCAGCTCCCGGGGCGGCATCGGCTCGCAGTACACCAGCGGTGTCAGCAGGTCGGCCGCGGGGACGGTGAGGGGTCCGGCGGCACCGCTCGGAGAGAGCGGCCCGTCCGCCCGGTACAGGTGCCGGGGGTCGAGAGGGGTGCGGGCCAGAGGCGTGTGCGGGTAGACCCGCAGCCCGCAGGAGTAGCCCACCGACACGCCCCGGTCGGCCAGCCGGCGGATGTGGCGGATCGCGTTCTCCAGGGTGGCGGCCGTCTCGCCGGGCTGGCCGAACAGCACCCCGATCTGCACGTCCATCCACTCCGGCCGGCGTCGCAGCAGCAGACCGAAGGTGTCCTCGACGTCGGACATCCGGTAGTTCTTGTGGTGCCCGCGCAGCATCCGGTCGTCGAAGGCGTCCACCGAGAAGCTCGGACGCACGCAGCGGGACCGGATCAGGGCGTCCATCAGCCGTTCGGAGAACGGCCTGATGTTGAAGTAGCCGTGCCAGCTGATCACTTCGCCGTGGCGGCTTCCGGCCAGTGCCTCGCACACCTCGGTCAGCGCCCCTTCGTAGGGGAGGTTGACCTCGGGGGCGGCCAGATGGAAGTGGGTCAGCCCGTACCGCTCGACGTAGTGTTCCGCCTCGGCGGCGACGGCCCGGGCGGGGCGCGCGTCCACCCTGCCGACGTTCAGCGGATCGACGCAGTACGAGCAGCGCAGCGGGCAGCCCGCGTGGCTGCGCAGCGCGGTGGGGATGCCCCGGGCCTTGGCGAACAGCACGTACTCCGGTGCGATCCGCGGCAGCGCGGTGGTGGGCCGGGACACCACGTCGGGCCGCGTCCGCAGGCCGGGCCCCAGGGCTCCGTCCGCGGTGCGCACCAGGCCGCCGGGGAGCGTGGACAGCGTCTCGGCGACCACCTGCCGCACGCCCCGTGTGCCGCCGTCGGCGACCACGCGCGCCAGCAGGGCGGTGAACGCGGCCTCACCGGGACCGGCGAGTCCGAAGTCCAGCCCGAGCCGGTCCATCACCTCCACCGGGCAGGAGGTGAACGCCGCGCCGCCCGCCACCACCGGCAGTCCGGGGTCCCAGGCGCGCAGCGTCGCGGTCAGCTCGGCGATGGGCGACAGGTAGTCCACCACGTCGATCCACCGCCCGTCCGCGCCGGCCGCCGTGTCGCAGGCGACCACGGCGTTGTCGATGTTGCGGATCGACAGGGCGACGAGGTCGGGCCGGACCCGGTCGAGCACCTCGGCCAACAGGCCGGTGTGGTCGAGCGATTCGAGGAACGGGTTGCACACGGACACCTCGACCGGAAGTCCGCTCTCGGTGACCGCGGCCCGCAGGATCTCCAGTCCGTACGGGCCGACCGGCAGGACCTGGTGGGGGTTGGCGTAGAGCAGGAGGACACGCACGGGCGGCTGCTTTCTCGGATTTCTCGGAGTTTCCTCGCGGGTACGGGTCGTGCGGTGACGGCTATGCCTGCGGGGCGCGCACGCCCAGGTCCTGCTTGGCCTCGATCGCCCGCCGGAGCGCGGTCAACGCCCGACCGGCCACCGGGAGGCCGGTACGGCGGGCGAGGACGGCGCTGCAGAGCAGCGGTGTGATCACCGCGCCGCTGCCGCGCACCGTGCCCAGATGGCGGACCACGGCGTCCAGGTGGGTCGCGGCCGGTTCCGGGTCGCCGGCCCGCAACGCCCGTACGGCGCGGGCCTGCAGGGCGACGGTGTACTCCGCCCAGGCCTCGGGCGGTGGAAGGGGAACCTCGTCGAGCGTGGGCCCGCCCCCCGCGCCGCCGGACCGTCCTTCACCGGACGCCTCCCGGGCCAGCTCGGCCTGGAGGCGGGACAGCGACGCCTGGCGGGCCATGCCGAGGGCGGCGCAGCGATCGCCCTGGGCGGTCCACCAGTCGGCCGCGGCACCCCAGTCGCCGGACCGGGCCGCCAGGACGGCACGCCAGCCCGCGATGGTCGCGGCCCCGGTGCCCTGGCCCAGATCGCGCAGCACCTCCTCGGCCTCGTCCATCGCGGAGTCGGCCGCCGCCCGGTCGCCGGACATGTGGCGCACCAGCGCCAGCGCGACACTGGTGGCCGAGCTCAGCAGCCGGGAGCCGGCGACCTCCTGATGCAGCCGCTCGCAGTCGGCGAGTGCGGCGGGGACCGGGGTGTCGCCGTTGACCAGGGCCATCGCCAGGTTGGCGTAGACCTCGGTCAGGCCCAGGCAGGTCCCGGCGCCGTCGGCCGACCGTTGTGCGGAGCGCAGCGCCCGCTCGGCGGCGGGGTGGTCGCCCGCCCGCAGGGACTGCAGCCCGGCGTACAGGTGTGCCCCGACCCGGGCCTCGGGCGCCGGGGAGGCGACCGCGGCGAGGTAGTGCGGATCGTCCGGTACGGCGGGCGCGTCGCCGGTCAGATAGGTGCGGGAGTACAGCGAGTTGAGGCGGGCGTGGATCCGGGCGGCCGGGGCGGCCCGGCCCGGGTCCGACAGCACGCGCTCGACGCGTGCGAGGGCGGCCTGCGGCATCCCCTGAGTGCCGAGGGCATACGCCTCCAGGACATCCAGGTCGTGGACCTGCGCGCCGTCCGGCTCCGCCAGTGCGCGGGCGCGCCCGGTGAGCGTCAGCACCAGTTCGGGGCGCCCACGGGACAGGGCGAAGCGGGCGGCGACGCCGAATGCGGCCACGGCGGACTCGGCGGCCCGGGCCGTCCGGTCGGATCCGGGCTCCACCCCGCGCAACGCGGTGTGCGCCGCCTCCCAGTGCCCGGCCAGCAACTCGGCGACAGCGGGGCGCCGTTCGGCCACCGGTTCCAGGGAGCGCGCGAGCCTGGCGTGTGCGTCGGCGGTCTCGGAGAGCGTCAGCCGCCGCAGGGCCACCTCGGCCACGACCGGAAAGGCCGGGGCCAGGCGGCCCTTGTGGGCGTCGGCGGACTCCACGAGACCGGCTTCGAGGAGGCACGCCGCGGCCGCGGCGACCCTGTCCGGGGCCATCAGGGCGCCCAGGTCCTCCAGGGACAGGTCCCGGCCGGCGGCGGCGAGCAGCACCAGGAGTTCCTGCGAGTCGGCGTCCAGCCGGTCCAGCCGGGCCCCGAGCGCGGCGTGCGCGCTGGGTGGCGCCCAGCCGTCGCCGGGCTCGGCGAAGCGGCTCAGGACGACCATCTGCTCGATGTACCGGGGGATGCCGCCAGCCCGTGAGGCGATCTCCTCGGCGGCGGAGTCGGGGGCGAGGAGGGCGGCAGGGGCCGAGCCGTCTCCAGGGGCCCCGGTGTCGGCGGACCGGGAGCGGTCGGCGGCGGCCGGGTCGTGCTGCGCCGTGAGCAGCCGGTGGGCCAGCCGCCGCGCGTCGGGCCGTACGAGTGGCGGCACGGTGAGCAGGTGATCCCCCCGGCCGGCCAGCGCCTCGGGGGCCGAGACCCCGACCAGCAGCACCACGACCGGCCGCCCCGGTGCGGCGGTCAGCTCGTCGAGCAGGTCGGCCAGTACCCCGGGGGTCCACTCGCTGTGCTCGACCACCAGAAGCAGGGGCCGCGCGCCCCGCAGGCGGTCCAGTGCCGCGGTGAGCGCACGGCCCAGCTCGCCGCGGTCCTGGGCCAGGGCCTGCTCGGCGCGCGTGGAGGCGCCGGTCAGCTGCACCGTCACGTCCACCCTGTCGTGGCCCTGCCGTGCGGCGTTCTCGATCTCCTCCAGGAACAGGCAGCAGGCCAGCAGGTCGAGTCCGGTCCCGGCGGGCGGGCAGCGCAGGACGGCTGTGGCCAGGCCGGCGCAGTGGTCGAGCGCCTCGGTGACCAGCCGGGACTTGCCCACCCCGGAGGGGCCCCCGACCAGGATCAGGGTCGGGTCGCCGGCAGCGGCGGCCGCGTCGATACGGGCGGCCAGCTCGCCGACCAGGTCGGCCCTTCCGACGGTGCCCGTGCCGGGGGCCTGGGTGCCCGCCGGACCGACGATCCAGGCCGGGACGGATCGGGCGAAGCCCTTGGCGGTGATCGGTTCGATCGCCCGCAGCGGGAAGTGGTCCTGCAGCTGGAGCCGGGTGGCCAGGTCCACGATCACCCCGTCGTCGGGGGCGTGTCCCTGGAGCCGGGCCGCCCGGTTGAGCACCGAGCCGATGACGAAGCTCGACGTCCGCCCGCTGACTGCGACATGACCGGAGGCGACCGCGCACCGCACCGGGAAGTCGCCCGCAAGGAGCTCGCCCAGGCCCCGCGCGTACTCGCCGGTGCGGTGCGCGATGGCGGTGGCGGCGGAGACGGCGGTGGCGGCGGCCGACTCGCCGTGCCCCTCGACGCCGAACACGGCGACGACCGCGTCGCCGATGAACTTCTCCACCTTGCCGCCGTACCCCTCCACCAGCGAGCCGACCAGGGAGAAGTAGCCGTCCAGGACGGCCGCCCACCGGTCGGGTTCGAGCGAGGTGGCCAGCCCGGTGGAGCCGACGACGTCGCAGAAGACGACGGAGACGAAGCGCAGGCCGCTGGCGGGAGTGGCGGGTAGGCCGATCTCCACTCCGCAGGCCATGCAGAAGCGGGCCGCCGACGGGTTGTCCGCACCGCAGCCGGTGCACCGGCTCGCGGTGGTTACGATGGGACCGGTGGGCTTGCTCATGCTGTCCTCCCCGTTCACTGAGCGGCAATCGGGTGGTTCACGACGCTTGCCCCGTCGTGAACCACCCGGTCTTTGCTACGGCCCAGACATCACCGGTCCGGGGCCGATCCCCTGACGAGACTCGGCACTACCAGAGGTAGCCGCCGCTGGGGTCGGAGAGCGAGTGGCCCTCGACGTCCGAACCCGCGGCCTCGACCCGGGCCTTGACGCTCAGCAGGACGTTGATCTCGTCCTCGGTGAGGGACTTGAGCACCGCCTGCTGGGCGTCGTTGGCGTCGGTCAGGGAGAAACCCGCTTCGGCCAGCTTGTCGATCTTGTCTGCCATGGTGATCTCCTCGGTTGACGAGCCCGCGCTCTTCCCGCGCGGGGCTCTGGTTTCCCGGTGCGGCGCACCGGAGTTCAGGGGGGCTGGGCCGGGTGTCGGCTCCTCGGCCGGGCCGGCACCGTCGTCCACGCCGGACGGCGGAGCGGTGGGCGGTACGCCGCCGAGCCGGACGGCGACCACGACAGCGGTGAGCAGGAGGGCGGCGCCCGCCAGCAGCAGGAGGCTTCCGAGCCCGATCCACGCGACCAGGGCGGCCGCCAGTGTGGGGGCCAGTACGTTCAGTACGGCCGGCACGGAATTCATGAGCGCCCATACCCGGCCGGTCAGTTCGACCGGCGTCTCGGAATGTACGACGCTGGGAAAAGTGACGAGAATTCCGGCGCTTGCGATTCCCAGAAGGAAAATTACACACAGCCAGATGGCGGAGTCAATACGCATTTCATGGGAAATGGCGAGTCCGATGCCGACGATGATGCAGCCGATCACCAGGACCGACCCCGCCATGGTCAGGAAAGGCCGAAGGCGCGCTGCGAAACGGCCCATGAGCAGCGAACCCGTGACCCCGCCCAATCCGACGGCGGACACCATGTAGCCGATGTAGGGCGTGCCCATTCCAAGTGCCGGCACGATCAGGGCGGCCATGGAGTCGTAAAGGAAGACGACGAACATCAGGCCGCACATGACGAACAGAAGGGAACGCAGAAGACGGGTTCCGAATACGTGCTGGAATCCTTCCCCCAGTTCCTTGAAATAGTGCAGATCCGCACTCCGGGAAGGTGACGACGTGGTGCGCAGGGCACGGGCGGCGATCACCCCGACGAGAAACGTGCACGCGTTGGCCGCGAACACCGCCCGGGGCGACATGAAGGCGACCAGCAGACCACCGAGCGCGGGCCCGAGGATCTTGACCGACTGCATCGCCGTCTGGAGCAGCACGGTGGCGGCCTGGACACCGTCGGGCGGCACCGAGACCCGCAACTGGATCTGGCCCGCGAGGCCGCCGACCGAGCCCAGCGCCGCACGGACCAGCACCAGCCCGGCCGCCCAGTACACCCCGGGAGCGACCACCAGGCCCAGGGTGAGCCCTGCCTGCACGAGGTCGGTGAGGATCAGCACCCGGCGCGACGGCCGGCGGTCCACCAGCACCGCCAGGAACGGGGTCGCGAGCAGCGGCAGCATGCTCGCGGCCACCACCAGGGCCAGATCGCCCGCGCCGCCGTGCCAGACCGTGGTGACCAGCACCAGCAGCGCCACCTGGTCCAGCCAGTCGCCCAGACCGGAGACCACCGTGCTCGTGTAGAGCAGCCGGAAGTCGCGGCCCGCCAGCGGGCCCGGAACCCGCACGCGGCTCATCCGGCCAGGGCCACCGGGGAGCGCCGGTGGACCCGGCTGAGCACGTCCTCCATCACCTCGATCAGCCCCCTCATGGAATGCAGCGCGCTCACACCGAGCAGTTCCTCCTGGGCCGGGTCGAGCGGCAGCCGGTCGATCAGCCGGTGCACGTCGTCGCGGTGCTGCACGTCCAGCTGGGCGTGCCGGGCGATGGTGCGGAACGATTCCTCCGGCAGCCCGGTCCGTGCCGCCAGGTCACCGGCCAGCCCGGGACCGGGCGGGTTGCCCTCCAGGACCGCGATGTGCCCCACGAGTGCCACCGGATGCACATGGCGCAGCCAGTAGTACTGCGAGCCGACCAGCGAGGCGATGGCCGCCCCCGGCAGCGTCGTGCGCAGCGTCTCGGGATCACCCCCGGCCACCACGTAGTCGTCGGCCACCCACTGGTCGTGCCCGTACTCCTCACGGATGTGCTTGGCCAGGTAGCGGCCCACCAGATCGGCCACCGGGTCGCCCTGACGGGCCGTGCACTGCTCGACGGCCGCCAGCATCAGCGGCACCGTGGCCCGGATCGTCCCGTGCAGCGTCTTGAGCCACTCCAGGTACACCTGGTCGCTGTGCGGATGGGTCCACATCTGCCGGGACGCGGCGTCCACCGCAGGCATCAGCAGCCCGATCTTGCGGCGCAGCGCCTGCGACCTCGTCTGCTCCTCCACCGTCAACCGCCTTCCCTCAGGGCCACGCCGAGTGCTGTCACGGAGTCCGCGGCCCGCCCCGAGCGGCCGGCGATGTCGTACGCCTTCCAGCAACCGCCGCAGACGTTCTCGAAGCGTTCCTCGCGCAGGGCCTCGAAGCCGGGCAGATCGGCCGCCGCCCCCGGGCCCAGACGCCCCATCACCCTCAGCAGCGGATCGTCCCGGAACCCGGTCAGCGCCTGCGCCACGCCCTCGGGCCGCCGGGTCGGGGCACGCAGCGCGGACGGCCCGTGACCGGTGATCAGCCCCTCGTTGCAACAGGGGATCACCACCCCGTCGTAGCGGACCGTCGGCGAGCCGAGCAGGGTGCACGCCGCCAACGCCCCCACCTCGTGTCGGCTCTGGATGGCGAAGACCCCCGAGCCCCGCCCGTACCGGAGGGGGGTGATCAGCTTGGTCTCGGCCTCGTCGGCCCACCGCGGGCCGAGCGCCTCCGACAGCAGCCCCTCGGCCACCCGCGCGCCGTCGCCCGTGTCCAGTTCCTGGACGACGATGCGGCAGCCGGCCCGGTGGGCCGCGCGCAGCGCGCCGACGAACCGGTGGCTCGACACACCGCCCTGGTGGAAGCCGTCCGTGCTCAGGAAGAGCGTGGAGATCCGCGGCAGCAGCCGCTCCACCCAGCCGGGCGCGGAGCCGCTCTCGCGCGCCCAGTACCCGCTGGTGAAGACGATGGTCTCCAGCCCGGCGTCGGCGAACGCCCCGATCGCGTACGGCAGCGCCCGCTGCTCGGCGAAGGGCTCGCCGCCGGAGACCGCCACCGACCGTAGGCCGGGCAGCGCGACGATGCCGGCGACGACGTCGTGGAACACCTCCCAGTCGGCGACCTTGCCGCCGTCCGCGCGGGCGTCCACCGAGCAGTGCGCACAGCCGACCGGGCACTGGTCGGTGATGTACAGCAGGACCGACTCACCGCGACGGTGGCGCATCGCCTCGGTGTCCGCCAGCGTGGGGCGGCTGCGGACCGCCTCGGTGTCAGCGCGCGTAGGACGGCTGTTCACGGTCCGCCTCCCATCCCAGGGACACCAGGCCGCCGTAGCGGCTGGAGCGGCGGTCCGAGAAGGCGGTCCCGTCCACCTGCTCGACCATGCGGCGGGCGGCGGCCTCCACCTGCTGCCCGGATTCGCTGCGCAGGTACTCCGTCACCCGCGCCTCGGCCGAAGCGTCTCCGGACAGCGCGACGCAGTTGCCGCACATGCCCTTGTCGCACGGTCCGTCCGAGAACCGGGCGGCCACGAAGCTGGGTCCGAGCACGCGCAGCGCCCGGTACAGCTCCCGGCGCAGGAACTTCTCGCGCAGCTCGGGCCACGACTCGCGGGACGCGTGGCCGAGGATCAGGTGCTCCGGCATGCGCCGCTCCACCAGGTCCTGGTTGCAGCAGGCGTAGACAGTGCCGTCGTAGGTGACCAGCGGCCAGGTGATCCGGTCGCACGGGTCGACGGGGGCGACCGGGACGCCTGAGGAGGGCGTGGGAGTCAGCCCGCCGAGCTGGCGGCCACGGCCGATCGGACTCAAGGTGCCCACCAGGATGGGTACCTGGTCGTCGAACTCGCGGCGCACATCGTCGATCAGGCCCTGGAGGTAGGGATCGTCGTCCCCCCGCCCGGTGAGCTGGAAGCTCACCTGCGGCACCATCTCGCGGATGCGGTGCATCGCCCGGAAGACGTCGGCCCGGCCGACCTCGCGTTCGTGGAACTCGTCGAGGCTGGCCGCGAAGTGGTCCACCTCGCGGATCGCCGCGGACACCGGGGCAGGCAGCCGCCGGCTCTCCCGGGCGAACCACATGCCCGACAGCACGTACGAACGGGTGCCCACGGACCGGGCGGTGCGCGCGAGGTCGGCGACGAGCGCGGCCCGCAGCAGCGCCTCACCGCCGGACATCAGCAGC
Source organism: Streptomyces sp. NPDC044003 (assembly GCF_056435185.1). Taxonomy (NCBI): domain Bacteria; kingdom Bacillati; phylum Actinomycetota; class Actinomycetes; order Kitasatosporales; family Streptomycetaceae; genus Streptomyces; species Streptomyces sp. NPDC044003. The sequence goes on along the minus strand of NZ_JBWKFA010000005.1, from coordinate 70,356 downwards.
AGGTCCGGTCGGGTCTCGTGCTCGAAGGACTCCACGAGCCGACGGAACGGCGTCTCGGGATGCTGCTCGCTGGTACTGGAGGAGTCGGTGGAGCAGTGGGCGCACGACAGCGGGCAGCGGCGGGTCAGGGCCAGATAGAGGCCGGCGGCGGGCTTGTTGCGGATGGCGCCGATTTCCAGCAGGTGCACGGAATCACCCCCTTCTCGATGACAGGGCGCTGGCGATCTCCTCGAGCGAGGCGAGCGTCCGCGCGGCATTCGGGTCGTCGGTGCTGGCCAGGTCGGCCACCAGGGTGGTCAGCCGTTCGGCGGCCGCCGCGTTCCGTCCGGCGGGGCCGGGCGGCGGGCCCGCCAGCGCCAGGGCCGCCGCGCACTGGCGCGCCAGTTCCGACACCAACTCCAGGCCGGAGGTCGTGCTGCGCGCGCCCAGCACCGGGTCGAGCACCTCCAGAACGCCGAAGACGGACCCGTCGGTGTCCAGCGGCGCGGCGATGATGGCCTTCGGTATCCGGCCGGTGGAGGCCGCGAAGTCCCGGTTGAACTGCGGGTGGTTGTCGAGGTTGTCGGCGATCACCGCCTCCCCGCTCTGGAAGACCCACCCGGCAATACCGCTGTAGTCGGGGATGGTCCAGCCCACCAGGCTGTCCTCCCGGGGGTCGGAGATCGCCTCCAGGACGAGTGCCCCGCCCTCCGCGTCGTGCAGGAAGACCGACGAGGCCGGAGCGCCGAAGACGAGCCGGGCCAGCCGGACGGTCGAGCGCAACACCTCGTCGCGCCGGGACAGCGGAGGGCCGCTGAGAGGGGCGTCATGCGCCGGATTCGTCATGGCCGGCTCCTTCGGCGGACGGGTCGGATGAGACGGATACGTCGGGTACGGCGGATGCATCGGACACATCGGACCGGGCGGGTCCGTCGGGTGGGTCCGGTACGGCGGAAGCGGTGACAGGGGTGGGGGCGCGAGGTGGGTCGGACGCATCGGTGAAGTTGTCCGAGAGGGAGGCGAGAACGTGCTTGACCTCGCTCACCGGAAGATGCGGATGCTTTCCGAGGATGCGGGCCACGAACCCGGTGACATGGGGGGTCGCGAAGCTGTTCCCGGAGAGGAACGACCGGCCGCCGTCCATCCAGGGGACCTCGATTCCGACTCCGGCCGCGAAGAATTCGACCGGGGGCTGCGGACTGACCTCGATGCGCTCCGCGTCGGCGATCTCGTGCGACCCGACGGAGATCACCGAGGGAAAGATCCAGGGATAGCTGCGGACCGGGCTGTTGTGCGCCGAGGCCACGATCGCCACCCGGTTGAAGTACGCCTCGTCCGCGATGTCGTGCAGTGAGGCCTTGAAGTCGCCCTTGCGGGAGGAGAGGCTGAGGTTGACGACATGGAAGCGCTCCGCCACCGCCCAGCGCAGGGCGGCCAGCAGCATGTTGCCGTCGCCCGCAAGTCGCGGCCCCAGGATGCGTACGCTGGTCAGGCTCACGTCCGGCGCGATCCGCCGGATGATCGCCGCGCACGCGGTGCCGTGACCGGCGGCGTCGCCCGCGTCGTCCGGGACGATCCGGTAGCTCGGCCGGCCGTCGTCCGCGGCGTCCTCCTGCTCGATGCGTTCCACCGCGTACGACCCCTCCAGGGGCCCGATCTCGGGATGGTCCGGCGTGACTCCGCTGTCGATGACGCAGATCCGGACTCCCGCTCCGCGCGACCCACCCCAGGCCCATTCCCGGTCCACCGCGGTGGAGGCCGCGACGGATGACCGGTCGACGAGTTCCCCGGCATTCATATGGGCGAATCGGATCGTTGTTCGACGAAACGCTGTAGTGGTCAATGGAGCCTTCCGGTCGCTCGTGGCTCTCGCATGGCGCGATACCGAACCGTCGGACTTGCCGGCCCGTCCCGCCGTCGAACAGCTGAGCGGTGCCCGCGGACCGATTCTGTACGAGGTGCCGGGCGGTCGGACATCCCAGTTGTCTGGGGTGCTTTCCGGCCGGTCCTGCCCCTCGCGGCGCGGAAACTGACAGTTCTCTGCGTTGGCGGGTCGCTTGCGTAGGACGAGGGGGAAGGGGGGAGGGGGAGGGCCGCCGTGGGTTCGATCGGTCGGCCCGGTCCGATCGGTGAGGGTGTCGTCCTGGCCGGCCGGGCCGGCACCGCGTGCTGATGTCGCTCGGCCTGCTGTGAGCGGGTAAGGCCCCACGGCTGTCGCCACGACCTGACGGCACCGGCGGGCCACGGTGCGGGCGGCGAGGAAGAGGGTCGGCCGGCGTGCAGGAATCCGTAGACTGGATGAGGAGTTCTCCGTCATCAGTCCGTGGGCCTGGGCTTCGAGGCGGACGGTGAAGCCGGTGCGCAGGAGGCGGATGCAGGCCGTGACCGCGGACGAGCGGACAGAGGCCGTCGTGGTGGACCCGCCCATGGTGACGGTCGGCATTGACCTGGCCGGCTACTCCGGAACGACCGGGGTCTGCCGCGTCACCTGGGCGGAGGAACCAGTCGTCGACATCCTCACCGCCAGAAACGACGAAGACCTGCTGGCGGCCATGCGGACCGCCGACAAGACCGGCCTGGATTCGCCCATCGGCTGGCCGGTGGCGTTCACGTCCCTGCTCACGGCCCACCAGACCGGCACGAAGCTGCCCGCACGCTCCCGCTACGTGCCGCACTCGGACGGTCGCGACGGGCTGGGCAGGTTCACTCATCGTCTGACCGACGACGTGGCCTGGAAACGCACCGGGGCCGGGAAACAGCGCCCTCTCTCGGTCGCCGCCGACAAGCTGGGCATCGTCGCCATGCGCGCGGTGGACCTCATGGAACGTCTGGCCGAGGCGGGTCCCGCCATCCCCCGAGACGGCTCCGGCTCGGTCGTCGAGGTCTACCCGGCGTACGCGCTGATTCAGTGGGGGCTTGCGAGCAAGGACAGCTACAAGGGCCCCAAACCCGCCGCACTCACCGCGAGGACCGGGATCCTTGCCGGCCTCGCCGACGGCTTGGGCCTCGACCTCGACGAACGCGTGCTCGACCGGTGCACGCGCAGCGACCACGACCTGGACGCCTTGATATCGGCGGTCGTCGCGCGGGCGGCAGCATGTGGAATGACCCATGCGTCGACGACCGAGGAGGAGCGTGCCATGGCAGCGGTAGAGGGCTGGATACACCTCCCTCGACGAGACGTTCCACTCAACGCTGTGCGGACCGGAGCAACTCCCTGACGCTCCTCACCAATCCGGCGGAGCCGCCCTGCAGGGCCGGCCGTGGTGAGGGCGAGCGGCCTGACGAGATCACACCACCGTGCACTCCAACAGGTGACTTTGTTCGCGAGAACCGGTTCTGGCTCAGGTTCTGTGGACCGGCCACGCTGAGTCACGGATCGGCACGTGGGCGCTCATGGACGGGCATGGCTCCGGAGAAATTGAGCCCGGAACCGGGGCCCCAGCTCGGGTGAGGCTCCCTCAGCCAGGGGCGACCTGATATGAGTTGATCATGAAGGCTGAAATTCCTGACCCGATGGAGCGCCTGCTCGCAGAGCGGGCCTGTGAGCGGCTGGTCGTCGAGTTCGTCCACCGGCTCGACCTCGGGAACCCGAGCTCGGTGGCGGACCTGTTCACGCGGGACGGCACCTGGGAATGGCCCGCCGGCGACCGCCGCATTGCGGGTCGCGACGCCCTCCGCACCTACTTCGGCGACCGGCCCGCAGACCGACTGTCACGCCGTATCTGCACCAACATCCTGGTTACTGTGACCTCTGCGGATACCGCCTCCGCCACCACCTACTTCACCACGTACCGCGTCGACGGCTACAGCGAGGGCCTCGTATCGCCGCGGCCCCCGGTTCAAGTAGGGCACTACGAAGATACGTTCCACAAGGTGGACGACACCTGGCTGCTCACCACTCGGACTCTCTTCCTCTCCTTCGCCGGTCCCACGGAACGCCTCGACGGGCCCGGCCAGTCATGAGCTCGGCTCCCGATAGGCCGGCAGTCAAGGGTCCTGTGTCACGGGGAGTGACACTCCACAGAACCTGAGCCAGAGCCCGAGAACGGTCCTAGCACAGATCTTGGGGAGCCGTCGCGGAGAGTGAAGGTTTCGTTCGATTGCAGGTGGCACGAGCCCGTTAGCGTTCCCGCATCCTGGTCCACCACCAGCCGAACATCGCCAACTCGATGTTGTTGGGGTCCGGCAGGGTTCGGCGCTCGAGCTCCGCATCGATGCGTGTGATCAGTCGTCCCAAGTCCCGTTGTGTTCCGGGAGGAAGGTGCCGCATCGCCCACTCGAGGTCATCACGCGCATCTCCCACCCCGGGTGATTCGAACTCGGAGGCATTCAGGTAGCGTCCAGGCTGCTTGAACGCCCGCTCAAAACACGAGAGCGCATTGGCGACCGCGTTGGGCCACATCTCTTGGTCTTCGACCCGGCGGATCGCTGCACGGGTCCGCGCGGAGACACCGCGGACCCTCAGCACCGGATACTGCCATCGTGGCCGCCATCGCTCTGCGCGGACGGCCTTGGGACGCCTACGCGGCATCGCCCTTTCGGATCAACATGTGGCCATCCTGCCACGGCTGGGAACCTGGATGGCCTTCTTCCGCACGCCCCCCATGGCAGATGTTCCAGCTTCTCGGATCTCGCGCAGATCCTGGGGGCGTCTCAGAGTGTTACTGGAGCAGGATCATCGATCACGTTGATCGCGTCCGCAAGCCAAGCGCGTGCCGGAGCTTCGAGCAGCGGCACTACGGCTTCGAAGGCTCACCAAACACACGATCCCGGCCTGGTTCCGGAGACCGGCGGCCGAATGACATCGAGAGCGAGGGAGCGAACCGCCTGCGCGCGATGATCATGAGTGCCAGAGTCGGGGCATGATCAGTGACGAGGCCGACGTGCAGCAGGGATCCGTCACCGACCTGGCGCGGCAGCGGTGGGGAGTCACGCCGGGCGGAGAGCACCCGGCGCGGTTCGCGGAGCCCGGATGGAGTTACGAGGAGACCGTAGACCGCCGCTGTCCCGCGTGCGGCGGCGAACTGCACGCCCTGCGCAGACCGTACGAGTCCCAGGGCCGCACCTACCAGTACACGGCGCTCGTCTGCCCCGCCTGTCCCACCGCCTTCACCCTCGCGGATCTCGGGGTGAAGCGGTACGACGAACTGACCGACGCCGTGCCCCGCCAGGCAGGGCGGGCGCCCCGGGCCCGTACGGCGCCCCCGCGCCTCGGGGCGCGCGCGGACGGGCCGAAGCCCACCGTGACCGCGATCGTCAGGGTCCCGGCGCAGCTGCGTCCGGGGGCGCGCCGCGGCCCGGCGTGGCCCGACGACCTCGTCGCGCCCGACGCGACCGAGCCGCGCGCCCTGTTGTGGTGCAAGGTCGCCGACCCCGCGTGGCGCCCGGCCGACGCGGCGCTCACCGCCGCCGAGGACGTGCGGGTGATCCTCCCCGAAGGCCCGGCGCACGAGAAGCTGCGGGCGTGGCTGAAGGAGCGGGACGTCCCGTACCGCGTCAGCCGTTACTGGGAGGAGGCCGGGCAGGTCGGCACGGTCTCCGACACCGGCGGCCGTACGGAGCTGGTCGCGGTCGGTCCGGACGGTGCGGCGCCCGCCCCCGGGGCCTGGGCGGCAGCGGCCCGGGACGCGTTCGCCGCCCAGTGGGACGCCTTGGAAGAGCTGCCGGACGGCGACGGCGATGGCGAAAGTGACGGTGACGGTGACGGTGGCGGCGACGCCTACGTGCCCGTCGGCGAGCTGGTGCCTACCGACTGGGCCGGGCTGCTGCCCCACCCGTCGTTCAACCCGGTGCAGGCCGCCGCCGTCCCGGTGGTGCTCGAAGAGACCGGGCATCTCGTCGTGGTGGCGCCGACGGGTGCCGGAAAGACCCCGATCGGGATGGTCGCGGCCCTCGCGGCGCACGCCCGCGGGCGCAAGGCGGCCTGGCTCGTGCCGCAGCGCTCGCTCACCGACGAACTCGACCGCGAGCTCCGGCTGTGGCGCCGCCACGGGCTGCGGGTGGTGCGCCTGACCGGTGAGGCCGCCGTGGACACCGAGCTGATCCGGTCGGCCGACGTGTGGGTGGCCACCACCGAGAAGTTCGAGTCCATCTGCCGCGCGGGCTCGCTGCGGGACGCTCTCGCGGAGGTCGGCTGCCTCGTGGTCGACGAGATCCATCTGCTCGGCGACCCGACCCGCGGAGCCGTACTGGAGGCACTGCTCGCCCGCGTACGGGAGGACAGCGCGGCCACCAGGATCGTCGGCCTGTCCGCGACGGTCGCCAACGCGGACGAGGTCGCCCGGTGGCTGGGCGCCCGCCTGATCCGCACCACCTGGCGGCCCACGCGGCTCACCTGGCAGCTCCCCCTGCTGCCCCAGGTCGACGAGACCGACTGGGCGGCGCGGGCCGCCGTCCGCACCGACGCCGCCGTACGCATCGCCCGGCAGGTCACCGGGGACGGCGGCAGCGTCCTCGTCTTCTGCGGCAGCAAGCGCCGGGTCCGGACCACGGCGCTCGCGCTGGCCGCCGACCGGGGCGTGCCCACCGCCGGCGTGGACGCCGACGACGCCGAAGCCGTGGAGCGGCTGTGCACCAAGGCGGGCGTACGGCTGCACTACCGGGACTGGCCGTACAAACGGGAGGCCGAGCAGGCCTTCCGCGCCCGCGAGGCGGAGATCCTGGTCGCCACCTCCACGGTGGCGGCCGGCGTCAACCTCCCCGCCCGCGCCGTGATCGTCTGCGACACCACCCTCGGTATGGACCGCGTCGAGGTGTCGATGGTCCAGCAGATGTTCGGCCGGGCCGGGCGCATCGGCGCCGGAGAGCGCGAGGGCTGGGCGTTCCTGCTCGCCGACCCGGCCGAACGGGCGCACTGGCAGGCCCGGTTGGCCGCCGGGTACACCGTGCGGTCGCGTCTCGACGACCACCTGGCCGACCACCTCCTCGCCGAGGCCGTGCAGGAGCGCCTGTCGACCCTGGAGGAGGCGGAGCGCTGGTGGGCCGGGACGTTCGCCGCGTACCAGGGGCACGACAGCGTCGAACCCCTGCACGAGGCGGCGCAGTTCCTCGCCTCCGTGGGCTGCCTGCGCCTCGCCTCCGACGAGGACCGCCTGGAACCCAGCGCGCTGGGCCGGCTGACCAGTCGCTTCATGGTCGACGCCACGCTCGCCGACGACATCGCGACGGCTTTGCGGCAGGCCCCGGTGCCCGAAGATCCGCTCGCCGCCGAGCAGTTGCTCGCGTCCCTGCTCAGCACCCGGCTGCCCGTACTCGAACAGGCGCCGTTCACCGAGCGGGGGAAGGCGGCCCTGCGCCGGGTGCTGCGCGAGGCCGACCACAAGGACGAAGACCCGGAAGACCCCTGGGGGTTGGGCCCGGCGCAGGAACCGGCCCAGGACGACGACGAGCAGCGGCCCCAGGCCGGAGACCTGGCCCGCGCGGTCCTGCACCTCGCGGCGACCCGTCCGCAGCTCTTCCGCGGCCGCCCCGCGTACGTCCTCGGCATCCCCGTGGACTCGATGACCGGCATCCTGGAGGAGGCCCAGCGCTATCTGGCCTGGCTCGGCGCACAGGGCCCGCTCGGCACCGTCCACCCCTGGGTGGCCGTCGTCGCGGCCGACCTCGCGCTCCGCATCCGCCGGCGCACCCTCGGGCCTCACCGAGGATCCGGACGCCTCCTCTGGATGTGCGAGCGCATGGCCACCGCCCCGCTCGCGCCCGACCTCGTCCCCCGCCTGTGGAGCGCGGCCCGGGCCCGCGGCATCGACGCACCCGACTGGAACGGCACGACGCCCCCGGGCGACTGCGCCCTGCCCCCCGACCGCTACCGCGCCCTCCTCGCGGAACGCGCCACCGGCGCACGCCTCACCCTCCGGGACGACACGGTCCGGGTGTGGGCCCCGCCGGGAGCCGTGATCCGCCTGTGGAACGGCGCGACCACCACCCTGCACCCCGCCGACGCCGAGGAGACCACGCTGCTCCTGCCACCCGCCGCCCCGGCCGACCCCTCGGCGGGTCGCCGCGGCGCGGCCGTCTTCACCCGCGGCGACCGACTGGCGACCGGGTGGCTGGAAGCGTACGCGGCCGTGCGTGACTGACCTGGTGGGTGCGGGGGCGCACCTGCCTCAGTTGGGTGCGCGGGGGCGCGCCTGCCCCGGGGGGTCCGGGGACGCGCCTGCCCCAGCGGGTGCGCAGGCGTGCGCCTGCCCCGGGGGGTCCGGAGACGCGCCTGCCCCAGCGGGTGCGGGGACTCGCCCGCCCCTTCCGCCCCGGGTACGGAGGGATCTCCTCACCGCCGCCGGCGGCACCACCCCCCGCCAGCCCGGAGACGTGACCGACGTCCTACCCCCGGGCCGCCCCCGTGGCGCAAGGTGGTCGGCATGACCTCCACCACCCACTCCCGTCTCCTCTCCCGCGCACGGACGGGCGGCCCCCGCGAGGACGGCCCCAAGATCCTGGAGCACGTCCTCGGCTGGACCCTGGTCGTCCTGCTCGCCGTCCTCGTCACCCGGGCCGGGCTCATGTGACCCGACGCCGGTCGACCGGCAACCGTGTGGATCCCCGGCGGCCACGTGATCCTTCGGCACGGAACGGGCATACTCCCCCCGATCGCAGCGCCCCGCGCGCCCGGCAGGGAGGAGCGTCCGGCCATGGCCGACAGCACCGCGGACGGCGTGGAGCGCCGGCTGCCCACCGACGAGGCCCGGGAACTGCTCTCCCTGGTGCGTGACATCGCCCGCCGGGAGATCGCCCCGCATGCCGCGGAGGAGGAGGCCGCAGGCCGCTTCCCCCGTGAGCTGTTCGCGCTGCTCTCCCGCTCCGGGCTGCTCGGACTGCCGTACGACCCCGAGTACGGCGGGGGCGGCCAGCCGTACGAGGTCTACCTCCAGGTCCTGGAGGAGCTCGCCGCCGCCCGGCTCACCGTCGGGCTCGGCGTGAGCGTCCACACCCTGTCCTGTCACGCGCTCGCGGGCTTCGGCACCGAGGAGCAGCGGGCCGCGCACCTGCCCGCGATGCTGGGCGGCGGGCTCCTCGGCGCGTACTGCCTGTCCGAACCCTCCGCCGGCTCGGACGCGGCGGCCCTGCGGACCAGGGCCGTCCGGGACGGTGACGGATGGGTCGTCGACGGCACCAAGGCCTGGATCACCCACGGCGGGATCGCGGACTTCTACACGGTCATGGCCCGCACCGGCGGCCCCGGCGCGCGCGGCATCACCGCCTTCCTCGTGCCGGGGGACGCGCCGGGGCTGAGCGCGGCCCCTCCCGAGCGGAAGATGGGCATGAAGGGCTCGCCCACTGCGCAGCTCCACTTCGACGGGGTACGGGTCGCCGACGACCGTCGTCTCGGCGCGGAGGGGCAGGGCTTCACGATCGCGCTCGACGCCCTGGACTCGGGCCGGCTCGGCATCGCCGCCTGTGCCGTGGGCCTGGCCCAGGCGGCCCTGGACGAGGCCGTCGCGTACGCGCGGGGGCGCCGCCAGTTCGGCCGGCCGATCGCCGACTTCCAGGGGCTTCGCTTCCTGCTCGCCGACATGGCGACCCGGATCGAGGCCGGCCGGGCGCTGTACCTGGAGGCGGCGCGGCTCCGGGACGAGGGGCGGGCCTTCGGCCGGTGCGCGGCGATGGCCAAGCTCTTCTGTACGGACGCCGCCATGCAGGTCACGACGGACGCGGTGCAGGTACTCGGCGGCTACGGCTACACGGCGGACTTCCCCGTGGAGCGGTATCTGCGCGAGGCGAAGATGCTCCAGATCGTCGAGGGGACCAATCAGATCCAGCGCGTGGTCATCGCCCGTCACCTGGTCGGACCAGAGTCCCGCTGACGCGCACCGTGCGGTCCGCCCAGACCGGTCCGGCGGCGAGCCGGGTCCACTCCTGGTCGCGGTGGCCGGGCAGGGTGCGGCCCTGGCTCGCCCAGAGGGAGAGCACGTCCCGGTAGATGGGCGGGTCGGCGGGGACGGGGGGTTTCACCTGCGCCGGTCCTCCTGCCTGCCCCTGCCCCTGCCCCTGCGCCGGTACGGGGACCGGGACCGGGACCGGCACGGGTACGGGGGCCGGGACGGGCACGGGTACGGGGGCCGGGACGGGCACGGGTACGGGGGCAGGTGCGGGTGTCTGCGTCTGTGCCGGTGTCTGCGCGGGCGACGGCGACGGCGACGGCACCGGCACCGGCGCCTGTACCTGTGCCTGCGCGGCCGACGGCGCCGTCGACGGCTCCATCGGCTGACGAACCGATTCTTCACCGCGCGGTTCGGCCTGCCGGTGCCGACCGTAACCGCTGGGAGTGGTGTACAGCGTGGTCATGCCCGGACCAACGCGCCCCGGCTGCCGGGGTCACCGCCGAGTGGATTCGAGCGGCAGTTCGCCCGGTACCCGGTGCACGACTCTGGCCCCCCGGACGAGAACTGACGTACCGTCAGATCCCACTTGCCGATCAGGAGGTCAGCCGTGGACGACGACCGGCCCGTCGCGCTCGACGAATACCCCGTGCACCAGGCACCGCTCTCGATGAAGCACCACGTCAGCGGCGACCGCAACGCCTACGACCGGTGCATCTTCCACGTCTTCGACCACGAAGGTCGAGCCCTGCTCATCGCCGGTCTCGGCGTCTACCCCAACACCGGCGTCGTCGACGCCTACGCCACCCTGCGCACCGGCGACCGGCTGCACGCCGTCCGCGCCTCCGACGCCCTCGGCGACGACCGGATGCGCCTCTCCGTCGGCCCGCTGACCATCACCGTCGACGAACCCCTCAAGCGCCTCTCCCTGACCTGCGCGGCCGATCCCGACGACCCCGACGGGCTCTCCTTCGACCTCGCCTGGACCGGCGACTTCCCCGCCGTCTGGGAGCCCCACCACACCCAGCGCCACGGGGGCAGGCTCACCCTCGAAGGCCGCCGCTTCGTCCAGGCCGGGCACTGCACGGGCACCATCAGGGCAGGCGGCGAGGAGTTCACCGTCACGGCGGGGGAGTGGACCGGCACCCGCGACCGCAGCTGGGGCGTCCGCCCGATCCCCGGCGAGGAACCCGGTCGCGCGGCCGAGTTCCGCCCCGAGGGCTTCCACTGGCTCTGGATCCCGATGCGCTTCGAGGACCGCTTCCTCATGGTCATCGCCCAGGAGGACGCCGACGGCTACCGCACCCTCAACGAAGCCCTGCTCGTACGGAACGGCCGCCGCGACGCCCAACTCGGCTGGCCCCGCACCGAGATCACCTACCGACCCGGCACCCGCCACCCCGAACGGGCCGTCGTCCACCTCACCGACCCGGCCGGGAAGCCCCTGGAGATCGGCGTCGAGATCCTCGCCTCCTCCCCGCTCGCCGTCGGCGCCGGCTACCCGCCCGCCACCGACTGGCAGCACGGCACCTGGCAGGGCCGCGGCTGGACCGACCGCCGCGTCTACGACCTCTCGGACCCGGCGGCCCACCCCATGGCCGTCTACGGCGTCACCGACCACGCGGCCCGCTTCACCCTCGACGGCCGCACCGGCTACGGCATCTTCGAGCACGGTTCCTTCGGCCGCCACGACCCCAGCGGCTTCGCCGATCACACCTCGACCGCGAACTGAGGAGCGTCCCTTGGCCACCGCGCCGCGCCCCCGCACCACCACCCGTGACCCCGAGGAGCTCGGCCGGCGGCTCACCGCCTGGCTGGACCGGCACCTGCCCGGGGCCGGGGTCGACGGCCTCGCCGTCCCCGGCTCCAACGGCATGTCCAGCGAGACCCTGCTCTTCGACCTCGACCACCCGGACGCCCCCGTGCGCGGCTGCGCCCTGCGGCTGGCCGCCGACCCCGCCGCTTACACCGTCTTCCCGGTCTACGACATGGCGCGCCAGCACCGGGTGATGCGCCTCGTCGGCGAGCACACCGACGTCCCCGTGCCGCGCGTGCTCTGGCTGGAGGAGGACCCGGAACCGCTCGGCGCGCCCTTCTTCGTGATGGCCCGCGCCGAGGGCCGCGTCCCGCCGGACGTCATGCCCTACACGTACGAGGGGAACTGGCTGCACGCCGCCACCGACGCCGAACGCGCCCACCTGGAGGCCGAGTCCGTCTCCGTACTGGCCAGGCTGCACGACCAGTTCCCCGCGAAGGAGGCCGAGTTCCTGCTCCCGGAAGGGGCCGGAAGCCCGCTGCGCCGGCACGTCGACGCCCAACGCGCCTACTACGCCTGGGTGGTGGAGGGCCTCGCGCCCTCGCCGCTCATCGAGTCGGCCTTCGACTGGCTGGAGGAGCACTGGCCGGCCGACGAGGGCCCCGCCGTCCTCGGCTGGGGCGACGCCCGCATCGGGAACATCGTCTACGACGGGTTCACGCCCGCCGCCGTCCTCGACTGGGAGATGGCGTCGTATGTCCCCCGCGAGGTCGACCTCGGGTGGACCGTCTACCTGCACCGCTTCTTCCAGGACCTGACCGTCGGCTTCGGCCAGCCCGGCCTCCCGGACTTCCTGCGGCGCGACGCGATCGAGCGGCGGTACGCGGAACTGACCGGGCACACCCCGCGCGACATGGAGTTCCACACGCTCTACGCGGCACTGCGGCACGCGATCGTGATGCTCAGGATCGCGTACCGCCAGGCCCACTTCGGCGAGGTCGAGGTGCCCGGTGACCCGGACGGGCTGATCCTGCACCACGCCACGCTCGCGGCGATGGTGCGGGGAAGCTACTGGTAGCCGGACGGCTCAGGCCGCGCGCCGCATCTGCGGCACCCGGATCGGACGCGAGCCCGGACCGCCGACGTGCGAGAAGGGCTGCGTGCGCCAGTCGAGGCCCTGGGGGAGCGTCAGGAGCAGCGCGGTGTCCTGCTCCTGGACGCCCAGGACGTCGTCGGCGGGGCGGGCCGCGGAGGCCGGGAGGCCCGTGCCCGGGCAGACCGTCAGGACGAAGGGGTTCCACTTCGTCGGGCAGAGGGCGTGCTCCGGCAGCGCGTCCTCGTCCGCGAGCAGCCCGATGGGCTGCACGCACTCCGGGCAGACGACCCGGAACATCTCAAAGGTGTCGTACGCGTCGAGCTCGTCGGACGTGTCGACCGAATCAACAGGCTCCTGCATTGGGAATCTCCCCCTCGGCTTGGTCGGCCGGATCTGTGCGGCCTCGACCACAGCAAGCACTTCCCATGCGGAACTCCGCATAACCGTGAGGCGAGACTTCGGGCACGGCGCAAACCTGTGGCGTTCGTCACATGCCTGTCGCAGGTGCCCCGTGACAGCCCATAGCGCCCTATATGGGCCGCCCCCGGCCGTGCCCGATTCCCTCCGGGGTCATAGGGTCACCGCATGGAGGAGCTGGATCGTCAGATCGTGGAGTTGCTCGTCAAGGACGGGCGCATGAGCTACACCGACCTGGGCAAGGCCACCGGCCTGTCCACGTCGGCGGTGCATCAGCGCGTCCGCCGCCTGGAGCAGCGCGGTGTCATCCGCGGCTATGCCGCCGTCGTCGACCCGGAGGCCGTGGGTCTGCCGCTCACCGCGTTCATCTCGGTCAAACCCTTCGATCCCAGCGCCCCGGACGACACCCCCGACCGGCTCGCCGACATCCCGGAGATCGAGGCCTGCCACAGCGTCGCGGGCGAAGAGAACTACATCCTCAAGGTCCGCGTCGCCACCCCGCTGGAACTGGAGCACCTGCTCACCCGCATCCGCTCCCAGGCGGGCGTCTCCAGCCGCACGACCGTCGTCCTGTCGACACCGTACGAGGCCAGGCCACCGCGCATCTGAGTGCGGGTCGGAACCGCCGAGGGGGACCTGCCGGACAAACCGGGTCCCGGCAGGTCCTAGGGGGTGTTTCGGGAGTCCCGCACAGCACCCCCTAGCCTGGTGGGCATGAGTGAGACCATGTCCTCCGGCGAACACCGCACCGTGCTGCTGCGCGGTGGAGAAGTCCACAGCCCCGCCGATCCCTTCGCCACCGCCATGGTGGTGGAGCGCGGGCACGTCGCCTGGGTGGGTTCGGAGGGCGCGGCCGACGCCTTCGCGTCCGGCGTGGACGAGGTCGTCGACCTGGAGGGCGCGCTCGTCACCCCGGCGTTCGTCGACGCGCACGTGCACACCACCGCGACCGGCTTCGCCCTCACCGGGCTCGACCTGTCCTCCGCCGCCTCGCTCGCGGAGGCCGCGGAGCTGATCCGGGCCCACGCCGCCGCCCGCCCCGAGGACCGCATCCTCATCGGCCACGGCTGGGACGCCTCCCGCTGGCCCGAGCGCCGCCCGCTCACCCGCGCCGAGCTCGACGAGCTCACCGGCGGCCGCCCGCTCTACCTGACCCGGATCGACGTCCACTCGGCCGTCGTCACCACCGCCCTCCTCGACCTCGTGCCCGGCGTCCGCGACCTCGACGGCTTCCACGACGGGCAGCGGCCGCTCACCGGCGACGCCCACCACGCCGTGCGCGCGGCCGCCTTCGCCGCCGTGTCGCCGCAGCAGCGCACCGAGGCCCAGCGCGCCGCCCGGCTCAAGGCCGCCTCCCTCGGCATCGGCACCCTCCACGAGTGCGGCGGACCGCAGATCTCCTCCGAGGAGGACTTCACCGGCCTCCTGGACCTCGCGCGCGAGGAGGCCGGACCCCGGGTCGTCGGCTACTGGGCCGACCTCGACGTCGAGCGGGCGCGGGCCCTGGGCGCCCTCGGCGCGGCCGGCGACCTCTTCGCCGACGGCTCGCTCGGCTCCCACACCGCCTGCCTCCACGAGCCGTACGCCGACCACACCGGGCACCGCGGCTCGGCCCACCTGGACGCGGCCACCATCGCCCTGCACGTCGTCGCCTGCACCGAGGCGGGCCTCCAGGCCGGTTTCCACGCCATCGGCGACGCCGCCGTGACCGCCGTCGTCGAGGGCGTCAGGGCCGCCGCCGACAAGCTGGGCCTGGCCCGCGTCCGGGCCGCCCGGCACCGTGTCGAGCACGTCGAGATGCTCACCCCCGAGACGATCGCCGCCTTCGCCGAGCTGGGCCTCACCGCCTCCGTCCAGCCCGCCTTCGACGCCCTCTGGGGCGGCGAGGTGGGCATGTACGCCGACCGGCTCGGCGCCGAGCGGGCCCGCACCCTCAACCCGTACGCGGCGCTCCTGCGCGCCGGTGTGCCGCTGGCCTTCGGCTCCGACAGCCCGGTCACCCCGCTCGACCCCTGGGGCACCGTCCGGGCCGCCGCCTTCCACCGGACCCCCGAGCACCGGATCTCCGCCCGCGCCGCCTTCACCGCCCACACCCGGGGCGGCTGGCGGGCCGTGGGCCGGGACGGCGCGGGGACGCTGGTCCCCGGCGCCCCCGCCGACTACGCGGTCTGGCGCACCGAGGAGCTCGTCGTCCAGGCGCCCGACGACCGGGTCGCCCGCTGGTCCACCGACCCCCGGTCCGGAACGCCCGGTCTACCCGATCTGTCGCCCGGCGTCGAACTCCCCGTCTGTCTGCGCACGGTGGTGTACGGGCAGACGGTGTTCGTGCGGCCGAACGAGTGATGTGGGGACTTTCCGTCCCCCGGACCGCGGTCCCGCACGTTTGTCCCCGACCTGCGGATCTTCCCCTCCGGCCTGGGCTTTTGGGAAGTCTTTCCAGGTCAAGCGGGTGTTGACAGTCGCCCGTCGGGGACGGGTAGGTTCACGGCGTCCACCACAGGACGTCCGACCGGACCGCACCCCCACGCCGTAGCCGAACGCCGCCCGCGCCCCGGCCGCGAGGGAAGGTTTCTCCGGCGGAAGGTGCGACCCGGGTGGGGCCCGGACGTTCAGTAGACAACGGCTCTCGGTCGACCCGCAGCCAGCGGATCCCAGGTCGGACCGAAGGACGCCGGGCCCCGCACCGCACGTCACCCGTGGAGCGCGCCCCGCGGGACCCGCCACCGCACCCGTCCCACCCGACCCGCCGCGCCGGAGCACTCCGGGGACCTCGCTATGGTGGGGGCCTGCGTATGTATCCGAAGGGGCAGTAGTGAACGACGGTGGCCAGAGGCGTTACGGCCCGCTCGGCAAGGCCTTGGTGATCATTCCGACCTACAACGAGGCGGAGAACATCAAGCCGATCGTCGCGCGGGTGCGGGAAGCCGTACCCGAGGCGCACATTCTCGTCGCCGACGACAACAGCCCTGACGGCACGGGCAAGTTCGCGGACGAGATCGCGTCCGAGGACGACCATGTGCACGTCCTGCACCGCAAGGGCAAGGAGGGGCTCGGCGCCGCCTACCTCGCCGGCTTCCAGTGGGGCATCGAGCAGGGCTACGGCGTCCTCGTCGAGATGGACGCCGACGGCTCCCACCAGCCCGAGGAGCTCCCGCGGCTGCTCACCGCCCTCAAGGGCGCGGACCTGGTCCTCGGCTCCCGCTGGGTGCCGGGCGGCCGGATCGTGAACTGGCCGAAGTCCCGCGAGTTCATCTCCCGGGGCGGCAGCCTCTACTCGCGCGTGATGCTCGACGTGCCGATCCGTGACGTCACCGGCGGCTACCGGGCCTTCCGCAAGGAGACCCTGGAGGGCCTGGGCCTGGAGGACGTGGCCTCGGCCGGCTACTGCTTCCAGGTCGACCTGGCGCGCCGCGCGGTCGCCGCCGGCTTCCACGTCGTCGAGGTCCCGATCACCTTCGTCGAGCGCGAGATCGGCGACTCGAAGATGAGCCGCAACATCGTCGTCGAGGCGCTGTGGCGGGTCACCGGCTGGGGCCTGACGGCGCGCGCGGAGAAGGTCGGCAAGCTGCTCGGCCGCAAGTCCTCCTGACCTCGCGTACTGATCCTTCCTTTACGACGTTCCGGCGGGGCGCCAGGCACACTGGGGACCATGACGACCGGCGCACCGCCTCCCCTCGCCCCGAAGCGCTCACGCGCGCGTACGTACCTTCCGCTCGGCGTCGCCGCCTGGCTGGTCCTGGAGATCTGGCTGCTCACGGTGGTGGCGAACGCGGCGGGTGGACTGACCGTCCTCGCCCTGCTCGTCGGCGGCGCCGTGCTCGGCGCCGCTGTCGTCAAGCGGGCGGGCCGCCGTGCCTTCCGCAACCTCACCTCGACCTTCCAGCAGGCCCAGGCGGCCGCGCAGAGCGGCGTGGCGCCCTCGCCCGCCGACCGGGCCGGCGCGGACGACCGCAACGGCTTCCTGATGCTCGGCGGCCTGCTCCTGATGATCCCCGGCCTCCTCTCGGACGCGGCCGGCCTGCTCCTGCTGATCCCGCAGGTCCGCTCGTTCCTCGGGCGGTACGCGGAGAAGGCCGTCGAGCGCCGGATGAGCGCCGCGCCTGCCGGCAGCCTCCAGGACGCCTTCCAGCAGGCCCGTATCCACCGGCCGGACGGAAAGGTGGTCCAGGGTGAGGTCATCCGCGAGGACACGCCCCAGGGCCCGCGCCGGGCCGACGAGCCGCGGCCGCCCCTGATGCCCTGACCTCACACGTGCCCCGGAGCTTTCCCAGGAAGGCTCCGGGGCAGCTGTGTCCCGCTTCGCGGGAAAAGCTCCGGGCGCGCGGGGCACGGAAACGCCGCGGGGCCCGGTACACGATGTGTGTACCGGGCCCCGCGGCGTTGTGCTCGTGCGGCGGACCGCTAGGCCGACTTGCGGCTGTCGCGCGGATGCACGGCGATGTTCATGGCGCCGGAGCGCAGGACGGCCAGCCTCTCGGCGAGGACCTCCTCCAGCTCCTCGCGGGTGCGCCGCTCCATGAGCATGTCCCAGTGCGTACGCGCAGGCTTGCCCTTCTTCTCCTCAGGTCCGTCCCCGTCCACCAGGAGTGCCTGGATTCCGCAGACCTTGCACTCCCACTCCGGCGGAATCTCCGCCTCGACCGAGAAGGGCATCTCAAATCGATGTCCCTTCTCGCATGCGTACTCCACCGCCTGGCGCGGGGCCAGATCGATGCCGCGGTCGGTCTCGTAGCTCGTCACCACGAGGCGCGTGCCGCGAAGAGCTCGCTCACTCATGAATCGTGCCTCCCGGGCTTGTCGCCCACAGGACAGGTGTCGCTGTCGTCGTTATCCGGTCAACGTCCGGTCGGCGGTAAAGATTCCCGTGCCGGGTCATGCGTCGCCCGTCGTGCCGCCCCTTGTTGTACCCACCAGTGCCCGTTTTGTCACATCTGACGGCAGATGTGACCCAGTGTCTTCACCAAAGCAGCACGCAGTAACGGTCCGCCTGGCAGGCCAAACGCGTACACTACCGCCCTTTCACCGCCACGTCTAAATACGGTCGGGTATCGGGTTCCCCGCGGCCTCCACCGCACGCCGGACCGGGACCCGGGCGAGCAGCGCGAAACCGACGGCGAAGAAGATCACCAGGGAGATGATGGCATCCCGATAGCTTCCGGTCAGCTGATACGCGAGACCGAACACGAGCGGACCCAGCCAGCTGAGCCCCCGGTCGCTCATCTCGTACGCCGAGAAGTACTCCGCCTCCTTGCCGCGCGGCACCAGATGCGAGAACAGCGAGCGCGACAGGGCCTGGCTGCCGCCCAGGACGAGGCCGATCGCGGCCGCCAGGCAGAAGAAGAACACCGGCGAGCCGGCCGGCAGGAAGTAGCCCGCCGCCAGGATCAGCGTCCAGACCGCCAGCGAGGCCAGAATCGTCTGCTTGGCGCCGTACACCCGGGCGAGTCGCCCCATCCCGAGGGCCCCCGCCACCGCGAGCACCTGGACGAGGAGGACGGCTGTGATCAGCGTCGTCTGGTCCAGGCCCAGCTCCTCGGAGCCGTACACGGAGGCCTGGGAGATCACCGTCTGCACGCCGTCGTTGTAGATCAGGTAGGCGAGGAGGAAGGAGAGCGTCAGCGGGTGCCGGCGCATGTCCTTCAGCGTCGCCCGCAGCTGGCGCCAGCCACTTCCCACCGCGCCCTCGCCGGCCTGCCCGACCCCTTCCGGGCGGACCTGCCGGTCGCGCAGCCGGCGCAGCGGCACGAGCGTGAAGGCGCCCCACCACACACCGGCCGAGGCCAGGCAGATCCGGACCGCCTCGCCCTCCGTGAGGCCGAAGGACTCGTGGCCCGAGTACAGGACCAGGTTCAGGACGAGTACCAGCGCCCCGGACGTGTAGCCGAAGGCCCAGCCGCGCGAGGACACCGCGTCCCGCTCGTCGGGCTCCGCGATCTGCGGGAGATAGGCGTTGTAGAGCACCATCGAGACCGACAGCGAGGCGTTCGCCACGATCAGCAGGAAGGCGCCGAGGAGATAGCGCTCGCCCGCGAGGAAGAACATCCCCGTCGTGGCCGCCGCCCCCACGTACGCCGCCGCCGCGAGCAGCGGCTTCTTCCGGCCCGTACGGTCCGCCACGGCGCCCACCAGGGGCATCACCAGGACCGCGACCACGATCGACACGGACACGGCGTACGCGAAGAGCGAGCCCGCCCGCACCGGGATCCCCAGCGGGTGCACGAAGCCCTCGGCGTCCGCCGCCGCCCGCGCCACCGAGGTCAGGTACGGCCCCAGGAACACGGTCAGCACGCTCGTCGAGTACACCGAGCACGCGAAGTCGTAGAAGTACCAGCCCCGCTGCTCGCGTTTCCGCTCGGCAGGGCCGGTGGCGTACTCCTCCGGCTCGGTGGTGTCAGCGGTCACGGCCGCGCCCTCCTCGTTCGTCCCCGTGGCCGGGACGCGGCTCAGATCCACGCTCCCCGATCGGTGAGCACGCCGCGCAGCGTCTCCAGGTGATCGGTCATGATGCCATCGACACCCAGGTCGAGGAGAGAGTTCATCCGGGCGGGATCGTTCACGGTCCACACGTGGACCTGGAGCCCGCGCGCGTGCGCCTCCCGCACGAACCGGCGGTCGACCACGGGGATCCCCGCCTGGCGCTCCGGCACCTGCGCCGCCACGGCTCCGGCCCGCAGCGCCGCCGGGATCCCCCAGGAGCGCAGCCGCAGCCCGGCCACCCCGCGCACCCCGTACGAGGTGGCGAGCCGCGGACCGGCCAGACGCTGCGCCCGCGCCACCCGGGACTCGGTGAAGGAGCCCACGCAGACCCGGTCCCAGGCGCCGGTCCTGCGGATCAGGTCGACCAGCGGGGCGAGGGCCGACTCGGTCTTGAGATCCACGTTCCAGCGGGCCTCGGGGAACTCCTCCAGGAGGTCCTCGAAGAGCGGCAGGGGCTCCTTGCCGGCCACTCGGGCCTCCCGTACCGCCGCCCAAGGGAGGTCGCGGATCCGGCCCGAGGTGTCCGTCACCCGGTCGAGGGTCGCGTCGTGGAAGGCGACGAGCACGCCGTCGGAGGTCGTGTGCACATCGGTCTCGAAATAGCGGTAGCCCGCCGCGGTGGCCCGGCGGAAGGCGGCCGCGGTGTTCTCCAGGCCGTTCGCCGTGCCGCCGCGATGGGCGAACGCGAGAGGGGAGGGATGGTCGAGGTAGGGGTGGCGTACGCGAGTCACGGCCGCAGTATGGCGCCTTCCGGTGTCTCCGTGGCGACCTCGGAGGGGACGGGGTCCGGATCCGGGACGGCGAACCAGCGCAGGAAGAACTGGGCGAGCGGTCCGATCGCGAGGGCGTAGAGGACCGTGCCGACGCCGACCGAGCCGCCGAGCAGGAAGCCGGTGGCGACCACCACCACCTCGATCGCCGTCCGCACCAGCCGGATGGACCGGCCGGTGAGCCGGTGCAGACCGGTCATCAGGCCGTCACGCGGGCCGGGTCCGAACCGCGCCGCGATGTACAGACCGGTCGCGACCCCGTTGAGGACGATGCCGAGCAGGAGCACCGGCACCTGCTCGACCAGACCGTCGACGTCCGGGACGAGCGCCAGGGTGCCGTCCATCGCCAGTCCGATCACGAACACGTTGGAGACCGTGCCGAGCCCGGGCCGCTGCCGGATCGGGACCCACAGGAGCAGCACCATCGCACCGACGATGATCGACACCACGCCGATGGTCAGCCCGGTCTTCTCGGCGAGTCCCTGGTGGAGGACGCCCCAGGGCTCCAGGCCGAGGCCGCTGCGCACCAGCAGCGCCGAGCTGACCCCGTACAGCGTCAGTCCGGCGTACAGCTGGACGAGCCGACGGGTGAGGTGCCGGCCATGGAGGCCGGAGGCGATGGACAAGGAACTGCCCCCCAAGGTGGTGGTAGTGGACTGGCTCATGACACTCTGTGGCGGGGGATCGGATGTCGCCCATGGCCAATTCGAGGAAGGTGGACTGATTTCCATGGCTCAGTGGACTTCGGCGGTGGGACCGGCTCAGCTCGCCCGGCAGCTCCAGGCGCAGCAGCCGCGGCCCGCCGGACCCGGCGCCCGCAAGCCGCCCGCCTACCGCGCCCTGGCCGACGGCATCCGGCTGCTCGTCCTGGAGGGCCGCGTCCCGGTCGCCGCCCGCCTGCCCGCCGAGCGGGAACTCGCCCTCGCGCTCACCGTCAGCCGCACCACCGTCGCCGCGGCCTACGAGGCGCTGCGCACCGAGGGCTTCCTGGAGTCACGACGCGGCGCCGGCAGCTGGACCGCCGTGCCCGCCGGGAACCCGCTGCCCGCGCGCGGCCTCGAACCCCTGCCGCCCGAGTCCCTCGGCTCGATGATCGACCTCGGCTGCGCGGCGCTGCCCGCACCCGAGCCCTGGCTCACCCGGGGCGTCCAGGGCGCGCTGGAGGAACTGCCGCCCTACGCCCACACGCACGGGGACTACCCGGCCGGGCTGCCCGCGCTGCGGCAGATGCTCGCCGACCGGTACACCGCGCGCGGGATCCCCACCATGCCCGAGCAGATCATGGTCACGACCGGCGCCATGGGCGCCATCGACGCCATCTGCCACCTCTTCGCGGGCCGCGGCGAGCGGATCGCCGTCGAGTCGCCCTCGTACGCCAACATCCTCCAGCTGATGCGCTCGGCCGGCGCCCGGCTGGTGCCCGTCGCCATGGCCGAGGGCCTCGGCAGCTGGGACCTGCCCCGCTGGCGGCAGGTGCTGCGGGACGCGGCGCCCCGCCTCGCGTACGTCGTCGCCGACTTCCACAACCCGACCGGCGCGCTCGCCGACGAGGACCAGCGGCGCCAGCTGGTCGAGGCGGCCCGCTCGGCCGGCACGGTCCTCGTCGTCGACGAGACCATGGCCGAGCTGCACCTGGACGAGGACCTGGAGATGCCCCGGCCGGTCTGCGCCTTCGACCCGGCGGGCGCCACCGTCCTCACGGTCGGCTCGGCCAGCAAGGCCTTCTGGGCGGGCATGCGGATCGGCTGGGTCCGGGCCGCGCCCGACGTCATCCGTTCCCTGGTGGCCGCGCGCGCGTACGCCGACCTGGGCACCCCCGTCCTGGAGCAGCTCGGCGTGAACTGGCTGATGCGGACGGGCGGCTGGGAGGAGGCCGTGAGCCTCCGCCGCGAGCAGGCCAAGGAGAACCGGGACGCGCTCGTCGCCGCCGTCCGCCGGGAGCTCCCGGAGTGGGAGTTCGCGGTCCCGCGCGGCGGTCTGACCCTCTGGGTCCGCACCGGCGGCCTGTCCGGTTCACGGCTCGCGGAGGCGGGTGAGCGGGTCGGCGTCCGCGTCCCCTCCGGTCCCCGCTTCGGCGTCGACGGCGCCTTCGAGGGCTTCGTCCGGCTGCCCTTCACGGTCGGCGGCCCGGTCGCCGACGAGGCGGCCGTCCGGCTGGCCGCCGCGGCCCGCCTGGTCGAGTCGGGCGTCGGCAGCGGGGGAACGGAACCGCCGCGGTCGTTCGTGGCGTAACGGGTCACGCGGACATGTACGAAGGGTCCCCACGCGCGTGCGTGGGGACCCTTCGTCCGTCCGTCCGGTCTCAGCCCTCGGCGGGGACCGGGGTGTGGAACGGGGCGGGGCCGGAGTCCGGTTCGGTGCGGGGCGCCGGGGCCGGTTCGGGGGCCGAGCCGGGGACCGTCTCCACCGCGGCGGCCGAGATCGTGACCGTGTCCGAGGCCGTGACGGCGGGCGGGGCGGTGACGGCCGGCGGGGCGGTGGGTGCGGGCGGGGCCTTGACCAGGACGGCGGGCGCGGCCGGGGCCGTGATCGCGCGGCGCTCCGGGAGAAGGTCCAGGACCGCCTGGCGGTGCGTCTCGCTCGTCGCGTCGTCGTACGGGTCGGGCGTCGCCGGCACCTGGAGCCGCAGGACCGGGCCGGTGCCCAGGCGCGCGTAGCCACGGCCCGCGGGGACCTCGGGCGTCGGCGTGGTGTGCGGCCGGGCGCCGAGCACGGCCCCGATCTGCTCCGGGGTGGCGGGGCCGAGGACGATCCGGGCCCTGGTGTGGGTCCGTACCGACTCGCTCAGCGTGTCCGTGGAGTCGAACTGCTCGGCCACCACGACCGTGACCTGCGCCGCGCGCCCGTGCCGCAGCGGCACCTGGAGGAGCTCCTGGGGGTCGGGGCGGCCGTCGGCGGCGGCCAGGTGGCCGAGGATGCTCGGCCGGTCGAGCAGGATCCACAGCGGGCGGCGGGTGTCCTCGGGCGCCGGCTGCCCGGCCTGCCGGGCGCGGTTGGCGGCGATCAGCCGCCGCTCCGTCTCGTGCGCCGCCCACTCCAGGGCGGCGAGGGCGCCGGAGAGCCCGCACTCGACCGCGAGGACGCCGTCGCGGCCGGTCAGGCACGCGTACTCGCCGGTGCCGCCGCCCTCGACGATCAGCACGTCGCCGTGGGGGAGGGCCTGGAGGGCGATCGAACGCAGCAGGGAGGTGGTGCCGCTGCCGGGCTGGCCGACGGCGAGCAGGTGCGGCTCGGTGGAGCGGGGGCCGGTGCGCCAGACGACGGCGGGCGCGTCCTCCGTGCCGTCCGCCGAGACGACGGGCACGGTCCGCTGCACGGCGTCGGCGTCGGTGAAGCCGAGGACCGTCTCGCCCGGCACCGTGACGAAGCGCTGGGCGGCGATGGTGGTGGGCAGAGCGGGCAGCACGCTCATGACGAGCCGGTTGCCCTCCTCGTCCCAGTCGAAGCGGTACTCGCGGCCGCGCCCCGACTTGGCGTGCAGCAGCTGCTCGATGCGGGCGCGGGCGGCGGGTTCGCCGTCGGTGAAGTACGGGGGGTACGCGATGCGCAGCCGGGTGAGCCGCCCGTCCTCGTCGAAGGCGTGGTCCGCGAAGGCGCCGCTCCACTCCCCGTCGTGGGCGAAGAGCGGCGAGGGGTCCTCGGGGACGGAGAAGTACGGCACGAGGGCCTCGTACAGGCCCTTGAGACGGGCGATCTCCGCCTCGTCGGGCCCGGTCTTCACGACCGGGCGCTCACGGCCCTTCCAGGCGGCCGCGGCCATGAGCACCACGAGCGCGAGGAGCGGCCCGTACGGCATGAGGGCGACGACCAGGACGCAGGCCGCGACCAGGAGCAGCGTGGGACCACGCCGCTCCTTGGGGGTCGCGGCCCACTTGGCGCGCGCGGTCGCGGCCAGTTTCCGCAGACCACGGGAGACCGTGATCAGTGGATGGAGCACGTCGGTGGCGCTGTCGGCGGCCGAGCGCGCGATCTCTCGACTACGAGCGATCTGTGCGCTGCCGCTGCTCAGAATGCGGGGGAGTGGTCGCCGGGCCACGAAGTACTCCTGAATCGCTGGAAGGGACTGGAGGGCGTCAGAACTTGATCCCGCCCAGGAGGCCGGCGAGGCTCTGCCCACCCGCCGTGATGCTCGGGGCGATGGCGGTGCCCGCGAGGTAGAAGCCGAACAGCGCGCTGACGAGGGCGTGCGAGGCCTTCATCCCGTCCTTCTTGAAGAACAGGAAGCAGATGATGCCGAGCAGGACCACGCCTGAGATGGACAGGATCATTGGTTGTTCTCCTGGTTGAGGGGACAGTCACCATGAGTCCTTCCAGGTTCACAGCAAGTATCTATGTGACTAAAGGTGCATTAGAGTGAAAAACGGTCGATTTCACTTGACCGGCGGACGTCGAACGCGCTGCCGGGTGGCGAAACACCCGGGGCCCGCCTAGGGGCGGAATGACGTGATCTTTGCCTCGGTCGGGCGCGGTCATGTCGCCGGACGGGCAGTACCCTGTCGATTCACTCGTACGGCCGCGCTTGCCGTGCACAGGCCGACAACGCAGGAGAGAGGCGGTCCCACCCGATGAGCGAGACTCCGGACCCCGAGGTCATCGAGCTGGCGTCCAAGGTCTTCGACCTCGCACGCACGGGTGACACCGACGCCCTCGCCGCGTACCTCGACGCGGGCGTCCCCGCGAACCTCACCAACGACAAGGGCGACACCCTCGTCATGCTCGCCGCCTACCACGGCCACGCCGCCGCGGTCACCGCCCTCCTGGAGCGGGGCGCCGAGGCAGACCGCGCCAACGACCGCGGCCAGACCCCGCTCGCCGGCGCCGTCTTCAAGGGCGAGGACGCCGTCGTCCGCGCCCTCCTCGCCGGCGGCGCAAATCCGGAGGCAGGGACTCCGTCCGCGCTCGACACCGCCCGCATGTTCGGCAAGACCGAACTCCTGGAGCTCTTCGGAGCCAGGTGAACGGCGGCTGAACCCCAGGTGGGAGCGGCGTCGTAAATGTGGTCGCGGTGGCGAAATGGGTGGGTCATCATGACGTCGGGCCCGGCAAAACGGGCCACCGACGAGAGGCTGAGGAAGATGGTCACTGGCAGGCGAATGACGACGACGGGCGGCCCCGAGTGTTGCCGCACGGCCTAGGCGTACGGGCGATGTACCGCCCGACCGGGTTGCCCCCGGTATCCCCCGGTCGTGTCGACAGCTGATGTGAGGCGTCTTCCCATGTTCGATCCAGTCATAGCGCCGAGCGGCACCCTGCTCGGCCTGCTGCAGCGGGGCCGCGGCGACGGCACCCTGCACGCGCTCGCCGCGCCACGTGCCGAGGCCCTCGCGGCCCTCAACCACTGCGTTCTCGACGACCCCCGCCACGACTGGCAGGTCGAGAACCGCTCCCTTTACTACGCCCGGCTCTACCTGGACCTCCACGGAGGCCTGGACGAGGTCGAGGCGCACCTCTTCGATGCCGAGGACCACCTCGACACCGAGGAGTCCCGGACCGGGCTCGCGCTCGCCGTCCTCGGGCACCTCGCCTCCTACGGACGCCAGGACGCCCTGCTGCTGCTCCGGCGGTACGCGGCGACCGGCGCCAACTGGGCCTGGGCCCTCGACGAGCTCGCCCTCCGCGACGACGACACCGGACTCCGCGCGCTCGCCCTGTCCGTCCTCGCCCGCTTCCCGGCCGACGCGGAAGGCGACGCCGAGCTGGCCCGCACCGTCCGCGACGCCTTCGAGCCCCGGCCCTGGCGGCTGTGGGCCGAGGACCCGCGCGAGTCCGTCGGCGCCCGCATCAGGGCTGCCCGCGACCAGGGCTCCTTCGACCGCTGGCAGCGCCAGATGCGCCCCGCCGGGCCCCGCCCCGGCTGGAGCGTCAAGGCCGTCCTCGACTGGGCGCAGGAGGGGTACGAGCGCGGTGCCGTGCTCCACGGCCCCGCCGCCCGCTGCCTGACCGCCGTCGCCGGGCCCGAGGACCGTCCCGAGCTGCTCGCCGCCGCCCGGTACGGCGCGGCCGGAGCCCGCGGCGCCGCCCTCCACCACCTCGCCGAGTCACGGGACCCCGCCGTCCTCGACCTCGTCGAGGCCGCGGCCGACGGCGACTCCCGCGAGATCGCCGACGCCGCCGTCGCCGCCTACCGGCGGATGTGCGGCGACGACGCCGTCGCCCGCGCCCGCGCGTGGGTCCGGCGCACCGACGCCCTCGGGACCGCCGCCGCCGAGGTCCTCGCCTGCCGAGGCACCGCCCAGGACACCTCCCTCGTCCTCGGTGCCCTGCGCGGCACCGTGCGCTCCGCGGGCCCCGACGCCCCCGAGCTCGCCTGCCTCGTCGACGGCGCCGGACGCCTCGGCATCGCCTGCGCGGCACCCGTGCTGCGCCACGTCTACCGCGAGACGACCTCCTCCCAGCTGCGCGGCCGCGTGGCCCGCGCCCTCGCCGCCACCGACACCACCTTCGCGACCGGCTTCGCCGTCGAATGCCTGTGGGACTGCGAGGAGACCACCCGCGAGGTCGCGGCCCAGCACGCCGAGACCGGTGACGTCCGCGTCGCCGAACGATTGCGCAGGCTCGCCGCGGATCCGGCCGAAGAGGTCGAGGTCCAGACGGCGGTACGCAACCGGATAGGGCCGGACCTCCAGGTCTGACCCCGGCTCCGGGGCAGCGACAGGTCCGACCACCCCCTCCCGGCCCGACCTGCCGCCCCCGAGCCACCCGCCACCCGGCCCCCGGGGCGGCGCGGCCCGCGGCGGACGACCCGCCGAGCGTGGCCCCGCCCCGGGGGCCGGGGTGCCTTCACCGGCCTCCGGTGTTCGCTTTCTCCGGCCCTTGGCGTTCGTCTTCTCCGGTCCCTGGCGTTCGTCTTCTCCGGCGCCCGGCGTTCGCCTTCTTCGGCCCCTGGCGTGCGTCTTCACCGGCCCCTGGCGTTCGTCTTTTTCGGCCTCCGGTGTTCGTCTTCACAGGCCCCGGCTTTCGTCTTCTCCGGCCCCCGCTGCGCCCAGGGGAAAAGCTCATGGGACGTTCCCTCCCCGTCAAGATCCACGTTGGCGGGGACACGCCGAGCGCGACGACAACACCCGTATGCGTGTCGTCATCGTCACCGAATCCTTCCCTCCCGACGTCAACGGTGTGGCGCACTGCGCCCTGCAGACCGCGCGCCACCTCGTCCGGCGGGGCCACACCCCGCTCGTCATCGCCCCCGCCGTCGCCGACCCGGCCGCGGACGCCGACGCCCCCTGCGCCGTCGTCCGGGTGCCCTCTCTCCCCCTGCCCGGCTATCCGCAGGTACGGGTCGCCCTGCCCAGCCGCCGGGTCGCCGCCGCCATCGCCGCCCACCGCGCCGACCTCGTCCACCTCGCCGGACCGTTCGTCCTCGGCGTCCGGGGCATGACCGTCGCCGCCCGGCTCGGGATACCCGCCGTCGCCGTCTACCAGACCGACCTCGCCGGCTACGCGCGCACGTACGTCGGGACCGGCGAGGGCGCCGCCTGGCGCCGCCTCCGCGCCGTGCACGGCGCCGCCGACCGCACCCTCGCCCCGTCCTCCGCCGCCGCGCGCGACCTGGAGGAACACGGCATCGTCCGCATTCGGCTCTGGGGGCGTGGAGTGGACACCGTCCGCTTCCGCCCCGAACTGCGCGACACGGCCCTCCGTCGGGAGCTCGCCCCCGACGGGGAGCTCCTCGTCGGCTACGTGGGCCGGCTCGCCCCCGAGAAGCGGGTGGACCTGCTCGCGGGGGCCTGCGCGCTCCCCGGCGTCCGGGTCGTGGTCGTCGGGGACGGGCCGAGCGAACCGGCCCTCCGCGCCGCACTGCCGGCCGCCCGGTTCCTCGGCCGCCGCACCGGCGCCGACCTCGCCCGGATCTTCGCCTCGCTCGACGTCTTCGCCCACACCGGCCCGCACGAGACCTTCTGCCAGACCGTCCAGGAGGCCATGGCGAGCGGGGTTCCGGTCGTCGCCCCGGCCGCCGGCGGCCCCCTGGACCTGGTCGACCACGGCCGCACCGGACTCCTCGTACCCCCGGGCGACCCGGACGCGCTGCGCGAGGCTGTCGCCGCGCTCGCCGCCGCGCCCGGGACGCGCGCCGCGTACGGCGCGGCCGGGCGGGCCGCCGTCGAGGGGCGCACCTGGGAGGCGCTCGGCGACGAGCTGATCGGCCACTACCTGGAGGTGCTGCGCGAGCGGACGGCGGTGGCGGCATGAGCGGCGCCGCGAAGGGGAGAGCCTCCGGGCTCCGGATCGTGCGGCTCGCGAACTTCGTGACCCCCATCTCGGGCGGCCTCCGCACCGCCCTCGACCAGCTCGGCCGCGGCTACCTGGCCGCCGGCCACGAACCCGTCCTCGTCGTCCCCGGCGACGTCGCGAGCGACCATCACACCGAGCAGGGCCGGGTCGTCACCCTTCCCGGCCCCGTCCTGCCCGGCACCGGCGGCTACCGGGTCCTGGCCGACCGGAGCCGCGTCCGTCGGCTCCTCGACGAACTCGCTCCCGACCGGATCGAGGTCTCCGACCGCACCACCCTGCGGTGGACGGGGGAGTGGGCGCGACGCGCCCGCGTACCGTCGGTCATGGTCTCTCACGAGACCGCCGACGGGGTGCTGCGCACCTGGGGCGTGCCGCCCGCGCTCGCCGCCCGGGCAGCGGACCGGCTCAACCGGCGCACGGCGTGGGCCTTCGCACGGATCGTGTGCACGACGGAGTGGGCGGAGCGCGAGTTCGTACGGATCGGGGCGCGCAATGTCGTACGGGCGCCGCTCGGCGTGGACCTGGAGCGATGCCGGCCCGGCCGTCGCAGCACCGCGCTGCGGGCCCGGTACGCCGACGGGGAACGGGTGCTGCTCGTGCTGTGCTCCCGGCTCTCGGTCGAGAAGCGGCCGGGCACGGCCCTGGACGCCCTGGAGGAGCTGCGCGGCCTGGGGATCGCGGCGGCGCTCGTGGTCGCGGGGGACGGGCCGCTGAGAGGCTCCCTGGAGCGGCGGGCGCGCGAGCGGCGCCTCCCGGTGCGGTTCCTCGGACACGTGGCCGACCGGGAGGCCCTGGCGGACCTCCAGGCGGCGGCCGACGTGTGCCTGGCCCCGGGGCCCGCCGAGACCTTCGGCCTCTCCGCCCTGGAGGCCCTCGCCTGCGGGACTCCCGTCGTGGTCAGCGCCTCCTCCGCCCTGCCGGAGGTCGTGGGCACGGCGGGAGCGTCCGCCGCCGACACACCGAGGGCCTTCGCCGAGGGGGTACGGGGTCTCCTCGCGGCCCCGGAGAGCGCCCGCCGCCGCGCCGCACGCGCGCGTGCGGAGGTCTTCTCCTGGGACCGCGCCGTCACCGCCTTCCTCCACGCCCACGACGCCCTCCCGGTGACCCGGTCGCTCGTCCCCGAGGAGGCCCGCCGATGACACGGGAAACGGCGGGGGTGGGGGTGGGCGCGGCAGCGCCCGGGATTCCGCCCGCGCGTGCCGGTGCCCCCGGCGAGGCCGGGCCCCTTCGGTTCGCCGTGCTCGGGGACTCGTTCAGCGAGGGCGTCGGGGACCGGGTCGGCGGGGCCTGGCGGGGGTGGGCGGCGCTGCTCTCCGAGGGGCTCGCGGCCGAGGGGCTCGCGGCCGAAGGGCTCTCGGTCGAGGGGCTCTCGATCGAAAGGCTCTCGGCCGAGGGGCTCCTGGCCGACGAGAGGGGGACGGAGGGGCCGGGAACGCCGGGGCGGGGGACGGCAGGGCCGGGAACGTCGGGGCAGGGGACGGCAGGACCGGGAGCGCCGGGGCGAGGGACGGTCTTTCTCAACCTCGCCGTCAGCGGGGCGCTCAGCTCCGACGTCGTCGAGCAGCAGGCCCCCCGCGCCCTCGCGTTCCGGCCCCACCTCGCCTCCGTCGTCGTCGGCGTGAACGACACCCTCCGCCGGACCTTCGACATCGCGCTCCTCGCCCGCCGCCTGGACCGGGTCTGCGCCGACCTCGACGCCCTCGGAGCCGTACTCCTGACGGCCTGCCTGCCCGATCCGGGCCGGATGCTCGGTCTTCCCCCGCCCCTGGCGCGCCCCCTCGCCCGCCGCCAGCGCTCCGTCAACGCGGTCGTGCACGCGCTTTCCGCCCGGTACGGGGCCGTCCATCTGCACCTCGCCGACCCCGCCTGGACCGAGGACCGCGCCCTGTGGAGCGCGGACCGGCTGCACCCCGGCGAGCGCGGCCACCGGGCCGTCGCCGCCGGCTTCCACGGGCTCCTCGCCGCCCGGGGACTCGCCCACGGCGCACCGCCCTCGACGGAGCCCGCCCAGCCGCCGCCGACCCGCACCGAGGCGCTGCTCTGGCTCGCCACCGCCGGCACCGGCTGGGTGCTGCGCCGCAGTCGCGACCTGCTCCCGCAGCTGCTTCTGCTCGCCGGCGCCGAGCTGCGTCACTGGGCCGACGGCACCGGCACGGCACCGCTCGACGCGCGCGCGGACGACGCCCTCGCGGCGGCGCTCGCGGCCACAATGGGGGGATGACCGGGCGCTGGGAGTTCTGGATCGACCGCGGCGGCACCTTCACCGACGTCGTCGGGCGACGGCCCGACGGCCGGCTCGTCACCCGCAAGGTGCTCTCCCACGATCCCGCCCGCCATCGGGACGCGGCCGTGTCCGGCATCCGTCTGCTGCTCGGCCTGGGCCCGGACGACCCCGTCCCCGCCGAACGGATCGCCGTCGTCAAGATGGGCACCACCGTCGCCACGAACGCCCTCCTGGAGCGGCGCGGCGAGCCGACCGTGCTCCTGATCACCGAGGGCTTCCGCGACGCGCTCCGCATCGCCTACCAGAACCGGCCCCGGCTCTTCGACCGACGCATCGTGCTGCCCGAGGCGGTGTACGCGCGCGTGATCGAGGTTCCCGAGCGGGTCGACGCCCACGGCGGCCTCGTCCGTCCGCTGGACGAGGCCGCCGTCGCCGAAGCGCTCGCCGCCGCGCACCGCGACGGCTTCCGCTCCGCCGCCGTCGTCCTCCTCCACGGCTACCGCCACCCCGAGCACGAGACCAGGGTCGCGGCGGCGGCCCGCGCCGCGGGCTTCACGCAGGTCAGCTGCTCGCACGAGGTCAGCCCCCTCATCAAGCTGGTCCCGCGGGGGGACACCACCGTCGTCGACGCCTATCTCTCGCCGATCCTGCGCCGGTACGTCGACGAGGTCGCCCGCGAACTCGCCGGCATCCGTCTCATGTTCATGCAGTCCAACGGAGGACTCCGCGAGGCGGCCCACTTCCGCGGCAAGGACGCCGTCCTGTCGGGACCGGCCGGCGGCGTCGTCGGCATGGCTCGCACCTCGGCGCAGGCGGGACACGACCGTGTCATCGGCTTCGACATGGGCGGCACCTCCACCGATGTGTCGCACTACGCGGGCACCTTCGAGCGTGAACTCGGTACACAGGTCGCCGGGGTGCGGATGCGGGCGCCCATGATGAGCATCCACACGGTCGCGGCGGGCGGCGGCTCCGTCCTCCACTACGACGGGCGCCGCTACCGCGTCGGCCCCGACTCGGCCGGCGCCGTCCCCGGGCCCGCCTGCTACCGACGCGGCGGCCCCCTGACGGTCACCGACGCCAACGTCATGCTCGGGCGCGTCCAGCCCGACCACTTTCCCGCCGTCTTCGGCGAGACCGGCGACCTTCCCCTCGACGCCGAGGTCGTACGGGAGCGGTTCACCGCCCTCGCCGAGGAGGTCGGCGGCGGCCGCACCCCCGAGGAGGTCGCCGCGGGCTTCCTGGAGATCGCCGTCCTCAACATGGCCAACGCCGTCAAGAAGATCTCCGTGGAGCGCGGCCACGACATCACCCGGTACGCCCTCACCAGCTTCGGCGGCGCCGGCGGTCAGCACGCCTGCGCCGTCGCCGACGCCCTGGGTGTCGACACCGTTCTCGTACCCCCGCTGGCCGGGGTGCTCTCGGCGTACGGGATCGGGCTCGCCGACGCCACCGCCATGCGGGAGCGGTCCGTCGAGGCCGAACTCGACGCCGCCGGCACCCACGAGCGCGTGACGGCCCTCTGCGCCGAACTCGCCGACCGCACCCGCGAGGAGCTGCGCGCCGACGGACTGCCCGACGAGGCCATCGCCACGCACGCGCGTGTGCTCCTGCGGTACGCGGGCACGG
The DNA here is from genome assembly GCF_056435185.1 of Streptomyces sp. NPDC044003. Lineage (NCBI taxonomy): Bacteria > Bacillati > Actinomycetota > Actinomycetes > Kitasatosporales > Streptomycetaceae > Streptomyces > Streptomyces sp. NPDC044003. Next base: position 37,958 of record NZ_JBWKFA010000005.1, on the reverse strand, counting down.
ACGCGAGCCTTCCCGTCGACCTCGCACCAGCCGACGAGCTGAAAACCGGGTTCACGGACCTTCACCGCGCGCGGTACGCCTTCACCCTGGACCGGCCGCTCGTCGTCGAGGCCGTCACCGTCGAGGCCGTCGGCACCGCCGGACCGCACGGCCCGGTCCTCGTGGACACAGGAGAACGGACCGGTGCCCTCGCCCCCGCGGCCACCGTCCGCATGCACAGTGCAGGGGCGTCCCACGATGCCCCGCTCCACCGGCGCGAGGACCTGCGGCCCGGCGACAGCGTCGACGGGCCCGCCATCCTCGCCGAGGCCGACGCCACGACCGTCGTCGACACCGGCTGGCGGGCCACCGCGACCGACGAAGGCCACCTCCTGCTGCACCGCGTCGTCCCCCGCCCCCCGCGCGTGGCCGCCGGCACGGACGTGGACCCCGTCCTCCTGGAGGTCTTCAACAACCTCTTCATGTCCATCGCCGAGCAGATGGGCGTCCGCCTGGAGAACACCGCCCAGTCCGTCAACATCAAGGAACGCCTCGACTTCTCCTGCGCGCTCTTCGACGCCGAGGGCAACCTGATCGCCAACGCCCCCCACATCCCCGTCCACCTCGGTTCCATGGGGGAGTCCATCAAAGAGGTGCTGCGCCGGCGCGGGGACGACCTGCGCCCCGGCGACGTGTACGCGATCAACGACCCGTACCACGGCGGCACGCACCTCCCCGACGTCACCGTCGTGACCCCGGTGTTCGGCGACGCGGGAAGCGACAGCGGCGACGAACTCCGCTTCCTCGTCGCCTCGCGAGGCCACCACGCCGAGATCGGCGGCATCACCCCCGGCTCCATGCCCGCCTTCAGCCGGACCGTCGACGAGGAGGGCGTCCTCTTCGACAACTGGCTGCTCGTCCGCGACGGACAGCTGCGCGAGGCCGAGACCCGGGCCCTGCTCACCGGAGCCCGCCACCCCTCCCGCGACCCGGACACCAACCTCGCCGACCTGCGCGCCCAGATCGCCGCCAACGAGAAGGGCATCGAGGAACTGCGCCGCACGGTCGAGGAGTTCGGGCTCGACGTCGTCCAGGCCTACATGCGGCACGTCCGCGCCAACGCCGAGGAGTCCGTGCGCCGCATCGTCGCGCGCCTCGACGACGGCGCGTACCGCTACGAGACCGACGGGGGAGCGGTGATCCAGGTCGCCGTCCGGGTCGACCGCGAACGGCGCTCCGCCGTCCTCGACTTCACCGGCACCTCCCCCCAGCTGCCCGGGAACGCCAACGCGCCCACCGCCGTCGTCATGGCCGCCGTCCTGTACGTCTTCCGCACCCTCGTCGACGAGGACATCCCGCTCAACAGCGGCTGCCTGGAGCCCCTGGAGGTCCGCGTCCCGCCCGGCTCCATGCTCACCCCCGTCCACCCCGCGGCCACCGTCGCCGGGAACGTCGAGACCTCCCAGGCCGTCACGGGCGCCCTCTACGCGGCCCTCGGCGTCCAGGCCGAGGGCTCCGGCACCATGAACAACGTCACCTTCGGCAACGCGCGCGTGCAGTACTACGAGACCGTCGCCAGCGGCTCGGGCGCGGGCGACGGCTTCGACGGCGCCGACGCCGTCCAGACCCACATGACCAACTCCCGGCTCACGGACCCCGAGATCCTGGAGTGGCGCCACCCGGTCCGGGTCGACGCCTTCGCGGTACGGGAGGACAGCGGCGGGCGCGGGCGATGGCACGGCGGCCACGGCGTGGAGCGGCGGCTGCGCTTCCTGGAGCCGATGACGGTGGCCCTGCTCACCGGACACCGCAGGGTCCCGCCCTACGGGATGGCGGGCGGCGAGCCCGGCGCCCTCGGCGAGAACCTCGTGGAACGCGCCGACGGCACCGTCGAACACCTCGAAGGGGCCGCCACCACGGAGGTGGGCACCGACGACGTCCTCGTCCTGCGCACCCCGGGCGGCGGGGGATACGGCCCGCCGGCCCTCTGAGCCGTCGGCCCGCCACCTCTCCGAGCCCTCACCGCACCGGCACGAACCGCACCGGCGTCCCCGGGACCGCCTGCGCGGCCGCGCCCAGATCGGCCTCCCGCACCACCGCGACCACGGGATAGCCCCCGGTCGTCGGATGATCCGCGAGGAACACCACCGGGCGCCCGTCCGGCGGCACCTGCACCGCGCCCAGGACCATGCCCTCGCTCGCCAGCTCGCCCGGCACGGCCCGCTCCAGGGCCGGGCCCTCGAGACGCAGCCCGATCCGGTTGCTCGCCGGCGACACCCGGTACGCGCGCGTGGTGAAGGCGCGCACCGCCGCAGCGGTGAACCAGTCGTCCCGGGGACCCGGCCGGACCCGCAGGACGAGTTCGTCCGGCGGACCCGGCCAGGGGGGAGCGTCGACCGACCCCCATACGGCCGTGGCCGCTCCCAGCGGCAGCACCGCCCCCTCCGCCAGCGGCGCCGGGCCGAGGCCCGACAGCAGGTCGGTGGAGCGGCTGCCGAGCACCGGCGCGACGGCGATCCCGCCGCCGAACGCCACGTACGAGCGCAGCCCGCGCACGGCCGCGCCGACCTCGAGGACGGAGCCCGCCCCGACCCGGAGCGTCGTCCCCCAGGCCGCCGGGCGGCCGTCCACCCGGACCGGGCACGGCGCGCCGCCGACCGCCACGGTCACCGCGCACCGGGGCCGCAGCGCGCACCCGCTGACGGTGGTCTCCAGGACCGCCGCGCCCTCCGCGTTGCCGACGAGCCGGTTGACGAGGCGCCCGGCCGCCGGGTCGAGGGCGCCCGAGCGGGGCACGCCGAGGTGCGCGTACCCCGCGCGCCCCAGGTCCTGCACGGTGGTCAGCGCCCCGGCCCGGACCACGGCGACGGCCCGGTCGCTCATCGTCCGCCGCCTGTCGTGAACCGGACCCGGGTGCCGGGCGTGAGCAGCGCGGCCGGGTCCCGCCCGGCGTCCCACAGCACCGCGTCCGTGGTGCCGATCAGCTGCCAGCCGCCGGGAGAGGAGCGCGGGTACACACCCGTGTACGTCCCGGCCAGGCCGACCGACCCGGCCGGGACCGCGGTGCGCGGCGTGGCCCGGCGCGGCACCTCGTACCGCTCGCCGAGCCCCGTCAGATAGCCGAAGCCGGGCGCGAACCCGCAGAAGGCGACCCGGAACTCGGTCGCCGTGTGGATCCGAACCGCCGCCTCCACGGACACCCCCCAGAGCGCGGCGACCTCCGCCAGGTCGGGCCCGTCGTAGCGGACCGGCACCTCGACGGCCTCGCCCACGCGCGCGTGGAGCGGCGGCGGCTCCCAGCCGGCCAGCTCGGCCGCGAGGCGCTCCGGGTCGTCCACTCCGTCGAGGAGCACGGTCCGCGCCGCCGGCACGATCTCCCGTACGGCGGGCAGCGCGCCGGCCGCCCGCCGCCGCAGCAGCTCGGCGTGGAAGGCCTCGGCCGCCCCGCCGCCGTCCAGTTCCACCAGGAGGGCCCGGTCGCCCACCCTCAGCACCCTCACGCGAAGGCCTCCACGCGCACGCCGGAGGCTTCCAGCTGCTCCCGGACCCGCCGGGCGAGGCCAACCGCGCCCGGGGTGTCGCCGTGCAGGCAGAGCGACCGGGCCCGGACGGCGACGGAGCTCCCGCAGTGCGCCGTGACGACCCCGAACCGGGCCATGGACACGGACCGTTCGACGACCTCGTCCGGGTCCGTGACGACGGCCCCCTCCTGCCCCCGTGGCAGCAGGGAGCCGTCGGCCCGGTAGGCCCGGTCGCCGAAGGCCTCGGCGACGACCGGGAGCCCGGCAGCCGCGGCGGCCTCGTGCAGCCGGGACCCCGGCAGCCCGAGGACCGGCAGCGTCCGGTCCGCGAGCAGCACGCCGTCCACGACCGCGGCCGCCTGCTCCGCGTCCCGGACCACCCGGTTGTAGAGCGCCCCGTGCGGCTTCACGTACGAGACCCGGGAGCCCGCGGCCCGGGCGAAGACCTCCAGGGCGCCGATCTGGTACGCCACCTCGGCGGCCAGCTCCGCGGCCGGCACGTCCATCGCGCGCCGCCCGAAGCCGGCCAGGTCGCGGTAGGACACCTGGGCCCCGATCCGTACCCCGCGCGCCGCCGCGAGCTCGCAGACCCGCCGCATGGTGGCCGCGTCCCCGGCGTGGAAGCCGCAGGCCACGTTGGCGCTGGTGACGACGGACAGGAGCCGCTCGTCGTCGGTCAGCGTCCAGCGGCCGAAGCCCTCGCCGAGGTCGGCGTTGAGATCGATCGGGACCCAGGTCATGTGGTGCTTCCTCTCCCACCTGGTGGTGCGGTGGTGCTCAGGGCTTGTGTCGTACGGTTCAGACGGAGATCCGGTAGTGCTCGTCCCGGACGTCGGTGACGAACATCCGGCCCGGGGCGTGGGTGATCGCGAACGGCGGGCGCGAGGCCATCACGGCCGCCTGCGGGGTGACCCCGCAGGCCCAGAACACCGGCACGTCCCCCGGCTCGGCCTCGACCGCGTCCCCGAAGTCGGGCCGGTCCAGGTCCCGGATGCCGAGCGCCGCCGGATCGCCCGCGTGCACCGGGGCCCCGTGGACGGCGGGCAGCAGACCGCTGATCCGCCGCGCCACCGGGACGAGTTCCGTCGGGACCGGCCGCATAGACACCACCATCGGCACCGGACACGGCCGCGGGTTGCGGGTGCAGAACAGCAGCACGTCGTACGCCCAGTCCGCGGGCACCGTGATCAGATTGGCCTGCGCGTGGCCCGGCGCCCAGCCGGCCGTCGGCCCCGCCGTCCCGGCCCGGGCACGCGCGCGTGCCTCGCGCGGATCGAGAACCACCGTCCCGCTCATACGAGTTCCCTCCCGCGCGTCTCGGGCAGCCCGAACAGGGCCAGCACGGCCAGGCCGTAGCCGACGGCACCGAAGACCAGCGCCCCGCCCACGCCCCAGCTCTCGGCGAGGAAGCCGACGAGGGTCGGGAAGACGGCGCCGACCGCGCGCCCCGTGTTGTACGTGAGCCCCTGCCCCGTGCCGCGTACCGCCGTCGGGTACAGCTCCGCGAGGAAGGAGCCGAAGCCGCTGAAGATGGCCGACATGCAGAAGCCGAGCGGGAATCCCAGCAGCAGGAGCAGGGTGTTCGCCCCGGCGGGGATGTGGGTGTACGCGAGGACGGACACCGCGGACAGCACGGCGAAGAGGGCGATGTTCCTCTTCCTGCCGAGCCGGTCGGTGAGGTAACCCCCGGTCAGATAGCCGGTGAAGGCCCCCGAGATCAGCAGGGTCAGATACCCGCCGGTGCCGACCACGGTCAGGCCCCGCTCGGTCTTCAGGAAGGTCGGGACCCAGGTGGCGAGCGTGTAGTAGCCGCCCTGGACGCCGGTCGAGAGCAGGATCGCGAAGAGCGTGGTGCGCAGCAGGCCGGGACGGAACACGGCCCGGAACGAGCCGCGCCCGGCGCCGGACCGGCGGGCCTCGGTCGCCTGCGGGGCGTCCTCGACGTTCCGCCGTACGTAGACGACGAGGAGCGCGGGCAGCGCGCCCGTCCAGAAGAGGATCCGCCAGGCGAGGTCCGCGTCGGCCCACTGGAACACCAGCGTGTACACGAGCACCGCGAGCGCCCAGCCGGCCGCCCAGGCGCTCTGGACGGCGCCGAGCGTCCGGCCCCGGTGCTTCGCGGAGGCGTACTCGGCGACCAGGATCGCGCCGACGGCCCACTCGCCGCCGAAGCCCAGGCCCTGGAGCGCCCGGAAGACCAGCAGGGTCTCGTAGGTGGGCGCGAAGCCGCAGAGGACGGTGAAGAGCGCGTACGTGACGACCGTGATCATCAGGGCCTTCACCCGGCCGACGCGGTCGGCGAGGACGCCGGCGAGCGCGCCCCCGAGGGCCGAGACGACGAGGGTGACGGTGGTCAGGAGGCCGGTCTGGCCCTTGTCGAGGCCGAAGTAGGCGGCGATCGCCACCATCGACAGGGGCAGGGTGAAGAAGTCGTAGGAATCCAGGGCGTATCCGCCGAAAGCGCCACCGAAGGCGCGCCGGCCGCGCGGCCCGAGGCCGCGCAGCCAGGCGAACGCGCCCGTGTCGTCAGGTCGTTCGCCCTGGGAGTACTGCCGGGTCTGTGTCGTGCTCATCTGCACCTCGCAGGAGTGGGAGGCGTGCCTGAGAGACGTACTGAGGAACCGTGCGGTGCCGTCAAGGTAGAGGATTGTTCAACGATCCGACAAGAGGTGTGTTGTCGCTTCCCCGTTTCTGCGGTTGACTCGGCCGCGGACGACGGAAGGGGCGAGGCGCAGTGGACCTGAGTGGGGCCGGAGGACTGACGGACGACCGCGTGCTGCTCGGACGCACGAGTACGGCGGAGCGGGTCGCGGACATCCTGCGCACCCGGATCGCCGAGGGCTACTTCCCGCCCGGCGTGCGGCTCTCCGAGGAGAGCATCGGCGGCGCCCTCGGTGTGTCACGCAACACACTCCGCGAGGCCTTCAGGCTCCTCACCCACGAGCGCCTGCTCGTCCACGAGCTCAACCGGGGCGTCTTCGTCCGCGTCCTCGCGGTGGGTGACGTGGACGACATCTACCGCACGCGCCGGCTCGTCGAATGCGCCGTCGTACGGGGCCTGGGGCAGCCGCCGTTCGCCGTCGACGCCCTCGCCGCCGCCGTCGCCGAGGGCGAGGCCGCGGCCCGCGCCGACGACTGGACGGGCGTCTCCACCGCCAACATCCACTTCCACCGCGAACTCGTCGCCCTCGCGGGCAGCGCGCGCACCGACGAACTGATGCGCGGTGTCCTCGCCGAACTCCGCCTCGCCTTCCACGTCGTCGACGACCCACGCGCGCTCCACGAGCCCTATCTCCGGCGAAACCGGGAGATTCTGGACGCCCTGCGCACCGGTGAACGGGCCTCGGCGGAGCGACTCCTCGCCCGCTACCTCGACGACTCCCGCACCCGGGTCGCCGCCGCCTACGCCCAGGCCGTCGACGATCCGGCGGGCTCCGCGGGCTGAGCGCACAGGCCGGACGAGGCTACCGGGCGGGCCGGTCGCATCTGCGCCGTTTCGACCGTTGTCATGGTGAGGACCTAATCTGTGCACCGTGACTTCGCCTGCCTCGACGGACCTCGCTCCGCCCCAGCTCAGCGCGGGGCCGCGCCCCGCGCAGGGCCCGGCCGCCGACGAAGGGCTCGCGCGGCGCCTCCGCGCGCTCGCGTGCACCGCCCCGCTGCACGACCTCGACGCGCGCAAGGCGAACCTGGCCGGCGAGTACACGGTCTACGCGATGGCCGAGGTGGCCCTCGCCGCGATCGACCTCATCACGCTGAACATGGACTTCGACACCGGCGCCGACCACGAGCAGATCGTCGCCCGCCTGCTGCCCCGCGTCGCCGCCCAGGCCCCCGGCCGCCCCGCGGCCGAGCACGAGCGCGTGGCCCGCTGGGTCCTGGAGAACCTGATCAACGTCGGCAGCGTCGACCGCGGCTTCCGCGCCGTCTACGGCACCTTCGGCACCGACGGGGTCTACATCCGCCGCGACTACGACTTCAAGCTCATCGAAGAGGTCCCGGGATACGGCGGCGGGGTCTACCTCCGCACCACCGACGAAGCGGTCAACGTCCTCGTCGGAGCCCTCGACACCGACGTCACCAGCGCCCAGATCGCCGCCGAGGTGAAGCTGGAGGTCCTGATCAACCGGGGCCGCCTCGCCGACGCCCAGCTCGCCGCCGAGCAGGCGCGCTACCGGACCGTGCAGTACGCCGAGACCCTCCGCAAGACCCTGGAGGCCACCCGGCGCAACGTCCGGGCCGTCGACTGGCTCCAGACGGTCCCCGACATGATCGCCGAGGCGCTCGACCACGTGGCCGACCGCTACCGCCACGAGAACGCGATCCTCACCAACATCCGCAAGGCCCGCGACGAGGCCGAGGCCACGACCGACGCGAAGACGGCGGAGCACAAGCGGCGCGCCGCCGAGCTCGTCGACATAGTGAAGGACTGCATCCGGCGCCACACCCAGCTCCAGTCCCGCCTCCTGGAGGCCGGTCCGCTCTTCCGCGCCGAGCAGGACCGGCAGGCCTTCGCCGCCCCCACCGCGTACACCGGACTCGACCTGTACGGGCAGCTGGTCGCCCCCGTCCTGCCGCTCCCCGTCGAGCAGGCCACCCGCGTCACCGACGCCTTCTTCGCCCACGGCACCGGACTGCGCACCCCGGCCTCCGTCCGCCTCGGCGACCTCGTCGACCTGCTCCTCACCCCGCCCGTCGAGCGCGAGCACCTCGGCGCGGAGATGCCCGAGCCCGACCTGATCGCCACCCCCGACGACTCCCGCTTCAGCGAGGAGCAGCTCGCGAGCGCCATGCGCCTGCTCGACCTGGAGCACGACGCCCCGCGCCGCCTCTCCGGGCTGCTCGCCGAGGCCCGGCGGCTCGACGCCGACCTTCCGTACCTCGTCGCCCTCCTCGCCGTCCACGCGGCGAGCCCCCCGGTCGGCACCGCCTACCGCCAGGGCGAGGAGCGCCTCCTCTTCGCCGTCGACGACGGCACCCCGCTCGACGACCCCGAGTTCGGCGGCGCCGACCTGATCGTCGGTACGGCGCTGCTCGACGCGGCGGGCATGGCCGCGGACCGCACGGAGGCCACGTGACCCTCGTCCCCCAGTCCCGAACGAGCGCCGACCTCGCACTCGCGACGTCCCAGGCAACCGCCGAGGCGCCGGCCACCGAGCCTGCAGGCGTCTCCGCGCCCGCACCCGTCTCCGCGCCCGCACCCGAGCCGGAGCCCGTACCCGCACCTGAGCCCGAGCCGACGCCCGCGCCCGCGCCCGGGTCCGAGCCGACGCCGGCGCCCGACCAGGAGGCGCCCGTGCCGGGCGCCGAGGCAGTGCCCGAGCTGTCGGCCGCGCGCGTAGCCGAGCCCGCATCGGAGCCCGAGTCGACGCCCGTGCCCGAGTCCGAGGCGGCGCCCGTGCCCGACCAGGAGGCGCCCGTGCCGGACGCCGAGGCCGTGCCCGAGCTGCCGCCCGCGCGCGCAGCCGAGCCCGCACCCGAGGCCGAGCCGACGCCCGTACCCGAGGCCGACCGCGAGGTCCCCGCCCCCGTCGGTCGGCCTCGGTTCGGGACCGTGTCCGTGCCCGAGCCGGTTCGTACCCCGCCCGCGCGGCGCCGGGGCCTTCCGGCCGTGCGGGCCGTGCGGCTCACCGACGAGCCGCCCGCGCCCGTGGACCGGCCCGGCGGGGCCGGCTCCGCCGCCGTCACCCCCGTCCCGCTGCCCGTACCCCGTGCCGTACCGACCGAGAGCCGTACCGAGGAGCCCCAGCCGTGAGCGAAACCCACGCCGAGTACGCCGACGCGTGGAGCGAGCAGGAGCCCCCGCAGCCCCCGGCCGCCACCTCCGCCTCCGCCGTCACCCCCGCGGACGCCGCCGACGCGGCCCGGCTCGTGTCCTTCGGGCTCCAGCCCAAGCTGCTCCCGGCCCGCGACGCCGAGTACACCGAGCTCCTGCGCCGCTACCGCGAGGACCCCGCCTTCGCGCGCCTCGCCGACGCCGTCGCCACCGGCCTCGGACTCGTCGTCCTGGAGGTGTCCCCGCGCGCGGGGATGGCCGTCACCGCGGGCGAGGACTCCGTCTTCGCCGTCCGCATGGGCGACTACGCCCGCCGCGCCTCCACGGACTCCGCCGACCGGTTCCTGCACGGCCTGGCCCACCTCGCGGTCGCCGCCATGGCCTTCCCCCGGCCCGAGGACCTCGCCGACGACGCGTACATCGGCCGGCTCACGGTCAACGGCGTCGACGCCTTCGTACGCCAGGCCTGTCTGCGTCTGGAGCAGCGCGCCGAGGAGCAGGGCGAGAACACCGACCCGGCCTCCGACGCCCCCGGCCTGGAGGCCGCCTGGCGGATCTACGCGCGCCGCAGCGCCACCGGAGCCACCAAGGACGCCCGCCGGCTCGCCGGTTCCACCACCGGCATCGTCGGCAAGGCGGCCGCGTTCCTCACCGACTCCGGCTTCCTCCAGCGCACCGGCGACGAGGGCGGCGGCTCCTACCGCACCACCGCTCGCTACCAGCTCCAGGTCCGCGACATGGCCGGCTCAGCCGCCATGGCCGAGCTCCTCGAACTCGGCGTCGTCCCCGTCAGCGACGGCTCCGCGACCCTCCTCCCGCCGCCCGAGGGCGACGACCTGGAACTCGCCGCCGACGCGGGCCTGCCCTTCCACGCCTGATCACGCCTGATCACGAACGAGACGACGAGAGTCCGCCGCATGTACGAGCTGTCCCGGGTCCGCCTCTACTCCATCGGTCCCGCCGGTGCGCGCTACGCCGACACCGTCCTGGACCTGCGCGGAGTCGGCGCGCCTGTGCCCCACCCCGCCCCCACCCAGGCGGAGTTCTTCGAGGAGGAGCCGGTCGGCCCGCCGCGCCGCCCGGCCCCCGCGGGCGTGCTCTTCCTGGAGAACGGCGGCGGCAAGTCCGTCCTCCTCAAGCTGATCTTCTCGGTCATGCTCCCCGGCCACCGCAACACCCTCGGCGGCGCCAGCTCCGGCGTGCTGCGCAAGTTCCTCCTCGCCGACGACTGCGGCCACGTGGCCCTGGAGTGGCAGCACACCCTGACCGGCGAGCTCGTCGTCGTCGGCAAGGCCAGCGAGTGGCGCGGCCGCCAGGTCTCCAACGACCCGCGGAAGTTCGCCGAGGCCTGGTACTCCTTCCGTCCCGGCCCCGGACTCAGCCTGGACAACCTGCCCGTGGCCGAGGCGACCTCCGTCCGCCCGCCCGTCGAGGGCGCCTCCGGCGCGAGCGGCCGCCGCCGCACCATGAAGGGCTTCCGCGACGCGCTCACCGAGGCCGGGAAGGCCTATCCGCACCTGGAGGTGGTCTGGGAGGAGATCCACGACCGCTGGAACGAGCACCTCGGCGACCTCGGCCTCGACCCCGAACTCTTCCGCTACCAGCGCGAGATGAACGCCGACGAGGGCGAGGCCGCCGGCCTCTTCGCGGTCAAGAAGGACTCCGACTTCACCGACCTGCTGCTGCGCGCCGTCACCGACACCCGTGACACCGACGGCCTCGCCGACCTCGTCGGCGGCTTCGGCAACAAGCTGGGCCGCCGTGCCGAACTGACCGCCGAGCGCGACTTCACCGCTGGTTCCGTGGACCTCCTCGGCCGGATCGTCGAGGCCGCCGGGACCCGTGCGCACGCGCGCGAGGTCCACGCGGGCGCCGAGCGCCGCACCCGTACGCTCGCCCGCCGGCTCTCCGCCCGCGCCGCCGAGGAGCGCGGCCGCGCCGCCGAACTCGCCCAGCAGGTCACCTCGGCCGGACACGCCGTCGCCGAGGCCGAGACGGCCCGCAGCCGCAGCTCCCTGATCGCCGCCGAACTCGCCTACCGGCACGCCTCCCTGGCGCTGACCGCCGCCGAGAAGGGCGCCGCGGCCCAGCGCCGCGAACTCACCGACGCCCGCACCCTGCACTCCGCCTGGCAGGCGGCCGAGGCGGTGCTGCGCCACCGGGCCGCGGGCGACCGCTCCGCGCGCGTGGCCGCCGCCATCCGCGAGGCCGAGCGCGACGCCGCCCCCGCCCTGGCCGCCCGCGCCAAGGCCGCCGCCGATCTCGTACGGGCGCTCGCCGCCGCCGCCGAGGAGGGCGAGCGCCACGCGGCGGAGGAGGAGGAACGCTCCACCGCCCTCCAGGACGCGAGCGAGACCGCCCACCGCGACGCCACCGCCGCCGCCACCGAGGCCCAGCGGGCCCGCAGCGAGGCCGGCCACCTGCGGCAGCGGCTCGCCGAGGTCGAGCAGGAGACCGCCGAGGCCGTACGGGCCGGCTGGCTCGACGACACCGCCCCCGACGCCGACCCGGCCCGCGCCGCGCTCGCCGCGAGCGACGCCGAGAAGACCACGGTCGCCACCTGGGACACGGCACGCGAGGCCGCCCGCACCGCGGCCGAGCGCGCGCGTGAGGCCGCCGGCGCCGAGTCCCGCGCCGAACTCGCCGCCGCCCGCGCCGCCGACGCCGCCGAGGCCGCCGGGAACGCCTACGACGCGGAGCGCCGTGCCGCCGAGTCCCTGGCCTCCGAGGAGCGCCTGGCGGAACTCCTGAGCCTGCCGTTCTCCGGCTCCCCGCTCCCGGGCCAGCGCGCCGCCACCGCCTCCGACGCCGAACCCGAGGAGGACGCCGGTCCCGGTCCGGAGCCCCAGGGCCCGCTCACCGTCACCGAGTTCGACCGGTACGCCGACGAGCTGCGCGGCCTGCTCGACCAGGCCGTCGCCTCCGCCGAGCGCCAGCTCTTCGAACTGCGTACCGCCGCCGCCGACGACTCCCGCATCCTCGGTGCCCTCGGCGACGGCGGCCTGCTGCCGCCCGGCCCCGACGTCCTCGCCACCGTCGAGTACCTCGGCGAGCACGGCATCCCCGCCCTCCCCGGCTGGCGCTACCTCGCCCAGGCGGTGGACCCCGCCGACCACGCCCGGGTCCTGGCCGCCCGCCCCGAGCTCGTCGACGGCGTGGTGATCACCGACCCCGTCTCGTACGGACGCGCCCGCGAGGTTCTCGGCAGCGCCGCCCTGCTGCCCCGCTCCGCCGTCGCCGTCGGCACGGCCGCCGCCCTCCTCGCCCCCGTACCCGCCCGGGAGACGGCCGAGGACACGGGGGTCTTCCTCGTGCCGCCGAACCCGGCCATGCACGACGAGCACGCGGCCGACGAGGAGCGGCACGCGCTGCGCGCCCGCGCGACCGCCCGCGACGAGGAGATCCGCACCCTCGCCGCCCGCCTCGCCGGCGACCGCGCCCTCGCGTCCCGGATCGGCGCCTGGCGCGCCGACTGCCCGTTCGGGATGCTCGCCGAACTCGCGTCCGTCGCCACGACCGCCCGCGAGACCGCCGAGGCCGCCGCCGCCACCCTGGAGGAGGCCCGCACGGTTCGTACGGAGGCCGACGAGACCGCCACCGAGGCCGCCCGGCTGCGGGACGAGCGCCAGGAGGCCGCCCAGCGCGCCCGCCGGGTCGCCGACGCCCTCGCGGGCCTGGCGTTCCGGCTGCGCGAGCGGTCCGCCTGGCAGGCCAAGCTCCGGGAACTCGCCGACGACGCCACCGAGTCCGAGGCCCGTGCCCAGACCTGCCTGGAGCGCGCCCGCGCCGCCGACGAGGACCGCCGCGCGGCCCAGCGCGCCGCCGACGACGCCCACCGCACCGCCCGCGCCCTGCGGGCCGAGCGCGCCGAGATCGCCGGCGCCCCCGACACCCTCCCCGAGGAGGACCCGGACGCGCCCCGCACCGCGCTCCCCACCCTCCGCGAGGCCTACCGGGCGGCCTCCCAGGTGTACGAGAAGGTCGGTGTCGGCGCCGACCTGCGCGCCGAGCAGGCCCGCGCCGAGAGCGACGAGTCCGCCGCCCTCGCCGAGCTCGACCGCCTCACCAACAAGGTCCGCACCCGCGCCGAACAGCTCCTGGAGTCCACGGACGGCGCCGACGGCCCGTCCCGGCAGGCCGCAGCCGCCCGCGCCGAGGCCCTGGTCCAGATGCTGGAGACCCGCGCCTCCGAGGCGAGCGAGAAGCTCGGCCGGCTCCGCGGCGAGGCCGAGCGCCTGGCCCCCGAGGACGGCGAGGCGCACACCGAGCTGCCCGAGGAGCTGGTGCCCGCCGACGCCGAGCGGGCCCAGGCCCTGCTCCGTACCGCCACCGGCGAACTCGCCTCCCGCACCGACGCCCTGGACGCGGCGCGCGCCGCCCACGCCGGACTCCTCCGGGACCACCGGGCCGCCGAGGACGCGGCCGGCGGCTTCGACGAGACGGCGGCCCTGCTGCGGGACCTGCTCCGCGACCACGCGGACGAGGAGCGGGAGGAGACCGAGCCGTACCCGGGCAGCCTTGAGGAGGCCCGTACGGTGGCGGCCGAGGCGCGGCGCGCGCTGCGCGGCTGCACCGCCGAGCTGTCCGCCGCCGACGCCGCCGTGCGCGAGGCGAGCGACATCCTCGTCCGGCACGCCAACTCCACCCGCTACGAGCAGGTCCGCACCCCCGCCCGCCAGCAGATCCGCGAGCTGCCCGCGTCCGCGCTGCCCGAGCACGCCGCCAAGTGGGCCGAGGCCTTCGCGCCCCGACTGCGGGTCCTCACCGACGAGCTGGAGCAGCTGGAGCGCAACCGGGACTCGATCGTCGACCGGCTGCGCGGCCTCGTGGAGTCCTCGCTCGCGACGCTCCGCTCCGCCCAGCGCCTCTCCCGGCTCCCCGAGGGCCTCGGCGAGTGGTCGGGCCAGGAGTTCCTCCGGATCCGCTTCGAGGAGCCCGACCAGGCCACGCTCGCGGAGCGGCTCGGCGAGGTCGTCGACGAGGCGACCCGCGCCGCCGTCAAGAAGAACTCCGACCTGCGGCGCGACGGCATGTCCCTGCTCCTCAGGGGCGTCCAGGCCGCCCTCGAACCCAAGGGCGTCTCGGTCGAGATCCTCAAGCCGGACGCGGTGCTGCGTGCCGAGCGGGTCCCCGTCGGGCAGATGGGCGACGTCTTCTCCGGCGGCCAGCTGCTCACCGCGGCCATCGCCCTGTACTGCACGATGGCGGCGCTCCGCTCCAACGACCGGGGCCGTGACAAGCACCGGCACGCGGGCACGCTGTTCCTCGACAACCCCATCGGCCGCGCCAACGCCACGTACCTCCTGGAGCTCCAGCGGGCCGTGTCGGACGCGCTGGGCGTCCAGCTCCTCTACACCACGGGCCTGTTCGACACGACCGCGCTCGCCGAGTTCCCGCTGGTGATCCGGCTGCGCAACGACGCGGACCTGCGCGCGGGGCTGAAGTACATCAGCGTGGAGGAGCACCTGCGCCCCGGGCTTCCGCAGCCCGGCGCGGAGGGGGAGACGATCCACGGCGAGATCACGGCGACGCGGATGTTCCGCCGCCACCAGTCGGACGACCCGGCGCCGGCGGGCGACGCGTAGTCCGGCCGTACGGACGCGAAGTCCCCGGTCGTACGACGGTGAGCGGCCCGGCCCCCTTTCGGGGACCGGGCCGCTCGTCGTCGTTGCTCAGGCTGCCCGAGAGGCGATCACGCGGCCTCGGACAGCGGCGTCGTCTCCGCCCGGTTCTCCTCGCGCCGCGCCCGGATCGACGGGCGCGCCGTGCTGCTCGGCTCCGACACCACGCCGTTGCGCTGACGCCACACCTGGCGGGTGATCCACACGTCGAGGATGCTCCAGGTGGCCACGACGGTCGAGGCCACCGCGGTGATGGTCATCGGGAACGCCAGCCACGCGCCCGCGACCGACGTGTAGAAGGCCACCACGGCCTGGATGAGTGTCACCGACGTGATCATCACGGCCCGTACGGCGGCGTTGCGCACCGGATCGGGCATCCGCCGTCGGCCCCGCTCCTCCTCCACCCACAACTGCCGCGCCGACCGCGCCTCGTGTTCCATTGTCCTGTCACTCCCCACCACTGAACGACTTCAGGGGTGACTGCCCGTCTTGAGCGCCTTTACGCGGACAGAACCCTCCCCGTACTTATTGACGCACGAGAGAGGGAAAAGGTTTCGTCCGGGTGGGGGCGAAGGTGGCCCAAGTCCCTGCGGAACGAACAGTTCCAGCCATCCGTGCAGGCCGGAGAAATGGCACACCATCAGGTGTCCTACGCCACACTGGCCAATCCCAACTCCCGTAATACCAGGACATCTCATGATCAAGACTCACTCGACAGGCTGAAAATAGCTCGGACACGCCTTCGGGATGGCCGTGATGCAGTAGTAGGCTCGCGCCGCCGTTTGTTGAAATTCAAGGTTGACGCCGCGTGTTGACGCCGGACGTCACGAATGTGAAGGACCCTCGTCGCGCACGGGGGCCGAGCTGGGGGAGGCCATGCGCTTTCGCGGGAAGTCCATCCGCAGGAAGATCGTGGCGTTGCTGCTCGTACCGCTCGTCTCCCTCACCGGACTGTGGGGTTTCGCCACGGTCCTGACGGGCCGCGAGGCCGACCAGCTCCTCGACGTCGGCTACATCGTCGAGAAGGTCGGCTACCCGCTGGAGGACACCGCCCGGGTCATCCAGATCGAGCGCCGCCAGTCGCTCATCTACCTCGCCGACCCCCGGGGCTCCGACGCTCTCGCCTCCCTGCGCGAGACCCGCCGCGCCACCGACCGGCAGATCGCCCGCATCCGCGCCAACGCCGCCGACCCCGGCGTGCGCGACGAGATGCGGCCCGTCACGACCCAGCGGCTCAACTCCCTCCTCGACGCGCTCGACGGCCTCGCCTCGCTGCGCCGCTCCGTCGAGAACCGCGGCATCGGCCGCATGCAGGCCCTCGAGTTCTACAACCGGCTCGTCGACCCCTGCTACAGCTTCCTCATGACCCTCCACGCCCTCGAGAACGTGGAGATGGACAAGCAGGGCCGCGCCCTCGTCGGCATCACGCGCGCCCGTGAACTGCTCTCCCGGGAGGACGCCCTCGTCCTCTCCGCGCTCGTCGCGGACCGCGTCACCGCCGAGGAGATCCGCGCGGTGTCCGACCTCGTCGCCAACCGCGAGCAGTTCTACGAGGTCAACCTCGAACTCCTGCCCGCCGCCGAGCGCGAGCACTTCGAGAAGTACTGGCGCAGCCCCAAGACCCAGCCGTTGCGCACCGCCGAGAACGCGATCGTCGAAGCCGGCCCCACCGACAGCCCGCGCGCCATCACCGCCGAGCGCTGGCAGGACCAGGCGAGCCCCGTCCTCGACGACCTGGCCCGCGAGAACACCGCCGCCGGCGACCGCTACCAGGAACGCGTCAAGCCCGCCGCCTACAGCGTCCTCCTCAAGGTCGGCATCGCCGGCGTCCTCGGCTTCCTCGCCCTCATCGCCTCGATCGTCATCTCCCTCCGCATCGGCCGCGGACTCATCCGCGACCTGCGCCGCCTGCAGAAGGAGGCCCAGGAGGTCTCCGGCGTCCGGCTGCCCAGCGTCATGCGCCGCCTCGCCGCCGGCGAGCAGGTCGACGTCGGCACCGAGGTGCCCCACCTGCGGTACGGGGAGGACGAGGTCGGCGAGGTCGGCCAGGCCCTCAACACCCTCCAGCGCGCCGCCGTCGAGGCCGCCGTCAAGCAGGCCGAACTGCGCCGCGGCGTCTCCGAGGTGTTCGTCAACCTTGCCCGCCGCAACCAGGTCCTGCTCCACCGCCAGCTGACCCTCCTCGACACCATGGAGCGGCGCACGGAGGACACCGACGAGCTGGCCGACCTCTTCCGCCTCGACCACCTCACCACCCGTATGCGCCGGCACGCCGAGGGCCTCGTCATCCTGTCCGGCGCCGCCCCCTCCCGCCAGTGGCGCAAGCCCGTCCAGCTCATGGACGTGGTCCGCGCCGCCGTCGCCGAGGTCGAGGACTACGAGCGGATCGAGGTGCGCCGACTGCCCCGCCTCGGCGTGGGCGGCCCCGCCGTCGCGGACCTCACCCACCTCATCGCCGAACTCCTCGAGAACGCCACGGTGTACTCGCCCCCGCACACCGCCGTCCAGGTGCTCGGCGAGCGGGTGGCCAACGGCTTCACCCTGGAGATCCACGACCGCGGCCTCGGCATGAACCCCGACGCCCTGCTCGACGCCAACCTCCGGCTCGCCGAGACCCCCGAGTTCGAGCTCTCGGACACCGACCGCCTCGGCCTCTTCGTGGTCAGCCGGCTCGCCCAGCGCCAGAACGTCCGGGTCTCGCTCCAGACCTCCCCGTACGGAGGGACCACCGCGGTCGTCTTCATCCCGGCCGCGCTGCTCACCGACGCGCCCGAGACCCAGGGCGCCGGATTCCGGCTCGACCGCAAGACCCTGGAGCGCCCCGCGCGGACCGACGACGCCTCCGCCGACGGCGGCGCCCTGCCCACCCGCAGGCCCGCCCTCACGAAGGTCCCCGACGTGACCGAGGTACCCGGACCGCTGGACGGCCCCGTCGAGCTGGAGTCGCCGCTCGGCACCGAGGACTTCGACGTCCTCCTCGACCGCTCGGCGGACCTCCTCGACAGCGACAGCGAGCGCGGCGGCCTCTTCCGGCCCCGCGACCGGCGCCGCACCGGCCTCGCGCCGGCCGGCGAGCAGCACGAGCAGGCCCGGGACCGCACGACGGGCCAGGACGCCCCCGCCGACGGGACGCGCCTCAGCCCCGTGCCGCTGCCGCGCCGCCGCACCCCGACGCTCGTCGTGGACCACGGCCGCCGCCTCGACGAGGCGGACGGCGCCCAGGCGCAGCCGGACCGCGCGCACCCGCAGGACGACCCGTGGGGAGACCGCCGGGACCTCCCGCCGGGCATGGGCCCCACGCTCGTCCCCGTACGGCCGGAGAGCTCCGCGGGGCCGGAGGCGCCCGTACGCCCCGGCACTCCCGGACGACCCGAGGATCACGTACCGCCGGAGATCCCGGACCCGTTCGGCGGCCTGCCCCGCCGCGTCCGCCAGGCCAGCCTCGCGCCCCAGCTGCGCGAGACCGAGGGCAAGGCCGGCCGTACGGGAACCCGCTCCGACGCCCGTGCGGGCACCGGGGCGCCGTCCGACGGACCCGACTCCTTCGAGCGCGACGCCGAGGAGGTACGCGCGCGCATGGCCGCCATGCAGCGTGGCTGGCAGCGCGGCCGGCGGGACACCACAGAGCCGGACGACACGACAGCACCAGGAACGACACCCGAGGGGGACGGTCGATGACCGCACCGAACGCCGCAGCACCCAGCACGACCGGACACGGACACGGAAACGGCGAGCTGAACTGGCTCCTCGACGAGCTCGTCCAGCGCGTCGGGTCCATCCGGAAGGCCCTGGTGCTCTCCAGCGACGGACTCCCCACCGGCGCCTCCCAGGAGCTGACCCGGGAGGACGGCGAGCACCTCGCAGCCGTGGCCTCCGGCTTCCACAGCCTCGCCAAGGGCGTCGGCCGTCACTTCGAGGCGGGCAAGGTCCGCCAGACGGTCGTCGAGCTGGAGGACGCCTTCCTGTTCGTCACGGCCGCCGGCGACGGCAGCTGCCTGGCGGTGCTTGCGGACGCCGACTCGGACGTCGGCCAGGTCGCCTACGAGATGACGCTGATGGTGAAGCGGGTCGGGGCCCACCTCACGACGGCTCCCCGGACCGGCCTGCCCTCGGGAGGGTGAGTGGGACCGCATGAGTGACGAAGCCGAGCGGAACCAGCGGATGAGGGACCAGACCCCCGGCCGCCACCACTGGTTCGACGACGAGGCCGGGCCGGTGGTCCGTCCGTACGCGATGACCCGCGGCCGGACGAGCGCCGCCACCCGCCACCGGCTCGACCTGATCGCGGTGGTCGTTCCCGAGCCCGCCGCCGACGACCCCGGCCGGGACCAGACGCTCTCCCCGGAACACGTGGAGATCGTCGAGCGCTGCTCCGAGCAGCCCCAGTCGATCGCCGAGCTCGCCGCCGGACTCGATCTCCCCGTCGGGGTGGTACGGGTCCTCGTCGGCGACCTCGTCGAGGACGAACTCGTCCATGTGACCCGCCCCGTTCCGCCGGCCGAGCTGCCGGACGTGAGCATCCTTCGCGAGGTGATCAATGGCCTTCGGGCGCTCTAGCCGCACCAAGCCCTACGTCGAGCCGGTGACCCTGAAGATCCTCGTCGCGGGCGGGTTCGGGGTCGGCAAGACGACGCTGGTGGGCGCGGTCAGCGAGATCCGGCCCCTGCGGACGGAGGAGATCCTCAGCGAGGCGGGGCGGCCCGTCGACGACCTGCACGGCGTCGAGACCAAGACGACCACCACGGTCGCCATGGACTTCGGCCGGATCACGCTCCGCGAAGACCTCGTCCTCTACCTCTTCGGCACCCCGGGGCAGGACCGCTTCTGGTTCCTGTGGGACGAGCTGGCCCAGGGCGCCCTGGGCGCGATCGTCCTCGCGGACACCCGCCGCCTGGAGGACAGCTTCGCCGCCATCGACTACTTCGAGCGGCGCGGCATCCCGTTCACGGTGGCCGTCAACTGCTTCGAGGGCGCCCGGCGGTTCCCGGCGGAGAGCGTGCGCGGCGCGCTCGACCTGGACCCCGAGGTGGAGCTGCTGATGTGCGACGCCCGGGACCGCGAGTCCGTGAAGAACGTCCTCGTGGCGGTCGTCCAGCACGCCCTCGTCCTCGCGGACCGGGCCCCGTCCGCCGTCACGACCTGACGGGGCGGGTGGTCAGCCCGACGGGGCCGGCGGTCAGTGGTGGTCAGCGCACCGCGACCACCGCCGAACCGTGCCCGAACAGGCCCTGGTTCGCGGTGATCCCGACCCGGGCCCCCGGCACCTGCCGGTCGCCCGCCGTGCCGCGCAGCTGCCAGGTCAGCTCGCAGACCTGGGCGATCGCCTGGGCGGGCACCGCCTCCCCGAAGGAGCCGAGGCCTCCGCTGGTGTTGACCGGCAGGCGCCCGCCGAGGGCCGTCGCGCCGTCCCGCAGCAGCTTGGCGCCCTCGCCCGGCGCGCAGAGCCCGATGTCCTCGTACCACTCCAGCTCCAGGGCCGTGGACAGGTCGTACACCTCCGCGAGGGACAGGTCCTCGGGCCCGAGCCCCGCCTCCTCGTAGGCGGCACGGGCGATCGAGGCGCGGAAGGTGTGCGGGGCGGGGGAGACGGCCGCCGCCGAGTCCGTAGCGATGTCGGGGAGGTCGAGCACCGCCTTGGGGTACGTGGGGGAGACGGTGGAGACCGCCCGGACCCGGACCGGATCGGGGTGCCCGTGGCGGCGCGCGAACTCCATGCTGGACAGCACCAGCGCGGCGCCCCCGTCCGAGGTGGCGCAGATGTCGAGGAGCCGCAGCGGATCGGCGACGACGGCGGAGGCCGCGACCTCCTCGGCCGTCACGCGCGCGCGGTAGCGCGCCAGCGGATTGAGCGCGCCGGCCGCCGCGTTCTTCACCTTCACCTGGGCGAAGTCCTCGGCCGTGTCGCCGTACAGCGCCATCCTGCGGCGCGCGTAGAGCGCGAAGTACGCCGGGTTGGTCGCCCCGAGCACCCGGAACCGCAGCCAGTCCGGGTCGCCGGGCCGCTCGCCGCCGGCCGGGGCGAGGAAACCCTTCGGCGTCGAGTCCGCGCCGACGACCAGGACCACGTCGGCGAGACCCGCGAGGATCTGGGCCCGGGCGGTCCCGATGGCCTGGGCGCCCGAGGCGCAGGCGGCGTACACGCTGGTGACCCGCGCGCCCTGCCAGCCCAGCGCCTGGGCGAAGGTCGCCCCCGCCACGTATCCGGGGTATCCGCAGCGCATGGTGTCGGCGCCGACGACCGAGCCGACGTCGGACCACTCCAGACCGGCGTCGGCGAGCGCGGCGCGGGCGGCGGCCGTCCCGTACGAGACGAAGCTCCGTCCCCATTTGCCCCAGGGGTGCATTCCGGCCCCGAGCACGGCGATGTCGTTCACGACCGCTCCTCCCGCTCGGCCGGCGCCACCGGCCGCCAGTTCCAGGTGGTCCAGGTGTGCTCTGCGTCCTCGTTCAGGACGCCGGGCACCACCTCGACCTCCGTCCCGACGGCGAGGTCGGCCGTCGTCACGCCGGGCGCCGCCTGCCCGAGCACCACCATCGCCTCGGCCGCGAGCTCGACCGCGACGAGGGTGTACGGCTCCCAGGGCGTGTCCGGGTCGGAGACGTACGGGGCGGGCGGGCGGTACCGGCCGTCGGTGTACGACCAGACCCGGCCGCGTGGCGAGAGCGGGACCTCGGTCAGCTCGCCCCCGCCCGGGCAGCCGGGATTGCGGCACCAGTCGTCCTCGCGGGGGAAGAAGACCGACGCGCAGGCCGTGCAGCGGGTGCCGAGCAGCCGGAACTCCGCCTCGGGCACGGTGTCGTCGGTGAACCACCCGGCCACCACCGGTCTGCGCGTCCGTGCCATCGGGACCTCCCGTGATCTGACGAAGCGTCAGAAGTGTGCCATGGGAGGCCGGTGCTGAGAAGGGCTCAGTGGCCGGCCACCGACCTCCGCGCCACCGGGAAGTCGAAGAAGGTCGACGGGAACGGCTCCGGCTTGAACGTGAAGTGCCACCACTCCTCGGGCAGGTTCACGAACCCCTGCTCGGTCAGCGCCCCCCTGAGCAGATCGCGGTTGGCCCGCTGCTCGCCCCCGATCCGCGGATCGTCGGTGTGCGAGAGGGTGTCGAAGCAGTCGAAGCCGGTGCCCATGTCCACGGAGTTGTCCGGAAAACGCTCCTCCTGCGGCGCCGTGCACTCCACGAGCTCCTCGCCCGGCACGTACGCGCGCGTGGGTGCCGCCGGGAGCCGCACGATCGTCAGATCCACCGTCGAACCCCGGCTGTGCCCGGACTTCTCCGCGATGTAACCGTCCGCGAACAGCCTCGACTTGTCGACGAGCGGATAGAACTCCTCCTTCATCCGCTCGTCCTCCAGGTCCTTCGCCCAGCGCACGAAGTGGTCCACGGCCCGCTGCGGCCGGTAGCAGTCGTACACCTTCAGCGTGTACCCCCGTGCGAGCAGCCGGAGTTGCGCCCGGTGCAGCGCCTCGGCCGCCGGGCGGGTCAGGATGCACAGCGGCTGCCGGTAGCCGTCCACCGGCTCGCCGAGGAAGTCGTGCTCGGTCGTGTAGCGCATCTCCTGCAGGATCGTCGGGTCCACGGAGCCCAGGGCCACGAACTCCCGCGGCGCCTTGGGCTCCGCAGCGGCCGAGGCCGGGGGAGCGGGCGCGGCGACGGCGCCGGTGACGGCGAGGAGTCCGGCCGCGGCCGCGACGGCGAGGGTGCGGAAAGCGGTTGCGAGTCCAGTCATGCGCACCGTCTATCAGTTCCGGCAGCGCCGGGAAAGGGTGATCGCATACGGTCGGGTCGTGAAGGACTCCCACTGCTCCTCCTGCGGCGAGGCCTACCCGGCCGACGCCGGCTGGCCCCGCACCTGCCCGGCCTGCGGTCACACCGCCTACCGCAACCCGCTGCCCGTCGCCGTCGCCCTCCTTCCGGTCACCGACGCGACGGGGACCGGCCTCGTGGTCATCACCCGCACCATCGAACCCGCGCGGGGCGGGGTCGCCCTGCCCGGCGGCTTCATCGACCACGGCGAGGACTGGCGCACCGCCGTCGCCCGCGAACTCCGCGAGGAGACCGGCATCCCTGCCTCGGCCGAGGAGGTCCGGCTCGCCGACGCGCTGAGCTCCCCGGCCGGCCACCTCCTCCTCTTCGGCCTCCTCCCGCCCCGCCCGGCCGCCGAACTCCCGCCGTCCACCCCGACGGACGAGACGAGCGGCCACCACGTCCTCAGGGCACCGGCGGACCTGGCCTTCCCGCTCCACACGGAGGCGGTACGGAAGTGGTTCGGGGGCGCTTACGGGTGACCGGCGCTCGGGGCGCTGGATCCAATCTCCAATATCTGGATACCGGATCCAATATCTGAATACCGGATATTGGATCCGACCATTGGATCCGACCATTGGATCCGACTACTGGATCCGACTACTGGATCCGACTACTGGATCCGACTACTGGATCCTGGATCCGCCTACTGAATTCACTTCCCTCACAGCCCCCGCACCACCACCGGCAGCCCCGCCTCCTCCACCCCGTCGTCCGTGACGCACTCCACCACCACCCGGCCGTCCACGAGCCGCGACTGGTACCGCTCGATCACGGCCGGCTCCCAGCCGTCACCGGTGTCCCGCACGACGAGCCCGCCACCGGTCCGCCCCGCGGCCGGCGCCCACACCTCCAGGACGAGCTCGTCCCCCTCGCCCCACACGGGGAGCACGGCCCCCGCCCGGGCCAGGACCGGCACCCGGGAGAGCGGCGCGTCGAGCAGGATCTGCCCCGGACCCTCGTACGCCCGCCCCGTCGCCGTGTCGTACCACCGGCCGCGCGGCAGCCGCACCGCCCGCCGGTCCGCGCCCCGCGTCAGGACCGGCGCCACGAGCAGCGCGTCGCCCAGTAGGAACGCGTCCTCGCAGTCGCGCAGCACCCGGTCCTCGGGCGTCCCCCACCACACCGGACGGACATACGGCGCGCCCGTCATCCGCGCGAGCCGGGCAAGGGTCGTGAAGTACGGCCGCAGCCGCTCCCGCTCGGCCAGCGCCACGCGCGCGTGCTCCAGGACCTCGGGCCCGAACTCCCACGGCTCGCGCCGCCCCGCGTCGATCGCCGCGTGCGTACGGAAGAGGGGAAGCCACGCGCCCAGCTGGTACCAGCGCAGGAACAGCTCCGGAGACGGACTGCCGTCGAAACCGCCCACGTCCGGCCCCGAGTACGGCACCCCGCACAGGCCCAGACCCAGGACGAGGGCGAGCGAGGCCCGCAGCCCCGGCCACCCCGTCGACACGTCGCCGGACCAGGTGCCTCCGTACCGCTGCATGCCCGCCCAGCCGGAGCGGGAGAACAGGAACGGCCGTTCGTCGGGCCGCAGCCGGCACAGCCCCTCGTACCCGGCCCGGGCCATCGCGAGCGCGTACACGTTGTGCGCCTCCCGGTGGTCGCCGCCCCGGCCCTCCAGCGCGTGCCGTGCCGAACGGGGCAGGGTCGGGTCACCGAAGGGGACGAAGGACACCGGCTCGTTCATGTCGTGCCACACCCCGGCGAAGCCCTGCCCCAGCCGCTCCTCGTACAGACCGCCCCACCACTCCCGCACAGCCGGATCGGTGAAGTCCGGGTAGGCGCACTCGCCGGGCCACACCACCCCGCGCACCTCCTCGCCCCGTGCGTCCTTCACGAAGACGTCCGCCGCCGACCCGCCGTCGTACACCGGGTCGCCCGGCTCCGCCTTCACCGCCGGGTCCACGATCGACACCAGGCGCACGCCCTGCTCCCGCAGCTCCTCCGCGAGCCCGGGCAGATCGGGGAACCGCTCCCGGTCGACCGTGAACACCCGGTGCCCGTCGTAGTGGTCGATGTCCAGATGCACGGCGGACAGCGGGAGCCCCCGCTCCCGGTACCCGGCCACCACCCGGCGCACCTCCCGCGCGCTGCCGAAGCCCCAGCGCGCGTGCTGCGGCCCGAGCGCCCAGGACGGCGGCAGCGCGGGCGCGCCCGTCAGGGCCGCCCAGCCGTGCAGTACGCGCGCGGGGGTGCCGACGACCACCCAGCAGCGCAGCGGCCCGCCCGACATCCGCACCTCGCTGGTCCCCGGCCGGTCGTGCCCCGACCCGGCCCCCTCCTCGCCCTCGGCCAGGGTGACCTGCCCGTCCCAGGTGTTGTCGTGGAAGGCGAGATGCGTCCCGGCGTCCGAGACCACGAACTGGACGGGCATGGTGATGTAGAGCGGATCGTCCCCGGGGTCGAAGCCGCCCTTGGGGTCGGTGTTCCACAGCCGGTACGAGCCGTCCCGCAGGCGCGGCCCCGCCGCCCGCCCGCCGAGCCCGAAGAACCGCGCGTCGGCCGGCACCTCACTGCGCTGCACCCAGCGCGCGGCCCCCGAGGCCACACCCCCGGCCCCGTCGCCCGGGCTCGCCACCGGCTCCCACCAGCGCGGCGGCAGGTCCCGGCGGAGCAGTACCCCGCCCGGGGTCCGCAGCTCCACCGCCCCGTGCCGGGAGACGGTCACCGTCACCCGCTCCGACACGATCCGCCAGCCGCCGTCGGTGTCCGGTTCGAGGGAGGCGCGGGGGTCCGCGTCGGGAGCCTCGCCGGCCAGGGCGTACGAGGGGAGCGGCTCGGCCCCGTCCCACCCCCAGAACGCCGTGCCGCCCGACGACACCCGGATCCGGAGCGAGGACCGGGCGAACCGGACGGTTCCTCCGCCCGGAGCCGCCTCCGCCTCCACCGCGAGTCCCGGCACCCTGGCCCGCTCCGCCCCCCGGGGCGGCAGCCCCCACGCGTCCGTACGACGCTGCCGCCACGCCGACCGCACCACCCGCAAGCCCTGCACCGAACCGAACACCTTCATCGAACGCAGCAGTTCCCGACCGTCCATGCAGCTCACCCTGCCACCCGCCGGAGGCGGAACCAGTTCCGTTCAGCTGCCGTTCACCCATGGTGGGAGCACATGTTCAACTGCCCGACCATGGGCCGGCAGACCTGGTGCGAAAGACGATCACATGGCATCGTCCTGTCAGCCGCGTCACGCGCACACCCCAGCACGTGCGCGCGACACACGCAGACCCGCGTACAGCCAGGGAGCAGCCCCAATGACATCAGCAGCGCCGATCGAGCCCCTCTGGCAGCCGGACGAGGAACGCATCGCCACGGCCGCCGTCACCCGCTTCCAGGCCTGGGCCGCCGAGCACCACGGCGCCCCCGCCGAGGGCGGGTACCCGGCGCTTCACCGCTGGTCGGTCGAGGAACTCGAAGCCTTCTGGCAGGCCGTCGTCGAATGGTTCGACCTCCGCTTCTCGACCCCGTACGAGCGGGTCCTCGGCGACCGCTCCATGCCCGGCGCCGACTGGTTCCCCGGAGCCACCCTCAACTACGCCGAGCACGCCCTGCGCGCCGCCGACGAGCGCCCCCACGACACGGCCCTGCTCCATGTGGACGAGACACATGAGCCGACGCCGACCACCTGGGGCGAGCTCCGCCGCCAGGTCGGCTCCCTCGCCGCCGAGCTGCGCGCCCTCGGCGTCAATCCGGGCGACCGCGTCAGCGGCTACCTGCCCAATGTCCCGCAGTCCGTCGTCGCGCTGCTCGCCACCGCGGCGGTCGGCGCCGTGTGGACCTCCTGCGCCCCGGACTTCGGCGCCCGCAGCGTCCTCGACCGCTTCCAGCAGGTCGAGCCGGTCGTCCTCTTCACCGTCGACGGCTACCGCTACGGCGGCAAGGAGCACGACCGCCGCGACACCGTCGCCGAACTGCGCGCCGAGCTCCCCACCCTCCGCGCCGTCGTCCACATCCCGCTCCTCGGCACCCCGGCCCCCGAAGGCACCCTCGCCTGGTCCGACCTGGTCGCCGCCGACGTCGAGCCGGTCTACGAGCAGGTGCCGTTCGCACACCCGCTGTGGGTCCTGTACTCCTCCGGCACGACCGGCCTGCCGAAGGCGATCGTCCAGTCCCAGGGCGGCATCCTCGTCGAGCACGTCAAGCAGCTGGGCCTGCACTGCGACCTCGGCCCCGAGGACGTGTTCTTCTGGTACACCTCCACCGGCTGGATGATGTGGAACTTCCTCGTCTCCGGCCTCCTCACCGGCACGACCGTCGTCCTGTACGACGGCAGCCCCGGCTACCCGGACACCGCCGCCCAGTGGCGGGTCGCCGAGCGCACCGGCGCCACCCTCTACGGCACCTCCGCCGCGTACGTGATGGCCTGCGCCAAGGCGGACGTCCACCCCGGCCGGGACTTCGACCTCTCCGCCGTGAAGTGCGTCGCCACCACCGGCTCCCCGCTGCCTCCCGACGGCTTCCGCTGGCTCCACGACGAGGTCCGCGAGAACCTGTGGATCGCCTCCGTCAGCGGCGGCACGGACGTCTGCTCCTGCTTCGCGGGCGCCGTCCCCACGCTCCCCGTCCACATCGGCGAGCTCCAGGCGGCGGGCCTCGGCACCGACCTCCAGTCCTGGGACCCCTCAGGGAAGCCCCTGATCGGCGAGGTCGGCGAACTCGTCGTCACCAACCCCATGCCGTCCATGCCGATCCACTTCTGGAACGACCCCGACGGCAGCCGCTACCGCGACAGCTACTTCGAGATGTTCCCGGGCGTCTGGCGCCACGGGGACTGGATCACCATCACGGACCACGGCTCGGTCGTCATCCACGGCCGCTCCGACTCCACCCTGAACCGCCAGGGCGTCCGGATGGGGAGCGCCGATATCTATGAGGCCGTCGAACGCCTCCCCGAGATCCGCGAGTCCCTGGTCATCGGCCTGGAGGAGCCGGACGGCGGATACTGGATGCCGCTCTTCGTGCACCTCGTGGAGGGCGTCACCCTGGACGACGAGCTGATCGACCGCATCAAGCGGACGATCCGCAGCGAGCTCTCCCCGCGCCACGTCCCCGACGAGATCATCGAGGTCCCGGGCGTCCCGCACACCCTCACGGGCAAGCGCATCGAGGTCCCGGTCAAGCGCCTCCTCCAGGGCACCCCCCTGGCCAAGGCCGTCAACGCCGGCTCGGTCGACGACCTCGGCCTGCTCCACTTCTACGAGAGCCTGGCGGCCAACCGCCGCGGCTAGCACCCGTCACGACAGGGGCCCCGCCGATCCGACCGGATCGGCGGGGCCCCTGGTGCTTCGGGTCAGCCCTTCGGCAGCTCACCGGCCGCCGGGGCGGCCGCCTTGGCGAGCACCGCGGAGACCCCGAGGACCGTCCCTGCCCGGCCGGCCGAGGTGGTCTCGGTGAGGACGGTGCGCTCACCGAGGAACGCCGACGTCGTGCGGTCGAAGATCCACTGGGTCTGCTCGCCGTGGGCGGTACGGGCCACGGCGACGCCCTCGCGCCCCGCCGCGTCCTTCGCGGACGGCAGGACGGCCACCCCCGGGATCCGCGCCGCCGCCTCGTACAGCGCGGCGGTGACCTTCGGCGGGGCCCAGGTCTCGGCGAGCAGGGTCCCGATCGCGGTGAACGCCCGCTGATCGGCGTCGCCCTCGCCCGCGCGCGTCTGCTCCCGGATCAGGCGCAGCAGCGCGTCAGGATCCGTGGGGAGGGCCGCCACGTACGCGTGGGTCGGGTTCGTGACGGAGGGCGGCGCCGCCTCCAGGGTGGTCTTCCGCGGCGTGGCCCCGGGACCGTCCAGCTCGTACACGGGCGCCTCGGCGCCGAGTTCCGTGTCGGCGGCACCGGGCTCGCGCAGCAGCCCCGGCCGGCTGCCGTCGACGGAGAGCCACACCTCGCGCTGGTGCGCGGGCGGCAGCGTGGCGGGACCGCCGGCCGCACTCCGCCCCGCGTGGGCGACGAGGCTCTTGACGTACACGTAACCGCCGGGCCGGGCGTCCGGCGCGGGAGCGGCGGCCGCGGCGAGCGCGGCACCGGACAGGATCCGCACGGCCTCGGGCGATGCCTGCTGTCCGACCGAGGTGCCGCCGTCCCGGGGCGCGAGTACGGCGACACCGGCGACGATCGCGCAGGCGGCCATCGGGGCGGCGATCCAGCCGAGCCGGAGCCCCTGGCGGGGCCGGCGCGTGCGCACCGGGCGGGCGGTCGAGCCGTCACCGGCGGCGAGGGCGGTCCGCAGGACGGTGTGCCTGAGGTGCTGGTCGCGCTCCGTCGTCAGGTCGGGCACCGGAGGCGGGGGCAGCAGCTCGGCGAGCTCGGCACGCAGAAGCTCGTCCGCGTCGGCGTGCGGGCGGGGGGCGAAGGCGTTCATGCCTGGTTCTCCGGGGTGGGTCGGGGCGCGAGGGCCGGGCGGACGTTCGAACGGACGGAGGGGGAGCCGGGTACGGAGACGGGTTCGGGCGCGACGCCCGCCGTCTCGCCGCCGGGAGCGGTCCGCCCGCCCGAGCGGACGGTGGCAGCGGCGGCGCGTTCCCGGCGCCGCCCCGCGCGCAGTTCGGCCTCGGCGAGCTTCCGGAGGCGTTCACGGGCCCGGGACAGCCGGGAGCGGACGGTGCCGACCGGGATGCCCAGTGCCTCCCCGGCCGCCGCGTAGTCCAGACCGGCCCACACGACGAGCGTGAAGACCTCGCGTTCACGCCGCCTGAGCTTGCCGAGCGCCACGCGGGCGGCCCGGATCTGCTCCCCGTCCGTCATCCGGGCGAGGACGTCGTCGGCGAAGTCCGGCAGTACGCCGCGCTCGGGGATCCTGGCGAGCGCCGCGTCCCGCCGGCGCGCCTCACGGGCCGCGCCGCGCAGGATGTTGGTCGCGATGCCCAGCAGCCACGGGCGCAGGCTGCCGCCGTCGGCGTGCACCTTCCCGCGACAGCGCCAGGCCTCCAGGAACGCGGCGGACACGACGTCCTCCGCGGCCGCCCGGTCCCCGCACACCCGGTAGGCGTAGTGGTACAGCACGCGAGCGTGCTCGTCGTACGCCTCTCCGAGCGCCGCGGGGTCCCCGGCGCGGAAACGATCTCTCATAGGTGATTCCACATCTGGCACTGGGCGTTGGTTCGGCAGGGTTCCCGTGACCTGGACCACACGCCCCACCGGGCGCCTGGCGGATGTGGCCCAGGTCACGGGAACGCCCCGCACGCCACGAGCAGTGCTGGGCATGAACGATTCCTCGACACCCCGCAGCACGCCCCGCAGCACCGACGCCCGGACCACCGAAGCCCGGACCGTGGGCCCCCGCACCCCCGGCCGCCGCACCGTCCTGCGCACCCTGGCCCTCGCCGGAGTCCTCGCCGGCACGACCTTCTTCGCCCTGCCCCCGACCGCCGCGGCGGCGTCCGGCACCCCCGAGACGTACACCCTGACGATCCGGCACCTCGACCGCGCGGGCGCCGCCACCGGCGGCTACAGCACCCACGTCACCGGCATCTCGGGCCCCGGGGCGCAGGAGGAGGCCACGCCCTACGACGAGTCCGGCACGGTCACCGTCCGCCTGCCCCAGGGGCGCTACCTGCTCGACTCCACGCTGTACGGCTCCGATCCGGCCACCGGCACCGACTGGGTCGTCCAGCCCCGCCTGGACCTGAACGGCGACACGACTGTCACCGTCGACGCCCGCACGACCGCCCCGGTGGACGTCCGACCGCCGGAGTCGGGCGCGCGCTACCTGAACAGCATCGGGTTCGTCGAGGTCACCCACGAGGGAACCACCCGCTCCGCGAACATCATGACGGCCCGCGAGGGCCTGCGCGTCGCCCACCTCGGCCCGGCCTCCGAAGCGGGTTCGGTCAAGGAGTGGTTCGACACCTACTGGTCCGGCGCGCGCGCCGACTACGGGCTCGGCTACCTCTTCACCTCGGACCGCGCCCTGACCGGCCTGGTCCGCCACCCTGCGGCCGACAAGCTGGCCACTCTCAAGATCCGCGGAGCCGCCCCCGAGGGCGCGACCGGGACGGGGTTCGTCTCCGTCCAGCCCAGCGCGGGCCCCACGGTCGGTCTCGCCCAGTCCCTCGACCTCCCTGCCACCGCGACCGTCATGGTCAATCCGGAGCGGGGCCGCTGGGACGTCGAATACACCGGCCCGGCCGCCCCCGAGACACCGCCCAACCGCTACCTCGCGAACGGAATCGCGGTCCACGCGGGCGCGACCACCACGCACACCTTCGACAACGCCGTCTTCGGCCCCGCACTCGACACCTCGCCCGGCGCCCGGCCGGCCGGCGTCCGCGACGGCGACCGGATCGCGCTCGACATCCCGCTCCTCGCCGACGGGGACGGCCACGCCCCCAGCGCACCGCGCTTCCACAGCGCGACCACCACGCTCCATCGCGACGGCGTCCTGATCGGCACGCGCCGGGGCGAGCCTGGCCGCGCCGAGTTCACCACCACCCCCGGAGCGGCCTCGTACCGGCTGACCGCCTCGGCGACCCGAGGCGACGGCTCGGCGTCGAGCGGGCGCGTCACCGCCTCCTGGACCTTCACCTCGGCCGCCGCCGCCCGCCCGGCGGCCCTTCCCCTCAGCACCGTCCGCTTCACCCCGGACCTGGCCCTCGACGGCACCGCCCCGGCGGCCACGCTGCTGCGCGTACCGGTCACCGTCCAGGGCGCGGCCGCCCGGACCGGCGTCCGGTCCCTGAGCGTGTCGATGTCCGCCGACAACGGCGCCACCTGGACCCGTGTTCCCGTCGTCGACGGCCAGGTGGCCTTCCGCACCCCGGCCCCCGGCCGGACCGTCTCGCTGCGCGCCGAACTCACCGACACGCAGGGCAACACGCTCACCCAGACCCAGCGCAACGCCTTCCGCACCCGCTGAACCACCCCGTCGGACGCTCCGGGACAGGCCCGTGCCTGCCCGGAGCGCCCGCGTGTCACCCGCCGTACGTCGCCTGCGCGTCCCCCAGGACCTCGGCGAAGTCGGCCGCGAGCCGCAGGGCGTCCCCGGGCGCGAGCCTCGCCGTGGTGATCCGTACCGCCGGCGGGGACGCCACACGGAACCGCGCCCCGGCAGCGACCCACCAGCCCTGCGTCCGCAGGCCGTTGACCACCGCCGACTCGTCCCGCACGGGCACCCACACATTGAGACCGCTCGCGCCGACCGATCGGATCCCGTGCGTGCCGAGTGCGCCGATCAGCGCCGTGCGCCGCTCCGCGTACGCCTCCTCGCCCGCCGCCACCAGGTCCCGTACCGCCCCGTCGGCGAACAGGCCGGTCACCGTCTCCTGCAGGACGTGACTGACCCAGCCGGAGGTCATCACCATCCGCCGGTCGTGCCGCGCCAGCGTCACCGCGTCGCACGCGACCCCGGCCCAGCGCAGGTCGATGCCGAGGTGCTTCGACACGGTCCGCACCTGTGCCCACCGGTCGAGCCCCGCCGCCGCGAGCGTGTACGCCGCGGCCCCGCCGACCTCCGCGTTGTGATCGTCCTCGACGACGAGGACCTCGGGGAAGTCCCGGAGCACCGCCACCAGTTCGTCCCTCCGCGCGCGCGTGAAGAACGCCCCCGTCGGACACTGCCCGCGCGGGCTGCACACCACCGCGCGCACCCCGCCCCGCAGTGCGGCCCGCAGTGAATCCGGTACGAGCCCCTCGCCGTCCACGGCCACCGGGACCGCCCGCAGCCCCAACGCGGGCACCAGGTCGAGGACATGGTGGAACCCGGGATCCTCCACCGCCACGGCGTCCCCGGGCCGCAGCTCCGTCGACAGGAGCCGCGCGATGCAGTCCAGGGCGCCGTGCGCGAACGTCACGTGCTCCGCCGACACCCCGTCCCGCTCGAACCAGGCCCTGGTCAGGGCCTCCAGACGCGCGAGCCGGGGCGCGGCGCGATGGGAGCCGTACACCGGGTCGACGGCCGCCGGGGGCCGCAGCACGGGGAGGAAGGTCGGGTCCGGAAACCCGGCGGACAGGTCCACGAGGCCGGCGGGCACGCGCGGCGGACGCCGTGAGGCCACCGAGGGCACCTCGGCCACCACGGTCCCGCCACGCCCGCGCGTGACGATCAGCCCCCGCTGCCGCAACTCCTTGTAGGCCGTCGCGACGGTCCCCGGACTCACCCCCAACTCGTCGGCGAGACGCCGCACCGGCGGCAGGGCGTCACCCGGGGCGAGCCCGCCCTCGGACACGCCCCGCTCCACGGACGCGGCAATCCCCTTGGCCGTCGCCCCTTCGATCGCATATTGTGCTGCCACGTAATCAATTATGTATCAATACAAAGAAGTTGGCAAGGGGGACCCATGAGCCGCAGCACCGTCCGATCCGACCGCCCACCCCTCAAGGACCGCATCCCCGGCGGCACCGACGGCCGCCGCATGCTCGTCATCGGCTTCATCGACAAGTGCGGCACCGGACTCTGGTCCACGGCCATGGCCCTCTACTTCACCTACGTCACCGGCCTCGGCCTCGGCCAGGTCGGCCTCCTCATCGCCCTCTCCGGCGCCGCGGGCATCGCCGGCGCCCCCCTCGGCGGCCGCCTCGCCGACCGCTTCCCCCTCGTCCGCGTCATCATCTGCACCCAACTCCTCCGCGCCGCCGCCCTCCTCGCCCTCCTCACCACCGACAACTACCTGCTGCTCGTCCTCTTCTCCGCCGCCGGCGCCCTCCCCGACCGCGCCACCAACGTCCTCACCAAGCTCTACGCGGCCCGCATCGCCGGCCCCGACCGCGTCCGCTATCAGGCCATCAACCGCACCACCTCCAACCTCGGCTGGACCCTCGGCGGCCTCGGCGCCGCCGCCGCGCTCGCCATCGGCTCCACCACCGCCTTCCACCTCCTGCTCGTCGGCGACGCCCTGTCCTACCTCGTGATGGCCGCCCTCACCCTCCGCTGCGCCGAACCCCCCGCCCCCGCCGCCTCCCGCATCGCCGCCGCCTCCACCGACCCGGCCCCCACGACCAAGCCCTCCAACCCCTGGCGCGACCGCGGCTTCCTCGCCTTCACCGCCGGCGAGGCCGTCTTCTTCCTCCACGACTCGATCCTCCAGGTCGCCCTGCCCCTCTGGATCGTCCACGCCACCGAAGCCCCCGTCGGCCTCGCGCCGCTCCTGATGGTGATCAACAGCGCCCTCGTCGTGCTCTTCCAGGTCCCCCTCTCCCGCTTCGGCGCCACCACCGACGCCGCCCGCCGCCTCCTCGGCCCCCTGGCCGGACTCTTCGCCGCCGGCACGCTCGCCCTCGCCGTCTCCGCCCTCGGCGGCCGCACCCTCGCGATCACCTCCCTGATCACCGCCGCCGTCGTCCTCACCTTCGCCGAGATGATCCACACCATCGCCTCCTGGGAGATCTCCGTCGCCCTCGCCCCCGACGACGCCCAGGGCGCCTATCTCGGAGTCCACGGCCTCGCCCAGTCCACCCAGCGCTTCGCCGGCCCCCTCCTCATGACCGGCCTCGTCTCCGCCGGCCCCCTCGCCTGGCCCCTCCTCGGCGCCGCCCTGGTCGCCACCACCGCCGCACAGAACCGCCTCGTCCGCCGACGCCTCACCGAACCGTCACTGTCAGTGCCGAAGGTTACGGTGAGTGAGCACTGATCGGAGCGTCACCAGGGGGAGACATGAACCGCACCGGCACCACCACCGCACAGCTTCGCCGCGCCCTGCGCCGCGAGGTCCCCAGCACCGTCGGACTCCTCGCCGACGAGCAGGACTTCGCCGCCATGCGCCAGTACCGGACCTTCGCCTTCGACGACCACGCCACCTACCTGCGGCAGATCGAGGACCTCCTCAGGACCCTCGCCACCCAGGGCGGCCACACCACCGTCACCCTCTTCGACCCCGAGGAGTACGCGGCCTGGTGCGCCGAGACCGGCATCGACCCGGACCATCCCACGAGCCGCAGCCGCTTCACCGCCCACCTGGCCACCACCGGCGCCCGCGTCACCTACACCGGCCAGCCCCTCACCACCCTCCTCCCCGAGCTCGTCGACACCGCCGTCCGACAGGCCACCTGGGAGTACGCCACCACCGTCCTCGCCACCGCCGGCGACTGCGCCGACTGCGGCAAGGACATCGGCAAAGCCGCGTACGAGCGGGCGGGCCGACTTCTCCTACGACTCCTGAAAGCCGCGGGACCCGGCAGCCACCACCTCGTCTGCAGCGTCCAGGCCGCCGACGACCAACTCCTCGCCGTCCTCCACGCCCACGGCACCACACCCCCCGAGGACGCCACAGGACCGGAGTTCACCGCCGTACTCGCCGCCGGCATCGCCCTCGCGGCACCCGGCGGCATCGTCCTGCGCACCACCACCCCCGGCGCCCCCGACCGACTCCACGGCTGGCGCCTCACGGACAGCACCCTGATCCCCCTCACCGAGGCCGAGGTCTTCGCCGCCTACTGCACCGACGCCCGCACCGGCGAACCCCTCTCCCCGGAACCGGGCGTCGAATACCGCGCCGGCCACCCCCTCGCCCTCGACCCCCACGACGACTGGACCACCCACCACTGACCCCGCACATGACGAAGGGGCTCCCCGCCACCACGTGACGGAAAGCCCCTTCGTCGAGCACCTCAGCGGATCACTCCCCGGACAGCACCGCCTGCGCGGCCATCCGCGCGTCGTGCGCCGTGTCCGCGGCCCGCGCCGCGGCCGCCGCACGCTCGCACTGCGCCAGCGTGTACTTCGCGAGCGTCGCCCGCACATACGGAATCGACGCCGCACCCATGGAAAGGGAGGTGACACCCAGACCCGTCAGCACACACGCCAGCAGCGGATCCGAAGCGGCCTCGCCACAGACACCACAGCTCTTGCCCTCGGCCTTGGCCGCCTCGGCGGACAGCGCCACCAGGTCCAGCAGCGCCGGCTGCCACGGGTCCTGGAGCCGCGACACCGCACCGACCTGACGGTCGGCCGCGAAGGTGTACTGCGCCAGGTCGTTGGTGCCCAGCGACAGGAACTCGACCTCCTGAAGGATCGAGCGCGCCCGCAGCGCCGCCGAGGGAATCTCGACCATCGCACCGAACTTCGCCCGCAGCCCCGCCTCACGGCACGCGTCGGCGAAGGCCTTCGCGTCCGTACGGTCGGCCACCATCGGAGCCATGACCTCGAGGTACACCGGCAGCCCCTCGGCCGCCTTCGCCAGCGCGGTCAGCTGAGTCCGCAGCACCTCAGGATGGTCGAGCAGCGACCGCAGACCCCGCACACCGAGCGCCGGGTTCGGCTCGTCCACCGGCGTCAGGAAGTCCAGCGGCTTGTCGGCGCCCGCGTCGAGCACCCGCACGACCACACGGCCCTCGGGGAACGCCTCGAGAACCTTGCGGTAAGCCTCGACCTGCTTCTCCTCGGACGGTGCCTTCTTGCTGTCGTCCAGGAAGAGGAACTCGGTACGGAAGAGACCGACACCCTCGGCACCGGCCTCCACCGCCGCCGGCACGTCCGCAGGACCACCGACGTTGGCGAGCAGCGGCACCTTGTGACCGTCGGAGGTCGCGCCCGGACCGCTCGACGTCGCCAGCGCCGCCTTGCGCTCGGCGGCGGCCTTCGTCAGCGCCGCCTTCTTCTCCTCGCTCGGGTCCACGAAGAGCTCACCGGTGGAACCGTCGACCGCGATGAGCGTGCCCTCGGCCAGCTCACCCGCGCCCGGCAGCGCCACGATGGCCGGCACGCCCAGCGCCCGCGCGAGGATCGCGCTGTGGCTGGTCGGACCGCCCTCCTCCGTCACGAACCCGAGCACGAGCGCCGGGTCGAGCAGCGCCGTGTCGGCCGGCGCCAGGTCCCGCGCGATCAGCACGTACGGCTCGTCGCTGTCCGGCACGCCGGGCATCGGCACACCGAGCAGCCGCGCGACGATCCGGTTCCGCACGTCGTCCAGGTCCGCGACCCGGCCCGCCATGTACTCGCCGGCACCCGCGAGCAGCTCGCGGTAGTGCGAGAAGGCGTCGTAGATACCGCGCTCGGCCGTGCTGCCGACCGCGATCCGGCGGTCGACGTCGGCGATGAGCTCCGGGTCCTGGGCGATCATCGCCTGGGCCTCCAGCACCGCCTGGGCCTCACCACCGGCCAGATTGCCCCGGGCAATCAGGTCCGCGGCCACAGCCTCCACGGCCTGACGGGCGCGCCCCTGTTCGCGCTCCGCCTCGTCCGCGGGGATCTGCTTGGCCGGCGGCTCCAGGACCGCGGTACCCATGTGCCGGACCTCGCCGATCGCCACTCCGTGGCTGACGCCGACGCCTCGCAGCGTTGTCTCCATCTCACCCGTCTCCGATTGAGCGACGGCCCCGGCCGTCGCGTTGAATGTCGAACTCGCGGTCGTCACGAGGACGGACCGGCTCAGCTCCAGCCGAAGAGCACGTCGTCGGCCTTCACATCGCCGTCCTCGACGACATCGGAGAGCGAGTCCGCGGTGGCCTCCAGGGCCACGATGGGACAGATGGGGGACTTGCCGGCGGCCTCGACCTCGGCGGGGTTCCAACGGACGACGGCCTGCCCGCGCGTCACCCGGTCACCCTTGTTGACGAGCAGCTCGAAGCCCTGCCCGTTGAGCTGAACGGTGTCGATACCGAGGTGGGTCAGCACACCGTGTCCCTCGTCGTCCACGACGACGAAGGCGTGCGGGTGCATGGAGACGATGACCCCGTCGAGCGGAGAGACCGCCTCCGAAGGCTCACGTACGGGATCGATGGCGGTACCGGGACCGACCATCGCACCGGAGAAGACCGGGTCGGGAACTGCGGCGAGACCGATGGCGCGTCCAGCAAGCGGCGACGTCACGGTTGTCATGGGAAGCCTCCCAGGGGCGGAGATGGTGTGGCGCCGTCACTACCTGTCCTGGACGGCGTACTGTTCCGAAGCGTATGTCATAGGAAGTCCCGGTTCCGCACGAGACGTACCTATTGTGCGGAGCTAGGGACTACCGGAAGGATTTGCCTCTACTGACGGTGGGATGTACTGTCGTACTCCTGCCTGACCCCAACGCGGCCTTGAGTCGCGGGTCGGCAGCACCTATCAAGCCAGATCCTAACCCCAGTGGTCTACACCTCTGCATGCTCGCAGGGGATGTGGTCGGGGGGACCGAGAAAGCCTGGTAATGTTCAACCCCGCCGGGAACGGAAAACGCGAAAGCGAATTCCAATCCCAGCAGCCCGCTCCAGCGGGTGGCAGAAACGGAAATCGGATCTGCTAAGCTGGAAAACGAAGGAAGCGCCCGGAGGGCCTGGAAACAGGAACGAAGGAAGCGTCCGCACCTTGAGAACTCAACAGCGTGCCAAAAATCAACGCCAGATT
>NZ_JBWKFA010000004.1:0-742065 GCF_056435185.1 Streptomyces sp. NPDC044003 | reverse complement strand
AAGCCGAGGAGGGTGAGGACGAAGAGCTTGCCCTTCCAGAACGACAGCAGCCGCGACAGCATCGCGATCGAGCCCTCGCCGCGCGGGCTCTCCTCGGCGACGCGTCGGTAGACGGGCAGCGCGCCGGCGAGGGTGACGATCACGAGCACGATCGTGGCGACGGGGGAGAGGAGCCCGGCGGCCAGGGCCGCGATGCCGGGCTGGTAGCCGAGGGTCGAGAAGTAGTCGACACCCGTCAGGCACATCACCCGCCACCAGCGCTGGCCCTTGTGCGCGGCGTCCGGCGCCGCCTCCACGGGCCGGGAGGGCTTGCCCTTGCCCATGTCGGACAGGCCCTCCAGCATCCACGCGCGCAATCGTCCGGAGCGGGCGTCCTTGGTGGTGGCCATCGGGTGTCCCTGAGGTGGTGGTGGGCGGCGACTCGGAAGTCGACCGACTGTCGACTTTCGGCCATCGGATCGACGGCCGGGCAAGCCTAAACAGCCCATGGGCCGCCGACCGGGGGTCACGCGTCAGGGAAGCGTCAAGATCCCCCTGTCGGACGTCGTACTTGTCACACCGGCGGCCTTCCTCAGCGGCTGCCGAAGGCCTGCGTCCAGTAGGGGCCGCCGGAGGTGTGGAGCCCGACGCCGATCTCCTTGAAGCCGCAGTTGAGGATGTTCGCCCGGTGGCCGGGGCTGTTCATCCAGGACTCCATCACCTGCGCCGCCGTGGTCTGGCCCTTCGCGATGTTCTCGCCGTAGGACGACCACGTGTATCCGGCGGCCGTGATGCGCTCGCCGGGGCCGTCGCCGTCGGGGTTGGTGTGGTCGAAGAAGTCCCGCGCGGCCATGTCGTCGGAGTGCCCCTGGGCGGCTTTGGTCAGCAGGGGGTGCTCGGTCAGCGGCCCGCAGCCGGCCTTGGCCCGTTCCGTGTTCACCAGGCTGATCACCTGCTGCTCGGTGGAGCCGGATCCGGATCCGGATGTCGGCGTGGTGCTGCGTGTGGGGGCGGGCGCGGGCGCGGTCGTGGCCGTACGCGTCGGGCGGGGCGGTGCCGGCGGCGAGGTACGGGAAGCGGTCGGGCTGGGGCGCGAGGGCTTGGGGGTCGCGTGGGGGGTCTTCGACGCCTTGGCCGACGGGGACGGGGTGGCCGTGGCCGTCTCCGTCGCGCTCGGCTCCTGCGCGGTGGGCAGGCCCGCGTCGGCGGTCGCGGCGAGGGTCGTGTCCCTGCCCTCCTTCCCCTCGTCGGGGCCGGTGGTCAGGGTGAACGCGCCGCCGGCGACCGCCACCACGGCTATGCCCGCCGCGACGACGAGGCGCCTGCGGCCACGCTGCCGCTGCTGCCGACGCCGGCGACGGGCGGCGCGGGAGGAGCGGGGGCCGCGGCCGGGGGACCCCGAGCCCGGCCCGGACTCCCCGCCCGGCCCGGAGACCGGGGCGCCGGCCTGATGGGCGACGGACGGAGCGGAGGCCTGAGCGGCGGACGGGTCGCCGCCCCAGCCGTCGAGCGGGCCGGTCGCGGCGACGGTCTCGAAACCGGCCCGCTCGCGGACGCCCGCGAGGAGCAGCGCGGCCGGCGGCACCAGGAGCAGTCCGGCGAGCAGCCCCTCCGCCGGTACGAGCCCGCTCCACAGGCCGGCGCAGTACGCGCACGCGCGCGCGTGCCGGGATATTCGCTTGCGCCAGAGGGCGGACGGCCGGCCGTCCCAGGCGTCGGTCTCGTACCGCAGCGTGGCGCAGGGCGGGTTCTGCGACAGGGCCCGTACGACGACCCGCGCGCCTTCGAGGCGGTCCTTCATCCGCTGGACCCGCACCGCGGTGTGCTGCGGGGACAGCTGGAGGGCGGCGGCCACCTCGTGGCGGCTCAGCTCGCCGGCGCATTCCAGCCACCACAGGGAGAGCAGCTCCCGGTCCTCGGGTTCCAGCCAGCGGGTCGCCTCGGCGGTCTCGCGCCGCTGGCCGGAGAGGTTCAGCCGGACCACGGCCAGCTCCACGAAATCGGACCCGGGCTGCGCGATCTCGCGGGCGTCGTCGAGGCCGCCCGCGGGGAGCCCGTTCCGCTGCTGCCGGTGCCAGTGGCTGCGGACGCCGTTCATGGTGATGGCGACCAGCCAGGACCTGAAGCTGTCCGGGGAGCGCAGGTCGCCGAGCCCGGCGAGCGCCCGCAGCATCGTCTCCTGCACGACGTCGTCGACGTCGTGGTGACCGTTCATCGCCCGGCCCACGATGTTGTAGACCAGGGGCAGGTGGAGGGCGATGAGCCGGTCCTGCGCCCGAGGGTCTCCGCTCTGTGCAGCCCTGACCAGTTCCGTACCGTGCTGTGCGCCCATGCTCCGAATCACCCTGCCTGTTCCCGCTGTCGTCGACGGCCAACGAAAGGGAGATCGCGGGGAGGCGGTCCGATAACGGAAACCTGCGGAGCGATTCCGGAAGATCGCCCTTCCGTACGGCAGGCCAGGAGTATGGCCGGGTCTTCGTGGCTTCTGCCAGTACAAGGTTCCGCCGCGGTCCGACAAGACTGCCAGGGCATGACGGATCACCAGGCACATGACCGAGCACTGGGGAGGACCGCGCGATGAGCGTGCAGCAGTACGACGAGATCGGTGAGGCGTTCGAGGGATTCAAGTCCCTGCCGCTGACACAGTACGGGGAGGTGCCCAGCTTCCTGGGCCTGGTCGGTGACGTACGGGGCAAGTCGGTCCTCGACCTCGCCTCCGGCACCGGTTTCTACAGCAGGGAGTTCAAGCGGCGCGGCGCCTCCGAGGTGCTCGGCATCGACATCTCGGGCGAGATGGTCGCCGCGGCGCAGGCGTTCGAGGAGAGCGATCCGCTGGGGGTGCGCTACGAGGTGGGGGACGTGTCCGCGCTGCGCGCCCTCGACCGGCGCTACGACATCGCGCTGGGGGTCCAGCTGCTCAACTACGCGCCGGACATCGCCGCCATGGAGCAGATGTGCCGCCATGTGCACCGGAGCCTGAAGCCGGGTGCCGAGTTCTTCGTGCTCGCGCAGAAGCCGGACTACCGTTTCGACGGGCCGTCCCTGGCCAAGTACGGCTTCCTCTGCGAGGCGACCGGCGAGGAGATCGAGACGGGACCGCGCGTCCGGATCACGGCGCTGCTCGACCCGCCGGTCTCGTTCGTCGGCGCCTGCCCGCGCCGCGAGGTGTACGAGGGTTCCCTGCGCGCGGCCGGATTCGGCGACCTGACCTGGGTCCCGCTGGAGATCTCCGAGGCGGGCGTCCGCGAGTTCGGCGAGGAGTTCTGGGCGGACTGTCTCGCCAACCCGCCGTTCGAACTGCTGCGCTGCCGCGCCTGACGAGCCCTCGAACGGCCCGCGCCCGGATGCCCTCCGGGCGGGGCACGGGCAGGCTGGTGCTCCGGACCGGGCGCGCCTCGCAGGCGCCGCCCGGCAGGGAGACACGGTCGCGGGAGCAGGGCAGGGGAGGACGGCATGACAGGGTCAGGTCCCGAAGGAAACCCCGCCGCGCGACTCCTCGCGCGTCTGGCCCTGCTCGCCGCGCTCGGCTCGCTGGTCGTCCTCCTGCTCGCGCTGGGCGACGGCGGCCTCCTGGTGGTGGGGGCGGGCTTCCTCGGCCTGGTGCTCTGCGCCGCCGGCGTCTGGTGGTTCGTCGCGCACCGAG
The DNA here is from genome assembly GCF_056435185.1 of Streptomyces sp. NPDC044003. NCBI lineage: Bacteria > Bacillati > Actinomycetota > Actinomycetes > Kitasatosporales > Streptomycetaceae > Streptomyces > Streptomyces sp. NPDC044003. The sequence continues at coordinate 738,443 of NZ_JBWKFA010000004.1, read as the reverse complement.
GCGCCGTACGCCTCGTCGGGGCGCTCCTGGCGATCGCCGCACCCGTCGGGGTCCTGGTCCTCTTCACGCACGAGGGGCTGTGGCTGATGGCGCTGATCATGTGCCTGTGCTGGGCCGCGACGCTGGCCTGCGCGCGGGCGGCGCTGCGCAGATCGCGCCCGAAGCCGTCGATGCGGGCGGTCGCGGCGGCGCCGCCGAAGAACGCCGTCCTGATCATGAACCCGAAGTCCGGGGGCGGGAAGGTCGGCCGCTTCCACCTGGTCGAGCGCGCGGAGGAGCTCGGGGCGCGGGTGATCCTGCTCGACCCGTCGGCCCCGGCGGATGTCGCCGAGCTGGCCCGCGGGGCGGTGACCGAGGGCGCGGACCTCCTCGGCGTCGCGGGCGGCGACGGCACCCAGGCCCTGGTCGCGGCGGTCGCGGCCGAGCACGACCTGCCGTTCCTCGTGATCTCCGCCGGCACCCGCAACCATCTCGCCATGGACCTGGGCCTCGACCGCTCCGACCCGTCCCGCTGCCTCGATGCGCTGACCGACGGCGAGGAACTCCGGATCGACCTGGGCGACGTCGACGGCCGGGCCTTCGTCAACACGGTGTCCTTCGGTGTCTACGCCGACGTCGTCCAACACCCCGAGTACCGCGACGCCAAGGCGGGCACCGCACTCACCCTCATGCCGGACCTGCTCCTCGGCGACGGTGTCAGCCGGCTCGACGCACGCGTCGACGACACCGCCCTCTCCGCCCAACAGGCCCTGCTGATCAGCAACAACCCCTATGTCTCGCCCGACGAGCTGACCGGTGGCGGCCGCCGGCCCACCCTCGACGACGGCGAGCTGGGGGTCGTCGGCATCCGGGTGGAGGACGCGGCCCAGGCCGCCGACCTGGCCGTACGGGGCTCGCAGTCCACGGGCCTCACCGTCCTGACCGCCCACCGCGTCGAAGTGACCGCCGCCACGGGCGAGATCCCCGTGGCCGTGGACGGCGAGGCCCTCCGCCTGCCCACCCCGGTCGTCTGCACCCTCCGCCCCGGCGTCCTGCGGGTCCGCGTCCCCCGCGACCGCCCGGGCGTCCCCGTGCCCGCACCACCCGTGAAATGGCCCCACATCTTGGCCCTGGCGTTCGGCCGCCGCGCCTGAGGGAGGGCGTGAGCCGGAACGAGGGCCGGAGCCCGCGCGAGGCCCGGCAGCTCGACGGCCGGGAGCGCGTCACGTGCCGGCGAGGGGGCGCTGGTTCCAGCCCGCGACCACCGGAAGGCCGTGCTCCGTCGACAGCCGGCCGACCCTCGCCGTCGTCAGGAGGAACAGCCTCCCCTCGGACGCCGGCAGGCCCAGATACCGGGCGGTGAGGACCCGCAGCAGATGCGCGTGCGCCACCAGCACACCGTCCTCCCCGGAGCTCGCCGACAGGGCCGCGACGCGTGCCAGGACCCGGTCGGCCCGCCGCCCCACGTCCTCGGCCGACTCACCGGGCCGCCCGTCGGGATGCGGAGGCACCCCGTCCCGCCACAGCGACCAGTCCGGCCGGGCCTCGTGGATCCGGGCCGTGGTCAGCCCCTCGTAGCCGCCGTAGTCCCACTCGCACAGGTCCTCGTCCGTCTTCGCGCCCCGCAGCCCGGCCAGCTCGGCCGTCTCCCGGGCCCGCCGCAGCGGACTCGTGCGGACGAAGGCGAAGGACCGGCCCGCGAAGAAGGGCGCGAGGGTCCGCGCCTCCGCCTCGCCGTCCCGCGCGAGCGGCAGATCCGTACGGCCGGTGTGCCGCCCGGCGGCGCTCCACTCCGTCTCACCGTGGCGGATCAGGAGGAGGTCACCCATGGCCCGCTGCTCCTTCCGCTCCCGCCGGTCCCTCCGCTGAAGGACGGCACACCACCAGCATCGGCGCGAGCCGCCGCCGTCGCCACCGCCCGTCGCACCCCTCGACGGACGCCCGCCCGCCGGGTGCCGACCCGGATTCGACCCGGAAGCGGCCGGGGACCGACCAGGGCGTCCGCTGTACTGGAGAAGAAAGGGCCAGGCTTGTGGGCGTGCTTGCGGTGGTGCGATCCTTCCGCCATGCGAGCGCACCCCCCGCCTCTGGAACACGGATCGGTCCTCGCGGAGGTGAGGCAGGTGAGGCGAGCAGGCCTCGTCCGGCTGCGCGAGCTGCATCTGCCCGAACTCGCCCGCCTGGCCCTGGACGTGTCCGGGAATCCGGCCGGGGACGGGGTCGCCGTCGCGGCCATCGAGCGCCTGTTACGGACCGCGGTCTCCCGGATCGGCGGCGGAAGTCTTCAGACGGCCGCCGAGTACAGCCTCGGACTGGCCCAGGGAACCCGCGACTGGCCGGCCTCCGAGCGCCGCCGCCGGGCGGCCCAGGTGTACGGCGTCAGCGTGGAGCGCTTCCGCAAACACCACGAGCTCATGGTGCTCGGGCAGATCACCGAACAGGTCGTCGTCCTCCACAGCCGCCGTCCGAGCGAACCGGGCCACCCGGGCGAACAACCCGAGGCCGCGGGCTCCCTGGCGCCCGTGCACCGCTCGCTCCGGCTGCGCCTCCCCGGGCGGGCCGGGCCGGTGACCGTGCGGATCCACGTCCACTCGGTCGACCTGCTGCGCGACGTGGACGTCGTCCTGTCGCCCTCCAACACACACTTCGTCCTGCCGCCCGCCTACAAGTCCTCCGTGTCCGCCACGCTCAGGCGCGCCGGAGCGCGCCTCGACCACGCCGGCGGAGTCATCGAGGACCACCTGGACGACGAGCTGCGGGAGTGGGGCCGCCGCCAGGGGATCGCGGGCCGGGCGGCGCTCCCGGGCACCGTCGCGACGACCTCGGCGGGCATCCTCGCCGACCAGGGCCTGCGGCGCGTCTACCACGTGGCCGTCGCCCAACCCCGGCCCGGCACCAACGACTACGACGTCCAGCCGGCCGACATCACGCGCGGCGTGGCCCGGGCCCTCACGCTGCTCGCCGAGGAGTCCGCCCGGCACACGCCGCCGCTCACCTCCGTCTGCCTGCCGCTGCTGGGCGCCGGCCGCGGCGGCCTCACACCGCTGGAGAGCTTCGGCGCGCTCTGGCCGGCCGTCGAGGCGGAACTCGTCCGCGGGCGGCCCTGGCAGGTCCACTTCGTCGTCCGCGCCCACGCCCGCGCCGATCTCATCGAGCGTCTCCTCGCGCCGCTCGCCGACCCGAGACCCGACCCGTTGACCGACCCGTTGACCGACCCGATCACCGACGACCGGGGGACATCATGAATCCGTACGCCGTACTCGCCGCCGCCGCGGCCCGCTGGGAACAGGTCGCCGACGGCCTCGACGGACCGCGGCGCGAGGCCCTCGCGGAGCACCTCGCCACCGTGCGGCGGGCGAAGGACGAGCAGGGGCGGGCGACGGCCGCTCAGGCCGCGGTCCACGTGCTCAGGGAAGGCCTGCCGGACGAGTTCGGCACCGAGGGCGAGGCCCGGTGGGCGGCCGACGTGCTCGACGACGCCTACCTGGGATTCCACGCCGAGGACCTCGCGGTCCTGCTGCTCGACGGACACCGCATGGTCGGCCCCGTCCTCGGGCCCGTGCGCGAGCGGCTGCTCGCCGCGCCCGCCCTCGACGCCGACACCGTGCTGAGCCGGGGCGGTGACCCGTACGCACGCGAGCTGATCAGGCTGCGCGGGGCGGGCGGTGTCCTGCGCCTGCCCACGTTCCAGTTCTCCGAGGGTACGCTCCCGTGGATGGCCGTCCTGGAGGTCAACCGGCTCCTGGAGGCCGACCGCGACCCCTGGGGGGCCGCGGACTGGTGGCTGTCGGCGAACGCCTGGCTCGGCGCCGCGCCCGCCGAACTCCTCGGCGGACCGATGGAGCACCAACTGGCCGACCTGGCAGGCTTCCTGATGGAGGGTGAGTAGTGCCCCACTACCGACCGCCGGCCGCGATGACCGGAGCCCCGGGCAAGGTCACCCTGGCGCGCGGCACCGTTCTGTACCGCGTGCACGCGGCGCACCGGGACGCCGCCGCCTTCAACCCGCGCCCCTCGCACTGCCTCTACGGCGGCGGGCGGTTCGACGGCACGGCCTGCGATCCGTACGCCTATCTGTACGTCGGGCTCAGCGCCGAGGCGGCGATCTGCGAGACGCTGCTCCGCTCCCTGCCCTTCGACCCGGACGGCAGGCCCCGGCTGCTGCCCCGGGTGAGCGTGGCCCGCCGGAAGCTGTCCCCGCTCCGGCTCGCCACCGATGTGCACGTCGTCCCCCTCGTGTCGGCGCGCGATCTGGCGGCCGTGCACCAGGACAGCTGGCTGGTGCACACCGAGGCCCAGGACTACGCGTACACGCGGGACTGGGCCCACTGGATCCGGCGCCACACCGGCCCCTGGGCACAGGGCCTCATCTGGTCCTCGAAGAGGGAACCGGCCGACCGGACCGTCGTGCTGTTCGGGGACCGCTGCCCGCCCGGGGCCGTGCGGAGCGAACCGGAGAACGCGGTGGACTTCGGTACGGCCGAGGGGGAGGAGTGGCTCGACTCCGTGCTCCAGCCGTACCACGTGAGGCTCTCGGCCTGACCATGGACGGACAGACGGATCCCCTGGACGAGCAACTGCGCGGCGAGCGGGAGGAGCTGCTCGACAGCCTCTCCCGCCTGCCGTCCGACGCTCCCGAAGCCACCGAACTCTGTGCCCGCGTGGGTGAGATCAGCGCGGTGCTGCTCGCGCGCTCGGGCCTGACCGAGGACCTGGAGCTGGGCGCGCAGGCCTTCGAGCTCGCCTTCCGGGCGCCCGGTGACGACGAGGTGTGGGCGGCCCTCCGCATCAAGTACGCGTACGTGTGCGCCTGCCGGCACGACCAGGAAGACGCCCCCGACCTCCTCGACCGGACACTGGACCTGGCCAGGGAGGGACTGGCCTGGTTCCCCGAGGAACACGCGGAGCACGAGGAGCAGTTGGCGATCGCCGGCCCCCTCCTCGCGTATGGCTCGAAAGAGCGCGTCATGAAGCTTCCGGAGCAGTACGACGCCGCCGAGCGCGGCAGGCTGATCGCCGAGTCCCTGGAGTACCACTACCAGCTGCTGCCCCTGATGGAACCGGGCACCGAGGCGGAGATCGACCTGCGGGAAGGCCTGGGCTATCTGCACTTCCTGCGTGCCTCGGGAGGCGGCGGGGACGCCGACGACGCCGCCGCCGCGGCCGGCCACTACCGGGCGTGCCTCGACGCGGCGCTGCCCGCCTCCGACCTGCCGCTGCTACGGCACAGCATCGGCCTGGCGACGATGACCCAGGCGTGCGCGACCCGGGACCGGAAGGCGCTGGAGGAGGCCAGGAACGAACTGGGAGCCGCCCTGCAGGAGGCCCGGCTCGCCGGCGGAGAACCCTCATGGGCGTGGGACTCGGAGATCCGCTGCGCCTACATCCGCACTTTCGTCTGGGCCAACTGGAAGGACCACGCCCAAGGCGCCGCGGCGGAAGCTGACCTGAACCGGCTGCTCACCGCCCCGGACGCCCTCGAACGGCTCACACCGCACTATCTCGACGCCTTCGGGCGCCTGTTGTTCGAGCGCGCCGGCCTGCGCGGGGACGGCCCGGCGAAGGACCGCGCCATCGCGATGGTCCGGCGGGCCGTCGACCATTGGCAGCCCGCCAGGGACGGCAAGATCACCGCGACCGCCTTCCTCCTCGCGGCCTATCAGCAGGGCCGCTACCGGGAGGAAGCGGGGATCGAGCGCCTGCACGAGGTCCTCCGGATGACCGACCTGGTCCTGGAGGACGGTGAACTCCCCGAGGACTACCGCAACATGACCCAACTGGTCGGCGGCTGGGCCCTGATGATGCTGGAGCAGCGGCACGGAGTCCCGCCCGAGTCCCTCGACCGCCGCCCGTCGGGGCTGAGCACGCAGGAACTGGACCGGTCGATCCTCGCGTTGTTCGACGACCTGAAGCAGGGCCGCACCTTCGCGGACTTCAGCGAGAGCGACGACGAGTTCCCCGGCCTCATGGAAGCCACGGCGAACCCCTCCTGGCTCAAGGACGCCTTCCAGGGCGAGTACGCGCGCTGGCTCGCCATGGAACCCGGCCACCCGCGTGCAGAGTTCGCCCTCGCCCTGCTGACGGTCGTGCCCATGTACGACGCGCACGCCACGCACGTCACCGCGGCCCAGAAGGAAGCGCTGACCGCATGCGTCCTGAACGCCGAGGGCGACGAGACGTGGCAGTGGCGGGCGCACGCCTGTGTCGCCCAGGTGCGGCTCTGGGAGGAGCTGAACGGCCTGGGATCGGGCACGGACGACGTGATGCACCACCTCGCGAGGGCGCGGGACGCCGCCGGGCCCGAGCACGACGTGGGGGCCGCCCTCGACCTCGGCGGGATCATGGCCACCCATCACCGGGGACAGGCCGCGGGTGCGGCGGACGACATGGAGGCCGCCCAGGAGGCCATGCGCCGCATGGCCGGGGACACCCGCCTCTCCCCGTACCAGCGACGCATGATCGCCGCCCAGGTCGCCGGGAGCAGCGGCCACCGGGCCTTGCAGGCGGGCGACCTCGGAGCGGTGGACACCCATCTGGCCACGATGACCGAGACGTACGCCGCTCTCCGCGACGACGATCCCACCGGCATCGAGCTGTGGACCTCCATCGAGGCCCTCCGGATGGGCCGCGACGAACTCGCCCGCGACCTCGACGCCCCCGCGGCACCACCCCTGACGGGCCGCCCCACCGCCCACCGGCTGCGCACGGAGGCGCGCCGGCTGCCCCGCGACCACCGGGCCTGGGTCCTCGGGGACAACGGCATCGCCCGCTCCGTGAGGGCGATGCACACCCGGGACGCCGCCGGCCTGGAGGAGGGCCTGGGCCTGGCACGGGAGGCGCACGACATGGTCGACGAGGGGACGGAGAGCCGACTGCGCTACGGCGCCTTCCTCGGCGCGGCCCTGTGCTCCGTCGCCGTGATGCAGCGCAGCCCGGTGCTCCGCTCGCGCCGTCTCGCCGAGGGGATCGGCTTCCTGGAGACCGCGTTCCGCGGCCTGGGAGGTCCCGAGCACCCCCAGTACGCGTCCGTGTCGCTCTCCCTCGCCCGCGCCTACCGCACGCGCGGCGCACTGGGCCGCGACGACCGCGCGAACGGGCGGCGCATCGGCCTCGACGCGCTGCGCGGCCACGCCTGGGCCGCGCTGCTCCAGTCCGGCACCGACCACGCGGCCGTGGCGGCGGAGAAGGCCACCTCGACCGCCCTCGAAGTGGCCGCCTGGTGCCTCAAGGACAACGCCCTGGAGGACGCCGTCCACGCCCTCGACTCCTGCCGCGGACTCGTGCTGCACGCCGCGGTCACCTCCCGCCAGGTACCCGAACGGCTCGAAGCCGCGGGCCATCAGGACCTGGCCGAGGAATGGCGCGCCGGCGGGAACACCGCGGATCCCGCCCTGGATCCGCTGGCGGCGCTGCGCGCACCGCAGTCCATCCCCAGTCCGCTGCGCCGCCGTGTGCTCGCCGCGCTGACCGGGGCGGACGGAGTGCACGACCGGCTGCTCGACCCGCCGGCCGTCCACGAGATCGGGACGGCCCTGCGCTCGCTGCGCAAGGACGCCCTGATCTATCTGATGCCGGCCTCCGACGAGCACGGCGGCACCGCCGTGGTCGTCACCAACGGCGGCGACGTCCACACCGTGCCGCTGCCCCGGCTCACCGAGGACGCGGCCCCCCTCCGGGACTTCCTGCCCCCGCGGGCCGCGGGCCGCGAGGTCCCCGAGACCCCGGAGGCCGACACGGACCGCTACATGGGACCCGTGCCGGGTGCCGGGCACGGCGCCCGGCGGCGCGCCGTGCCCCTGCGCGAGCAGCTCGACCGGCTGTGCGGCTGGGCCTGGTACGCGGCCGTGCGGCCGCTCTTCGACGCCTTCGCCACCGCGAGCGGACGCGCGCCGCGCCTCGTTCTCGTACCGATGGGCCCGCTCGGGCTCGTCCCCTGGCACGCGGCGTGGGCGGACGGCCCGGACGGGCGCCGGTACGCCCTCCAGGAGGCGGAGATCTCGTACGCGGCCTCGGCGCGGCTGCTCTGCGAGGTCGCCTCCCGCACCGCGGCGCCCTCCACGGGTGGCGGTGCGCTCGTGGTCGGCAACCCCACGGGTGACCTGCCCTACGCGGGTGAGGAGGCCGACGCCGTGCAGCGGGCCTTCTACCCCGGGGGCACCTTCCTCGGGCGCCGGGCCGGCGGCACCGCCGACGGTCCCGGCACCCCCGAGGAGGTGCTGTCGTGGCTGACGGAGTCCGTGACGGACGAGGGCGGGGTGCTGCATCTCGCCTGCCATGCGGCGATCGCACGCGACGCCCGCCGTACCGCCCATCTGTCGCTGCACGGGGGCGATCTGGCCGCCGAGGAACTGACCGAGGCGATCGGGGGAGGAGGCGGCCGGCTCGGTCTCGTCGTGCTCGCGGCCTGCCGCAGCAGCGTCTCGGGGCGCGGGCACAACGAGGCCTACAGTCTCGCCACCGCCTTCCTGGTGGCCGGGGCCCGCTCGGTGGTCGGCTCGCTCTGGCCGGTGCCCGACGACGCGACCTCGCTGCTCATGTTCCTCACCCACCACTATCTGCGGACGGAGGGGGAACCGCCGGCGAAGGCGCTGCGCCGGGCCCAGCTGTGGATGCTGGACCCGGCGCGGGAACTACCCGAGGCGCTGCCCCCGCTGCTCGCGGAGCGGGCCCGGAGCGTCGACCCGGACGATCTGAGCGCGTGGGCCGGCTTCACCCACCTGGGGCAGTAGGCGGCGCGGGGACGGGCGGCACCACCGTGCGCAGCGACACGGTGCGGGCCGTCCACCGGCCGTGCGGCGCGGGGACCCGACGCAGCAGGCGGGATCCGGGATTCGAGGGGTCCCAGGCATCCAACTCGTACGGCAACGTGTTCAGTTCACTCTCCGAGACGATCAGTTTGAGCCAATCCCTGGTGCTCGTCCCGGGGACGGCGGGCCCGTCCGGCGCCACGCTGAGCTGCACGGCTTCACCGTCCAGGGCGTGGCCGGTGCGGCCGGGTCCGATGAAGTGCCCGGGGAAGAGCTGGGTGTGGCTCGCGTAATCGTCGGTCAGATCGATCAGTACGCACCACAGCGCCCGGTCGGTCGAGCGGTTGCGCAACCGGATGGAGACGCGCGGCTCCGGACTCCCGGCCCAGGTGTCCGAGGCGTAGGAGCAGACGATCTCACCGGCGGCGTCGGGCGTCAGCACCTGGTCGGGCGCCTCCCAGGGCGCGATCTCCACCCGCACGAGGCCGTCCAGGGTCGAAGGCCCCGGCGCGAGGTCACGGATCAGATGCCACCGCGTCAGATGGTTGAGGCAGGCCGCAACCCGCACCGCGCCGTCCGCCCCTCGCAGCGGCAGCGGGTCGGTGAACGGGGTGCCGTCCCGGCGCAGCACGTGGGCGAGACCGCCCTCCAGGTGCACGCGGAAGTGCAGGTCGCCCGCCTGTCGCGGGTCGTCGAGAACCCGCAGCATCGGAGAGACCGCGATCTCCGCCCGTACCGCGTCGAGCAGTCCCGATGCGGGCTCCGCGGCCGTGCACGAGACGGTGGCCGGCGGCTGCGGAACGGCGGAGAGCGCGACGGGATAGACGCGGTTCGTCGACGGCGACCAGCCCACCGGGTCGACGAGCGTGCGCGCGGCGTGCACGGTCCGCGCCCGGAGCGACGGCGCGGGCCCGGTCTCCGGCCCGTGGGACGGCAGTACGGTGAACTCGGTGACCGCCGGGTCCGTGCCGTCGGCCAGACCGTGGGCGGCGCCGCAGTCCACCTCCCAGCCCAGCGCCCCGAAACGCAGCAGATGGGGGCTCCTCGGCCGGCCGACGGCCCCTCCGAGGAACGGCGCGTCGGCGAGCGATCCGCGCCGCGCCGGGTACAGCACCGGCTGCTGACGACCGCCGGAGCGCTGCAGACGGGCGTCGGCGGCGGACAGCAGCTCCCGGTACGTCGCCCCCTCCCCGGCGTCGCGGACCGCGCCCAGCAGGGCGTGGGTGAAGGCGCCGTGGCGGCGCCCCGCGTAGTCGTCCTCGTACGAGTACTGGTCGAGGCGCGCCGCGGCCAGCAGCACATGGCGGGGCGGGGCCCACCCCTGGCCGGGCGAGGCCGCCCGGACAGAGGCCGGCGGGAGCTCGTCCCCCGCCCCGTCGGTCAGGTCCCACGAAGGGGCCGGCGCGGCATACCGGACGGTGCTCGTGTCCTCGCGGGTGGCGCCGCCCGAGAAGCAGCAGTCCAGCACGGCCGCGACATGCGCGCCGCGCCACGCCACACCGTCGAGGAGGCGACCCAGGCGCTTGTCCAGGAGGGGTCCGTCGACGCAGACCAGGGCCTGGTTCCGGCCCGTCGCCTCGATCCGGAGATGCTCCTCCGTCCGGGCGAGGGACTGTGTGCCGTGCCCGGAGAACCACAGCAGCGCGGTGTCCTCGGCACCCGCCCGGCCGAGATGCCCCCGCACGGCGTCCTCGACCGCACCGCGCGTGGCCTCGCCGTCCAGCAGCGTCCGGATGAGGACGTCCCCCGTGCCGCGTTCCTCCAGCAGGCGCCGCGCCTCGGCGATGTCGTTGAGACAGCCGCGCAACGACGGGGCCGTCCCCGGCGGATAGTCGTCGATGCCGACAAGGAGCGCGTAGATCGAACCCATGCGGGAGAGTCTCGCAGGAGCGTGCGGGCGAAAGGGCCCCCTTGACGGCCGGAAACTGGTCGTTTTCTGGGTGCGACCTGGCCGACGGCGACACAATGTGCCTTTCGCAGAGCACTATTGATGTGATGTCAGCCACCTCCTCCCTCACAGCGGTTCTCTGTGTCCGGCGGTGGTGCGTGACGGCAGAACATCTCGGGGGACGACACATGGGTCACATGGAACGGCCGCGACGCGTCGTGCAGTCGGGCGGCACCGCACCGGCCGGCCAGGCACGCGACACCGGGACGTCCCGGAGGCTCGTCACCGGACCGGAGGCGCGCCCCGCCGGCCCGCCAGGAGTCCGCGGCACGCCCCGCGAGCTGTACGACCCCCGGTCCGACCGGCTGCGCGGCGCCCTCGGCCGGCTCGACGCCGGCCTCGACGAGGCCGCGAGCCGGCAGCTGGCCGACTGGGCCCGCGAGGAGTACGCCGCGGCCCACGGCGCCGTACCCCTCGGCTTCGTCGCCCGCTGCTACCTCGGCCCGCCCTATGTCGACCATGTCCTCAACCTGTTCCAGGTGATCGTCCGGCACTTCTCGCCGGCGGAGGCCATGCCCGACCCCTTCGGCAGGGCCCGTATGACCGCCCGCTCGGGCGGCTACGCGTACGTCGAGGTCTACGACAACGGGCTGATCCTCCCGGTCCTCGAAGACGGCACCGTCGTACGCCCCTGACCCGGCGTGACCACCCGAGGCAGGGCCTCGGTGCGGTTCCGTACGCCCCCAATCACCCACCCGAACGGAGAACCGACGCAATGGTCGACAGGGACTTCGCCCTTCATCAGAAGGTGCGAGAGGTCGGCAACCTCGTGACCCGGCTCAGCGAGCAGGTCGGAGCGGTGTCCGGACAGGTCGCGTCCGTGGAGAACCGGCAGCAGCAGACCAGCAGCGAACTGCAGCAGCTGCGCGCCGACTTCCTGGAGTTCGCCCAGCACTCGGTGCGGCTGGCCAACGTGCAGCGGGCCGAGACCAAGATCGGCGTCATCCAGGACGAGATCGACCACGCCTTCGGCCACTACAAGTCGGTCCGGCGCACCGCCGTCGGCATGCTCCAGGCGTTCGACGTCGGCATCGTGTCCGAGGAGAGCATCCGCCTCGTCAGCGACCAGCTGATGCTGCAGACCCCCCGCTACTGGCTCGCCCCCGCCCTGGTCGCCCTCGCCTCCTGGTCCTCCGACGACCGGCACCTGTGCGAACGCGCCGTCGAAGAGGCGTTCCGCCGCTCGCCGGAGCGCACCTCCCTGTTCTTCGCGCTCGTCCTGCGCCGCCAGAACAGGCGGCAGGCCGCGGTCCGTTGGCTCCGGCACTACCTGATCGCGCAGGACCCCGCGCGGCTGGGCCGCGAGTTCGCGGTCATCCTGGAGTCCATCGCCCAGGGCGCCTTCGGCCCGGAAGGCCGGGCGATGCTCGACGCGACCCTCCGCGAATGGCGCGAGACGCTGAGCGCGGACGCGGACACCCGGGCCCGGCAGGTGCAGCGCTGGCGCGAGGAGATCGAGTCCCTGCGCGCCCCTTCGGCCAAGGACCGCTACCCGCGGCTGTCGGCGGTCTCCCCGCAGTGGCCCGCACTCGACGGCACGCTGTCCGGGGCCGGCGCCCATCAGCGACTCCTGGACAAGTACCAGGCGATCATGGCGGGGGAGTCGGAGGCGCCCGGACGGCTCGAGGACGCCGTCGACGACATCCTCGACCGGCTGGTCGCGGAGTACGACAACGAAGAGCTGCCGCTCCGCCGGGACCTGGCCTTCAACAAGAAGGTCGTCGAGCGCGACGGCGACGTCCAGACGGCCCGGCACGAGACGGACGCCGACGCCTCCTCGTACGAGGAGACCCTCGACTATCTGACCGTGCAGAGCGCCGCCGCGCTCAATCCCGCCGCCATCGGCACCTCCGCGGCGACGCAGCGCATGGCGATCGCGGCCTGCGACGAGTGGTTCTTCCAGGCGCACACGGGCTTCACCAGGGACGTGCGCGCGGCCGTACCGGACGACGTGCGGGCGGTCTTCGGCTCGGCCCACACCGTCGGCGCGCAGGTCTTCCAACTGCCGCCCTGGGAAGGCTCCTTCACCCGGCCGCTCCAGGAGAACGAGGCCTCGCTCTCGGGTCACTGGGACCGGCACATGGCGCCGTTCGTCGACGGGCTCGCCTATCCGCTGGCGAACAAGCTGGTGGCGCCCGTCATCGTCGTGCTCGGCATCCTGTTCCTCATCGGCCAGATCAGCCTGGGCTTCGCGTTCGCGGCCGCGGCGATCGTCGGCGCCGTGTGGGGCCTGGTCGTCTTCCAGGGGTACAAGGCCGCCCAGAAGCTGCAGGCCGACGCCCGTGGCCTGCTCGAGCAGGCCAAGCTGGAATCGCTGCACCAGCTCCGTGGCGCGGCCGCCGAACTGACCGACTGGTACGAGACGTTCCGGGCGGCCGACGTCGTCGAGGCCCGGTGCCGGGAGTTCATCACCTCGCTCGCCACCGCTCATCACGGCCCCTCTCCGTTCGAAGGCCGGACCGTACTCCAGGAGGATCACCGATGAGCACACCACAGATGCCCGCCGTACCCCCGCAGTCACCGCAGAAGCCCGCCGTACCCCCGCAGTCACCGCAGAGGCCCGCCGTACCTCCGCAGGCCGCTGCGCTGCCGGTGGTCCGCAGGCCCACCGCCGACTCGCCGTGGGCCGCCCGCCGCCCGGAACAGAACGAGCGGGCCACCAGCCGGCTGCGCCGCGTCGTCGAAGGCCTGCCCGACTGGGAACCGCTGCCGCCCGGCGAGACGCTGGTCCGCCGGCCCGGCACCGGCCGATGAGCGGATTCTGGGGGCACGGCGGCCCGTACGGGGAGTGGGCGGAGTTCCTGCGCCGCTGGGCCGCGGGCGAGCCGGTGGACCCGGCACTCCTGCCCCCGATCGCGGCGGAGGCGTACGACGGCGACACGATCGCCCGGCTCACCGCGCACCTCGTCCAGGCACTCGGCACGCGCCTGCAGGCCTGGGCCGACGCGCTGACCCGGGCCATGGGCGCGGTCACCGACGAGTTCGAGGCCGGGCGCGAGCTGGCCCAGGCCCGCAACGGTCTGCGGCCGATCCGCGCCCTGGCCGGCCACGCCGGGCTGCCCGAGCAGCTCCGCCGGCGGCTGACCGAGGTGGTGGACCAGCAGATCGTCCAGGTGCAGGAACAGCTGGAGCGGCTCCTGGAGGAGGCGGCGGGGCAGGACCCGGGCGCCGACTGGGTCGAGGAGCGCCGCCGCACGCTGCGGGACAACAAGCTCACGGCCGTACTGGACACCCCTCCGCACCCTCCGTCGAGCGGCCCCACGACCGATCCGTGGAGCTACGACCCCGCGGCGGCACCGCGCCGCAGGGTCCTGAGGGACTGACCGCAGGGGCACACCCGCCCTCCCTCATGTACGCGTCCGAGTCCCGTCCGAGCCGAGCCCGTCCGAGCCGAGCCCGAGCCTGTCCGAGCCGAGTCCGTCCGAGCCGAGCCCGAGCCTGTCCGAGCCGAGTCCGTCCGAGCCGAGTCCCGAAGGTCCCCGATGTCGAACTACGCCGATTCCCTGAAGCACCTCGACAGCTACATCTCCGCGCGCGTCCCGGTCATCGGCATGCGCACCATCGAGCAGGAGCGGGCGCTGCGGCTGCTGAGGGAGGCGGCCACGCAGCCCCGCCGCAGCAGCCTGCCCTTCTGGATCTACACGCGGGCGACCGGCCTGCGGGACCTGCGCAGCAACACCGCCGTCATCGACGACCGTTCCCTGACCGGCGCCATGGACTTCGCCGCCGCCCAGTTCACCAGCCGCGCCAACGCCACCGTCGTCTTCGTCGACCCGGCCGACCTGGAGACCGACACCCCGGTCGCCCGGCACATGTCGGAGCTCGCCCGGCTGGCCGGCAACAACATGGGCAGCATCGTGGTCATCACCGACAGCCCCATCTGGAGCGGTCTGCAGCGTCTCGGCATGAGCCTGCACCTCGACCTGCCGCACCCCGACGAGACGTACGAGACGCTCAGGGGGTTCCTCGCCGACCACCAGGGGATCATGCCCGTCCACTGGGACGAGGGGGACACGCGCAGGGCCGCGGAGTTCCTGCGGGGCGTCACGGAGGCGGAGGCGATCAACCTGATGGCCACGGTGGCCGCGAAGGGTGCCATCGAGAAGGACGACGTGCTCGGGCTCGCCCAGGCCAAGGACCGGATCTTCAGCGATCTGACCGGCCTCGAACGGGTCCGGCTGAAGGACTCGGACTACACCGTCGGCGGCCTGTCGAGCCTGCGCGGATGGCTCCAGCGGAAGCATGAGCTGATGCACGAGGATCTGCGCGGGACGCACCTGCGGCCGCCGCGCGGGGTGCTCCTCGTCGGTGTGCCGGGCTGCGGCAAGTCGCTGTCCGCCAAGGCGATCGCCAGCGAGTGGCAACTGCCGCTCTACCGGCTCGACATGGGCAGCATCCATGGCAAGTACCTGGGCGAGTCGGAGGGTCGCTTCCGGGAGGCGCTGGCCATGGCGGACCGGGTCGCGCCCTGCATCCTGTGGATCGACGAGATCGAGAAGGGGCTCGCCGGGCGGGACGACGGTTCGGGCGTGCCGCAGCGGATCATCGGCCAGTTCCTCTTCTGGCTCCAGGAGTCGGACTCCCGGGCCTTCGTCGTCGCCACCGCCAACGACGTACGGAGCCTGCCGCCCGAGCTCCTGCGCAAGGGCCGCTTCGACGAGCTCTTCTTCGTCGACCTGCCCGACGCCCAAGACCGCAGGGAGATCATCCAGCTGTACTACGGGCTCTACCTGAAGCAGGCGCCCGAGGCCGAGCACCTGGACCGGCTGGTCGACCTGTCCGAGGGCTTCGCGGGCTCCGACATCGCCGCGGCCCTGCACGACGTGGGGGCCGAGGCGCACCTGAGCGGCGGCGTGGAGTTCCTCCGCCCCTCGCTGATCGTGGACGCCTTCGCCAACACCGTTCCGCTGAGCCGGGTCAACCCCGAGCAGATCGAGGAGATCCGGGCCTGGGGCCGTGAGCGCGCCGTCCCGGCCGGCCGCTCCTCCCAGGCGGCGTCCCCGGGCGCGAGCGGCCCCCGGCGCATCGTCTTCATGGAGGACTGAGAGAGCGGCGGAGCAGGCTGCGTCAGGACGGGGACTTCTCCGGCAGGGCCGAGGCCGGCGAGGGCGTCACGGGGGCGGGCACGACGCGGCGGCGCGCGGTTCCCAGGTGCCAGAGGAGGGTGAGGGCGGTGACGCCGGCGGCCACCGGCCCGAGCTCGGCCGGGGCGAGCCCGAGCCCTTCCTGTGCCAGCCCGCCGAGTCCGCCGCCGAGGGCGACGCCGATGTAGAGGGCGGAGGAGTTGAGCCCGAGCAGGACCGGCGCGGCGGCGGGGCCGAGGGAGATGAGCCGGTGCTGCTGCGGGACGACGGTGACGCCGGTGCTCACACCCCAGAGCACCGCCCAGACCAGAGCGGATGCGAGGGTGCGGGTCGCCCACGGGGTGACGGCCAGGACGAGTGCCGCGAGGGCGAGGGCGCCGGTGAGGACGCGGGCGGAGTCGTGACGGTCGACCAGGCGGCCGGCGGCGATGTTCCCGGCCAGGGTGCCGACGCCCCAGGCCAGCAGGATCAGGGTGAGCAGCGACTCGTTGCCGCCGGTGGCGTCCCGCAGGGCCGGGGCGACGTACGTATAGAGGGTGTACGTACCGAGGAACGCGAGCTAGGTGACCGCGAGCAGCGGCAGTACCCGGCCCTGCTTGAGCGGACGCAGGCGGTCGGGCAGCGAGGCGGCGGGGAGCGTCACCCGGGGGAGACCGACGGCGATGCCGGCCATCGCCACCAGGCCGATCCCCGCCACGGCCCACAGGGTGATGTGCCAGTCGGTGCGGCCGATCAGCGTGCCGAGCGGCAGCCCCAGCGCGGTCGCCAGGGTCAGGCCGCCCAGGACGAAGGCCAGGGCCCGGCCGCGGCGTTCCGGCGGCGCGACGGCCGCCGCCGTGCTGGAGGCGGCGGAGGTGATCGTGTCCGCTCCCACGGCGGTGACGATCCGCGCGGCCAGCACCACGCCGTAACCGGTGCCCAGGCGGTGACGGCGTTGCCGATCACGAACACGGTCAGGGCGGCCAGCAGCGCCGATCGCCGGTCCAGCCTGCTGGTGAGAGCCCCCGTGATCGGCGCGGACAGGGCCAGTGTCAGCGCGAAGGCCGTGACCAACTGACCGGCCGCGGGGGTCGACACCCCCAGGTCGGCGGCGATGGAGGGAAGCAGCCCCGCGATGACGTAGCCGTCGGTGCCGACGGCGAACGTCGCCAGGGCCAGGCTTCGTGCGCGGGGGGCGCGGTCGAGTGGCGGTGGAAGCCGGCCATCCGCAGGCATGGTTGATTGCTCGCGCAATCTCGATTGCAATTTCCGCGGACAACTGCCCCCAATGGTCCGGCGACCCCCCAACTCGCCGCTACAGCACCGATTTAGGACACTATCTCCCATTCATGGGTAACATGATGTGGCTAGTTGATCACTCAGGATGAGGCGAAATGTGTGACCTGGATCACATTGAACTCACGGCTGACGGTGGGGATTTGCAATAACGAATGGTCCGTTCGTAGGTGCGACACAAGCTACGACCTCCGTCAGTTCGCCGTTGGCGGTGCCGTCCAGGCACAGGCGGCCTCCCTTGTCGCGGAGGTCGACGGCGAACTTCGTGACCGCGCCCGACTGCTTCAGGTCGTGGATGCGCTCGTCGGTGTAGCCGAGGCCGTTCAGCGTCTTCCTGACCTGGGCAGGATCGGGCTTCTTGAGCTTCAGGAGCGCCTCGGCCACGCGCTGCTCGTGCTGGACGCCGGCGCACCAGTCGTGGGCGTCGAGCTCCGTTTCCGGGCCCCCCGTGGGGGCGGCGGGCTCGATCGCGCCGCCCGGCGGCGGCTCGACCGTGGCGCCGGGCGGCGCCTCCACCGGAGCGGTCGGTGCCTCGCCCTCCGGGGCGGCCGGTGACTCCCTCTTCGTGCCCGGCGGGGGGCACTCCCGTGCCACCTCGTCCAGCATCTTGGTGAAGGCCGCGTCGTCCCTGGTCGAGACGGCATCGGCGGACTTGCCCCGCACCTCCTGGGGAGCCGGCTGCTCGGCGCAGGCGGCCAGGGTCAGAGCGGCGAGAGCGGTCACCGCGAGGGTGCGCCGACGGCGGCGCATTACGGGGTCAACTGCCTTGATCCGGGCTCGGGTTCGCGTCATGTACTCAGTCTTGGGTCGGGCCGCACACGCCACATGAGTACGCGTACTCAACTTCACTGCTGCAAGGAAGTGGAGGCAACTACCCGCGCTGATACGGCACTTGTGGCAGTGATCGACGCCGGTCTACGGTCCGCAGCGATCAAGCAACACACCGACGACACGAGGGGGGAACTCGTGCGCAAAACAGCTCTGCCTGTCATGGCCGCGCTTTCCATGGCGCTGCTGATCCCGCAGCAGACCGCAGGAGCCGTTGCCACCGTGCAGCCGCAGGCCGCGGCCGCCACTGTCGATCCGCCGCTGGCGGACGGGGAGATCCAGCAGGTCGGCCCCGGCCAGTACTCCACCGCGGAGAAGTCCTTCGAGCTGTACGAGACCGATGTGGCCGAGGGCCTCATGGGCCGTACCCACACGGTGACCGAAGGCGCGGACGGGGTCGCCAGGCCCGAGTCGGCGCCCGCGACCCGTCCGGACCAGGGCGTCTTCGGCCCCGGCTGGGAAGCCGGGTTCCTGGGGGGCCAGCTCAACCGCAAGCTGGAGCAGAAGACCGACTCCGTCGTGGTCACCGACCTCGACGCGAAGGTCTCCGTCTCGTACGCCCTGAAGAGCAGCGTCGACTACCCGAGCGGCGGTGGCGTCAAGAAGTACGAGACCACCACCGGCGACAAGCTCACCGAGACCACCACGTACAACGAGGCGACCGGCACGCTGGTGACGACCGCGGTCGAGACTCTCGCCCCGGCCACCGGCACCCCGGACACGGACGTGACCGGCGACGAGGACGCCGGCGCGGCCATCGGGGTCGCCAACCTCACGGCCACGTACAACTGGAAGCAGGTCGCTCCGGGCACCGACAAGTGGCGTGTGACCAGCCTGGGCAACCTGGCCGACGGTGCCACCGCCACGGTGTCCTACGACACCAAGGGACGGCTCGCCACGGTCGGCGAGCCCGCCACCGCCGACGCCCCGGCGCAGTCGCTGACGGTCAAGTACTCGACCGCCACGACGGCCACCGGCACGACGCTCGGTGAGTACACGGGCCGCGCCAAGGAGATCACCCTCACCTCGGGTGCCACCACGCAGACGCTGGCGCGCTACTCCTACGACGCCTCGGGTCTGCTGCGCAACGTGACCAACCCGGTCGAGGGCACCGACCCGGTCTCGTCGTACGCCTACGACTCCACGGGCCGTGTCTCCGACATCGCCTCGCCGTCCAACGGCGAGTGGGACCTGACGTTCCCGGCCGAGTCGGCCGCCCCGAACGCCGAGCCCGTCGGCACCGACCTGCCGTCCTCCACCGAGCCCCTGGCGGGCCCGGCCGGCGACGGAACCGCGACCACGCCCCCGGCCGGGGACTTCACCACCGGTGAGATCAACGACCCGCAGGCCTACCCGCGTTACTGCAACCGCGCCACCGAGTGGATGTGGTACCTCAACCGCGGCTGCGTCGCGTGGGCCGCGCACTACGGCTGGCACTGGCCGTACTTCCGGTACACGCCGACCGGCTTCCGCGTGGCGGGCATCCTCTACGACGGCTGCAGCACCCCCGGCCCGAACATCAGCCGCCCGGGCGGCTTCAACTTCCGGGCCGCGTGCGACACCCACGACTACGGCTACGGCCTGATCGGCAACACGTACAAGGGCTACAGGTACTACCTGGACCGCAGCAAGAAGTCGAACGTCGACAACGCCTTCTACACCACGATGAAGACGCACAGCTGCAAGGCGTACAACATCCTGATCCGCTGGCGTTGCAACTCCTACGCGTACGTCTACCTCAAGGCCGTGGCCTGGAAGGGCAACCCGAAGAACGGCGCCAACGCGACCTGATCACGGGTCCTCGCGCCTTCTGACGACGCACCGCACAACCTCCTGACGGAGCACGCCCCTCGGGCGTGAACGGGCCGGGTGGCGGACACCCCCGCCGCCCGGCCCGTTCCGCCGGGGCCCCTCACCACATCGCCCCCCCACATCTCCCCGGGCTCGGCCATGTCTGCTTCCCCACAGGTCTGCCATGGCGCGCCCCCTGCTCACCGAGGCAATATGAAGAGAACGATCTGGGCGACGGTCGTCACCGCGATGACGGCCGTGACCCTCGGCGCCGCGATACCGGCCCACGCCGTCACACCGGCGAGCACCGCGACAGCGGCCGAAGCCGCGACCGACCCGGTCGACCCGCCGCTCTACGACCAGACCGCGGGCGGCGGCAAGATCCGCGTCAACGTCGTCACCGAGACCCTCGCGGACGTCGCCGACGCGGCGACCGCCGGCGAGACGAAGCAGGAATTCGAGACCGTGCCGGTGGTCACCCTCAAGGTGGACCGGGCCGGTCTCGACCAACTCGCCGCGAAGCCGAGCGTGGTCAGCGTCACCGAGGACAAGGCGGAGCCGGCGACCCTGGACGAGAGCATCCCGCTCATCGGCGGTGACGACGCCTTCGCGGCGGGCAAGACCGGTACGGGCCAGGCGATCGCCGTCCTCGACACCGGTGTCGAGACCGGGCACCCGTTCCTGAAGAACCGGGTCGTGGCCGAGGCCTGCTTCTCGCCGAGCGATGCCGAGAGCGGCGTCGTCAGCCTGTGCCCGAACGGCGCCGACACGCAGGAGGGCATCGGTTCCGCCAACACCGCGGCCGGCCCCTGCGCGACCATGGCCGCCTGTGACCACGGCACCCACGTGGCCGGTATCGCCGCGGGCAACGGCGCCGGCATCACGGGCGCTCCCCAGCACGGTGTCGCGCCCGGCGCCAACATCGTCGCCATCCAGGTCTTCAGCCAGTTCACCACCGAGGAGTTCTGCGGTGGCGCCGCCCCCTGCGTGGGCAGCTACCAGAGCGCCCAGCTCAAGGGCCTCGAGCACGTGCTGAAGCTCAAGCAGGCCGGCACCCCGATCGTCGCGGCCAACCTCAGCCTCGGCAACGGCCGTTACGCCACCGCCTGCGACAGCGATCTGCGCAAGCCGGTCGTGGACAGCCTGCTGAGCGCCGGCGTGGCCACCGTGATCGCGGCCGGCAACAACGGCCACACCGACGCGGTGAGCATGCCCGGCTGCATCTCCTCCGCCGTCACGGTCGGCTCGACCACCGACGACGACGAGCTGTCCGCCTTCACCAACCGGGGCCCCCTCCTGGACCTGTTCGCCCCCGGCACGGGCATCGTCTCCTCCGTTCCCGGCGGCACCTACGCCTCCAAGAACGGCACCTCCATGGCCGCGCCGCACGTGGCCGGCGCGTACGCCGTGCTCAAGCAGGCCTTCCCCACCAAGAGCATCGCCGACCTGACGGCCCTGCTGAAGAGCAGCGGCCGCGGCATCATCTACACCGGTGCCACCACCCCGCGGATCGACCTCGGGACCGCTCTCAGCGGCGGAGGCACGACCCCGAAGCCTGCCGGGATGACCGACTTCAACGGTGACGGCGCGGAGGACATCGCGATCTCCGACCCTCAGGCCACCGTCGGTACGGACGCGAAGGCCGGTCTGATCCGCCTCGTGTACGGCGGCGGCAAGGGCACCGCGGAGATCAGCCAGGACCTGGACTGGGTGCCGGGCGGCGCCGAGGCGGACGACTACTTCGGCGAGACCCTGGCCACCATCGACTGGAACAAGGACGGCTTCACCGACCTGGTCGCCGGAACCCCGAGCGAGACCGTCGGCACCGCCGCCGACGCGGGCTTCGTCGACATCCTGTACGGCGCGGCCGGCGGTCTGGGCACCGGCACTCTGAAGGCCACGCACTTCGAACAGGGTGCCGGCACGGGTGCGATCGCGGGTTCGACGTCCGAGGCGGGCGACCGGATGGGCCACAGGATCGCGGCCGCGGTGAACGACGCCGGACGGCCGTACCTGATCATCGGCCTGCCCGGTGAAGCCATCGGCAGCGTCGCGCAGGCGGGTTCCGCGTTCTACGTGTACGGCACCACCAGCCTCGCGATAAGCCAGGCGACGGCCGGTGTCGCCGGTGCCCCCGAGACGGGCGACCTCTTCGCCTGGTCCGTGACCGCCGACCAGAACTACATCGCCATCGGTTCTCCCAACGAGGCCATCGGCAGCATGGCGAAGTCCGGCAGCGTCGTGATCTTCGACGCCAACCGTTTCGACTCCACCGGCCACCCGCTGCCGCTGGCCTGGCTCGACCAGGACAACGCGGCCATCTCCGGTGGCGCCGAGGCGGGCGACCAGTTCGGGTACGCGGTGGCCATGGCCCCGTTCCGGGCCAGCGGCGCCGCGGCCGCCACGGAGTCGATCCTGGCGATCGGTTCGCCCGGTGAGAGCGTGACGGTCGGCACCGAGGACCGCGCCAACGCGGGCCGTGTGGTGCAGATCCGCATCAAGCCCGACGGCACCTGGAGCTACCTGCGCGAGCTGAAGCAGGGCACCGCGGACGACGACGTGTCCGGCACCTCCGAGACCGGTGACCGCATGGGCGAGTACCTCACCGCCGTCAACACCGCCCCCGGTTCGGTGAGCACCGTGGCGTCCATGCGGCTCGCCGTGGGAACGCCCGGTGAGGACCTCGGCACCGTCGCCGACGCGGGCGCGATCCACACGTTCTCGCTGGCCGGATCGGCCGGTCCGAACGACCGCTGGATCGAGGCCGGTAACGGCACCGGCATCCCCGGCACCCCTGGCGCCAGCCAGTACCTGGGCAAGAACATCCACTTCACGGCGACCAAGCTGTACGCGGGCATGCCCTTCGGGCCCCTGGCCACCGGCGCGCTCTACGCGCTGCCGATGTCCAACGTGACCCAGGGCGGCACGGTCGCCCCCACCACCACGTACAAGCCCGGCTCCGGCGGACTCCCGGCCAACGGCGTGGCCTTCGGCTACTCGGCACGGTAGACGCCGGTCGAGGTGAGCAGCCCCCGAAGGCACCGGCCTCCGGGGGCTGCTCACCTCCATGAGCCCTGCTCCCTCGCGCGAGTGAGGTCCCTGTCCCTCGCGCGAGGGAGCAGCCGATCACTGTCCGGAGGGACGGCTGTGCGGAGGGCCGACTGCCATAATGGCCGGCGTGAACCGTGCGACTGGCTGGCGTGACAGCTGGACCGGAATGCTGCGGCGGGCCTCGGTCCTCCCGCGCGACGCCGTGTTCATCTCGACGTTGTGCGTGCTCGCGATCGCCGAATCGCTCGCCGAGCTGGTCGCCGTCCGTGGCTCGATCCCCCGGATGTTCGCGGCCACCTCGCAGAACGCGGCCGAGAACGGAAGTGCCGGCGGTTTACCACTCGCCATGGTCATCGGGCTGTTGTGCCTGTGCACCGCACTGCCCCTGGCTCTCCTGCGGCCCGTCCTCGCCGGATTCACGGTGACCGCGGCGAGCTTCGGCTCGCTCACCGTCTTCCACACGCTGACGCTGGCAGGCTTCGCCGCCCAGCTCATCGCCCAGTACCGACTCGGCCGCGGCGGCAACGTTCTGGCGGCGATGCTCTTCACCACACCGTTCCTCGTGCTGGCCCTCGCCGGGTCCACGGACGCCGACTACCGGGTGCGCGCGGTGCTCCTCGCCTCGCTGGCCCCGATGGCGGCTTTCGCCGGTCTCGCCCGCCGCGCGAGACAGAGCGACCGGGAACACGACGCCACGCGCGAAGTCATGGCCGACAGCCGATGGGAGAACGCCGCCCGCGAGGAGCGCGCCCGTATCGTCCGCGAACTGCACGACGTCGTCGGCCACCACGTCTCCATGATCGCGGTGCAGGCCGAGACCGCCCGTGTGACCACCCCCGGCATGCCCGCCGCAGGCGGCGAGCGGCTGCTCGGCATCGGCGACACCGCCCGCGCGGCCCTCACGGAGATGCGCCGCCTGCTCGGCGTACTGCGCGACGACGACAAGCCCGCGACCGGCGGTGAGCGGAGGCCCCAACCCGACCTCACCCAGCTCGACGCTCTGCTCGACGAGGCCCGCAAGGTCTCCACCGCCACCGTCCGGCTCATCCTCAGCGGTGTCCCGCGCCCCATGGGTCCAGGAATCGAGCTCGCCGCCTACCGCATCGTCCAGGAGTCCCTCACCAACGCCCGCAAACACGCCATGGGCGCACCGGTCGACGTGGAACTGCACTACGCCCACGACGTCCTTCACGTCAGCATCCGCGACAACGGTCCCGGAGCGCCGCCCGCGACGCCGGGCGGCGGCCACGGCCTGCTCGGCATGCGGGAACGGGTCGCCGCCGTCGGCGGCCGGATCAGGACAGGTCCGGCGGACTCCGGTGGATTCATCGTCGAAGCCAGTTTCCCCGCCAAGCCAGAACGGGCCACATGACCTCCCCTCCGCAACCGATCCGCGTCGTCATCGCGGACGACCACCTGGTCGTCCGCACCGGATTCGCCACACTCCTCGACTCCCAGCCGGAATTCACCGTCGTCGAGACCGCCGCCGACGGCGTCGACGCGGTCCGTGCCTGCCGTGAGGTCTCCCCTGACGTCGTCCTCATGGACATCCGCATGCCCGGGATGGACGGCATCGAGGCCACCAGGCAGCTCCTCGGCGACGCACCCGACGGAGCGAAGGCGCCCCGTGTCCTCATCCTGACGACGTTCGACCTGGACGAGTACGTCTACGACGCCCTGCGCGCCGGAGCCAGCGGCTTCCTGCTCAAGGACGCCACCGCCGAGCGGCTCTTCGACGCCGTGCGCGTCGTCGCCGCAGGAGAGGCCCTGCTCGACCCGGGGGTCACCCGCCGGCTGATCAGTGAGTTCACGCAGCTGCCCGCCAGGAGCCCGGCCCAGCCGTCGCCAGAGCTCAAGATGCTCACGGCGCGGGAGACCGAGGTACTGCTGCTCGTCGCCGAAGGCATGTCCAACGGGGAGATCGCCGCCCGCCTCCTCGTCACGGAGGAGACGGTGAAGTCACATGTCAGCCGCACGCTGACCAAACTGGGCCTGCGGGACCGTACCCAGGCCGTGATCGCGGCGTACGAAACGGGACTCGTCGTCCCGGGGTCCCGCAGAACCGACCAGTGAATCCGGAACCCCGGGGCCCGATCCGCACGGCAGGCCCCGGGGCTCATCCCTCAGGAGCAGGCCGCCCTCCCTCGTACGAGGGAGGGCGGCCTGCCGCGTCCCCCGGACGAGCGCCACGGAACTTCGCTCTCTGCCGTGAAGAGTCCTGACCTCCCTTTCCCTAGCCTTCCCTCATGGAGAAAACGATCGATGGGTCGCCGTCCGTGATCGAGGTCAGGGACGTCCACAAGCGCTTCGGCGGCACTCAGGCGCTGGACGGAATGTCGTTCTCCGTCAGGCCGGGGCAGATCACCGGCTTCGTCGGTCCGAACGGCGCCGGGAAGTCCACGACGATGCGTGTCATCCTCGGCCTGGACAAGCCGGACAAGGGGAGCGCGCTCGTCGGCGGACGCCCGTACCGGACGCTGCGCACTCCCCTCAGGCACGTCGGCGCGCTGCTCGACGCGGCTGCCGTGCAGCCGAGCCGGACCGCCCGCCATCACCTGCTGTGGCTGGCCCACTCACAGGGGTTCGGCACCGCCGCGGTGGACGAGGTGATCCGCAGGGTCGGCCTCCAGGACGTGGCAGGCCGGAAGGCCGGCGGCTTCTCCCTGGGGATGCGGCAGCGGCTGGGCATCGCGGCCGCGCTGCTCGGCGACCCGCCGATGCTCATGCTGGACGAGCCGTTCAACGGTCTGGACCCCGAAGGCTTCATGTGGATGCGGGGCTTCCTGGCGTCGCTCGCCGAACAGGGCTGCGCCGTACTGGTCTCCAGTCACCTGATGAGTGAACTGCAGGACTCCGCCGATCACGTGATCGTCGTCGGGCGCGGCAAGGTCGTCGCCGATGTGAGCGTGCGTGACCTGCTCGCCTCGTTCTCCGAGGGACGCGTCACCCTGCGTACGTCCGCACGGGCGCAGGCTATGGACGTCCTCGCGCGGGCCGGCGCGACGGTGAGTTCCACGGGCGGCGACACGATCAGCGTCACCGACCTGTCGGCCGAGCACGTCGTGTCCGTGCTCGGCGCGCACGCGGTGCCGTTCTCCGAAGTGTCCTCGCACCGCGCGTCCCTGGAAGAGGCGTACATGGAACTCACCCGGGACTCCGTGCAGTACCGCGGGGTCGTCACCAGGGAGGCCGGACGATGACCACGACGCTCTCGCCGCCGCCCGCCCCCACTCGGACGGAACGGGGCGGCTTCGGACGCGTACTGCACGCCGAATGGACGAAGTTCCGGACCGTGCGCGGCTGGGTGCTCGGCACGGTCGGTGCGCTGGTGGTCACCTGCCTGGTCGGTCTGCTCGCGACGGCCCAGAGCAACGACGGGGGCGCCAACGCGTCGAAGCTGCCCGTCGGCCCCTCGGGCGAAGCGGTCAACGACGCCTTCTCCTTCCTGCACCAGCCGCTGAAGGGCGACGGCGGCATCACGGTGTCCGTGTCCTCGCTGACCGGTCAGGTCGCGGCGTCGCCCACGAGCAACAAGCCCGGTCTCGCGCCCTGGGCCAAGGCCGGGATCATCGTGAAGGACTCCCTCACGCCCGGGTCCTCGTACGCGGCGATGATGGTCACCGGCGCCCACGGCGTACGGATGCAGTACGACTACACGCACGACACGGCGGGACTGCCCGGCGCGGTGTCGGCACAGGCGCCGCGCTGGCTCCGGCTGGAGCGCTCCGGCGACACCGTGACCGGCTATCAGTCGACGGACGGCAGCACGTGGGCCGAGGTGGGCACCGCCCGCCTCTCCGGGCTCTCGGAGTCGCCGCAGGTCGGGCTGTTCGTGACGTCGCCGTCGGCCACGGAGGAGACCGGCACGGGAACAGGGTTCAATCCCGCCATTGCCACCGGCACGTTCGGAGCCCCCGTCCTGAGCGGCGGGTGGAGCGGCAAGGCCTGGCAGGACCGGC
Organism: Streptomyces sp. NPDC044003; assembly: GCF_056435185.1. Taxonomy (NCBI): domain Bacteria; kingdom Bacillati; phylum Actinomycetota; class Actinomycetes; order Kitasatosporales; family Streptomycetaceae; genus Streptomyces; species Streptomyces sp. NPDC044003. The sequence continues at coordinate 711,781 of NZ_JBWKFA010000004.1, read as the reverse complement.
AGGTCAGCGACGGCGCGGGGACGAGCGGCAGCTACAGCCAGTCGACGAAGGGCGAAGTGACCCCGTCCGGCACGGGCTACCGCATCACCGGGGCCGGCGACATCGCGCCGGTGGTCGGCGGACCGGCCGCCGGCGGCGTGCGCATCCTCTCGAACTTCCTCGTCGGCGCGTTCGCAGGACTGATCATGGTGGTCGTCGTGGCCGCGGGCTACATGACCGTCGAGTACCGGCGAGGACTGATCGGCGTCACGTTCGCGGCCAGCCCGCGCAGAGGTCGTGTGCTGGTGTCCAAGGCCCTCGTGGTGGGCTGCGCCTCCTTCCTCGCCGGAGCCGTCGCTGCCGCTGTCATGCTCCCCTTCGGCGCGGCGCGGTCCCTCGCGAACGGCTTTCCCGTCCTGACGGTCCCGTCATCGACCGAGATCAGGGTCGTCCTGGGCACGGGCCTGCTGCTGGCGGCCGCCAGTGTGTTCGCCCTCGCGCTCGGCGCGATCCTGCGGCGCAGTGCCGTGACCATCACCGTGGTGGTCGTCGGCATGGTGCTGCCCTACCTGCTCGCCACCGCATCCGTCCTGCCCCCCGCGGCCTCGGACTGGCTCCTGAAGATCACACCGGCCGCCGGGTTCGCCATCCAGCAGACCGTCACCCACTACGACCAGGTCGTCACCGTCTATTCGCCGGCCCACGGCTACTTCCCGCTGGCGCCGTGGGAGGGCTTCGCCGTCCTGTGCGCCTACGCGGCGGCAGCCTTCGCCGGCGCCCTGGTCCTGATCCGCCGGAGGGACGCATGAGGTACGCGGGACGCGCGGAGTGGACGAAGCTGCGGACGGACCCCGTCAACGGCTGGCTGCTGCTCGGTGTCGTGGCCCTGACCCTGGCGGTCGGCACCGTGGTGGCCATGACCTCCCGGTGTGACGCCATGGGCTGTGGGGAGGACGCCACGAAGCTCAGCCTCACCGGTGTCATGGTCGGCCAGGTGGTCGTCGCGATCGTCGCGGTGCTGATGGTCGGCAACGAGTACGGCACGGGCATGATGCGGACCACGGTCGCCGCGGTACCGCGCAGGCTGACCGTCCTCCTCTCGAAGGCGGCCGTCCTCAGCACGGTGATCCTGGTGGCGGGCGCCCTCGGTGTCTTCGGGTCCCTGCTGATCGGCGGGATGGTGCAGCCGGGCCGGGGCTTCACCGAGGCGCACGGGTACGAGGCGATGTCGCCGGCCGACCCGGAGACGCTGCGCGCCGCCGTGGGATCCGTCCTCTACCTCGCCCTGATCGGGCTGCTCAGCCTCGGCATCGCACTGATCGTACGAAGCTCGGCGACGGCGATCGGGATCGTTCTGGGGCTGCTCTTCTTCTTCCCGATCCTCACCCAGGTGATCACGGACCCGGACTGGCAGCGACTCCTCCAGCAGATCGCCCCCATGACGGCCGGCCTCTCCGTCCAGACGACGATCGGCGTCGACCGGCTCCCGATCGGCCCCTGGGAAGGTCTCGGCGTGGTGGCCCTGTGGGCCGCCGGCGCGCTGGCCTTCGGCGGCGCGATGCTGCACGCGCGCGACGTCTGACCGAGCCACGGGGCGACGAGGGACGGGACTACAGCCAGTCCTTCCGCTTGAAGACCACGTACAGGCTCGTGCACACCACCGCCATCAGCACCACCGCGAACGGATACCCGCCGGCCCAGTGCAGCTCCGGCATGTTGTCGAAGTTCATGCCGTAGATCGTTCCCACCAGCGTGGGTGCGAACAGAATGGCCGCCCACGAGGAGATCTTCTTGATCTCCTCGTTCTGCTCGAAGCCGGCTTCCGCCAGGGCGCGCATCTCGGCGTTCTGCTGCTGGGTGACCAGGGTCGCGTTGACCGTGAGGATGTCCGTGAGGGCCTGGCGGAAGCCGTCGACGCGTTCGCTGGTGTGGGTGACGTGGTCGGCGACGTCCCGGAGGTAGCGCTGGAGCTCCTCGTCCGTGCCGTACTTCGCGAAGCCCGCCATCAGGGCGTGGAGCATGCCCACCAGGGGGCGGGTGGCGCGCTGGAACTCCACCATTTCGCGGGAGAGTTCGTAGATGCGGCGGGAGACCGCCGGGTCGCCGCCGAAGACCTCCGTCTCGATCTCGTCGATGTCGTTCTGGACGCCCGCCACCACCGGCGCGTAGCCGTCGACCACCGCGTCGAGGATCGCGTACAGGACCGCCTCCGGACCCAGGGCCAGCAGGTCCGGGTTCTCCTCCATGCGGCGGCGGACCGCCGAGAGGTCCGGGGCGGCGCCGTGCCGGACCGTGATCAGGAAGTCCGGGCCCACGAAGACATGGAGCTCGCCGAAGTCGACCTCCTCCGGGGCGTCCAGGTAGCGGGCGGCGCGCAGGACGACGAACAGCGTGTCGCCGTACCGCTCCAGCTTGGGGCGCTGATGGGCCTCCATCGCGTCCTCGACCGCGAGCTCGTGCAGGTCGAACTCGGCGGCCAGGGAATGGAGTTCCTCCTCGGTCGGGCGCTGGAGACCGATCCACGCCATGCCGTCGGGGTGTTCGCGCAGCTGCCGGAACGTCTCCGCGAGCGTGCTGGGGGAGGCGACCCGATGGCCGTCGCGGTAGAGCGTCGACTGCACGACGCTCGGCTCCACCGAGGGCGGCCGCGCGGCCGAGGCCTCCGGCGGCGGGTCGAGCCGGCGGCGCCAGGCCGCGCGGGGGCGGCGGTCGGACATCGTCGGGCACCTCCACCTGGGGCTGCGGGTCGGTCGGGTGCAGGATATATGGGGTGAATCCCTCTCGTAGGGATCCCTGTCCCGTGCGCATTGAGGACGGATATCGTCCGCAAGCCTCGGTAGCGTGCCTGTCATGGCCCTCAAGACGACCCACCCGCTGCTCGGTCCCCGCGCCCTGAACCGCGCCACCCTCGACCGGCAGCTGCTTCTGCGCCCCGCCCCGCTCGGTGTCGAGGAGGCCGTCGATCACCTCGTCGGGCTGCAGGCGCAGAACACCAAGCCCCCGTACTACGCGCTCGCCGCCCGCCTCGACGGGTTCCGGCCCGAGGACCTGTCCGCCCTGATGGAGTCCCGGCAGGTCGCCCGGATCGTCTCGCTGCGGTCCACCGTGCACACTCACACCGCCCGCGACGCCGTCGGCCTGCGCCGGCTCGTGCAGGCCGGGGCGATCGACCGGGAGCTGAAGATGTTCCGCAAGGGGCTCGACGGCGTCGACCTCGACCGGCTCACCGCCCTGGCCACCGCGTACGTCGAGGAGCAGCCCCGCACGCCCAAGGAGCTCCGGGAGCACCTGCTCCGGCAGTGGCCGGACGCCGACCCGCAGGCCCTCACCATCGCCGCCCGCTGTCTGCTCCTGATGGTGCAGGTCACCCCGCGCGGTCTGTGGGGGCGCAGCGGACAGGTCGCGCTCACCACCGTCCGTACGTGGTTCGACGGGGTCGAGGACGAGGCCGCCGACCTCGACGAGACGGTGCGGCGCTACCTCGGCGCCTTCGGTCCCGCCTCCGTCAAGGACATGCAGACCTGGTGCGGCCTGACCCGGCTGCGTCCCGCCTTCGAGCGGTTGCGGCCCGAGCTCCTCGTCTTCCGGGACGAGCGGGGCACCGAGCTCTTCGACCTGCCCGACGCGCCCCGCCCCGACGAGGACACCCCGGCCCCGCCTCGCTTCCTGCCGGAGTTCGACAACCTGCTCCTCTCGCACGCCGACCGCAGCCGCGTCGTCCCCGCCGAACACCACGGCCGCACCTGGACCGGCAACCAGGCGCACCGCACGTTCCTCGTCGACGGCTTCCTCGCCGGGATCTGGCACCTCGACGAGGCGAAGGATCGCACGACACTCACCATCGAACCCTTCGCGCACGTGACGCGCGCAACGCGCGCCGCGCTCACCGCCGAGGCCGAGCGGACTCTTCGGCTCATGACGCCACCCGGTACCCCGTACGACATCGTGCACGCCGCAGAGTGACGGACAGTCGGGAACACCGGCACGTCCGACCGGTACTGCGTTGATGGATCTCGGGACATGGCAGGGTGTTCACACTTACGTTCTGCGAACGTCTGCGTGTATGAGGGGATTCGGCCACAAGGGAAAGCACCTCAAGGACATGGTGTCCGCGGCCCGTACGATCGCGGACGCCCCGGACCTCGCCGCGGGTGCGATCGAGGCGATGAAGTGGAAGGCCGTCGCGGAGCTGGGAGTTCTGGCCGGCCAGACGGGTCTGGCGCTCGCTCTCATCCCGGTCACCGGTGGTCTGTCCGCGCTGCTCGGCGCGGGGGCGATCGCGTTCACGAAGAAGCAGCTGCTGGAGCAGATCACGGAGGCGATGGAGGAGGCCGTCGGTCACATCGTCGGAGTGATGACCGAGCCGGTCGTGGCCGCGCTGGAGAACATGGCGGCGGACCTGGTCGTCCAGGTGAGCATGGACGCGCTGGGCGTCCAGAACGGTGTGAACCTCGACCAGAGCGGCGTCACGCTCGGTGGCCCGGCCCGTTTCGCCCTGACGCTGACGACGGGACCGGGCGCCTCGATCGGCCGCCCGTCGACCGTCGTGGACGCCTCCGTCGCCGCCTTCGACGCCTGGGTCGCCGCTCTCCGATGAGGCCGGCGGCCCCACCGGCCCCGGGCCCCCTACGGCAGCGCCCCCGCCCTCCGGGCCGCCACCACCGCCTCCAGGCGGGTGTGGGCGCCCAGTTTGCGCATCGCCGAGCGGAGGTAGCCCTTCACCGTCTCCGGGCGGAGGCCGAGCCGCTCCGCCGCCGCCGCGTTCGTGGCGCCGGAGGCCACCGCCGCCAGGACGTCCGTCTCGCGTGGGGTGAGGGAGACACCGAGGGGCGCGGGGGCGGCGCCGGAGGCCGCTTCGAGGCGGCCGCAGACGGCGAGGAGGCGCTCGCGGAGCCCGGGGTCGAGGACCTTCGGGGCCAGTTCGCGCAGCTCCCCGTACGCCTGCCGCACCTCCTCCCAGGACGGGCCCGGCGGCGGGGGCGCGAGCAGCTGCCGCACCTCGTCCCGTACCGCCAGGGCCTGCTCGACGTCACGGGCCGCCGCCATCGCCGCGTCGAAGACCCGCTCACCGATCGGGAGGGACTCGCGCAGCGCCCCGTACAGCACACCGCGCACCTTGCGCCGCACGACGACCGGGACGGCGATCACCGCGCGCAGGCCCTCCGCCGAGACCGGTACGTCGTACTCGTGGGTGATGTGCCGCGACGCCGGGTAGTCGGTGACCGCGCACGGCCGCGACAGCGCCAGGCACTTCCCGCCCAGGCCGGAGCCCGCCGAGATCGCCAGACCGCGCAGCGCCGGCGTCACCGCCCCGCTCAGCTCGGCGATCCGCATCGCGCGGCCCTCCTGGAGCAGCCCACCGAAGACGACGGGCAGCCCGCTGGCGCGCCTCAGCCGCAGCAGCGCCGTACGCAACTCCGCCGCTTCCACCATCTCGGGCACGGAACCACTCCTTCACCCCCGAACGGGGGTAGTGAGACCTGGGTCACCGATTACACGATGTCCGGGACAGGTCCCGCAACGAGGAGGACACATGACGGCCACGAGCGCGACCGGCGCGACGGAGAGGTTCCGGGCCGCCCGGGACTTCCTGCTGCAGCATCGCGAGGACTACGAGACGGCCTACGCGGGCTTCGCCTGGCCCCGGCCCGACCGTTTCAACTGGGCGCTCGAATGGTTCGACGTCATCGCGGCCGGCAACGACCGGACCGCGCTGCACATCGTCGAGGAGGACGGCTCCGAGACGAAGGTGTCCTTCGCCGAGATGTCCGCCCGCTCCAACAGGGTCGCGAACTGGCTCCGGGCCCAGGGCGTGCGCGCCGGCGACCGGATCATCCTGATGCTCGGCAACCAGGCCGAGCTGTGGGAGACCGTGCTCGCCGCGATGAAGCTGCGCGCCGTCCTCATCCCCGCGACCCCGCTCCTCGGCCCCGCCGACCTGCGCGACCGCGTCGACCGGGGCCGCGCCCGGCACGTGATCGTGCGCGCCGAGGACACCGTCAAGTTCGACGACGTCCCCGGGGAGTACACCCGGATCTCGGTCGGCGGCGACGGGGTCGGCTGGCTGGGGTACGAGCTCGCCGCCCAGGAGTCGGAGGTGTTCGAGCCCGACGGCGTCACCCTCGCCGACGACACCCTGATGCTGTACTTCACCTCCGGCACGACCGCGCGCCCCAAGCTGGTCGAGCACACCCACACCTCGTACCCCGTCGGCCACCTCTCGACCATGTACTGGATCGGCCTCAAGCCCGGGGACGTGCACCTCAACATCTCCTCGCCGGGCTGGGCGAAGCACGCCTGGTCCAACCTCTTCGCGCCGTGGAACGCCGAGGCGACCGTCTTCATCCACAACTACACCCGCTTCGACCCGGCCCGCCTCATGGACGAGATGGAGCGGAACGGCGTCACCAGCTTCTGCGCCCCGCCGACCGTGTGGCGGATGCTGATCCAGGCCGACCTCGGCCAGCTGAAGACCCCGCCGCGCGAGGTCGTCGCCGCCGGAGAACCGCTCAACCCCGAGGTCATCGAGTCGGTGCGGCGCGCCTGGGGCGTCACCATCCGGGACGGCTTCGGCCAGACCGAGACCGCCGTCCAGGTGTCCAACAGCCCGGGCCAGCGGCTCAAGGAGGGCTCCATGGGCCGCCCGAGCCCCGGCTTCCGGGTCACCCTCGTCGACCCGGTCAGTGGCACGCCGGACGTCGAGGAGGGCGAGATCTGTCTCGACCTCGCCGCCAACCCGGTGGGCCTCATGACCGGCTACCACGGCGACCCGGAGCGTACGGCGGAGGCGATGGAGGGCGGCTTCTACCGCACCGGCGACATCGGCTCCCGGGACGCGGACGGCTACATCACGTACATCGGGCGCGCCGACGACGTCTTCAAGGCCTCCGACTACAAGATCAGCCCCTTCGAGCTGGAGAGCGCGCTCCTGGAGCACGAGGCCGTCGCCGAGGCGGCCGTCGTGCCCGCCCCCGACCCGCTGCGGCTCGCCGTCCCCAAGGCGTACATCGTCCTCGCGGCGGGCTGGGAGCCCGGCGAGGAGACCGCGAAGACCCTCTTCGCCCACTCGCGGGCGGTCCTCGCCCCGTACAAGCGCGTCCGCCGCATCGAGTTCGCCGACCTGCCCAAGACCGTCTCCGGCAAGATCCGGCGCGTCGAGCTGCGCCGGCTGACGGCGGAGGGCGGCGGCAAGGAGTACGCGGAAGGGGACCTCGCGTGACCGCCGTGAACCTCTCGTACGCGGTAGGGGGACCTCGCGTGACCGCCGTGAACCTCTCGTACGCGGTAGGGGGACCTCGCATGACCGCCATGAACCTCTCGTACGCGGAAGGGGACCTCGCATGACGACCGTGAACCTGGCCTACGCCCACGGGACCTCCACGACCGCGCTCCTCGGCGACACCATCGCCGACAACCTCGACCGGGCCGTCGCCGCCTGGCCCGAGCGGGAGGCGCTCGTCGACGTGCCCACCGGCCGCCGCTGGACGTACGCGGAGTTCGGCGCCGACGTCGACCGGCTGGCCGGCTCCCTGCTCGGCAGCGGCGTCCGCAAGGGCGACCGGGTCGGCATCTGGGCGGTGAACTGCGCCGAGTGGGTCCTCGTCCAGTACGCCACCGCCCGCATCGGCGCGATCATGGTGAACATCAACCCCGCCTACCGCGCCCACGAGTTGGCGTACGTCCTCAAGCAGGCCGGGATCTCGCTGCTCTTCGCCTCCCTCGCCCACAAGACGAGCGACTACCGCGCCATGGTCGAGCAAGTCCGGGTCGAATGCCCGGAGTTGCGCGAGGCCGTCTACTTCGGCGACCCGACCTGGGACGCGCTGCTCGCCCGGACGCCCGGCGAGCTGCGCCCGGAGCCGCTCTCCTGCGACGAGCCCGTCAACATCCAGTACACCTCGGGGACCACGGGCTTCCCGAAGGGCGCCACGCTCTCCCACCACAACATCCTCAACAACGGTTACTTCGTGGGCGAGATGATCGCCTACAGCGAGCAGGACCGCATCTGCATCCCGGTGCCCTTCTACCACTGCTTCGGCATGGTCATGGGCAACCTCGCGGCCACCTCGCACGGTGCCTGCATGGTCATCCCGGCCGCCTCCTTCGACCCGGCAGCCACCCTCCGGGCGGTCCAGGAGGAGCGCTGCACCTCGCTGTACGGGGTGCCGACGATGTTCATCGCCGAGCTCAACCTCCCCGACTTCGCCGCGTACGACCTCTCCACGCTCCGCACCGGGATCATGGCGGGCTCGCCGTGCCCGGTCGAGGTGATGAAGCGGGTCGTCGCCGAGATGAACATGGCGGAGGTGTCGATCTGTTACGGCATGACCGAGACCTCGCCCGTCTCCACCCAGACCCGCCGCGACGACGACCTGGAGCGCCGCACCGGCACGGTCGGCCGGGTCATGCCGCACGTCGAGGTGAAGGTCGTCGACCCGGCGACCGGGCTGACCGTCGAGCGCGGCACGGCGGGGGAGCTGTGCACCCGCGGCTACAGCGTGATGCTCGGCTACTGGGACGAGCCGGACAAGACCGCCGAGGCGATCGACCCCGGCCGCTGGATGCACACCGGGGACCTGGCGGTCATGCGGGACGACGGCTACGTGCAGATCGTCGGCCGCATCAAGGACATGATCATCCGGGGCGGGGAGAACGTGTACCCGCGCGAGATCGAGGAGTTCCTCTACGGACACCCCAAGATCGCGGACGTCCAGGTCGTCGGCGTCCCCGACGAGCGGTACGGCGAGGAGATCCTGGCCTGCGTGATCCCGCGCGACCCCGCCGACCCGCCCACCCGGGACGAGCTCGCCGCCTTCTGCCGGGACCGGCTCGCCCACTACAAGATCCCGCGCAGGGTGGAGATCCTCACCGAGTTCCCGATGACGGTGAGCGGCAAGGTGCGGAAGGTGGAGCTCCGGCAGACCTACGGTTCCTAGACCACCTCCCGGCGCATGCACACACGGGGCCAGACCGACAGGCCGTGGGCCGCCTCGGCCCGGCTGATGGCGCGCAGCCCCTCCGTGAGCGCCGGGTCGGAGTCGGTGAGCGGGCGGAAGCCGAGGCGGGTGTAGTACGGGGCGTTCCACGGGACCTCGGTGAAGGTCGTCAGGGTCAGGGCCGCCAGGCCCTGCTCCCTGGCGGCCGCCGCCAGGTGCTCGATCAGCGCCCGGCCGACGCCCCGGCGGGCGGCGTCCGGGTGCACCGACACCTGCTCGATGTGGGCGGCGCCGTCGACGGTGTCCGTGAGCAGATACGCGACCGGGCGGTCGGCGGCGTCCACCGCCACCCAGGCCCGGCCGGCACTGCGGTACGTCTCCAGGACGTCCAGGGGCAGCGGGTCGTCGTCGGCGATCGCCGCCATGCCGAGAGTACGGAACGGCTCGCCCGCCGCCCGTTCGATGTCCTGGAGCAGCGGGAGTTCGGCCGGAGCGGCCGCTCTGATGCGCATACGACAGTATGGCGCGGGCTCAGCGCGGTGGGCCGCCCTGCGTCGGTGGTCGGTCGCGGTCGTCCTCCCGGGGGCGGTCGAGCAGGCCGCCCTCGCGGGAGAAACGGGGCAGGAACAGGGCCAGGGCCGGATCGCCGTACAGCGCCACGTACAGCTGGACGAGCCCGCCGTCCGTCACCTCGCGCCGGTGGGCCGGCAGCGGGTACCGCTCCCGCAGGCCGGTCAGGAGCCGTCGCGCCGCCCTCGTGGTGTCCGGCAGGCGCAGCAGCGCCACCGCCGCCAGGACCGGCAGGACCCCGGCCGTGAGCGCCCCGGCGAGGGCCGACCCCGAGGCCCCGGCCAGGAACGGCCCCGCCAGTGCCGTCAGCGGTACGCACCCCAGCAGCGCCCTGGCCGCCCACAGGCGCGCGAGCGGCCGGAGCAGCCCCGCCCCGCGCAGCTCGCCGCGCAGCGCGTCCACCGCCCGCCGTGCCTCGGGGCGCAGCGCGAGCGTCCGCAGCGCGAGGGCCCGGTGCAGCGCCCCGTGCACGCCCAGCTGTACGGGGTCACGTGTGCGGCCCGGTCCGCCATTGGCCCGAATCGTATGTTTGCGGCCCGCCGCGACCGCCCCGCGCTGGTGCAGGGCCACCAGGGCCACGGTGACGGCCGCCCGCCGCCCGCCCCGCAGCAGCGCGAGGGCCTGCGGCGCGGGTACGGCGTCCGCCCCGGTCTCCTCGCTGCGGCTTCCGCCGCTTCTCAACAGCAGGGCGGCGAGCAGGAGTTCACCCCAGGCCGCCCCGATGAACCACCACGTAGCCGTCGGCATGACACCCACCCCCGAGGATGTTGTGCCCGGGGGAGCGTGATCGTCACGCGTGAATGGCCGATTTCGGATGCCGAGGAGTTGTGTGCGGCTTCCGCGGTCAGGCGCCGCCCGCCGCCAGGTCGTCCGCCGCGTCGTTGACCGGCTGCGGGGTGCCCGTCAGGTCGAGCACGAAGAGGGGGAGCCCGACCTCGGCGGCGCGCGAGCGGGCCTCCGGGGTGTAGCCCGCGAGCGAGAAGAAGACGCTCACGGTGGCGGTGCTCAGCCCGTTGAGCCACAGGCACTCGACGGCCCGCAGGCCGGTGGGCCGGGTGCTCGGGTCGACCTGGGCGACCAGGCCGGGCGCCCGCAGGTCCACGCCGGACGAGGGGCGCTCCTCGGGCTGGACCACCTCCCGGAAGCCGAGCCACCGCAGATACCCGGCCGCCGCCGCGACCGCGTCCCGCGAGGTCCGGATCGTCACGGGCCGGAAGGTCCCGCGCAGCGGGTCCGGGCGCGGGGCGGTGACCGGCAGCGGGACGTCCGCGGGGTACCGCTCGGCGAAGGTGCGCGGCCCCGCGGGACCGGCCTTGTCCGTGTGCCGCCCGGCCGGGCCGGGCTCGTCGGCCCCGCGCCCCGCCGCCGTACCAGCCCCGCCGCGCGCCCTGGGCCCCGGCCCGAACCACGGGGACCCGGACTCCACGGGCCGGGGCGGCGCCCCACCGGACGGCGCCTCGGCGCCGGGCAGTGCCCCCGGCCCCTGGGGCGCACCGGGCCGCTCCGGGGCCGGGGAGGCCGGCGCGGGGGGCGGGAGCGGTGCCGAGGCCCCCGGCTCCCGCGCCGGTGCGGTGCCCGCACCGGTTCCGGCCACGCCCCCGTCCGTACCTCCCGCCGCGCCGTCGGCCCCCGCACCGCTTCCGTCCGCCGCCCCCGGCTCCGTACTCCTCGTTCCCACCGTCCGTACCGGTATCCGCAGGACCGTCCCGCACGGGCAGCACAGTTCCGGGTGGGGCCAGTCGTTGTCGCGGTCGCAGGCCTCGCAGCGGACGGTGACCCACTCGTCCGCCCAGTTCCGGTGCGTGATCGGCTCCGCGGCCGCGCCCGCCGCCACCGGTGGGGCGACCGGGCTTCCGCAGACGCAGGGGAAGACGGGTGGCGCGTACGCCTGCGTGCGCAGGCATTCCGGACAGCGCACCGGTACCGACTCGCCCACAGCCCAACCCCCTGTCGTTCCGCCCCATCGTCCACCCATCCGACACCCCGGGGGAGGGTGTTCGGCCACTTCCGTGATCCCGGCGGGCGGACGTCTCTTGACGGCTCTCCGGGGCCCGACCTACATTGCTTCCGTATAGCAGAACAGTATTTCCGCATTACGGAAACAGGCGGTCCGGACCTCCCGAGACGAGGCGCCCGCCTGGATCCGACCGGCCGAAGCAGGAGCACTCCCATGCCTCGTATGACCGCCGCCGCAGCGGCCGTTGAGATCCTCAAGCGCGAAGGCGTCACCCAGGCGTTCGGCGTCCCCGGCGCGGCGATCAACCCCTTCTACCGCGAGCTCAAGAACGTCGGCGGCGTCAGCCACACGCTCGCCCGCCACGTCGAGGGCGCGTCCCACATGGCCGAGGGCTACACCCGTGCCCAGGCCGGCAACATCGGCGTCTGCATCGGTACCTCCGGCCCCGCCGGCACCGACATGATCACCGGCCTGTACTCGGCCATCGCGGACTCCATCCCGATCCTCTGCATCACCGGCCAGGCCCCGGTCTCGAAGCTCCACAAGGAGGACTTCCAGGCCGTCGACATCGCCACGATCGCCAAGCCCGTCACCAAGGCCGCGACGACCGTCCTGGAGGCCGCGCAGGTCCCCGGCGTCTTCCAGCAGGCCTTCCACCTGATGCGCTCCGGCCGTCCCGGCCCGGTCCTCATCGACCTGCCGATCGACGTCCAGCTGACCGAGATCGAGTTCGACCCGGAGACCTACGAGCCGCTGCCGGTCTACAAGCCGCAGGCCACCCGCGCGCAGGCCGCGAAGGCACTCAACTTCCTCCTGGAGTCCGAGCGCCCGCTGATCGTCGCCGGCGGCGGCATCATCAACGCCGACGCCTCCGACCTCCTCGTCGAGTTCGCCGAGCTGACCAACATCCCGGTCATCTCCACCCTCATGGGCTGGGGCACCATCCCGGACGACCACGAGCTCGCGGCCGGCATGGTCGGCGTCCAGACCGCGCACCGCTACGGCAACGCGACCTTCCTGGAGTCGGACTTCGTCCTCGGCATCGGCAACCGCTGGGCCAACCGCCACACGGGCTACAACCTGGAGGCGTACACCAAGGGCCGGAAGTTCGTCCACGTCGACATCGAGCCCACCCAGCTCGGCAAGATCTTCGCCCCCGACTTCGGCATCGCCTCCGACGCCAAGGTCGCCCTGGAGCTCTTCATAGAGATCGCCAAGGAGCTGAAGGCCGCCGGCAAGCTGCCGGACTTCTCCGCCTGGGCCGCCTCCGCGCAGGAGCGCAAGGCCACCCTCCAGCGCCGCACGCACTTCGACAACATCCCGATGAAGCCGCAGCGCGTCTACGAGGAGATGAACAAGGCCTTCGGCCCGGAGACCCGCTACGTCACCACCATCGGTCTCTCCCAGATCGCCGCGGCGCAGTTCCTGCACGTCTACAAGCCGCGTCACTGGATCAACTGCGGCCAGGCCGGCCCGCTCGGCTGGACCATCCCGGCCGCCATCGGTGCCGCCACCGCGCAGCCGGACGTCCCGGTCGTCGCGCTCTCCGGCGACTACGACTTCCAGTTCATGATCGAGGAGCTGGCGGTCGCCGCCCAGCACAAGGTCCCCTACGTCCACGTCCTCGTGAACAACGCCTACCTCGGTCTGATCCGTCAGGCGCAGGGCGGCCTCGGCATCAACTTCGAGGTCAACCTCGAGTTCGAGAACATCAACACCCCGGAGATCGGCGTCTACGGCGTCGACCACGTCAAGGTCGCCGAGGGCCTCGGCGTCAAGGCCATCCGCGTCACCGACCCGGACAAGCTCGGCGAGGCGCTCGAGGAGGCCAAGAAGCTGGCCGTCGAGCACCAGGTCCCGGTCGTCGTCGAGGCCATCCTGGAGCGCATCACCAACATCGCCATGAGCAAGACGGTCGACATGAGCGACGTCACCGAGTTCGAGGACCTGGCCACCGAGCCCGACCACGCGCCGACCGCGATCAAGGCCCTCCAGGTCTGATCACGGAGTCGTGAGACGACCCCCGCCCCGAGGAGCACCGGGGCGGGGGTCTCCCTGTGCCGCCACGAGCACCGCGCCCGCCTCCGTCCACTCGTACAGCACCGAGCGGCCCGCCCGCCCCCGCCGTACGAGCCCGGCGTCGAGCAGCACCTTCAGATGCCGGCCGACCGATCCGAGCCCCTGCCCGGTCAGCGCCACCAACTGACTGGTGGACAGCGGGGATTCGAGCCGGACGAGCACCCCGGCGCGGGCCGTCCCGAGCAGGGCCCCCAGGGCCTGCGGCACCGCGGGACCGGACGCGTCCGCCAGAACTCCCGCGCAGGCGTAGACGATCGCGTACCGCTCCGTCCCCTCCCACGACACCCAGCCGGTCGCCGGCGTCACCGGCACGAACAGCAGACGCCCCCGGTGGACCGAACGCGGCGGATAGTCACGGGTGTTGACCTGGAGCCGGCCGTCACCGAGCCAGCGCATCCTCCCCGGGCACAGCTCGTCGAGCGCGGCCGCCCAGCCGCCCCGGCTCAGCAGCGCCGTCCGCGCCACCACGTCGGCCTCCAGGATCCGCCGGCGACGCGCCCACTCCGGCCGTACCGTCTCCCGCCACACCCAGCCGAGCACGTCCGCGAGCCGCTCCGGCAGATCCCTCGCCGAGCGCAGCGGCTCCGGCACCGGGCCGCCGATCGCCACCGCCAACTGGTCCACGGCGTCCGCCGGTCCGGTCGCGCGGACGGCCGCGACCTCCTCCTCGAAGCTCCGCTCGCGGTCGCCCAGCGGGGTCGGCGTGAGGAAGTCCGCGTTCCAGGTCGGCCCGATCGCCGCCCGTACGAGCAGCGCGTCGAGCGGCTCGGCCGCAAGCCGCTCCCGGTACGCGGGCAGGTGCCGGCCGAGCCAGGCCCGCTCACCCGGGTGCGCCGCCGCCCCCGCGTGCAGGGTCTTGAGCGAGGCGACCGTCTCGGCGAGCGGCGACAGCACGAACGAGCTCCCCGCCAGGGTGTCCGTGCCGATCTGCCACCAGCCCATGTTTCGCCTCCCCGCGAAACAGTACCGGTGGTCCGCCGCGCCTCCGAGACTCCCCGCATGCCCCGCTACCGCGCTCTCTTCCGCGCCCCCGAGTTCACCCCGCTCTTCCTCACCGGCGCCGCCCACACCGCCGCCCAGACCGTCGCCGGACTCGGTCTCGCCACGCTCGTGCTCCGTGCGACCGGGTCCCCGTTCCTCTCCGCCCTGGCCCTCTTCGGCCCCTCGCTCGCCCAGCTCCTCGGCGCGACCACCCTGCTCTCCGCCGCCGACCGGCTGCCGCCGCGCGCCGCACTCTCCGGCATCGCCCTCTTCTTCGCCCTCGGCACCGCCGCCCTCGCGATCCCCGCCCTGCCGACCTGGGCGGTCTTCGTGATCCTGCTCGCCGAGGGGCTCGCGGCCTCGCTGGGCGGCGGGGTGCGCCACGGGCTCCTCAACGAGATCCTCCCGCGCGAGGAGTACCTCCTCGGCCGCTCCGTGACGAACATGGCCACCGGCGCCTGCCAGATCGGCGGCTTCGCCACCGGAGGGCTCCTCATCGCCCTGCTCTCGCCCCGCGGCACGGTCCTCGCCGGCGCGGGGCTCTACCTCGCCGCCACCCTGACCGCCCGCCTGGGCCTCGGGGCGCGCCCGCCCCGCGCGGCCGGGCGCCCGTCGGTGGCCGAGACCTGGCGCACCAACGGACGCCTCTGGGCCGTCCCCGCCCGCCGCCGCGCCTACCTGGCGCTCTGGGTGCCGAACGGCCTGATCGTCGGCTGCGAGTCGCTCTTCGTGCCGTACGCCCCCGAGCGCGCCGGGCTCCTCTTCGCCTGCGGCGCGCTC
Source organism: Streptomyces sp. NPDC044003 (assembly GCF_056435185.1). Classification (NCBI taxonomy): domain Bacteria; kingdom Bacillati; phylum Actinomycetota; class Actinomycetes; order Kitasatosporales; family Streptomycetaceae; genus Streptomyces; species Streptomyces sp. NPDC044003. Next base: position 696,499 of record NZ_JBWKFA010000004.1, on the reverse strand, counting down.
GGGATGCTGGCCGGGGACACCGTCGTCGGCCGCTTCGTACCGGCGCGGCTGCGCGGCCGGATCCGCTTCCCGCTCCAGGCGCTGCTCGCGGCCCCGTTCCTGCTGTTCGCCCTCGATCCGGGACTGCCTCTCGCGCTCGTCCTCGTGACGGTGTCGGCGGTGGGGTACGCGGCGAGCCTGCTGCACCAGGAGGTGCTGATGACCCTGGTGCCGGAGGAGCTGGGCGGTCACGCCCTCGGGCTGCACACCTCGGGGATGCTCGCGCTCCAGGGGGTGAGCGCGGCGCTGGCCGGCACCCTCGCCCAGTACACGTCACCGCGCACGGGGATGGTGCTGCTCGCCCTGGCCTCGCTCACCGTGACGTTTCTGCTCGCCCGTACAACGAAGAAGAGCGCGGAACCAGGGACCGTAAACCTGGTTCCGCGCTCTCCCGTCTTGTGACCGCCCGACGGCACGAGGCTGGCGCGACAGGACGTTCGCGCCGCCGGGCGGAGTCTCGGGGTGGTGCGGGTGGTGCGGGTGTTGCGGGATCCCCTCGGAAGGGGGGGCGTTGGGACCGCGGCGGTTCCGACGGGCGCCGTGGCTGTTCCCCTTCTTTCAGGTCAAGAAGGGGGCCCGGCGTCCTTACCACCGCACTGGCTCGGAGCCGCCGCGGTCCTCACGCTTGTCCGGTTCACCGACCACCCCTCATCCGGGCCGGTGATCCGGACCACGTACGGCACTGACCTCCCGTCAGGTGCCGTACGCAGTCTGGGTACTGCTGTGCGGTCAGTCCTCGCGCAGGGCCTGGACGGCCTCGGCGACGCGCTTGCCGTACTCCGGGTCGGCGGCGGCGAAGTGCGCGAGGTTCTTCTCGATGACGTCCTCGCGGGACACCTGGGACAGACCGCCGGCGATGTTGGCGATCAGGCGCTTCTTCTCGTCCTCGGACATCAGGCGGTAGAGCTCACCGGCCTGGAAGAAGTCGTCGTCCTTGGTGTGCGCGGGCGCCTCGTGGGTGCCGGTCCAGCCGTGGATGGCGAGCGGCGCGGAGAGCGCGGCGTCGGTCTGGGCCGGGCCCTGGTACGAGTTGGGCTCGTAGTTCTTGTCGTGGCGCGAGCCGTTGCGCAGCGCCATGGCGCCGTCGCGGCCGTAGTTCTGCGCGGTCGTGGCCTTGGGGGCGTTGACCGGCAGCAGGGTGTGGTTCACACCGAGGCGGTAGCGGTGGGCGTCCGCGTAGGCGAAGAGACGGCCCTGGAGCATCTTGTCCGGCGAGGGACCGATGCCCGGCACGAAGTTGTTCGGGGAGAAGGCGGCCTGCTCGACCTCGGCGAAGACGTTCTCCGGGTTGCGGTCGAGGACCAGGCGGCCCACGCGCTGCAGCGGGTAGTCGCTGTGCGGCCACACCTTGGTGAGGTCGAACGGGTTGAAGCGGTAGTCCGCGGCCTCGGCGGCCGGCATGACCTGGACGTACAGGGTCCACGAGGGGTTCACACCGCGCTCGATGGCCTGCAGCAGGTCGGTCTGGTGCGAGTTGGCGTCCTTGCCGACGAGCTCGGCGGCCTGCTCGGCGGAGAGGGAGCGGATGCCCTGGTTCGTCTTGAAGTGGTACTTGACGAAGAAGGCCTCGCCCGCCTCGTTGGTCCACTGGTAGGTGTGCGAGCCGTAGCCGTTCATGTGACGGTACGAGGCCGGGATGCCGCGGTCGCCCATGAGCCAGGTGATCTGGTGGGTGGCCTCGGGGGCGTGCGCCCAGAAGTCCCAGACGTTGTCCGCCTCCTGCTTGCCCGTGAAGGGGTCGCGCTTCTGGGAGTGGATGAAGTCGGGGAACTTGATCGGGTCCTTGATGAAGAACACCGGGGTGTTGTTGCCGACGAGGTCGTAGTTGCCCTCTTCGGTGTAGAACTTCAGGGCGAAGCCGCGGGGGTCGCGCACCGCGTCCGCGCCGCCGAGCGAGTCGGCCACGGTGGAGAAGCGGATGAAGGTCTCGGTCTTCTTGCCGACCTCACCGAGGAAGTTCGCCTTGGTGTACGCGGTGACGTCGTCGGTCACCTCGAAGTAGCCGTACGCACCGGAACCGCGGGCGTGCACCACGCGCTCCGGGATCCGCTCACGGTTGAAGCGCGCGAGCTTCTCCAGCAGGTGCTGGTCCTGGAGGAGGAGAGGGCCACCGACGCCGGCGGTGGCGGAGTTCTGGTTGTCGGCGACGGGGGCGCCGGACTCGGTCGTAAGCACGCGCTTCGACATCGTGACCTTCCGTACGGGAGCTCTGCTGACGGTCCGAGGAGCGTAAATTCGGCTCGAACAGCACGTCAACAGTTTGTTGAAAATGAAGTGTGGTGTTCCGGTCGGCGGCGACGCCTGGGCGCGACAGGACAGGTTGTCAGCGCCGCCGCCGACCGGAATTCAGGGGCCCCGGTGAAGGGGCGGGGGATCAGACCTGCTGGCCGGAGAGGCGCTCGACGGCGCGGAGCAGGGCCGAGTGGTCCAGGCCGCCGTCACCCTGCGCGCGCAGCGAGGCGACGAGCTGGGCGACGACCGCGCCGACCGGGAGGGCCGCACCGACGTTGCGGGCGGCGTCGGTGACGATGCCCATGTCCTTGTGGTGCAGGTCGATCCGGAAGCCGGGCTTGAAGTCCCGGTTCAGGAAGTTGTCCTTCTTGCGGGTCAGCACGGTCGAGCCGGCCAGACCGCCGTTGAGGACGTCCAGGGCGGCCTGGAGGTTCACACCGGACTTCTCCAGGAAGACCACGGCCTCGGCGCAGGCCTGGATGTTGACCGCGACGATCAGCTGGTTGGCGGCCTTCACCGTCTGGCCGGAGCCGTGCGGGCCACAGAGGACGATCGTCTTGCCGAGGGCCTCCAGGATCGGGAGGGCCTCGTCGAAGTCGGCCTGCTCGCCGCCGACCATGATCGAGAGCACGGCCTCGATGGCGCCGGCCTCGCCGCCGGAGACGGGCGCGTCGATGACGCGGATGCCCTTCTCCTTTGCGTTCTTCGCCAGGTCGACCGAGGTCTGCGGGGTGATCGAGGACATGTCCACGATCAGCGCGCCCTGCCTGGCGTTCTCCAGGATGCCCTCGGGGCCGTAGGAGATGGCCTCGACCTGCGGGGAGGCGGGCACCATCGTGATGATGACGTCGGCGTCCTTGACGGCCTCGGCGATCGAGGCGGCGGCGGTGCCGCCGGCCTTGGTCAGGCGGTCCAGCTTGTCCTGCTCAAGGGTGAAGCCGGTGACCGAGTAGCCGGCCTTCAGGAGGTTCTCGGACATGGGGGAGCCCATGATGCCGAGGCCGATCCAAGCGATCTTGGGGAGGTTGCTCATGAGGGTGCCTCTCAAAACAAGGTGGTACGGGGAGGGGGCCTGCGTCAGCGGGCCGGGCGGGCCTCGGCGGGCAGCCACTCGAAGGAAGCGGCGGCGTCGGCGGCCTTGTACTCCAGGCCGACCCAGCCGTCGTAACCGGCCTTCTTCAGCTCGTCGAGGAGCTGCTCCAGCGGCAGGTCGCCGGTGCCCGGGGCGCCACGACCCGGCTTGTCGGCGATCTGCACGTGGCCGGTCTTGTCGGCGTACTGTGCGATGACCGCGCTGACGTCCTCGCCGTTCATGGCCAGGTGGTAGATGTCGAGCAGGAACTTCGCGTTCCCGAGGCCCGTGGCGGCGTTGACCTTGTCGACGACCTCGATCGCGGAGGGGGCGCTCACCAGCGGGTAGAGCGGCGACTCCGGCTTGTTGAGGGTCTCGACGAGGAGGATCGCGCCGATGCGGTCGGCCGCGCGGGCGGCCAGGACCAGGTTCTCCAGGGCGAGGGCGTCCTGGATCTGCGGGTCCACGCCCTCGACCCGGTTGCCGTAGAGCGCGTTGAGCGCCTTGCAGCCGACCGAGGCGGCGAAGTCGGCGGCGACCTCGATGTTGGCGCGGAAGCGGTCCGACTCCTCCCCGGGTACGGAGAGGGCTCCGCGGTCCGGGCCGGGGAGCTGGCCGGCGTAGAAGTTCAGGCCCACCAGCTGGGTGCCGGCGTCCTCAAGAGCCTTCTTGAGGGCGTCGAGCTCGCTCTGCTCGGGGGTGGCGGTGTCGATCCAGGGCCACCACAGCTCGACCGCGGTGAAGCCCGCCGCGGCGGCGGCCGCGGGGCGCTCCAGGAGCGGGAGTTCCGTGAAGAGGATCGACAGGTTCACATCGAAGCGCTGGTCCGTGTATCCCATGAGGGGCGGCGCTCCTTCCGTATTGCGGAAGTAAGTTTCTGTCTGACGGAATGTTGCAAGGCGGGTGACGCACTTGTCAAGAGGTCCCCGCAGGTCCGGGGCTCCCGTAGGGCGGGGTGGGGCCGTAGCGTGGGGGCCATGGAGCGTTTGAGAGTGGAGTTCACCACCGAGCCGTTCGACCTCGACGAGGCGCCGGCGCACGCGGTCGTGGCTCGTGAGGTCATCCAGTCGGCCGAGCTGGACGCGGTCGACGTCGGCCCCTTCGGCAACACGGCGGAAGGCGGCGCCGACGCGGTGCTCACCGCCGTCGACGCCCTGCTGCGCAAGTCGCTCGCGGCCGGCGCCACGCGCGTCTCGCTCCAGGTCAACGTGATCGGGGAGGGCGAGAAGTGAACGAGCACCCCTTGGTCGCGGCGGTGAAGCCCCTGGTGGACGCCATGGGCGCCGAGCTCCTGGTCCCCGCGCAGGCGGAGGGCGACGACGTGGTCCTGTCCTGGGAGGGCGAGGACGTGCTCGCCGTGCGCCTGCCGCAGCTCTCGGACTCCCTGGACCACATCCTCGCGGCGATGGAAAGACGGCACGGGATGCCGCTGGCCGAACTGGACCGCAAGGCGAAGCAGGAGGTCGTCCGGATCCTGGAGGCACGCGGTGCCTTCTCCGTGCGCCATGGAGTGGAGACGGTGGCGGGGGCGCTCGGCGTCAGCCGCTTCACCGTGTACAACTACCTGAACAGGGAGACCGCCCTGAACAGGGAAAAGGCCGCCAAGAGCGAGTAGTTGATCATGTGCGGGCCGTGAGCCGTCGTCCAGATGTCGGGACGACGGCTTTTGTATGGCCGAGTTTTCAACAAAGTGTTGACGTTGTGTTGCGGAGGGCGTTAGCTATCCGCAGCCCGTCCGACGCACAGCGAAAAACAGCCACGGAGGCTTCCCGTGACTTCAGGTACGACACCGGGCCTCACCCGGTTCAACACCTCCTCGGACAGCGAGGCCGTCGCCGCGCTCCACGAGGTGTGTTCCAGTTCGGCGTGGGGGAGCAAGGTCCTCGCCCAGCGCCCGTACTCCACCGCCGAAGCCCTCTTCCTCGCCAGCGACGCCGCCATGGCCGAGCTGACCGCCGAGGACCTGGCCGAGGCGATGGCGGGGCACCCGCCGATCGGTCGTCCGAAGGCAGGGGACCCGACCTCCTCCCGCGAACAGAGCGGGATGGCCGGCGCCTCCGCGGAGCTCAAGGCCGAGATGCTCGAACTCAACCTGGCCTACCAGGACAAGTTCGGTCATGTCTTCCTCATCTGCGCCACCGGCAGGACCGGCGAGCAGATGCGTGACGCGGTCCGGGAGCGGATCGGCAACGCGCCCGAGCAGGAGCGGGAGATCGTCCGCACCGAACTGGGCAAGATCAACCGCATCCGGCTGACCCGTCTCGTAGAGACCCCCGAGACCCCCGAGGAAGAGAGCTCCCGATGAGCACCGACACCACCGCCTCGGTGTCCACACACATCCTGGACACCAGCATCGGCCGCCCGGCCGAGGGCGTGGCCATCACGCTCGCGGCCCGCAGCGGCTCCGACGCGGAGTGGGTCACGCTCGGCGGCTCCGCCACCGACGCGGACGGGCGCTGCAAGGACCTGCCGGCGCTGCCGGAAGAAACCACCCACGTACGTCTCGACTTCGAGACCGAGACGTACTTCGCCAAGAAGCAAGCCGAGGCGCAGCAGGACGCCCCCCGCGTAAGGGACAGCGGTGCGTTCTTCCCGGAGGTGGCGATCACGTTCGCCGTCAAGCCGGGCGAGCACTACCACGTACCGCTGCTGCTCAACCCGTTCGGCTACTCCGTTTACCGAGGGAGCTAGCAGACATGCCCACGATTCTCGGCCAGAACCAGTACGGCAAAGCAGAGAACCGCGTCGTCAAGATCACGCGGGACGGCGCCACCCACCACATCAAGGACCTGAACGTCTCCGTCGCCCTCTCCGGCGACCTCGACGACGTCCACCTCACCGGCTCCAACGCCCACTGCCTCCCCACCGACACGACGAAGAACACCGTCTTCGCGTTCGCCAAGGAGTACGGCATCGAGTCCGCCGAGCAGTTCGGCATCCACCTCGCCCGCCACTTCGTGACGAGCCAGGAGCCGATCAAGAAGGCGCGCATCCGGATCGAGGAGTACGCCTGGGAGCGCATCGCCTCCTCCGACGCCAACTCCAAGTTCATCGGCGCCGACGAGGTCAACCACTCCTTCGCCCGCAAGGGCCAGGAGACCCGCGTCACCCAGATCACCTACGACGGCGAGAAGTGGGAGGTCATCTCCGGCCTCAAGGACCTCGTCGTCATGAACTCCACCAACTCGGAGTTCTGGGGCTACATCAAGGACCAGTACACGACGCTCCAGGAGGCGTACGACCGCATCCTGGCCACCCAGGTGTCCGCCCGCTGGCGGTTCAACTGGACCGACGACGACCAGCGCATGCCCAACTGGGAGCGGTCCTACGAGCAGACCAAGAAGCACATGCTCGAGGCCTTCTCGGAGACGTACTCGTACTCCCTGCAGCAGACGCTGTACCAGATGGCCACGCGCATCATCAACCACCGCTCGGAGATCGACGAAGTCCGCTTCTCGCTCCCGAACAAGCACCACTTCCTGGTGGACCTCGAGCCCTTCGGCCTGAAGAACGACAATGAGGTCTACTACGCCGCCGACCGCATGTACGGCCTCATCGAGGCCACCGTCCTCCGCGACGGAGCCACGGCGCAGATCCCGGTCGACATGACCAACCTCTAAGCGGCATCCGCGTCACCGGACCCGCCCGCCCGCAGTCGGGCGGGGCCGGTGCACCGGACCGGAGGGAACAACAATGGCTCAGCCTGCAAAGGGGCCGGCAAACGCCGAAGGCCCGTGTTCCACCCCTCCGTCCACCTCCGCCTCGGCAACGGCCGAGTGCCACCCGGTGGACGAGAAGCTCCCCGCCTCGCGGCTCGTCCCCGCGGCACTCCAGCACATCGCCGCCATGTACGCCGGCGTCGTCACCCCTCCGCTCATCATCGGCCAGGCCGTCGGCCTGGACGCCGCAGGAATGACCCGGCTCATCGCGGCCAGCCTGCTCATCGCCGGCTGCGCGACCATCCTGCAGACCCTCGGCCTCGGACGCTTCGCCGGCAACCGGCTGCCGTTCGTCAACGCCGCCTCGTCCGCCGGTATCGCCCCGATGCTCGCCATCGCCGAGACCAGCGCCCCCGGACACCAACTCCCCGCCATCTACGGCGCGGTGATGGTCGCCGGAGTCTTCTGCCTCGCCGTCGGACCCTTCTTCGGCAAGCTGCTGCGCTTCTTCCCGCCGCTCGTCACCGGCGTCGTGATCACCCTCATCGGGGTCACCCTGATGCCCGTGCCCGTCGGCTGGGCCCAGGGCGGCGACAAGACCGCCGCCGACTTCGGCGCCATGAAGTACCTGGCACTCGCCGGCTTCACCCTCGTCGTCATCCTGCTCTTCCAGCGCTTCGGCAAGGGCTTCGTCAAGCAGATCGCCCTGCTGCTCGGCCTGCTCATCGGCACCCTCGCCGCGATCCCCTTCGGGATGGCCGACTTCAGCGCCCTGCGCGAGGCGCCCGTCGCGGCCCTGCCCGCCCCCTTCGCCTTCGGTGCCCCCGAGTTCCAGCCCGCCGCGATCCTCTCCCTGTGCATCGTGATGCTGGTCCTCATGACCGAGTCCAGCGCCGGCATGCTCGCCCTCGGCGAGATCTGCGAGCGCCGCAGCGACGGGAAGACCATCACCCGCGGCCTGCGCACCGACGGCATCGCCACCCTCCTCGGCCCCGTCTTCGGCGGCTTCCCGACCTCCGCCTTCGCGCAGAACGTCGGCGTCGTCTCGCTGACCCGGGTCCGCTCCCGGTACGTGGTCGCCGTCGCCGGCGGCGCCCTCCTCGTCCTCGGCGCCTTCCCGGTCCTCGGCGCGGTCGTCTCCATGGTCCCGATGCCCGTCCTCGGAGGCGCCGGCATCGTCCTCTTCGGCTCGATCGCGGTCAGCGGCATCCGTACCCTCTCCGAGGCCGGACTCGACGACAGCTCCAACATCATCCTGGTGGCCGTCGCGCTGGGAGCGGGCATCATCCCGCTCGCCGCGCCCACCTTCTACGCCGGCTTCCCCGCCTGGGCGCAGACGGTGCTCGGCTCCGGCATCAGCGCGGGCGCGCTCGTGGCCGTCCTGCTGAACCTGTTCTTCCACCATCTCGGCACCCGGAGCCGTCACGCGGCTCCGGCACTCAAATCCTCCTAGGGTCCTGCCGTGCCCGAACCATCCCCGAGGAATGAAGGAAGCACCGCCATGGCAGCACCTTCGGCAGCCCAGCGCATCGTCATCGAGAACGCGGCGATCGCGACCGTCGACGCGAACGACACCGAGTACGCCTCCGGCCACCTCGTCGTCGCCGACAACAAGATCGAGTCCATCGGTGCCGGCAAGGCCCCCGAGGGCCTGGAGAACGTGGTCCGGCGCATCGACGCCACCGGTCACCTGATCACGCCCGGTCTGGTCAACACCCACCACCACTTCTACCAGTGGATCACCCGGGGCCTGGCCACCGACCACAACCTCTTCAACTGGCTGGTCGCGCTCTACCCGACGTGGTCGCGGATCGATGAGTCGATGGTCCGCGTGGCCGCCCAGGGCTCCCTGGCGATGATGGCCCGCGGCGGTGTCACCACGGCCATGGACCACCACTACGTCTACCCGCAGGGCTCCGGCGACCTGTCCGGCGCCATCATCGGCGCCGCCTCCGACATGGGCGTCCGCTTCACCCTGGCCCGCGGCTCCATGGACCGCAGCGAGAAGGACGGCGGCCTGCCGCCGGACTTCGCCGTCGAGACCACCGAGGGCGCGCTCGCCGCGACCGAGGAGACGGTGCGGAAGTACCACGACGCCTCCTTCGACGCGATGACCCAGGTCGCCGTCGCCCCCTGCTCGCCCTTCTCCATCTCCACCGAGCTGCTCCGCGAGGGCGCCGCGCTCGGCCGCCGCCTCGGCGTGCGCATGCACACCCACGGCTCGGAGACCGTGGAGGAGGAGAAGTTCTGCCACGAGCTCTTCGGCATGGGCCCGACGGACTACTTCGAGTCCACCGGCTTCCTCGGCGAGGACGTGTGGATGGCGCACTGCGTCCACATGAACGACTCCGACATCGAGGCCTTCGCCCGCACCAAGACCGGTGTCGCGCACTGTCCCTCCTCCAACGCGCGCCTCGCCGCCGGCATCGCCCGCGTACCGGACATGCTCAAGGCGGGCGTCCCCGTCGGCCTCGGCGTCGACGGCACCGCCTCCAACGAGTCCGGCGAGCTCCACACCGAGCTGCGCAACGCGCTCCTCATCAACCGCCTCGGCGCCCACCGTGAGGCCGCGCTCAACGCCCGCCAGGCCCTGCGCCTCGGCACCTACGGCGGCGCCCAGGTCCTCGGCCGCGCCGACAACATCGGCTCGCTGGAGGCCGGCAAGCTCGCCGACTTCGTCCTCTGGAAGATCGACGGCCTCGGCCACTCCTCGATCGCCGACCCGGTCACCGCCATCGTCTTCGGCGCGGCGGCCCCGGTCACCGCCTCCTTCGTCAACGGCAAGCAGATCGTCGAGAACAACCGACTCCTGTTCGCCGACGAGGAGCAGATCGCGCGCGACGCGCGCGCGGAGGCGCAGCGACTGGCCCGCATCACGGCCCAGAGCTGACCCTCCCCATGGAGTCCGACCGAGGGGGACGGCCCTCGGTCGGTCGCCGTGGACCCGAGCGGGGTCCGCGGCAGCCCGACCGGGTGGTGCCGTACGCACAAGCCGTACGGCACCACCCGGGACGGTGAAGCGTGCCCGCACCCCCACACCGGGCACCCGTCCCCGCGCCGCACCCCCTCCGCGGCACACCGCCCCACCCCGCTCCACCCCGCAACGAGCCGCACCTCCTGCACTTCGCACCGCATCGCACCACCTCCCTGAACCCCGCGTCACCGCCGACGTGTAACCGACCGGAGGAACCGCCGTGGCCGCCAAGCCCCAGGTTCGCAATGCACCAGACGCAGGCCCCGCCCCCGAAGACCGCGAGAAGCATCCGGTCGACGAGACGCTGCCCCCCATCAAGATGCTCACCAGCGGCCTCCAGCACGTCGCCGCCATGTACGCGGGCGTCGTCGCCCCGCCCCTGATCGTCGGAGCGGCCGTCGGCCTCTCCGGCACCGAACTGACCTTCCTCACCGGCGCCAGCCTCTTCACCGCCGGCCTCGCCACCTTCCTCCAGACGCTCGGCATCTGGAAGATCGGCGCCAAGCTGCCGTTCGTCAACGGCGTCACCTTCGCCGGTGTCGCACCCATGCTGGCGATCGTCGACACCACCGAGAACAAGGCCGACGCGCTCCCCGTGATCTTCGGCGCGATCATCGTCGCCGGGCTCCTCGGCTTCGCCGCCGCCCCCTTCTTCTCCCGGCTCGTACGGTTCTTCCCGCCGGTCGTCACCGGCACCGTGATCACCCTCATCGGTGTCTCCCTCCTCCCGGTCGCGTTCGGCTGGGCCCAGGGGCCCAACCCCAAGGCCGAGGACTACGGTTCGACCACGTACCTCTCGCTCGCCGGCATCACGCTCGTCGTGGTCCTGCTGCTCCGCCGCTTCACCCGCGGCTTCCTCAAGCAGGTCGCGGTCCTGGTCGGTCTCGTCCTCGGCACGCTCATCGCCATACCCTTCGGCGTCACCGACTTCAGCCCGGTGAAGGAGGCCGACATCGTCGGCTTCCCGACCCCGTTCCACTTCGGCGCCCCGCAGTTCGCCCTCGCCGCGATCATCTCCATGTGCGTCGTCATGCTGGTCTCCATGACCGAGTCGACCGCCGACATGCTGGCGCTCGGCGAGATCGTCGAGCGGCCCGCCGACGAGAAGACCATCGCCGCCGGACTGCGCGCCGACACCCTCGGCTCCGCACTCAGCCCGCTCTTCAACGGCTTCATGTGCAGCGCCTTCGCGCAGAACATCGGCCTGGTCGCCATGACCCGGATCCGCAGCCGCTTCGTCGTCGCCTGCGGCGGTGGCTTCCTGGTCCTGATGGGCCTCTCGCCGGTCGCCGCCTCGCTCATCTCGGTCGTGCCCCGGCCGGTCCTCGGCGGAGCCGGTGTGGTCCTCTTCGGCTCGGTCGCCGCCAGCGGCATCCAGACCCTGGTCAAGGCCGGCCTGGAGAAGGACAACAACGTGCTGATCGTGGCCGTCTCCCTGGCCGTCGGCATCATCCCGATCACCAAGCCGGAGTTCTACCACGCCTTCCCGGAGACCGCCCAGATCATCCTGGACTCCGGCATCTCCACCGGCTGCGTCGCCGCCGTCCTGCTCAACGTGGTCTTCAACCACCTGGGCCGGGGCCGCGACGACGACCAGGTCACCGCGCCCATGGAGCCCGGCGAGGAGATCTCCGGCACCGCCGGCGCGAAGGCGGCGCACGCCCACTGAACCCGCTCCTCGTCCCACCGCCCGCCCCGGTCCCCGCGCACGCCGCGGGGCCCGGGGCCGTGGTGCTGGTCAACCCCAACACCTCCACTGCCACGACCGCGATGATGACCGCCATCGCCCGGCGCACCCTCGGACCCGCCCTCCCCGTCCGGGGGGTGACCGTCGCCCGGGGGCCGCGCATGCTCACCGACCCGGAGGCCCTGCGGGCCGCCGCCCCCGAGGTCCTCGCCGCCGGCCTGCGCGCCAGGGCCGAGGGCGACTGCGCCGCCCTCCTCGTCGCCGCCTTCGGCGACCCGGGCCTCGGCGAGCTGCGCGCGGCGACGGCGGCGGAGGGGACCGGGACCCCGGTGGTCGGCCTCGGCGAGGCGGCGCTCCTGGAAGCGGCCGCCGACGGAACCCCCTTCGGGATCGCCACCACCACCCCGCTCCTTGCCGACGCCATCCACGCACGCGTGACCGCCCTCGGCCTCGCCGACCGGTACACCGGCCTCCGGCTCACCGCCGGCACCCCCGAACGGCTCTCCGCCGACCCGGCGGTCCTCCTCGACCGGCTCGAACGCGCCGTCCGCGCCTGCGCCGAACGGGACGGCGCCCGCGCGGTCGTCATCGGAGGCGGCCCGCTCGGCGAGGCGGCCGAGGAACTCCACTCCCGCTGCGCGGTCCGGGTCGTCGCCCCGATCCCGGCGGCGTGCCGGGCGATCGCCCACGCGCTGACGGGCTGACGGCAGCCGACAGCATGCACCTCTCCACCGCAGCTGACGGCCCTTGCCGCTCCACCGCAGCTGACGGCCCTCACCCCTCCACCGCGGCCGACGGCCCTCGCCGCTCCACCGCGGCCGACGACCCTCGCCGCTCCGCCGCAGCCGACGGCCTTCACCCCTCCACCGCGATCCGCCGGCGGCACTCCCCGGCCAGCGACGGGTAGGCCGCGGCGATCGCCTCGTACGACCGCCGCCTCAACAACCGTTCGGCCTCGCCCCGCCCGGTCTCCCCGTACAACCCGTCGAGCAGGGACTCGTACCGCGAGAGGGCATGCCGCAGATAGCTCACCTGCCACCGCACCAAGGCCCCGGCGGGTGAGCCGGCCTGTGCCGCGGCGGGATCGGGCCCCGGACTTCGGGCCCCCAGCAGGTGCCGGTGCCGCACCGCCCTCCGCTCCAGCTCCGGCCCGGGCAGCCGCGGCACCTCGATCGGCTCCGCGCGGATCGCGGTCAGGACGGCGGCCCGCCGCCGCTCGGCATGGACCCCAGCGGCTGTGGCCCGGGCACGGCAGAGCGCGGCGGTCTCGGTGAACTCGGGCGTCCGCTCCACCGTCTCCACCCGGGCCAGGAGATAGAGCCGCACGGGCGCGAGGGACCAGCGGCGCGGATCGCGCCCCTGGACGTCGGGCGTGCCGAGCAGATCCCGCACCATCGCGTCGGTCCAGCCGCGGCGGCGCACCCCGGCGAGCGTCACATAGGTCGTACGGTCCGTCATGATTTCCCCCTCGGTCGACTACGGAGCGTGACGATTCCAGTGAAGCGCACCCCACTGACAACGCCCCCTTGCCGAGCCGGCGCCGGCTGTGCGATATAGGTCTGGACCTTTTCGACGGACGGAGGCCGGCCCGTGCAACGCCCGCTCGCCGCAAGCCTGTTGACCGCGCTCGCGCTCGCCCTCACCGCCTGCTCCGGCGCCGCCGCCCCCGTACCGAAGGACACCCGGGCACCTACCGCCCCCACCGGAGTCACCGCCACGGCGGGCAGCGCGAGCACCGTCCACGTCATGTGGAGCGCGGCCACCGACGACCGCGCCGTCACCGGATACTCCGTCTACCGCGAGGGCCGCAAGGTCAAGGACCTCCCCGCCACCACCCTGATGGCCGACGTCGTCGGCCTCACCCCCGCGACCCGGCACCGCTTCACCGTCCGCGCCCGCGACGCCGCCGGCAACGACTCACCCCCCAGCGCCGCCGTCACCGCCACCACCCTCCCCGCCGCCGCCGAGGACCGCACACCCCCCACCGCCCCGACGGCCCTCCGCGTCACCGCCGACGGCGGCCGCGCCGCCACCCTCCGCTGGGCCCCGGCCCGCGACGACACCCGGGTCACCGCGTACGACGTTTACCAGGCCGACACCCGCATCCACACCGTCCCCGGCACCGCCACCACCGCCCACCTCACTGGCCTGCGGCCCGGCACCGCCTACGCGTTCACCGTCCGCGCCCGCGACGCCGCCGAGAACTCCTCCCGGGACAGCACCCCGGCCGACCTCACCACGGCCCCCTCCCCGGGCGCCCCGCCGAACACCGCCCCGAGGGACCTCACGGCCACGGCCGGAAAGGGCGAGATCACCCTCACCTGGACCCCGCCGCACACGGGCGCCCCCGTCACCCACCACGAACTCCACCTCGACGGCCGCTTCGCCACCACCATCGTCTGGGGCACCACCCCGCCCCCCGGCCGCGCCACCTACACCTTCGCGGTCCAGGACCCCCCGGGCACCCGCTACACCCTCACCCTCCGCGCCCGGCTCCCGGACGGCACCTGGGGCGACTTCTCGGCACCGAGGACGGTGGTGGTGCGCTGAACTCCCCTCCACCTGGCCGAAATCGCACCCTTTCGCCGGACGTGACGGCACCTCACCCTGCGACCAGGGGATGCGACGGGCCGCTGGGGGCGCCGATGTCCGAACCGCCGTACGAGTCGCCTTCAGAGCCGCCGTCCGAACCGCTCTACGTACCCGCCCTGCCGGCACGGCCCAGCGCGCTCGCCGCGTACGACCGGCTGGCGCGGGACGTACGCACGCGCGTGGCGCCGCTCTGGAGCGTCCCGCCACGCGTCGGCGGTGCCCGCACCCTGGGCACGCGCCCGTTCCGTCCGCTCGATCCGGACCCGTCCGCACTCGCCTGCCACCTGCGGACCGCGCTGCGCCGACTGGTGGTCGTGCAGCGCGGTCTGCCCGCCTGGGTGGACACCTTCCACGCGGAGGACGAGCCGTGGCACCTCGTCACGGAGTTCCGGCACAGCCTGGCAGGGACCTCGCTCCGACCGGTCACCGGCGTCGAGCGGGACGTCCGGCAGCAGGTGGCGACCGCCGAGGCCGCCCGCGCGAGCGGAAACGGTCTGGGTGTCCGGGTGTTCCTGCACGCGCTCCCCGACGAGCGGATGAGGGACGAGGTCGGTGGACTCCTGGAACGGATCGGGTTCGCGCACGGCCCGGTGGACCTCCTGCTCGACCTGGGAGAGGTAGTCGACGAGCACCGGCCGGCGGAGAAGTGGGCGCTGCGCGCCCTCGGCCTGCTCGGCCGCCTCCGCCCCTGGCGGACGATCGCCGTGCTCGCCGGTTCCTTCCCCCACGCGTTCCCCGAGGGCTACGGAGCCCCGCTCGCGGAGGCCCAGCGATTCGACTGGGACCTCTGGCACATGCTCGTCGACGGACCCGAACGGCCACGCGCACGCGTCACCTACGGCGACTACGGGGCCGACCACACCGGAGGCGTCGACCGGCCGAGCACCGCGGGCGGCGGCTCGCCCTGGGGCGTCGTGGGCTACACCACCGACCGCACCTTCCTCCTGGGCCGGGTGCCCACCCAGGGCCCCGACCACGCGGACGCGGTCCGCGCGCTCGTCCGGGAGATCGTCGAAGCGGAGGACTTCCGGGGAGCGGGGTTCAGCGAGGGGGAACGCTGGCTCGCCCTCTGCGCGGAGGGGGCCGGAACCGCCGGAGCGGGGAACCCCGCCGTCTGGCTGCGGACCGGCCACGTCCAGCACATGGCCCAGGTCGTCCGCGGCCTGCGGCGACACTCCTGACCCATGGTCCTTGCCCGCCGGAACCGGCTCCCCGGAATTACCCTGGGAAGCGTGGCCGGGACCGTTCTCACCAACACCGGGCTCGACAGCTTCCTCGACGGAGCGCCCGAGCGCCGTGACCCCGCGTTCGTACGGGCCGCCGAGGCGGTCCTGGGGCTGCTCGCCCTGCGCGGCGCCGACCGGGCGAGCGGCGTGCCCGAGCCGACGCCCGGGCTCGTGCGGCAGCTCCTGGTGGAGGACCTGCCCACCTTCGTGTACGCGCCGCCCGGCGAGCTCGCCGCCTACCCGGCCGTGCTCGGGGCCCTCGCCGCGCGGTTCGACGGCGGGCGGCGCGAGCGGATCGCCGTGGTCGTCGCCGAGTCCGCGCCCGACTTCGAACGCGCCATGAACGACCCCGGCAACCTCACCTGGCACCGCTGGTACGCCTCGCTCCTGCGGACCGTCGGTGCCGACCTCGCCGACCCCGAGGACGTACGCCGCCGGCTCGCCGCCCTCGACGGCGCACCGCTCCCCGAGGGCGTGCGCCGCGCCCACCTCATGGGGCGGACGGCCCTCGCCGACGTCCTGCTCGCCGAGGCACTCACGCGCGCGTACGTACGGGACGCGGAGGCGCCCCCGGCCGCCGGTCCGCTGCTCACCGACCACGCCGTCGCGACCGGCATCGGGCAGCTCGCCGCCGCCCTCCAGGACCGCTGGACCGCCGCCGGGCTCGCCGAACAGCTCGCCGGCCCGTACGCGCGCTTCGCACCCGGACCCGACGCCTTCCCGCACCTCGTCCTCGCCGACGCCCTCCTCGACGAGCACCTGGACTACTACGGGGACCCCGCCGCCCCCGTACCCCCGCCGCCGGCGATCGAGGCCGGGCCCGTCGAGGAGGACGCCGACGCCCTCATCGCCGCCGTCGAGGAGCTCGCGGAGGAGGAGTTCGAGCCCTACGGGGGCGAGGCGCCGCACCTGCTGTACGCGGTGTACCAGCGCGGCTGCTCCGCCGATTCCGTCGCCCGCAAGGCCGCCGAGTACGAGGACTGGTCCGTCGACCCGGCGCTCGAGGACCTGCCCGTGGCGGTGCCGGACGCGGCACCCGACACGTACACCACCCCGCCCGTGCCGGAGCTCGTACGGCTTCTCGGCACGGAGGAGCTGAACGAGGCCGACCGCGTCCGGCTCGAAGGACCGGCCCGCGACCTCGCCGCCGTCCTCGACCGCCTGGCCGCCACCGGCCTGGTCCTCCGCGCCGGGGACGCCTTCGGGCTCACTCCGCGCGGCGCGGGCGTCGTGCGCTATCTGCTGGGAGTGCGTGGGGTCGCCGCGCCCGACGCCGCCGAGGCCACCGCCTGGACCGCCTCGGACGTGGTCGCCGCCGCCGGTGGCTGGTCCGCGTCCGTCGCCGCGCGCGTACTCGCCGACTGGCTCCACGCGCGCGCCGGCACCGCCGACGCCTGGTCGCAGCTGCTCGCCGCCCTCGGTACCGTCCACGCCGGGACCGCCGAGGCGGCCGCCACCCGCGGTCTCTTCGCCGCCCTGGACACGGCCTCCGCGCCGCCCGAGGCCCTGCGCGGCGCCCTGCGCGACCCGGTCATCGGCGCGTACGCCCTCGATGTCCTTCGGGACAGGGACGAGGAGGCGGACCCGATCCAGGTGCGGACCTCGGCCCGGGCCCTGCACGTCCTCGACGCGCTGCCCGCCAAGAAGGGGCCCCTGGAGTCCCGCCGGGCCGCGTTCGACGGGGCGGCGGCCGCCTGGCCCGGCGGTTCCGCCGCCCTGGTCCGCGCGATGGCGGCGGCGGACCGCCACGAGACCGAGCGGGTCCTCCGCCCGCTCGGCATCGCTCTCCCGTGAGCCCGGCAGGCGTCACCCCGCCGTGAGGTACATCCCCGACGGCCCCGCCCCCGCCGTGTTCCGGCAGCTCTGGTGCCCCGTCGGGCGGGCGTAGATCAGAGCCAGGCAGCGGCCGAAGCCCTGCTGACCGTAGGCGTTGGGGTGCATCGACTCCTGGACGAGGCCCTGGGTGCTCTGGCTGTCGATCCAGCGCGCCCACTCGCTGGTCGTCGCCGACGGCGGCACGGTCGACGTCACCTGCTTGCTGGCCTTCGCGCAGACCTCACGGCCCTGGAGCGCGTCCCGCAGGTCCAGGAACTGCACGCCCTTGGCCGTGGCGACGCCCTTGAGACGGTCGGCGATCTGGGGGACGAGGGAGTCGCGGGCCCAGTCGGAGTCGGCGTTCCAGAAGGGGCAGCCGCCGGTGTTGGTGCGGGTCCAGCCGCTCTCGGCGTACCGGTTCTCGGCGGCGCGCGGGATGGGGGAGGGGTACGACTGGAGCACGATCCGGTAGTCGGAGGCGGCGTATCCGGCGGTGGTCATGACGGCGCGGATCTCGTCGATGGACCGGCCGACGTCGGCCATCACCCCGTCGATCTTCGCGTCGACCTCGGCCTGCTGGTCGTCGTGGCAGTACGAGTACCAGACGATGTAGTCGGTCGCGCAGGTGGAGATGATGTCGGCGAAGCCGAGGTCGTTGCCGCCGATGGACAGCGCGATCAGCTTGACGTCGTTCGAGGCGGCGACGGCCGCCAGCTGGTCGGCCTGGGGCGCCTCGCCCTTGTAGGCCTGGCCGCCCTGGGAGGCGCGGAAGACGTTCTCCGTCGTCGCCCCGGAGCAGGCGAGGTTGATCAGGGAGCTCGCGATCGGGCCGGCGCTCTTCACCTCGGCGGTGTCCGAGCGGTGACAGCCGCCGGCGGTGGAGCCGTACACCCGGGACGGGTCGTAGGTGCTGCCGGTCCAGGCGCGGTCGGTGCCGTTGCGGCTGCCGGAGTTGGTGAGGCTGTTGCCCTGCCAGCGGCCGGCCTCGCCGGAGATGTAACTGTCGCCCATGGCGACGACGGCGGTGGGGCCCGCGCCGGGTGCGGCATGGGCTGCCGGGGCGGCGACGGAGGCGAGCCCGGCGGCGGTACACAGTGCCAGGAGTGCGCGCAGCGCACGGTGGGGGGTCGAAGGCATGGCTGTGCTCCTGCGGTACGCAGTGACGTGGGGGACAGCCGCCGGCCGGTGGCATGGCGGAATCTCGCACGCCCCGGCTTGTTACCGCTAGGTAGCTGCATATCTCGGTTGCGTCACGTCGCCTGTGTGATCACAGGAACGGGAACAGGGCCCCGTGCCCGGTGCTGTGCGACACCGGGGACGAAGCCCTGCTCAGGTTGCTGTCGGCGGCTGTGCGGGCAGCCGAGTCAGCCGTACGGATCGAGTCAGCCGACCAGCTGCTCGTATGCGGGAAGCGTCAGGAAGTCCGCGTAGTCCGCGTCGAGGGAGACGTGCAGGAGCAGGTCGTGGGCCTGCTGCCACTTGCCGGCCGTGAAGGCCTCGTCGCCGATCTCGGCGCGGATGGCGGCGAGTTCCTCGGCGGCGACCTTTCGGGCCAGCTCCGGGGTGGCCTTCTCGCCGTTCTCGAAGACGACGCCGGCGTTGATCCACTGCCAGATCTGGGAGCGGGAGATCTCGGCGGTGGCCGCGTCCTCCATCAGGTTGAAGATGGCGACGGCGCCGAGGCCGCGGAGCCAGGCCTCGATGTAGCGGGTGCCGACCTGGACGGCGCTCACCAGGCCCGCGTAGGTGGGCTTGGCGTCCAGCGAGTCGATGGCGATGAGGTCGCCGGGTGCGACGGAGACGTCCTCGCGGAGGCGGTCCTTCTGGTTCGGCCTGTCGCCGAGGACGGCGTCGAAGGAGGCCATCGCGATCGGGACGAGGTCGGGGTGGGCGACCCAGGAGCCGTCGAAGCCGTCGCCGGCCTCGCGGTCCTTGTCGGCCTTGACCTTCTCGAACGCGACCTTGTTGACCTCGGCGTCCTTGCGGGACGGGATGAACGCCGCCATGCCGCCGATGGCGTGCGCGCCGCGCTTGTGGCAGGTGCGGACGAGGAGTTCGGTGTACGCGCGCATGAACGGGGCGGTCATCGTGACCGCGTTGCGGTCCGGCAGGACGAACTTGGCTCCGCCGTCACGGAAGTTCTTGACGATGGAGAACAGGTAGTCCCAGCGGCCGGCGTTCAGGCCGGCGGCGTGGTCGCGGAGCTCGTAGAGGATCTCCTCCATCTCGTACGCGGCCGTGATGGTCTCGATGAGGACCGTGGCGCGGACGGTGCCCTGCGGGATGCCGACGTAGTCCTGCGCGAAGACGAAGATGTCGTTCCAGAGGCGGGCCTCCAGGTGCGACTCCGTCTTCGGGAGGTAGAAGTACGGGCCCTTGCCGAGGTCGATCAGACGCTGGGCGTTGTGGAAGAAGTAGAGACCGAAGTCGACGAGCGCGCCGGGCACCGGGCGTCCGTCGAAGGTGAGGTGACGCTCCTCCAGGTGCCAGCCGCGCGGCCGCATGACGACGGTGGCGAGCTGATCCGCCGGCTTCAGGGCGTACGACTTGCCCGACCTCGGGTCCGTGAAGTCGATCTTCCGCGTGTACGCGTCGATCAGGTTGACCTGGCCGAGGATCACGTTCTCCCAGGTCGGCGCCGAGGCGTCCTCGAAGTCGGCGAGCCAGACCTTCGCGCCGGAGTTGAGCGCGTTGATCGTCATCTTGCGGTCGGTCGGGCCGGTGATCTCCACACGGCGGTCGTTCAGGGCCGCCGGGGCCGGCGCGACCTTCCAGGAGTCGTCGTCGCGGATCGCGGCGGTCTCCGGAAGGAAGTCCAGGGTGGACGTACGGGCGATCTCGGCGCGACGCTCCGCCCGTCGGGCGAGGAGCTCGTCCCGGCGCGGGGTGAACCGCCGGTGCAGTTCGGCGACGAAGGCCAGGGCGGCCTCGGTGAGCACCTCCTCCTGACGCGGGAGGGGCTCGGCATCGACGACGGCCAGGGGGGACGGCGCTGGTGCGGACATGAACTGTCACTTCCTTCAGCGGACTTCACGGGCGTGCCAGGCGGCCGCCGGGCGTCACGGGACGGCACGGAGTGCCGCAGGCGCCGAGATACGGCCGCGAGCGCCCTCTGAACCAGCAGGGCTTCTGAACAGTGGATACTAGTTTCCTCATGGTGGAAGTTCAATGGTTTGTTGATGTCGAGATTCTCCGGATCGACAGAACATGGCGCTGGGTGCCATCCCGTTCACTCCAGGTGCGACAGATCCGCCTCCGTGTCGATGTCATAGGGCTCGGCCACATCCGAACAGTCCACCGGGGTGATCGCATCCCGGTGCGCCGCCAGATAGTCCCGTGCGCCCCGGTCGCCCACCGCCCCCTCGGCGATCCCCGCCCAGTGGTCCGCACCGAACAGCACCGGATGACCCCGCTTCCCCTCGTACGAGGCCGCCACCAGCGAATCCCGCGAGCCGTACGCCGCCCGGACCCGGGCCACGGCCTCCGCGCCGATCCCCGGCTGATCGACCAGGAGCACGAGCGCCGCGTCCACACCCCGCGGATCGGCGGCCAGCGAGCCGAGCCCCGCCCGCAGCGAGGACCCCATCCCGTCCGCCCACTCCGGGTTGTCCACCAGCACACATCCGGACAGCTCCGCCCGCTCCCGTACGGTCTCCGCCTCCGCCCCGAGCACCACATGCACCACCTCGCACCCGGCCGCACGCAGCACCCCCACCGCATGCTCGACCAGCGGCCGCCCCCGGTGCGGGAGCAAGGCCTTGGGCCGCCCCCCGAGCCGCCTCCCGCCCCCGGCGGCGAGCAGCAGTCCGGCGACGACGGGGGTTCGATCTTCAGCGCTTGTCATGGGGACTGCATACCTCATGCGGCGGAATCACACGGTCGCCTGAATTCCGTCCACCAAGGGTGGCGCGGTGGGGTGGCGAAGGAGTTAACTGACCCGCGGCTCACGGCGCCCGGCCGCCGTTCGGGGGATCGGCTCGGGGTGCCCGGAGTGTTCGTCGTACGGAGTTCTGCGCACAGAGTCGTGCGGGGGGAGAACCATGTTGCGAAGCGTGGGGCAGAGGCGAGTGACCGGCGAGGGCATGGACCCCAGGGTGACCGAACTGCGGTCCGCCGTGTCCCGGCTCCGGCGCGAACTGGCCGCGCTCCGAGTCGATTTCGCCGACCGCGGCATCGCCGAGGACGAGCTCGCCGCCCTGGACGCCATGGCGCTCAGCGGCGACCCCGAGGTGTGGCGGCTGCGCCGCTCCCTGCTGCTCGTCGCGGGTTCCGTCGGCTCCGTCAGCGCGCTCGCCGAGGGACTCGCCGGCGTGCGGCGGGCCGTCGAACTCTTCGGCCCCCCGCGGCCCGGGCAGTAGCGGCGACCGCTCCCGGGCCGGGACCTCCGGGGTACCCGGAGGGGGGACCTTCGGGTACCCCGCCGAGGTTTCCGGGGCCCTGTGCGGTGGCCGAACCGGGGAGAAGACTTCCATCCTGAGGGAAGGCTCCGCCTCGGCGGGGCCGGCCGGAAGGTGGTGGTGGACGTGGCGGCCACGGGTGACGAGGACGAGCGGGACAGCCCGCTCCCCGGCGGCTCCGACCCGCTCGGAGATCCGTTCCTGCAGACACGATTCGCCCTGCCGGGCCGCCCCGGAACGTTTCTGCGCCGCGACAGGCTGGTCGAGCACCTCGGACAGGCCCTGCAGACCCCGCTGACCGTGGTCAACGGCAGCGCGGGGGCCGGCAAGACCCTCCTGGTCGCGGACTGGGCCGCGAACCTCGGCCGGCCGGTCGCCTGGCTGACACTCGACGCGGCCGTGGACGGCCCCGGAATGTTCTGGGCCCAGCTGCTCCAGTCCCTGAACGCCGCCGGTGTACCCGTACCCGCCGCGATCGGATTCCCCGCCGACGCGACCCGGGTCCACCACACGCTCCTGAGCCGGATCGCCTCGGAACTCGCCGGGCGCGACCGGCCCGTCACCGTGGTGATCGACGAGTTCGACCAGGTCGCCGACCCCGAGGTCGCGCGCCAGCTGGAGTTCGTCCTACGGCACGCGAACCCGGGACTGCGCCTCGTCCTCGTCAGCCGCAGCGAGCCCCTCCTCCCGCTCCACCGCTACCGCATCGCCGGTGAGATGACCGAGATCCGGGACGCCGAGCTGGCCTTCACCACCGAGGAGGCGGTCGATCTCCTCGAACTGCACGGGCTGTCCCTGTCCGTCCCGGTGGCCCGGGCGCTGGTGGAGCGCACCCGGGGATGGGCGGCCGGCCTCCGGCTGAGCGCCCTGGCGGCGCGGACGAGCCCGGACCCCGAGCTCTATCTGAAGGAGTTCGAGGCGGGACGGAGCACGATCGCCGACTTCCTGCTCGCCGAAGTGCTGGACCGACAGCCCCCCGAGACCCAGGACCTGCTGCTGCGGATCAGCGTCCTGGACCGCTTCTGCCCCGACCTCGCGGACGAGCTGACCGGGCGGCGCGACGCCGCCACGATCCTGGCGGGACTGCACCGCGCGAACGCCTTCGTCGAGGACTACGGCCACGGATGGTACCGGCTCCACCCGCTGTTCCGGGAGATCCTCCGGGCCCATCTGCGCCGCCGCGCCCCCGGCCTCGAAACCCGGCTGCACCGGCGCGCCGCGCACTGGCTCCGGCGCTCCGGGACACTGGCCGAGATGCTGGTCCACGGCGCCGCCGGGCAGGACTGGACGTACATCGCCGGGGCCCTGGTCGAGGATCTCGCGATCGGGCAGCTCTTCACCGGCCTCGGCTCCGGAGAGCCGGTGGACTGGTTCGCCGGGATGGAGGGCGAGACACCCGACCCGGCCACGAACCTCGTCCGCGCCGCGTGCGAGCTGTCCCGGTCGGACCTCGAGAGAGGCCTGGCACACCTCCGCCGAGCGGCGGAACAGCTCTCGGACGAGGGCTGCGGCTCCCCGGCGGCCCTGCTGAGCTGCGCCCTCCTCGGGGCACTGGCCGGGCGGCTGTCCGGCTCGGCGCACCTGGCCGAACAGGCCGCCCGGTCGGCCCGCCGGCTCATGCCGCAGATTCCCTCCCGGCTCCTCGACGGACACCCGGAACTCCACGCCCTGCTGCTGACCCACCTGGGCTCGTCCCGCCTGTGGGCCGGGCACCTCGACGAGGCCCGGGCCGCCCTCACCCTGGTCGCCCGCACTCCCCGTACGGCGTCCACCGTGCTCCCGCGCATGGAGGCACTCGAACACCTGGCGCTCGTCGACCACCTCAACGGATGGCCGAACGCGGCGGAACGCAAGGTCCTCGCGATGACGGCCGAGGCCGAGCGGTACGGCCTCACCCCGCCGTGGGGCTCCGGCCTCGGACAGCTGGTCCTGGCCGCGGTCGCCTTCGGCCGGGACGACGTGGACCGGGCCGAGGCCCTCCTCGCCGAGATGCCCGACCCGGCGCCGGTGGATCCGGTGGCGGCCGCGACCAGACACGCCGTCACGGCAGACGTGCTGCGGGCCCGGGGCCGTACGAGCGCCGCTCTGACCGTCGCGACCCGGCCCGTCCCCGCCGCCGACGCCTCGCCCTGGGCGCGGGGCCGTGCCGCGCTGGCCGTCTCGGACGCGCACCTGACCGAAGGCCGCCCGGACGCGGCGGTCGAAGTCCTCCGCCGGCTCGCCGGAGACCAGCCGCTGTGCACCGTCGCCACGGCGCGGGCACACCTCGCCGCCGGGGACCCCGGCACGGCCCTCGACCTGCTCGACGGCCTCGCGGACCACGGGCGGTCAGGACCCGGGGTGGCCGTGCCGGCCGCGCTGGTACGGGCCCAGGCGGCGGCGCTGCAAGGAGACACCGCCACCACCCGCAGGCTGCTCGCGCAGGCGCTCGACGCGGGCCGCCGCGAGGGGCTCAGGCGTGCCTTCCGGGACGCCGGGCCCTGGATCGGGCCCTTCCTCGCGGAGCCCCCGCTCGGCGCGCTCGCCGGATGGCTCGTACCCGGACCGGAGGCGCCGGGCGAACCGGCCCGGGACGGAACCGGGCCCGGAACGCCGGCGGAGGAGCTCAGCGGACGGGAGCGCGAGGTCCTGGAGCGGCTCGCCCGGGCGATGTCGACCGAGGACATCGCCGCCGACCTGTACGTGTCGGTGAACACGGTGAAGACCCACCTGAAGAGCGTCTACCGAAAGCTGTCGGTGCACCGGCGCAACGACGCCGTCCGCCGCGCCCGAGAGCTGCGGCTGCTGTGAGCCGGAGCGGGGACCGTGCCACCGCCCCGTTTCACCCGCGGCGGGTGAGGCCGGCGGAGCCAGGGAGGCGGAACCTGGAGGCAAGGGCCGACCGGCCTGGCGACAGCCACTTCCGGGAGGGGCACGCCATGCAGTACGAGATCCGCGTCGACGGGCTCATGTCGGAGGCGCTGATCGGATCCTTCCCCGAGCTGGAGCACGTGATGATCTCCGGCCAGACGCTGCTGTACGGCCCCCTCCTGGACGAGGCGCACCTCTACGGCCTGCTGGCCCGCTTCCAGTCGCTCGGACTGCACGTGGTGGAACTGCGGCGGCTGCCGGAGTGACCGAGGTGGATCCCGGCGGGAGCCCGACGGGAGAAGGACCCGGAAACGGAGCACGGACATGGACACACCGATGTACCTGGCCTACGACTATCCGCTGCTGAGCATGTTCTGGACCATGCTCTGGCTGTTCCTGTGGATCCTGTGGTTCATCCTGCTCTTCCGGATCATCGGCGACATCTTCCGCGACGACTCCCTGAGCGGCTGGGGCAAGGGCGGCTGGCTCGCCTTCGTCATCCTGCTGCCGTTCCTCGGTGTGCTCGTGTACGTGATCGCCCGCGGCAAGAGCATGGGCGGCCGGGAGATCGCGCACGCCCGCGAGAAGCAGCAGGCCTTCGACGCCTACGTCCGCGAGACCGCCGCCGGTGACAGCCGTCCCAGCCGGGCCGAGGAACTCGGCCGGCTCGCCGACCTCCGGGCGAAGGGCGACATCAGCGAGGAGGAGTTCCAACGGGCCAAGAACCTCGTCCTGCACGACGACCGGCCCACGCCCGCCGCCGACACCACCACCGCCCGTCAGTGAGACGGGCGCGAGGAAAGGAGAGACCGAGATGAACGCCACGCACACCCCTCACGCGTCATCGGCGAAGTACGCCTGGGCCGGGGGCCTGCGGATCTTCGCCGCCGTCATGCTCGCCATCGCGGGGGTGCTCAGCATCCTCCGCGGCATCTCGGCCATCGCCGAGGACGAGGTCTTCGTCACCACGCGCAACTACGTCTTCCAGTTCGACCTCACCGGGTGGGGCTGGGTCCACCTCGGCCTGGGCATCGTCGCCGCGCTCGTCAGCTTCGGACTCTTCGGGGCGGCGACCTGGGCGCGGTACAGCGGCATCGGCATCGCCGCACTCGTGATCATCGGCAACTTCCTGTCGCTGCCGTACTACCCGTGGTGGTCCGTCATCATGATCACGATGTCCGGCTTCATCATCTGGGCCCTGTGTGTCGACCGGGGCGAGGACACGGGCGCAGGGCGGTAGCCATGAGCGATCTGAAGTTCGAGCAGAAGAGCTCCATGTCGCGCGCCGAGGCCGCGGCCCAGCTGGAGGCGCTCGCCGCCGCGCTCAGGGCGGGTGGCGAGGCCGACCTCCCGATGGGACCGGGTGTGCTGAGCGTGAAGCTTCCCGACGAACTCCACACCGAGGTGGAGTTCGAGGTCGGCGACGGCGAGATCGAGCTGGAGATCGAGCTGAAGTGGCCGACGGGCGACGGCAAGGCCGAGCCGGAGGCGAAGAAGGCCGAGCCGGAGGCCAAGAAGGCCAAGCCGGAGGCGAAGAAGGCCAAGCCGGAGCCGAAGAAGGCCGAAGCCAAGACCAAGGCGGAACCGAAGAAGACGGAGGTCAAGGCGAAGGCCAAGCCAGCGGCGAAGAAGCCGGAGGTCAAGGCGAAGGCCAAGCCGACGGCGAAGAAGACGGAGGTCAAGGCCAAGGCCAAGCCGGCGGCGAAGAAGACCGAGGTCAAGGCCAAGGCGCAACCGAAGAAGACGCAGGCCAAGCCGGCGGCGAAGAAGACAGCGGTCAAGGCCAAGCCGGCGGCGAAGAAGCCAGTGGTCAAGGCCAAGGCCAAGCCGGCGACGAAGAAGGCCGAGGTCAAGGCCACGACCAAGCCGCCGGCGAAGAAGGCCGCCAAGTCCGGGCGCGCCGCCGCGAAGCGTACGTGAGCCGGGGGCGCTCGGGGGACCGAGTGCTCCTGTTTCACCCGCATGACCTGGCTGCCGTGCCGGTGCGGCCGGGCGCGAGTTGGGTGGAACAGGGACACCTGGACCCCGGAGAACGGAGCCTGCCATGTACGAGATGCACATCGCGCCCGACGACTCCAGCGGACTTCTGGTCTGGCACGTGATCGCCAAGGAGGCGGGAAGCAGCCTCTGCGGTCAGCCCGTCGACCGTGGCGCCGACGGCGTGCGGACGGACCGGCACTGTCCGTCGTGCATGCGGTCCTTCCAGGACCTGATGAACGCACGGGCCGAGGCGTCGGCGGAGGGCCGGCCGGACGGCGCCATGGCCTGACCGGGCGCCGTCGCCGCCGTCGTCGTCACCGCCGGATCAGCCGGCGGGCCGTCGCCGCCGCCACCGCCGCCGTGCGCGAGTCCACGCCCAGCTTCGCGAAGATGTGCACCAGGTGGGACTTCACCGTCGCCTGGCTCAGGAACAGCGCCTTGCTGATCTGCTGGTTCGACAGGCCCTCGCCCACCAGCTGGAGGACCTCCAGCTCGCGCTTGGTCAGGGCCTCCGCCGGGGTCCGCATCCGGTCCATCAGCCGGTGCGCCACCGCCGGTGCGAGGGCCGACTGTCCGGCCGCCGCCGTCCGGACCGCCGCCGCCAGCTCCTCCGGCGGCGCGTCCTTCAGGAGGTAGCCGGACGCGCCCGCCTCCACCGCCGCCAGGATGTCCGCGTCCGTGTCGTACGTCGTCAGGACCAGCACCTTCGGCCCGCCCGGCGCCGCCGTGATCGCCGCCGTCGCCTCCGAACCGTGCATCCCGGCGCCGAACTGCAGGTCCATCAGGACCACGTCCACGTCCCCGGCGGCGGCCAGCTCCACCGCGCGCTCGGCCGTGGCCGCCTCCGCGACCACGGCGAAGTCCGGCTCGGTGTCGAGGACGGCGCGCAGGCCCGCCCGTACCACCGGGTGGTCGTCGGCCAGGAGGAGTCGGATGGTCATGCTTCAGGCTCCAGCGGGGAGAGGGAGGGAGACGGCGACGGCGGTGCCCTGGCCGGGCGCCGACTCGACGGTGAACGTGCCGCCCAGCGACTCCGCCCGCGAGCGCATCGCCGGAAGCCCGAAACCGCCGTCGGAAGAGGGGCGTACGGAGGCGGGGTCGAAGCCCCGGCCGTCGTCGACCACGTCCAGGGTCACCGACGCGTCCATGAACGACAAGGTGATCTCGGCCCGCGAGGCCGAGGCGTGCCGCACCGTGTTCGCGAGCGCCGACTGCGCGATCCGCAGCAGGGCCACCTCGTACGGCGTCGGCAGCTCGGCCGGGGTCCCGCTCACCGAGAACCGGACCCGGGGCCCGTCCGCGGGCAGCCCGGTGACCGGCTCGCACAGGCGCTCGAGCGCCGCCGCCAGTGAGCCGTGCTCCAGGTCCGGCGGCGAGAGCGCCCGGACGAAGCGCCGCGCCTCCGCCAGATTGTCCTGCGCCGCCTCGCGCGCCCGGCCGATGTGACCCGCGGCGGGGGAGTCCGGCGGGAGCACCCGCTCGGCCGCCCGCAGCAGCAGCTGGATCGAGGACAGGCCCTGCGCGAGCGTGTCGTGGATCTCCCGCGCGAGCCGCTCTCGCTCGGCGAGCGTCCCCGCGTGCCGCTCCGCCGCCGCCAGCTCGGCCCGCGTCGCGATCAGCTCCTCGATGAGCCGGCGCCGCCGCTCGCTCTCCCGGTAGAGGGCCTGGTAGCCGAGGACCGTCGCCACCGCGACCGCCGCACCGAGCAGCGGACCGATGAAGACCCCCGGATTGAGCGCGGCGCCGTGCCCCACGTACGAGAGGATCGCCGCGCCCGCCGTCAGGGCCACGGCCGGCAGCGACCAGCGGGTGGGCAGCAGGTGCAGCTGGAGGAAGTACAGCGGGAAGGCCAGCCAGAGCGCTTCCGGGGTGAGCCAGAGCAGCCCGAGCCAGGACGCTCCCAGGACCGCCAGCCACACCGCGGCGGCGCGCTGCGAGCTCCGCACGGACGGCAGGTACGAGCCGGCCGCGTAGACCGCGCCCATGACCACCGCGGCGACCGTCCCGGCGGTCGAGTGCGCCCGGACCGCCGCCAGCACGAGCAGGCCCGCCATGAGGAGGTGCAGGCAGAGGCGCAGCGCGCGCAGAGCGGGGGTCAGAGAGCGGGGATCCATGATCCCTCCAGCGTAGACACCGGGCGACAATCCGGACTCAACCGAAAGTTTGATTCCGGAGCCATCCGTGGCGCGATGCCCGCGGGGCACCTCGCCGACCACTCTGGTCAGCATGTTCGTGGCATGGAGAGACCTGAGATTCGCCAAGGGGCGTTTCACCCTCATGGGCACGGTGATCGTGCTGATCACCCTGCTCGTGGGGTTGCTGTCCGGGCTGACCGCCGGACTCGCGCGAGAGAACATCTCCGCGATCACCGGCCTGCCCGCCGACCGGCTCGCCTTCGCGGCGCCGCCGTCCGGGCAGTCGGCCTCCTTCACCAATTCGACGGTGACGGAGGAGCAGTGGCGCGGGTGGGCGGAGCGCCCCGGGGTGACGGCGGCCGACCCGCTCGGCATCCGTACCCTCAACGCCGCCGCCGGTGACCACACCGCCGCCGTCTCCGCCTTCGGCTCGGAGCCGGACGCCGGACTCGCCCCCGGGACCGTCGGCGCGGGCAAGGTCGTCCTGTCCGAGTCGGCGGCGGAGGAGCTGGCCGTGGGCGCCGGCGACAAGCTCCGCCTCGGCCCGCTGGAGGTCACCGTCGCCGCGGTCTCCGGCGACGCCTCGTACAGCCACACCCCCGTGGTGTGGACCTCCCTCGACGACTGGCAGCAGGTCGGCCGGAGCGGCACCGCCGCGCAGGAGCAGGCCACCGTGATCGCGCTGAGCGGCGACGGTGTCGACTGGGCGGCCGGTGACAAGGCCGCCGGCACCGAGGCCCGCACCCTCGACGGAGCCCTCACCGCCATAGGGTCCTACCAGGCCGAGAACGGTTCGCTGCAGTTGATGCGCGGGTTCCTCTTCGCGATCTCCGCGCTCGTCATAGGAGCCTTCTTCACCGTCTGGACCATCCAGCGCAGCGGTGACGTCGCCGTCCTCAAGGCGCTCGGCGCCTCCACCCCGTACCTCCTCAAGGACGCCCTCGGGCAGGCCGTCCTCATGCTCACCGCCGGCACCCTGCTCGGCACCGCGCTCGCGGTCGGCATCGGCGCCCTCGTCAGCGGCGGGAACGTGCCCTTCGTCCTGGAACCGCTCACCGTCCTCGGGCCGGCCGCCGTGATCGTCGTCCTCGGTGTCCTCGGCGCCGCCCTGTCCATCCGGCGGATCACCGCCGTCGACCCCCTCACCGCCCTCGGGAGCGCCCGATGAGCCTCGTCCTCGACGCCGTCACCCTCACCTACCCCGACGGCGACGGCCGGCTCACCGCCCTCGACGCCGTCTCCCTCACCGTCCCCGCCGGTACGCTCACGGCCGTCGTCGGCCCGTCCGGCTCCGGCAAGTCCAGCCTCCTCGCGGTCGCCGCCACCCTGGTGACCCCGGACGAGGGGCGGGTCGTCGTCGCCGGTACGGA
Source organism: Streptomyces sp. NPDC044003 (assembly GCF_056435185.1). Lineage (NCBI taxonomy): Bacteria > Bacillati > Actinomycetota > Actinomycetes > Kitasatosporales > Streptomycetaceae > Streptomyces > Streptomyces sp. NPDC044003. The sequence continues at coordinate 666,471 of NZ_JBWKFA010000004.1, read as the reverse complement.
CACGGGGCCGCTGACGGCCGCCGCCAAGGCGGAGCTGCGCCGCGAGCACATCGGGATCGTCTTCCAGCAGCCGAATCTGCTGCCCTCGCTGAGTGCGGCGGAGCAGCTCCAGGTGATGGCCCACCTGTCGAAGCGTTCGCCCAAGGCGGTACGGGGCCGGGCCCTGGACCTGCTCGACGCGGTGGGCCTCGCGGACCAGGCGCACCGGCGGCCGCACCAGCTGTCGGGCGGCCAGCGGCAGCGGGTGAACATCGCGCGGGCGCTGATGAACGAGCCGTCCGTGCTCCTGGTCGACGAGCCGACGAGCGCCCTGGACCACGAGCGGGGGGCGGCGGTCATGGACCTCCTGGCCACGCTGACGGCGGAGCGGGGGACGGCGACGGTCCTGGTCACCCACGACCGCACGCACCTCGCCCGCACGGACCGCACGGTGACGGTCCAGGACGGCCGTCTGACGGAGTCGATCCCCGCCTGAGCCCGGCGGGGCGCTCAGCCGGTCCGGTGGGCCCGGGCGCGCGCTCGCCCTCCGAGGGCGACCGCGGCCAGGCCCACCAGCATGGCGACGTACGCGCCGCCGAGACCGTTGCCGGTGCCGAGGCCACCGTCCGCGGTGGCCGCGACCACCGCGCCGACGACCAGGGCGATCGGCCCGGCGACGAGCGCGGTGACCGCCCCGTTCCGGCGGGCCCAGGTGCGGACGCGGCCCCGGCCCGTCGTGCGGGCCAGGGCGAGGCCGCCGTTGACCACGCCGAGGAGGCCGACCAGCGCGGCCACGGAGGATGAGACGCGGCCGACGCTCAGGGTGTAGACGCTCGCGGCGACCGGCTGGACGGCGGGGTCCGCGGCCGCCGGCACGGCGAACGCGAGACCGCCGACCACGACGGCTCCGGTCAGGGCGAGAACGGTGCGGACGGACATGGGCTGCTCCTTCTCCTCGGTGAGCGGGACCACTTGAGGATGGCCACCGGACCGGCCGCGCGTCGTCCGGCGGACGCGGTCACTTCGCACTGCCGCGGACGCGGCAGGAACGGCGGGACTACCGCGTCCGCGGTAGGCGTCGGCTCCTCCGTGAGCGGGATCCGCCCACGCCTCCCGCGCGGCTAGGGTGCGCGCATGATCAGAGGACGCTTCGAGGTCCCGGACGGGGTCGTGGACGGGGTGATCGCCGTCGGTGTGGCGGCGGCGCTGCTGTCGACCGGGGCGTCGTCCGGGCCGCACGCCGGCACGGGCCCGGACCTGCTCGGCTACGTGCTGCTCGCGGCCGGCGGTCTTGCCCTTGCCGCGCGCCGCCGCGCTCCTGTGCCCGTCCTCGTCGTGACCGGTCTCTGTGCGGCGGGCTATCAGGCGGCCGGTTTCGACGTGCCCGCCGTCGCGTACCTGTTCGCGGTGTACGCGGCCGTACGGGCGGGACACCGCACCGTCGCGATCGCGGTGAGCCTGCTCGTGCTCGCCGCTCTGCCGGTGGCCGCGCTGGCCTCGCTGCACGACACGGGCGAGGCGTTCGCGCGGGCACGGGGCGCCCTGGAGCTGGCCTGGCTGGTCGCGGCCGGGGCGGCGGGGGAGGCGCTGCGGCAGGCCGAGCGGAGGGCGGACGAGGCCGAGCGCACCCGGGAGGAGACCGCGCGGCGCCGCGCGGACGAGGAGCGGCTGCGGATCGCGCGTGAGCTGCACGACTCGCTCACCCACCAGATCTCGATCATCAAGGTGCAGTCCGAGGTCGCCGTGCACGTGGCCCGCCGGCGCGGCGAGCGGGTGCCGGAGGCCCTGCTCGCGATCCAGGAGGCCGGGCGGGAGGCGACCCGGGAACTGCGGGCGACCCTGGAGGCGCTGCGCGACGACGACACGGCCCCGCCGCGCGGTCTCGACGACGTTCCGGACCTGGTGGCACGGGCCCGGCTGACCGGTCTGGACGCCACGCTGACGATCGAGGGGGAGCGGCAGGACGTGCCGGTCGCGGTCGACAGGACCGTCTACCGGATCGTCCAGGAGTCGCTCACCAACATCGCCCGTCACGCGGAAGCGGCCACGGCCTCGGTACGGATCGACTGCCGTCCCGACGCCCTGACCGTACGGGTCGACGACGACGGGAAGGCCGCGCCGGACACCGCGCCGACACCCGGCACCGGGCTGCTCGGGATGCGTGAACGGGTCACCGCGCTCGGCGGGGGGCTGAGCGCGCGCCCGCGCACGGAGGGCGGCTTCACCGTCCGGGCCCGGCTGCCCCTGGAGCGGACGTCGTGATCCGCGTTCTGCTCGTCGACGACCAGCCGCTCCTCCGCAGCGGATTCCGCGCACTCCTCGACCTGGAGGACGACATCCAGGTGGTGGGCGAGGCCGGCGACGGCCGGGAGGGCCTGGCCCTGGCGGGTGAGCACCTGCCCGACATCGCGCTCGTGGACATCCGGATGCCGGTCATGGACGGTGTCGAGGTGACCCGGCGCATCGCCGCCGACCCGGCTCTGGCCGGGGTGCACGTGGTCATCCTGACCAACTACGGCCTGGACGAGTACGTCTTCCACGCGCTGCGGGCCGGAGCCGCCGGGTTCCTGGTCAAGGACATCCTGCCGGAGGACTTCCTTCACGCGGTACGGGTCGCGGCGCGGGGCGACGCCCTGCTGGCACCGTCGATCACGCGCAGGCTCATCGACCGGTACGTCGCCGAGCCGTTGGAGACGGGGGCCGGAGCCGGCCTGGAGGAGTTGACCAACCGCGAACGGGAGGCCGTCGTCCTGGTCGCGCGGGGGCTGTCCAACGACGAGATCGCCGCGCGCATGGTGATCACGCCGATGACCGCGAAGACCCACGTGAACCGGGCCATGGCCAAGCTCGCCGCCCGCGACCGTGCCCAACTGGTCGTCCTGGCCTACGAATCCGGCCTGGTGTCGCCGCGCGCACCCGGGTCCTGACGTACGACGCGGGGGCCTGGATGACCCCGCCGCCCCGGCCCTGACGCTCGACGTCAGCCGAACCAGACGACCAGGCGGACGTTCTCGTCCCCGTGGACGGCGGCCTGGTCCCGCATCGCCGTCCACACCGGGCCCCAGTCGCCGTCCTGCGGGACGAACATGCGGGGCGTCCAGGTCACGGGGCGGTACACGGCGCCGTTCCAGGAGACCTCGCCGCCGGGTGGCCACTCCGGTGGCATCAGGTCCTCGCCGAAGAGCTCCTCCGCCGCGTCGAGGACCTCGATCGGCGTCCCGGGCACGGCGTGGAGGACGAGCTCGCCGTCCGGGCCCGGCCGCCATTCGCCGATGTGGTTGCCGTCGGGACCGTCGCAGAGCGGCGCGTCCCAGTCGACGGCCGTGATCTCGGCCCAGGTGGCGTACGAGTGGCTGTGGCTCAGCTCGTCGTACGCCGGGGCGTCCTCCGAGGCGTCGTCCGGGATCCCCCGCTGGTCGAACAGGGGCCGTTCCACCTGGAGGACCCCGCCGTAGCCGAAGAGGCACTCCCTGGCGTGCCGGTCGCGCCGGAGCGCGGACTCCGGGAGGCCGAGGGCGGTCCGCCAGCGGCCGTCGCGCTCGCGGACCTCGATCACGCCGTCGATGTCGGCTCCCACGCCGGCCTCAGCCCTGGTGGTTGCCCGAGGTGTTGGCCAGGGCCGCCGACAGTTCGCGGGCCACTTCCTGGAGGATCGGGACGATCTTCTCCGTGGCCGCCTCGGTGACCCGGCCCGCCGGGCCCGAGATGGAGATGGCCGCCGCGGTGGGGGAGTCCGGTACGGAGACCGCGAGGCAGCGGACTCCTATCTCCTGCTCGTTGTCGTCGACCGCGTACCCCGTCTCGCGGACCGCCACGAGCGCGTCGAGGAAGCCGTCCGGCGTGGTGATGGTCTTCTCGGTCGCGGCCGGCATGCCGGTGCGGGCGAGCAGCGCCCGGACCTCCTCCGCCGGGGTGTGCGCGAGGAGCGCCTTGCCGACACCGGTCGAGTGCGGCAGGACCCGGCGGCCGACCTCGGTGAACATGCGCATGGAGTGCTTGGACGGCACCTGCGCGACGTACACGATCTCGTCGCCGTCGAGCAGCGCCATGTTCGCGGTCTCGCCGGTCTCCTCGACGAGCCGCGCCAGGTAGGGGCGGGCCCAGGTGCCGAGGAGGCGGGAGGCGGACTCGCCGAGCCGGATGAGCCGGGGACCGAGCGCGTACCGACGGTTGGGCTGCTGGCGCACGTAGCCGCAGGCGACGAGGGTGCGCATCAGGCGGTGGATGGTGGGGAGCGGCAGTCCGCTGCTGGCGGAGAGCTCGCTCAGCCCTACCTCGCCCCCGGCGTCGGCCATCCTCTCCAGGAGGTCGAAGGCGCGCTCAAGGGACTGGACGCCCCCGCTCGCGGCGGGTTTGGCGGCGTCGGTGGTGCTGGCGCTGGACGTCGGCACGTCAACGGTCCTTTCGGGGCAGGCGGGCAAGGCAGCAGCCTACCGGGCCGCCGGCCGGGGTACACGGTCCTGGTATCGGCGTCAGCGCCGGTCAGGGGGTGTTTGTCCGGTGTCTGAGCGGGCCCGGAGCTGTCCGGGTCTGGCCCGCATGTGCGGAGCTACGTTCTACTGTACGGAATTTTCATTCCACTTTGTGGAAACCTCTAAGTCGGGTTCGCCGACGGCCGATGCTGGAAGTGTGCCCTTGACGACCCATCGCCCGGAAGTGAAGACTCCTTTTCAACAGTTCGTTGAAATTCGCGCGCTCTCTCTGCGAATCGCTTGAAGATAGGGGTACGGGTGGACGTCAACCTGGTCCTGCGCTCGACACGCGTCATCACCCCCGAGGGGACGCGCCCGGCGTCGATCGCCGTCTCCGGTGGGACGATCGCGGCCGTGCTGCCGTACGACGCCGAGGTGCCCGCCGGTGCCCGGCTTGAGGACGTCGGCGACGACGTGGTCCTGCCCGGTCTGGTCGACACTCACGTGCACGTGAACGACCCGGGGCGCACCGAGTGGGAGGGCTTCTGGACCGCCACCCGCGCGGCCGCCGCGGGCGGCATCACCACCCTGCTCGACATGCCGCTCAACTCGCTGCCCCCGACCACCACGGTGGACCACCTGCGGGTCAAGCAGGAGGTGGCCCGCGGCAAGGCCCACATCGACGTCGGCTTCTGGGGCGGCGCCCTGCCCGACAACGTCAAGGACCTGCGGCCGCTGCACGACGCCGGCGTCTTCGGCTTCAAGTGCTTCCTGTCGCCCTCCGGGGTGGAGGAGTTCCCGGAGCTCGATCAGGAGCGGCTGGCGACCTCGCTGGCCGAGATCGCGGGTTTCGACGGCCTGATGATCGTGCACGCCGAGGACCCGCACCACCTGGCCGCCGCGCCGCAGCGCTCGGGCGGCGCGTACGCCGACTTCCTGGCCTCGCGTCCCCGGGACGCGGAGAACACGGCGATCGAGAACCTGATCAACCAGGCCCGCCGGCTGGGCGCCCGCGTCCACGTGCTGCACCTGTCCTCCTCGGACGCGCTGCCGGCCCTGGCCGCCGCCAAGGCCGAGGGCGTGAAGATCACCGTCGAGTCCTGTCCGCACTTCCTCACGCTCACGGCGGAGGAGATCCCGGACGGGGCGACCGAGTTCAAGTGCTGCCCGCCGATCCGTGAGGCGTCGAACCAGGACGCGCTGTGGCAGGGGCTCGCGGACGGCACCATCGACTGCATCGTCTCCGACCACTCGCCGTCCACCGCCGACCTGAAGACCCCGGACTTCGCCTCCGCCTGGGGCGGCATCTCCTCCCTGCAGCTCGGTCTGCCGGCGATCTGGACCGAGGCCCGGCGCCGCGGCCACTCGCTGGAGGACGTGGTGCGCTGGATGTCCGAGGGCCCGGCCCGGCTCGCCGGACTCACCCGGAAGGGCGCCATCGAGGCCGGCCGTGACGCCGACTTCGCGGTCCTCGCCCCGGACGCCACCTTCACCGTCGACCCGGCCGGCCTGGAGCACCGCAACCGGATCACCGCCTACGCGGGCAAGACCCTCCACGGCGTCGTCACCTCCACCTGGCTGCGTGGAGAGCGGATCGCCGACCACGGCACCCTCGCCGAGCCCTCCGGCCGCCTCCTCGAAAGGAACAACTGACGTGTCGTCCATACCCAGCTTCACCGGTGACGCCAGCCCCTACGGCGGCGGCGACCCGTACGCCGACTACCGGACGGCCGACTTCCCCTTCACCCAGTACGCGGACCTCGCGGACCGGCGTCTGGGTGCGGGTGTCATCGCGGCCAACGACGAGTTCTTCGCCGAGCGCGAGAACCTGCTGAAGCCCGAGGCCGCCGAGTTCGACCCCGAGCACTTCGGCCACAAGGGCAAGATCATGGACGGCTGGGAGACCCGCCGCCGCCGCGGTGTCTCGGCCCAGCAGCCGCACCCCACCGAGGACGACCACGACTGGGCCCTGGTACGCCTCGGCGCCCCCGGCGTCGTCCGCGGCATCGTCGTCGACACCGCCCACTTCCGCGGCAACTACCCGCAGGCCGTCTCCGTCGAGGCCACCTCCGTGGCCGGCTCCCCCTCGCCCCAGGAGCTCCTCGCCGACGACGTGAAGTGGACGACGCTCGTCCCGCGCACCGCCGTCGGCGGCCACGCCGCCAACGGCTTCGCCGTCGACGTCGAGCAGCGCTTCACGCACCTGCGCGTCAACCAGCACCCGGACGGCGGCATCGCCCGCCTCCGCGTCTACGGCGAGGTCGCCCCCGACCCGGCGTGGCTGGGCGTCCTCGGCACCTTCGACCTCGCCGCCCTGGAGAACGGCGGCCAGGTCGAGGACGCCTCGGACCGCTTCTACTCCCCGGCCACCAACACCATCCAGCCGGGCCGCTCCCGCAAGATGGACGACGGCTGGGAGACCCGCCGCCGCCGCGACAAGGGCAACGACTGGATCCGCTACGGCCTGGTCGCCGAGTCCGAGATCCGCGCCGTCGAGATCGACACCGCCTACCTCAAGGGCAACAGCGCCGGCTGGGCCGCGCTCTCCGTCGCGGCCGAGGGCTCGGAGGAGTGGACCGAGATCCTGCCCCGGACCCGCCTCCAGCCCGACACCAACCACCGGTTCGTGCTCGACACCCCGGCGGTCGGCTCCCGCGTCCGGATCGACATCTACCCGGACGGCGGCATCTCCCGCCTCCGTCTCTTCGGCTCCCTCACGGAGGCCGGTACGGCGCGGCTGACCGCCCGCCACCAGGAGCTCGGCGGCTAGAACCCACCGACTCCCCCGAACTGGGCGGGTACGACACCCCGCCCGGCCCGCGAGGGCGCACCGACCCGACAGCACCGGTGCGCCCTCGCGCAACCCCCTTCACCGGGGGTTACGCGGCGTGCCCGCCGTCCACCGAGAACTCCGCGCCCGTCACGTACCGCCCGCCGGGACCCGCGAGGAAGGCGACCATCGCCGCCACCTCGTCCGGGGTGCCGAAGCGGCCGAGCGCCGTCATGGCCGCCTGCCCCTCCGCGTACGGCCCGTCCGCGGGGTTCATGTCGGTGTCGACGGGACCGGGGTGGACGATGTTCGCCGTGATGCCGCGCCCGCCCAGCTCCCGCGCGAGCGCCTTCGTCAGGCCGATCAGCGCCGCCTTGCTCATCGTGTAGAGGGTGCCGCCGGGGCCCGGCACCCGCTGGGTCATGCAGGTGCCGATCGTGACGATCCTGCCGCCCTCGGAGAAGCGCGCGGCCGCCGCCTGCGAGGCGAGGAAGGCCGCCCGGACGTTCACCGCGAGGACCCGGTCCACGTCCGCGAGGGACAGCGACTCCAGCGGGCCGAGGACGCCCGCGCCGACGTTGTTCACGAGGACGTCGAGGCGCCCGAGGGCGTCCGCCGCCCACTCCACCGCGCCCGCCGCGTCCCCGGCGTCCGCGGCGTCGGCCCGCAGCGGCAGCGCCTGGCGGCCGGCCGCCTCGATCCGCGCCGCGACCTCCTTGGCCCGCGCCTCGTCCTGGACGTAGGTGAAGGCCACATCGGCGCCCTCCCGCGCCAGCCGTACCGCCGTCGCCGCGCCGATCCCCCGGCCGCCACCCGTCACCAGGACCGCCGTGCCGTTCATCGTGGACATCCCGAAACCTCCGTGAGAAGTACTAAGTGGTTGCGGGTTCAAGGAAAGTCGGCGGGGGTCCAGGACGCTGGCGGGAATCGGACGCCGACCCGATCACCGATGAGTTCCGCCCGGCGGCGCGGTCTGAGCTTCCGGGACACGATGGTCCGGAGAACAGAAAGGGCACCCACCATGGCCACCCTCAGCCTCACCCAGTTCCTCACCCTCGACGGCGTCATCCAGGCCCCCGGCGGCCCCGACGAGGACCGCAGCAGCGGTTTCGAGCACGGCGGCTGGTCCGTGCCGTTCGGCGACGAGGACTTCGGACAGCGCATCACCGAGATCTTCGCCCGGCCGACCGCCTTCCTCCTCGGCCGCCACACGTACGACATCTTCGCGGGCTACTGGCCCAAGCACACCGACCCCACCGACCCCGTCGCCTCCAAGCTCAACGCCCTCCCCAAGTACGTCGCCACGACCACCCTCACCTCCGCCGACTGGGCCGGGACCACCCTGCTCAAGGGGGACGTGGTGGAAGAGGTCGCCGCCCTCAAGGAGAGCCTCGACGGCGAGATCCAGATGCACGGCAGCGCAGGCCTCGCCCGGACCCTCCTCGACCACGACCTCATCGACATCCTCCACCTGCACGTCTTCCCCGTGGTCCTCGGCACCGGCCGCCGCCTCTTCACCGAAGGGGTCCGCCCCACCGCCTTCCGCCTCGCCGACGCGCGCACCACCAGCACGGGCGTCGCCCTCCACACGTACGAGCTGGCCGGCCGCCCCACGTACGGCAGCTACTGATCCGGACCGAGGGAATGGTGTAGCCACCACGGGTCCGTCCCGGCTACGGTGATCGCTCCGAGTGCGAGCCGTCGAAGTCTCCACCCCGCCCCCAGTGTTGGAGAACCGGCCCGCCATGTCCTCGATTGCCGCACCCGTGCCCCTCGGCGCCCCCCGCCGCGCCTGGCTCACCGACCTGCCCGTCCTGATCGTCGCCGTCGTCTGGGGCGCCAGCTACCTCGCGGCCAAGGGCATCACCACCGGCCACACCGTCATCGCGGTCCTCGTGCTGCGGTTCGCCGTGGTGCTGCCCGTCCTCGTCGCCGCGGGGTGGCGCAGGCTCCAGGCCCTGAGCGCGGCCCAGTGGCGCGGCGCCGCGACCCTCGGGCTGATCCTCAGCGGGATCTTCCTCCTGGAGACGTACGGCGTCGTCCACACCTCCGCCACCAACGCGGGCCTGATCATCAGCCTCACCATGATCTTCACCCCGCTCGCGGAGGCCGCCGTCACCCGCGTGCGGCCGCCGAGGGCCTTCCTCGCCGCCGCCGCGCTCTCCGTCGCCGGTGTCGTCCTGCTGACCCAGGGCGGCGGGTTCACCACCCCGTCCCTCGGCGATCTGCTGATGCTGCTCGCCGCCCTCGCCCGTACCGTGCACGTCCTGGCCATGTCCCGGATCAAGGCGGTCCGCTCGGCCGACTCGCTCTCCCTCACCACCGTCCAGCTCGGCTCCGCCGTCGCCGTGTTCGCCGTCATCGCCGCCCTCCCCGGCACCGGCACCTCGCCCTGGGCCGTGGCCCTCGACTTCGGCCCGCGCGAGTGGGCCGGGCTCCTCTTCCTCTCCGTCTTCTGCACGCTCTTCGCCTTCTTCGTCCAGATGTGGGCCGTCCGCCGCACCTCGCCGTCCCGGGTGAGCCTCCTCCTCGGCACGGAGCCGCTCTGGGCCGCCGCCGCGGGCATCGCCCTCGCCGGCGACCGCCCCGGCGCCCTCGGCCTCGCGGGCGCGATCCTCGTTCTCGCGGGCACCAGTTGGGGCCGCCGCACGGCGGACCAGGACGCCCGGTAGGTTCTCGCCCCATGCGTTCACTGCCGTACGACATCGACTTCCGCGCCCGGGCCCGCCGCACCCAGGCGTGGGGACTCGGACTCCTCGCCGCGGCCGGGCTGTTGTGGATCTGGCTCGCGGTGCTCCTCTTCACGCCCTACGAGGCCAGTGGGGCCAACTATGAGTGCACCTCCCGGTTCACCAGCGAGAGCCTCCACGACAACGACAGCGGCTGCGTCAACGAGCGCGACTGGCCCGAACTCCTCGCCGTTCTCGGCGCGTCCGTGCCCCTCGCCGTCATCGGCGGCGTCCTCTACACCAGTGGCTCCGTCTCCCACCGCATGGCCGAGCACCTCGCCGAGGTCACCCGCCTCAACGAAGCGAGCGCCTGACCGGATCCGGAAGATGCCGGAAGCGCCCGTCTCAGTCCTTCGCTATGCGGCTCGTCCCCATCGCGAGCGCCAGGCCGACGACCGCCACCACAACGTTCGCGAACAGCTCCCGGCCCTCCAGGAACCCCACGTTCTCCGTGAGGAACCGGGTCAGACCCATGAAGTGGAACCAGCCGCCCGTCAGCTCGCGGATCACCCCGGCCACACCGGCCACGAGCAGCAGCACCCCGAGACCCTCAAGAAACCTCTTCATGATCCGATCATGGTGGGGAGGGCCGGCCGGCCGCGTCCGCCGCTCGTCTACGGCCGTCGATACCAAAGTATCGACCTGAGCGACTCCGGTATCCCGACGGCCCGCACACCCCTTGCACCGCCCCCGGCCTGCGTACATTTGCGGACATGACTCGCACGGACCGGCAGCGCTGGCTGCTCCCCTCCCACCTGGTCGAACCGGGCGGGAGCGGGGCCGCCCGGCCCCGCCGTACCGTCCGCGACTGGATCGTGGACACCTCGCTGTTCCTGCTCGCGGCCCTCGTCGGCCTCCTCGCCGCCGACACCAGCGCGCAGTACACCAGCGAGACCGTCACCCTCCTCGACCAGCTCGCCGGCGCCGCCGCCTGCTGCGCCCTCTGGACGCGCCGCCGCTGGCCGGTCGGGCTCGCGGTCGCCCTGTCCGTGGCGAACATCCTCGCCCCCGTCGCCGCGGGCGCCCTCCTCGTGAGCCTGTTCAGCGTCGCCGTGCGTCGGCCGTTCCGCGAGGTCGGCTGGATCGTGGCGTTCGCCGTCGCCACCTCCACCGCCCAGGTCTTCGTCCGCCCCGACCCCACCACCAACGCCGGGCTCTCCATCGCCCTCGGCTTCGTCCTCATCCTGCTCGTCACCGCCTGGGGCATGCTCGTCCGCTCCCGGCGCCAGCTCGTCGAAGCCCTCAGGGAACGGGCCCGCCGCGCCGAGGCCGAGGCCGAGCTGCGCGCCGCCCAGGCCCAGCGGCTCGCCCGCGAGGCCATCGCCCGCGAGATGCACGACGTGCTCGCCCACCGCCTCACCCTGCTCAGCGTGCACGCCGGAGCCCTGGAGTTCCGGCCGGACGCCCCGCCCGAGCAGATCGCCCGCGCCGCCGGAGTCATCCGCGACAGCGCCCACGAAGCCCTCCAGGACCTCCGCGAGATCATCGGCGTCCTGCGCGCGCCCGGCGAGAACGGCGACGGCGACCGGCCCCAGCCCACCCTCGCCACCCTCGACTCGCTGGTCGAGGAGTCCCGCGAGGCCGGCACGGAGGTCGTCCTCGACACCACCGTCGACGACCCGGCCGCCGTGCCCGCCGCCACCGGCCGTACCGTCTACCGCATCGCGCAGGAGGGCCTCACCAACGCCCGCAAGCACGCCCCCGGCACGACGGTCACCGTCACCGTCCGGGGCCGCCCCGGCGAAGGCCTCACCGTCGACGTCCACAACCCGGCCCCCGCCGGCCCGGTCCCGCACGTCCCCGGCTCCGGCCAGGGCCTCATCGGCCTCACCGAACGCGCCGCCCTCGCCGGCGGCCGGATGGAACACGGCCCGGCCCCCGACGGCGGATTCGCCCTGCACGCCTGGCTGCCGTGGCCGGCATGACCTTCCGTCCGGTCCGCGCCGTACGCGCGGCCGCCGGCATGACCTTCCGGCGGTTCGCGCCGTACAAGGCGTCCGCCATGGCCGGCGTGACCTTCCGGCGGATCCCACCGCCACGCGCGTCCGCCGTGGCCCACATGACCTTCCGGCGGATCCCACCGCTACGCGCGGCCGCCGTGGCCCGCACGACCTTCCGGCCGATCCCGTCGCATGCGCGGCTACCGTGACCCCCATGACCATCCGGCTGATCGTCGTCGACGACGACCCCCTGGTCCGTGCGGGCCTCACCCTCATGCTCGGCGGCGCCGACGACCTCCAGATCGTCGGCGAGGGCGCCGACGGCCGCGACGTCCCCGAACTCGTCGCCCGGCACGCCCCGGACGTCGTCCTCATGGACATCCGCATGCCCCACGTGGACGGCCTCACCGCCACCGAACGTCTCCGCGCCCTCCCCGGCGCCCCCGAGGTCGTCGTCCTCACCACCTTCCACGCCGACGAGCAGGTGCTGCGCGCCCTGCGGGCCGGCGCCGCCGGCTTCGTCCTCAAGGACACCCCGCCCGCCGAGATCGTCGCCGCCGTCCGCCGGGTCGCCGCGGGTGATCCCGTCCTCTCGCCGGCCGTCACCCGTCAGCTCATGACCCACGTCACGGAACAGCAGGAACAGCCGGACCAGCCCCGGCGTGCCACGGCCGCCGCCCGCCTCGCCGGACTCGCCGACCGCGAGCGGGAAGTGGCCGTCGCCGTCGGGCACGGCCGGTCCAACGCCGAGATCGCCACCGAGCTCTACATGAGCGTTCCCACGGTCAAGGCCCACGTCTCCCGGATCCTCGCCAAGCTCGGCCTCAACAACCGTGTCCAGATCGCGCTGCTCGTCCATGACGCGGGCCTCATCGACACGGACCGGAACGACTAGTCGGATAGTCTGCTTCGATGTCCGTCATCGAACTGGGGGAGTACGGCGCGGACTTCACCGCGAATCCGTACCCCTACTACGCGAAGTTCCGTGAAGCAGGTCCCGTCCACGAGGTACGGATGCCCGACGGCTTCCAGTTCTGGCTGGTCGTCGGCCACGAGGAAGGGCGCGCGGCGCTCGCCGATCCCCGGCTCGCCAAGTCCCCCTCCGTCATCGGCGTCCGGCCGCCGGAGGAGGACGTCATCGGCGTCCACCTCCTCTCCGCCGACGCCCCCGACCACACCCGGCTGCGCCGCCTGGTCACGGCGGAGTTCACCGGCCGCCGCGTCGAGAGCCTGCGCCCCCGCATCGAGCGGCTCACCCACGAACTCGCCGACGCCATGGAACCGGCAGGACGCGCCGACCTCGTCGACGCCTACGCGTTCCCGCTGCCGATCACCGTCATCTGTGAGCTCCTCGGCGTCCCCGCCGAAGACCGCGAGACCTTCCGCGGCTGGTCGAACGAGCTCGTCACCCCGACCGGCGAGCGCGGCATCCTCGACGCCCTGGAGGGCTTCGGCGGCTACCTCGACGGCCTCATCGAGGACAAGCGGGCCGCGGGACCCGCCGACGACCTGCTCTCCGGCCTGATCGCCGCCCGCGCCGAGGACGGCGACCGGCTCTCCGGACCCGAACTCCGCGCCATGGCCTACCTGCTGCTCATCGCCGGCCACGAGACCACCGTCAACCTGATCTCCAACACCGTCCGCAACCTGCTCACCCACCCCGAGCAGCTCGCCGCCCTGCGCGCGGACCCCGACCTCCTCGACGGGGCGATCGAGGAGTCCCTGCGGTACGACGGTCCCGTGGAGACCGGCACCTTCCGCTTCACCCGGGAGCCCGTCACCATCGGCGACACCGTCGTCCCCGCGGGACAGAGCGTCCTCGTGGCGATCGGCGCGCTCGACCGGGACCCGGCCCGCTTCCCCGAGCCCGACCGCTTCGACATCCGCCGCGACACCAAGGGTCACCTCGCCTTCGGCCACGGCATCCACTACTGCCTGGGCGCCCCGCTCGCCCGCCTGGAGGGCAGGATCGCGCTCCGGACCCTCCTGGACCGCTTCCCCCGGCTCGAACTCGACCCCGAGGGCGCGCCCTGGGAGTGGCTGCCCGGCCTCCTCATGCGCGGCGTCCGCCACCTCCCGGTCCGCTGGTGACACAGCGGTAGGGGGTGCCTTGCCGATCGGCCGGACTCGCGGCAAGACACCCCCCAGGGCCTTTCAGGCAGGCCCTGGGCCAGGGGCGGGCAGGAGTTGAGTCAACGGTCGACCAGCCGTGGACGCGGGGTCTCACCCGTGGATTCCGCGTCGGTGTCGTCGGTGCCGACCGGGCCGCGGGGAAGCATCCGGTCCAGCCACTTCGGCAGCCACCAGTTGGTCCGGCCGAGGAGTGTCATGGTCGCCGGTACCAGCACCATGCGCACGACCGTGGCGTCGACGAAGATCGCGGTGGCCAGGCCGAGCCCGAACATCTTGGTGGAGGGGTCGTCGGCGACGGCGAAGGACAGGAAGACCGCCACCATGATGAGGGCGGCCGAGGTGATGACCCGGGCGGTGCCCGAGACGCCCTCGACGATCGCCGTGCCGTTGTCGCCGGTGCGCAGGTACTCCTCGCGTACGCGGGAGAGGAGGAACACCTCGTAGTCCATCGACAGGCCGAACAGGATGGCGAAGAGGAACATCGGGATGAACGACACGATCGGAACCGTCGCTTCCAGCCCGATGAGTGCGCCTCCCCAGCCCCACTGGAAGACCGCGACCATGATGCCGTAGGCCGAGCCGATGCTCAGCAGGTTCAGCAGTACCGCCTTGAGCGGTACGAGTACCGAGCGGAAGACCAGCATCAGCAGCAGGAACGACATCGCCAGCACGGCGGCGACGAACACCGGCAGGCGTTGGCTGGTGCGTCGGCCCACATCGGACAGGCTCGCGGCGGCGCCGCCGACGTGGGCCCTGGCCGGGCCGTGCCCGATCGCCATGGGCAGCACCTCGGTGCGCAGCCGGGCGATGGTGTCGGCCGTGGCCTTGTCCTGAGGGCTGGTGGTCGGGAACACCACGAGGGTCGCGATGCCGGTAGCCCGATCGATGTGCGTCGGCGCGACGGATGCGATGCCCGGATCCGCCGCGACCGTGGTGACGAGACGGTCCACCACTCCCCGATCGCCGGAGGGGTCCGCGGCGATGACGAGGGGACCGTTGGTGCCCGGGCCGAATCCCTCGGCGACGAGGTCGTAGGCGCGGCGTTCCGTACGGCTCTGCGGCAGTGAGCCGTCGTCGGGCAGGCCGACGCGCAGGCCGAGCACGGGCAGCGTCGCCGTCAGCAGCAGCCCCGCCGCGCCGACCGCGTACGGCACCGGGTGCCGGCTGACGTGGCCGATCCAGCGCCCCCACCCGGCGGCGGAGGCGGCGCCCGCCGCCGTGTCCCGCCGTCGGTCGATTCGGCCCGACCGCCTGGCCCGAAGAGCCCGGACGATCCGGCCGGCCTGGCCCAGCCGCGGGCCGGCCGCGCCGAGGAAGGCCGGCAGTAGCGTCACCGACGCGAGCACCATGGTCAGGACGACGATCGAGACCGCCAGGCCGCCCACCGTCATGAACGGCACGTTCGCGACCGCCATGCCGAGGATCGATACGACGACGGTGCCGCCGGCGAAGACCACGGGCCGCCCCGCCGTGGCCACCGCCCGTCCGGCTGCCTCGTGGGGATCGAGCCCGCGCGCGAGGTACTCCCGGTGTCTGGCGAGCACGAACAGCGCGTAGTCGATGCCCACTCCGAGCCCGACCATGCTGCCCAGGACCGGTGCGAAGGTGGGGACGTCCGTCACCCCCGCCAGTACCGTCATCGTGGCGACGCCGACGGTCAGCCCGAAGACCGCCATGCCGATCGGGAGCGCGGCGGCGACGAGCGAACCGAACGCCAGGAACAGGACAGCGGCGGCGGCAAGGATCCCGATCAACTCGCTTGCGCCGCCGTCGGGGTCGGAGAAGGCGTAGAAGAGGCTCCCGCCCATCTCGATCCGCAGGGGCAGCTCGGCGCGCAGCCGGTCGCCGAGATCGACGAGGGCGTCGAGGTCCTCGGCCGACAGTCGGCTCTGGTCGGGGTACTGCACCCGGACGACCGCGATCCGTCCGTCGGCCGAGACAAGTCCGCCGCGCACGGCGGTGTCCCCGCCCGTGTCGAGCGCCCCCGCCGGGTCGCTCGTGCCGAGCACGTGCGGCAGCCGCTTCACCTCGGCCTGCAGCCGCGTGAGAGCGGTGCGCGCGCCGTCGTCGTCGAAGAACGTCGCACCGTCGTCGAGGGGGGTGACGACCACTTGGGCGGTCATCCCCTCCTGGCCGGTGCCTGCCCGCTCGATCAGTTCCGCGGCCCGCTGGGAGTCCAGTCCTGGAGCGGTCATCGAATCCGCGGTACGCCCGCCGAGGGCGACGGCGGCGAGGACGGCGAGCGTGGCGGCGATCAGCCATGCCCCGATCACCCGCCAGGGATGGCGGGCGGCGCTTGCGCCCAGGCGCAACAGGGCTTTCGAGAGCATCGGGTCCTCCAACCACCTCGTCGGCCGTCCTTGTACGGCCGCCGATGCCGAGGCTCGTCGCCACGGCGCTCCGCGGCATCGGCCCGAGGGCCGCGGATCCGTCGGCCCCGGGGCCGAGTGACGACCCGTCCTTTCGGCCGATGCGCGGCACGCCGCGGTCCCTAAGCTGAGAATCGTGCTCCGAGACGACCTGCGAACCCTGTGGACCGAACAGCGGCCGCCCGACGCGCCCGCCCGGGTGCGGCGGGACTGGGCGCTGCTCGCCGCGTGCCTTGCCGGTGTGGCGCTGGAGGCCACCCTGCGCGAGAACGTCGTGTGGCGGCCGGCGGCGGTGGTGCTCGCCGTATGGCTGTGCCTGCTGACCCTGTGGCGCCGGACCCGCCCGCTGGCGATGGTGACGCTGGCGTTCGGCTCGGTGATCCTGCTTCCGGTGGCCTCGCTCGTCGCCGCACCGCACGAACCCGTCGGCCTGAACACCAGCGCGGTCGTACTCGTGCTGGTGTACGCGCTGCCCCGCTGGGGATCGGGACGCGACATCGTGCTGGGCGGCGCGGTGATCCTCGCGGCCGGCGCGCTGTGTGTCGTCGTGGATGAGACCCCGGTCGTCGAAAAGGTCGTGGGCTTCCTCTTCCTGCTGCTGCCCGGCGTGGTCGGGGCTGCCGTGCGGTTCCGGATGACCGCTCGCGAGCGGCAGTTGGAGCAGGTGCGCTCCCGCGAGCGCGAGCAGCTCGCCCGGGAACTGCACGACACGGTGGCCCACCACGTGTCGGCCATGGTGATCATCGCCCAGGCGGGCCGGGTGCTCGCGGGCACCGACCCGTCCACCGCCGTCGAGGCGCTGGAGGGGGTCGAGGAGGAAGGGGCGCGCACGCTGGAGGAAATGCGCGCCATGGTCGCCGCGCTGCGCGACCGCGGGGTCGGCGCCGAGCTGGCGCCCCCTGCCGGAGTCGCGGATCTGGAGCGCCTGGTGCGCACCCCGGGTGGTCGCCTCAGGGTCGACCTGGGGCTCGACGGCGAACTGGACGCGCTGCCCCCGGCCGTGGACGCGGCCGTCTACCGGATCGTGCAGGAGTCGGTGACCAACGCGCTGCGCCATGCGGTCGACGCGACCGAGCTCGTCGTCCGGGTCGCCGCGGAACGGCACACGGTAAAGGTGAGCGTGCGCGACAACGGCCGGCGCACCGGCCGGGGCCGCGACGGATACGGACTTACCGGACTGCGCGAGCGCGCGACCCTGCTCGGCGGCACACTACGAGCCGGCCCGGGTGCCGACCGGGGCTGGCATGTCGAAGCCGAACTGCCGAGAGCGAGGAGCGAGAGCGGTGTCCATTCGCGTCCTCGTCGCTGACGACCAGACGATCATCCGCACCGGGTTGCGGATCATGCTGAACGCCCAGCCCGGCATCGAGGTGGTCGGCGAGGCCGCCGACGGGCTGGAAGCGGTACGTCTGGCCCGCGAACTACGCCCCGACGTCTGCCTGTTCGACATCCGCATGCCCGTACTCGACGGGCTCGAGGCCACCCGGCTGGTCGCCGGCCCGGGCGTCGCCGACCCGCTGGCCGTGGTCGTCATCACCACGTTCGACCTCGACGAGTACGTCTACGGCTCACTGCGTGCCGGCGCCCGCGGATTCCTCCTCAAGGACACGGGACCGGACCTTCTGGCGCAGGCCGTACGGTCGGCGTCCGACGGTGAGGCGCTCATCGCGCCCAGCGTCACCGTCCGTCTGCTCCAGGCATTCTCGGACCTGCCCGCCGGCCGGCCCGTGGCCCAGCCGGTCTCCCCGGTCACCGCCCGCGAGGAGCAGGTGCTCCTCGCCGTCGCTCGCGGGCTGACCAACACCGAGATCGCCGATGCACTGCACATCAG
Organism: Streptomyces sp. NPDC044003; assembly: GCF_056435185.1. Lineage (NCBI taxonomy): Bacteria > Bacillati > Actinomycetota > Actinomycetes > Kitasatosporales > Streptomycetaceae > Streptomyces > Streptomyces sp. NPDC044003. Next base: position 648,308 of record NZ_JBWKFA010000004.1, on the reverse strand, counting down.
CCTCAGCACGGTGAAGACGCATCTGGCCAGCCTGATGGCCAAACTCGGCGCCCGCAACCGGGTCGAGATCGCGATGTGGGCCTACGAAACGCGCCGTATCCTCCCCGGAACCTGAGCCGGGTGCCGGGCCATGTCCCCTGAGTCCCCGCCCGGACATCAGTGCACCCTCACCAGGACCACCCGATGATCACGACTCGGTACGCGCCCTAGGCGGCCTCGACCCGCACCGGAACGCGCTCCCGCCGCGACCGTTCGCACGCCTCGGCGATCCGGAGCGCCGCCAGGGCCTCCCGGCCGTCGCACGGGTTGGGCGCCTCGCCGCGCACCAGGCGGACGAAGGCGTCCAGCTCCGCCTCGTACGCGGGGGCGAACCGCTCCAGGAAGCCGGGCCAGGGCTTGCCCGGGGCGGGCGGGCCCTGCGGCTCCACCGAGGCGAGCGGGGACCGGTCGTCCAGGCCCACCACGATCTGGTCCCGCTCGCCCGCCAGCTCCATGCGGACGTCGTACCCGGCGCCGTTGCACCGGGTCGCGGTCGCCGTCACCAGCGTGCCGTCGTCCAGGGTCAGCACGGCGGCGGCCGTGTCGACGTCGCCCGCCTCCCGGAACATCGACGGGCCCGCGTCCGAGCCCGTCGCGTACACCTCGACGACCTCCCGCCCGGTCACCCAGCGGACGATGTCGAAGTCGTGCACGAGACAGTCGCGGAAGAGACCGCCGGAGAGCGGCAGGTACGCGGCTGGCGGCGGCTCCGGGTCGGAGGTGACCGCCCGCACGGTGTGCAGCCGGCCGAGCCGCCCCGACCGCACGGCCTCGCGCGCCGCCCGGTAGCCCCCGTCGAAGCGGCGCATGAACCCCAGCTGGAGCACCGTGCCCGCCGCCGTCACCGCGTCGAGCGCGGCCAGCGTCCCCGGCACGTCCAGGGAGATCGGTTTCTCGCAGAAGGCCGGCAGCCCCGCCCCGGCGGCGCGGGCGATCAGCTCCGCGTGCGCGGCCGTCGCCGAGGCGATCACCACGGCGTCCAGGGCGTGCCCGAGCAGCGCGTCCACGTCCGCCGCCGCCTCCGCGCCCAGCGCCCCCGCGACCCCGGCCGCCCGGACGGGGTCCGCGTCCGCCACGATCAGCGACTCGACCTCCGGGTGGCGGGCCAGCACACCCGCGTGGAAGCTCCCGATCCGTCCCGTACCGATCAGTCCGATGCGCATGGCCCCACCGTGGAGCCGGGCGCACCCGGGTGTCAAGGATTTGTCAGGACAACCGGACGTCACGACTTCCCGTCATCACCGCCCCGGGCTACGCTCCCCCCGTGCCCAAGCAGTCCGGCTCCCCCCTGCCCCCGCTCTCCGTGGACCGCACCAGTCCGGTCCCGCTCTACTTCCAGCTCGCCCAGCAGCTGGAGAGCGCCGTGGAGAACGGGACACTCGCCCCGGGCACCCTCCTCGGCAACGAGATCGACCTCGCCACCCGGCTGGGCCTCTCCCGGCCCACCGTCCGCCAGGCCATCCAGACCCTCGTCGACAAGGGCCTCCTGGTCCGCCGCCGGGGCGTCGGCACCCAGGTCGTGCACAGCAGGGTCCGGCGGCCGATGGAGCTCAGCAGCCTGTACGACGACCTCGCCGCCGCCGGGCAGCGCCCCGCCACCCGGGTCCTCGTCAACCGCCTCGAACCCGCCGTGGGACCGGTCGCGGCCGCCCTCGGCGTACCGGAGGGCACCGAGGTCCACTACCTCGAACGGCTCCGTACCGCGCACGGCGAGCCCATGGCGTACCTGTGCAACCACCTGCCCACCGGGATCGTCGACCCCGACACCGAACAGCTGGAGACCACCGGTCTCTACCGCATGCTCCGCTCCGCCGCGCTCACGCTGCACAGCGCCCGGCAGTCCGTCGGGGCCCGCGCCGCGACCGCCGAGGAGGCCGCGCTCCTCGACGAGGCGGAGGGTGCCCCGCTGCTCACCATGGAGCGCGTCACCTTCGACGACACCGGACGCGCCGTCGAGTACGGCTCCCACCTCTACCGGGCCACCCGCTACTCCTTCGAGTTCCAGCTGATGGTCCGTCCGTAGCCGCTCGAGGGGGCCCCTCACCAGTGCCAAGACCCGCATGACCGATACTGCAATGCACGCAGAAGGACACAAAGGAGGGCACGGTCTCGTGACCAGGCTTCGGACAGGAGGGGTACGCGCCGCAGTCGGCGCCGTGCTCGCCCTCGCACTCACCGCGGCGCTCGCCGGGTGCAGCAGCACCGGCGGAAAGCGGGCGGAGGACGCCCGCAAGGCCGCCGAGGCCCAGGGCAGGGCGGCCGTCGACACCCCCCGGTGGACCTTCGCCATGGTGACCCACTCGGGCGACGGCGACACCTTCTGGGACATCGTCCAGAAGGGCGCCAAGCAGGCCGCCGTGAAGGACAACATCAACTTCCTGTACGCCCACAGCGACGAGGCCCAGCAGCAGGCGCAGCTGATCGACTCGTACGTCGCCAAGGGCGTCGACGGGCTGATCGTCACCCTCGCCAAGCCCGACGCGATGAAGGCCGCCGTGGAGAAGGCCGTCAAGGCCGGCATCCCGGTGATCACCGTGAACTCGGGCGCCGAGCAGTCCAAGGCCTACGGGGCGCTCACCCACATCGGCCAGGACGAGACCGTCGCCGGCGAGGCCGTCGGCGAGGAGCTCGACAAGCGCGGCAGGAAGAAGGCCCTCTGCGTCCTGCACGAGCAGGGCAACGTCGGTCACGAGCAGCGCTGCGCCGGTGTGAAGAAGACCTTCGACGGCGAGCTCGTGAACCTCTACGTCGACGGCACCAACATGCCCGACGTCAAGGCCTCCATCGAGGCCAAGCTCCAGTCCGACAAGGCGGTCGACGCCGTCGTCACCCTCGGCGCCCCCTTCGCCGACACCGCCGTCCAGGCCGCGAAGAGCGCCGGCAGCAAGGCCGAGGTCGACACCTTCGACCTCAACGCCAAGGTCGCGACCGCCCTGGAGGCCGGCACCCTCGGCTTCGCCGTCGACCAGCAGCCCTACCTCCAGGGCTACGAGGCCGTCGACCTGCTCTGGCTGTACCGCTACAACGCCGACGTCCTCGGCGGCGGCAAGCCGGTCCTGACCGGCCCCCAGATCATCACCAAGGACCAGGCCGCCGCGCTGAAGCAGTACGCGGATCGGGGCACCCGATGAGCTCCACCGCCCCACCGTCGGACGGAGTCGACCACGTCGACGAACGGCTGCTGCGCACCACCCCGCTGAAGAAGCTGCTCGCCCGCCCCGAGCTCGGCTCGGTCGTCGGCGCGATCGCCGTCTTCGCCTTCTTCGCGGTGGTCGCCGACAGCTTCCTGAACCCCTCCAGCCTCGGCACCGTCCTCTACGCGGCCTCCACCATCGGCATCATGGCCGTCCCGGTCGCCCTGCTGATGATCGGCGGCGAGTTCGACCTCTCCGCCGGTGTCCTGGTCACCAGCTCCGCGCTGGTCTCCTCGATGTTCAGCTACCAGATGACGGCGAACGTCTGGGTCGGCGTCGGCGTCTCGCTGCTCGTCACCCTGGCGATCGGCGTCTTCAACGGCTTCATGCTGACCCGCACCAAGCTGCCCAGCTTCATCATCACGCTCGGCACCTTCCTCATGCTGACCGGCCTGAACCTGGGCCTCACCAAGCTGATCAGCGGCACCGTCTCCACCAAGAGCATCGCCGACATGGAGGGCTTCCCCTCCGCCCGCAAGCTCTTCGCCTCGGAGGTGACGATCGGCGGCGTCGAGTTCAAGGTCACCATCCTGTGGTGGTTCGGCCTCGTCGCCCTCGCCACCTGGATCCTGCTCCGCACCCGCTTCGGCAACTGGATCTTCGCCGTCGGCGGCGGCGCCGACGCGGCCCGCGCGGTCGGCGTCCCCGTCTACCGCACGAAGATCGGCCTCTACATGGGCGTGGCCTTCTGTGCCTGGATCTCCGGCCAGCACCTGCTCTTCTCCTTCGACGTCGTCCAGTCCGGCGAAGGAGTCGGCAACGAGCTGATCTACATCATCGCGGCCGTCATCGGCGGCTGTCTGATCACCGGCGGATACGGCTCGGCCATCGGCTCGGCGGTCGGCGCCCTCATCTTCGGCATGACCAGCAAGGGCATCGTGTACGCCGAGTGGAACCCCGACTGGTTCAAGTTCTTCCTGGGAGCGATGCTCCTCCTGGCGACCCTGCTGAACGCCTGGATCCGCAAGCGCGTGGAGGCCACCAAGTGACGACCGACACCGCTCCTCTCGTGCAGCTCGACGACGTCAGCAAGTACTACGGCAACATCCGCGCCCTCGAAGGCGTCTCCCTGGAGGTCCGCGCGGGCGAGATCTCCTGCGTCCTCGGTGACAACGGCGCCGGCAAGTCCACCCTCATCAAGATCGTCGCCGGCCTCCACCGGCACGACGCCGGCACCTTCCGCATCGAGGGCGAGGAGGTCACCCTCGCCAACCCGCGCGACGCCCTCGACCGGGGCATCGCCACCGTCTACCAGGACCTCGCCGTCGTCCCCCTCATGCCGGTCTGGCGGAACTTCTTCCTCGGCTCCGAGCCCACCAGGGGCTCCGGCCCCTTCAAGCGGCTCGACGTCGGCCTGATGCGGTCCACCACCCGCGAGGCGCTGCTCCGCATGGGCATCGACCTCCGGGACGTCGACCAGCCGATCGGCACCCTGTCCGGAGGCGAGCGCCAGTGCGTGGCCATCGCCCGCGCCGTCCACTTCGGCGCCAAGGTCCTCGTCCTCGACGAGCCGACCGCCGCGCTCGGCGTCAAGCAGTCCGGGGTCGTCCTGAAGTACGTCGCCGCCGCCCGCGACCAGGGTCTCGGCGTGGTTCTCATCACGCACAACCCGCACCACGCGTACCTCGTCGGCGACCGCTTCGTCCTCCTCAAGCGGGGCGTCATGGCCGCGAGCCACACCAAGGACTCCGTCACCCTCGACGAGTTGACCCGGCAGATGGCCGGCGGCAGCGAGCTGGAGGACCTGCGGCACGAGCTGGAGCGGCCGACCGGCACATGACCGGGCCCCGGCGCGACGTGACGGCCCCTTCACACCCCACCTGGCAGAATCGGAGCCGATGAGTACCTACCGTGACCTCGCCCACCGGGGAGCCGCCCGCGGGACCGTGCTGCGCACCGTCGGGACCCGGGAGCGGCGCTCCCACCTGACCGCGCCCCGGGTGCCGACCGTCGGCATCGACATCGGCGGTACGAAGGTGATGGCCGGCGTCGTCGACGCCGACGGCAACATCCTGGAGAAGCTCCGCACGGAGACCCCGGACAAGTCGAAGAGCCCCAAGGTCGTCGAGGACACCATCGTCGAGCTGGTCCTCGACCTCTCCGACCGGCACGACGTGCACGCGGTCGGCATCGGCGCGGCCGGCTGGGTCGACGCCGACCGGGCCCGGGTCCTGTTCGCCCCGCACCTCGCCTGGCGCAACGAACCCCTCCGCGACGCCCTCCAGGGCCGCCTCGCCGTCCCCGTCATGGTCGACAACGACGCCAACACCGCCGCCTGGGCCGAATGGCGCTTCGGCGCCGGACGCGGCGAGGACCACCTCGTCATGATCACCCTCGGCACCGGCATCGGCGGCGCCATCCTGGAGGACGGCCAGGTCAAGCGGGGCAAGTTCGGCGTCGCCGGAGAGTTCGGCCATATGCAGGTCGTCCCCGGCGGCCACCGCTGCCCCTGCGGCAACCGCGGCTGCTGGGAGCAGTACAGCTCGGGGAACGCGCTGGTCCGCGAGGCCCGTGAGCTGGCCGCCGCCGACTCCCCGGTCGCGTACGAGATCATCGAGCGGGTCAAGGGGAACATCCCCGACATCACCGGCCCCCTCATCACCGAGCTCGCCCGCGAGGGCGACGCCATGTGCGTGGAGCTGCTCCAGGACATCGGCCAGTGGCTCGGCGTCGGCATCGCCAACCTGGCGGCAGCCCTCGACCCCTCCTGCTTCGTCATCGGCGGAGGCGTCTCCGCCGCCGACGACCTGCTCATCGGCCCCGCCAGGGACGCCTTCCGCCGCCACCTCACCGGCCGCGGCTACCGTCCCGAGGCCCGCATCACCCGCGCCCAGCTCGGCCCCGAGGCCGGGATGGTCGGCGCCGCCGACCTCGCCCGGCTCGTCGCCCGCCGCTTCCGCCGCGCCAACCGGCGCCGCGTCGAGCGGTACGAACGGTACGAGCGCTACGCCCAGGCCCTGCGCAACGGGACCTCGGGCCGGGCCGCCCGTACCCCCGAGGACCCCTCTTCATGACCGTGCCCCACCAGTCCGCCCCGCCCCGCCCCCCGCAGGACAAGATGCCCGAGGAACGCCGGCACATGATCCGCCGCCGCTGGCTGACGGCCGTCATCATCGTGCTCCTCGTCGGCATCCCGGCCGGCTACCTCGTCATCTCCGCGGGCCAGAGCCGTGACAGCGGCCGCGACAAGGAACGCGAGTCCTCGGCGGCCGGCCTCCAGGACAACTGGCCCTCGCTGATGAAGCGCCGGGTCTTCGAGGTCCCGATCCCCGCCGGGGCCTGGGACGTCGCCTACTACGAGACCAGCAACTGGAAGACCAGCCGGCTGTACGTCCAGTTCACGACGACCGCCGGCGGCCTCGACGCCTTCCTCGCCGAGTCCGGGACCTCGCGCTCGGCGCTCACCTCGGGCCGGATCACCGTCGGCGAGCGCGACGCCGACATCGCGGGCTGGACCTTCGCCCCCGACATGACCTGGGCGGGCACCACCGTGACCCGCGAGAAACCCCGCCCCCACACCAACATCACGGTCGACCTCACCGACCCGGCCTTCCCCCGCGTGTACGCGGTCTCCACCACCAGCCCCTGACGTCCCCCGGAAGAACCGCCCGGCTCGCGCGGACGCGCGGGATCGCGTCCAATGGCGGGACGGGCCGGGGCTGGGTCGGGAGGCGGGATGTCGTGGGCGACCCGGGTGCGGAGCATCCGGACCGGAGCCGAGAGCCGCTTTCCCGTACTCACGGAACTGACCAGCCGGCTCGTGAGCGGGAACCTCCTGGACGCGGGCACACGGCTCGCGGCCCAGGCCTTCCTGGCGGCCGTACCCCTCCTCTTCGCCCTCGCGGCCTTCGCCCCGCTCGCGATCCGCAACCAGCTGGGCGAGTCCCTCCGCGCCATCTTCGGGCTCAGCGGCCAGTCGGAGCACGAACTGCAGCAGGTCCTCGACCAGAACACCACCGAGGGAGCGCGGGAGACCACCGGCGTCGTCGGCGCGCTCGTGGCACTGGTGTCGGCCACGAGCTTCAGTCGCGCCATGGCCAGGGTGTGCGAGCGGGCCTGGGGGCTGCCCAAGGCCGGGACCCGGATCGCGGCCTGGCGGTGGCTCGTGTGGCTGCTCGCCCTGGTCGTCGTGGTGCTTCTCCAGGCCCCCATCCGCAACGGCTTCGGGGCCGGCGCCTGGCTGGGCCTGCCGCTGTTCTTCCTGGTCAACACGGGAGTGTGGCTGTGGACCCAACACCTCCTGCTCGCCAAGCGGGTCGACTGGCTGCCGCTCCTGCCCGGCGCCGTCCTGGCGGGCACCGCCTCGACCGTCCTCGGCCTCACGGCCCGTCTCTACATGCCGGGTGCCCTCAACCGGGCCCTGGGCGAGTACGGCTCGCTGGGCCTGGTCCTGACCCTGCTGTCCTGGCTGATCGTGGTCTGCGCCGCGATCACCTTCGCCTTCACGATCGGCGCCGTCCTGGCCCGGGAACCCCCGCTCGACCGTTACCTGGGCGTGGACCGCCGCGAGAACTGATCCCTACGACCATCGCCCCCAGGAGACCCTGGGGGCGATCGTCGTTCATGTGCGCGTGCGGATCAGTCGCCGATCAGCCGGCGCTGTCACTCAGGCCGAGCACCTGTGGGTCACGGCCGGGGAAGTCCCCGGGCATGCCGCCCACGTCGATCGTGCGACCGTACACGCCGGCCAGGAAGGCGACGGCACCGACCGGGAACTCCGACCAGTCGCCGTTGTCTCCGCGGACGACCACCGGCCATGCGTCCGGATCGGCCGGGCTCGTCCTCCAGTAGAAGGTGTCGCCCGAGGAGGACGACGCCCAGGAGATCAGACCACCCGGCTGCGGGAAGGGGACGTAGTCCTCGGTGTCGCCCATCTCGAACAGGTCCTGGAGGATCTCGTCGTCCCTGGCCTCGGACGCCCACAACGCCTCGGTGCCGGGCCGGGGCACGGACACCGTCAGGAAGTCGTCGACGACCAGGACCGGATAGGCCTCCGCCAGAGCACGGAAGTCCGAGGGCAGAGCCGTCCCGAGGACCGCCTCGAGAGCAGCCCAGTCCACGTCGCGTCCCGCCGCAGCACGCCACGGCACCATCGCCGGGAGGGCGGCCTCCAGCTCTTCGATTCTCAGCATGTCGTCTGCCAATCCGGGCTGTTCTGTACCACGACGTTGCTGAACAGTACTCCGTCCTCGGTGTACGCGGACATCGTGATGCTGTCCGCGTATCCCGTCGTATGGCTGTAGTTGACCTTGCCCGTGTACATGACCCACTTGCCGGCCGCGAGCTGCTTCTCCATCTGGATCTCGCACCGTCGCATGCCGCTCTTGTTCATGCGCGAGAACCCGGTGAAGAGGTTCTCGTTGACCCAGTCGCCGCCCACCTTGTCACCGACGATGTGCGTACGGTCGAAGATGTTGCCCCTGCCCGACCGGTTCGTGTTCGACGCGGGGTCCGGGAATCCGTACACGTTCACCGTGCCGGTGTCCCGGGGCGCGAGCGGAGCCTTGAGGTCGTCCGGGCAGATCAGCGCGGTCGCACCCTGGGCACGACCCTCCCCGTCCAGCGGCTGGTACTGGAAGCGGGACGACTTGGGCGCGTCCGCACACCGCTTCCTGTTGTCCGTGTCCGAGTCCCCGTCCGGCACCGGGATCGGCAGGGGAACCGGCTCGGTCGTCGGCCCCGCCTCCGGCTCGTCGTCCTCGAAGAGGTCGCCGATGCCCTCCACGATCGAGTCGAAGGTGTCGTTGATGGCGGTCTGCACGTCCTCGTCGTTCACCACGACCTCGTACGTGACGACCGCGGCGACCGCCACGAGCAGGATGGCGCCCTCGGCGAGGTCGTCGATGAGGGCGAAGTGGCCGTCCAGTTCGACGTTGCTCACCGGGTTGCCGCCTGTGAAGGCGTAGCGGTTGCCGGTGAACGCGTCGACCCCGAGACCCATGTCGGCCAGTGCGCCGGTGTACATGTCCCGCGTGGTGAAGCGGTTGAGCCCCGGGTTGTAGTCGCGGAAGCCCATGTCGTACGTGCCGGACGCGGTGTCCCAGCGCTTGGCGTTGTACCGGTACGGGTTGTAGTCCTCCTTGGTGGGGTTCTGGGCGTCGGGCTTGTCGATGCCGGTGAACTCCGACTCGTCGTCGCTGCCGTAGGCGGTGTAGCCGTACGTGGCCTTGGTGTCACCGTTCTTGTCGGTCAGCGCGTCGACGTCGGTGTGGCCGTTGTAGCTGTAGTACGTGGCCTCGTCGGTGCCGTCGGTGTGCTTGATCTGGGACAGGCGCTCGCCCCACGGGCTGTACTGGTAGGACTTCGACAGCTGGCCGGCGACCTTCTCGTCCAGGACCTCGCCGGACAGACCCAGGTACTCGAAGTCCGTGGTCTTGCCGTCGGCGGTCGTGGACAGGGTGCGGTCGAGCGGGTCGAAGGTGTAGCGCGTCGACTTCATCGCGCCGGTCGGGTCCGCCTTCTGGGACTCGACGACGTGGTCGAAGCCGTCGTACACGCTGCGCCCGACGACCTTGCCGTTGCTCGTGACCGACTCCTGGCGGCCGAACGGGTCGTAGTTGTACTGGAACGCCGTACCGGCGACGGAAGAGCTCTGCAGCCGGTTGCGGTCGAAGGAGAACGTCGTGGTCGTGCCCTGGACGTTCTGGCTGACGACGTTGGCGTTGTCGTCGTGGACGTAGGTGTCCGTCGACGCGCCGTTGCCGGTCTTGACGGACTTGGCGAGCCGGTCGACCGGGTCGTAGGTGTAGTCGGTCGTGGAGTCGAGGTACGCCGAGTGGTTGTCGGCGTCCATCTTCTTCGTGACGTCCTGCGTCGGGTTGCCGTTGCCGTCGTACTGGTAGGTGTGCGAGGCGACCAGCGTGCCGCCCGCCTTCTTCTCCACGGTGGACGTGACCGAACCGTCGAGGAAGTACGTGCTGTCGACCGTGTTGCCGTTGTCCTTGGTCTGCCGCAGGACCTGGCCGCGGTCGTTGTACGTGTACGACGTGACCTTGGGGGACGTGTCCGTGGCCGACTTTCCGACCGAGACCGTCTTCGTCAGATCACGGGTGTCGTAGGTGTACTTGGAGAACTGGTCGGGGTGGCTGATCGTGTCCGGCAGGCTGTTGGCGTCGTAGGTGTAGGCCGTGGACTTCTTCTCCTGGCCGGCCAGCGACTCCGTGACCTTCTGGATCTGGTCGAGGCCCGTGTAGGCGATGGAGTAGGCATCGACCGGCGCACCGGGGGAGGTGTCGTCGATCGACGTCAGGTTGCCGTTGACGTCGTAGCTGTACGCGAAGGCGTGCTTCTCGTTGTCGGTGTCGGCCGCGGTGTCGCGGACGAGCTTCACGCCGTCGGCGACGACCGCACCCCCGCTGTTCTGGAACAGCTGCAGCTTGGCCGCGTTGCCCTGGGTGAAGGCGAACGAGCCGAGGCTCACCCAGGCGCCCGGGGTCGTCGTCTGGTTCCTGATGACGTCCGTGGTCGTGCCGTCGGACTTGGTGACCGTGTACTTCGCGGCCGTCGCGGCGCCGGTGACCTGCGGGTAGCGCACGTACGCCGTGTAGGTGCCGTCCTTGGGGATGTTCAGCGTCCACGTGAACGCGTCCGTCCCGGCGCCCGCGGCGTGGACCTGGTGGTCGAAGCCCTGCTGGCCGGGGAGGCTGGCGTGGGTCCAGGTACCGGTGGAGCCGGTGTTCTGGGTGTCGGAGTTGTCGACGAGCGGCACGGCGGTGCCGACCGGCACACCGTTGTCCGACTTCGACTTCAGCTTGCCGTCAGGGTAGAACGACCAGCTCATCGTGCGATTGGACGAGCCTCCCGCAGAGGTGAGCGTACGGGCGGTCTGGCGGCCCAGCTCGTTGTAGTCGTACGTGGTGAGGATGTCCCACGGGTCCGTCGTCGACTTGGTCCAGCCGTTGTCGAAGTATCGGTACGTGGTGTCGTTGCGGACCGTCTGGCCCTCGGACGGCGGCAGGGAGGTCCTGGCGACCCGGCCGACGGCGTCGTACTCGGTCTCGGTGTAGACGTTCGGGTCGTTGTAGCGGGCGTCCGCCGGGTCGTACGGCTGGAACTGCTTCACCGGGCGGTTCAGCGCGTCGTACTCGGTCCGGGAGGTGAAGTCGTCGGCGTTCGCCGTCTCCACTCCGCGCGGGGTGATCACCTTGGTGGTGTTGCCGACCTGGTCGTACTCGTACTTGGTCGTCCGGTAGGTGATGCCGGGGCTGGTGCCCTTGTGCGGGACCTTGACCTCGGTCTGCTTGCCGCGCTCGTCGTAGGTGATCAGGGTCTCGTTGTTCTCCGGGTCCTTGCTGGAGACGACGAGCGAGTCCTTGTCGTAGGTGCGCGAACTCGAGTTGCCCAGAGCGTCGGTGATCGAGACGGTCCGGTGATCGAGGTCGTACGACATCTTGCTGGTGTAGTCGGTGGTGTCGGCGGTCGCGTTCTTCTTCGGGTCGACGACCTTGAGGAGGTTGCCGACGTTGTCGTACTCGTAGGAGATCTTGTCGCCGACCGCGTTCACCACGGAGACGAGCTTGTAGAGCTCGTCGTAGCTGTGGGTCGTGAGGTAGTCGCCGGAGTCACCGGTGGTCGCGGTGCCCTTGGGCTGCACCGTCGTCCTCAGATGACCGGTCCTGTCGTACGTGTAGTCGGTCCTGCGCTCGGGACCGGTCGGCGTGTCCTTCGGGTCCGTCGACGAGACCATCTGGTCCGCGGCGTCGTACACCGCGGAGGACACCGCGCCGTTGGGCGCCGTGGACGTGGTGATGTTGTCGTTGGCGTCGTAGACCGGAGCCTGGAGGGTGATCAGGTCACCCGCGACCTGGTCCTTCGGCACGGTCTTCACCAGCGGACGGCCGAACGTGTCGTACGACTGCGTCGTCTTCTTGCCCAGTGCGTCGGTGACCTCGGTGACCTGCCCGCGTACGTCGTAGACGAACGTCGACGCCTTGCCCAGCGCGTCGGTGATGGTGGACGGGTAGCCCGTCGGGCCGAAGCCGCTGTTGGTCGTCGGGTGTCCGTTGGCGTCCGTCGCCTTGGTCAGCTCGCCGTACGCGTCGTACTCGTACGACGTGGTGTAGTCACCCGCCGTCGCGGTGGCGACGCCCTTGGGGTCGGTGACCGTCTTGAGGTTGCCGAAGGTGTCGTACCCGAACTGCCAGGCGCGGCCCGCCCGTGACGTCTTGCGGAAGAGGTCCGCGGAGAAGCCGTCGGCGCGGGTCTGGTACTCGAACTTCGCCGCGTTCGCAGGCCACTTGGTGGCGTCGGAGACGCAGGTCACCGTCTGGTCCGGCACGCCGGCCTTGTTGTTCTCCGCGTCGCGCTGCCAGAGCGGGTAGCCCGTCTTCTGGTCGTAGCAGTACGCGGTCTTGGCGCCGTTGGCCTCCTCCAGGTACGTGACGTTGTTGTCGGCGTCCCACGACATCTTCGTGGTCTGCGACTTGGGGTTCGTCGTCTGGACCGGGCGGCCGAAGTCATCGGTGACGTAGGCCGTGGCGTGGTTCTCGGCGTCGGTGACCCGGGTGGCCGTGAACTTGGGGTTGCCCGCGTCCACCGCGTACGTGTAGCCCGTGGGGCCCTGGAGACGGTCGGTGATCGTCTTGGTCCACCAGTGGTACTTCGGGTCGTCACCGGTCTGCGGGTAGTTGTACGCCAGCGAAGTGGCGTTGCCGCGCGGGTCGGTGGCCTTGACGAGCTTGACGTTCTTGTTGCCCTGGGTGGCGTCGTACTCGAAGCCGAAGACCTTCGGCTGGGTCGAGCCCGCGCCGTCGGTGATCTTGGTGAGCAGGCCCTTGTCGGAGTACTCGAAGGTGACCTTGCGGCCCGAGATGTCGGTCATCGACTTGATGTGGTCGATGATCTTCGGGTTGCTGCTGTCGGCCTTGGAGTAGTACTCGACGGTCAGCGACTGACGGCCGACCGGGTCGGTGATGTACTTGAGGAACTTGGTCGGCTTGTTGTTCGACTTGCGTTCCTCGTAGGTGTACGTCTGCGTGTTGCCGTTCTTGTCCACGACCGAGGTCATGTAGCCGTCGCAGCCGAACACGAACCGCGTGCCGTCGGGACGGCTCATCGTCCAGGCGTCCGGGATCGGGTCCTTCAGCGGGGTGCAGTCCAGACCGGGCTTCGCGGTCAGCCTGTAGTGGACACCGGCGGGGGCCTTCCAGGAGCCGTCGGGCTGCTCACGGAAGACGTGGGTGGTGCCGTCGCCGTCCGGGAGACGGATCTCGGTCGGGTGCGGCTTCGGGTGGAACTCCAGCGGCGCGCCGAGCCGGACCGGGCCCGAGGCCTGGAAGGACCAGCCGTAGCCCGAGACGGTGTCGGAGGTGTCCTGGCTGTTGTACGCGAACCGGGCGAAGGTGGTGATACCGCGGCCGGGGTTGGTGAACGCGTTGTACTGCCAGACCAGGTTGCCGGACGCCGTGTTGTTCATGACGGTCGAGCCGGCGCCCGTGTTCTTCCCTGTGTAGGAGTAGAACTTCTCCATGCCGAGCTGGTTGGAGGTCGGGTCCTCCACCGCCACGTTCTGCGCGAGACCCGGGATGCCGGAGGTGCCGGAGGTCCAGGTGCCGGTCGTCTTGTTGTAGACGTCCCAGGTCAGGATGTAGTCCGTGCGCTTGTTGCCGTTGTCCGAGTTGATCGGGGTCTTCACCACGGCCTGGAGGTCGATGCTGTCACCGGGGGCGACGTTCGCCGGCAGGGCGGTCTGGACCTGGTTGCCACCGGTCGTCACGTCGGTGCCGTCGGGCAGCGTCCACTTGTAGGTGAGGACGTTGTCGGCCGAAGTCCAGTTGGCGGCGGTGGTGTTGGTGAGAGTGAAGTCGACGGTGTAGTCGGTGTTCGGGGTCATGCGCGCGGGGGTCTGCGGCGCGTAGTACGTCGACTCGGTGGTGGAGTCGATGTAGGTGACCGCGATGCGGGGCCGGAGCTTCGGCTCGGCGCCCTCGGAGGACAGGAACAGCGTGCGCTCCTGCCGGGCGACCTCGTCGGCCATCTTGATGGCCACGCCCTTCTGGGAGGCCGGGGTGGTCACCCAGGACTGGGCGAGCGAGGTGACGTCCCAGTTGTGGCGGGCCGGGTCGTTCGTCATCGCGCCGACATCGCCGACGGAAGCACCGAAGTCACCGCCCTGCGCGGTCCAGTTCGTCGCCGCATCCGCCTTGACCCAGGTCGCCGACTCGTCGAAGTCGCGCGTCAGTGGCCGAAGTTCGTAGACGGCGCCGGTGGTGTCCTGGGAGGTCTGGGTGGACCAGATGCGGACATCGGCCTCCAGGACCCGGGCCGTGGTGGGAATGCCCAGGGCCGGGAACTTCAGCAGGGCCCGCGTGTCCTCGTAGGTGGCGGAGTTGTTGCCGACGCTCAGCCAGTTCTGCGGACCGCCGTCGTCGAAGGTGTCGTGCGCGAGCGTGGGCTGCGCCGAGGACAGAGTCGTGTCCTGGGACGCGAACTGCACCTTGATCGTGCGTCCCGCCTTCGGCAGACGTACGAGCTGGGTCGGCGCTGCGACGACCTGCCCGTCCTTCGTCTTGACCGCGACCATGTAGTAGTACGCACGGCCGAACGGATCCGGATCGTCGGCCTTCGTCGGCGTCGCGGAGGTGTCCGTGTACGACGTCGTGCCCGGCGTGACCGGGGCCACGAGCGTGGCGGCCGAGGGGGTGAAGGTCTGGCTGACCGAGCGGTGGACCTGGTACTCGACGATGTCGTCGCCGGTGCCGACCGGGTCCTTGTCCTGGTACGCGGACCAGTTCAGCTCCGCGCCGGTGTCGTGGATCGTCGTCGGGGTGGAGAGGTCGACGCCCTGACGGCCGAACGTGAGGACGAGGCGCGGGTAGTTGGCGGTCTCGCCCTCGTAGGCGTACTCGCTGCCCTCGTAGCGCGGCCCGCCCTTCGGGCCGTTGGCGGACTCGTCACCGGCCTTGATCACGAAACCGTTGTTCGTGTAGGTGCCGTCGATCCACTGCTGGACCGTCTTGGTCACCGGGAAGGAGTGCCAGGTGTTCAGCTCGCCGGGCTGCTTGGTGACCACGCCGCCCTTGGTGAAGCGGACGGCGTCGGCGATGACGGAGGTAGCGGTCGATGCCGGCCCGTCGCCGAGGACGATCTTGCCGAGGGTTCCGGCCTTGAACGGGTGCGAGCCGAGCGTCTTCCACACACCGGCGGTGCCGGTCTGCTGGTTGACCGTGTAGGCCTTCGTCCCGCCGTCGTAAGTGACGGTGTAGGGGGCGTTGGTGGCACGGTCGGAGGCCGGGACGTAGTGCGTCTCGACCTGGTAGGTGCCGTCCTCGGGAAGACTCGGCTGCCAGGTGTACGTGTCGCCGGCGACCGAGTCCTTGTTGTACATGTACGTCTGGTTCACCGCGTACTGCGTGTACGCCGTGTTCCCCGACGCCGGCCAGGCACCCACAGCCGCCGTACGGCCGGCCTCACCGTTGTCCACCAGCACCGAGGTGCCGGACAGTTCACCGGTGATCGCGTTGGCGTTGCTCCAGGTCGCCCCGGACTCGGTCCACGCCTGGGTGGCGCGGTGCGCCTCCAGCTGGACCTCGGTGTCACCCGTGGTGTGCGTCTGGTCGAAGTACATCCGCAGATCGGCCGAGTCCAGCTTCGTGCCCGCGGGGATGCTGCTGACCGGGAACCGGATCAGCGCACGCGAGGCACCCGTGGAGGTGTTGCCGACCGACAGACGCCAGTTGTCGTCGTAGTTCGTCGTCGCACCGTCCGACGAGATCATCACGTCCTGCGCCGTCGACGGCGTCGGAGCGATCGAGATCGTCGGGTCGATCGTGACCGGGTACTGCCGCTCGGACGCGGCCAGCCACTTCGCGTCGGGCGTGACCGACAGCTCCCAGCCCTTGCCGGCCCGCGTCAGCTTCTGCGTGACGTTCCCGCTGTAGGCCGAGCCGTAAGCGGCCTTGGCGTCCTTCTTCGCGTCCGTCATGAACGCCGCCGGGATGACGAGGACCGGGTCCGCGCCCTCACCGAAGAAGGAGATCGAGCCGTCCTTGTTCTGCTTCGGCGTCAGACCACCCGCGTCCAGCGTGAACGTGAACGACACCGGACCGGACGGCTTCGCGTCCAGGACGATGTTCTCCTTCACCCGGCCCGGACCGACCACGTACGACAGATCCGCACCGGACACCGCGTCCTTGTACGTGACCGTGTCGCCCTTGGCCACCGGCGCGAGCTTCCCCGCACCCTTCAGACCAAGAGTCACCACGTGACCCTCGGCCTGGAAGCGCAGCAACCGCTCCGCGTCCGAACCGAACCAGCTGGACGCAGCGTTCGTCGTGTTGGCGAAGTCGAAGCCCTTGGCGCCGGACGGAACGACCGTCGCGTCGATGTCCTTCCAGGACTTCCCCGCCCGGTAACCGGTCGGGACGGCCGACACCTCGGCCTGCACCCGCCCGTCGGACAGCTGCCAGTACCGCGCGTTCGCCGTCCGCTTACCGGCCAGTTCCGCGACACGCTTCGGCTTCGCCGCAGCTTTACCCTTTGGCAATTTCTCCCGGCTCGGGAGAACCGGAGTCCCACCGGTCGACGGCTCGACCGGCTTCGCCGGCTCGGCCCTGTCATCCGTGTCGGAGAGCCAGCCCGAGAGGGCATCAAAGACGCCCGTATCACCGTCATCCGAAACGGGAGCCGCATAAGCGACTTGTGGCAACATGGTTCCGGCGACTGCCGAAACCACGAGGCAGGCTATCGCCCGCCCGTATTTCAGTCTCACGCGAATCCCTTCTCAAGCACCCTTCCGTTTCGGGCGGAAAGGTGCGTCAGGCGCGCCGGCGTGGGCGTTCCGTCGCCGGTCGCGATGGAGCCGACCTCGATCGCGGCACCGCAAGACATGCCGAACCAGGCCACCTCGTACGGGAGAGCGGCCTCTTTTTGCGGTGCGCCGATCGCGGCGGGTGGATTCTGCATCACGGAGTTGATGCGTCGTCAACTGATAAGCCATTTCGGGCAATCCGGAATTCATGCTCCGGTGCATGTGGCGCAATGTTCCCGAATTCGCGTCCGGCGCGACGAAGCCTCGCGACCGGCTCGGGATCGAGGCCGCGAATGAGGTGCGACGGAGTGGTCCCCCTGGGTGAGGCCCGCGGGTCCAGGGAGTCACTGGGTTCGACCCGGCGGTGCGAGAGACCGGGAGGGATGAGAGGGTCTTGCGGTGAGTGAGACAGCGACGAACACCCTGCAATACCGTGTCGACGGGCGCGAGGACGCCCCGGTCCTGGTCCTGGGGCCGTCCCTCGGTACCACCTTCCACATGTGGGACCGGCAGATACCGGAGCTCACCCGTGACTGGCGGGTCGTCCGGTTCGATCTTCCGGGGCACGGGGGCGCTCCCGCGGAGCCCTTCACCTCCGTCGCCGAGCTCGGCGACCGGCTCCTCGCCACGCTCGACACGCTCGGCGTCCAGCGTTTCGGCTACGCGGGCTGTTCCCTCGGCGGTGCCGTCGGCCTCGACCTCGCCCTCCGCGCGCCCCACCGGGTCGCCTCGCTCGCCCTGGTCGCCACCTCACCCCGGTTCGGCACCGCCGACGAGTTCCGGCAGCGGGGCGTCATCGTCCGTACCAACGGCCTGGAGCCGATGGCCCGCACCGCGCCCGAGCAGTGGTTCACCCCGCTCTTCGCCGGCGCGCAGCCCGCCATCGTGGACTGGGCCGTCCAGATGGTCCGGACGACCGACCCCGCCTGCTACATCGCCGCCTGCGAGGCCCTGGCCGTCTTCGACGTCCGTGAGGCCCTCGGCAGCATCGGGATCCCCGTCCTCGTCCTCGTCGGCTCCGAGGACCAGGTCACCGGCCCCGCCGAGGCCCGCACCCTGGTGGCCGGGATCGCCGACGCCCGGCTCGCCGTCGTGCCCGGCGCCTCGCACCTCGCCCCGGTCGAGCAGCCCGCCGCCGTCACCGACCTGCTTACCGAGCACTTCGCCGGCATCGTCCCGGAGACCAGCGGCACCTTGGCCGTGCCTCCGCCGCCCGTCCCCGTCGCCGAGCCCGCCCCGGCCGTCGCCGAGGCCGAGCCCGCCGAGGCCGGGCGCCCCGACCCGTACGCACCGGGGCTCGGGCTGCGCCGTGAGGTCCTCGGCGACGCCCATGTCGACCAGGCCCTCGCCGACGACCCCGACGGGGCCTTCCAGGAGCTCCTCACCCGCTACGCCTGGGGCGAGGTCTGGAGCCGTGAGGGACTCGACCGCCGCACCCGCAGCGTCGTCACCCTCACCGCGCTCCTCGCGGGCGGCCACCGGGAGGCCCTCGCCGACCACACCCGTGCTGCCCTCCGCAACGGTCTGTCGCCCGAGGAGCTGCGCGAGATCGTCCTCCACGCGGGCGTGTACTGCGGCTTCCCGGCCGCCGAGACGGCGCTGCGGGTCGTCTCCCGCGTCATCGCGGAGGAGACGACGCCCCCGGCGTAGCCTGGGCCCGTGAAGCTGACGAAGAAGTCCCACGCCTGCGTGCGGCTGGAGAAGGACGGCCGCACGCTCGTCCTCGACCCCGGCATGTTCACCGAGGAGGACGCCGTCCTCGGAGCCGACGCGCTGCTCGTCACCCACGAGCACCCCGACCACTTCGACGAGGGCCGGCTGCGGGCAGCCCTGGAGGCCGACGAGGCCGCCGAGATCTGGACGCTGCGCAGCGTCGCCGAGCGGCTCTCGGCTGCCTTCCCGGGGCGGGTGCACACCGTCGGGCACGGCGACACCTTCACGGCGGCCGGCTTCGACGTCCAGGTCCACGGCGAGCTGCACGCGGTGATTCACCGGGACATCCCGCGCATCACGAACGTGGGCTACCTCGTCGACGGCGCCGTCTTCCACCCCGGCGACGCGCTCACCGTGCCCGACCAGCCCGTGGACACGCTGCTGCTGCCCGTCATGGCTCCCTGGAACAAGATCTCCGAGGTCATCGACTACGTGCGCGAGGTCAAGCCGCGCCGGGCGTACGACATCCACGACGCCCTGCTCACCGATCTCGCCCGGCCCATCTACGACCGGCAGATCGGCGAGCTCGGCGGGACCCACCACGCGCGTCTCGCCTCCGGGGCGTCCACCGAGCTCTGAGCGGCGCGAAGGCCGACTGTCACACCCCGCCAGTAGGCTTGCGCACATGCGCATCGCCACCTGGAACGTCAATTCGATCACCGCCCGGCTGCCCCGGCTCCTGGCCTGGCTGGAGAGCAGCGGCACCGACGTGCTGTGCATCCAGGAGACCAAGTGCACCGCCGAGCAGTTCCCCACCGAGGAGCTGCGCGAGCTGGGGTACGAGTCGGTGGTCAACGCCACCGGGCGGTGGAACGGGGTCGCCCTGGTCTCCCGGGTGGGCCTGGAGGACGTGGTCACCGGGCTGCCCGGCGGCCCCGACTACGAGGGCGTGCAGGAGCCCCGGGCGATCTCCGCGACCTGCGGCGGCGTCCGCGTCTGGTCGGTGTACGTGCCGAACGGCCGCGAGGTGGCCCACGAGCACTACGCGTACAAGCTGCGCTGGCTGGAGGCGCTCAAGGCGGCCGTCGCGGAGGACGCGGCGGGGGAGCGCCCCTTCGCGATCCTCGGCGACTACAACATCGCCCCGACCGACGAGGACGTCTGGGACATCGCCGTCTTCGAGGGCGCCACGCACGTGACGGAGCCGGAGCGGGCCGCGCTCGCCGGGCTCCGCGAGACCGGTCTCGCCGACGTGGTCCCGCGCCCCCTCAAGTACGACCACCCCTTCACGTACTGGGACTACCGCCAGCTCTGCTTCCCGAAGAACAAGGGCATGCGGATCGACCTGGTCTACGGCAACAAGCCCTTCGCCGAGGCGGTCTCCGACAGCTATGTCGACCGCGAGGAGCGCAAGGGCAAGGGCGCCTCGGACCATGCGCCCGTCGTCGTCGACCTCGACGTCTGACCGGATCTATCCGACACGGCCGCGGAGATCATCTCCGCGCGCCGGGTGGTCGACCGGGAGGTGACGGTGCGAGGCTGTTCGGATGAACATCCCGTTTCTGGACAACTGGCGCAAGCGACATGAGCCCGAGCCGGTCGACTCCCCCCTGGCCGCGGCCTTCGACCGCGACCCGGAGGGAGTGGCCGAGCTCCTCTCCGAGTGTGAGCTGCTGCGTTCCCGTGTCGAGGAGGCCGGGGTGGCCCTGGACGACACCCCGGGCTCCCTCCAGGAGCTCGACCAGCTGCCGCCCCGCTGGCGAAACGATCCGGAGGAGCTCCCTTGGTTCGGGAACGACGCAGGCCTCTACCTCGGCACCGTGATCGTCCGGAACGTGCCGGGTGCCCGGTGGCAGGTGTGGCCCGGCGGCGGACCCGTCGTGCGGCTCGCCTCCGGCCGGGAGATCCAGGTCGTCGAGGCGGGTCTCGACTGGGCGATCACGGGCGCGCCGCAGCTCTCCCAGGTGTACGCGGAGGCCTCCGAGTACTGACTCCGGTCCGCGGCCGGTGACTACTCCGCCCGCAGCGGGACCGACACGTACGACGGGTCGGCCGTGGGGGAGGAGAAGGTCAGCTGCGCGCCGGTCGGGTTGTGCTCGATGTAGAGCGGGTCGACGGTGTCGACGACCAGTGCGAGCCGGTGCCCGGCCGGGACGTCGTACGCCGTGGAGAACAGGTCCAGATCGACGGAGAACGCCTTCCCCGGGGCCTTGCCGTGGAAGGTGTACGGGGCGTTGCTGATCAGCTTGCCGATGCCCAGCGGGCCGACGTCGTAGAGGTACGCGACGAAGGTGCCGCTCTCGGCGGTCGGGGTGACCGTGGTGTGCAGGCGCGCCGTACCGCGCACCCGCTGCGGGGTGTCGTACCGCTCCGACTGCCAGACGCCCGCGAAGGCGCGGGGGAGCAGCGGGATCGAGGCGACGGGCGGTGCCTGGAAGAACTGGTCCAGGAGGTTGGACAGCATGACGATGCCGCCGTCGGCGCCCGAGTCGACATTCGCCCAGAGGTGCTCGGAGCCGGTGAGCGCGAACTTCCGCTGGTCGGCGTTGACCGACTTCCAGTCCGGGTAGCCCTCGTAGCCGCCGTCGATGGGGGTCCCCCCTGCTCGAGCGGAGTCGAGAGCTTGGGGGCGGGGCTTCAGCTGGACCGGCTGCTCGCGGTCGATGCCGTTGTCGACGCCCTTGAGGTAGTGGTCGAACCAGCGGTGGGCGCTGGTCCAGGTGTCGTTGGGCAGGCCGAGGAGGCCGGTGGCCTCGGCGGTGGCGTGGTCGCCCGGACGGAACTCCAGGCGCTTGGGGCCGGTGAGCTTCTCGTAGAAGCTCGCGTACTGGTTGGGCGGGAAGATGGTGTCGCCCCAGGCGTTGCCGAGCATGATCGCGGTGCCGTTGGCGTTGATCCGGTCGAGCTGCTCGACGGCGGAGCGCTTGCGGCCCCAGGCGATCATGTCCTCCTCCTTGGCCAGGTTGGAGGAGAGGAAGTCGCCCAGGATCTGCTGGAGTTCGGGTCCGGGGCGGCCGGTGAGGTAGCCGGCGCCGCCGAGCAGGGCGGCGGCCTGGAGGTGCTGGGTGCGGCCGCTGTAGATGGAGTCGATGAGGTCGGCCCAGCCGCTGAGCGCCGCGACGGCCTTGATCCGCGGGTCGTTCGCGGCGGCGAGCAGGCTGATCCCCGCGCCGTACGAGACTCCCGCCACGCCCACGTGATCGGGGTCGGACGGGGTGTTCGCGAGGGCCCAGTCGATCACCTTGGAGGCGTCGGCGATGTCCCTGGGGCCCGCGGTCTCGATCTCCCCGCCGGACTGCCAGAAGCCGCGCGAGTTGTAACTCACCACGACGTAACCGGAGTCGGCGAGCTTCTGGGCCTGGGCGAGGTACTCGACCTGGGGCATGGCCCAGCTGGTGGGCAGCACGATCAGGGGGTGGCGGGCGTCGGTGCCGGCTCCGGCGGGGGTGACGACGTTCGCCTTGAGGACGGTGCCGCCGTCCCCGGCGATGTCGACGAACCGGATGGAGGTGTCGGCGGCCTGGGCTGTCGGGGCGAGCCCGAACGCCGTCCCGGCCACGAGAGCGGCCGAGACGGCGAGGACCAGGGATGTGCGCACGGGGCACTCCTCACTGGAGTCACTGATGGGGGGCAGTGAAAGTGACCCGACGGTAACCGGAGTGCTTTACCCGTGGTAACTGGTCGGTAAGTTACGTGCGGGTAACGATTGGTGGCAGGGTGCTGCGCAGGGCGGCGGCCTCCGCGAAGTCGGCGTGCGCCGGCCCGAACCGCTCCATCGCGAGCAGGAACAGGGACCGGTCGGTGAGGGCCCGCGCCAACGCGAACCCCTCCCCGCCCTCCAGCCCCGCCAGGCGGCGGGCGAGCGACACCCCTTCGTCGAAGACCGCCCGGAGCGACTCGACCTCGGAGCGAGGACCGAGATTCCACCGCAGCGCCGCGCGCACGGTCAGCCGCCGATGGAGGGTGACCAGTGCGGGCAGGTGCTCCGCGGGGGCGCGGCGTGCCGCCTCGGCCAGGACGGCCGCCTCGGCCTCCAGTGCCGGGACCTCGTCGAAGTACGCCGCCCTGACGCCGTGCGACCAATGGTGCGCGTGCGTACTGAACGAAGGCGCCGGCGCCTCGGCGGAGGCCGCCGGCTCCGCCGAGCGACCCGACAGCGCGAACAGCGCCACCCACCAGGAGGGAAACCCGCCACGGCTCTCGGGGCGATCGGTCTCGGCCAGCCCGGCGAGCAGGGCGAGCGCCTCCTCGCGGCCGGCGCGGGCCTCCGCCGGGCGCCCGGCGCCGTCCAGCATCCGCGCATGGTGCACCAGCGCCGGTACCAGCGAGGAGCGCAACTCCTCGCCGGCCGCGACAGCCTTGCGGTCGGCGCTCACCGCCTCGGCGAAGGCGTCCGCCGCCTCCCCGGGGCGCCCGGCGGCCTCCAGCTCGGCCGCCCACTCGACCGTCCTCCAGAGGGGCAGGTCCGACCTGCGGCCGGGGCCGCCCTGTGCCCTCTCCGACCGGACGGCCCGTCCGTGCAGCGCGGCGGCCTCCTCGTGGCGGCCCTCCTCCGCCAGGGCGACAGCCAGCGGCCAGTCCCCGAAGGCCGGGCCCGGCGCCTGCCCCTGCTCGAAGCCGGACCGCCCAACCCCTGCCATCTCCTGGCACGCGGCGAGCCCCTCCGCCCGCCGGCCGTTCCGGTACAGGTCGCGCTGATAGGAGTCGAGGGCGCGGTAGAGCACCTCCGCCCTGCTCGGAACCTCCGCGGGCACGCGCCGGGCGGCCTCGACGGCCTCGGCGAACAGGGCGAGCCGCGTCGGCGCGGGCAGGCCGACGGTCGATGCCTGGGACGTCAACGCCCGGACATACTTCGGCAGATAGGCCGCCGGACTCACCTGCGACAGCACCCGGTACGCCTCTACCTCCTGCATCAGGCCCAGCCGGCCCGATCCGAGCAGCATCGTCCGTGCTCGCAGCACCGCATCATGATCGACGTTCTCGGAGTGATTCATGACGGAGATTCTGGGAGTCGGGCGACAGCCCGGACAAGGCTCGCCAACTGTGCGTTCCGTCCTACGAAAACCGGCCCTGACCTGTCATGATGGTGACGTCTTCACCCCTGGATCACCCGGACGGGAGGCGCACGGTGGGGGACCCGGACGACGTACCCGACGTCTTCGACCCGCGGATCTACGCCGCGGGCATCCCGCACGACCGGTTCCGCGTCCTGCGCGACCATGCCCCCGTCGCCCGGCAGGAGGAGCCCGAGATCCTCGGCTGGCCCGCCGGGTCGGGGTTCTGGGCCGTCACCCGGCACGCCGACGTCGTCCGGGTGCTCAAGGACTCGGGGACGTACTCCTCACATCTCGGCGCCACCCAGATCCGCGATCCCGACCCCCTCGATCTGCCCTTCATCCGGCGCATGATGCTCAATCAGGATCCTTCCCCAAGCTCTCAACTACGTTCGAGCAGGGGAGACCCCAATGAACATGGGAGGTTGAGGCGGCTCGTCAGCCGGGCCTTCACCCCGGGGCGGATCGAGCGCTTCGCCGTCACCGCGCGCGACCGGGCCCGTGGGCTCCTCGCCGAGGCGTTCGCGGACGGCGGCGAGGTGGACCTCGTCCGGACCGTCACCGACGACTACGCCCTGCTCAACCTCACCGACCTGCTCGGGGTGCCCGCGAGTGACCGAGGGCTGCTGCACACCTGGACCGAGCGGGTCATCGCCTACCAGGACCCCGACGAACCCCCTCTCCTCGACGCCGAAGGGCGACCGGTCAACCCCCGTTCGCCCGCCATGCTCGCCGAGATGTTCGACTACGCCCAGGAGCTCGCCGCGTACAAGCGCGCGCACCCGGCCGACGACGTCATGAGCGTCCTCGCCGCCTCCGAACTCGCCGACGCGGAACTGGAGATGTTCTTCTTCCTCCTGACCGTCGCCGGTAACGACACCGTCCGCAGCGCCGCCCCCGGCGGGATCCTCGCCCTCGCCCGACACCCGTCAGAGCAAGGCAGGTTGTGGAGCAGGGAGGTGTCCATGGACACGGCCGTCGACGAACTCCTCCGCGTGCACCCGCCCGTGCTCTCCTTCCGCCGCACCGCCGCCCACGACACCGAGCTCGCCGGGCAGAAGATCCTCGCGGGCGACAAGGTCGTCGTCTTCCACGCCTCCGCCAACCACGACGAGCGCGTCTTCCCCGACCCGCACCGCCTGGACCTCGCCCGGACCCCGAACCTGCACGTCTCCTTCGGTGACGGCCCGCACGTCTGCCTCGGCGCCCACTTCGCCCGGCTCCAGCTGAGGGTGTTCTACGAGGAGGTGCGCGCGGCCTGTGGCGGGCTCGAACTCGCCGGACCGCCCCGGCGCCTCGTCTCCAACTTCATCAACGGGATCAAGTCGTTGCCGGTGCGGCCGCAGGCGCCGTCCGCGCCGCGCTCGTGACGTCGGCCACCAGCTCGACCACATCGGGGCCGTACGCCTGCGAGTTGACCACCTTCAGGAGGAGCACGAAGGTACCCGAGCGATGGCGGCGGGAGAGCGACTCGTAGTGGCGGGCGAGATAGCGGGTGGCCGCCTGGTTGGTGATCGCCCGCTGTCCGCAGAAGAGGAAGACCGGCCGGCAGTCCTCGCCCGCCATGAGCCGGGCCAGGATCACGTACTCCTCGACCCCGGCGTCCATCCGGTAGCGCTCCGGGCCGATCACGAACGAGCCCTGGTCCGGGCCCCGTTCCACGTCCGTGTTCACCGTGAGCCCCGGAAGGAGCGTCGCCAGGTGGGCCGCCATGCGGCGGTTCGAGCCCGGCCCGCCGACGCAGAACTCCGTCCGGTCGCCGAAGCCCTGATGCGTCTGGTCGTGCTGGAGTATCCGCGCGTGGGCCCCGCAGTCCTTGATGAGCGCGCAGAGTTCGAGGAGCGCGAACACGTCGTAGCGGTGCACGGCCGTGGTGCCGCCCGCCTCCTTGTTCACCACGAGCAGGCACTCCGAGCTCCCGGGCAGGCCGAAGAACGCCTGCTTGCGGCGGAGCCTGCGCCGCCATTGGTACGTACGGCCCAGCCAGCCGATGGAGGCGCTGACCCCGGTCGCCAGGACCCCGAGCACGATGTTCCGGACGTCTTCGTTCATGGGCGCGCATGCTAGCGGCGATCCGGTCTTCAGTTCGAGGCGGTCCTGACGGGAGGAGGCGCGGGAAGTTACGCTGCGCGGACGGTCGTTGACTGGAGGTAGGAATGCGTCGCTCCGCCGCTGGCAAGGTCTCCCTTCTCGCCGTCGCGGCGACGGTGCTCTCGATGGGCGCCGCCGCACCACCGAAGGCCCCGCCCGTCGGCGACCCACCCGTCAAGGAACCCGTCGCCGTCGGGTACGGCGGCGCCGTCGCCAGTGTCGACGCCGACGCCTCGGCCGCCGGCATCGAGGTGCTCCGCAAGGGCGGCAACGCGGTCGACGCCGCCGTCGCCGTCGCGGCGGCCCTCGGCGTCACCGAGCCGTACTCGGCGGGCATCGGGGGCGGCGGCTACTTCGTGTACTACGACGCGAAGAGCCGTACCGTACGGACCATCGACGGCCGCGAGACCGCACCCCGCACCGCCGACGCCGGCCTCTTCACGGAGAACGGCAAGCCCATCCCCTTCGAGGAGGGCCAGACCAGCGGCCTCGGTGTCGGCACCCCCGGCACCCCGGCCACCTGGAGGACCGCCCTCGACGCCTGGGGCAGCAAGCGCCTCGACACCCTGCTCGAACCCGCCGAGCGGCTCGCCCGGGACGGCTTCACCGTCGACCCGACCTTCCGCGCCCAGACCGCCGCCAACGAGGCCCGGTTCCGCGACTTCCCGGCCACCTCCGAACTGTTCCTGCCCGGCGGGCAGCTGCCCGTGGTCGGCTCCGTCTTCAAGAACCCCGACCTGGCCCGTACGTACGAGACGCTCGGACGCGAAGGCGTCGGCGCCCTCTACCGAGGGCCGCTCGCCCGGGACATCGTGAACACCGTCCGTACGCCCCCGCTCCGCGCGGGAGCCACCCGGACCGTCCGCCCCGGCGACCTGACGGAAGCCGACCTCGCCGCGTACCGCACCGAGTCCCGCAGGCCCACCAAGATCTCGTACCGCGGGCTCGACGTCTACGGCATGGCCCCCTCCTCCTCCGGCGGCACGAGCGTCGGCGAGGCGCTCAACATCCTGGAGGGCACCGACCTCTCGGCGGCCTCCCAGGCCGGCTACCTGCACCGCTCCATCGAGGCCAGCCGCATCGCCTTCGCCGACCGGGGCCGCTGGGTCGGCGACCCGGCCTTCGAGTCCGTGCCGACGCGCGGCCTGCTCTCCCAGCGCTTCGCCGACTCCCGGGCCTGCCTGATCCGCGACGACGCGGCCCTCACCAGCCCGCTCGCCCCGGGCGACCCCGCGAACCCGGCGCCCTGCGCGAGCGGGGGAACGGCCGCCCCGACCACGTACGAGGGTGAGAACACCACCCATCTGACCGTGGCCGACAAGTGGGGCAACATCGTCGCCTACACCCTCACCATCGAGTCCACCGGCGGCAGCGGCATCACCGTGCCCGGCCGCGGCTTCCTGCTCAACAACGAGCTGACCGACTTCTCCTTCGCCCCGGCCAACCCGGCCGTCCACGACCCGAACCTGCCCGGCCCCGGCAAGCGGCCGCGCTCCTCGATCTCCCCGACGATCGTCCTCGACCGGCACGACCGTCCCGTCCTCGCGCTCGGCTCCCCGGGCGGCGCCACCATCATCACCACGGTCCTCCAGACCCTGACGGGCGTCGTCGACCGGGGCCTCCCGCTCGTCGACGCGATCGCCGCGCCGCGCGCCAGCCAGCGCAACCAGGCCACCACCGAACTCGAACCGGCGCTGTGGAACAGCCCGTTGAGGACGGAACTGGAGGGCATCGGGCACGGCTTCCGGCAGAACCCGGAGATCGGCGCGGCGACCGGCGTCCAGCGCCTCCCGGACGGCCGATGGGTGGCCGCCGCGGAGACGGTCCGGCGGGGCGGCGGCTCGGCGATGGTCGTACGGCCGGCGCCCTGAGGGCGGCAGCGCGTCTCGCTACAGCGCCGTGAGGATGCGCGGGCCGTCGTCCGTGATCGCCACCGTGTGCTCGGCGTGGGACGCGCGCGAGCCGTCGGACGTACGGATCGTCCAGCCGTCCCGCGCCGTGTAGTGCTCGTCCGTGCCGCCGCCGATGAGCATCGGCTCGATCGCGAGCACCATCCCGTGGCGCAGCTTCATGCCCCGGCCCGGGCGTCCCTCGTTGGGGACGCCCGGGTCCTCGTGCATGGCGCGGCCGATGCCGTGGCCGCCGAAGCCGTCGGGGATGCCGTACCCGGCGGCGCGGCAGACGCGGCCGATCGCGTGGGCGATGTCGCCGATGCGGTTGCCGACGACGGCCGCGGCGATGCCGGCCTCCAGGGCCTCCTCCGCCGCGGCGATCAGCCGGGCGTCCTCCGGCCGGGCCGGGCCGACCGTGAAGCTGACGGCCGAGTCGCCGGCCCAGCCGCCCAGGGTCGCCCCGCAGTCCACGGACACCAGGTCGCCCGGGGCAAGGCGCGTGCCGTCCGGGATGCCGTGCACGATCGCGTCGTTCACGGAGACGCACACGACCGCGGGGAACGGCACCGGGGCCCACTCCGGGTGGTAGTCGAGGAAGGGCGAGCCGGCGCCCGCCTCCGTGAGCACCGCGCGGGCGGCCCGGTCGAGCTCGGTGAGTGCCACGCCGGGCGCCGCCTTCTCCCGTACGGCCGCCAGGGCACGGGCCACCACACGGCCCGACTCACGCATGGCCGCCAGGGATTCGTTCGTCTTGATCTCCACCATGACCAATTACTATACCGGTATTAGTATGGGGGCATGGTGCGCACACCCCTGACCCCCGAAGAGCGCGAGCGCGGCGAGCGTCTGGGCCTGCTCCTGCGCGAGGCGCGCGGCGAGCGGTCCATGGTCGAGATCGCCGCGGCCGCCGGTCTCTCCGCCGAGACCCTCCGCAAGATCGAGACCGGTCGGGCCCCGACCCCGGCCTTCTTCACCGTCGCGGCCCTGGCCGGGGTCCTGAACCTCTCCATGGACGAGCTCGTGGTGCACTGCACCCCGGCCCCCGTCTAGGGCCTGCTCAGACGGAGACCGCCAGCTGCACCCGGCTGTGGCGCGGGCGCTCGATCTCGTCCAGGAGCGCGAGCGCCAGATCGGCGTGGGCGATGCGGCCCGGGCCGTCGATCACGGTGCCCACCGCCGTCCGGTAGCCGCCCGTCCGCTCCGCCTCCGCGTTCAGGTCCATCCCCGGGACCACCATCAGCCAGTCGAGCCCGGGTCCGGCCTCCGCCGTCAGCAGCTCGAACTCGGCCACGTGCCCCTGGGAGAACGTCCGCCACGCCTCCGGGAAGTCGGGTGCGTCCATCAGCCGCACCCCGGGGGCGGTCTCCAGAGTCGTGGCGATGCCCAGGGTGAGCAGCCGCCCCACCCCGGCCTCCGTCAGCCCGGCGACCAGCGCCTTCGCCGCGGCCGTGAAGAAGTCGACCGAGGGGATGTCGAGACGGACGGTCGCGTTCACCGCGGCGTCGTGGCCGGTCGCGAGCGCCGCCACCGAGGCCGCGTCCGTCGCGTCGCCCCGTACGAGCGTGACGCCCGCCCCCTCCAGATCGCGGTACCTGTCCGGGTCACGGACCACGGCGGTCACCCGGTGGCCCCGGGCCACCGCCTCCGCCACGGCCGCCCGGCCGACCCGTCCGCCGGCGCCGAAGATGACTACACGCTTGCTGTCGTTGTCCATGCCGGGACCGTAGAACGGGCACCCCTGGTTACTTCAAAGGTACTGGGCTAGCGTCGGCCGCATGACCGAGCAGCCGTCCCCGGAGCCGCTGAGCCCCTCCCTCTTCGCCGACCCCGACTGCGGCGGCAGCCCCGCGCAGCCCATCCGTGTCGGCGGCAAGTGGACGGCGATGGTGCTGCGTTGCCTGGAGGACGGGACTCCCCGCCGCTTCTCCGAACTCCGTGTCCCCCTGCACTGGATCACCCCCAAGGTCCTCACCGAGACCCTCCGCGCCATGGAGCGCGACGGCTTCCTCACCCGTACCGTCCACGACGAGAACCCGCCCCGCGTCGAGTACGCCCTCACTGTCCTCGGCCGGTCCCTCATCGCCCCGCTCGACACCGCCTGCGACTGGGCCCGCACTCACGCCCCCGAGATCAGCGAGGCCCGCACCGCGTACGAACAGGCGGCGCTCTAAGCTCCCGGGCATGATGCCCGAAGAGCTGCGGCGCGGCCGCTACGTCAGCCTGACCACCTTCCGGAAGAACGGCACGGGGGTCGCCACACCCGTCTGGTACGCGGTGGAGGGCTCCGAGCTGTACGTGTGGACCCGCTCCGACTCCTGGAAGGTCAAGCGCCTGGCCAACGACCCCCGGGTCGAGGTCGCCGTCTGCGACCTGCGCGGCACCATCGCCGAGGGCGCCGAGCGGTTCTCCGGCACGGGCCGGCTGGTGGAGGGGGAGGAGCTGCGCCGGATCCGGCGCCTGCTCTCGCGCAAGTACACCTGGCAGTACTGGCTGACCGACGTGCCCGCCATGATCGTCCGGCTCGGGAAGCGCCCGCACACCGGGATCGTCGTCACGTTCTGAAAACGGTCCGTAGTCGTCCCGTAACACGACTGCGGTCCAATACCCGCGGACCGGAAGGTTCCAGTCGACGGCGGGGCAGGTGCGGAGCGCATGACGGTGTATCAACTCCCGGTGGAAGTCGCCACGTTCAGGGGCTGGCTGACGGACCTCGTCGGCCGCTGCCGGCCGGACGGCGGCTGGTACGGAGTCTTCGCCGCACGCGACCCGGAGGGTCTGCGCGCCTGCCTCGACGGGGCCGAGATCCTGCCCTGGGACGTCGTCGAGTCCCTCCTCCAGGACGCCGGGGAGACGGTCGAAGGACCGTTCGCCGCTCGCGGCCGGATGCTGTACGCGGCGGCCGCGGGCGCCCACGACCGCCGGCCCGGCGGAGCGGACGCCCTGGCGGAACGCCGGGACCTGATGGAGGGCGAACGCCACTACGCCGAGACCCGCGGCCGCGAACTCGCCGCACGGCTGCGCACGACCCCGGACCCGACGGAGGCGGCCCGCCTGGAGCACGACCTCGCCTGGACGCGGGACGACCAGGCCAGGGCGTCGGCCCGCGTCAGGGAGCTGACGGGGAGACTGGCCGGGCTGGGGCGGGGGCCGGGGCGGGGGACGCCGGAGGCGGTCGCCCCGAGCGGCGCCGCGGGTCCTGTGGCGGCCGGGATGCCGGCCCGTACGACCGGTCCGGTGGCAGCCGGGACTCCAGCCCGAACCGTCGGTTCAGCCGCAGTCGGGTCCCCGACCCGTACCGTCGCCCCGGTGGCGCCCACGCCGCCGGCCCGTGCCGCCGGTCCGGCCGTCGGCCCGTCCGCAGCTGCCCCGCGGCCCGGCAAGGTCAAGCGGCGGCCTCGCGGTGCCCGGTACGCCTGGCTGGAGGAGGGGGCCGAGGAGGTGGCGGTGCCGGTGCCCGTTCTCCCGGCCGGGGGAGCGGCGCCGCGCGGGGCCCGGTTCGGGGGCGCCGGTGACGCCGTCGCCGAGGCCGGGTCCGAGGCCTCCGCCACGGACCACGCCGAAGCCCTCCGCGCCGCGGGCAACGCCGTCTACGCCCTGCGGCGCCTCCGTACACAGGGCCGCAGCGGTGAGGCGCACGCCCTGCTCTGCGAGGCGCTCGGTGGGCCGCCCGACCGGCTGCCCGCCCTCGCCGCCGAGCTGCACCGGGCCGGGCTCGGCGCCGACTGGTCCACCCTGCTCTGGGAGGCGGCCTCGCTGCCCCCCGGCCGGCTCGCCGCCGTCGCGGGCGTCCTCGCCGACGCGGGCCGGGAGGCCGACTGTGAGCAGCTGCTTCGGCAGGGCGTGGCCCGGCCGGTCGAGGAGCTCGCCGGGGCCTGCGCCGCGCTGCACGCCGAGCAGCATCACCGCGAGGCCCACGCCCTGCTCACCGCGTTCGTCCGGGTCCGTACCCCCGAGGACGCCGCCCGGCTCGCGGGCGCCGACCCGCACGGGCTCGTCCCCGAGCTCCTCGCGGCCGCACGCGCGGTGTCCGCGTCCCGGGAGCGCGACCTGCTCCATGCCCTGAGGGTGGCGGGACTGGCCGGGGCGTGACGTAGGACGGGGCGCTATCCGTACGGGTCCGTACGGGTCAGTACGTGTCGGTACGTGTCCGACGTGGACCACTCGGGTATGAAACATGATCGACCCGGCCGCTTCGCGGCGGTGGTCTTGCTCCGGGGTGTGACGGGGCTTACGTTCTCCTCCTACGCATCGCGTCTACGTGCGTAGAGGCTCTCTGACGCCGTGCCGAAGGAGCAGC
Source organism: Streptomyces sp. NPDC044003 (assembly GCF_056435185.1). Classification (NCBI taxonomy): domain Bacteria; kingdom Bacillati; phylum Actinomycetota; class Actinomycetes; order Kitasatosporales; family Streptomycetaceae; genus Streptomyces; species Streptomyces sp. NPDC044003. Next base: position 616,341 of record NZ_JBWKFA010000004.1, on the reverse strand, counting down.
TCATGACCGACGTCGTACGCGCCGCGCTCGTCCAGGCGACCTGGACCGGCGACACCGAATCCATGATCGCGAAACACGAGGAGCACGCCCGCGAGGCCGCGAGGCAGGGCGCCCAGGTGATCGGCTTCCAGGAGGTGTTCAACGCCCCCTACTTCTGCCAGGTCCAGGAGCCCGAGCACTACCGCTGGGCCGAGCCGGTCCCCAACGGGCCGACCGTCCGACGGATGCAGGACCTCGCTCGCGAGACCGGCATGGTGATCGTCGTCCCCGTCTTCGAGATCGAGGGCTCCGGCTTCTACTACAACACCGCGGCCGTCATCGATGCCGACGGCTCCTACCTCGGCAAGTACCGCAAGCATCACATCCCGCAGGTCAGAGGCTTCTGGGAGAAGTACTACTTCCGCCCGGGGAACGCCGGCTGGCCGGTCTTCGAGACCGCCGTGGGCAAGGTCGGCGTCTATATCTGCTACGACCGCCACTTCCCGGAGGGCTGGCGCCAACTCGGCCTGAACGGTGCTCAGTTGGTCTACAACCCGTCCGCCACCTCGCGCGGCCTCTCCTCCTACCTCTGGCAGCTGGAACAGCCCGCCGCCGCCGTCGCCAACGAGTACTTCGTCGCCGCGATCAACCGCGTCGGTCAGGAGGAGTACGGCGACAACGACTTCTACGGCACGAGCTACTTCGTCGACCCGCGCGGCCAGTTCGTCGGCGAGGTCGCCTCCGACAAGGCCGAGGAGCTCGTCGTCCGCGACCTGGACTTCGGCCTCATCGACGAGGTCCGGCAGCAGTGGGCCTTCTACCGGGACCGCCGCCCCGACGCGTACGACGGGCTGGTGCAGCCGTGAGCAGCCTGTACGACCGGCACCGGGCCGTCATCCCCGACTGGGTCTCCCTCTACTACCGCGACCCCCTGGAGATCACCCACGGCGAGGGCCGCCACGTCTGGGACGCCGAGGGGCGCAGGTACCTCGACTTCTTCGGCGGCATCCTCACCACCATGACCGCCCACGCCCTGCCCGAGGTCACCAAGGCCGTCTCCGAGCAGGCCGGGCGGATCATCCACTCCTCGACGCTCTACCTCAACCGCCCCATGGTGGAGCTCGCCGAGCGGGTCGCGGGTCTCTCCGGCATCCCCGACGCCCGGGTCTTCTTCACCACCTCCGGCACCGAGGCCAACGACACGGCCCTGCTGCTCGCCACCGCCTACACGGGCTCCAACCAGATCGTGGCGATGCGCAACAGCTACCACGGCCGCTCCTTCTCCACCGTCGGCATCACCGGCAACCGTGCCTGGTCGACGACCAGTCTCTCCCCGCTTCAGACCCTGTATGTGCACGGCGGCGTCCGCGGCCGCGGCCCGTACGCCGGGCTCACCGACGAGCGGTTCATCGAGGCGTGCACGGCCGACCTGGAGGACATGCTCGGCCAGACCCGGGCGGGCGTCGCCGCCCTGATCGCCGAGCCGATCCAGGGCGTCGGCGGTTTCACCTCTCCGCCCGACGGCTTGTACGCCTCCTTCCGCCGCGTCCTCGACCGGCACGGCATCCTCTGGATCTCCGACGAGGTGCAGACCGGCTGGGGCCGCACCGGCGACCACTTCTGGGGCTGGCAGGCCCACGGCCAGGCCGGACCGCCCGACATCCTCACCTTCGCCAAGGGCATCGGCAACGGCATGTCCGTCGGCGGGGTCGTCGCCCGCGCCGAGATCATGAACTGCCTCGACGCCAACTCCATCTCGACCTTCGGCGGTTCGCCGATCACGATGGCCGCCGGCCTCGCCAACCTCGCGTACCTCCTGGAGCACGACCTCCAGGGCAACGCCCGCCGCGTCGGCGGCCTCCTCGTCGAACGCGTCCGGGCGGCGGCCGCCGGAGTCGCGGCGGTACGGGAGGTCCGCGGCCGCGGCCTCATGATCGGCATCGAGCTCACCGAACCCGGCACCGACCGGGCGAACCCGGACGCGGCCGGCGCCGTCCTGGAGGCCGCCCGCGAGAACGGCCTGCTCATCGGCAAGGGCGGCGCCCACAACACCAGCACCCTGCGCATCGCCCCGCCGCTCTCGCTCACCGTCTCCGAGGCCGAGGAAGGCGCCGCGATCCTCGAACAGGCCCTGAGATCCCTCTAGTTGGCAGGGGAGAAGTCCCGTGAGCACCCGTACCCTCATCCGCGGCGGTCTCGTCGTCACCGCCGCCGACGAAGTCCACGCCGACGTGCTGATCGAGGACGGCCGCGTCGTCGCCCTCGCCGCCCACGGCTCCGACGCGGCGGCCGGCTGGACCGCCGACCGGACCATCGACGCCACCGACCGCTACGTGCTGCCCGGCGGCGTCGACGCCCACACCCACATGGAGCTGCCCTTCGGCGGCACCTTCGCCTCCGACACCTTCGAGACCGGCACCCGCGCCGCCGCCTGGGGCGGCACCACCACCATCGTCGACTTCGCCGTCCAGAGCGTCGGCCACAGCCTCCGCGAAGGCCTCGACGCCTGGTACGCCAAGGCCGACGGCAACTGCGCGATCGACTACGCCTTCCACATGATCCTCTCCGACGTCAACGAGCACACGCTCAAGGAGATGGACAAGCTCGTCCAGGAGGGCATCACCTCCTTCAAGCTCTTCATGGCCTACCCCGGCGTCTTCTACAGCGACGACGGCCGGATCCTGCGGGCCATGCAGCGCTCCGCCGACAACGGCGGGCTGATCATGATGCACGCGGAGAACGGCATCGCCATCGACGTCCTCGTCGAACAGGCCCTCGCGCGCGGCGAGACCGACCCCCGCTACCACGGGGAGGTCCGCAAGGCGCTCCTGGAGGCCGAGGCCACCCACCGTGCGATCCAGCTCTCCCGGGTCGCCGGCGCCCCGCTCTATGTCGTCCACGTCTCCGCCGAGGAGGCCGTCGCCGAGATCGCCGCCGCCCGCGACAAGGGGCTGCCCGTCTTCGGCGAGACCTGCCCCCAGTACCTCTTCCTCTCCACCGACAACCTCGCGGAGCCGGGCTTCGAGGGCGCCAAGTACGTGTGCTCGACGCCGCTGCGGCCCAAGGAACACCAGGCGGCCCTGTGGCGGGGGCTGCGGACGAACGACCTCCAGGTCGTCTCCACCGACCACTGTCCGTTCTGCTTCGTGGGCCAGAAGGACCTCGGTCGCGGCGACTTCTCGAAGATCCCCAACGGCCTGCCGGGGGTGGAGAACCGCATGGACCTCCTCCATCAGGCCGTCGTCGACGGGCACATCAGCCGCCGTCGCTGGATCGAGATCGCCTGCGCCACCCCGGCCCGGATGTTCGGGCTCTACCCGCAGAAGGGCACGATCGCGCCCGGCGCCGACGCGGACATCGTCATCTACGACCCGCACGCCACCCAGACGATCTCCGCGGAGACCCACCACATGAACGTCGACTACTCCGCCTACGAGGGGAAGACGATCACCGGCCAGGTCGAGACGGTCCTCTCGCGCGGCGAACCGGTCATCGACCAGCGGAAGTTCACCGGCCGCGCCGGCCGCGGCGTCTTCACCCCCCGCTCCACCTGTCAGTACCTGAACTAGGAGAACCACGTTGGACTTCGGACTCGTCCTGCAGACCGACCCGCCCGCCTCGGAGGTCGTCGGGCTGATGCGCCGGGCGGAGCGCAACGGCTTCCGCTACGGCTGGACCTTCGACTCCGCCGTGCTGTGGCAGGAACCCTTCGTCATCTACAGCCAGATCCTCGAACACACCACCAAGCTCCATGTGGGCACGATGGTGACGAACCCGGGGACGCGGACGTGGGAGGTGACGGCCTCCACCTTCGCCACCCTCAACGACATGTACGGAAACCGGACCGTCTGCGGCATCGGCCGCGGCGACTCCGCCATGCGCGTCGCGGGCCGCAAGCCCAACACCCTGGCCCGTCTCGGCGAGGCCATCGACGTCATCCGTGATCTCGCGGAGGGCCGGGAGGCCGAGGTCGACGGCAACCCGATCCGTATCCCCTGGATCAAGGAGGGGAAGCTGCCGGTGTGGATGGCGGCGTACGGGCCGAAGGCCCTCGCGCTCGCCGGGCAGAAGGCCGACGGCTTCATCCTCCAGCTCGCCGACCCCTTCCTCACCGAGTGGATGGTCAAGGCCGTCCGCCAGGCCGCCACCGACGCCGGCCGCGACCCCGACGCCCTCACCATCTGCGTCGCGGCCCCCGCCTACGTCGGCGACGACCTGGCCCACGCGCGCGACCAGTGCCGCTGGTTCGGCGGCATGGTCGGCAACCACGTCGCCGACCTCGTCGCCAAGTACGGCGAGCACTCGGACATGGTGCCGGAGGAGCTCACCGCGTACATCAAGGACAGGCACGGCTACGACTACTCCCACCACGGTCGCGCCGACAACCCCGACACCGCCTTCGTCCCCGACGAGATCGTCGACCGCTTCTGCCTCCTCGGCCCCGCCGAGGCCCACATCGAGAAGCTTCGCCACCTCGAGAGCCTCGGCGTCGACCAGTTCGCCGTCTACAACATGCACGACAACCGGGAGGGGACCATCGACGCGTACGGCTCCGACATCATCCCCGCGCTCGGCTGAGCGTCGGTGCTCCCCGCACCTTCGCGTCGTATCGCGTGAGCCCGGGCCACGGGGGAGAGCCTCCCGTGGCCCGGGCGTGGTCGGTGCCGAGCTCAGTGGTTGAAGGTCAGCCGCGGTGCCGCGTTGCGGGCGAGGGTGTGGGCCTGGTCGGGCCACCAGGTGCCGGCGGGCGGGTCGACGATGCCGTACTCGGGGTCGATCGTGCCGCCGGTGTTGCGGGTGCAGCTGCCGTCGGACTCACCGGGGATCTTGACCCACAGGTAGGCGTCGACCAGCGGGACGCCGGTGTCGGCGGTCGGGCGCGGGCCGAGGCCGCGGCCGGGCGCGTTGCACCAGACCTCCGGGTCGCCGGTGTACTTGCCGGGCTCCGGCTTCCAGGCGCCCAGACCGTTGCGGCTGGTGTCGATGACGAAGTGGTGCAGCGCGTCGTTCGGCGGGGACCCCACGCTCTGGTCGAACCAGGCGTCGGTCCAGCGCCAGGTGGCGGGGTCGGCGGAGTCGACCGCATGGCCGGGGGTGCCGTCGTTGGGCGCGGCGGGCGAGTAGTACTGGGTGGCGCACCAGTCGGTGTGGCCGCGAGCCCAGTCGGGGCCCTCGGTGGCGAACCACATGCACTTCGCTATCCAGGTTCCGTACCTGGCGTTGTGGTCGGTGGGGTGGGTGTTGGACACGTTGAGGGCGAAGCCGTCGCCGTCCTGGACACCGGCGTCGAGCAGTCGCCGGGCCATGTCGCCGACGGGCCGCCACAGGACGTTGCCCGCGTCGAGGTAGACCGCGGTGCGGGCCTTGGACTTGATCGCCTTCACCGCGTACGAAAGATCGGCGATGCGGGCCTCCGTGAGTTCGCCAGTCGGGTCCACGCCCGGCCCGCAGTCGCGGGGGAGGAGAGCCAGGCCGTCGGGCTCGACCACGACGACCGCCTTGCTGTCGCCGACACCGGCGGCGAAGGCGTCGATCCACTGCCGGTAGGCGGCGGAGGACGCGGCACCGCCGCTGGAGTACTGGCTGCAGTCCCGGCCCGGCACGTTGTAGGCGACCAGGACGGGGGTCCGGTTCACCACCCGCGCCTGGCGGACGAGGCTTCTCACCTTGGCCCGGACCTCGTCGGGCGTGCCCTCGGTGAACCACTCGGCCTGCGGCTGGCTCGCGAGCTTGGCCATGTTCACGGCGTTCGTCAGGTCGCCGTTCCCGAGGTCGGTGAGCGCCTGCTTCGCGGCCTTGCTGTGGGGGTCCACGTAGAACTTCGTGGCGGGGGTGAGGGTGTCCCCGGCGGGCGCCCTTGATCGGTCCGGAACCGGGCGAGGGGGTCGGCGGGGTGGTGGGGGAGGCGGCGTTGAGCGCGTTGAGGACGGAGGTGTAGGCGGGCTTCTTGCTGCCGTCGCCGTTGAACAGGAGCGGCGTCTGATCCGCTCGCCAGGAGTCGGTGTCGCGCACGCCCCAGACGGTGATGCCGAGGCAGCGCGGGACGGCCAGGCAGTCGTTGGTCACGTTGGCGTAGGTGGTGGCCGAGGCGCCCTGGATGTCGAGTTCGGTGACGGCCACATCGACGCCGAGGGCGGCGAAGCTCTGCAGGGTGGTGCGGAAGTTGCTGTTGTAGGCGCTGTCGCTGTTGAAGTGCGACTGGAAGCCGACGCAGTCGATCGGCACGCCGCGCTGCTTGAAGTCCCGGACCATGGCGTACACGGCCTGTGTCTTGGCCCAGGTCCAGTTCTCGACGTTGTAGTCGTTGTAGCAGAGCTTGGCGGCCGGGTCGGCGGCGCGTGCGGTGCGGAAGGCGACCTCGATCCAGTCGTTGCCGGTGCGCTGCAGGTTGGAGTCGCGGCGGACTCCCGAACTGCCGTCGGCGAAGGCCTCGTTCACGACGTCCCACTGGGCGATCTTGCCCTTGTAGTGGGCCATGACGCCGTTGATGTGGTTGATCACCGCCTGGCGCAGCGCGCTGCCGCCGAGGTTCTGCATCCAGCCGGGCTGCTGGGAGTGCCAGGCCAGGGTGTGGCCGCGCACCTGCTTGCCGTTCTGCACCGCCCAGTTGTAGACGCGGTCACCGGCGGTGAAGTTGAACTGGCCCTGCTGGGGTTCGGTGGCGTCGATCTTCATCTCGTTCTCGGGCGTCACCGAGTTGAACTCGCGGCCCGCGATCGAGGTGTACGTCGTGTCGTTGAGCCGGCCCGAGGCGATGGCGGTCCCGAAGTAGCGGCCGCTCTGCGCCGCCGCGGCGCCGAGCGTGCTCTCGGCGGCGTGCGAGGTCGTCGGCGCCACCAGCACGGCGGCCGGACCGAGGACGCCCACGATCAGGGCCGTACACAGGCCGCGGATTTTTCGGCGGACGACGGTCGGGGGAAAGGCGTCTAAGCGCATGACTGAGCCTCCGGGAGGGAATTGCGGAAGAATGGGCGCGCGGCGGAATGCATCCGCTCAAGTGGCGCGTCGTGTCCGTGGGTGCAGGTCGCTGAGCAGCAGGACCTCACGACTCAGTGTGGAAATTTGACAGATGCATGTCAATGGTTTCGAAGGTGTTTCGATAATCCGTCCCTCGAAAGCATTTCGAGGGACGGGTGAAATCGGACCGCTTTCATGCAGACGGAGAAGAAATCGAGCGGCAGGAATTCAGCGCCGCACGGGATCGCCGAGCACCGTGCTCAGGGAACCGGGACGATCTCGACCGGCACGGACAGCACTCGGTCGGCTCCCGGGTGACGTACAGGGCCGTGCAGGGTGAAGGAGCCCCGGAGCGGAAGATCGCCGCTGGACCGGCCGACGGCCACGCCGATCTCCCCGGGCTCCACTCTCCTCCGCAGGTCGATCCCGGTGAACGAGGTCCGGTCGGCATGGACGGAGAAGGTGATCCGGGCGGCCTCGCCCGGTTGCAGCTCGACCCTTCCGAATCCGGCGAGCCACCGCTGTGGCCGGACGACGGACGCCTCGGGGTCGGAGAGGTACAGCTGGACCACCTCGGTCCCGGCCACGTCGCCGACGTTGCGCACGGTGGCCGCGACGGAGACGGCTCCGTCCGTCGCCGCGACGGGATCCACCGAGAGTTCGGAGTAGTCGAAGCTGGTCCAGCTCAGCCCGTGTCCGAACGGGAAGAGCGGGGTCGGGTCCACCGAGCTCCAGTCGGTGTGCCCGCCGAGCCTGGAGCGCAGGTAGGTGCCGGGCTGACCGCCGACCTGGCGGGGGATGGAGACGGGCAACCGCCCGGACGGTTCCGCGGCCCCGCTGATGATCCTGGCGAGCGCCGTCCCGCCCTCCTCGCCGGGGAAGAAGGCCTGCACCACGGCCGACGCGCGTTCGGCCGCGGTACCGAGCGCGTACGGCCGTCCGGAGACGAGGACCAGGACGGTCGGGACCCCGGACTCCAGGACGGCGGACGCGACCGCGGCCTGATCGCCGGGCAGGTCGAGGGTCTCGGCATCACAGCCCTCCCCGGAGGTGCCCCGGCCGAACATGCCGGCCCGGTCTCCGAGTACCACCACGTGCACGTCCGGATCGTCCGCGGTGACCGTGAACCCGGCGGCGGTGAGCGCCTCGCCGAGTGTCGGGATCTCTAGGCCGAGGTCGCCGGGCAGCGCGACGTGGTTGGGGAAGGAGTAGCAGCCGAGGAAGGCTTGCGGGTCGTCGGCGTACGGCCCGCTGATGGCGACCCGGCACGGCCGCAGCGGCAGGATTCCGTCGTTGGCGAGCAGCACGGTGGACCGTTCGGCCAGGAGCCTGGCCAGTGCCCGGTTCTCCGGCGGGTCGAGGTCGACCGGCTCGGGCTCGACGGGTTCCCAGTAGGGGTCGAGCAGGCCGAGTTCGGTCTTCTGCAGCAGGACCCGCTCCGCGGCCCGGTCGATGAGCTCCTCGGGTACGGCTCCTGCCCGTACGAGTGCGGTCAGCGGCTCGCCGTAGCAGCGGGCCGTGGGCAGCTCGACGTCGATCCCGGCGGTCAGCGCCAGCGCGCCGGCCGCGCCGCGCGATCCGGTGACGCCGTGCCGGGTCTCCAGGAAGGAGACGGCGTAGTAGTCGGCGACGACCACACCGCCGAAACCGAGCTCACCTCTGAGCAGTTCGGTCAGCAGCCGCTCGTCGGCGGCCACCGGGACACCGTCCACGTCGGTGTAGCTGTTCATCACCGACCGGGCGCCCCCCTCGCGCAGTGCCCGTACGAAAGGCTCGACCAGCACGTCGGCGAACTCGCGCGGCCCGGAGGAGACGGGGGCCATGTTCCGGCCGCCGCGCGAGGCCGAGTACCCGGCGAAGTGCTTGAGCGTCGCCACGACCCCGGCGCCTTCCAGACCCTGCACATAGGCGGTGCCGATCGCTCCGACGAGATAGGGATCCTCGCCGATGCACTCCTCGGTCCTGCCCCACCGGTAGTCGCGGACCACGTCGAGCACCGGAGCCAGCCCCTGGTGGACGCCGACCCGCCGCATCCCCGCGCCGATGGCGGCGGCCATCCGGCGCACGAGCCCGGGATCGAAGGACGCACCCCAGGCGAGCGGCCCGGGGAAGACCGTCGCCCCGAACGTCATGAAGCCGGTCAGGCACTCCTCGTGAGCGACCGCCGGGATCCCGAACCGGCCGGATCCCGTCACCTGCCGCTGGAGCGAGGCGAGCCGTTCCATCCCGGCCTCGGCAGTGATCGGCGCGGTGCCGTACACCCGGGTGAGCTGGCCGAGCCCGTGGGCGGTGATCTCGTCGAAGCCGGGCGCGGACTCTCCGGAATCGTCCTCCATCGGCGCGACCGGCGCTCCGGGATCCGAGGGCAACGCCCAGAAGCCGGTGAGTTGCCCCGCCTTCTCCTCCAGCGTCATCCGTTTCAGCAGATCGGCGACTCGCACGGACGCGGGCAGGAGGGGGTCGCGCCAGGGCTCGGTCAAGGGGTTCTCCTAGTGACGGCGGGGCGGGGCGGCGGAGTGCCGGACCTTGAGCTCGGTCGAGAGCTCCATCCGGGGGCTGACCAGGGGCTCGTCCTCCATGAGCTGGAACAGAGTGCGGGCGGCGAGCCGGCCCATCTCCTCCAGTGGCTGGCGGACCGTCGTGAGGGGAGGAGACAGCCATTCGCACATCGGCAGGTCGTCGAAGCCGACCACGCTGAGGTCCTCCGGGATGCTCAACCCGCCCTGCCGGGCGGCTTCGTAGACGCCCATCGCCTGCTGGTCGCTGCCGGCGAAGATGGCCGTCGGCGGATCGGGGAGGGCGAGCAGTTCCTGGGCCTGCCGGAACCCGCCCTCGTGCTGGAAGTCGCCGAACCGGATCAGGTCGCGGTCGACCTCGACCCCGGCCCGCTCCAGCGCCGCCCGGTACCCGTCGATGCGGGCCTGGCTGCAGAGCATCTCCCTGCGCCCGCCGATCGCGGCGATCCGGCGGTGCCCCATCTCCAGCAGGTGCTCGGTGGCGGCGAGGCCGCCGGCCCAGTTGGTCGCGCCGATGCTCGGCACACCGTTGTCCGGCAGGTCGATCGGGTCGATGACGACCAGCGCCACCCCGGCCCGTTCGACCTGGGCGCGCTGGGCCTGGGTGACCGAGGCGGTGACGAGGATGACGCCGTCGCTGTGGTGCAGGACCGGCAGTGCGGCCCAGCTCGACGGTGTGGCCTCGCCCGGCGGGACGAGCGACACGACGGTGCCGACGCTCCGTTGGGCGCACTCGGCCTCGACCCCGCGCAGTATCTCGACCGCCCACGCGCTGTCCAGACCACCGATGATCAGGTCGACCAGGCCCGACCTGCGGGCCCGGCTCTGCCGGCCGGGCTGGAGGTAGTTGTGGGATCGCAGCAGGGTCTCGACCCGCTCGCGCGTCGAGGGTGCGACATCGGAGCGGCCGTTGATCACCTTGGACACCGTGGCCTGGGAGACCCCGGCCGCCGCGGCGATGACGGCCAGGGTCGGACGCTGTTCGCTCAACTTCTCTCCTCTGCGCGGACGCCTTCGGCCGGCGACAAGTACCGCAAACTTTTCGAAGAGTTTCCGGTCGGCATGACCTGCTTGTCAACCCCGAAATGAGCTGCTGCTACAGGAAGTTCGGTGACAAGCCTTGACCGAGAGGCCGCGCGTTCCTAGTTTGTGGCAGCACCGAATTCGAGAATATTACGAAAAGTTTTCGAGCTCGCATCGGCATCCCTCACCCCGGAGGTCCCATGGCCAGCATCCCCCCGAGCCGCCGAAGCTTCCTGGCCTTCTCGGCCCTGACCGCACTGTCCGTCCCCCTGGCCGCGGCCTGCGGCGGTGGCGACTCGGACGGCGGACCGGCGGCCGACGGCAAGGTGACCTTCGCGTGGTGGAACATCGCCACGACGGAGCCGGGAAAGTCCCTCTTCCCGCAGATAGCCTCGGCGTTCACGGCCGCTCACCCGAACATACGGATCGACACGACCTCGTTGGAGAACGAGGCGTTCAAGTCCAAGCTGACCGCCACCATCTCCTCCGGAAAGCTCCCCGACGTCTTCCAGACCTGGGGCGGTGGTGTGCTGCGGCAGCAGGTCGACGCGGGCCTTGTCGAGGACCTCACCGACGCGTTCGGCTGGTCGTCCGACCTCACCCCGGTGTCGCTGCAGGCCTATCAGATCGACGGCCGGACCTACGGCGTTCCCTACGACATCGGCATGGTCGGCTTCTGGTACAACAAGAAACTCTTCGCCAAGGCCGGGATCACCGCGCCGCCGGCCACCTGGGCCGAGTTCCTCGACGTCGTCAGGAAGCTCAAGGCGGCGGGCGTCACTCCGATCGCCCTCGCGGGCAAGGAGAAATGGCCGGGTCACTACTACTGGGCCTACCTCGCGATGCGCGTCGCGGGCCTCCCCGCACTGCAGAAGGCCGCGACCACCAAGGACTTCACCGGCGCAGGCTTCGTCCAGGCCGGTGCTCACCTCAAGGAACTGGTCGACCTCCAGCCGTTCCAGGAGGCCTTCCTCGGCGCCGGATACGCCACCCCGGGCGGCCAGGCGGCGACCATGGGCAACGGCAAGGCAGCCATGGAGCTGATGGGGCAGTGGGGACCGTCGGTGCAGAAGGACGCGGGCGGCGACCTCGGGGCGGACCTGGGCTTCTTCCCGTTCCCGACGGTCGACGGCGGTGCCGGCCAGGCCACCGAGGTGTTCGGGGGCGGCGGCGGCTTCGCGCTGCGCAAGGGCGCCCCGAAGGAGGCGCTGGACTTCCTGAAGTTCCTCGTGCTGGAGAACGAGTCCAAGCTCCTGGCCTCCAACGGCTACCTGCCGGTGGTCAAGGGCGCGGAGAGCCAACTCACCGACGCCAACAAGAAAGTGGTGGCCGACAGCCTGGTCAAGGCGACCGGCTTCCAGCTCTTCCTCGACCAGGCCTACCCGCCGGCGGTCGGCCAGGAGGTCAACGACAGCGTCGCCGACCTCATCGCGGGCAAGAAGACGCCCGAGCAGGTCACCCAGTCGATCACCGAGGCTGCGAAGGGTGCCTAGCTCCGTGGCCACCCCGACCAAGGGCCCGACCGTGGACCCGGCCGAGGAGCGGACGGAGGACGCCGTACCGGTGCGCCCGCCCGCCCCGGCCCGGTCGCTCGCGCGCGAGCTGGGCAGCTGGGCGTCGATCGCCTGGTTCCTCGTCCCGGCTCTGGTCCTCTTCCTCGTCTTCGTCCTCGCCCCGATCGCCGTCGCCGTCCGCACCAGCTTCTTCAAGTGGGGCGGGATCGGCCCCATGGACGACTTCGTCGGCTTCGAGAACTACACCAGGCTGTTCGCCGATCAGGTCTTCCTCGGGGACATGGGGCGCGGTCTTTACCTGATCGTCCTGTCGATCACGGTGCAGTTGCCCTTCGCGCTGTTCACCGCGGTCCTGCTCAACCAGAAGCTGCGCGGCCGGGCCGTCTACCGGATGCTGTTCTTCGCGCCGTACATCCTGTCCGAGGTGGTCACGGCGGTCCTCTTCACCATGATCTTCCTTCCCGGTGACGGCATGGCCGACCATCTCGCCGGCGCCCTGGGCCTGGAGGGGCTGCAGGGCAAGTGGCTCGCCGACCCCTCGACGGTGATGCCGACCCTGTTCGTGGTGATGACCTGGAAGTACTTCGGATTCCACATGATGCTCTTCCTCGCCGGGCTGCAGGGCATCCCGCGCGAGATCCTCGATGCCGCCGCCATCGACGGCGCCGGTGTCTGGCAGCGCTTCCGGTACGTGACGCTGCCGCTGCTCGGCCCGACGATCCGGATCAGCGTCTTCCTGTCGGTCATCGGGGCCATCCAGCTCTTCGACCTCGTCTGGGTCATGACCGCGGGCGGTCCCAACCACTCCTCCGAGACGATGGCGATCTCGATGTTCCAGTTCGGGTTCAAGCGCTACCAGGTCGGCTACGCCAGTGCGATCAGCGTCGTGCTGTTCATGATCAGCCTGGTCTTCTCCCTCTTCTACCAGCGTTATGTGCTCCGCCGTGACCTGAGCGGGGCCGTCACCACGGGAGGTGGCCGATGAACGCCCGCAGGGCGGCACGCGGCCTGTCGATGCACGCCGTGGTCTGGCTGATCGCCGCGTTCGTCGTCGTGCCGCTGATCTACGCGGTGATCTCCGGGTTCAAGAGCACCGGCGAGCTGACGACCAATCCGTTCGGGCTGCCGGAGCACTGGAAGACCGGCAACTACACCGGCATCCTCGGCGACGGAATGTTCTGGCGGCAGATCGCCAACAGTGCCGGCATCGCGATCGGCACGACGGTCTGCACGGTGGCGGCCTCCGCCATGGCGGCGTTCGCGCTGGCCCGCTACGCCTTCCGGGGCCGCGAGCTGTTCTACATGCTCTTCACGATCGGGCTGATGTTCCCGTTCGCGGTGGCCGTCCTGCCGCTCTTCCTGCTGCTGCGCACCTTCGACCTGCTCGACAACCCGCTCGGAGTGATCCTCCCGCAGGCCGCCTTCGGGCTCCCCATGACGATCATCATTCTGCGCGGCTTCTTCCGGACCATCCCGGCGGAGGTCGAGGAGGCCGCCATCATGGACGGCTGCGGCAAGTTCCGCTTCTTCTGGAAGATCCTGCTGCCGATGGCCCGGCCGGCGCTCGGCACGGTCTCGGTACTGGCGATCGTCGCGAGCTGGAACAACTTCTTCCTGCCGCTGCTGGTGTTCAACGATCCGCAATGGCAGACGATCCCCGTCGGAGTCCAGCAGTTCCAGGGCCAGTACTCGACCGACTACGCGCGCGTCCTCGCCTACATCGTGCTCGCCATGGTCCCCGCCCTCGCCTTCTACGCCGTCGCCGAGCGACAGCTGATCGGCGGCCTCACCGCGGGAGCCACCAAGGGCTGACCCGCCCCGCGCGACCTCCACCCCCCGAGGAGACCCCGTGAAACGCCTGACCGCACTGGCAGCCGTCCTGTTGTTCGCGTCGACGTCGCAGGCCGCCTCCGACCCCGTACGACCCGCCTCCGACCCCGTACGACCCGCCGCCGACGTCGCGCGACCCACCATCGACTTCCGTGCCGAACTCCAGACCGTCGACGGATTCGGCTTCTCGATGGCCTTCCAGCGGGCCGACCTGCTGCACGGCGCGCGAGGCCTCAGCCCGGCCAAGCAGCGCGAGGTGCTCGACCTGCTGCTCAGCAAGGAGAAGGGCGCGGGCCTCTCGATCCTGCGCCTGGGCATCGGGTCGTCGACCGACAGGGTCTACGACCACATGCCGACGATCCAGCCGGCCGATCCCGGCGGTCCGGACGCCGTCCCGACGTACGTCTGGGACGGCTGGGACGGCGGCCAGGTCTGGCTCGCCAAGGAGGCCAAGGCGTACGGCGTCCGACGGTTCGTCGCCGACGCCTGGAGCGCCCCGGCCTTCATGAAGACCAACGGAAGCGAGAACGACGGCGGTGAGCTCCGGCCCGAATGGCGTCAGGCCTACGCGAACTACCTCGTCCAGTACGTGAAGTTCTACCGGCAGGAAGGCATCGGGATCACCGACCTGGGGTTCACCAACGAACCCGACTGGACGGCGACCTACGCCTCGATGCGGTTCACCCCGCAGCAGGCCGTCGACTTCCTCAAGGTGCTCGGGCCGACCGTTCGCGCATCCGGACTGAAGACCGAGCTGGTCTGCTGCGACGCCGCCGGCTGGGACCGCCAGGTCGCCTACACCCGGGCCATCGAGGCGGACCCCGCGGCCGACAAGGCCGTGCGGACCGTCACCGGTCACCGCTACAGCGGTCCGACGGACGTCCCGCAGCCCACCGACAAGCGCGTGTGGATGTCGGAATGGTCGCCGGACGGCTCCACCTGGAACGAGAACTGGGACGACGGCAGCGGCTACGACGGTCTCACCGTCGCGGCCGACATCCAGCACACCCTGACCGTCGGCAACGCCAACGCCTACGTCTACTGGACCGGCGCGTCCCTCGGCGCGACCCGGGGTCTCATCCAACTCGCCAACCCCGGTGACGGCTACCGGGTGTCCAAGCGGTACTGGGCGCTGGCCGCCTTCAGCCGGTTCATCCGCCCCGACGCCGTCCGCGTGCCCGTCACCAACGCAGACCCGGCACTTCAGGTCACCGCCTTCCGCAACACCGACGGCAGCCGCGTGATCGAGATCCTCAACACCGCGACCACCGAGCGCTCCGCCGCCTTCTCCCTTCGCGGCGGGCACGACCGGCACCCCGACGGCTACGTCACCGACGAGACCCGCTCGATCACCCCGGCCGACATCGTCTCCACGCACGGCACGACCCTCACGGCGACGCTCGCCCCACGCGCGCTGACCACGATCGTCCTCGACTGAACCGTCCAGCACCCGAGGAGTCCGTCATGCCCATGTCCCGGCATCTCATCGCCCTGTCCGCCGCCGTCTGCCTCGCGGCCGGCCTCGCCGCCGCGCCCGCGGCCGCCGAGTCCCGCCCCAGCACGCTCGGCGAACTGGCCAAGAAGCACCACAAGTACTTCGGCTCCGCGACCGACAACCCCGAGTTCACCGACGCCGCCTATCTGAAGCTCCTCGGCAGCGAGTTCGGGCAGACCACCCCCGGCAACGCCATGAAGTGGTACGCCACCGAACCCCGGCGCGGCGTCTTCGACTTCACCGCCGCCGACCAGGTCGTCGCCTTCGCCAAGGCCCACCACCAGAAGGTCCGCGGCCACACGCTCCTCTGGCACAACCAGCTCCCCGACTGGCTCACCGAGGGCACGTGGACCGCCGACGAGCTGCGTGCCGTCCTCAAGAACCACATACAGACGGAGGTCCGTCACTTCAAGGGTCGGGTGATCCACTGGGACGTCGTCAACGAGGCCTTCAACGAGGACGGTACCTACCGCGAATCGCTCTTCTACAAGACGCTCGGCCCCGGCTACATCGCCGACGCCCTGCGCTGGGCACACGAGGCCGACCGGCACGCCAAGCTGTACCTCAACGACTACAACATCGACGGCATCGGCCCCAAGAGCGACGCCTACTACACCCTGATCAAGCAGCTGAAGGCCGACGGCGTCCCGGTGGAGGGCCTCGGCATCCAGGGCCATCTGGCGCTCCAGTACGGCTTCCCCTCCGACGTCCGGCAGAACATGCAGCGCTTCGCCGACCTCGGGGTCGAGGTGGCGGTCACCGAGCTCGACATCCGGATGAACCTCCCCGCGACCCCGGAGAAGCTCGCCACCCAGGCCACCTGGTACGCCGACTACGTCAAGGCCTGCCTGGCGGTCGAGAAATGCGTCGGCGTCACCATCTGGGACTACACGGACAAGTACTCGTGGATCCCCTCCGTCTTCCCCGGCGAGGGCGCCGCGCTGCCCTACGACGAGAACCTGCGGCCCAAGCCCGCCTACGACTCGATCAAGGAGGTGCTGGGCGGATGATCAGAACGGCGATCGTCGGAACGGGCGGGATCGCCGGCATCTGCCACGTTCCCGCCCTCCGGGCCCAGGCGCACCGGGCCGCGATCGTGGCGGCCGTGGACGTGGACGCCGCGCGCGCCGAGGCGTTCGCGGCCGAACACGGCATTCCCGCGGTCTACACCGACCTGCACACGATGCTCGAAGAGCAACGGCCGGACCTCGTGCACCTGTGCACGCCCCCGTTCCTCCACGCCGACCAGGCCGTGGCCTGCCTGGACTCGGGGGCGTGGGTGTGGTGCGAGAAGCCGGTGGCGCTGTCGCTGGCCGAGCTCGACCGGATCCATGCCGCCGAAGGGGCCGCCGCCGCGGGCGCGGTGTTCCAGCACAGGTACGGCACGGGGGCCCGGTACCTGCGCGACCTGATCGCGGCCGGGGCGCTGGGCCGTCCGCTGGTCGCGCAGTGCGTCACGGCGTGGTACCGCGACGACGCCTACTACGAGGTGCCCTGGCGCGGCACGTGGGAGAGCGAGGGCGGTGGCCCGACGATGGGCCACGGCATCCACCAGATGGACCTGATGCTCGCGGTGCTCGGGGAATGGGCCGAGGTGCGCGCGATGGCCGGCCGTCTGGAGCGCGACGTCCAGACCGAGGACGTGTCCACGGCCCTGGTCCGGTTCGAGAACGGAGCCGTCGCGACGGTCGTCAACAGCGTCCTCTCCCCCCGCGAGGAGAGCTACCTGCGGTTCGACCTCAGCGAGGCCACGGTCGAGCTGCGTCATCTGTACGGCTACTCCAACGCGGACTGGACGTTCACC
Organism: Streptomyces sp. NPDC044003; assembly: GCF_056435185.1. Taxonomy (NCBI): domain Bacteria; kingdom Bacillati; phylum Actinomycetota; class Actinomycetes; order Kitasatosporales; family Streptomycetaceae; genus Streptomyces; species Streptomyces sp. NPDC044003. Next base: position 599,223 of record NZ_JBWKFA010000004.1, on the reverse strand, counting down.
CCCAGGTCGCCCGGCGTGAAGTGGGACCCGCCGGACGACCTGCCCAGCTCGCACACCGCCCAGCTCGCGGCCTTCCTGGACGGCTACGAGGCGGGGATCCGGCCCGACCTCGGCAGATCCACCATGGAACTGGTGACCGCCCTGTACAAGGCCGCGATCACCGGACTGCCGGTCCGGCGCGGGGAGATCGACGCGGCCGACCCGTTCTACGCCTCGCTCAACGGAGGACACCCGGAGGTGTTCCGATGACGTTCGAACTCCTCGACGACGAGGACTCGCTGATCGTCCGGACTCGCGGCGTCGACCTCTTCCGGTATGTGCACCGGCCGGTCATGGACCCCTTCGAGGCGCCGAAGCCCTATCTGCATCCGGTGCGCACGCTCGCCGGCGACGTGGTCACCGGGTACCGGCCGCACGACCACCGCTGGCACAAGGGCGTCCAGCTCACGGCGTCGTGGGTGTCGGGGCAGAACTTCTGGGGCGGCGGCACCTATCTGCGCGGCCGGGGCTACGTGGACCTGCCGAACCTGGGCACGATGCGCAGCCTCACGGTGTCCGCCGGGACGGGCCACGGCCGCGCCGTCATCACCGAGGACCTGGCCTGGCACACGATGGCGGGGGAGCACTGGATCGACGAGCGCCGCACGCTCACCGCACGCGACGTCGAGTCCGACTCCTGGACCCTGGAGGTCACCACCGCGCTGACCAACGTCCACGACACCGCCCTGATGTTCGGCAGCCCGGGCACACAGGGCAGAGAGCTCGCCGGATACTCCGGCCTCTTCTGGCGCGGCCCGCGCGACTTCACCGGCGGCGACGTGATCGGGCCCGCGATGGGCGAGCAGGGCGACTGGCTGGCCTTCATCGGCAGGCACGACGAGGTCGACCACTCCTCCACGCTCCTGTTCCTGGACGATCCGGACGTCCCCGGCCACTGGTTCGTGCGCAGTGAGCCCATCCCCGCCGTCAACCCGTCCCTGGCGTTCGACAAGGAACTGACGCTGGCCCCGGGTGACATCCTGTCGCGCCGCTACCGGATCGTCGTGGCCGACGGCGCATGGACCCGCGGGCGTCTGACCCGCCATGTCGCGGAACACCCGTGGTGACCCGGCTCCCCGGCAGCGTGGGGATCTCCGGGCTGACCGTGTACGACTGGGAGGCCGCCGACGGGCTGTGCGGGGGCACCCCCCATATGCACCTCGTCTGCTCCGAGGCCTACGTCGTCATCGACGGCGCGGGCAGCGTCCAGACTCTCGCCGCCTCGGGCTTCGCCGACACCCCGCTGCACCCCGGCGACGTCGTCTGGTTCACCCCCGGCACGATCCACCGCCTCGTCAACGGCGGCGGCCTGCGGCTCGTGGTGCTCATGCAGAACAGCGGACTTCCCGAGGCCGGCGACGCCGTCTTCACCTTCCCCCCTCCTGTGCTGGCCGATCCCCACGCCTACCAGGAGGCGGCCGCCCTGACAGGCGACCCGGAGGCGGCAGCGCGCCGCCGCCGCGACCTGGCACTCGAGGGCTTCCTGGCCCTGCGCGAGGGCGGGCTGCGGCAGTTCCACATCGCGGCCCACCGCCTGAAGAGCGAGCTCCTGGACGACTGGCGGATCCGCTGGCGTGACGGCCCCCTGGCCGCCGCCGAAGAGACCGGCCGTCAGCTGGAAGGGCTCAAGGCCGGAGACCTCTCCCACCTCGACCACGGTGAAGTGTCACGCCTGGAGCGCCCGGAGCACCGGCTCTTCGGCATGTGCGGCCACCTTCACCCCTATCCCGTCCCCGAATCCCAGAAGGAGCTGTACTGATGCGGTTTCGCCATCCGCCCCTGGTCCTGAGTCTCGTCCTCGCGGTCCTGTCGTCCTTACTGCTCGGGGCCACGCTCCTCGGTGCCCCGCCCGCCGCCGCGGCGACCGTCGACCCCAACGCCTCGTACGTGCTGGTCAACCGCACCAGCGGCAAGGCCCTGGACGTCTACAACCTGGCGACCGACGACGGCGCGCGTATCACCCAGTGGACCAGGAACGACCAGAACCAGCAGCTGTGGCAGTTCGTCGACGCCGGAGGCGGCTACTACCGCGTCAAGTCCCGCCACTCCGGCAAGGTGCTGGACGTCCAGGGCGGGTCCACCGCCAACGGCGCCCCGATCGTCCAGTGGACCGATCTGAACGCCGCCAACCAGCAGTGGCGGCTCGCCGACAGTTCGGGTGGCTACGTGCGGCTGATCGCGCGCCACAGCAACAAGGCCCTCGAAGTGCAGGGCGGCTCCACCGCCGACGGCGCGAACGTCGTCCAGTACGACGACTGGGGCGGCAACAACCAGCAGTGGCAGCTGGTCCAGGTCGGTTCCGGCGATCCCGGTGTGTGCGATCTTCCGTCGACCTATCGCTGGAGCTCGACGGGCGCGCTGGCGCAGCCCAGGTCGGGCTGGGTCTCGCTCAAGGACTTCACCGTCGTCCCGTACAACGGCAAGCAGCTCGTCTACGCGACGACGCACGACACCGGGACGAGTTGGGGTTCGATGAACTTCAGCCCGTTCACCGACTGGTCGGAGATGGCCTCGGCCGGCCAGAACACGATGTCGAGCTCCGCCGTCGCGCCGACGCTCTTCTACTTCGCGCCGAAGAACATCTGGGTGCTCACCTACCAGTGGGGTGCGACCGCCTTCTCCTACCGGACATCGAACGACCCCACCAACCCGAACGGCTGGTCATCACCGAAGGAGCTCTTCTCCGGAACCATCGCCGGCTCCGGAACGGGCCCCATCGACCAGACGCTCATCGGTGACGGGACGAACATGTACCTGTTCTTCGCCGGTGACAACGGCAAGATCTACCGGGCCAGTATGCCGATCGGGAACTTCCCGGGCAGTTTCGGCACGAGCTCGACAGTGATCATGAGCGACACGACGAACAACCTGTTCGAAGCCCCGCAGGTCTACAAGCTCAAGGGCCAGAACCGCTACCTCATGATCGTCGAGGCGATCGGCTCGCAGGGCCGGTACTTCCGCTCGTTCACGGCCACCGGCCTGAACGGCTCGTGGACACCCCAGACCGCGACCGAGAACAACCCCTTCGCCGGCAAGGCCAACAGCGGCGCCACGTGGACCAACGACATCAGCCACGGCGAACTGATCCGCACCGGCGCCGATCAGACCATGACCGTCGATCCCTGCCATCTGCGACTGCTCTACCAGGGACGCAGCCCCGGCTCCGACGGCGTCGACTACGGCCTCCTGCCCTACCGGCCGGGTCTGCTGACGCTGCAGCGCTGACGGCCGCGCCCTCGTACCTGCGACGAAGCAACGGACTCTCTGTGTCAAGGAGCCACAACGACATGACCATCAACAGACGTACGGTGATGGCGGCGGGCGCCGCCGGAGTGGCGGCAGCGGTCGTCGGGACGGCCCCGGCGTTCGCGTCGGGAGGCGCGGAACGGCGGGGTGGAAGGCCGGTGAAGGAGCTCTTCGGGACCCTTCCCGACGGCACACGCGTCCACCGTTGGACGGTGGCCGCGGGAGGCACCCGGCTGCGCGTGCTGTCGTACGGCGGCATCGTCCAGGGCCTCGACATACCCGACCGGCGTGGGCGGTACGCGAATGTGTCGCTCGGCTTCGACAACCTCGAGGACTACGTGGCGGGCAGCCCGTACTTCGGCGCGATCATCGGCCGCTACGGCAACCGCATCGCCGGCGGCGCCTTCACACTCGACGACAGAACGTACCGACTCCCGGTCAACGACGACCCGAACAGCCTGCACGGCGGGGACAAGGGCTTCGACAAGCGGGTGTGGGACGTCGAGCCGTACGCGCGAGGGCGGGACACCGGCCTCACCCTGCGCTACGTCAGCGCCGACGGCGAGATGGGGTACCCCGGCACCCTGCGCGTCCGGGTCGACTACGTCCTCACGCCCCGCGGCGACTTCCGCATCGACTACGAGGCCGTCACGGACAGGGCCACCGTCGTGAACCTCACCAACCACACGTACTTCAACCTCGCGGGCGAAGGCAGCGGCAGCATCCTCGACCACACCCTGAGGATCGCCGCGTCCCGCTACACCCCCGTCGACTCCACCCTCATCCCGACCGGCGAACTCGCCGGGGTCGCGCACACCCCCTTCGACTTCCGCGACAGCAAGCCCATCGGCCGGGACATCCGCGACGCGCACCCGCAGGTCGTCTTCGGCCGCGGCTACGACCACAACTTCGTGCTCGACAAGGGACTCACCGACACCCCGCAGCCTGTCGCGACCGTCACGGAGCCCGTCCACGGCCGCGTGATGGAGATCGCGACCACCGAGCCGGGCGTGCAGTTCTACAGCGGGAACTTCCTCGACGCCACGCTGGCGGGATCCTCCGGGAAGGTCTACCGCCAGGGTGACGGCTTCTGCCTGGAGACCCAGCACTTCCCCGACTCGCCCAACCACCCGTCCTTCCCGTCGACGGTGCTCCGCCCGGGACAGACCTACCGCTCGACGACCGTCCACTCCTTCGGCACCCGCTGATCCTGACCGTTCCACGACATGCACGACAACCGTGCGGTGTCGCCGCCGGCGGGCGGCGACACCGCACGGTGTCAGGTCCAGTTCTGCGCCGTGCGCAACAGCTCGCTGTGGATCCGGGAGAGCCGGTAGTCCTGGAGGGCCCCGCTGCGCACCGCCAGGTACAGGGTGCCCCTGCAATGATTTTCGATGACCGGCCGGTAACCCGACCTGACCTGCGTCCGAGGCGCCACGTTAGGAGCCGGCACGGCCCGGAGGCTCCCCTTCGACGGTCCACATGCCGATCGATCCGGCCGGAAACGAGGTCTCGGGCGCCCCGTGGAACGACAGGAGCCCCGCCACAAGGTGGCGGGGCTCACGTCGTTTTCGCCCGAAGTCAGGGCAGGAACTCGTAGAAGGGTCCATCGGGAGCGCGGTGACGCGCGCACAACGTCACGTCCCTCCCCTTGAGATAGGCGAGCAGCCACTCGCCGAACGTCATCTCGTAGAGAGTCCAGGACGGACTGTCCATCTCCTGAACGAGGACGCGCCACGGCGACGAGGGCTCCTCGGGAACACGGAGGAAGATCATCTCCCCCGTCGTGGCCGTCGCCACCGGCAGCAGTTCACCGGGGCTCGTTCCTGCCGGATCCGGCAGGAACTCGGCCATGTCCTCCTCGCGCCAGAACTCGAGGTCCTGCCTGATCATCGTGCCCAGATCGTGCAGAAGATGACGGGCGGGGTGCTTCAGATACAGCTGCCCGTTGACCGAGATCGAGCCGTAGGCATCCACGATCTCGTGGAAGTCCGCGGGGAATTCCACGCCGAGCTCCCGCTCCAGCGCGGTCCACGGTGCCGGGTCCGACGAGTTGAACCGAGGTTCGCCCAACAGGGCCTGAATGTCCGAAAGCGTTGCCACCACTGGGCCCCTTCTCGTATGTCGAGCCGATCCTCGGCCGAGCGTCGCCGGAGACGACTCCGGGCCTGAAGCCGTACGCATCGTGAGTTCGGCGTGATGTTGTGCTCCGCGACGCGCTTCGGCTTCGCCGCAGCCTTGCCCTTCGGTAGCCTCTCCCGGCTCGGGAGGACTGGAGTCCCTCCGGTCGAAGGCTCGTTCGGCCTGTCCGGTTCGGCCCTGTCGTCGCCGTCGCCGGAGAACCAACTCGACAGGGTGTCGGCAATGCCCTTGTCGTCTTCTCTTGAAACCGGTGCGCTATCGCCCGCCCGTATTTCATTGTCAACGAAAATCCCCATCTGAACGTGGAGGGCCTGACCTCGGCACACGCACGCCTCAGGGCATGCCGAAGCAGGCCACCTCCCGCGCGCGGGAAGCGACCTTCCGGTCCGAGATCAGGTCACGGCGGTGGGAATGTTCATCACGAAGATGACGTCTCGTCAAGCGCACTCACAAGAGGGGCATTTACGCCCGTCGGGCAGGTGACCGGGCGTTCCGCTTCTCTTGACGCCCCTGCCCCGCAGGACAAGACTCCTTCCGGTCAAGAACCCCACGCCCCGCACGGCCTCGTTCCGTCCCCCGAACGAAGGGTTCCGTCCATGACCACAACCTCGTCCTCCGGTAGACCCGGCCCCTCCGGTGTGCACGACGGCCGCGTCGAGCTCGCGCCCGGTGCGGCACCCGCCGACCCCCGCTTCGTCAACGACGACCTGCTGCCCGTCCCCGTGGCCGGGCGCCGCTGGACCACGTACAACTTCGCCGCCCTCTGGGTCGGCATGGCCCACAACATCCCCTCCTGGATGCTCGCCTCCGGTCTCGTCGCCCTCGGCATGGACTGGAAGCAGGCCGTCCTCACGATCGCCCTGGCCAATGTCGTCGTCCTCGTGCCGATGCTGCTCACCGGGCACGCCGGGCCGAAGTACGGCATCCCCTTCCCCGTCCTCGCGCGTGCCTCCTTCGGGCTGCGCGGTGCGAATCTGCCCGCGCTCGTCCGGGCCGGCGTCGCCTGCGCCTGGTTCGGCATCCAGACCTGGATCGGCGGTCAGGGCGTCTTCGTCCTGCTCGACAAGGTCTTCGGCGGCGGCTGGGCGGACGTCGCGAAGGTCGCGGGGCAGCCCTGGACGCTGTGGCTCTGCTTCGTGCTCTTCTGGGCGCTCGAACTCGCCATCATCTACCGGGGGATGGAGGCCCTGCGCCGCTTCGAGAACTGGGCCGCGCCCTTCGTCATCGTCGGCGCGCTCGCCCTGCTCGTCTGGATCACGGTCAAGGCGGGCGGCCTCGGACCCCTCCTCGACCAGCCGTCGAAGCTCGGCTGGGGCCCCGACTTCTGGCCCGTCTTCTTCCCCGCTCTCATGGGCATGATCGCCTTCTGGGCCACGCTCAGCCTCAACATCCCGGACTTCACCCGCTTCGGCGCCGGCCAGCGGTCCCAAGTCCTGGGCCAGACCCTCGGGTTGCCCACCACGATGACCCTGTTCGCGCTGCTCTCGGTGCTCGTCACCTCCGGCTCGCAGGCCGTGTACGGGGCGCCGGTCTGGGACCCGGTGGCCCTGGCCGCCAAGACCGACAACGTCTTCGGGCTCCTCTTCGCCCTCGTCACCGTCCTGGTGGCGACCCTCTCCGTGAACATCGCGGCGAACGTCGTCTCTCCGGCGTACGACCTCGCCAACCTCGCCCCGCGGCTTGTGAACTTCCGTACGGGCGCGCTGATCACCGGCGTGGTGGGCGTACTGATCATGCCGTGGAAGCTTACGGCCACCCCCGAGCTGTACATCTTCACCTGGCTCGGCCTGGTCGGCGGCCTCCTCGGTACGGTCGCGGGCATCCTCATCGCGGACTACTGGCTCGTCCGCCGGACGGCCCTCGACCTCGAAGGCCTCTACCGGGCCGACGGCCCCTACTGGTACCGGGGAGGCTGGAACCCGGCGGCCGTCCTCGCCTTCATCGTCGGCGGCGTCCTCGCGGTCGGCGGCTCCCACTCGGCGCCGGGCGCGGGCCCGTTCCCCGAGGACGGCCTGATCCCCTTCCTCAAACCGCTCGCCGACTACGGCTGGGCCGTGGGCCTGGCCGCCGCCCTGCTCCTCTACACCGCCCTCATGAAGCGCGGGGCAGCCGCCCGGCGGTCCTCCCGATCCAGCTGAGGTAGGACCAGACCCGGGTGTTCACGGCGGGGGTGTCGGTCGCGCACCCCTTCCCGTACGAGACCAGACCGACCAGGTACGGCGTCCCCGCGACCGTGTGCACCAGGGGGCCGCCGGAGTCGTACTGACAGGTGTCCCGCCCGGGCGCGTACGTGCAGAGCTGCGTGGCGGTGACCTCGGACATGCCCCGGGTGCCACATGTCGGACTGCTCATGGTGCCGAGGACCACGGTCCGCAGGACGTCGGAGGTGCGGCCCCCGAAGGAGGTGGCGCCCCAGCCGGGGGCCTCGACCTGGGTGTGGTCGAAGGTGCCGTGGGCGTACCGGCCGGGCAGGGCGACCGGGCGCACGTCACGGTTGAACGCCACCGGCTCGGCCAGCCGGATCAGCGCGATGTCGTCGCGCTGGGTGGCCGGGTCGTAGCCCGGGTGCGGGAGGAACGAGGCCGGGGCCGCGAGCACCGCGTTCGGGCTGTCGTCCGCGCGCGTCAGGTCGTGGTCGCCGAGGAGCACCCCCACGCGCGCGGTGCTGCTGTACGAGCCGGTGAGACAGTGCGCGGCGGTCAGTACGTACCGCTCGCCGACCAGTGCCCCGCCGCACATCACCCGCCGCTCTTCCCGATCCACGAGCCCGACCATGAACGGGTACTGATGGGGCCGTGCCTCCTGCCCGCCCACGACCGCGTACGCGTGCGGCGCGACACCGAGGGGGCACATCCCCATGACCGCACCCGCGACCGCCGCCATGAGCTTCCTCGCCCGTCCCACCTGATCTCCGCCCTGTCGACACCGTGTTCCGGGGCCGACGACGGTGCGGAGACGTTTCCGCACGTCCGTCCCGGCCCGCGTGGGCATCAACGACGCGGGCGCGGCGGGGTCACCTGATCCCGGGTCCGGACTGGTGACCGAGGGTCCCGGACCACGCCCGATGTTCGCCGTGCTCCAGGCTCCAGGCTCCAGGTTCCGGGCTCCGGGCTCCGGGCGGTGATCAGCGATCGGCGTCGGGGGCCCACCCGGGGACGTACGCAGCGGCGGCCGCGTCCCAGGCCGGGGCTCCGCCCGGGAACGGCCAGGCCCGGGTCACGTCGGGCGAGTCCGTGATCGACCGGAGTGTCTCCGCGAGACGGCGGCTCTCGTTCGCGATCCGGATCCGGGCGTCCGAGCCGTCCAGGGCGGCGACCCGCTCTTCGTACGCCCGGACCGGGCGGGCCGCGCAGAGCTCCACCCAGGCGGCGTCCACGGTCCGCGAGAGGACCAGCACCCGGGGCCGGCCGCCCTCCGCGAGCGCCGCCGCCAGCCGGTCGTGGCCGTCCAGGACGACGGGGGAGTTGAGCCCGCTGATCCACCAGGCGAACACCGGCGGCAGCACCCCTTCCCGGTACTGGCGTCGGTACGCCCGCACCCGGGGCGCCTCCACCGGTGAGAGCGCCCGCAGCGGCAGCAGGTCGCGTGCGTCCTCGGCCGGGTCGCCGTACCCGAACCAGGTCAGATGGCCCCGGTCGGGATCGTGCGCCAGCACCTTCGGCCAGTTGCCGTCCACGAACCAGCCGTTCGCCTGGGGCCCGAGCCGCCACTCGCCCGCGTGGAGCGGCCCGGCGGCCGCCGTCCGGAGCTCGGTCTCCGCGTGCGCGGCCCAGCGCGCCGTCCATCCCTCCGTGCCCGGCGCCGCGAACTCCGCGAACGCGCGCGCCCGTTCGGCCCGCAGCGGCGCCAGCGGGGAGACGTACCGGCCGGTCCGCGCGTAGTGCACCCCTCGGTGGGTGGCCCGCTGCCGGGCGAACAGCACCGGGGTCGAGCCCTGCAGCAGCACGAGCCGGCGTCCGTCGGCGCACTCCATCCGCAGACCGGGCTTCACCGGCGTCTCGACACGCATCCCGCCACCCTAGGGCCGTCACGGCACCCGGGACGTCCACTCCGGCGTGCCGAACTTGGACTCCGCCAGGTCCTTCGCGCGGGTCAGTTCGTCCTCTGTGAGGCTGCCTTCCGCGAGGCCGTAGCGGGTGCGGAAGGAGGCGATCATGCGGGCGATCACCGTCTCGCGCGGGAGGCCCGTCTGGCGGCGGAGCGGGTCCACGCGCTTCTTCGCGCTCTTCGTGCCCTTGTCGGAGAGCTTCTCCCGGCCGATCCGCAGCACCTCCGTCATCTTGTCCGCGTCGATGTCGTACGCCATCGTCACGTGGTGCAGGACCGCGCCCTCGCCCGCCACCAGCCGCTTCTGCGCCGCGCCCGCGATCTTGCCGGCGTCCGTCGCGATGTCGTTGAGCGGCTGGTACCAGGCCCGGATCCCCATGTCGCCGAGCGCGCCGAGCACCCAGTCGTCGAGGTAGGCGTAGCTGTCGGTGAAGGACAGGCCCTGCACGAGGGCGTCGGGGACGGAGAGCGAGTACGTGATCGTGTTGCCCGGCTCGATGAACATCGCCCCGCCGCCGCTGATCCGGCGCACCACCTGGATGCCGTGCCGCTCCGCCGCCTCCGGGTCGACCTCGTTGCGCAGGGACTGGAAGCTGCCGATCACCACGGCCGGGGCGCCCCACTCCCACACCCGTAGGGTCGGCGGGCGGCGGCCGGACGCGACCTCGGCCGTCAGGACCTCGTCGAGCGCCATGTGGAGCGCGGGGGACTGCGGCGGCTCGTGGATCAGCTGCCAGTCGTAGTCGGTCCAGTCCGTGGCGTGGGCGAGTGCGCGGCGGACCGCGACCCCGACGCCCTCCGTGGTCAGGCCGAACATCTGCGTGCCCGGCGGGAGCGCCGCGTCGATCCGCGCCGCGAGCCCCGAGGCGTCCGTGTCGACCGGCGCGCCTTCGAGGGCCCCGTCGATCGCGAGGATCGCCTCGTCCGGTTCCAGGAAGAAGTCGCCCGCGACCCGGACGTTCCGCAGGACCCCGTCCTCGGTGTCGAGGTCGACGACCACCAGCTTTCCGCCCGGGACCTTGTACTCGCCGTGCACGGAAGCCTCCCTGTCTGTAAGGGGTGAACTCGGCCAAAGGGTACTCCCCGGGGAAACGGGGGGTGACAAGGGCGGCATTCCGGATGTCAGCGCCCCGTGCTTAGCTGGAGGCATGATCGAAGACTTCCTTGAAAGCGTCCTCGGCGGCCGTACGACCGAGGTCGAGGAGGCCGTCCGCAAGGCGGCCGCCGCCGAGATCATGCCGCGCTTCCGGCAGCTCGCCGCCGACGACATCATCGAGAAGAACGGCCCGCACGACCTGGTCACCGTCGCCGACCGGGCTGCCGAGGCCCACCTCACCGCCTCCCTCACCGCCCTGCTGCCCGGCTCCGTGGTCGTCGGCGAGGAGGCCGTCCACGCCGACCCCACCGTGTACGAGGCGCTGCGCGGCGACGCCCCCGTCTGGATCGTCGACCCGGTCGACGGCACCCGCCAGTTCGTCCACGGCGACCCCGCCTTCTGCACCCTCGTCGCCCTCGCCAAGGACGGCGAGCTGCTCGCCTCCTGGACCTTCGCCCCCGCCCTGGACCAGATGGCGGTCGCGGTCCGCGGACGCGGTGCCACGCTCAACGGGCAAGCGATCAGGTCGGGTTCGCCGGCGCCCGGCGAGGTCCTGGAGGTCGCCACCTCGCACCCCGACTACACCACCCCGGACCAGAAGCGGGCCCTGCTGGGCCTGTCGGTCGAGGGCGTCCGTCCGCGCCCCTGCGGCTCGGCCGGGCTCGAATACCTCGCCGTGGCGCGCGGAGAGCTCTCCGGCACCGCCTTCAGCTGGGAGTACGCCTGGGACCACGCCGCCGGGCTCCTCCTTGTCGCGGAGGCGGGCGGCGCGACGACGACGATCGCGGGGGAGCCGTTCCGTATCGCCGGGGGCAACGCGCTGCCGTTCACGACCGCACGGGACGCGGCCACCGCGGAGCGGATCCGGACGCTCCTCGGGGGCGAGTGAGCCGCTGACCGCCACCCGCCTATCCTGGGAGCCTTGGCCATCGGCTGACGAAGGAGTCCGAAGGTGACGCACGAGACGTCGATGTTCGATGCCGTCGTCGTGGGGGCGGGGCCCAACGGACTGACGGCCGCCGTCGAACTGGCCCGGCGCGGCCTCTCCGTGGCCGTCTTCGAGGCCAAGTCCACTGTCGGCGGCGGAGCCAGGACCGAGGAGCTCACCCTCCCCGGTTTCCGTCACGACCCCTGCTCCGCGGTGCACCCGCTCGGTGCCGGCTCGCCCGTCTTCAAGACGATGCCGCTCGACCGGTACGGCCTGGAGTGGCTCCACCCCGAACTGCCCATGGCCCACCCCTGGGACGACGGCACCGCCGCCGTCCTCGCCCGCTCCGTCGCCGAGACTGCCGCCTCCTTCGGCCCGCGCGACGCCGGGACGTACCGCAGGCTCGTAGCCCCCTTCCTCGGCAAGTGGGACACCCTCGCGAGCGACTTCATGCAGCTGCCGCTCACCGCGCTGCCCCGCGACCCGGTCACCCTCGCCCGCTTCGGCCTCGCCGGACTGCCGCCGTCCACCTGGCTGATGCGAAGGTTCCAGGACGAGAAGGCCCGCGCGCTCCTGGCCGGGCTCGTCGGTCATGTCATCGCCCCGCTGGACGGCATCGCCACCGGCGCCGTCGGCCTGGTCTTCGCGCTCGCCGCGCACGCGGGCGGCTGGCCGTTGCCCCGGGGCGGTTCCCAGTCGATCTCCGACGCCCTCGCCGCGTACCTCAAGGACCTCGGCGGCGCCGTCCACACCGACTTCGAGGTCAAGCGGCTCGACGACCTGCCGCCCGCCCGCGCCTACGTCTTCGACACCTCGCCCACCGCCCTCGCCCGGATCGCCGGCTTCGGCGGGCACTACGACCACTACAAGTACGGCGCCGCCGCCTTCAAGATCGACTACGCGCTCGACGGGCCCGTGCCCTGGACCGCCGAGGAGGCCCGCCGGGCCGGCACCGTCCAGGTCGGCCCCACCGCCGGCGAGATCGGCACCGCCCTGCGCGAGGCCTCCTCCGGCACCGCGCCCGACGCCCCCTTCCTCATCACCGCCCAGCCCAGCCTCGTCGACCCCTCCCGCGCCCCCGAGGGCAAGCACGTCTTCTGGGCGTACGGCCATGTGCCGAACGGCTGGCGCGGCGACCTCACCGAGGCGATCGAGCGTCAGATCGAGCGCTTCGCCCCCGGCTTCCGCGACCGCGTCCTGGCCCGCGCCACCGCCGGCCCGTCCGAACTCGCCGAGCGCAACGCCAACTACATCGGCGGCGACATCGCCTGCGGCGCCGCCCGCGGCCTCCAGCTCCTGCTGCGCCCCACGCTCTCCCTCCGCCCCTACGCCACCCCGCACCCGGCGGTCTTCCTCTGCTCCTCCGCGACCCCGCCCGGCCCCGGCGTGCACGGCATGTCCGGGCACAACGCGGCGAAGGCCGTATGGCGGAGCCTGCGAAAATAGACTGCTCCCCATGGCCAAGTACTTCGACGTGCACCCCGACAACCCCCAGCCCCGCACCATCGGCGCGGTGGCCGACTCCATCAGGAACGGGGCGCTCGTCGCGTACCCGACCGACTCCTGCTACGCGCTCGGCACCCGGCTCGGCAGCCGCGACGGCATCAGCCGCATCCGCGCCATCCGCGACCTCGACGACCGGCACCACTTCACACTGATGTGCGCGAACTTCGCCCAGCTGGGCCAGCTCGTGCACATCGACAACGACGTCTTCCGCGCGGTCAAGGCGTCCACGCCCGGCGCGTACACCTTCATCCTCCCGGCGACGAAGGAGGTGCCGCGCCAGCTGCTCCACCCCAAGAAGAAGACCGTCGGCGTCCGCATCCCCGACCACGTCGTCACCCAGGCGCTCCTCGCCGAACTCGGCGAGCCGCTGCTCTCCAGCACCCTGCTCCTGCCCGACGAGGCCGAACCGCTCACCCAGGGCTGGGAGATCAAGGAGCGGCTCGACCACCAGGTGGACGCCGTGCTCGACTCCGGCGACTGCGGCACCGAACCCACCACCGTCGTCGACTTCTCCAGCGGCGAGCCCGAGATCGTCCGCCGCGGCGCGGGGGACACCACCCGCTTCGAGTAGACGCACCGGGGAGGCCACCGGTCCCGGATCGGCCCTTCCCGGCCCGCCCGTGATCACCGTACGGTCGCGTGAACGCCCGTTCACGCGCACCCACGGAGGCCCGGCCGCATGATCGTCATCGCCCACGTCAGCGACGTCCACATCGACAGCGAGCGGCGCAGTCAGGACCGTACCCGCGCCGTCCTGCGGTACCTGGAGGAGCTGCCGTACGACCTGGCGGCCGTCCTCGTCACCGGCGACATCGCCGACCACGGGACACCGGACGAGTACGCGGTGGCGCGGGAGCTGCTGACCTCCCGCCATCCGCTGCTCGTCTGCCCCGGCAACCACGACGACCGCGCCGCCTTCCGCAAGGGCCTCCTCCCCGGGGAGAGCCTCCCCGAGGAGGCCGCGGCGCGCCCGTACGCCCCCGTCAACCAGGTGCTCCGCGGCGAGGGTTTCGTCATCGCCCTCTGCGACTCCTCGGTGCCCGGCGAGGACCAGGGCCTCCTGGAGGACGAGACCGTCGAGTGGCTCGACGGCGTCCTCGCCGCCACCCCGCACGAGGTGCCCGTCCTGGTCGCCTTCCACCACCCGCCGGTGCCGCTGCACACCCCGTACGTGGACGGGATCCGGCAGTTCGGCGAGGAGCGGCTCGCCGCGCTCGCCGACCGCCACCCCCACCTCACGGCCTTCCTCGCGGGCCACGCCCACACGGCCGCCGCCACCACGTTCGCCGGGCGTCCGCTGCTCGTCGCGCCCGGGGTCGTCTCCGCCCTCCGGCTGTCCTGGGAGAACCCGACCGACGATCCGCACGTCCACCTCGGCCTGCCGCCCGCGCTCGCCTTCCACGTCCTCGGCGAGGACGGCCGGCTGACCACCCACTACCGGACCGTCACCCTCTGAGACCGGGGTCATTCTCCGAGACCGGGAGGGGGCGGACGTCCATGTCGTTTTCTCGCCAGCCCGCGGGCCGTCCGTCCCCGATCCTGGAACCATGCACACCGACACCGAGCGCTGCGTACGGGCCGTCCAGTCGAAGGAGGCCCGTTTCGACGGCGTGTTCTTCACCGCCGTCCGCACCACCCGGATCTACTGCCGGCCCAGCTGCCCGGCCGTCCCGCCCAAGCCGGAGAACATGGAGTTCCACCCCAGCGCCGCCTCCTGCCAGCGCGCCGGCTACCGGGCCTGCAAGCGATGTCGGCCCGACACCAGCCCCGGCTCACCCCAGTGGAACGTCCGGGCCGACGCCGTCGCCCGCGCCGTCAGGCTCATCCAGGACGGCGTCGTCGACCGCGAGGGCGTCCCCGGCCTGGCCCGGCGGCTCGGCTGGTCCACCCGCCAGATCGAACGCCAACTCCTCGCCGAGCTCGGCGCCGGACCACTCTCGCTGGCCCGCGCCCAGCGCGCCCAGACCGCCCGACTGCTCATCGAGACCACCGCGATGCCCTTCGGCGAGATCGCCTTCGCCGCCGGCTTCTCCTCCATCCGCACCTTCAACGACACCGTCCGCGAGGTCTTCGCCCTCACCCCCGGCGAGCTCCGCGCCCGCGCCACCCGCCGGTCACCGCTCCAGGCGAGCGCGACCCCGGGCGTCATCGGCCTCCGGCTGCCGTTCCGTGCCCCGCTGGAACCCTCCAACCTCTTCGGGCACCTGGCCGCGACCGCCGTCCCCGGCGTGGAGGAGTGGCGTGACGGCGCCTACCGGCGGACGCTGAGCCTCCCGTACGGACACGGCATCGTCGCCCTCTCCCCGCGCCCCGACCACATCGCCTGCCGCCTCTTCCTCACCGACCCCCGCGACCTCACCCACGCGATCAGCCGCTGCCGACGGCTCCTCGACCTCGACGCCGACCCCGTCGCCGTCGACGAGCAGCTCCGCACCGACCCGCTGCTCGCCCCGATCGTCGACAAGGCGCCCGGCCGCCGGGTGCCCGGGTCCGTCGACGCCGCCGAGTTCGCCGTACGGGCCGTCCTCGGCCAGCAGGTCTCCACCGCCGCCGCCCGCACCCACGCCGCCCGCCTGGTCACCGCGCACGGCGTCCCGATCGACGATCCCGAGGGCGGCCTGACCCACCTCTTCCCGAGCCCCGAGGCGCTCGCCGCCCTCGACCCCGAGACCCTCGCCCTGCCGCGCAGCCGCCGCACCACCCTCCTCACCCTCGTCCGGGCCCTCGCCGACGGCTCGCTCCCGCTCGGCCCCGCCGACGACCGCGAGGAGGCCCGCGCCCGGCTGCTCGCCCTGCCCGGCTTCGGCCCCTGGACCACCGAGGTCATCGCCATGCGGGCCCTCGGCGACCCCGACGCCTTCCTCCCCGGCGACCTCGGCGTCCGCCGCGCCGCCGAAGGCCTCGGACTGCCCGGTACCCCGGCCGCACTCACCGCCCGCGCCGCGCACTGGCGCCCGTGGCGGGCCTACGCCGTCCAGTACCTCTGGGCGACCGACGACCACCCGATCAACCTCCTTCCCGCGTAACGGACCGTCAGGAACCCCTCCCATGCCCTCCATCCAGCACACCGTCGTGGACAGCCCCTACGACCCGCTGACCCTCGTCGCCGTCGACGGCGTCCTCAGCCGCATGTACATGACGGGACAGCGCCACCGCCCGCCCGAGGAGACCTTCGGCGAGCCCGACCCGCGCCCCTTCGGCGAGGCGATCCGCC
Source organism: Streptomyces sp. NPDC044003 (assembly GCF_056435185.1). Taxonomy (NCBI): domain Bacteria; kingdom Bacillati; phylum Actinomycetota; class Actinomycetes; order Kitasatosporales; family Streptomycetaceae; genus Streptomyces; species Streptomyces sp. NPDC044003. Next base: position 583,005 of record NZ_JBWKFA010000004.1, on the reverse strand, counting down.
AGCTCGACGCCTACTTCGCCGGCGAACTCACCGAGTTCGACCTGCCGTTGAACCTGGTCGGCACCCCGTTCCAGCTGCGCGTCTGGGAGCAGCTCCTGCGCATCCCGTACGGGGAGACCCGGACGTACGGCGAACTCGCCGAGGAGCTCGGCAGCCCCGGCGCCTCCCGGGCCGTGGGCCTCGCCAACGGCAAGAACCCCGTCACCATCATCGTCCCCTGCCACCGGGTCATCGGGTCGGGCGGCAGCCTCACCGGCTACGGCGGCGGCCTGGACCGCAAGCAGCGGCTCATCGCCTTCGAATCGGGCAGGGCGGAACCGGACGCGCTCTTCTGATCGGGGTGTTAGGTTCCGGCCATGGCCAAGGTGAACATCGGTCTCGACGCCGAACTCGTCGTGGAAGTCATGGTCCTGGCCGGCATCGGCAACCCCCAGGACGCCGTCGAGGCCGTGGTCCGCGACTACATCGCCCGCGGCCACCGCACCGAGGCACGCGCCGTCAGCCGGGACGAACCGCAGCGCACCGGCGAGATCGTCCCGCCGGAGCCCCCGCAGGGGTGAGGGTGCCGGAGGCCTCCGACCGACGCGCCCGCCTGCTCCTGGGCGGGTGCTTCTGGGTCCTCGTCGGCGCCACCGTCCTGGTCGTCGGCGCCCTGCTGCTCCTCGCGACCGCCCTGTCCTCCCTCGAACGGCCCGCGGACCCCAAGCCGCCCCTCACTCCGTCCGCTCCGCCAACCGCAGGGTCCGCTCCGCCAGTTCGCTGATGCGGACGCCGTCGAAGCCGAAGACGGCGCTGCGCACCCGGTCCCGCAGCGGTGCGGACCACTGCGGCGGGATCGCGGCCGCGCCGCAGCGGACTCCGGCCACCGAGCCCGCCGTCGCCCCGTTGGAGTCGGTGTCCAGGCCGCCGCGGACGGTCAGCGCGATGGTGCGGGTGAAGTCCCCTTCCCCGTACAGGAGTCCGGCGGTCAGGACGGCCGCGTTCGGGACGGTGTGGATCCAGCCGAGGCCCGCCGTCCGCTCCGCGAGCTCGGTGAGCGCCTCCGACCAGCCGAGCCCCGACTCGTACAGCGCGATCGTGCCCCGTACGGTCCTGGCCAGCCGGCAGCTCGCCGGCACCGGCTCCAGGCTCGTCTCCAGCGCCGACCGCAGGTCCGGCGCGGTGAAGGCCGCCGCGATCAGCGCCGCCGCCCACATCGCGCCGTACACGCCGTTCCCCGTGTGCGAGAGGACGGCGTCCCGGCGGGCGAGCGAGGCCGCCCGGCGCGGATCGCCCGGGCAGGTCCAGCCGTAGACATCGGCCCGGATCAGTGCCCCGATCCACTCCTGGTACGGATTGTCGTACGTGGCCGTCAGCGGCGGCCGCAGCCCGTTTGCGAGGTTCCGGTAGGCGACCCGCTCCGCCGTGAACGTCTGCAGGTACGGCAGCCGCAGCAGCCACTCCTGGCCGACCTGCTCGGTGCTGAACGCGAAGCCGTACGTCTCCAGGAGGTGCAGCCCCAGGACCGACCAGTCGACGTCGTCGTCCCGGCAGCTGCCGTCGATCCCGCCCCGCACGCACCGCTCCCACTCCGGCCGCAGCTCGAAGCCCTCCGCGCCGGGCGGCGGGGGAGGGAGGTAGTTGGTGAGCGGGAGCGCCCCGGTCAGCCGGAGATACGCGTCGATGTGCTCCCGGGTCCAGTGGTCGCCGTGCTCCACGGGCTTGCCGAGCATGTTCCCGGCGATCCGGCCCGTCCAGCCGCCCAGGATCCGGTCCCCGAGCTCCCCGTCCGTGAACCCCATACCTCCGGTGTACCGAATGCGGGGGCCGTGCGCGCGCCGACCCTCAGTCCCCGGGCGGCTCCGCGCCGGCCCTCAGTCCTCCGGCGGCTCCGCGCCGGCCCTCAGTCCTCCGGCGGCTCCGTGCCGGCCCTCAGTCTTCCGGCGGCTCCGTGCCGGCACGGGCCTTCATCGGCGGCTCCGCGCCGGTACTGGCCTTCTCCGGCGGCTCCGCGCCGGTGCGGGCCTTCTCCGGCGGCCGGAGCTCGTGCCGGCGGTCGTCGGCCCGCTCCGTCATCGCCTCCCCGACCAGCGTCCGCACCGCGTCCCGCAGCCCGTGCAGGGCGTGGTGCCGGGCCGGGCCCGCCCCCGGGTCCTCCCGCAGCTCCTTCAGGAGCGCGAAGCACAGCACCAGCATCACCAGCACGAACGGCAGCGCCACCAGGATCGTCGCCGTCTGCAGCGAGGTCAGACCGCCCGCCACGAGCAGCACCGCGGCCACGGCCGCCATCAGGACGCCCCAGGTCACCACGAGCCAGGTCGGCGGTGGAGCGAGCCGCGGCTCGTCAGCGAACCCATCGCGAGGGAGGCCGAGTCCGCGCTCGTGACGAAGTACGTCATCACCAGGAGCATCGCGATCACCGAGGACGTCCGGGCCGCCGCGCCCGTCCCCGCCTCGACCCCGCTCGCCGGGGGAGGGTTCAGGAAGTGCGTCAGCGGCTCCCCGGCCCCGTAGAACATCAGACCGATGCCCATTCCGGCGCTGAACATCATCGCGATCCACGCCAGGTTCGTGAACTCCGGCTCCGAGTCGTCCGCGCCCAGCCTGATCCGGCCGAACCGGCTCAGCGCGATCACCACACACAGCACCAGAAAGGTGTCCGCGGCGACCACGAACAACCAGGCGAAGTTCGACAACACCCAGCTCAGCGCAGTGGAGGACGCGCTGTCGAAGGAGGCCTCGCCCAGTGCCGCCCAGCCGACGACCGCGACGACGGCCGCGACCCCGATCCCGATGACCTTGCCGTCGGGCCTGCCGTCCGGAACGATCTTTCCCGTACTCATGCGACCCCACTATGGTGCGGAATATCGCCTTATCAGGGGGTGGCACGCCGTCTGGCGGTACGGATAGGCTCCCCCTCGGCGCGACTGCACGTTCGAAAGCAAGGGATGCAAGGTGACGGACGGAGCAGCAACTCAGGTCGCTCACGTGCTCGTGGCGGCCGACAAGTTCAAGGGCTCGCTCACGGCCGTGCAGGTCGCGGAGCGGGTCACAGCAGGACTGCGACGGGTCGTCCCGGAGCTCACGGTGGAGACGCTGCCCGTCGCGGACGGCGGCGACGGCACCGTCGCGGCGGCCGTCGCGGCCGGCTTCGAGCGGCGCGAGGTCCGCGTGACGGGCCCGCTCGGCGAGCCGGTCACCGCGGCGTTCGCACTGCGCGGCACCACCGCGGTCGTCGAGATGGCCGAGGCCTCGGGCCTCCAGCTGCTCCCGCCCGGCGTGTTCGCCCCGCTGACGGCGACCACGTACGGCTCCGGAGAGCTGCTCCGCGCCGCCCTCGACGCCGGTGCGACCACCCTCGTCTTCGGCGTCGGCGGCAGCGCCACCACCGACGGCGGCTCCGGCATGCTCGCCGCGCTCGGCGCCCGCTTCCTCGACGCGGCCGGCGAGCCCGTCGGCCCCGGCGGCGCGCCGCTCGCCGACCTCGCCACGGCCGACCTCAGCGGCCTCGACCCCCGCTTCGCCTCCGTCGACCTGATCCTCGCGAGCGACGTCGACAACCCGCTGACCGGCCCGAAGGGCGCCCCCGCTGTCTACGGACCGCAGAAGGGCGCGACCCCGGACGACGTCCGGGTGCTTGACGCGGCCCTCGCCCACTTCGCCACCGTCCTGGAGAAGGCCATCGGGCCGCGCGCCGCCGAGGCGGCCGTCGCGCCCGGCGCGGGCGGGGCGGGCGGCATCGGGTACGGCGCGCTGATCCTCGGCGCGAGCTTCCGGCCCGGCATCGAGCTGATGCTGGAGGTCCTCGGCTTCGCCCCGGCCCTGGAGCGGGCCACCCTCGTCATCACCGGCGAGGGCTCCCTCGACGAGCAGACCCTCCACGGCAAGGCCCCCGCCGGCGTCGCCGCCGCCGCGCGCGCCGCCGGCAAGGAGGTCGTCGCGGTCTGCGGCCGCCTCGCCCTGCCGCCGGAGGCCCTGGGAGCGGCCGGCATCCGCCGCGCGTACCCGCTGACGGCGCTGGAGCCGGACACGGCGAAGTGCATCGCGAACGCGGGCCCGCTGCTGGAATCGGTGGCGTCGAACATCGCGAGCGACTTCCTGTCGTAGGACGTAGTGGGCACCCGCACCACCGGGGCGGTGCCCACGCCCACCCCGTTGTGGGCCCGCGTTCCATCGGGGCGGTGCCCACCCGCCCCCGTTGTGGGCATGCGTTCCGCTGGGGCGGAACGGGTGGGCACAACGGACCCGCGCCCTGCCGGCGCCCGAGGCTCCCGCGCCCTGACCCGCACCACGATGTGCACCGCCTCGGAGGTGCGGGTTCCAGGCGCGGAACGCGGAGGCGCCGCTAGAGGGCGCCGTCCCGTGTGCCCACCCGTCCCGCCCTGCGGGACGATTGCCCACACGGCGGGTGGGTTGGGGCGCCGCCCACGCGGGCGCGGGGCCACACGGCGCGGGGGCGCCGCCCAGCCCGGCGCGGGCCCAACGGCGGCGGGGCGCCGTCCAGTCGCGCGCGGCCCGCTGCGGGAGATCGTCATCTGGTGGAAACACGGTGGTGTGAAGCTCGGCGCATGACTGCTGCACGTATCGAGGAGAACCGCTCCCACCCCCGCCTCCCCGACCTGCTCGGCGCCTACCATCTCGTCAACCAGGCCGAGAAGGGCACGGCCGTGGCGACCGTCGCCGACCTCCCGGCCGTATACCGCGTCGAGGCCGAGGACCCGGCCGCCGCGTTCGCCGCGGACACGGTCCTGCTCGCCACCCCGCCCGGTGCGGACGAGCCGGCCGGATGTGTCGTCCTCAAGGCCCCGCGGGAGGGCCGCGCGCCCGAGATCAAGCGGCTCTGGGTCGCGCCCGGGGCCCGGAGGAAGGGCATCGCGAAGGCCCTCATGGCCGAGGCCCTGCGCCGGGCCGCGGACGCCGGTGTGCCCGCCGTGCGCCTCACCGTCTGGAACTGGCGGGAGGAGCCGCTCGCCCTCTACCGGAGCCTCGGCTTCGCGGCCGTGGAGCCCTGGGACGACCGGCCGGACCTCCTGTGCCTGGAGCGGCGGCTCGACGTCATCGAGCGGCTGTCCCCCGAGGCCGTACGGGCCCACGCCCCGGCCGGACTCGCCGCGCTCCTCGTGGACGCCGTGGACGGCGGGGCCTCCGTCGGCTTCCTGGCGCCCCTGGACCCCGCCGAGGCGGCCGCCTGGTGGTCCCGCGTCGCCGAGGAGGCAGCGCAGGGCGTACGGGACGTCTGGGCCGCCCACGGACCCGACGGGCGCCTCACCGGCGTCGTCACCCTCGTCCTCGCCGGCACGGCCAACGGCCGGCACCGCGGCGAGATCGCCCGCCTCCTCGTGCACAGCTCCGCGCGCGGCCGCGGCCTCGGCCGCCGTCTGCTCGCCACGGCCGAGGCGCACGCCGCGAGCACCGGCCTCCGCCTGCTCGTCCTGGACACCCAGACCGACAGCCCCGCCGAGCACCTCTACCGGGGCGCGGGCTGGACCGCCGCCGGGACGATCCCGGACTTCGCCGCCGACCCGGCCGGCACCCTCCGCGCCACCACGCTGTACTACAAGCAGGTCGGCTAGCCGAGGCGGGCATGCGAAAGGGCCCCGGGAGGCGAGTCGCCTCCCGGGGCCCTTCGGTACGTCATCCGTCCGCTACGGCAGCTGTGCCGCCCGCGCCTCCCGGCTCTCGCGCCGGTTGCCGCGGAAGGTGTTCACCCGACGGGCCGTCGCGAAGAGGGGGATCACGGCGCCCATCACGACCTGGAGCGCGCAGCCGGTCTGGAGCAGGAACGCCCCGCCCGGTGCGTCGAACGCCCAGGCCGCCAGCATGGCCATCGCGCCGACGATCCAGCTGAGCATCGCCACCGCGAGGACACCCCGCGGCTTCGGGTACTCGACCCGGCTGACCATCAGCCACGCCACTCCGATGATCGCGAGCAGCGTCGGGATGAAGGGCAGCTCCAGGAGCACGATCGAGACGACCGTCAGCGCGCCGAAGGGGCTCGGCATGCCCTGGAACATGCCGTCCTTCATCGTCACGCAGGAGAAGCGTGCCAGCCGCAGGACCACCGCAAGCAGCACCACGATCGCGGCGACCGCCGAGACCTTCTGCTGCGCGTCGTCCGCGACCATGCCGTACACGAGCACGAAGTAGGCCGGGGCCAGACCGAAGCTGATCAGGTCCGACAGGTTGTCGAGCTCGGCGCCCATCGGCGAGCTGCGGAGCTTGCGCGCCACGATGCCGTCGAAGAGGTCGAAGATCGCCGCGGCCAGCATCAGGATCACGGCGGTGGCGGCGCTGTTGCGCGCCATGCCGGTCTCGCTGCTGCCGGTGAGGTGCGGGATGAGGATGCCGGTGGTGGTGAAGTACACCGCCATGAAGCCGCACGTGGCGTTACCGAGCGTGAGGGCGTCCGCTATGGACAGCCTCAGCGACAGCGGCATCTCCTCGGCCTCTTCGGCCGCCTCCGCCTCGGCGTCGGCGACCCAGTCGGCGGCCCGTGTGTCGGGATCAATCACGGTCAATGCGAGTCACCCCCGCTGTGGTGGCCTGGCCGACCTCGACCGCGACCTCGACACCCTCGGGGAGGTAGATGTCGACGCGCGAGCCGAAGCGGATCAGACCGATACGGTCACCCTGCTCGACCTTCGTGCCCTGCGGGATGTACGGCACGATCCGCCGGGCGACGGCGCCCGCGATCTGGACCATCTCGATGTCGCCGAGCTCGGTGTCGAAGTGCCAGACAACGCGCTCGTTGTTCTCGCTCTCCTTGTTGAACGCCGGGACGAACCCACCGGGGACGTGCTCCACGGACGTCACCGTGCCGGCAAGCGGGGCGCGGTTGACGTGGACGTTCAGCGGGCTCATGAAGATGGCGACCCGGGTGCGTCCGTCCTTCCACGGCATGATGCTCTGCACCACACCGTCGGCGGGGGAGATGACCCGGCCCTGAGCGATCTCACGCTCGGGGTCGCGGAAGAACCACAGCATGCCGGCCGCGAGAGCGGTGGTCGGCACGGCGATGGCCGCGGCGCGCTTCGACTTCCGGGCGCGCACGAGGCTGAGCGCCGCGGTGGCGACGGTCGGCAGAAGCCACGGCGATGCTCCGCGTGCGATGCGTACGCCCTTGGGGCTGTCGCGGTGTGCAGAGGTTTGGCTGTGGGGCATGGATGACCTTCGTAGCGGATGATGCCGCACTGGCAACGGGGGACGGCGGCTTTCCGGCGATGCTATCGGTTGCGGGGCGCAACTGGGCAAGCCAGGAACCGAGTCGACGGCCGGAAGATGAACACGGGGTGTGATCTTCTTCGCGGCCGAATCAACCCAAACCTGACAATCAGCCCTGGAGTCGGTACTCCTCGAGCAGTCGCCGACCAATGATCATTTTCTGGATCTCGGCGGTACCTTCGCCGATGAGCAGCATCGGCGCCTCCCGGTAGAGGCGCTCGATCTCGTACTCCTTGGAGAAGCCGTATCCACCGTGAATGCGGAAGGCATCCTCGACGACCTCCTTGCAGTATTCGGAGGCGAGGTACTTCGCCATCCCTGCTTCGAGGTCGTTTCGTTCCCCGGAGTCCTTTTTGCGTGCTGCATTCACCATCATGGCATGGGCGGCCTCGACCTTGGTAGCCATCTCGGCCAGCTTGAACTGAATCGCCTGGTGCTGGGCGATCGCCTTGCCGAAAGTGTGACGTTGCTGGGCATAAGAGACACCCAGTTCGAAAGCACGCTGTGCGACGCCGCAACCACGGGCCGCCACGTTCACGCGGCCGACCTCGACGCCGTCCATCATTTGGTAAAACCCTCGGCCGGTGACCCCGCCGAGCACGCGATTGGCCGGAATGCGCAGTCCGTCCATGATGAGTTCGGTCGTGTCGACGCCCTTGTAACCCATCTTGTCGATCTTCCCGGGGATCGTGAGGCCGGGGCGGACCTCTCCGAAGCCGGGCTCCTTCTCGACGAGGAAGGTCGTCATCGACTTGTGGGGGGCCGTGCCCTCCGGGTGTCCTTCGTCACTTCGGACGAGAACGGCCACCAGCGTTGACGTGCCGCCGTTCGTCAGCCACATCTTCTGGCCGTTGAGGACGTACTCGTCGCCGTCCTTGACCGCCTTCGACGTGATCGCCGACACGTCCGACCCGAGGCCCGGCTCCGACATCGAGAAGGCGCCGCGCGTCTCGCCGGCCGCCATCCGCGGAAGGAAGTACTCCTTCTGCTCCTGGGTGCCGTGCTGCTTCAGCATGTACGCCACGATGAAGTGCGTGTTGATGATGCCGGAGACCGACATCCAGCCACGGGCGATCTCCTCCACGCACAGCGCGTAGGTGAGCAGCGACTCGCCCAGGCCCCCGTACTCCTCGGGGATCATCAGGCCGAAGACGCCGAGCTCCTTGAGCCCGTCGACGATCTGCTGCGGGTACTCGTCGCGGTGCTCGAGCTCCGTCGCGACCGGGATGATCTCCTTGTCGACGAAGTCCCGGACCGTGGCGAGGATCTCCTGCTGGACATCGGTCAGACCGTGGGTCTGGGCGAGTCGCGCCATGACTACTTCCCCTGTTCCTTGAGCTCGGGGCGGCCGGGCTGCTCGCCGCCGCGCTCCTTGATGTACGTCTCGGTGGGGACCATCACCTTGCGGCGGAAGACGCACACGAGGGTGCCGTCCTGCTTGTAGCCCTTGGTCTCGACGTAGACGATGCCGCGGTCGTTCTTCGACTTCGACGGGGTCTTGTCGAGGACGGTGGTCTCGCCGTAGATCGTGTCGCCGTGGAAGGTCGGCGCCACGTGCCGCAGCGATTCGATCTCCAGGTTGGCGATGGCCTTGCCGGAGACGTCCGGCACGGACATGCCGAGCAGCAGCGAGTAGATGTAGTTGCCGACGACGACGTTCTTGCCGAAGTCCGTCGTGTTCTCGGCGTAATTCACATCCATGTGCAGCGGATGGTGGTTCATGGTGAGCAGACAGAAGAGGTGGTCGTCGTACTCGGTGACCGTCTTTCCGGGCCAGTGCTTGTAGACGGCACCGACTTCGAACTCTTCGTAGGTACGGCCGAACTGCATCGGACTCAGGCCTCCGGGATCTCGAACTTGCTGGTGCGCTGCATGCCGGCGGCGCGGCCCTTGCCGGAGATGACCAGGGCCATCTTGCGGGAGGCCTCGTCGATCATCTCGTCGCCGAGCATCGCGGAGCCCTTCTTCCCGCCCGCCTCGGAGGTGTAGTAGTCGTACGCGTCGAGGATCAGCTCGGCGTGATCGTAGTCCTCCTGCGAGGGCGAGAAGATCTCGTTCGCGGCGGCGACCTGGTCCGGGTGCAGCACCCACTTGCCGTCGAAGCCCAGGGCCGCGGCGCGCTGCGCGACCGCCTTGTAGCCCTCCTGGTTGCGGATCTGCAGGTAGGGGCCGTCGATCGCCTGGAGGTTGTTGGCGCGGGCCGCCATCAGGATGCTCATCAGGATGTGGTGGTACGCGTCGGCCGGGTAGCCGGGCGGCTGCTCGCCCACGACGAGGGACTTCATGTTGATGGAGGCCATGAAGTCGGCCGGGCCGAAGATGATCGTCTCGACGCGCTGGGAGGCCTGGGCGATCGCGTTGACGTTGGTCAGGCCCTGGGCGTTCTCGATCTGCGCCTCGATGCCGATCTTGCCGACCTCGAAGCCCATGGTCTTCTCGATCTGGGTGAGCAGCAGGTCGAGGGCGACGATCTGCTGGGCGTCCTGGACCTTCGGCAGCATGATGCAGTCGAGGTTCTGGCCGGCGCCCTCGACGACCGTGACGACGTCGCGGTAGGTCCAGTGGGTCGTCCAGTCGTTGACGCGGACCACGCGGGTCTTGCCGGTCCAGTCGCCCTCGTTGAGGAACTTCACGATGGTGTGCCGGGCCTCGGGCTTGGCCAGCGGGGCGCACGCGTCCTCCAGGTCGAGGAAGACCTGGTCGGCGGCGAGGCCCTGGGCCTTCTCGAGGAAGCGCGGGTTGGAGCCGGGGACCGCCAGGCAGGAGCGGCGGGGGCGGAGCCGGTTCACAGGGCTGGTCATGCGAGGACCTCCGTACTTTCCAGGGGGCTGAGCTTGTTCGCTTGCCGGATCTCGTCGACGATACGGCCGATGATCTCCGTGATACCGAAGTCCTTCGGTGTGAAGACGGCGGCGACACCCGCACGCTTCAGTTCTGCGGCGTCGGCGTTCGGGATGATTCCGCCGACGATGACCGGGATGTCCGTCGCGCCCGCCTCGCGGAGGCGGTCGAGGACGTCGGGGACCAGCGCGGAGTGCGAGCCGGAGAGGATCGACAGACCCACGCAGTGCACGTCCTCGGCCAGGGCGGCGTCGACGATCTGCTCGGGGGTCAGCCGGATGCCCTGGTAGACCACCTCGAAACCGGCGTCACGCGCGCGTACGGCGATCTGCTCGGCCCCGTTGGAGTGCCCGTCCAGGCCCGGCTTGCCGACGAGCAGCCGCAGCCGCCCGACGTTCATGTCCTCGGCGGTCCTGGCCACCTTCTCGCGGACCAGGGCGAGTGGGGTGCCCGCCTCGGCCGTCACGGCGACCGGGGCGGAGGAGACGCCGGTCGGGGCGCGGAACTCGCCGAACACCTCGCGCAGGGCCCCGGCCCACTCGCCGGTGGTGACCCCGGCGCGGGCGCACTCCAGGGTGGCCTCCATGAGGTTGTCCGTGCCCTTGGCGGCCTCCTTGAGGCGCTCCAGGGCCTTGCAGGGCCGCGGGTGGTTGAACGGCGGCTGGTAGCGGTTGTCGCGCCAGGTCTTCATCGAGCCGACGACCCGGGCCTCGACCGCCGGGTCGACCGTCATGATCGCGGTGTCCAGGTCGGCCGTGAGGGGGTTCTCCTCGGTCGACTGGAAGATGTTGACGCCGACGATCTTGTCGTCGCCGGCCTCGATCCGGGCGCGCCGCTCGGCGTGCGAGGAGACCAGCTGCGACTTGAGGTAGCCGGACTCGACGGCCGCCATCGCGCCGCCCATCTCCTGGATCCGGTCGATCTCGGCCAGGCACTCCTCGACCAGGGCGTCCACCTTGGCCTCGATGACGTGCGAGCCGGCGAAGATGTCCTCGTACTCCAGCAGGTCGGACTCGTGGGCGAGCACCTGCTGGATGCGGAGCGACCACTGCTGGTCCCAGGGCCGGGGGAGGCCGAGGGCCTCGTTCCAGGCCGGGAGCTGCACGGCACGCGCGCGGGCGTCCTTGGAGAGGGTGACGGCCAGCATCTCCAGGACGATCCGCTGGACGTTGTTCTCCGGCTGGGCCTCGGTCAGGCCGAGCGAGTTGACCTGGACGCCGTAGCGGAACCGGCGCTGCTTGGCGTTCTCGATGCCGTACCGCTCCAGCGTGATCTTGTCCCAGATGCGGCCGAAGGCGCGCATCTTGCACATCTCCTCGATGAAGCGGACGCCCGCGTTCACGAAGAAGGAGATGCGGGCGACGACCTCGCCGAACCGCTCCTCGGGGACCTGGCCCGAGTCGCGGACGGAGTCGAGGACGGCGATCGCGGTCGCCATCGCGTACGAGATCTCCTGGACCGGCGTGGCCCCGGCCTCCTGCAGGTGGTAGCTGCAGATGTTGATCGGGTTCCACTTCGGGATGTGGTTGACCGTGTACGCGATCATGTCCGTCGTGAGGCGGAGCGAGGGGCCGGGCGGGAAGACGTGCGTCCCGCGCGACAGGTACTCCTTCACGATGTCGTTCTGGGTGGTGCCCTGGAGCTGGGTGATGTCCGCACCCTGCTCCTCCGCGGCCACCTGGTAGAGCGCCAGGAGCCACATGGCGGTGGCGTTGATCGTCATCGAGGTGTTCATCTGCTCCAGGGGGATGTCCTGGAACAGCCGGCGCATGTCACCGAGGTGCGAGACGGGGACGCCGACCCGGCCGACCTCGCCGCGGGCGAGGATGTGGTCGGGGTCGTACCCGGTCTGCGTCGGCAGGTCGAACGCGACCGAGAGGCCGGTCTGACCCTTGGCGAGGTTGCGCCGGTACAGCTCGTTGGACGCCTCGGCGGTCGAGTGACCGGCGTACGTCCGCATGAGCCACGGCCGGTCCTTCTGGCGCTCTGTCATCTTCGGGACCTCAGATGTTCCGGAAGCGGTTGATGGCGTCGATGTGCTGGGCCCGGAGCTCCGGGTTGCTGACGCCCAGGCCCTCCTGCGGGGCGAGCGCGAGGACGCCGACCTTGCCCTGGTGGAGGTTGCGGTGCACGTCGTAGGCGGCCTGGCCGGTCTCCTCCAGGGAGTAGACCTTCGACAGGGTGGGGTGGATCTTGCCCTTGGCGATCAGGCGGTTGGCCTCCCACGCCTCGCGGTAGTTGGCGAAGTGCGAGCCGATGATCCGCTTCAGCGACATCCACAGGTAGCGGTTGTCGTACTGGTGCATGTAGCCCGAGGTCGAGGCGCAGGTGGTGATGGTGCCGCCCTTGCGGGTGACGTACACGGAGGCGCCGAAGGTCTCGCGGCCCGGGTGCTCGAAGACGATGTCGATGTCCTCGCCGCCGGTCAGCTCACGGATCTTGGAGCCGAAGCGCTTCCACTCGCGCGGGTCCTGGGTGTTCTCGTCCTTCCAGAACTTGTAGCCCTCGGCGTTGCGGTCGATGACCGCCTCGGCGCCCATCGACCGGCAGATGTCGGCCTTCTCGGGGGAGGAGACGACACAGATCGGGTTGGCGCCGCCGGCCAGGGCGAACTGCGTGGCGTACGAGCCGAGTCCGCCGCTCGCGCCCCAGATGAGGACGTTGTCGCCCTGCTTCATGCCGGCGCCGTTGCGGGAGACCAGCTGGCGGTAGGCGGTGGAGTTGACGAGGCCGGGGGCCGCCGCCTCCTCCCAGCTGAGGTGGCCGGGCTTCGGCATCAGCTGGTTGGACTTGACGAGGGCGATCTCGGCGAGGCCGCCGAAGTTGGTCTCGAAGCCCCAGATGCGCTGCTCGGGGTCGAGCATCGTGTCGTTGTGGCCGTCGGAGGACTCCAGCTCGACCGAGAGGCAGTGCGCGACGACCTCGTCGCCGGGCTGCCAGGCGTTGACGCCCGGGCCGGTGCGCAGGACGACGCCCGCGAGGTCGGAGCCGATGACGTGGTACGGCAGGTCGTGGCGCTTGGTGAGCTCGGAGAGGCGCCCGTAGCGCTCCAGGAAGCCGAAGGTCGAGACGGGCTCGAAGATCGAGGTCCAGACCGAGTTGTAGTTGACGGAGCTCGCCATGACGGCCACGAGGGCCTCGCCCGGGCCGAGCTCGGGGAGCGCGACGTCGTCGAGGTGGAGCGACTTGCGGGGATCCTTGTCGCGACTGGCGACTCCGGCGAACATCTCCGCCTCGTCCTTGTGGACGGTGACGGCCCGGTACGACTCGGGGAGCTTGATGTTCGCGAAATCGGCGGACGTGGAGTCCGGCGACTGGATCGCGTCCAGGATTTCCTTCACGGGTTGCCTCCGGCGGTGAGCGTCCTGAGGGAGGGACGCCTGGGGGTTACGGCGGGGAAGTGCTGCTGCTGTGGAGGTGTGCCGTCGGTTCGGCTGGGTGGTGCGGTGGCGGCGCTGTGTGGTGGAGCGCGAGGGTGCCTGTGACGCAGGCGTCCGGGCGCACAAGCCGTCGGCTGGTGGGGACAGCCGGCGCACGAGGTGTGATCTCTGCGCGCCGGCCGCCCGGACAACATCAACGTATGGCACGCCGTGTCACCTGACAAGGCACTGCGTGCCAACAATTTCACTCAGATGCAATCTGCCCGTCACGGATGAGCGATGATCGATCGAAATGGCCCGTGAGCTGCGGGAACGCAAGGAGGGCCGCCCCCGGACATCGGGGGCGGCCCTCCTGGTGGAAGAGGTGTCAGGGCTTCGTGAGCGCCTGCTGGATGGTCCGCATGACCTCGTCGAGCGGAGCGTCCGTACGCGCCACGGCGACCACGACGTCGCCCGTCGTGGACGCGGTCGCGGCCACCGGCTGCTCCGGGGCCGGCTCGGCCGGTACGGCGGTGGTGGACCCGGCGGGCGCCGGGCGGGCGCCTATGCCCGTGCCGAAGGTCTCCCGGACGATCGCGAAGGCGTGGTCGAGCTGCGCCTCCACGTCACCCTCGCCGCCGGCCCGCAGCCAGCGGCGCAGCACGTGGTTGTGGGCGGTGACGACCGCCGACGCGGCCACCTCGGCGAGCAGCGGGTCGTCGTTGCCGGCGTGGTGGTCCCGCTCGTCGAAGTGCCCGAGCAGATAGCGCGTGAAGAGCCGCTCGTAGCGGGCCACCGAGGCGATCTCGCGCTCGCGCAGGGTCGGCACCTCACGGGTGAGCCGGTAGCGCTCCACGGAGACCGCGGGGGACCCCGCGTACATCTTCATGACTTCCTTGATGCCCCGGCACACCGTGTCGAGCGGGTGCTCGTGCGGCGGGGCGGCGTTCAGCACCGCCTCCGCCCGCACGAGGGTGTCGTCGTGGTCCGGGAAGATCGCCTCTTCCTTGGAACGGAAGTGCCGGAAGAAGGTCCGCCGCGCGACCCCGGCCGTGGCCGCGATCTCGTCGACGGTCGTCGCCTCGTACCCCTTCGTCGCGAAGAGCTCCATCGCCGCGGCGGCGAGCTCCCGGCGCATCTTGAGCCGCTGCGCGGCGGCACGAGTGCCCGCCGTGCTCTCCGGAGCGTCGGACGGGGACGTGGCACGGGGTGTCTTCGCGGCCTTGGGCATGGTCCGAACGTACTGCATCGGAGTGGGAGTGTGCCCAGGTGGGGGCGGGGAGACCCCCGGGACACCGGCGGTGCCCGGGGGACTCAGCAGACCGCCCCAGCCGGCGGTGCGGGGCTCAGCGTCGGGCATATTCGCGGAAGCCGCGACCCGTCTTGCGCCCGAGGCAGCCCGCCGCGACCAGGTGCTCCAGGAGCGGGGCGGGGGCGAGGCCCGGGTCGCGGAACTCGCGGTGCAGCACCTGCTCGATCGCGAGCGAGACGTCCAGGCCGACCACGTCGAGCAGCTCGAACGGGCCCATCGGGTAGCCGCCGCCCAGCTTCATCGCCGCGTCGATGTCGTCCAGGGAGGCGTAGTGCTCCTGGACCATCTTGATCGCGTTGTTCAGGTACGGGAAGAGCAGCGCGTTCACGATGAAGCCGGCGCGGTCGCCGCAGTCCACCGGGTGCTTCCTGATCTTCGCGGTGACCTCGCGGACGGTGGCGTGGACGTCGTCGCCGGTCAGGACCGTGCGGACGATCTCCACCAGCTTCATCGCCGGCGCCGGGTTGAAGAAGTGCATCCCGATGACGTCCTGCGGGCGCGTGGTGGCCCGGGCGCAGGCGATGACGGGCAGCGAGGAGGTCGTGGTGGCGAGCACCGCGCCCGGCTTGCAGATCTTGTCGAGCCGCGCGAACAGCTCCTGCTTGATCTCCAGGTCCTCGGCGACCGCCTCGACGGCCAGGTCGACCTCGGCGAAGGCGTCGAGGGAGCCGGCCGGGGTGATCAGGGCGAGCGTCTCGTCGCGGGCCTCGCCCGTCATCCGGCCCTTGTCGACCGAGCGGGCCAGGGACTTGGCGATCCGCGCCTTGGCGGTGTCCGCCTTCTCCTGGGAGCGGGCGGCGAGCACGACCGTGTATCCGGCCTTGGCGAAGACCTCGGCGATGCCGGAGGCCATCGTGCCCGAGCCGGCGACGCCGACCGAGCGGACCTCGCGGCCCGCGCCGGTCCCGGCCGAGGTCAGCGGGGTCAGGGCGTCGCGCACGACCTCGCCGGAGCCCGGCGCCGCGTACGTGTAGAAGCCGCGGCCCGCCTTGCGGCCGGTCAGACCGGCTTCGCTGAGCTGCTTGAGGATCGGGGCGGGGGCGTGCAGCCGGTCGTGCGAGGCCGTGTACATGGCCTCGAGGACCGTACGGGCCGTGTCGACGCCGATCAGGTCGAGCAGCGCCAGCGGGCCCATCGGCAGGCCGCAGCCCAGCTTCATCGCCGCGTCGATGTCCTCGCGGGAGGCGTACTTGGCCTCGTACATGGCGGCGGCCTGGTTCAGGTAGCCGAAGAGCAGGCCGTCCGCGATGAAACCGGCCCGGTCCCCGACCGCCACCGGCTCCTTGCCGAGGTCCTGCGCGAGGCGGGTCACGGCGTCCACGGCCCGCGGGTCGGTCAGCACGGAGGAGACGACCTCGACCAGCTTCATGGCCTGGACCGGGGCGAAGAAGTGCAGACCGAGGACCCGCTCGGGGTGCGCCGAGTCGGCGGCGAGCCGGGTCACGGAGAGGGCGTTGGTGCCGGTGGCCACGATCGTGTCGGGCCGGACGATCCCGTCCAGGGCCCGGAAGACCTCCTGCTTCGCCTCGTACGACTCGGGCACGACCTCGATCACGAGGTCGGCCCCGGCGGCCGCCTGGAGGTCGGAGAAGGTACGGAAACGGGCCAGGACGTCCTGCCGCTCCTCCTCGGTGATCCGCTCGCGGGCCACCGCGCGGGCGGTGGAGGCCTCCAGGGCGGCGACGGCCTGGGCGGCGGCGGTGTCGCTGATGTCGATGCCGACGACCTCGTGGCCGGCCCGGGCGAGGACGTCGGCGATGCCCGAGCCCATGGTGCCGAGACCGACGACGGCGATGGTGGAGAGAGGGGTGTCCATCAGGGGACTCCAGAGGAAGAGTGACGACTGAGGGCAGTGCGCGCACGAAAGGGGCGCGGAAAAGAGCGAGGGCGATGCCCGGAGAAAGAGGGCGGTGCCCTGGGAAAAGGAGCGACGGACTCTGTCCCGGAGCCACGTCGAAACTGCCGAACCGACAAGCGAACACAACGGCTGCGTCACCAGGCCGTCGTGCGAAGTGCGGGTGGTGCCCGCTCACCTGAGACTAACCGGCCGGTAACGAGCGCGCCAGTCCCGGGAAGTTGGGAAAGTGTGATCTGGATCGCGGATAGGGTCGGATTCATGGAAATCTCCGAGGATCCGGAATTCTGCTCGATGATCGATCGATTGCGGGACGAGATCGAGAATGACACCGGAGAAGTCCCGGCGGCATTCACGGAACTCTCGGAACGCGCCGCGACAGGGGATCGCGAGGAACTGCACCGCGTCCTCACCGCGCCCGGACAGCCGCTCTGGGCCCGCGAGATCGCCGCCTACGTCCTCGGTGCCGGCGGCGACCCCCGCGCCTTCGAGGCCCTCGTGCTCCTCCTCAACCACCGCGACCCGGAGCGCTGCGTCACCGCCGCCCACGCCCTGGCCCGGCTCGGCGACCCGCGCACCGCGCGCGCGGCGGCCGCCCTCGCCACCAACGAACTCCGGGTCGCCTACGCCCTGCTGCCGGTGCGGCTGCTCGCCGAGCTCGGCGCCCCCGAGTCGGTGCCGGCCCTGATCACCGTCCTCGGACGGCGACTTCGGGCCGACGACCCGCACTGGCGCGTCGGCCTCGCCTGCGTCGAGGGCCTCGGCACCCTGGGCGACGCCCGGGCCCGCCCCGCCCTGGAGGCGGCCCTTCCGCACCCCCGGCTCGGCGCCGCGGCCAGGACGTCACTTCAGCGACTCGACGCCCACTGACGTGGGACGCCGGTGGGCCGGAACCAGGGTCCCGGCCGCCGCGAGGACCGCAGGGAGCGCGGCGAGCGCGAAGCACAGGGACAGCGGCAGCCGCCCCACCAGGAGACCCGCACCGGCCGTCGCCGCCGTCGTGCCCGCGTTGAACGCGGTGTTGACCCACGCGCCGGCCCGGGTGCGCCTCTCCTCCCCGACCGCCTCGTCGGCCAGGAGATAGGCGCTGGTGAGCGCCGGCGCCACGAAGAGACCGCCGAGCGCCATCCAGCCGACCAGTGCGTACGGATGCGGGGAGAGCCCCGCCGACGCCAGAACCGCACCGAGGCCGAGTGCCAGCGCCGACAGGCGTACGGCGGTGGGCACCCGCCACGGCACGGCGCCGTACACGAGGCCGCCCACCGCGCTGCCCGCGGAGAGGGCCGCCGCCGCCCACGGCACGGCCCCGGGGCGATGGTGGGCGTCGGCGAACGCGATCACAAGGAGTTCGACGGCGCCCAGGCACATGCCGACCCCGGCCGCCACGGCCGCCGCCCTCAGCAGCCCGGCCCCGGGGCCGCCCCGCCGGCCCGCGGCCCGCTCCGGCGTCCCGGGCTCCTGCTCCGGCGTCCCGGGCTTCCGCTCCCCGGTCCCGCCGCGCACCGCCGGCGAGGTGACGAACGCGAGCGTGCCGGTCAGGACGAGTCCGGCGCTCACCGCGAGCCCGGCCGGCGCCGACGCGTACCGCACGAGCAGACCCACCAGCAACGGGCCCGTGACGAAGAGGAGTTCCTCCGCCACCGTGTCCAGGCTGTACGCGCGCCGCAGCAGATCCCGGTCGGTCAGCATTCCGCTCCACAGCGCCCGCGACACCGGGCCGAGCGGCGGGGTCAGCGCCCCCGCGGCGGCGGCCAGGACCGCGAGGGCGACCGGCGGGGTCGCGGGCCGTGCCGTCGCGACCGCGAGCGCGACGAGCAGCAGCGCGGACCCGGCGGCCAGGGGTACGAGGGCGCGGCGCGGCCCGAACCGGTCGACCAGGGCGGCCCGCGCGGGCGACAGCAGGACACCGGTCAGTCCGAACACGGCCATGACCGTGCCGGCCATGGCGTACGAACCGGTGCCGTCCTTGACGGAGAGGATCAGCGAGAGCGGGGTGACGCCGTAGGACAGCCGCCCCAGGAGGGCCGCACCGAAGGTACGGCGGGCGTGCGGGGTCCGCAGCACCGCGGCGTACGTGGGCGCGGGGGAGTGGACAGGGGAGATCACGGACATGACGGAGTTCCTCGGAAGAGGCGCCGGGCAGCGGCCTGCGGCGCCTGGGCGTGCGGGGACGGCGGGACACCGCGCCCGGCTGGGCACGGTCGTCGGATCGCCGACTCCTACGCACGGAAGAGGAACATGCGCGTCAACGTAGCAAACGGAGCTCCGCCCCCGCATCGCCGGGTGCACTCGCCGCCTGCTCCGGCACCAGCGCGAACGCCTCGATCTCCACGAGCAGTTCCGGCCGGACGAGTGCGGAGACCTGCACCGCCGAGCTCGCCGGCAGGGGCGCGCCCGCGAAGTGGGCGTCCCGGGCGTCCCGCACCGCCGGGAGATGGGCGACGTCCGTGACGAAGTACGTCAGCTTCACGACGTCCCCGAAGCCCGCGCCGGCCGCCGCGAGGCAGCGCTCCAGGTTGGCGAAGACCTGGTGGGCCTGGGCCGCCGCGTCACCCTCCCCGACGACTGCCCCGGAGGCGTCGAGGGCGCACTGCCCGGATATCGCGACGAAGCGCCCCGTGCCCCACACGACGTGGCTGTACTGGGGGCTGGGCGCGAGGCCGTCGGGGGCGGGCACATGGGTGAGGTGGCTCGTCATGCCCCACATCCTCGCGCACACCACTGACAGTGCCCGCACCCCATGGGGGACGCGGGCACCGTGGCGGTCGGAAGGCCGTCAGCGGACGTGGCCCAGGAGGCCGTGGAGGGCGACGCCCGCTGGTTCCGCGCGTACGGCGCCGGCCCGCTTCCCGGACTTCTCCGGGGTCGTCGGCGCGGCCGCGGTCACGGGCTCCGGCTCGGGCTCGGGGAGCGCGGCGCAGACCGCGTCCACCTCGGCGTCGCCCTCGCCCCGCGGGACCTTGCCGGTGGCGAGGTAGGCGGCCAGGTGCTCGTCGAGGCAGTCGTTCCCGCCGAGGGTCACCCCGTGGTTCCCGCCGCCCTCCTCGACGACGAAGCTGGAGCCGCGGATCAGCCGGTGCAGGGCGACGCCGCCCTCGTACGGCGTCGCCGCGTCGTTCGTGGCCTGGAGGATGAGGACCGGCGGCACCTGGTCGTTGGTGACGTCCGGCGGGGTCAGGGACTCGACCGGCCAGAAGGCGCAGGGCGCGTTGTACCAGGCGTTGTTCCAGGTCGAGAACGGCGCCTTCGCGTGCACGTCCCAGCTGTCCTTGCGCCACACGTTCCAGTCGCGGGGCCAGCCCGCGTCCCGGCACTGGACGCTCGTGTAGACCGAGTAGCCGTTGTCGGCGGCGGCGTCGGCCTCCCCGTACCGCTCGTACGCCTCCTTCAGCGGCTCCGGGTCCGCGTCGTTGACGTACGCCGCGAAGGCGCTCGCGAGGCGGGGCCAGTAACCGTTGTAGTACCCGCCCGGCAGGAAGGTGTCCTCCAGCTCGCCGGGTCCGACCTTGCCGCCGGCCGGGTTCTCGCGCAGCTCGTCGCGCATCCGATACCAGGCGGCCTCGACCGCCGCCGGGTCGGTGCCCAGCTTGTACACGGCGTTCTGCCGGGCCACCCAGGCCATGAAGTCCTTGTGGCGGGTGTCGAAGGCGTAGTCCTGCGCGATGTTGTCCTCGTACCAGACGCCGTGGGGGTTCACGACGGAGTCGAGCGCCATCCGCCGCACCCGGTCCGGGTACAGGCGCGCGTACACGGAGCCCAGGTAGGTGCCGTAGGAGTAGCCGAGGTAGTTGATCTTCTGCGCGCCGACCGCGTTGCGGATCAGGTCCAGGTCCCGGGCGGTGCTCACGGTGTCGATGTACGGCAGCACGTCCGCGTACTTCTTGCCGCAGGCGTCGGCGAAGGACTGCGCCCGCTCGATCGCCGCCCGCTCGGCCGCGGCCCCGGTCGGCACCGAGTCCGCCCGCACCGGTGCGAAGTGGCCGGGCTTGCAGTCGAGCGCGGGCTCGCTCTTGCCGACCCCGCGCGGGTCGAAGCCGATCACGTCGTACTCGGCGGCCACCTTCGCGGGCAGTGAGGCCGCCACGTACCCGGCCATGCCGCGCCCGCTGCCGCCGGGCCCGCCCGGGTTCACGAGCAGCGGGCCCTGGAAGGTCTTCGCGGTGTGCGGGACCCGGGTCAGGGCGAGGGTGATCCTGCGTCCGGCCGGGTCGTCGTGGTTGAGCGGCACCTTCAGGGTGGCGCACTGGAGCCTGGGGTACGCCTTCGAGGCGCAGTCCGTCCAGGTGAGCGGGGGGAGCGGTCGGGGGGTCGGTTCACCGGCGCCCGCGGGGGCGGCGGGCAGGACGGTGACCGTCCCGGCGACCAGCGCTCCAGCGGCGATCAGCATTCCTGCGCGTGGGGTCATAGGGCGTTTGTGTCCCGAACCGGCGCCGAGGGGACCTGTTTCGCCGAGAGTTGACCCGAACGGAGGGCGATCCGACGGCGTGTCAGGTGACCGGTCCGACGATCGGAAAAGGCTCTCAGAGGAGGGTGAGCTGCTCCGGGGCGGCCGCCAGGGAGGGCTCCTCCGGTACGGGGATCCGGCGCGCCGCTCCCCGGTGGGCGGGCCCGATGCCGAACTCGGCAGCCAGCTCGTGCACCTGACGGGTGATCCGGCGCTGGTACCAGGTCGGTGCGTAGGCCCCGTCCGCGTACATCCGCTCGTACCGCCGCACCAGGCCCGGGTGGTGCTCGCGCAGCCAGGCCATGAACCACTCGCGGGCGCCCGGCCGCAGGTGCAGCACGAGCGGGGTGACCGAGCTCGCGCCGGCCTCGGCGATCGCGCGGACCGTCGCGCGCAGCTGCTCGGGCCGGTCGCCGAGGAAGGGCACCACGGGTGCCATCAGGACCCCGCAGTCGATGCCGTGCTCGCCGAGGGTGCGGACGACGTCGAGGCGCCGCTGCGGCGAGGGGGTGCCGGGCTCGATCGTCCGCCAGAGCTCCTGGTCGGTGAAGCCGACGGAGACGGAGATGCCGACCTCGGTGACCCGGGCGGCCTCGGTGAGGAGCTCCAGATCGCGCAGGATCAGGGTGCCCTTCGTGAGGATCGAGAAGGGGTTGGCCCGGTCCCGCAGCGCGGTGAGGATGCCCGGCATCAGCCGGTAGCGGCCCTCGGCGCGCTGGTAGCAGTCGACATTGGTGCCCATGGCGATGTGCGCGCCCTGCCAGCGCGCGGAGGCCAGCTGCCGGGCGAGCAGCTCCGGGGCGTTGATCTTGACGACGATCTGGGAGTCGAAGCCGAGGCCGGTGTCGAGGTCGAGATAGCTGTGGGTCCTGCGGGCGAAGCAGTACACACACGCGTGCGTGCAGCCGCGGTACGGGTTGACCGTCCACTCGAACGGCATCCGGGAGGCGCCGGGCACCCGGTTCAGGATCGAGCGGGCCCGGACCTCGTGGAAGGTGATGCCCCGGAACTCGGGGGTGTCGAAGGTGCGGGTGGTGACCGCGTCCGTGCCGAACAGGGCGATGTCGGCGGGGGCGGCGGGGGTGTCGCCCAGATTGTCCCAGCGCATGGGCGCCTCCTCGGTGGCTCTGCCTCGGCCGTTCGCTCAGAATAGAACACCTGTTCCCATGATCGTTGCAACCCGGATTTCTCCCCTCGGAGCCCACGTGGTTCGCTTGGCCCACACCCCTGAGGAAGCACGAGCTGGAGGAAGTCCATGGCGCAGGTCGAGGCCACCACCGAACGGATCATCGCCGCCGACGCGGAGACGGTGTTCGACGCGCTGGCCGACTACAGCGGTACGCGCGCGAAGGTGCTCCCCGAGCACTTCAGTGAGTACGAGGTGCGCGAGGGCGGCGACGGCGAGGGCACCCTCGTCCACTGGAAGCTCCAGGCCACCAGCAAGCGCGTCCGCGACTGCCTCCTGGAGGTCACCGAGCCCACCGACGGGCAGCTCGTCGAGAAGGACCGCAACTCCTCCATGGTCACCACCTGGACCGTGACCCCCGCCGGTGAGGGCAAGTCCCGCGCCGTCGTGAGCACCGTCTGGAACGGCGCCGGCGGCATCGGCGGCTTCTTCGAGAAGACCTTCGCGCCCAAGGGGCTCGGCCGCATCTACGACGCCCTCCTCGCCAAGCTGGCGGACGAGGTCGAGAAGTAACGCCCGGAGCGTTCACCGATTCGAGTGGATCGCCCGCGCCCCCGTACCCGCGCAACCGCGTACCGGGGGGCGCGGGCCTTCTCGTAAACGCGCTGATGAGCGACCCAAGTGCGCCGTAGTGCAGGGACGTTCACCCCCCGGCGCGCCACTGTCCTCCCGTACCGCCCGACTTGCTCCCCCTTCGCGCGCAATGCGAAGAATGGCGCGGCGCAGACGCCGCGACGAGGGGAGCAGGCACGTGGGTGCGATCACGATGGTGAAAGGCGTCGAGGACGCCACGGGGGACACGGAACCCCTGGACACTCCACCCACCGACCCCGCCCCACCGGCCGGACCGGGGCCCGCCGGCCTCGACCCCCGCCGCGTCCGGCTCGTCTTCTGCGGCCTCATGCTCGCGCTGCTCCTCGCCGCGCTGGAGCAGATGATCGTCGCCACCGCCCTGCCGAAGATCGTCGGCGAACTCCAGGGCCTGGACCGGATGTCCTGGGCGATCACCGCCTACCTGCTGACCTCCACCATCGGCCTGCCGGTCTACGGAAAGCTCGGCGACCTCCTCGGCCGCAAGGGCGTCTTCCTCTTCGCGATCGTCGTCTTCGTCATCGGCTCCGGCCTCGCCGGCTGGTCCCGCACGATGGACCAGCTCATCGCCTTCCGCGCCGTCCAGGGCATCGGCGCCGGCGGCCTCATGATCGGCGTCCAGGCGATCATCGCCGACATCGTCCCCGCCCGGGAACGCGGCCGCTACATGGGACTGATCGGCGCCGCCTTCGGCCTCGCCTCCGTCGCGGGACCACTGCTCGGCGGCTTCTTCACCGACCACGTCTCCTGGCGCTGGTGCTTCTACTTCAACGTGCCCTTCGGGCTCGTCACCCTCGCCGTCGTCGCCGCCGTCCTCAAGCTACCGAAGCCCACCGCACGCGCGCGCTTCGACGTCCTCGGCGCACTGCTCCTCGCCGCCGCCTCCACCTGCCTCGTCCTCCTGACGAGCTGGGGCGGCACCGAGTACGCCTGGAACTCCCGCGTCATCCTCGCCCTGGCCGGCGGAGCCGCCGCAACGACCCTGCTCTTCCTGGTCGTCGAGCACTTCGCGCCCGAACCCCTCATCCCGCTGCGGCTGTTCCGCGACTCCGTCTTCACCGTCACCGCCCTCGTCGGCGCCGTCGTCGGCATCGCGCTCTTCGGCGCCGCCAGCTACCTCCCCAGCTTCCTGCAGATGGTCGAGGGCGCCAGCGCCACCGAGTCCGGCCTCCTGATGCTGCCGCTCATGGGCGGCATCGTCATCGCCTCCGTCGTCTCCGGCCAGCTCATCAGCCGCACCGGCCACTACAAGATCTACCCGGTGATCGGCGGCGCCGTCTCCGTCCTCGGCATGTGGCTGCTCTCCCGCATGGACACCGACACCCCGCGCCTCCAGCACAGCCTCTGGCAGGCCGTCCTCGGCACCGGCATCGGCCTCGTCATGCCGGTGCTCGTGCTCGCCGTGCAGAACTCCGTCCGCCCCGCCGACCTCGGCACCGCCACCAGCGCCCACAACTACTTCCGCCAGATCGGCGGCAGCGTCGGCGCCGCCGTCTTCGGCACCCTCTTCGCCTCCCGGCTCGACGACGCCCTCGGCGACCGGCTCGCCCGCGTCCCCGCGCAGGGCTCCGTGCACCTGCCGCCGGCCGAGTCGATCACCCCGGGGACCGTCCACACCCTGCCGCCCGCCCTGCGCGACGCGTACATCCAGGCGTACGCGGACGCGATGCCGCGGATCTTCCTCTACCTCGTGCCGGTCCTCGTACTCGGCCTCGTCCTCGCCTTCTTCCTCAAGGAGAAACCGCTGGTGTCCCACCACAGCCCCCTCACCGAGGCCACCGACATCACCTTCGACACCGCCGCCCAGGGCGTGCCGCACGCCCGCCACGCCGCCCCCGCCCCGGCCGCCGCGACCCCTCCGCACTCCGGTGTGCCCGTCTGCGGCACCGTCCAGCACCACGACGGCAGCCGTGTCCCCCGGGCCGCGCTCACCCTCATCGACGTCCAGGGCCGCCAGGTCGGCCGCGGCGCGAGCGGCGAGGACGGCCGGTACGCCCTGAGCGTCCCCGGCGGCGGCGCGTACGTCCTGATCGCCGCGGCCGGCGGCCACCAGCCGCAGGCCGTCTCCGTCACCGTCGGCGACCGGCCGGTGGAGCTCGACGTCGTCCTCGGCGGCGCCGGACGGCTCGCGGGCAGCGTCGTCACCGCCGACGGCACGCCCGTGCGTGACGCGGCCGTCACCCTCACCGACGTGCGCGGCGAGGTCGTCGCCTCCACCCGCAGCGGACGCGAGGGCGGGTACGTCATCGGCGAACTCGTCGCGGGCGAGTACACGCTCGCCGTCAGCGCCCCCGCCTTCCGGCCCGCCGCGCTCCCCGTGAGCGTCCAGTCCTCCCGCGAGACCCGCCAGGACATCGAACTGGCCGGCGGCGCGGTACTGCGCGGCACCGTGCGGGCCGGGGGAGGGCGGCCCGTGGAGGACGCCCGGGTCACCCTCCTCGACGCCGCGGGCAACGTCGTCGACACCCTCACCACCGGCACCGACGGCACCTTCCGCTTCATCGACCTGTCCTCGGGCGAGTACACGGTCATCGCCGCCGGGTACCCGCCCGTCGCCACCGTCCTCCAGGTGGCCGGCGGCGGCCGCACCGAGCGCGACCTCCAGCTCGGCCACGAGGACTGACCGGATCAGTCGGAGGCGGTCGTCGCCCTGCGCAGCGCGCTGATGCAGGTGCCGATCGCCTCCTGGAGGGCTTCGAGGCGCTGGAGCATGTCCGCCTCGTAGATGTCCTCCTCCATCACCTCGTCGAGCGTCAGCTCCTCGAAGACCTTCGTCGCCTTCTGCAGGCTGTTGTAGAACTTCGTCCGCCGCTCCTGGACGCGCAGCGCCGGATCGTCCTCGACCGCCTTGGCGACCAGGCCCTTCACCGTGTCGTAGGCCTCGCCGGCCCACTCGCCCGCCTCCTCCGAGTCGTCCAGCTCGTCGAGGAGCGACAGGTGCCGCTCGGCCTCGGCCCGCAGCTCGGCCGGGGCCTCCACGGTCTGCCCGGCGGGGGTCTTGATCTGGCCGTTCTCGACGATCTGGCGCACGTACCCGATGCGGTCGGCCGCCTTCGCCTCGTTCGCCACCGCCTTCTTCAGGCCGTCGGTGCGGGCGAAGGCCCGGGCCATCTCCGTCTGGAGGGCCGGGTCCTCCTTCATCCGGTCGAGCAGCGCCCCGCGCGCGGCCTCCGCCGTCCCGGGGTCGGCGAGGATCGCCGCCCGCAGCGCGGTCGGGTTCTCCGCGACCTCCAGCGCCTTCGTCGGCCGGATGCCCTCCGCCTCGGCCGCCGCGGTGATCGCCTGACCGCGCACGGAGGACGCGCTGTTGCGGGAGGTGTAGTACGACAGCCAGACGTCCGCGTCCGGCAGTTCGATGTCCTCGCCCGGGACCAGCACCTCGAACTGCGGGACCAGACCGTCGTCGGCCGCCATGTCCCAGGCCTTGTAGTAGCGCATGACCCGCTCGGGCGAGCACCCCGCGAGCTCCGCGAAGGCCTTCGCGGAGACCTTCGTCCGGGCCGTCCCCTCGGCGGGCTGGCCGCCCGGCCGCACGCTCCGGGCCACCTTCAGGGCGAAGGTCCAGCCGCCGGTCCGCGCGTAGACCCCGAAGTCCTGGGCGTCACGGACGACGACGGGGTCGTGGTCCCGGCCGTGGTCGTCGTCCTCCTCCTCCGGGGTGTCCTGGACGCCCTGCGCGCCCTGGGGCTCGGGAGCCGAGGGCTCCCAGAACTCCGGCTCCTCGGCCATGACGGGCGTGGTTTCGGACGGGGTGAAGGCGATGGTCACCGAGAGCTCTCCGGAAGGTCGGGAACGACAACTGAGACAGCCTATACGCACCCCTTGGCAAGGGTTCGTCCGATTCGGAGGACGCCAAACGGGTGGCGCGTGGGGCGGCAGTCAGGACAGCATGCCTCCATGACCTACGGAATCGAGCTCCACCCCGCGCGGTGAGCGCCTCGTACGAGCGCTCGACGCTCGCCCCCGCCCTGTCCGACCACGCCCGCGGTCTGCGCGGCGTACCCGTCCCCAGGGGCGGCCACCCCCTCCCCGACAGCGCACGCACGAAACGCCTCCGCGGCCCCGGCACCCGCCCCGGCGAGGCACACGCCCGCGTGACGGACGCCCTCCGCCGCCTGATCAACGGACCCGGCACCGACCCGGAAAGCGCCCTCGTGGCCACCGGGGTCCGCCACCGGACCGTCCTCCGGGCCGCCGCGACCCTCGAACATCCCGACGCACCGGCCGCCCGCGCCCTCGGCCGCCTCCTCGTCCGGACCGGTACCACCCTCGTCGGCGTGGCCGGCGGCCTCGGGCTGCTGAGCCGGTACGGGGAACCCGAGGACGTGCCGTACCTGCGCGACCTCGGGCTGCTCACCGCACTCGACAGCGCCGCCGTCGAGGCCCTCGCACCGCTGGACCGGCAGGCCGCCGCGACGGTCAGCCTGGCCCACCGCGCGCGGGGAGCCGCGCAGCGCGCCCTCGTGGAGGCCCTCCTCTCCGGCCGTACGGGCGAGCTCCGCGACCTCGTCGTGGCGGTGCCGGCCCGCACGTCCCGGGACGTCGGCCCCGAACAGGCGCGGTGGATCGCGGAGTCCACCGGGCTCCACGCCCTCCTCCGGGCACACCCCCAGGACCCCGAGCTGCTTGCGCAGGCCGTACTCCTGCTGACCCGGATGACCAGCCGCCGCGACTACACGACCGCGCTGCTGCGGTACGAGGACGCCAGGGAGCTGTACGAGGCGATCACCGCGCGCGTGGCGGGCCCCGTGACCGACCTCGACCGGCAGGCCCGGCTGCTGTCACTCGCCCTCGACCTGCACAGCGGCGCCTCGCAGCTCCTCGACTGGGCGCCCGGCCGGCGCGAGGCGGTCCTCGGTGCGCTGCTCGCCGCCGCCGGCGAGCAGCCGGAGGAGGACGAGGGCGATGCCGACCCCCGCACCCGGCAGCGGGCCGCGTGGATCCGCCGCACGGCACCCCGCCTCCGCGCGGCCCTCGCGGCCCGGGAGCCGGCCGGGGCACCCCGGCTGCGCATCGAGGTCGCCGTCGCCGACCCCGGCGACCCGGACGCCGTCGAGACCCGCTTCCTGGTCGACGGCCGGCCCCTCGTCCCCTGGGCGTTCGGCCGGGGGCCCGGCGACGCGCCCGAACGGCTCCTCGACACCGGTGCCCTGCGCGCCGGAGCGGAGCCCCGCGAGGTCCGGCTCGCCGAGGCGTACTGCACCGAGGGCTGCTGCGGCGCCCTCTACGTCACCGTGCGCCGCGAGGGCCCGCACGTCGTGTGGGGCGACTGGAGCAGGCCCGGGGCCCCGCGCGACCTGCCCGACCTCCCCGTCCTCCGCTTCGACGCCGCCGCGTACGACACGGAGGTCACCCGGGCCGAGCAGGACCGGGGCTGGAGCTGGCCGGCCCGGGACACCGCCCGGCTGATCGCCCGGGGGCTGCGCGAGCGGCCCGGCCTCCTCGCCCGCTGGGGCCTGCGGCCGGGGTGGTCGAGCACGGAGTTCGGCGACCCGGACACCACCGTGATCACCTACGACGACCTGCCCCCGACCGCCGGCGGCGCGCCGGACGTCCAGCCGCGGCAGTACCTGTGGCGGCTCCCCGACGACGGCACCCGGCCCGAGCGGCGGGCCGCCGCCGCGCTGCGCCGGTTCGCGGAGGAGGACCCCAGGCGGTATCCGGAACCGGCCCGATGATCCGTACCGCCGTCCGATGGGTGCCAGAGGTCCACTCCAACGGCGGTTATCCACAGGGGTGGTAGGGCGGCCGGGCGGCGCGTACGGTGCCAGGCATGAAGATCCTCATCAGCGCCGACATGGAGGGCGCGACCGGTGTGACCTGGCCCGCCGACGTGCTGCCCGGCACGCCCCAGTGGGAGCGGTGCCGCGCGATGTTCACCTCCGACGTGAACGCCGCCGTGCTCGGCTTCTTCGACGGCGGCGCGGACGAGGTCCTCATCAACGAGGCGCACTGGTCCATGCGGAACCTGCTCCTGGAGCAGCTCGACGAGCGGGCCGAGATGCTCACCGGGCGGCACAAGTCCCTCTCGATGGTGGAGGGCGTGCAGCACGGGGACGTCGACGGCATCGCCTTCGTCGGCTACCACACCGGCGCCGGAGCCGAGGGGGTCCTCGCGCACACCTACCTCGCCAACTCCATCACCGGGGTCTGGCTCAACGGCGAGCGGGCGAGCGAGGGCGTGCTCAACGCCCATGTGGTCGCGGAGTACGGCGTGCCCGTCGTCCTCGTCACCGGGGACGACCTGACCTGCGAGGACGCCCTCGGATACGCGCCCGAGGCACCCAAGGTCGCCGTCAAGGACCACGTCTCGCGGTACGCGGCGGTGTGCCGCACCCCGGCCAGGACCGCCGCCGACATCCGGGCCGCAGCGAAGACCGCCGCCGCGCTCGCCGTCCGGCACGAGCCGGTCCGGGGCGGTCCCTTCACCGTGGAGGTCGAGTTCGACGCCGAGCACCTGGGCGCCGCCGCCACGGTGGTTCCCGGCGTGGCGCGGCGCGGAGAGCGGCGCGTCGCGTACACGAGCGAGACGATGTACGAGGCAATTCGCACGTTCAAGGCGGTCACGACCATCGTCTCGGCCGCGGTGGAGGAGCAGTATGGCTGAGGAGGTCCGGGGCCCGGACACGACGGCGCTCGACGAGGTGGTCACCTTCACCTCCGAGCTCATCCGCATCGACACCACCAACCGCGGCGGCGGCGACTGCCGCGAGCGGCCGGCCGCCGAGTACGTCGCCGAGCGGCTCGCGGACGCAGGGATCGAACCGACCCTCCTGGAGCGGACCCCCGGCCGCACCAACGTGGTGGCGAGGATCCCCGGCACCGACCCCTCGGCCGAGGCGCTCCTCGTCCACGGCCATCTGGACGTGGTGCCCGCCGACCCCGCCGAATGGACCGTGCACCCCTTCTCCGGCGAGGTCCGCGACGGGCTCGTGTGGGGGCGCGGCGCCGTCGACATGAAGAACATGGACGCGATGGTCCTGGCCGTCGTCCGCAACTGGGCCCGGCACGGCATCCGCCCGCGCCGGGACATCGTCCTCGCCTACACGGCAGACGAGGAGGCCAGCGCCGAGGACGGCTCCGGCTTCCTCGCCGACCGGCACGCTCCCCTCTTCGAGGGCTGTACGGAGGGCATCAGCGAGTCCGGGGCGTTCAGCTTCCACCCGCAGCCCGGCACTACCCTCTATCCGATCGCGGCGGGGGAGCGGGGCACCGCCTGGCTCAAGCTGACCGCCCACGGCCGGGCCGGCCACGGCTCCAAGGTGAACACGGCCAACGCCGTCACCCGCCTCGCCTCGGCCGTCGCCCGGATCGGCAGCCACACCTGGCCGGTCCGCCTCACCACGACCGTCCGCGCCGCCCTCACCGAACTGGCCGCGCTGTACGGCATCGACGTCGACACCAGCGCCCCCGACCTCGACGTCGACCTCCTCCTCGACAAGCTCGGCCCCGCCGCGGCCCTCGTCGAGGCAACCGTCCGCAACAGCGCCAACCCGACGATGCTCGAAGCCGGTTACAAGGTCAACGTCATCCCGGGCCAGGCCGTCGCCTACGTCGACGGGCGGATGCTGCCGGGCGCCGAGGAGGAGTTCGCCGCGACCATGGACCAGCTCACCGGGCCCGACGTGGAGTGGGAGTTCCACCACCGCGAGGTGCCCCTGGAGGCCCCGGTCGACTCGCCGACCTTCGCCAGGCTCCGGGCCGCCGTCGAGCGCTTCGACCCGGCCGGGCACGTCGTGCCGTTCACCATGTCCGGCGGCACCGACGCCAAGCAGTTCTCCCGGCTCGGCATCACCGGCTACGGCTTCTCGCCGCTCCGGCTGCCCCCGGGCCTCGACTACGGGGCGCTCTTCCACGGCGTCGACGAGCGCGTGCCCGTGGACGCCCTGCACTTCGGCGTCCGGGTGCTCGACCACTATCTGAAGTCCGCATAGGCCCGTGACAGGGGGAGACAGGTCCGTGACAGGCAGGGGAGACGGTATGGCCACGACCACGGCCGGGTACGGCAGCTGGCCGTCACCCGTGAGCGCCGCGCTCGCCGCCGCGCGCGACGGGCGGCCCGAGTACCTCGGCACCGTCGGCGACGAGCTGTGGTGGACCGCGCCCCGCCCCGAGGAGGGCGGCCGGCGCGCCCTCGTCCGGCGGCGCGCCGACGGCACCGAGGAGAGCCTGCTGCCCGCCCCGTGGAACGTCCGCAGCCGGGTGATCGAGTACGGCGGGCAGCCCTGGGCGGCGGTCGCGCGCCGGGCGGACGGACCGCTCGCCGTGTTCTGCCACTTCCCCGACCAGCGGCTCTACGCGTACGAACCCGATGCCCCCGGCGCGGAGCCGCGGCCGCTCACCCCGCTCTCCGCCGTCGGCGGCGGACTGCGCTGGGTGGACCCGGTGATCCACCCGGACCGGGGCGAGGTGTGGTGCGTCCTGGAGGAGTTCACCGGTCCCGCGCCCACCGACGTGCGCCGCGTCCTCGCCGCCGTGCCCCTCGACGGCTCGGCCGCCGAGGACCGCACCGCCGTCCGTGAACTCTCCGACGGGCGCCACCGGTTCGTGACCGGACCCCGGCTCTCCCCGGACGGCCGCCGGGCCGCCTGGCTCGGCTGGGACCACCCCCGGATGCCCTGGGACGGCACCGAGGTCCTCCTCGCCGAGGTCACCGCCGAGGGCACCTTCGGAGAGGCCAGGACCGTCGCCGGGGGGACCGCCGAGTCGATCCCGCAGGTCGACTGGGACGCGGCCGGCCGGCTGCTCTTCGTCAGCGACCGCACCGGCTGGTGGAACCTCTACCGCGCGGAGACCGCCGCCGACGGCGGCCTCGCCGAACCGGAAGCGCTCTGCCCCCGCGCCGAGGAGTTCGGCGGCCCGCTCTGGAAGATCGGACTCCGCTGGTTCACGCCCCTGGAGAACGGGCTGATCGCCGTCGTCCACGGCAGGGGAACCACCACCCTCGGGATCCTCGACCCCGAGCGCCGCGCCCTCGTCGACGCGGGCGGCGGGGCCCGCACGGAGTGGGCCTCCACCCTCGCCGCGCACGGCACCCGCGTGGTCGGCGTCGCCGCGGGACCGCACCGCTCCTACGAGCTCGTCGAACTCGACACCCGCACCGGCCGCAGCCGCGTCGTCGGCGCGGCGCACACCGACGCCGTCGACCCCGCCCACCTTCCCCCGCCCCGGATCCGCACCTTCACCGGTCCCGGCGGACGCGAGATCCACGCCCAGGTGTACCCGCCGCACCACCCCGGGTACGAGGGGCCCGAAGGCGAGCTGCCGCCCTATGTGATCTGGGCGCACGGCGGGCCCACCGGGCACGCCCCGCTCGTCCTCGACCTGGAGATCGCCTACTTCACCTCGCGGGGCATCGGCGTCGCCGAGGTCAACTACGGCGGTTCCACCGGCTACGGCCGGGAGTACCGGGAGCGGCTGCGTGAGCAGTGGGGCG
This sequence comes from Streptomyces sp. NPDC044003, assembly GCF_056435185.1. NCBI lineage: Bacteria > Bacillati > Actinomycetota > Actinomycetes > Kitasatosporales > Streptomycetaceae > Streptomyces > Streptomyces sp. NPDC044003. Next base: position 550,781 of record NZ_JBWKFA010000004.1, on the reverse strand, counting down.
TCGTCGACGTCGAGGACTGCGCGGCCGTCGCGGCGGCGCTCGCCGCCGAGGGCACCGCCGACCCGGCCCGGCTCGCCGTGCGCGGCGGCAGCGCGGGCGGCTGGACGACCGCCGCGTCCCTCGTCTCCACCGACGTGTACGCCTGCGGCACGATCATCTACCCCATCCTGGACCTGCGGGGCTGGGCCACCGACGAGACCCACGACTTCGAGTCCCAGTATCTGGAGGGACTCGTCGGACCGCTCGACCAGGTGCCCGCCCGCTACAAGGAGCGCTCGCCGATCGAGCACGTCGACCGCGTCACGGTCCCGTTCCTGCTGCTCCAGGGCCTCGACGACGTCATCTGCCCGCCCGCGCAGGCGGAGCGCTTCCTCGCCCGCACAGCCGGCCGGGGCGTCCCGCACGCCTACCTCGCCTTCGAGGGGGAGGGCCACGGCTTCCGCAGGGCCGACACCATGGTCCGGGCCCTGGAGGCCGAACTCGCCCTGTACGTAAGGACCTTCGGGATCGACCGTACGGACACGGCGGAGCTGGAGTACCGCACGTGACCCCGGTGGACGCCCCGGCCCGGGCCGAGCGGCTCGCGCCCGGGGCGCGGGTCGCCGTCGTCGCCCCCAGCGGACCCGTTCCCGAGGAGCGGCTCACCGCCGGGCTCGACATCCTGTGCGGCTGGGGCCTCGAACCGGTGGTCGCTCCCCACGTCCTGGACACCCACCCCACGCTCGGGCACCTCGCCGGGGCGGACCGGGCGCGGGCCCGCGACCTGACCGAGGCCTGGTGCGACCCCACCGTCTCCGCCGTGCTCTGCGCACGCGGCGGATTCGGGGCCCAGCGCATGGTGGACCTGGTGGACTGGCCGGCGATCCGGGCGGCCGGGCCCAAGGCGTTCGTCGGCTACAGCGACGTCACCGCCCTGCACGAGGCCTTCGCCGTCCGCGCCGGCTTCGCCACCCTGCACGGACCGATGGTCGCCGCCGGCACGTTCCTGTCGGACCCGCGCACCCAGGAGTCGCTGCGGGCGACCCTGCTCGAACCCGAGACGGTGCAGACGCTCGCCCCGGCGACGGCACGGGCCCTGGTGCCGGGCCGCGCCCGGGGCGTGACGCTCGGCGGCTGCGTCAGCCTCCTCGCCGCCGACCTCGGCACCCCGCACGGACGGCCCTCGGCGCGCGGCGGGCTGCTGCTCCTGGAGGACGTGGGGGAGGAGCCGTACCGCCTCGACCGCATCCTCACCCAACTCCTGCGCTCCGGTTGGCTCGACGGGGTCGCGGGCATCGGCCTCGGCTCCTGGGAGGAGTGCGGCCCGTACGAGGAGGTGCGCGCGGTGCTCGCCGACCGGCTCGGCGGCCTCGGGGTGCCGGTCCTGGAGGAGATGGGCTTCGGGCACAGCCCGACGGCGCTGACCCTGCCGCTCGGCCTGCCGGCCGTGCTCGACGCGGAGACGGGCACGCTCACCCTGGAGGTACCGGCCCTGCGGTGAGCGGAAGCGGTGGCCGTACGACGCGACGCGCCCTCGCCCCACGGAAGGCGGGGCGAGGGCGCGTCTCTTCGGCGCAAGGGACTGCCCCGCGGCCTCGGCGCCTGACGGCTACGACACGACCCGTTCGGGGACGGCGGCGCGGGGAGGGCACGACACAACCCGTTCGGGGACGGCGGCGCCGGGAGGGCTACGACACGACCTGTTCGGGGACGACGGCGCCGGGAGGACTACTCCGGCGCCGTCCTGCGCTGGTGCGCCGCGGCCTCGTCGCGGCTCGTCTCCAGGTGGCGCAGGGCCAGCTTCTCGACGCGCTCCACGTCCCGTGCCTCGATGCCCCGGTACAGCTCCGCGTGCTCCTCGGCGACGACGGTGAAGTCGTCGTGCTGCCCGAGCATCCAGCGCATCCGGCTGCGCAGCGTCGCGTTGAGCTCGCTGAGCAGTGCGTTGTCCGCGAGCTCCGTGACGGTCTCGTGGAAGTCGGCGGCCGCCCGTCGCGCGGCCTGGCCGTCGCCCTTGGCCGCCGCCGCCAGTTCGGCGTCGAGGTCGGCGCGGAGCTTGGCGAGCCCCGCCCGGGTGCGGCGCTGCGCGGCGAGTCGGAAGCCGAGGATCTCCAGGGCGGACCTGACCTCGCCGAGGTCGGAGATGTCGGACGCGCTGAACTCCCGGACCACCGCCCAGGTGCGCGGTCGCGGCGTCACCAGGCCCTCCGCGACCAGGTCCCGCAGGGCATCGCGGACGGGCAGCCGGCTCACGTCCAGCTCGGCCGCGATCTCCCGCTCCACCAGCCTGCTGCCGGGTGCCCGGGTCCCGTCGATGATCTGATCGCGCAGTGCGCGCGTCACCCGCTCCGATTCGGGTCTGAATTCCTCAGCGCCTGTCATGCCGCCATTCTCCCATCGAGGAGCGGACGGCGATCCGCAGGACCCGGCTGCCGGAGCGGGGCGCGCGGCCTTCACTGAATCTGCGTCAACAACCTTCGTCCGGCGCGTTGACGGGGCTGGACACGTGTCACAGCATGGGCGCTGCCTGGATACCTACCAGTCGGTAGGTACCCGTGGGCCACTCGGCGTCGTCCTCAGTGTGGAGGTCTCTGTGTCCCGTGCCGTGCCCCGATCCCGCAAGGTCCTCGCGCTCGTGGCCGGTGCGGCCGCGCTCGCCGCGCCGCTCGCCCTCGCCGTGCCCGCCGCCGGCGCGGAGCCCGGCGACGCCCCGTACACCGTCACCCCGCTCCGGTTCACCGTCGAGGCGGGCGGCCGGAGTTGCACCGTCGACGCCGACCTGTACCGCCCGGCCGGCGTGGACGCCGCGCACCCCGCGCCCGCCGTCCTCGCCACCAACGGCTTCGGCGGCAGCAAGAGCGACGGGTCCACCGCCGCCATCGGCAAGGCCTTCGCCGAGCGCGGCTATGTCGGCCTCGTCTACTCGGGCCTCGGCTTCGGGAAGTCCGGGTGCCTGATCTCCCTGGACGCCCCGGAGGCGGACGGCCGGGCCGCCGCCCGCCTCGTCGACTTCCTCGCCGGCACCCGCGCCGCCGACGACGGCACCCGCGCCGACTTCGTCACCCGGGACGGCGCGGAGGACCCGCGCGTCGGCATGATCGGCGGCTCCTACGGCGGTGCCGTCCAGCTCGCCGCCGCCTCCGTCGATCCCCGTATCGACGCCCTCGTCCCCCTCATCACCTGGAACGACCTCGCGTACTCGCTCGCCCCCAACGCCGCCGACCGCAACACCCCCGGCGTCTTCAAATGGCAGTGGGCCAACGGCTTCTACCTCATCGGCGAGGGTCAGCCCCTGCTCTCCCCGTCGCTCGACCCCAGCCGGATCAACTCCCTCGGCTGTCTGCACTTCGTCACCGACGCCTGCGACACGATCAAGCTCCTCAACTCCGGCCGCTACCCGGCCGCCGCGAGCGAGAAGATGCTCGCCTACGCCCGCTCGGTCTCCCCGGTCTCCTACCTCGACCGGATCACCGCGCCCACCCTGATCGTCCAGGGCCAGTCCGACAGCCTGTTCAACCTCAACGAGGCCCGCGCCACCTACGACCGGCTGCGCGAGCGAGGCGTCGACACCCGGATGATCTGGCAGTCCTGGGGCCACAGCGGGGGACAGCGGCCGGGCGAACTCGACCTCGGCGACCCGGAGGGAAGCTACGTGGGGCAGCGCGTCCTCGCCTGGTTCGACCGCCACCTCCGGAAGAACGCCGCCGCGGACACCGGCCCCGCCTTCGCCTGGTACCGCGAGGGGCAGAGCGGCTACGGCACCGCCGACAGGGTCCCGGCGCTCAGCCAGAAGCTGTACCTCTCCGGCGACGGCAAGCTCGTCGACAACCGTACGAAGGTCGCCCGCGGCTCCCGCCGGTACGTCAACTGGCTGGTCCCGACGAGCCATTCGGAGTCCTCGCTCGCCGGGATGATCGGGCTCCCCGACCCCCGCCCGTACGACACCCCCGGCACCTACCTGGGCTGGAGCAGCGCCCCGCTCACCGAGCCCGTCGACCTCGTCGGCGCGCCGAGGGCGACCCTCCAGGTCGTGTCCCCGGCGACCGAACGGGTCCAGGACTCGGGCGACGCCGCCGACCGGCTCGTCCTCTTCGCGAAGCTGTACGACATCGCGCCCGACGGGACGAAGACCCTGGTCAACCGGTTGGTCGCGCCCGTGCGCGTACCGGACGTCACCCGCCCCTTCACCGTCGAGCTGCCGGGCATCGTCCACCGCTACGAGACCGGCCACCGGCTGGAGTTCGTCGTCGCCGCGAGCGACACCGCGTACTCCGGCAACCGCGGCATCAAGCCGGTGACCGTCGTCAGCGCCCCCGAATCCACGGGGACGCTGTCCCTGCCCCTGGTGGAGGGCAGGGTCGGATAGGGCTCTCCTAGAGCGCCGCGTACCCCGGGCGGACGACCTCGTCGACGAGCCGCTGCCGCTCCGGCAGCGGCAGGAAGGCGGCCTCCAGAGCGGCGACCGTGAACTCCTCGAAGACCTCCGGGCCGTAACCGAAGGCGTCCACCATGTGCTGGAACTCCTCGCTCATGGTGGTGCCGGAGACCAGCCGGTTGTCGGTGTTCAGCGTGATCCGGAAGCCGAGCCGGCGCAGCTCGTCGATCGGGTGCGAGGCGTAGTCCTTCGCGGCGCCCGTCTGGAGGTTGGACGTCGGGCAGACCTCCAGGGCGATGCGGTTGTCCCGGACGTACGAGGCGAGCCGGCCCAGGGTGCCGTCCTCGGCGATGTCGTCCGTGATCCGCACGCCGTGGCCGATCCGCTCGGTGCCGCAGACCTGCACGGCCTCGTGGATCGACTCCGCGCCGACGGCCTCGCCGGCGTGGATCGTGTAGTGGCAGTTCTCCCGCTTCAGGTGCTGGAAGGCGGCGAGGTGGCGGGCCGGCGGGTTGCCGATCTCGCCGCCCGCTATGTCGAAGCCGGCCACGCCGTTGTCCCGGTGCGCGACCGTGAGCTCCGCGATCTCCAGGGAGCGGTCGGTGTGCCGCATGCCGGTGAGCAGGGTACGGACGGTGATCCGGCCGCCGGTGCGGCGCTCGCCCTCGCGGAAGCCGTCGTTGACCGCCTCGACGACCTCGTCGAGGGTCAGCCCGCCCTCCAGGTGCTGCTCGGGGGCGTAGCGGATCTCGGCGTAGACGACGCCGTCCGCCGCCAGGTCCTCGGCGCACTCGGCCGCGATGCGCGTGAGCGCCTCGCGGGTCTGCATGACCGCGCAGGTGTGCGCGAAGGTCTCCAGGTAGCGCTCCAGCGAACCGGAGTCGGCGGCGTCCCGGAACCAGACCGCGAGCTCGGCCGGGTCCTCGGTCGGCAGCGCGGTGTAGCCGCACTCCCGCGCCAGCTCGACGATGGTCGCGGGGCGCAGCCCGCCGTCGAGGTGGTCGTGGAGGACGGCCTTGGGGGCCCGGCGGATCCACTCGGAGACGGTGGCGGCGGCAGGCGTGGCAGGGTTGTCAGACAAGTGCATGGCGGGGAAGTGTACGCCACGGCCGGGCGGGGTGCTGTGACGCACCCGGCAGGCCCCCCGCGGGCCCGTTCTCCCGCCTTCAGTGCGACTGCAGCACCGGCAGCGCGGGGGTGCCCGTCGGGAGCATGTGCTTGGCGGCCAGGACCGGTGTCTCGCCGACCCGCACCACCTGGGTGACCAGGACCGCGGGGGTGTCCGCCGGGCGGCCCAGCTGCTCCCCGCGCCGCCGCCCGAGGAGCGTCGCCGTGATCCCGCTGTGGGCGCTCAGCGCCGTCTCCCGCGAGGCCGCGACCAGGACCGCGAGCATCGAGACCGCGCCCCCGGTGTCCGCCGCCGCCTCCCGCAGGGCGCGCGCGAACTCGGGGTGCACCCGGTCGAGCAGCTCGTCGGGCGCCGCCCACTCGTGGCTCAGCGCCGCCGCCGCGCCCTCCCCGGTCAGGACGGACTCCCAGAACCGCAGCTCGGCGCGGGCAGGCGCGAGCAGGTGCTGGGTGGTGAAGTCGGTCGGCTCCTCGACGGTCCTGACCAGCGCCCGCACCCGCAGCGGGGCGCCCGCGCCGATCAGCTCCTCCAGCGGTTGGACGTGCTCGAAGCCGCGCCGCGGCGGGCGGTCGTTGACCGTGCGGCCCACCCCGCGCCGCACCGTGAGGACGCCGTCCTCCTGGAGCAGCAGCAGCGCCTCGCGCAGGGCCGGCCGGCTGACGCCCAGCTCGGCGGCGAGCTTCGGCTCGGAGGGGAGCGTGGAGCCCGGCGGGTAGGTGCCGTCGTGGACGGCGTCCGCGATCCGCTCGTAGAGCGCCACGACCGGTCGCCGCCGCTGTCCGCTGACCGCCACGGCCCCTCCTCGTCTCGTCCCCGGCCCGTTCTCCGCCGGTCTTCGCACCACGGTAGTCGCCCACGTTGTCTGACAAGTCACCCGTACGGCTCTCCTCGCCGTCACGGGCGGGCGCCGCGCGTCCCATTCTGGTCCCACGGCTGTGGCCGGGTACGACCGACGGCACGACGGAGGAGAGGGGCCGGGTAATGAGTCCGAAGCAGACGCCACGGACATCGGGCGGGAGCACCTCGTCCCGGTTCGCCGGCGCCTTCACCCCGGGCCGGATCGCGATGATCGCGGTCGCGGTCCTCACCCTGGTCTTCATCTTCGAGAACACCCGCGAGGTCGAGATCCGCCTGCTCGTCCCCGAAGTCACGATGCCGCTCTACGGGGCGCTGCTCACGACCGCCCTGCTCGGCGCCGCCTGCGGCTACTACGTCGCGGCCCGGAGGCGGAAGTGAGGCGGGCGGCCCTCGTCGTCGGCGGCGCGGTCCTCGCGCTCGCGGCCTTCGCCGCCTCCTCGGCGGAGGAGGCCGCCACTCCCGACGACGAGTCCGGGACGCGGCCGATGCCGGACTTCCTCGGGCGGGGCCTGTGGCGGGTCTTCACCCGTCTGGACCGCCGGACCCGGCTCGACGTCCACGACGTGAGCGGCCGCGACCGCCGGGTGCTGTGGCCGCCGCGGTGGCAGGTCTGCACCCAGTACCCGGCGGCGGGGACGGCCCTCGACCGGCGCACGACCGTCATGATCGGAGTCGTACGGAAGGGCGAGACCTGCCCACCCCGCGTCCGCGACGCCCGCCGCTGAAGGTCGCGGTGGCCGTACGAGCCTTCGCCGTGCCCGTACGCCGCTGAGGTGCGTCGTGCCCGGACGAGCACGCGCCCGGCCCGCGCCCGCCGCGCGCACCGCATAGCCTGGCCCCATGTCCGACGATCATGGTCCGTACCTCGCCGCCGGGCCCCGTGTGGGTCTGCGCCCCTTCTCCGCGGCCGACGCCGAGGAGTTCACCGCCCGGGCCCGGGAGAGCCGGGAGCTCCACCGCCCCTGGCTCTTCCCGCCGTGCACGGCCGAGGCGTACGCCGGCTACGCGGGCGCGCTGATCGAGGACCCCGCCCGCGCCGGTTTCCTCGTGTGCGAGCGCGCCGACGGCGGCGGGATCGCCGGCTTCGTCAACATCAACAACATCGTCCGCGGAGCCTTCCGCAGCGGCGCCCTCGGCTACGGCGCCTTCGCGCACGCCGCCGGACGCGGACTGCTCACCGAGGCCCTCGGCCTGGTGATGGAGCATGCCTTCGGGCCCCTGGAGCTGCACCGCCTGGAGGCGAACATCCAGCCGGGCAACACGGCCTCCCGAGCCCTCGTCCGCCGCGCCGGCTTCCGCCTGGAGGGCTTCTCGCCCGCGATGCTGCACATCGACGGGGCCTGGCGCGACCACGAACGGTGGGCCGTCACGGCGAACGACTAGCGCTTCCGGTTGATCTTCATCGTGTCGAGGTCCGTCACCGTCGAGCGCAGCGCCTTGTACCCGTGGCCCAGCTCCCGGAGCGCGGTCTCCACCCGGTCCTCCGCGATCGCGCCCGCCATCTCGTCGCCGTCCTCGGCGTCCGAGACGACGACCAGGCGGTACGAGAAGTGCTTCAGCGTCCGGTCGTAGGCCAGCGAGCCCTCCTCCGTGAACTGCATCGCCGTCAGCCCGTGCGCGTTCACCTCGGCGAGCAGCCGGGACCGGCTCTCCTCCGACAGACCGTCGAACGTGCCGCGCACGATGACCCGGTAGGTGTGCTGCGTGCCCATTCCTCGTACTCCCTGTGCCCGTGATCCCCGGCCGCCACGGCGGCGGACCGACCCTCCACACTAAGGCGGCGGGCGCCGTCGCCGCCGCGAATATCCGGGCGCCCCGACCCCGGCTCCTTTGCCGAAGCCTGACGCGGAGAACCCTGGAGAGCCCCTGGTCAGGACCGGCTCCGGCGTGTTCCATGGATCAATGACGACCGTACGACGTGCCGTACTGACGCTGCCCGCGGCCCCGTTGGGCCCGGACAACCCTCTCCCCGCACTGCGGGCCCCCGCAGGCGCCGGGGCCCACGCGGTCGACGCGCGGACCCTCGCGGAGCTCCCGCGCGACATGGCCCGGGGCATCGGACGGGCGCCCCTGCGCAGCCTGCTCCCCGCTCCCGTGCGCGACGGCTACGGCCGCGAGCGCACCCCCGCGGACCTCGACACGATCGTGATCGAGAACGACCGGCTCCGGGTGACCGTGCTGCCCGGTCTCGGCGGCCGCGTCCACTCCCTGCACCACAAGCCCACCGGCCGCGAACTCCTGTACCGCAACCCGGTCCTCCAGCCCGCCGCCTTCGCCCTCAACGGCGCCTGGTTCTCCGGCGGCATCGAGTGGAACATCGGGGCCACGGGCCACACCACCCTCTCCTGCTCGCCCCTCCACGCGGCCACCGTCCGCGCCCCCGACGGCGGCCCGATGCTCCGCCTGTGGGAGTGGGAGCGGCTGCGCGACCTGCCCTTCCAGGTCGACCTGTGGCTCCCGGAAGGCTCCGACTTCCTGTACGTCGGCGTCCGCATCCGCAACCCGCACGAGCGGACCGCCCCCGCCTACTGGTGGTCCAACACCGCCGTCCCCGAGGAGCGCAGGGTCCTCGTGCCCGCCGACGCGGCCTGGCACCACGGCTACGAACGCGGCCTGACCCGGCTGCCCGTGCCCGTCACCGAGGACGGCACCGACCGCTCGTACCCGCTGAACGGCACCCACGCCGCCGACTTCTTCTACGACCTGCCCGAGGAGCAGCGCCGCTGGATCGCCGCCCTCGACGCGGACGGCCACGGACTCGTCCAGACCTCCACCGACGCACTGCGCGGCCGCAAGCTCTTCCTGTGGGGCACCGAGCGCGGCGGCCGGCGCTGGCAGGACTGGCTGACCGAACCCGGCACTCCTGGCTACGCCGAGATACAGGCCGGGCTCGCCCGCACCCAGCTGGAACACCTGGAGCTCGCGGGCGAGGCGGAGTTCAGCTGGCTGGAGGCGTACGGACCGCTCGCCGCCGACCCCGCGACGGCGCTCGGCGACGACTGGACCGCCGCCCGCGCGGACGTCGAACACCGGCTGGAGACGGCGCTGCCCCGCGCCGCCGTCGCCGCCGCGTACACGGCCTGGCGGGAGGGCGCGGCCGACGCCGAGCCGGAGACCGTCCTCGCGGCAGGATCCGGCTGGGGAGCGCTCGAAGTCCTGCGCGGGGGATACGCGTTGCCCGGTACGCCCTTCCCCCAGTCGACGCTCGGACCGGACCAGGAACCCTGGCGGGAGCTCCTGCTCACCGGCGTCCTGCCGCCCCCGCCGAAGGGCGCGGGCCCCGGCGCGCCGCTGGTCGCCGCGCCCTGGCGGGACATGCTGGAGACCGCCCCGGCCGACCCGTCCACCGAGTACCACCTCGGCATCGCCCAGTGGCACGCCGGAGACCGCGCCCAGGCCGTACGGAGCTGGGAGCGCGGACTGTACCGGGCGGAGGTCCGCTGGCCCCTGCTGTACTGCCTGGCCGTCGCCGACCGGGAGGACGGTCACCCGGAGCGGGCCGCCGAGCGGTTCGTGGAGGCCTTCGCCGAGCACCAGGAGCAGGACGGCGGCGAGGTCGTGGCCGCCGCGCTCGGTCGCGAGGGAGTGGCGGCGCTGCTCGCGACGGGCCGGGCCGCCCGGGCCCGGGAGCTGTGGGCGAGGCTGCCGGACGGGGTCCGGGGCGGGGGCGCGGGCCGTCTCCTGGAGATCCGGATCCTGCTCGCCGAGGGCCGGCCGGCCGAGGCGCGCGCCGTCTTCGACGAGGGCTTCGAGGTCGCGGACCTGCGCGAGGGCGCGGAGATCCTCGGCGAGCTCTGGGCGGAGCTCACCGACGAACCCCTGCCGGACGCCTACGAGTTCCGGATGCGCCCGAGCCGATGAGCGGCGCGGGCCCGCCCGGAACGCCGGGCGGGCCCCACGGTGGTACGGGTCAGGACACCCGGCACAGGATCTCGCCGTGCGGGACCATGAACCAGGCGTCCTCCTGCTTGCCCCACTCCCGCCAGGCCTCCGCGATCGACTCCAGTTCGGCGGTGGTCGCGTGTCCGCCGGCGACGGCCAGGTCGGCGTAGCCGGAGGCGGTCGTACGGTCCGCCCACAGGCCGCTCCACCAGTCCCGCTCCTCCGGGGTGGCGAAACACCAGGTGCCGGCCGTCGTCGTGATCTCGGTGAAGCCGGCCTGCCGGGCCCAGGAGAACAGCCGCCGTCCCGCGTCCGGTTCGCCGCCGTTGGCGCGCGCGACCCGGTGGTACAGGTCCAGCCAGCCGTCCAGGGCGGGCCGCTCGGGGAACCAGGTGAAGGCCCCGTAGTCGCTGTCCCGGGCCGCGACGACCCCGCCGGGCCGGCAGACCCGCCGCATCTCGCGCAGCGCCTGGACCGGGTCGCCGACGTGCTGCAGCACCTGATGGGCGTGGACGACGTCGAAGGAGTCGTCGGGGAAGTCCAGGGCGTGGACGTCGGCGACGGCGAACTCGACGTTCTCCAGGCCGCGTTCGGCCGCGACCGCGCGGGCCTTCACCAGGACGTCCTCGGCCGCGTCGACCGCGGTCACGCGGCCCGGTGCGACCAGCGCGGCCAGATCGGCGGTGATGGTGCCGGGCCCGCAGCCCACGTCCAGGACGTCGAGGCCGGCGCGCAGTTCGGGCACCAGATAGGCGGCGGAGTTGGCGGCGGTGCGCCAGCTGTGCGAGCGCAGGACCGACTCGTGGTGGCCGTGCGTGTAGACGGCGGTCTCGTGGGCCGCGGGCTGCGCGGAGGCGTGCGTCATGGAAGCGACTCCCTCGGTGTGGGTGCGTGCCTCCACCGTACGCAGCGCCGCCGAATAATGAGACCCACGTCTTGAGATGTGGACAACGGTCACGCCAACAGGTCCCGCCGGTACCGGAGTTCCTCCAGGACCCGGCCGCCCGTCTCCTCCCGCACCGCCGTCCCGTCCGGCCGCCACCCGGCGGCCTCGTAGAACCTCCGCCCCCGAGCGTTCCCCGCGAACACCCACAGCGCCGCCGCCCGGAACCCGTCCGCGACGAGCGCCTCGGTGGACGCGGCGAGGAGCGCCCGCCCGACGCCCGTACCCCAGACCTCCGGCAGGGCGTACAGCGCGGCCAGTTCGGCCGTGCCGTCCGGGCAGGGCCGGAAGCAGGAGAACGCGACCACCCGCCCGTCGTCCCCCGTCGCCACCAGCACCGTGGGCCGGTCCGGGGCCGTGAGACGGTCGCGCCACACCGCGGCGCGCTCCTCCGTGTCGAGGGCGTCGAGATACGGGTCGGGGACCAGGCCGCGGTAGGCGGCCCGCCAGGACAGGACGTGCACGACGGCGAGGGCCGCGGCGTCCTCGGGAAGCGCTTCACGTATCGACATGGCGCATTCTGGCCCGGGGGACACCCCGGCCACACCCGGATATCGGCGGGAGGCCGTCGGCCTGACGAACCCTCGTATGACAGCACTGTGAACGGACCGTCCGGAGCGCCCCCGCGCCCCTAGGGTGGGCGCGTCGATCGCCAGCCCGCCCGCCGAGGAGTCCCGTGCCGTACTCACCCGCGCCCGCCCGCCGCTCCCTGCTGAAGCTGCTCGCGGCGGGTCCCGCGGTCTCCGCCCTCGGCGGGCTCGCCACCGCCGCCCCCGCGTACGCTGGTCCCATGGACGTCGTGGCGGATGCCGCGCCCGGCATCGTCAAAGCTCTCCCGCCGGAGTACTTCACGGTCCGCGGGACGAACGCCGAGGCCCGCTACGAGACCCTCGCCGACACCGGCCTCCTCACCCCCGCCGACCGCTTCTTCGTCCGCAACCACACCTCCACCCCCGTCCTCGACGCCGCCGACTGGCGGCTGACCCTCTGGGGCGACGGACTCCACGGCCGAGACCCGGTCCACTTCACCTACGGACAGCTGCGGGACCTGCCCCCCGTCACCCGGACGGCCCTGATCGAGTGCGCCGGAAACGGGCGCAGCCTCTACGCCACCCAGCAGGGCGAGCCCGTCACCGGCACCCCCTGGACCCTCGGCGCCGTCGGAGCCGCCCACTGGCGCGGCGTCCGCCTCGCCGACGTGCTCCGGAGCGCCGGGATCGCCCACGACGCCGTCGACCTCCAGCCCCGCGGCCTGGACGACCCGTACGTCTCCGGCGGCGTCGACTTCGGCCGGGTCCGCCGCCCGCTGCCGGTCGCCAAGGCGCTCGACGACGTGATCCTCGCGTACGAGATGAACGGCGAGCCCCTCCCGTACGACCACGGCTACCCCGTCCGGCTCGTCGTGCCCTCCTGGGTCGGCATCGCCTCCATCAAGTGGCTCGGCGACATCGAGGTCTCCACCAGGCCGCTCAGCTCGCCCTGGTCCACCGACTGGTACCGCCTCTTCGGCGACGCCCACCCCGCCGGCGGCACCCCGATCGGCCGCCAGACCCTCAAGTCCGCCTACCAGCTGCCCTTCGGCGCCACCCTGGAGGCAGGCCGCCTCCACCGGCTCACCGGCCGCGCCTGGTCCGCCCTCGCGCCCGTACGTACCGTGGAGGTCTCCACCGACGGCGGCGCGCACTGGCGGCACGCCCTCCTCCACGACACCCCGCGCCGCGACGGCTGGGTCCGCTGGAGCGTGCCCTGGCGCCCGCACACCACCGGACCTGCCACGCTGCTCTCCCGGACCACCGACGCCGCCGGCAACACCCAGCCCGAGCGGGCCGTCCACAACACCCAGGGGTACCTCTTCAACGCGGTCGTGCGTCACCCGGTCACCGTCGCCTGAAGGGGCGGAACCGCCCGAACCTTCGTATAAAGGGCACGGGGGTGCCTGCCCGGCGCCCCTGTGCGCTCAGGAGGTACGGGACATGCGGCAGACGGCTCCGGAAGGCCGCGGCCCGGTGCGCTACGGACCCCCCGCACCCGACACCGGCCTCCCCGTCCTGCCCGGACTCGCCGGGCTCCTCGCCGCGGCCGCCGACCGCGCCGCCCCCGAGCCGCCCGGCGGCGGGCCCGTCCTGCGCGAGGCCGCCGCCGGCTACTGGTGGCGCCGCGGCCTGCGCACCCACCCCGAGGACGTGGTCGCCGCCCCCGGTGCCCCCGCCCTCCTCCTCGCCCTGATCGCCGCCCACGGCGGCGACCTCCTGCTGCCCCGCCCCTGCCCCGCCTGGTGGACCCCGCAGGCCCGCCTCCTCGGCCGCCCCGCCTACCACGTGCCCACGCCCGCCGAGGCCGGCGGCGTCCCCGACCCGTACGCCCTCCTGGAGACCGTCCGGCGGATCCGCGCCGAGGGCGGCGACCCCCGGGTCCTGCTGCTCTCCGTCGCCGACGACCCCACCGCCACCGTCGCCCCGCCCGAACTCGTCCGCGAGGCCTGCGAGGCCGCCGTCGCCGAGGGACTCCACGTCATCAGCGACGAGACCTGGCGCGACACCCTGCACCACCCGCACGACACCGTGCTGCTCAGCCCGGCCGAGATGTGCCCCGACGACGTCACCGTCCTCACCGACCTGGGCGGCGCCCTCACCCCCGCCGCCTGGCCCTGCGCCGTCGCCCGCTTCCCGCCCACCGATCCCTCCCGGGCCGACCGCTGGACCGACCGCAGGGCCCGCGTCCTCGACGTGCTCACCGTCCTCGGAGCGCTCGTCCCCGGGCCCGTGGCCCCCGCCATGGCCCACGCCCTCGACGAACCCGAGGACGTCACCGTACGGGCCCGGCGCGCCGCCACCGTCCACGGACTCCTCGCGACGGCCGCGCACCGCGCCGTCCTCGCCGCCGGAGCCCTCGCCCGGCCCCCGCAGGCCGGCCGCCACCTCTACGCCGACCTCGGCCCGCTGCGCGCCGGGCTCGCCGCCCGGGGCGTCACCGACTCCCTGGAGCTGGAGAGCCACCTCACCGAGCGGCTCGGCGCCCCGGCGACCGGCGGCCACCGCTTCGGCGACGAACTCGGCGCGCTGCGCGTCAGGTTCGGCACCGGCATGTTCCTCGGCGCCACCGAGGAGGAGCGCGCCGAGACGCTCGGAGTACCCGACCCCGTGGAACTGCCCCATGTGGCCCGCGCGTTGGAGGAGTTCGGGGGAGCCCTGGAGGAACTCCGATGACCGCGGCCGTACCTCGACGTCCCCCGACCACGCCACCCAGCGCCGAGCGGAACGGAGCCCGCAGATGACCGAACGGACGGCGCCCCCCGCTCGCGCCGCACAGGCCCCGTACACCCCCGAACAGGTCACGCCCCCCGCACCCGCTCCCGTCCTCCAGCCCGTCGGACGGCTGCGCCACGACTGGCCCCGCACCTTCGCCGACCGGCTCACCGCACCCCTCCCCGGCGTCCGGGCCCTGGCCCGCCTCGCCCGCGAAGGAGCCGTACGCCCCCGCGCCGAGGGCCTCCGCGACATCCCCCTGCTGCCCTTCGAGCCCGGCCCGCTGCCGCCCGCGGGACCCGACACCCTCGCGGTCACCTGGGCCGGGCACGCCAGCTGGATCCTGCGCGTCGGCGGACTCACCGTCCTCACCGACCCCGTCTGGTCCCGCCGCATCTTCGGCACACCGGCCCGGCTCACCCCCGTCGGGGTCCGCTGGGAGGACCTGCCGCCCGTCGACGCCGTCGTCATCAGCCACAACCACTTCGACCACCTCGACGGCCCCACCCTCAGGCGACTGCCCCGGCACACCCCGGTCTTCGTCCCCGCCGGCCTCGGCCGCTGGTTCACCCGCCGCCGGTTCAGCCGAGTGACCGAGCTCGACTGGTGGGAGGCCGCCGAACTCGACGGCGTCCGCTTCGACTTCGTCCCCGCGCACCACTGGTCCAAGCGCACCCTCCTGGACACCTGCCGCTCCCTGTGGGGCGGCTGGGTGCTCACCGACCGGACCGGGCGCCGGATCCACTTCGCCGGGGACACCGGATACGGCCACTGGTTCGCGGAGATCGGCCGCCGCTACCCCGGCATCGACCTGGCGCTCCTCCCGATCGGCGCGTACGACCCGCGCTGGTGGCTCAGCGACGTCCACACCGACCCCGAGGAGGCGGTCCGCGCCCACCAGGACCTCGGCGCGCGGCGGATGGCGCCCATGCACTGGGCCACCTTCGTGCTCTCCTCCGAGCCGGTCCTCGAACCCCTCACCCGGGTCAGGACCGCCTGGGAGAACGCCGGTCTGCCCCGCGAGGACCTGTGGGACCTGCCGGTCGGCGGCTCACGGGTGCTCGTGCCCTGACGGGACCTCGTGGCCCGTCCTCCGGATCCGCCGCCACAGCGTCGGGACCAGGCTGATCAGCACCGTCAGGCCGACCGCCGCGACCACTCCCTGCCAGGGCTCCGGGAAGAGCGAGCCGCCCAGGATCCCGATCAGCTGGTACGTCGCCGCCCACGCCAGGCAGGCCGCCGCGTCCCCCCGGACGAAGCGGCGCAGCGGCATCTCCGCGAGCAGACAGGCCAGCATCACCGGGATCCGCCCCGCCGGTACGAGCCGGGACAGTACGAGCACCGACACCTGGTGGGTGTCGAGCCGCTCCTGCGCGTGCGCGAGCCGGTCCGGCGTCACCCGGGACCGCAGTGCGGCGAGCCACCGCGAGCCGTTGCGGGAGCGGACCCCGCGCTGCCCGAGCCAGTAGAGCGCGGTGTCGCCGAGCAGCGCGGCGGACGCCGCCACCAGGAAGACGAAGAGCAGCGAGAACGGCGAGGACTGGTGGAAGGCGACCACCGCCGCCGAACTGACGATCGCGCCCGTCGGCACGACCGGCACCAGCGCGCCGAGCGCCACGAGCAGGAACAGCGAGGGATAGCCGACCGCCTGCTGCGTCGACTCCGGCGGCAGCTCGCGCACCGCCGTGACCACGCCGGTGAGACCACCGATCACCGGGCGCCCTCCCGCAGCTCTCCGGTCACCGCGCGACCTCCGGCCGCACCCGGTCGCCGTGGCCGAGGAGGTGGACCGCCACCTTCGGCGCGAGCCGGGCCGCGTGCCGGACGAACTCGTCGCCCGGCGCGTGGAACTCGTGCGGCCGCACCCCGTCGAGCCCGATCGGCCAGTACGTGCCGTAGTGCACCGGCACCGCCGCCGCCGGCGAGAGCGCGGCGAGCGCCTCGGCCGCCCGCCCCGCGTCCAGGTGCCCGTGCCCGAGGTAGGGCCCCCACCCACCGACCGGCAGCAGGGCCACGTCCACCGGGCCCACCGCGTCCGCCATGCCGTCGAACAGGCCGGTGTCCCCGGCGAAGTACGTGCGCGCCTCGCCCTCGACGACGTACCCGAGCGCGGGGGAGCGGTGCGGCCCGACCGGCAGCCGCCGCCCGTCGTGGAGCGCCGGGACGGCCCGTACCGTCACGCCCTCCACCGTCACCGCGTCGCCCGGCTCGACCTCGGTCAGCCGCAGCCCGTTCCGGTCGAGCCTGCGCAGCCCGGGTACGGCGGCGGGCGCACCGCGCGGCACGAGGATCCGCGTCCCCGGCGGCAGCTGGGCGAGCGAGGGGAGATGGAGGTGGTCGGCGTGCAGGTGCGAGACGAGGACGGCCTCGGCGCGGGCGGCCTCCGGCGGCGGCAGGGCGCCGCGCCGCCGGCGCAGATGGGCGAGCCGCCGCGCGAACAGCGGATCGGTGAGGAAGCGGACCCCGGAGTCCTCGACCGTGCAGGTCGCGTGACCCCACCAGGTGACCTCCACCGGCATGCCGCCCTTCTGCTCTGCGTCGTCCGTGCTCGTTCCGTAACGAGAGTAAATGTCCGGAGCATGCTCCGGAGGATGTTCGGGCGTCGCCTTCCGGCAGTAGGGTCGGCCCATGGACGACGTTCGGGTGGCGGCGATCGCCAGCCTCACCCCGCTCGAAGAGCTGGACAGCAACCCCTTCCTTGTCGACACGCGCGGCCAGCACGCGGTGTGTGCCCGCTGGGCCGACGACAAGGGGTACGTGCTCGCCCGCCAGCTGTTCTGTTACGGAATCCGCCCGGACCACGCGGCGCTCTGGGCCGACGTGGAGGCCGGGACGGTGGACCTCTTCGTGGCCCCGAGCGAGCGGGTCCTCGCCCGCGCGCTGACCTCCGTGCCGGGCTTCCGCGCCGAGTGCGAGCGGCGCGGGGTGCGGGTGGAGACCGTCGGACTTGACGAACCCCCGTACGACACGGCGGCGAAAGCGGTGGTGCACCGGCGTCTTTCGATGCCCACGGCCGGATACGACGGCTCCTGAGCCCCCTGCCTCACCCCCGGCTCCCGGCACACGCCTCTCCCGCCCGATCGCGGCCGTTGTGCCACGCTTGAGGCAGGAAACGGGCGAAAGGTGAAGCGGGCGTGGGTGACGGGCGATGGGGTGGCGCCGACCGCTGGCGGTCCGCGGGCAGAGCGGTGTGGCGGATGGTCGCGGTGTGGGCGGTCTCCACGCTCACCATGCTCGTCCTCGCCGGACTCCTCCCCGACTTCCAGCTCCAGTCCGCCAACGGCGACAGCTTCACGAGAACCGCCCTCACCGCCGCCACGGCCGCGGGCGTCTTCGGTCTGCTCGGCGCGCTCGTCTGGCCGGTGATCGTGCGGGCCCTGCTGCTCGTCCCGGCGCTCGTCCTCGGCCTGCTCGTCTTCTTCCTCAACGGTTCGCTGCTGCTCGTCGCGCTCTGGCTGATCCCCGACGGGCGCGGCGCCGCCGACCCCGAGACCGCCGTCGTGGTGGCGGCCGTCATGTCCGCCGTCGCCTCCGGCACCTCCACGGCCCTCGCCGTCCGCGACGACGACGCCTACCGGCGCCGGCTCTACCGTCTCACCGGGCGCACCCGCCCCCGCGACCCCGTCGACACGGCGGGGGTGGTGCCCGGCACGGTCTTCGTCCAGCTCGACGGCGTCGGCCACCACGTGCTGCGGGGCGCCGTCGCCGACGGCCTCATGCCGACCGTCGCGGGCTGGCTGGACGCCGGCCACCGGCTCACGCCCTGGCGCACCGACTGGTCCAGCCAGACCGGCGCCAGCCAGCTCGGCATCCTGCACGGTTCCAACGAGGACGTGCCCGCCTTCCGCTGGTACGAGAAGGACACCGGCCGGCTCATGGTGTCGAACCGCCCGGCGAGCGCCGTCGAGCTCCAGCGCCGGGCCGTGCGCCGCACCGGGGACGGCGGCCTCCTCACCGTCGACGGGGCCTCCCGGGGCAACCTCTTCAGCGGCGGCGCCGACCAGCTCGCCCTCGTCCTGTCGATGGCCGCCCGCCGGGGCCGCCGCAACCGCTCCCGGGCCGGCTACTTCGCCTACTTCTCCGACCCGGCCAACGCCGTCCGCACCGCCGGATCGCTCGTCACCGAGTGCGTCCGTGAGATGTACCAGTCGACGCGGGCGCTGCTGCGCCGGGAGACCCCGAGGGTCTCGCGCGGCGGCACGTACCCCTTCGTCCGCGCCTTCGCGACGGTCGTCGAGCGGGACGTCGTGGTCTCCGCCGTGATGGGGGACATGCTGTCCGGGCGGACCGCGGTCTACGCCGACCTGGTCGCGTACGACGAGGTGGCACATCACTCGGGGCCGCACGGCCGGGACACGGACCAGGTCCTGAAGCGCCTCGACCGGGCGATCGCGCTCATCGCCACCGTCGCCGAGCACGCCCCGCGTCCGTACCGGATCGTGCTCCTCTCCGACCACGGGCAGTCCCCGGGCGAGACCTTCGCGTCGGCGTACGGGCTCACGCTCAAGGAGCTCGTACGGGCCGGGTGCGGGCTTCCGCTGCCGCGCCGGGTGCGCCGCACCCGCCGGGGGCGCCCCCGGGCGGAGTCCGGGGGAGGTTCGGAGGCGCGGGACGCGGCCAGGGACGCGCTGCGCAGCGCGCTGCACCGGCCGGTGGACGAGAGCGGCGAGACGGCGCGGGAGCTGCCCGCCCGGCTCTCCGAGCCGGTGGTCCTCGCCTCGGGGAACCTGGGGCTGGTCTCCTTCCCGGACGTGCCGCACCGGATGACCCGGGAGGAGATCGACCGGCGCCATCCGGCGCTGCTTCGGACCCTCGCGCACCATCCGGGGGTCGGTTTCGTGCTCGTGGCGAGCGCCGAGCACGGTTCCGTGGTGCTCGCCCGCGACGGGGTGGAGGTGCCGGTCGCCGAGCTCGTGGACGACGGGCCGCTCGCGGTCTTCGGGCGGGGCGCGGCGCGGGCGGTGCGGCGCACGGACGGCTTCCCGCACGTCGCGGACATCATGGTCAACTCCATGTACGACCCGGCGACGGGCACCGTGCACGCCTTCGAGGAGCAGATCGGCTCGCACGGTGGTCTCGGCGGTGAGCAGTCGCACGCCTTCCTGCTCTCGCCGCCGGACCTCTCGCCGCCGGTGGGGGAGGGGGAGGAGCTGGTGGGGGCGGAGCAGGTGCACCGGGTGCTGCGGCGCTGGCTGCGCGAGTCCTCGGGTCCGCAGGTGCCGCTGGGTCCTCTGGAGATTTCCCCGTCCACGGGCACCTCGGAATCACTTCTTCCGGTTGATGACCCGGTCACGCAGGACAAAAACCACTGATTTGGACGCCTGTTCGCCGTTACCGGACGATGGTCCGGATTTGCACGACGGAAGGCGCACCACCCCATGAGCACGGCCACCACAACTCCACAGCGGGACGCGGCACAGCAGGAGGGCACCCAGCACGCCCGCCGCTTCGGACTCCCCATCGCGACCGCCCTGGTCATGGGCAACATCATCGGCGGCGGAATCTTCCTGCTGCCCGCCTCCGTCGCCCCGTACGGCACCATCAGCCTCGTCGCCTTCGGCGTCCTCACCCTCGGCGCGATCGCCCTCGCCCTCGTCTTCGGCCGGCTGGCCCACCGCCTGCCGCAGACCGGCGGCCCGTACGTCTACGCCCGCGCCGCCTTCGGCGACTTCGCCGGTTTCCTCGCCGCCTGGTCGTACTGGATCACCGCCTGGGTCTCCAACGCCGCCCTCGCCGTCGCCGCCGTCGGCTACCTCGACGTCCTCGTGCCCGTCCACGCGTCCAAGGCCGCCACCATCGCCGCCGCCCTGGCCTTCCAGTGGCTGCCCGCGCTCGCCAACCTGGCCGGCACCCGCTACGTCGGCGCGGTGCAGCTCGTCGCGACCGTGCTCAAGTTCGTCCCGCTGATCCTGGTCGCCGTCGGCGGCCTGTTCTTCTTCGACAGCGCCAACCTCGGCCCCTTCCACCCGAGCGACGGCAGCGCGCTCGGCGCGGTCTCCGCCTCCGCCGCGATCCTGCTCTTCAGCTACCTCGGCGTCGAGTCCGCCGCCGTCAGCGCCGGCGAGGTCCGCGACCCCCGCCGCAACGTCGGCCGCGCCACCGTCCTCGGCACCCTCGGCGCCGCCGCGGTCTACCTGCTCGGCACCCTCGCCGTCTTCGGCACCGTCGCCCACGACAAGCTCGTCACCTCCACCGCGCCCTTCTCCGACGCCGTGAACGCCATGGACGGCGGCTCCTGGGGCGGCGCCGCCGTCGCCTGCATGGCCATGGTCTCCATGCTCGGCGCCCTCAACGGCTGGACCCTGCTCAGCGCCCAGACCCCCTACGCCGCCGCCCGCGACGGACTCTTCCCGAAGGCCTTCACCGTCAAGCGGCGCGGCGTGCCGACCGTCGGCGTCCTCGTCACCGTCGTCCTCGCCTCGCTCCTGACGGTCTACAACTACACGGCCGGCACGAAGGGCGTCTTCGAGATCCTCGTCCTCGTCACCACCTTCACCGCCACCGTGCCCTACCTGCTGTCCACCGCCGCCCAGATCTACTTCCTGCTCTCCGGCCAGACCGAGAAGGTGTCCCGGGCCCGACTCGCCCGCGACGGCGTCCTCGCCCTCGCCGCCTTCGGCTTCTCCCTCTGGCTCGTCGCCGGCTCCGGCTACGCCGCCGTCTACCAGGGCGTCCTCTTCCTCTTCGCCGGCGTGCTCGTGTACGCGGGGATGGCGGCCCGCAAGCAGCGCCTGGGGGCCCGGGGAGTGAATCCGGAGCTCCACGCGTAGGCCGCCCGGGCGGATCTCGGGCCGGGGGCGCCGTACCCCTCGTACGGCGGGGCAGTACGGATCACCGTGAGCCCCGCGCGCCAGACACCCGCCGCGCCCGCCGTCCCGGCGGGGCGCCCGACGCGCCCGGACCGGGGCGGGCACCGTTGGATCGCGCTCCTCCTCGTCCTCGCCGCGCTGTTCGGCACCGGGGCCGCCGCCGCGCTCCCCGTCGCCGAGACGCGCGCCGCGGCCGCAGCCCCGGCCTCCGACCCGGGCGGCGAGACCCACGACCAGGCCGCCACCGAGGCCGGACTGCCCGGCCGGACCCGGCGGCCCGGCACGGGCCTGCGCCCCGCCGGACCCGCGCCCCGGCCCCACGGCCCGCGTCGGGCCCGTGAGTCCGCTCCCGTACCCGCCCCGCGCGATGACGCCCTCCGGTGCGTGGTGATGCGCTGCTGAGAGGCCCCGCCTCCCCGCAGTCCCCCCATCACCCCCTCACCACGAGGAGCTTCGCCATGCCTGTCGACCCGTACGCCGTCCTCCAGGCCCTGCTGCGCGCCGAGGCCTCCCGCGCCCGGCGCACCGAACGCACCGCCCCCGAGCCCGGCACCCCGGCACCCGCGCCGACCCCCGAGCCGCCCGCCCGCCGGGCCGACGGCCTCCGCCGGGAACGCCCCCTGGGCTGACCCCCGGCACCCGCCTCCCGGCACCCGCCTCCCGGAGCGCGCCTCCGGGAGGCCGCCGGACCGTCAGGCGAGCACCGTGAAGGCATGGGCCGTCAACGCCCGTTCGAGCCGCGCGCGCAGCCGCAGCGCCGTCCCCTCAAGACGGTCCTCCTCATCCACCGGCAGCGAGAACCCCACCGCCGAGTGGACCCCGCCGACCGTGCTCGGCACGGCCCCGCACACCGTGCCGAGCACGTACTCCTCCCGTTCGACCACCGGCGCGCCCCGGCGGAGCCCGGCCAGCCTGCGCATGAGCGCCTCCTCGTCCGGGACCGTCCGCGGCGTCAGCCGGCTCACCGGCCGCCGCGCCAGATATGCCCGGCGGGCCTCCGGATCCAGCTGGGCGAGGAGACACTGCCCGAGCGCGTGCGCGTGCGCCGTGGCGCGGAACTCCACCCACTCCGCGACGGCGGGCCGCCCGGGGGCGTCCACACTCCCTCCGACCGGCCGCGCCCGCCTCAGACCGCTTCCGCCTCGGGCGACAGGCCCGTGGCCCGCCTCGTGTGCAGACCCACCAGGACCGTCGCCGTCGCGGCCAGGACCGACAGGGCCCCCAGGGCCGGGACCAGGCCGACCAGGGGGCCCGCCGCCAGGCAGCAGACCCCGCCGACGGCCAGGGCGGTCGGCCGCCGGCCCGAGGTGCGGAGCACGATCGCGGCGGCGCCCAGCAGATAGACGCCGACACCCCCGGTGAGCGACCAGGCCACGACGCCGTGCAGCGGCTCGGCGAGACCGTAGTGCCCGGTGTCGGCGACCTGCTGGAGGACCTTCTTCATCCCGAGCGCGAGGAGCACGACCCCCGCCACCAGCGGCAGGTGGAGGAACGTGTAGACGTCCCGCGCGAAGCGGGTGCGCTCGTCGCCGTCGAGCCCGGTGAGACGGTGCTCCGCGGCCTCGCCGAGCTGCCGGAAGTACAGGCGCCACAGCCCCGCCGAGAGCAGCAGCCCCGCGGCCGAGGCGCCGAGCACCGCGTACGAGAGCGGGAAACCGGAGACGCCGACGCCCATCGCCACGATGGACTCGCCCAGGGCGATGATGACGATCAGACCGTGCCGCTCGGCGAAGTGCCCGGGGGAGTTGACCCGCCAGCCGGAGGAGCCGGTGATGTAGATCCCGCCGTAGTCGACGGCCACCGCCCCCAGCCACCACAGGAGTTGGGCCCGGCCGTCGTACGCGCAGCCGATCAGCAGCAGGGCCAGCGGCGGCAGCACGGACGACATGGCCGTACGCCGCAGGGTGACCCGCAGCGCGGCGTCCCCCGGGCTGGAGAGCCAGTACGAGGTCAGGTGCAGGGTGCGCACCGCGCCGTAGCAGAGCACGAACACCAGCGGCGCCGAGAGGCCGCCCGGAGCGTCCGCGAAGACCTCGGGCACGGCGAGGGACACGATCAGGACGACGGCCATCACGGTGACGAGGACGCCGAACAGGGCCCCGGAATCGGCCCGTACGACATTGCCCAGCCAGGCGAAGGCGCACCAGCACCACCACAGCAGCGCGAGCACGACCATCGCGCCCACCATCCGCACCGGCGAGGGCGCGGCTGCCATCAGGGCGGTGACCTGTGTGATCGCATACACGAACACCAGGTCGAAGAAGAGTTCCGCGGGCGTCACCTTGTGATCGTCCCCGGTGGCCACCATGGCCCGTTCCCTGTTCCACGCCATCCGTGTTCTCCCCCCTCAGGGGCACCGGTTCCGGCCACCCCGGCGCGAAGACTACCCACCCCCGGGGAGCAGCGACCCGGCCGCTCGCGGACCGGTATTACCCAGGAGGTAATCGACCCCTTCCGCGCCGCCCGGCATGCTCATGAACACCGGAACCCGGGCGGCGCACTCCGCTCGGGCTCCGGGCCCACCACCAGCACCAACGTCCCCTTCTGGAGGGTGATCCGTCATGTCCCAGGCCCTGCACCGATCTTTGAGGATCGCCCGCACCACCCGGCCCCAGTCCGCGGTGCGCCGCTTCCTCGCCCTCGACGCCGTCGTCACCGGGGCCAACGGGATCGCCTACCTCGCCGCCTCCGGCCCCCTCGGCGAACTCCTCGGCGTCGACGCGGCACTCCTCCTCGAACTCGGCGTCTTCCTCACCGCGTTCGCCGCGGGCGTCGCCTGGCTCGCGAGCCGCCCGCAGCCCCCGGCGCTCGCCGTGAAGCTCGTCGTCGACGCCAACGTCCTCTGGGCCGTCCTCAGCGTCGTCGCCCTCGTCGCCTGGCTGGAGCCGACCACCGCCGGCCTGCTGTGGACCCCGATGCAGGCCGCGACCGTCGCCGGTTTCGCCGGACTGCAGTGGGCCGCCCTCAGGGCTGTCGCGTCCGCGGCCCGCTGAAGGTCAGCCGTCCGCCGCGGCCGCGGAGAGCGACCGCAGGTACGCGACCGTCTCCGGGTCGGCCGGGAGGAACGTCTCGATGGCCAGCTCGGCGACGGTCACGTCCATCGGCGTGTTGAACGTCGAGATCGACGACACGAACGACAGCACACGCCCGTCGTGCTCGATCCGCAGCGGCAGCGCGAAGTACGGGTACGGCTCCGCGTCCGGACGGTCCTCCGGGTCGACCCGCTCGGGCAGCGGATACGCCGCCACCTCCTCGTACAGCTCCCGCAGCGGTTCCGAGCGGGCCAGCGCGATCTGACGCTCCATCTGCGCCAGGAGGTGGCCCCGCCACTCCCGCAGGTTCCGGATCCGGGGCGCCAGGCCCTCCGGGTGCAGGGTGAGCCGCATCGCGTTCATCGGCGGCGTCAGCAGATGCGGCGGAAGCCCGCCCAGGAGCAGCTCGATACCCCGGTTCGCCGCCACCACGGTGTACGTGCCGTCGACCACGAGCGCCGGATACGGCTCGTACCCGTCGAGCAGCTGCTGGATGCCCCACCGCAGCGTCTCCAGGCGCGGCGCGTCCAGCGGCGACTCCGCGTACCGCGGCGCGTATCCCGCCGCGAGCAGCAGCGCGTTCCGCTCGCGCACCGGCACCTCCAGGTGCTCGGCGAGCTTCAGGACCATCTCCTCGCTCGGCCGGGAGCGGCCCGTCTCCACGAAGGAGATGTGCCGCGCCGAGGAGTCCGCGCGCAGCGCCAGCTCCAGCTGGCTCAGTCGCCGCTGCTCGCGCCATCCGCGCAGCAGCGGCCCCACCCCCGTGTCGCTCACGACAGTTGTCATGGCCAGACGGTATCCCAGAGGGGGACGCCGGGTAGCTTTCCCCCGGGGCCCCTTTGTCCGTCACCCCGTCACCCCGCACCACCCGACCGGAGGGAGCACCGCCGTGCCCACACAGCCGCTGTCGCAGAAGGAGATCGAGGACCGCCTGAGGGAGCTCCCCGGCTGGTCCGTCGACGCGGACCGGCTCACCCGGACCTACCGGCTCGGCGACCACTTCGCGGCGACCGCGCTCGTCGTCCACGTGGCCCAGATCCAGCAGGAGCTCGACCACCACTCCGACCTCACCCTCGGCTACAACACGGTCGCCCTCGCCGTGAACACCCACTCCGCGGGAGGCGCCGTCACCGAGAAGGACTTCGAACTCGCCGACCGCGTCGAACGGATCGCCCCGGGCCACGGCGCGAACTGACCCCCCGTTAGTCTCGCGGGCATGGCGGACACCGTGCTCGACTACGAGGCAGAGGCAGCGCACTACGACCGGACCCGCGGCGGGGTGCCCCGCGCCGAAGCGGCCGCCGAGGCCGTGCTGCGCCTCGTGCCGCCCGGCGCCCGCACCCTGCTCGACCTCGCCTGCGGCACCGGCCTCGTCACCGAACGCCTCGCCCGGCCCGGCCTGCGCGTCTACGGGGCCGACGCCGCCCACGCCATGGTGCGGGTCACCGCCGACCGGGCCCCCGGCCGCGCCGTACGCGCCGACGCCCGGCGGCTGCCGCTGCCCGACGCCTCCCTGGACGCCGTCGCCGCCGTCTGGCTGCTGCACCTCGTGCCCTTCGCCACGGACATCGTCGCCGAGGCGGCCCGCGTGCTGCGCCCCGGCGGCGTCCTCGTCGCCACCGTCGACAAGGACACCGCCCACGACGTCGGCAGCGACATCGACACGGTCCTCCGCCCGTACCGCTCGGCCGAGACGGCCTCCGACCGCGCCGACCTCATCACCGCCGCCGCGGCAGCCCACGGCCTCGACCCCGCCCCCGGCACCCGCTTCACCGGCCACGGACAGGGCAGCACCCCACGCGACACCGTCCGGAAGCTGCGCGCCGGATACTTCGCCTCCTGGTTCGACGGCGACCCGGCGACCACCGAGACGCTCGCCGCCGAGCTGTCCGCCCTCCCGGACCAGGACCGCCCCCGAGCCGACCCCCGTTACCGGCTCGCGAGCTTCGTCAGGCGCGGCTGAACTCCATCACCCAGTTCGTCACCCACGCCTCGGTGCCCACCGGCGCGAACGCCTGCTCCCAGCGGGCCGCGTCCGCCGTGATCCCCGACCACCGGAACCGCACCCGGACCGGCCGCCCCTCGTAGGAGTCGGTGCCGTGGAACTCGCCCGTCCCGTCCTCGGCGAACCGGCCCCGGACCGGCGGGTCCAGCCTCCCCGTACGGCTGTTGGACCAGTTCAGCGTCCACTCGCCGGTCTCCGGCTCGTACAGCCGCAGCGTCAGCCCGCTGAACCCCTCCGAGGGGAAGACGATCTCGTCGACATGCGCCCGGCCGTCCCAGAACAGCGAGCCGGTCGTGCGCCCCTCGAACTCCTTCCACCCGCTCTCCGGGTCGAGGAAGTCGGCGAGGCGGCGGTTGCGGACCCGCCACCGCCCGTCGAGGAAGGCGAAGCCGTCGGCGGTCACGCGCGGCCTCCCGTCGTGCCGGAGGGCAGCGTGTCGCCGAGGTAGCCGGCGAGGTCGGGGGTGTCCGGCGCCAGCATGTGCCGTACCCAGGCGTCCCGTTCGTGCCCGAGCGGCCCCAGCTCCCACACGCAGCCGATCCACGACCGGTCGTTCCGGACCCAGTTCGTCGGATCGGTGTCGGGGCAGTCCAGGGCCGGCTGGCCGGCCGCCCCGCCGCCGAAGTGCAGCACGTTGTCCCACACCCAGCTGTACGCGTTGAGGTACGCGCCGCTGTCACCGCCCCGGTGCAGCACGACGAAACCCGCCGACGGGGTGCCGTCCGGCGCCGGGAGCAGCTCCGGAAGCAGCGCGTACGCCGCCTTCTCCACCTCCGGTTCGATGCCCTCGGGGCCGGAGGTGACGTGGTAGCGCTTGAGGTGCCGCCCGGCGATCTCGACCGGCGGCAGCGTAAGGAGATTCTTCTCTGCGAAAGCCATGGCTGGACTGTAGGAACCCTTCACTGACACCTTGTGTCAGTGAAGTCCAGCCGTCTCCTCTCGATCCTCCTGCTGCTCCAGACCGGCGGCCGGATGACCGCCGGCCGGCTCGCCGAGGAGCTCGGCGTCTCCGTCCGCACCGTCTACCGCGACGTCGAGGCCCTGCACGCCGCCGGCGTGCCCCTCTACGGCGACGCCGGGCACCGCGGCGGCTACCGGCTCCTGCCCGGCAGCCGCACCCGTCTCACCGGACTCTTCGCCCGCGAGGCCGAGGCGCTGGTCCTCGCCGGCATGCCCGGGGCCGCCGAAGGACTCGGACTCGGCCCGCACTTCGCCGACGCCCAGCTGAAACTGCGCGCCACCCTCCCGGCCGCCCTGCGCGAGCACGTCGACCGGCTGCGGGGCCGCTTCCACATCGACGCCCCCGGCTGGTACGACGAGGGCGACGAGGCCCCGTTCCTGCCGGAGGTCGCCGACGCGGTCCGCAGCGGACGTGTCCTGGAGGTCCGCTACCGGCGCTGGAGGGAGCCGACGGACGTCGACCGGCGCCTGGAGCCGTACGGTCTCGTCCTCAAGGCGGGCCGCTGGTACCTGATCGCCGGACCCGGACCGCGCACCTACCGCGTCGACCAGATCCTCGCCCTCACCGTCACCGACGAGGAGGCCACCGTCCCGGAGGGCTTCGACCTCGCCGCGCACTGGCGGGCCGGCCAGGAGGACTTCCACCGGCGGCTCCACCAGGGCGAGGCCGTCGTACGGATCTCCCCCCGCGGCGCCGCGCGCCTCACCAGCGCCGCCGCCCGGGCGCTCGCCGCCACCGGCACCCCCGAACCGGACGGCTGGACGCGCGCCACCCTCCCCGTGGAGACGCCCGAACACGCCCACGACACCCTCCTCGGGCTCGGCGCGGAGGTGGAGGTCCTCGCCCCCGAGGACCTCCGCGACCGCATCGCCGCGACCGTACGGACCCTGGCCGCGCGGTACGCCTGAACCTCTCAGGCCCGCGGCCCGCCCCAGGTCTCCGTCGCGAACTCGGCGAAGGAGCGCGGCTCACGGCCCAGGATCCGCTTCACCCCGTCCGTCGCCGAGGCGTTGTGCCCGTCGAGGAGCGTCGCGAATAACGCCGCCAGCCACTCCGCCTCCGGGGCCGGAAGCCCGAACCCGCCGAGCAGACCGGCGTATGCGGCCTCGGACACCGCCTCGTACACCACCGGGCGGCCCGAGGCGCGGGAGATCTCCGCCGCCACCTCCGCGAAGCTCACCGGCCGGGGGCCCGTCACCTCGTGCACCCGGCCCGCGTGCCCGTCCGCCGTCAGGGTCTCCACGAGGACGTCCGCCAGGTCGTCCGCGTCGATGAAGGGCTCCGCCGTGTCTCCGGCGGGAAAGACGACCGCGCCCTCCGCGACGCCCTCCGCCAGCAGCCCCTCGGAGAAGTTCTGCGCGAAGAACGAGGCGCGTACGACGGTCAGTTCGGCCCCGGGAGCCGCCGCCCGCAGGGCCTCCTCCGCCTGGACCGCCACCGGCTCCCCGCGTCCGGAGAGGAGGGTGAGCCGCCGTACGCCGTTCTCCTCGGCCAGCCGGCCGAAGGTCTCCATCGCCTCGATCACCCCGGGGGCGGACAGGTCCGGGTAGTAGGCCACGTACGCGGCGTCCGCGCCCCGCAGCGCGGGGGCCCAGGTCTCCGGGGCCTCCCAGTCGAAGACGGTCGCCCCGCTCCGGGACCCGGCCCGGACCGTCAGGCCGCGGGCGGCCAGCCGCTCGGCCACCCGCCGCCCGGTCTTGCCGGTGGCGCTCGTCACCAGGACCGTCGTGTTCTGTGCGTCGTTCGTCTGCGTCGTCATGGCTCAAGACTCCCGCCCGGAGCGCCGCCCGCCCATGCTGCACCGTCTCATCTGCCTACGCCTGCGTCTCAGGCCCGCGGACGCCCTACCCTTGCGGACCATGGACGCACTCGCCGGACTCCTCGACGGGCCACGCGCCAAGGGCGCCTTCCTGCTCCGCATGATCATGGAGCCGCCGTGGTCCGTACGCATCGAGGACGAGGCCCCGATCTGCCTCATGTGCGTCACCGACGGCGAGGCCTGGATCGTCCCCGACACCGGAGACCCCGTCCTGCTGCGCCCGGGGGCGATCGCCGTCATCCGCGGTCCCGAGCCGTACACCGTCGCCCACACCCCCGACGCCCCGCCCCAGGCCGTGGTCGGCCCCGACGGCGCGTGCGCCACCCTCTCCGGGGAGCCGCTCGCCCAGTCCATGAGCCTCGGCGTCCGCACCTGGGGCAACGCCCCGGACGGCGACACCACCGTCCTCGTCGGCACTTATTTGATGGACGGCGAGGTCGGCCGCAGGCTCTTCGACGCCCTGCCGGGCCTGGTGCACCTGCCCGCCGACATGTGGAACTGCCCCCTCATGCCCTTCCTCGACGAGGAGATCTCCCGCGACGAACCCGGCCAGAGCGTCGTCCTCGACCGGCTCCTCGACCTGCTGCTCATCGCCGCCGTCCGCGCCTGGTTCTCCCGGCCCGGGGCCGAGGCACCCGCCTGGTACCGCGCGATGGGCGACCCGGTGGTCGGCCGGGCGCTCCGGCTGCTCCAGAACGACCCCGCCCACCCGTGGACCGTCGCCTCGCTCGCCGCGAAGTCGGGCGTGTCCCGGGCCGCGCTCGCCCGCCGGTTCACCGACCTCGTCGGGGAGCCCCCGATGGCGTACCTCACCGGCTGGCGCCTCGCGCTCGCCGCCGATCTGCTCCGCGAGACCGACGCCACGGTCGAGTCCGTCGCCCGGCAGGTCGGCTACAGCGGCGCGTTCGCCCTGAGCGCCGCCTTCAAACGGGTACGGGGCATCAGCCCGCAGGAACACCGGAGCTCCCGCTGACCTCCGGCGCGGTCGGTGCGGGCCGCCGCCACGCGGGCGATATTGCCGGACCGGCAACATTTCTCGCGCCCCGGGCCGCCCCCGCCGCACTCTGGAGCCATGAGCCAGCATCGCGAGTCCCACCACGGCCAGCACGGCGCCGGTCACGGCCACCGTCACCACGATCACACCCACCTCGACTGGAACGAGTTGGCTCCGCTCCTGGAGCGGCAGGCCGAGATCGCGAGCCCCGCCTACGCGGAAGCCGCCGCCTGGCTGGGCACCCTCGCGCCCGTGCAGGGCGTCCGCCGGATCCTCGACGTCGGCAGCGGCCCCGGGGTCGTGACCAGCCTCCTCGCCGAGGCCTTCCCGGCCGCCGAGACGGTCGCCGTCGACGGCAGCCCCGAACTCCTCGCCCGGGCCCGGGCCCGCGCCGAGGCCCGCGGCCTCGGCGCCCGGGTCTCCACCCTCCACGCCGAACTCCCCGAAGGGATCGGCACCCTGGGGCGGGCCGACCTCGTCTGGGCGGGCAACTCCCTGCACCACATCGGCGACCAGGGCGCCGCGCTCGCCGAGTTCGCCGGCATCCTGAACCCCGGCGGTCTGATGGTCCTCGTCGAGGGCGGTCTGCCCACCCGGCACCTGCCCCGGCACATCGGGATGGGCCGCCCCGGCCTGGAGGCACGTCTCGACGCCGCCAACGCCGACTGGTTCGGCGAGATGCGCGCCGAGCTCCCGGGCTCCAAGGACGAGCCGGACGACTGGCGGGCCCTGCTCGCCGGCGCCGGACTCACCCCCGCCGGCACCCGCACCTTCCTCACCGACGTCCCCGCGCCCGTGTCCCCGGTCGTCCGGGAGCTGGCCGTCGCCCACTACGAGCGCCTCCGGGACGGCTTGGGCGCCCGTCTGGACGCGGACGACAAGGAGACCCTCGACCGGCTCCTCGACCCGGCCGACGAACTGTCCCTGCACCACCGCACGGACCTGTTCCACCTCACCGCCCGCACCGTCCACACCGCCCGCAAGGGCTGAGCCCGCACCGGGCCCGGGTCAGGACACCGGCTCCAGCCGCCACCACTGGAACGGCGAGTCGGTGTCCTCCCACTGCCGGACGTTCCCCCCGTCCTCCTTCGACTCGTCGGCGACCTCCAGGAAGAGGCCGCTGACGAAGCTCACCAGGGCCACCGTCCCCGGCGACTGGAGGTCCTGCTCGATGATCCACTCCTGCGCCCCGAAGTTGTTGGCCTTCCACTGCTGGATATTGGCGCCGTTCTCCGTGGACGCGTTCGCGACGTCGAGCCGTTTACCGCTGGCCGCGCTGACCAGGTGGTACAGCCCGCCGCCGTTCGGCACGGGCGCGATGTGCCAGTGCTGTCCGGGAGTTCCGTTCCCGGTGCCCTGCTGCACGTTCGCGCCGCTGCGGCTCGACCCCTGGTACACCTCCAGGAGCAGCCCGCTGGCCACGTTCCGCACCCGGTAGAGGCCCTCCGCCACGGGCTCCGGGGCACCGCTCACCGTACCGACTCCTTCTCCTCGCCGGGCAGTTGCACCGCGCGGCCGTCACCACCGCGCGCACCCCTCAGGGGCCGTCTCCGACTCTACGTCCCGGGTACGACAACGGCCGGGGGCCGCCGCCCCGCCCAGGGCGGCGGCTGGCACGATGGGCCGGTGACCGATCACGATCTCCGTACCCTGCTCGACGACCCCGCCGAGGTCCTTCGCCACGACCGCGCCGAGCTCCGTGCCCGCCTCGACGCCCTGCCGGAGGAGCACGGCGGCATCGGCCGCGAGGTGTTCACCCAGGCCGAGGCGGTGTTCGGGAGCGCCCCGGCGACCTCCGCCGAGTTCGCCTCCTGGCTGCACTTCGCCGCGACCGTCCTCGGCCACCGGGAGTACGCCGAGCGTGTGGCGGCCGCCGCACCGGGGCTGCCGTGGCGGACGGTGTGGGCCTGGTGGCGGCCGGTCGGCGCCCACGAGGCCGCACCGAACCTCAGCGGCGACCGCTCCGCCGAGGTGTACGAGGCCGGAGGCACGCCGCTCCTGAAGGTCTGGGCCCTGTGGTGCGAGGACACCTGGTTCGACCTGGCCACCGGCCGGCCCCTGCCGGCGCCCGCCGAGGGCACGGCCGAACCGTACGAGGAGACCGAGCCGGAAGGGCCCTGGCTGTTCGACGGCGACGAGGAGTCCTGGGCGCTGCGCAGCCCGGAGTCCTGGGAGGAGCCGATCCCGCTGGACGGCGGCCGCTACGTCTTCCTCGACGCGCGCGGAGTGGCCGTGGTGGAGCAGAACGACACGGCCCTCGCCGACTGGCCGACGGGCGGGGCCGATTCCTCCGGCCCGGCACCGGCGGACGGCGGACCGTGGTTCCGCCCCGGCACGAGGAACGCCGACGGGCCGCTCACCGCGGCCCGGCTCGACGAGGTCTTCGGCCCCTCCGCGGTCCTCCGCTTCCCGGCGGCCGACCTGCCCGACGCCCTCACGCACGCACCGACCAGGACGCTGCTCACCGAGGCCGGACTGCCTCGCCACTGGGCGGCCGGCGTCACGTCCTTCGCGCTCGCCGACGAGCCGCTGGCCCCGGGCCCCGAGGGCCTGCTGCGCGTGGGGGAGTTCGACCTCGGGTACTGCGATCCCGGGGAGGTCTTCGTCCATCCCGGGACCGGAGCCGTCGGCCTGCGCCAGCCGGACGGCAGCCACGGCCCCGGCGGCGACGCGGTCTTCCCGCTCGTCCGCGACCTGGAGTCCTTCGTCCGGTTCCTGGAGGGCGTCCGCCGATACATGGGCGCCTGCTGGGACCCGTACCCGGGGGAGGAGGGCGTGAAGGCGTTCCTCCGGGCGATGGCCGAGGTGGACGCCGGGGCACTGGCCGACGACGCGCCCGGCTCCGAGGTGTGGGAGCACCTCTTCGCGTCGATCACCGAGCTCGGCGTGGACGGCTACTGAGCCGCGGCACCGCCGAGGCGACGCGGTGCGCGGCGACCGGGCCGCGGCACCGCCGGGCCCCGCGACGCACGGCTACCGACGCGACGCACGGCCACCCAGCCGGCGCACCGCCGAAGCGGCGCGCCGGCCCCACCCTCTCCGTGTCCTTCAGGCACCGACGTTGAACTCCGCCGGGTTCGGGCCCAGTCGGCGGCTCTCGTCGAGGGCGGCGATCGCCGCCAGGTCCTCGGCGTCCAGCTCGAAGCCGAAGACGTCGATGTTCTCCCGGATCCGCGAGGGGGTCACCGACTTCGGGATCACCACGTTCCCCAGCTGGAGGTGCCAGCGCAGCACCACCTGGGCCGGGGTCCGCCCGTGCTTGCGGCCGATCGCGACGATCGCCGGCACCTCCAGGAGCCCCTTGCCGGAGCCGAGCGGCGACCACGCCTCGGTCGCGATGCCGTACTTCGCGTGCGCCTCGCGCGACTCCGCCTGGGCGAGCTGCGGGTGCAGCTCGATCTGGTTGACGGCGGGCACGACCGAGGTCTCGCCGATCAGCCGCTCCAGGTGCTCCGGGAGGAAGTTCGAGACGCCGATCGCCTTGGCGCGCCCGTCCGCGAGGATCTTCTCGAACGCCCGGTACGTGTCGACGTACGCGTCCTTCGCCGGCACCGGCCAGTGGATCAGGTACAGGTCGACGTAGTCGAGGCCCAGCTTGTCGAGGGAGGCGTCGAAGGCGCGCAGCGTCGAGTCGTAACCCTGCTCGCTGTTCCACAGCTTCGTCGTGACGAACAGCTCCTCGCGGGCGATCCCCGACTCGGCGACGGCACGGCCCGTGCCCAGCTCGTTCGCGTAGATCGCGGCGGTGTCGATCGAGCGGTACCCGGCCTCCAGGGCCGTCGCCACGGCCGCCGTCGCCTCGTCGTCCGGCACCTGCCAGACACCGAAGCCCAGCTGCGGCATGCTCACGCCGTTGTTCAGGGTGACCGAGGGAACGCTGTTGTCCGTGCTCACGTGGGGTGGATCCTTACGTCGTCGTCACTGGCTGTACGGAGGTACTCCCAGCGTCAACGATCACGCACCGCCCCGCATTCCGTCAGCCGTACAGCGCCGCGACCTCCGTCGCGTACGCCCGTTCGATCGCCTTTCGCTTCAGCTTCAGCGAGGGGGTGAGCAGCCCGTGCTCCTCGCTGAACGGATGCGCCAGGATCCGGAACGTCCGGATCGACTCCGCCTGCGAGACCAGCGTGTTCGCCGCCACCACCCCGCGCCGGATCTCCGTCTCCAGGGCCGGGTCGCGCACCAGCTCCGCCGGGGAGAGCGGCGCCCGCCCCTGCATCGCGAGCCAGTGCTCCACCGCCTCGTGGTCGACCGTCACGAGCGCGGCGATGTACGGACGGTCGTTGCCGACCACGATGCACTGGGCGATCAGCGGATGCGCCCGCACCCGCTCCTCCAGGGCGGTGGGGGAGACGCTCTTGCCGCCCGAGGTCACCAGGATCTCCTTCTTCCGCCCGGTGATCGTCAGATAGCCGTCCGCGTCGAGGGCGCCGATGTCGCCGGTGGCCAGCCAGCCGTCGTTGAGGACGGCGGCCGTCGCCTCCGGGGCGTTCAGATAGCCGGAGAAGACCTGGCCGCCGTGGAGCCACACCTCGCCGTCCTCGGCGATGTGGACCGTCGTCCCCGGGACCGGCTGACCCACGGTGCCGTACTTGGTCCGCCCGGGCGGGTTCGCCGTGGCGGCGGCCGAGGACTCGGTGAGCCCGTACCCCTCGAAGACCGTGATCCCCGCGCCCGCGAAGAACAGCCCCTGCCGGCGGTCCATCGCCGAACCGCCCGACATCGCGTGCCGCACCCGCCCGCCCAGGGCCGCCCGCACCTTGACGTACACCGTCTTCTCGAAGAACTGGTGCTGCACCCGCAGCGCCGCCGACGGCCCGGGACCGGTCCCGAAGGCCTTCTGCTCCAGTGCCTCCGCGTACGCGACCGCCACCTCCACGGCCTTGTCGAAGGGGCCCGCCTTCCCCTCGCCCTCCGCCTTGCGGCGGGCCGCGTGGAAGACCTTCTCGAAGACGTACGGCACGGCGAGCACGAAACTCGGCCGGAACGCCACCAGGTCCGGCAGCAGCTCGGCCGCCGCCATCACCGGCTGGTGCCCCAGCTTCACCCCGCCCCGGACCGCCGCGACCTCCACCATCCGCCCGAAGACGTGCGCGAGCGGCAGGAACAGCAGCGTCGAGGCCTGCTCGTCGGGGCGCGAGCGGAAGACCGGCTCCCAGCGGCCCATCACCATGTCCGTCTCGAACATCAGGTTCGCGTGGGTGATCACACAGCCCTTGGGGCGGCCGGTCGTCCCCGAGGTGTAGATGATCGTCGCGATCGTCTCCGGGGTCACCGCCCGCCGGTGCCGGTGCACGACCTCCTCGTCGATGTCCGTGCCCGCCGCCGTCAGCTCGCCCACCGCGTCCGCGTCCAGCTGCCACAGGCGCTGGAGCCGCGGCAGCCGGTCGATCACCGAGCCGATCGTCATCGCGTGGTCCTCGTGCTCCACCACGCAGGCCGTGACCTCGGCGTCGTGCAGCATCCAGAAGACCTGCTCGGCGGAGGACGTCGGATAGACCGGCACGGGCTGCGCGCCCAGCGTCCACAGGGCGAAGTCGAAGAGCGTCCACTCGTACCGGGTCCGGGCCATGATCGCGACCCGGTCGCCGAACCGCACGCCCTCCGCGATCAGCCCCTTCGCGAGCCCAAGGACCTCGTCCCGGAACCGCGCGGCGGTCACGTCGTGCCACTGCCCGTCCGGGCCCTTGCGGCCGAAGGCGATCCGGTCCGGCTCGGCGAGGCCGCGGTCGAACACGGCGTCCGCCAGACCGCCGACCTGAGGCGCCGCCTCGACGGGCGGCACGGTGAACTCGCGCACTGACCTGCTCCTCGACGGCTCGTGGCTGGAAAAGCCCGTTGTCGCACTCCGTACGGCGCCGGTGACGGTACCCCACCCGACCGGCCTGGGGGAGGGCCTTCACCAAGCCGGGACATTCCGCGTTCGCACAGGTCAGGGCCGGTGAGGTGGCCAAGTCGGTGGTGTCCCGGGGCTGTTACCGACCGGACGGTACGTCCTCCGCGGGCGAATCTCCACGGAATCTGTACGGCCCGCTCACGCCCCCGACTCCGAAGCGCCGCCGTGGCGGCTTCTCGACGCATCGGGGCCCGGCGCCCACCGGGGACGTGGCAAGCGGTTACCGGGGCCGCGGCAAGCGGTTACCGTCGGTTCATCGAGGCCGGTTCACCGCGGCCGGTTCACCGCGGCCGGTTCACCGCGGCCGGTTCACCGCGGTCGGTTCAGGGAGGCCGGTTCAGCGCGGCCGGTTCAGGGAGGCCGGTTCAGCGTGGCCGGTGCAGCCGGTCGCCGCCCGCCAGGATCGCCTCCGCCAGGGCGTCCGCCGCCTCCTGGGTCTCCCCGCCCCGGCGCCCCTTGCGCAGCACGAAGCCCACGTCCCCGAGTTCCGGCAGCCCCGCGCGGGCCGGCACCGGGACAAGACCCGGCGGCACCAGGCCCCGGGTGTGCGCCATCACCCCGAGTCCCGCGCGGGCCGCTGCCACGTTCGCGCTCAGGCTGGAACTCGTGCAGGCGATCCGCCACGCCCTGCCCTGCGCCTCCAGGGCCTCCAGGGCCCGCGCCCGGGTGATCCCCGGCGGCGGGTACAGGATCAGCGGCACCGGCCGGTCCGGATCGAGCCGCAGCCCCGGCGCCCCGATCCAGACGAGCGTGTCCTCCCAGACGAGCCGGCCCTCGCTCTCCGCCCCGCGCCGCTTGGCCAGGATCAGATCGAGCCGGCCGGCGGCGAGCCGCGCCTGGAGCGTCCCGGAGAGTTCGACCGTCAGCTCCAGGTCGACCTCGGGATGCTCACGCCGGAAGGACTCCAGGATCTCCGGCAGCCGGGTCGTCACGAAGTCCTCAGAGGCGCCGAACCGCAGCCGCCCCCGCAGCCGCGTCCCGCCGAAGAAGGCCGCCGCCCGCTCGTGCGCCTGGAGGATCGTGCGCGCGAAACCGAGCATCGCCTCGCCGTCCTCCGTCAGCTCCACGCGATGCGTGTCCCGGGCGAAGAGCGCCCGGCCCGTCGCCTCCTCCAGGCGCCGCACATGCTGGCTGACGGTCGACTGACGCAGCCCGAGACGGTCCGCGGCCCGCGTGAAGCTCAGCGTCTGGGCCACGGCGAGGAAGGTGCGCAGCTGGGTGGGCTCGTACACCCCACGAGGCTATCGCGAACCGTGATGACAGTCAGAGGGCTGTACGGGATTCCCGATCACCGCGCCGTGGAGCAGGATGGACAGGCGCGATCCCCGTAGGAGCACTGGAGCCCATGACCCCCCGCACGCCCGGCCGCACCGCACGCCGTCCCCTTCGCCTGCCCTCCTGGCTGCCCGTCGACGGCTACGTCCTCGCGCTGCTCGGCACGGTCGCCCTCGCCGCGCTCCTCCCCGCCTCCGGGAGCGCCGCGACGGTCACGGAAGGCGCGTCGACCGGGGCCGTCGCCCTGCTCTTCTTCCTCTACGGGGCCCGGCTCTCCACCCGCGAGGCCCTCGACGGCCTCAAGCACTGGCGGCTCCACCTCACCGTCCTCGGCTGCACCTTCCTGCTCTTCCCGCTCCTCGGCCTCGCCGCGCGCGGCCTCGTGCCCGGCGTCCTCACCCCCCAGCTCTACAGCGGCTTCCTCTTCCTCTGCCTGGTGCCGTCCACCATCCAGTCCTCCATCGCGTTCACCTCGATCGCCCGGGGCAACGTGCCCGCCGCGATCTGTGCCGGCTCGTTCTCCTCACTCGCCGGCATCGTCCTCACCCCCCTGCTCGCGGCCCTGCTCCTCGGCAACAGCGCGGGCGGCCTCTCCGCCGACGCGCTCCTGAAGATCGTGCTCCAGCTCCTCGTGCCCTTCCTGACCGGACAGTTCCTGCGCCGCTGGGTCGGAGGCTTCCTCGTCCGCCACAAGAAGGTCCTCGGATACGTCGACCGGGGCTCGATCCTCCTCGTCGTCTACACCGCCTTCAGCCAGGGCATGGTCGCCGGGATCTGGCACCTGGTGACCCCCGCGCGGCTCGGCGCGCTGCTCGCCGTCGAGGCCCTGCTCCTCGCGGTGATGCTGGGCCTGACCTGGTACGGGGCCCGGCGCCTCGGCTTCGGCCGGGCCGACCGGATCGCGATCCAGTTCGCCGGCTCCAAGAAGAGCCTCGCGGCCGGGCTGCCGATGGCGAGCGTCCTCTTCGGCCCGCAGGCCTCCCTCGCCGTGCTCCCGCTGATGCTCTTTCACCAGATGCAGCTGATGGTCTGCGCGGTCATCGCGAAGCGCCGTTCGAGGGACCCCGAGGCCGCCGAGGAGACCGGGACCGCGTCCGAACCCGTACCCGCCGCACCCCAGATCCCGGCGACCGGCACCTGAGCCGGTACACCCGCTCCCGGGCCGGGGCCGGGGCCGGGGCTGGGGCCGGGGCCGGGGCCCGACCCGTACACCCGCTCCCGCGACCCGCGCCCGCCCCGTACACCCGCCGCGTCGGCCGGATCACACCCACAGCCGAACCGTGATGATCATCCGGGCCGCTACGGTGCTCCCATGCCCGCACTCGATCCCGGCCGCACCGCGCTCGTCCTCGTCGACCTGATGGAACGCATCGTCGCGCTGCCCCTCGCCCCCCGCCCTGGCACCGACGTCCTCACCGCCGCCGCCCGGCTCGCCGACACCTTCCGGGCCGCCGACGCGCCCGTCGTCCACATCCGCGTCGAGCGCCCGAACGTCGACACCCAGCCGCCCGGCAGCGAACTCGTCCCCGACCTCGTCCGCGACGGCGACCCCGTCGTC
Organism: Streptomyces sp. NPDC044003; assembly: GCF_056435185.1. Classification (NCBI taxonomy): domain Bacteria; kingdom Bacillati; phylum Actinomycetota; class Actinomycetes; order Kitasatosporales; family Streptomycetaceae; genus Streptomyces; species Streptomyces sp. NPDC044003. Next base: position 512,021 of record NZ_JBWKFA010000004.1, on the reverse strand, counting down.
GTCAAGCGCACCATCGGCGGCTTCCAGGACACCGGACTCCACGAGCTGCTCGCCGGACTCGGCGCCACCACCCTCGTCCTCGGCGGAATCGCCACCAACCTCGGCGTCGAGTCCACCGCCCGCGCCGCCTGCGACCTGGGCTACGACCTCGTCTTCGCCGAGGACGCCATGTCCGCCCTCACCGCCGACGAGCACCGCGCCTCCGTCGACCTCGACTTCCCGCGCCTCGGCACGGTCGCCCCCGTCTCCGCGATCACCCTGGACGGCCCCGAGTGACCCCGGTCCCGATACGGTACGGGGCCCGCCCCTGCTCCCTGGTCGTCTGCCGCGGCTGCTGCTGCGGCGACGCCCGCAAGAACCCGGGCATGGACCACGCGGGCCAGCTGGCCCGCCTCCGGGCGGCCGCCGCGGCCTCCGGGGGCCGCCTGCTCGTCCGTACCAGCGACTGTCTCGGCCCCTGCGCCCAGGCCAACGTGCTCGTCGTCCAGCCCTCCACCGAGGGACGGCGCCGGGGCGGGCGGGCCGCCTGGATCGGCTGGAGCGCGGACGACGACTGCCTCGACGAGGTCCTCGCCTGGACCGAGGCCGGCGGCCCCGGCATCGCCTCGCCCCCGGACACCCTCGCCCTCCAGATGATCGACCCCCCGAAGAACTAGGGTCTGTCCGACCCTGATCCGCCGGACGGGCCTAGGGCGCCTTCACGTCGATCCGGTGCTCGCCCGCGTACACGTTCATGTCCGGCCCGCGCAGGAAGCCGACCAGCGTCAGGCCCGTCTCGGCGGCCAGGTCCACGGCGAGCGAGGACGGCGCGGACACCGCGGCGAGCACCGGGATCCCCGCCATCACCGCCTTCTGCGCCAGCTCGAACGAGGCCCGCCCCGACACCAGCAGCACCGCGCGCTCCAGCGGCAGCAGCCCCTCGCGCAGCGCCCGCCCGACCAGCTTGTCCACGGCGTTGTGCCGGCCCACGTCCTCCTTCACGTCGAGCAGCTCGCCGTCCTCCGTGAACAGCGCCGCCGCGTGCAGCCCGCCGGTCGAGTCGAACACCCGCTGCGCCGCCCGCAGCCGGTCCGGGAGCACCGAGAGCAGCTCGGGGGCGAGCCGCAGCGGGGGAGTGTCGGCGATCGGGAAGCGGGCCGTGGTGCGGACCGCGTCCAGGCTGGCCTTGCCGCACAGCCCGCACGAGGACGTCGTGTAGACGTTCCGCTCCAGAGTGATGTCCGGGACCGTCACACCGGGGGCCAGCTGCACGTCCACCACGTTGTACGTGTTGCGGCCGTCGTCCGTGGCGCCCGCGCAGTACACGATGTTCCGCACGTCCGACGCCGCCGCGAGGACCCCTTCGCTCACCAGGAAACCCGCCGCGAGCGCGAAGTCGTCGCCCGGCGTGCGCATGGTGATCGCGATCGGCCGCCCGTTCAACCGGATCTCCAGCGGCTCCTCCGCCACCAGGGTGTCGGGCCGCGTGGTGACCGCACCGCCCCGGATCCGCAGGACACGCCGTCGCTCGGTGACCCGTCCCATCGTGACCGCACTCGATTCTCTCCGCAGGGAAGGCCGGGAAGGCCCTGACCGCCCCATTCTCCGCCACGCCCCACCACCGCACGCGCACCGGCGGGCCCGCTCATGCCCGGGCCGTTGTCACGGTCGGCCAAGCGATTCGGGGGAATGTTGGTGGTTTACGTCACCTGTTACTGATCAGTCGCTGGCAAGACTGGGGGATCCTGCCGAACGAACGAACCACCTAGGGGGTCCCGAGTATGACGGGCACTCGCATTGCCGCGCTCGGGCACTACCAGCCCGCCAAGGTGCTGACCAACCACGACCTGGCCGAGCTGGTCGACACGAGCGACGAGTGGATCCTCAGCCGGGTCGGCATCCGCACCCGGCACGTCGCCGGGCCCGACGAGCCCGTCGACGAGCTGGCCGCCCACGCGGCCGGCAAGGCGCTCGCCACCGCCGGCCTCACCGCGGGCGACATCGATCTCGTCCTCGTCGCCACCTCCACCGCGATCGACCGCTCGCCCAACACCGCCGCCCGGGTCGCCGCCCGCCTCGGCATGGGCTCGCCGGCCACCATGGACCTCAACGTGGTCTGCGCCGGCTTCACCCACGCGCTCGCCACCGCCGACCACGCGCTCCGGGCCGGAGCGGCCCGCCGCGCCCTCGTCATCGGCGCCGACAAGATGACCGAGATCACCGACTGGACCGACCGCACCACCTGCGTCCTCACCGGTGACGGGGCCGGCGCCGCGATCGTCGAGGCCACCGAGGCCGACACCGGCGCGATCGGCCCGGTCCTGTGGGGCTCGGTCCCGGAGATGGGCCACGCCGTGCGCATCGAGGGCACCCCGCCCCGCTTCGCGCAGGAGGGCCAGTCCGTCTACCGCTGGGCCACCCAGCAGCTGCCCGCCCTGGCCCGGCAGACCTGCGAGCGCTCCGGCATCGCCCCCGAGGACCTCGCGGGCGTCGTCCTGCACCAGGCCAACCTGCGGATCATCGAGCCGCTCGCCGCGAAGATCGGTGCCGTGAACGCGGTCGTCGCCCGGGACGTCGTCGACTCCGGCAACACCTCGGCCGCCTCCATCCCGCTGGCCCTGGCCAAGCTGGTCGATCGCGGCGAACTGCCGTCCGGCGCCCCGGTCCTGCTCTTCGGCTTCGGCGGCAACCTGTCGTACGCGGGACAGGTCGTACGGGTGCCGTAGGGGGCGGGGACTTCGGGCTTCGAGGGCCCCTCGCTCTCGGGGCTCGGGGTCTCGGGCCTCCGGCTTCCGGGCTTCGGGCTTCGGGGGCCCCTCGCTCTCGGGGCTCGGGGCTCGGGGTATCGGGCTTCGGGGTCTCGGGCCTCCGGCTTCCGGGCCCCGCGCTCTCGGGCCTCGCGCTCCGGCCCCCGGATGGATCCCGCCGAACGCCCGTGACCCGTTCGGCGGAGACCGGTGGCGGCGGGCCCGGCGCGGACCTAGCTTCGATCGCGGTGAGGGTTGTCCCTTTCCGGACGCGGAATCGCTCCGCGTCCGAGCCCTCGCGTGATCTGGAGGACCGCCATGCGCGTGATACGTGCCGCTTCCGCCGCCCTGCTCAGCGCCGTCGCCGTCGTGTCGGTCGCGCCCCTGGCCCTGGCCGGCGACGGCAACAACAACATCACGTCGTTCGGCTTCTCCGTCACCCCTGCGACGATCGCCCCCGGCGGCACCGTCACCCTCACGTCCGACGGCTGCGAAGTGCCGTCCGTGACCGTCACCTCCACCGTGTTCGAGACCGTGACCCTCAACGAGGGCCGCCCCGGCACCGCGACCGTGGACGTCGACGCCAAGGCCGGCAGCCAGGTCGAGATCACCTTCGACTGCAAGGGCGAGCGGGGCACCACCCAGCTCACCATCGCCCAGGGCGGCGGCGACACCGGCGGCGACACCGAGCACGACACCGGCACGCACACCGGAGCCCACAAGGGCGTGAAGGCCGGCTACGGAACCGCCGCCGCCTCCGGCGCCGACACCGACGGACTCGGCACCACCGAAGTGGTCACGGGCGTCCTGCTCATCGCCGGAGCGCTCGGCGCCGCCGTCGTGCTCACCCGCCGCCGCGCCGACGGCCGCACCTGACGGCCGGGACCCCGGGGGCCCGAAACGGCCCCTCCGCCCCGGTGTGACGAGGTCCGGGGCGGAGGGGCGCCAGTACCTGAGGAGGAGTGCGGACGTGGGGCCTGCGGACGGCACGGGAGGCCCGGACGGCGCGGCGCAGCCGGACCGCACCGGACGGCGCGGCGCCTGGGGCGTCGTCGCCGTCGTCCTCCTCGTCGGCGTGCACCTCGTGCGCGGCGGTACGGGGGAGCTGCAGGGCGCCGGCCCGCCGCAGCCCCTCGCCGCGGCCGCGCCCGACGGCACCCGCGCCGGCCTCTCGGCCCTCGTCCCCGCTTCCGTCCCCGCTCCGCTGCCCGCCTCGCTGCCGGTCCGGGTCCGCGTCCCCGCCGTCCGCATCGACGCCCCGGTCACCGAGGTCGGGCTCGACGCCGACGGGTGGATCGAGGCCCCGCCGCCCGAGGACGACCGGCTCGCGGGCTGGTTCACGGGCGCGGTCACCCCCGGCGAGCGCGGCACCGCCGTCGTAGTCGGTCATGTCGACACCCCGAACGGCCGGGCCGTCTTCTACGACCTCGGCGCCCTCACCAAGGGACACCGCGTCGAGATCGCCCGCCGGGACGGCAGGACCGCCGTCTTCGCCGTGTACGGGGTCGAGGTCGTCCCCAAGGAGGGCTTCCCCGCCGAGCGGGTCTACGGCGACGCCGGCGTCCCCGAACTGCGCCTGATCACCTGCGGCGGCACCTTCACGGAGGAGAGCGGCTACGCCGGCAACGTGGTGGTCTCGGCCCGCCTGGTCGAGGTGCGCTGACCGTAATCTTCTCCCCACCCGCACCGTTCTTTGTCCCCAACCGGGAAGAAGTAGGGGCGGATTCCTGCGCAACTTCTTCCCACCCCGGTACGCCGCTGCTACGTTCCCCTCGAAAGCCCGAACACGAGCGTGTGCGAGAGGGAGGGGCGCGTGAGGCGCATGACGGCACGACCTGCCAACCGGCACCAGGCGCGACTCCTCCGGCTGTTGCGCGACGGAGGACCCAACTCCCGCGCACAGCTGGGAGACCAGATCGACCTCTCGCGCTCCAAGCTCGCCGTCGAGGTCGACCGGCTCCTGGAGACCGGCCTCGTCGTCGCCGACGGCCTCGCCGCCTCCCGCGGCGGCCGCCGCTCGCACAACATCCGCCTCGCGCCCGAACTCCGCTTCCTCGGCATCGACATCGGCGCCACGTCCGTCGACGTGGCCGTCACCAACGCCGAGTTGGAGGTGCTCGGGCACCTCAACCACCCCATGGACGTCCGCGAGGGCCCCGTCGCCGTCTTCGAACAGGCCCTGTCGATGGCGGCGAAGCTCCGCTCCACGGGCATCGCGGAAGGATTCGACGGCGCCGGCATCGGCGTCCCCGGACCCGTCCGCTTCCCCGAGGGCGTCCCCGTCGCACCCCCGATCATGCCCGGCTGGGACGGCTTCCCCGTACGGGAGGCCCTCAGCCAGGAACTCGGCTGCCCCGTCATGGTCGACAACGACGTGAACCTCATGGCCATGGGGGAGCAGCACGCCGGCGTCGCCCGCTCCGTCGGCGACTTCCTCTGCGTCAAGATCGGCACCGGCATCGGCTGCGGCATCGTCGTCGGCGGCGAGGTCTACCGCGGGACGACGGGCAGCGCCGGCGACATCGGACACATCCAGGTCGAACCCGAGGGCCGCCCCTGCGCCTGCGGCAACAACGGCTGCCTGGAAGCCCACTTCAGCGGCGCCGCCCTGGCCCGCGACGCCGAGGACGCGGCGCGCGCCGGCCGCTCGGAGGAGCTCGCCGCGCGCCTCGCGGCGGCCGGACACCTCACCGGCGCCGACGTCGCCGCGGCCGCCGCCGCGGGCGACGCCACCTCACTCGCCCTCATCCGTGAGGGCGGCAACCGGGTCGGGCAGGTCATCGCCGGACTCGTCAGCTTCTTCAACCCCGGTCTGGTGGTGATCGGCGGCGGCGTCACCGGCCTCGGTCACAACCTCCTCGCCAGTGTCCGCACCCAGGTCTACCGGCAGTCCCTGCCCCTGGCCACCGGCAACCTCCCCATCGTCCTGGGCGAGCTGGGCCAGACCGCCGGCGTCACCGGCGCAGCCCGCCTCATCAGCGACCACCTCTTCTCCCCGGCGTAACACGCACGTGCAGTTCGCCGGCTCCGCCGGTGGTCCGTGGGCATCCGATCGTCCCCCGGGACGGAACGGGTGGGCACAGACCACCCACCGGGCTGCACCCGCCCGGCCACCCCGCACCCCACACGCCCAGGCGCCATCGCATCCGCCGAGGGGACCCCCGCCATGCCCCAAGAACACCCACCCCTGCTCACCATGTCCGGAATCACCAAGTCCTTCCCCGGCGTCCGCGCCCTGGACGGCGTGGACCTCGACGTCACCCCCGGCGAAGTCCACTGCCTCCTCGGCCAGAACGGCGCCGGCAAATCCACCCTCATCAAGGTCCTCGCCGGCGCCCACCAGCCCGACGACGGCCGCATCACCTGGAACGGCGAACCCGTCCGGCTCCGCTCCCCGAGCGCCGCCGTCCGCCTCGGCATCGCCACCATCTACCAGGAGCTCGACCTCGTCGAAGGCCTCACCGTCGCCGAGAACGTCCACCTCGGACACGAACCCACCACCGCCGGCTTCGTCCGCACCCGCGCCGCCCGGGCCACCACCACCGCGCTCCTGAAACGCCTCGGCCACCCCGAGATCGACCCCGCCCGCCGCGTCGGCGAACTCTCCGCCGCCCAGCGCCAGATCGTCTCCATGGCCCGCGCCCTCTCCCACGACGTCCGTCTCATCGTCATGGACGAACCCTCCGCCGCCCTCGACCCCGACGAGGTCGACAACCTCTTCCGGATCGTCGCCGACCTCACCGCGGCCGGCGTCGCCGTCGTCTACATCTCCCACCGCCTGGAGGAGATCCGCCGCATCGGCGACCGCGTCACCGTCCTCAAGGACGGCCGGGCCGTCGCCCGCGGACTGCCCGCCGCGACCACCCCCACCCGGGACGTCGTCGCCCTCATGACCGGCCGGGACGTCCCGTACGTCTTCCCGGAGAGACGCGACCGACCTCCCACCACCGAACCCGTACTCCGCGTCCAAGGACTCGCCAGGAAAGGGGAGTTCGAGGCGCTGGACCTCGAACTGCGCCCCGGGGAGATCGTCGGCCTCGCCGGACTCGTCGGCTCCGGACGGTCCGAGATCCTGGAGACCGTGTACGGGGCGCGCAGACCCACCGCCGGCCGGGTCCTCGTCGACGGACGGCCCCTGCGGCCCGGCAGCGTCCCCGCCGCCGTCCGCGCCGGCCTCGGCCTCGCCCCCGAGGAACGCAAGGCCCAGGGCCTGCTCCTCCTCGAATCCGTCACCCGCAACGTCTCCGTCTCCTCCCTCGCCCGCTTCTCCCGGGCCGGCTGGATCGACCGCACCGCCGAACGCGAGACCGCCAGGACCGCGACCCGCGAGCTGTCCCTCCGCCCCGACCACCCCGAGGCCCGCGTCCGCACCCTCTCCGGCGGCAACCAGCAGAAGGCGGTCCTCGCCCGCTGGCTGCTCCGCGGCTGCCGCGTCCTCCTGCTCGACGAACCCACCCGCGGCGTCGACGTCGGCGCCCGCGCCGAGCTGTACGCCGTCATCCGCCGCCTCGCCGACGACGGCCTCGCCGTCCTCCTCGTCTCCAGCGAGGTCCCCGAAGTCCTCGGCCTCGCCGACCGCGTCCTGGTCCTGCGCGAGGGCCGGGTCGTCCACGAGGCGCCCGCCCGCGACCTCGACGAACACCGCGTACTCGACCTCGTGATGGAAGGGAGTCCGACGGCATGACGCTCACCACCCCGGCCGGGGCACCGGCCAGGGAAGGCCGCCGGCGCGCGCTCGGTCTCAAGGCCGACGTCCGCAACCTGTCCCTGCTCGGCGTCCTCGCCGCCCTGGTGGCCGTCGGCGGCCTCACCCGGCCCGCCGAGTTCCTCTCCACCTCCAATCTCCAGCTCGTCCTGACGCAGGCCTCCGTCATCGGCGTCGTCACCGTCGGCATGACCTTCGTCATCACCAGCGGCGGCATCGACCTCTCCGTCGGCGCGATCGTCGCCCTCGCCTCCGTCTGGGCCACCACCCTCGCCACCCAGGAGTTCGGCTTCGCCGGCATCCTCTTCACGGCGGTGGTCGTCGGCCTCGGCTGCGGCCTGGTGAACGGCGTCCTCGTCGCGTACGGCGGGATGGTCCCCTTCATCGCCACCCTCGCGATGCTCGCCTCCGCCCGCGGTCTCGCCCTGCAGATCACCGACGGCAAGACGCAGATCGTCACCGTCCCGGCCGTCCTCGACCTCGGCGTCCCCGACGCCTACGTCCTCGGGATCCCGCCGCTCGTCCTCGTCTTCGCCGCCGTCACCGCCGCCGGCTGGCTGCTGCTCAACCGCACCACCTTCGGCCGCCGTACGATCGCCGTCGGCGGCAACCCCGAGGCCGCCCGCCTCGCCGGCATCGACGTCCGCCGCCAGCGCCTCTCCCTCTACCTGCTGTCCGGCCTGTGCTGCGGCATCGCCGCCTTCCTCCTGATCGTCCTCGCGGGCTCCGGTCAGAACACCAACGGCAACCTGTACGAACTCGACGCCATCGCCGCCGCGATCATCGGCGGCACCCTCCTCAGCGGCGGCCGGGGCACCATCGTCGGCTCCGTCCTCGGCGTCCTCGTCTTCACCACCATCACCAACATCTTCGCCCTCAACAACCTGCAGAGCGACGTCCAGCAGATCGCCAAGGGCGCCATCATCGTCGCCGCCGTCCTGGTCCAGCGCCGCACGGTCCGCGACGGCGAGGCCTGACCCGCCGGTAGCCCCTCCCGGAAGCCCCCGGAAGCCCCCAGTAGTCCCCGGTAGTCCCGCCGGTAGTCCCCCCCGCCGAAGTCCTTCCCCCTCGAAGGGTTGATCCGCCATGCCCGAAACCAGCCGCAGACACCTCCTCCTCGGCGGCGCCGCCGTCTCCGCCGGCGCCCTCCTCACCGCCTGCACCAGCAACGAACCGAGGAACGCCGGGAACGACGCCCCGGTCGCGAGCGCCGCCCCCGCCGCCGACGACAAGCCCGGCACCCCCGTCACCATCGGCTTCGCCGGACCGCAGGCCGACCACGGCTGGCTCAACGCCATCAACGAGAACGCCGAACGGCGCGCCAAGAAGTACGCCGACGTCACCCTGGAGATCACCGAGGGCTCCAACGACACCGCCGCCCAGATCGGCCAGGTCCAGACCCTCATCAACAAGAAGGTCGACGTCCTCGTCGTCCTCCCCGCCGACGGCAAGGCCCTCACCCAGGTCGGCCTCCAGGCCATGAAGGCCGGCATCCCCGTCGTCAACCTCGACCGGATCTTCGCCTCCCCGCAGGCCTACCGCTGCTGGATCGGCGGCGACAACTACGGCATGGGCCTCAACGCCGGCCGCTTCATCGGCGAACAGCTCAAGGACAAGCCGAACGCCACCGTCGTCGAACTCGCCGGCATGGACAGCCTCGAACTCACCAAGCAGCGCACCCAGGGCTTCGACGACGCCCTCAAGAACTACCCCAACATCCGCAAGGTCGCCCGCCAGGCCGCCGACTTCACCGTCGAGTCCGGCCAGGCCAAGATGGCCCAACTCCTCCAGGCCCAGCCGAAGTTCGACGCCCTGTGGAACCACGACGACGACCAGGGCGTCGGCGCCCTCCGCGCCATCGCCCAGGCCGGCCGCAAGGACTTCCTCATGGTCGGCGGCGCCGGAGCCAAATCCGCCATGGACGCCATCAAGGCCGACGACAGCGTCCTCAAGGCCACCGTCCTCTACCCGCCGACCATGGCCGCCTCCGCGATCGACCTCGCCCGCGCCCTCGGCCAGAAGAAGGGGATCGGCGGCATGGCCGAGCTGGAGATCCCCGCCTCGATCACCCTCTACTCGGCCGTCGTCACCAAGGAGAACGTCGACGAGTACCTCCCCACCGGCTTCAACTGACCTCGCCGGTCCCGGGAGCCACTCGCCGCACCACGAAACGGAGGAACCGTATGGAACAGACGGAGAGCGGGGCCGCACCGCCGACGCTCGGCGTCGGCATGGTCGGCTACGCATTCATGGGCGCCGCCCACTCACAGGGCTGGCGCACCGCGGGCCGCGCCTTCGACCTGCCGCTGCGGCCCGTCCTCGCCGCCGTCGCGGGACGGGACGCCGACGCCGTCCGGGCCGCCGCCCGCCGGCACGGCTGGGCCGCCGCCGAGACCGACTGGCGGGCCCTGATCGCCCGCGAGGACGTCCAGCTCGTCGACGTCTGCACCCCCGGCGACAGCCATGCGGAGATCGCCGTCGCCGCCCTGGAGGCCGGCAAGCACGTGCTGTGCGAGAAGCCGCTCGCCAACTCGGTCGCCGAGGCCGAGACGATGGCGGCGGCCGCCGAGGCCGCCGCCGCCCGCGGCCAGATCGCCATGGTCGGCTTCAACTACCGCCGGGTGCCCGCCCTCGCGTACGCCCGGAGCCTCGTCGCGGACGGCCGGCTCGGCGCCCTGCGGCACGTCCGGGTCACGTACCTCCAGGACTGGCTCGTCGACCCCGACTTCCCGCTGACCTGGCGCCTGGAGCGCGAGCACGCCGGCTCGGGCGCGCTCGGCGACCTGGGCGCGCACGCCGTCGACCTCGCCCAGTACCTTGCCGGGGAGCCGCTCGTCGGCGTGTCGGCGCTCACCGAGACCTTCGTACGGAAGCGGCCGAGGCTCGCCGGAGCCGGCGCGGGCGGTCTCGGCGGGGGAGCGGGATCGGAGGTGTACGGACAGGTCACGGTCGACGACGCCGCCCTGTTCACCGGGCGGCTGGCCTCCGGGGCACTCGCCTCCTTCGAGGCCACCCGGATGGCCTCCGGACGCAAGAACGCGCTGCGCCTGGAGATCAACGGCGAGAAGGGCTCCCTCGCCTTCGACCTGGAGCGGCTCAACGAACTGTCCTTCCACGACCACACCGAGCCCGCCGTCTCGGCCGGCTTCCGCCGCATCCTCGTGACCGAACCGGGCCACCCGTACCTGGAGGGCTGGTGGCCGCCCGGCCACGGACTCGGCTACGAGCACACCTTCGCCCACCAGGCCCGCGACCTGGTCCACGCCATCGCCGGCGGCACCGCCCCGGCGCCCTCCTTCGCCGACGGTCTCCAGGTGCAGCGCGTCCTGGCGGCGGTGGAGGACAGCGCCCGGAACAACGCCGTCTACACCCCCGTACCCACCGCCCTCGTATCCGGCTAGGAGGCGCCCGCCCGTGCCACGACCCTTCACGCTCTTCACCGGCCAATGGGCCGACCTGCCCCTGGAGGAGGTCTGCCGGCTCGCCCGCGACTTCGGCTACGACGGCCTCGAACTCGCCTGCTGGGGCGACCACTTCGAGGTCGACAAGGCCCTAGCCGACCCCGCGTACGTCAAGGGCAGACGCGAACTCCTCGACACGTACGGCCTGAAGTGCTGGGCGGTCTCCAACCACCTGGTGGGACAGGCCGTCTGCGACCGTCCGATCGACGAGCGCCACCAGGCGATCGTGCCCGCCCGGATCTGGGGCGACGGCGACGCCGAGGGGGTGCGGCGGCGGGCCGCGCGCGAGCTCGCGGACACCGCGCGGGCCGCGGCGGCGCTCGGCGTCGACACCGTCGTCGGCTTCACCGGCTCGTCGATCTGGCACCTGGTGGCGATGTTCCCGCCGGTCCCCGAGCGCATGATCGAGCGCGGCTTCGAGGACTTCGCCGAACGGTGGAACCCGATCCTCGACGTCTTCGACGCCGAGGGCGTGCGCTTCGCCCACGAGGTGCACCCCAGCGAGATCGCGTACGACTACTGGACCACCCAGCGGGCCCTGGACGCCGTCGGCCGACGGCCCGCCTTCGGGCTCAACTTCGACCCGAGCCACTTCGTCTGGCAGGACCTCGACCCCGTCGGCTTCCTGTGGGACTTCCGCGACCGGATCTACCACGTGGACTGCAAGGAGGCCCGCAAACGGCTCGACGGCCGCAACGGGCGGCTCGGCTCCCATCTGCCCTGGGGCGACCCCCGGCGCGGCTGGGACTTCGTCTCCGCCGGGCACGGCGACGTGCCCTGGGAGGACGTCTTCCGGATGCTGCGGTCCATCGGCTACGGCGGCCCGGTCTCCGTGGAGTGGGAGGACGCCGGCATGGACCGGCTGACCGGCGCTCCCGAGGCGCTCGCCTTCCTCAAGCGGTACGACTTCGACCCTCCGGCGGCCTCCTTCGACGCCGCCTTCGGGGGCGGTGACTGAGGTCCGCCCGCTTCCACCGCGGGAGGCTTTGTCCTCTCGCGGTGGAAAGTTCGATCGAAGCGTGCACAAGGGGTTCCCGGAGTGGACGAACCTCGCTACGGTCCCTGATGTGTACATGGCGTAACTGGCCCATTCGACCAGCGTGACGGCGCACGCCGGTCCCCGGACACCCGCACACCCCTACTCCGGAGGACATCCGTGCACAGACAACGACTCCGAGCCAGGAAGACCCTCGCCCTCCTCACCGTCGGACTCCTCGCCCTCGCCGCCCCCCAAGGCCTCGCGGCAGAGACGGACCCCGCCGCCCCCGCCGCCTCCGCCGAGGAGTTCCAGCAGGTCACCCTCGCCAAGGGCGGCGAGGAAGTCGGCGAACCCATGTCCCTCGCCGTACTCCCCGACCGCAGCGTCCTGCACACCGACCGCGGCGGCGAACTCCGCCGCACCGACGCCGCCGGCAACACCACCGTCATCGGCACCCTCCCCGTCTACTCCCACGACGAGGAAGGCCTCCAGGGCATCGGCCTCGACCCGGACTTCGCCCGGAACAGAGCCGTCTACCTCTACTACGCCCCGCCCCTGGACACCCCCGCCGGCGACGCCCCCAACGACGGCACACCGGCCCAGTTCGCCCCGTACGACGGCGTCAACCGCCTCTCCCGCTTCACGCTGAACGCCGACTTCACCCTCGACAACAGCAGCGAGAAGAAGGTCCTCGACATCCCCGCCACCCGCGGCATCTGCTGCCACGTCGGCGGCGACATCGACTTCGACGCCCAGGGCAACCTCTACCTGTCGACCGGCGACGACTCCAACCCCTTCGCCTCCGACGGCTTCACCCCCATGGACGACCGCCCCGGCCGCAACCCCGCCTTCGACGCCCGCCGCACCTCCGGCAACACCAACGACCTCCGCGGCAAGATCCTCCGCATCAAGGTCGCCGACGACGGCAGCTACACCGTCCCCGACGGCAACCTCTTCGCCCCCGGCACCGCCAAGACCCGGCCCGAGATCTACGCCATGGGCTTCCGCAACCCCTTCCGCTTCAGCGTCGACAAGGCCACCGGCGTCCTGTACGTCGGCGACTACGGCCCCGACGCCGGCGCCGCCGACCCCGAGCGCGGCCCCGCGGGACAGGTCGAGTTCGCCCGCGTCACCAAGCCCGGCAACTTCGGCTGGCCCTTCTGCACCGGCAAGAACGACCCCTACGTCGCCTACGACTTCGCCACCGGGACCTCCGGCGCCACCTTCGACTGCGGCGCCCTGAAGAACGAATCCCCGTACAACACCGGACTCGTCGACCTGCCCCCGGCCGAACCCGCCTGGATCCCCTACAACGGCGGCTCCGTCCCCGAGTTCGGCACCGGCTCCGAATCACCCATGGGCGGACCCGTCTACCACTACGACCCCGCCAACACCTCCCCGGTCAAGTTCCCGGAGTCGTACGACGGCGACTTCTTCGCCGGAGAGTTCGGCCGCCGCTGGATCAAGCGCATCGACCAGGACACCGACGGCACCGTCCGCTCCATCAACCCGGTCCCCTGGACCGGCACCCAGATCATGGACATGGCCTTCGGACCCGACGGCGCCCTCTACGTCCTCGACTACGGCACCGCCTGGTTCGGCGGCGACCACAACTCCGGCCTCTACCGCATCGAGAACGCCACCGGCGGCCACTCACCCGTCGCCGAAGCGAGCGCCGACAAGACCTCCGGCACCGCACCCCTCAAGGTCGCCCTCTCCTCCGCCGGCACCACCGACGCCGACGGCGACCCCCTCACCTACAGCTGGGACTTCGGCGACGGCACCACCGCCACCACCGCCAACCCCACCCACACCTACCGCACCAACGGCACGTACACCGCGACCGTGACCGCCCAGGACACCACCGGCCGCACCGGATCCGCCTCCGTCCACCTCACCGTCGGCAACACCGCACCCAAGGTCACCCTCCAACTCCCCGCCGACGGAGCCCTCTTCACCTTCGGCGACGACATCCCCTTCAAGGTCACCGTCAACGACCCCGAAGACTCCGCCACCGGCCCGATCGACTGCACCAAGGTCAAGGTCACCTACGTCCTCGGCCACGACAGCCACGGCCACCCCGTCACCACCGCCAACGGCTGCACCGGCACCATCAAGACCTCCGCGGACGGCGGCCACGACGACGACGCCAACATCTTCGCCGTCTTCAACGCCGAGTACACCGACAACGGAGGCGGCGGACAGGCCCCCCTCACCGGCAGCGACCAGGCCAAACTCCAGCCCCGCCACCGCCAGGCCGAACACTTCGACACCCAGAGCGGCATCCGCACCTACGACAAGACCCAGGCCCACGGCGGCCGCACCGTCGGCGACATCGACAACGGCGACTGGATCGCCTTCACCCCCTACCAGCTCGCCGGCGCCACCCGGCTCACCGCCCGCGTCTCCTCCGGCGGCGCCGGCGGCCTCCTCGAAGTCCGCACCGGCTCACCCACCGGCACCCTCCTCGGCTCCGCCCCCGTCCCCGTCACCGGCAGCTGGGAGACCTTCCAGGACATCGACATCCCCCTGCGCGCCGCACCCCACAGGACCACCCAGCTCTACCTCGTCTTCAAGGGCGGCGCCGGAGCCCTCTACGACCTCGACGACTTCACCCTCTCCAGCACCCCCGTCGACCGCACCACCCGACGCGTCCTCGTCTTCTCCAAGACCGCCGGCTTCCGCCACGACTCCATCCCCAGCGGCATCACCGCCCTCAAGGAACTCGGCGCCGGCAGCGACATCGTCGTCGACACCACCGAAGAACCACGCCAGTTCACCACCGACAACCTCGCCCGCTACGACGCCGTCGTCTTCCTCTCCACCACCGGCGACGTCCTGAACGCCGACCAGCAGACCGCCTTCGAGCAGTACGTCTCCGCCGGCGGCGGCTACATGGGCATCCACGCCGCCGCCGACACCGAATACGACTGGGGCTTCTACGGCGGACTCGTCGGCGCCTACTTCCAGTCCCACCCCCAGATCCAGCCCGCCACCGTCCGCGTCGAGGACCACACCCACCCCGCCACCGCCCACCTCGACGGCCCCTGGCAGCGCACCGACGAGTGGTACAACTACCGCACCAACCCCCGCGAGCAGGCCCGCGTCCTCGCCACCCTCGACGAGACCACCTACCAGGGCGGCACCATGAAGGGCGACCACCCCATCGCCTGGTGCCAGACCTACGGCGGCGGCCGCTCCTTCTACACCGGCGGCGGGCACACCAAGGAGTCCTACACCGAACCCGCCTTCCGGCAGCACCTCCTCGGCGGACTCCAGTACGCCAGCGGGCAGACCCAGGCCGACTGCCGCCCGCAGACCGGCTACCGCAGCCTCTTCAACGGCGAGACCCGCGAAGGCTGGAAGCAGGCCGGGCCCGGCGCCTTCGACGTCACCGACGGCGAACTCCGCTCCACCGGCGGCATGGGCCTCCTCTGGTACCAGGCCAAGGAGTTCCGCTCCTACTCCCTCACCCTCGACTGGAAGCTCACCGGCGACTCCAACTCCGGCGTCTTCCTCGGCTTCCCCGCCTCCGACGACCCCTGGTCCGCCGTGAACAACGGCTACGAGATCCAGATCGACGCCACCGACACCCCGGACCGCACCACCGGAGCCGTCTACGGCTTCAAGTCCGCCGACCTCAAGGCCCGCGACCAGGCCCTCCGCCCGCCCGGCCAATGGAACACGTACGAACTCCGCGTCACGGGCGAACGCCTCCAGGTCTTCCTCAACGGCACCAAGATCAACGACTTCACCAACACCGACCCGGCCCGCAGCCTCACCAACGGCCACATCGGCATCCAGAACCACGGAGCCGAGGACCAGGCCGCCTTCCGCGACATCCGGATCAAGGAACTCCCCTCCTGACGGGACCTCCCGCCCGACGGCCGCCCGCCGTCCGACGGAACCGACGTCCGATGGACCCGCCGTCCGATGGACCCGCCGTCCGATGGACCCGCCGTCCGACGGACCCGACGTCCGACGTCCGCCGGTGACGCGCCGTCCGACGTCCGCCGGTGACGCGCTGTCCGACAGTGACCCGCCGTCCGACGGGAGCCCGCCACAGCCGGCGGTGGGCGGGGAGGCGCCGTACCCCCCGCCCACCGTCACCACCCCACTTCTCCTCCAGAGGGAGGCCGACGCCATGACCACCGCACCCCGCACCGGAATCTGGCTCATCGGGGCGAGAGGCTCCGTCGCCACCACCACCGTGGCCGGCTGCGCCGCCCTCGTCGCCGGACTCCACCCGCCCACCGGCATGGTCACCGAGACACCGGATCTCGCCGACGCCGGCCTCCCCCCGCTCGCCTCCCTCGTCTTCGGCGGCCACGACACCACCGACTGCCCCCTCCCCAAACGCGCCGAACAACTCACCACCGCCGGCGTCCTCCCGCACGGCCTCGCCCACGCCGTCGCCCGCGAACTCGAAGCCGCCGACCGTGAGATCCGCCCCGGCGGACCCCTCCCGGGCGACACCCGCACCGACGAACAGCTCATCACCGCCTTCACCACCGACCTGACGGACTTCCGCCAAAAGATTGGCCTGGACCGCGTCGTGGTCGTCAATGTGGCCTCCACGGAGCCGGCGTCGGGGGGCGCCGGGCTCCCACCCAGCACCCTCTACGCCGCAGCGGCACTCCGCGCCGACTGCCCGTACGTCAACTTCACCCCGTCCACCGGACTACGGCACCCCGCCCTCGCCGCACCCCTCGCCGCCGGCGGACCGCCCCACGCCGGCCGCGACGGCAAGACCGGACAGACCCTCCTGCGGGCCGTCCTCGCCCCGATGTTCCGCCAGCGGGCCCTCACCGTACGCGCCTGGTCCGGCAGCAACCTCCTCGGCGGCGGCGACGGAGCCGCCCTCGCCGATCCGGCGGCCGCCGCCGCCAAGAACGCCGGCAAGGAACGCGTCCTCACCGACACCCTCGGCACCACCGTCGAAGGCCAGGTCCACATCGACGACGTCCCCGCCCTGGGGGAGTGGAAGACCGCCTGGGACCACATCGCCTTCGACGGCTTCCTCGGCACCCGCATGATCCTCCAGACCCTCTGGCAGGGCTGCGACTCGGCCCTCGCCGCCCCCCTCGTCCTGGACCTCGCCCGCCTCACCGCCCGCGCCCACGAAACCGGCCGCACCGGCCCCCTCCACGACCTCGCCTTCTACTTCAAAGACCCCGAAGGCACCCCACCGGCCTCCCTGGCCGACCAGTACCACCGCCTTCTCGCCTTCGGCCGCACGCTCGCCGGCCCCACCACCGGGGAGGCCACCCGATGACCGGCCGGACCGCGCGGGGAAGGCGCAGGGTCAGCAGCCGAACCGCGACAGGAGGCCTCCCGACGACCGGCCGCGCCGCCGGAACGGCACGCGCCTGGGCGGAACTGCTCCGCGTCTCCGCCCTGTTCTCCGTACCCGGCGACGCCCTCGCCGGAGCCGCCACCACCGGCGCCCGCCCCGGCCGCGGCACCCTCCGCGCGATCGGCGCCTCCCTCTTCCTGTACGAGGCGGGCATGGCGCTGAACGACTGGGCCGACCGCCACGAGGACGCCCTCGAACGCCCCCACCGGCCCCTGCCCTCGGGCCGCATCCCGCCCGGCGCCGCCCTCGCCGCCTCCGCGGCCCTGACACTCGCCGGCCTCGGCCTGGCCTCCCGGGCAGGCCGCCCCGCCCTCGCGACGGCCACCGCCCTCGCCACCACCGTCTGGGCCTACGACCTCGGCCTCAAACACACCCCGGCGGGCCCCGCCACCATGGCCACCGCCCGCGCCCTCGACCTCCTCCTCGGCGCGCTCGCCTCGACAACGCCCACACCCGCACCCGGACTCGCATCCGCACCCCGCCTCAACGCCGCCCGGGCCCTCCCCTCCGCCGCCCTCCTCGCCGCCCACACCTACGCCGTCACCGCCGTCTCCCGACACGAGACCCGGGGCGGCTCCACCCGCACCCCCCTCGCGGCCCTCGCCGTGACCCTCGCGGTCGCCGGAGCGACGTCCGGCACCGACAAGAGCCCGTTCGGACCTTTGACGGCCCTCGCCTACGCCCGTACCCCCGCCACCCTCCTCCTGCACGCCGCGCTCAACCCGTCCGCGGCGCTGACCGAGCGGGCCGTCGCGGGCGGGATCCGGGCGACGATCCCGCTCCAGGCCGCCCTCGCCGCCCGAGGCGGAGCACCGGCAACCGCGCTCGCCCTGCTCGGCCTCGTCCCGGCCGCCCGAGCCCTCGCCCGAAAGGTGAGCCCGACATGAGCCGGCCCCACCCGACAGGCCGCCCCGGGGGAGCCCCCGCCCCCCGCCCCGCCCCCGTCCCCACCCCCCACCCCACCCCCCGCTTCGGCTATGGCACCAACGGGCTCGCCGACCTGCGTCTCGACGAGGCCCTCGGGCTGCTCGCCGACCTCGGCTACGACGGTGTCGGGCTGACCCTCGACCACATGCACCTCGACCCCCTCGCGCCCGACCTGGCCGTCCGCGCCGCCCGCGTCGCCCGGCGCCTGGGCGAGCTGGGGCTCGGCGTGACCGTCGAGACCGGGGCCCGGTACGTCCTGGACCCGCGCCGCAAGCACGGTCCGTCCCTGCTCGACCCGGACCCGGAGGACCGCGCCGCCCGCGTACGACTCCTGCTGCGGGCCGTGCGAGTGGCCGCCGACCTCGGCGCGCACGCCGTGCACTGCTTCAGCGGCACCCTCCCCTCCGGCACCCCGCCCGACGAGGCCTGGAAGCGGCTCGCCTCCTCACTCCCTCCCGTCCTGGAGGCCGCGGAAGCCGCCCGCGTGCCCCTCGCCGTCGAACCCGAACCCGGTCATCTCCTCTCCACCCTCGACGACTTCCACCGACTGCGCGAACTCCTCGGCGACCCCCCTCCCGCCGTCCTGGGCCTCACCCTCGACATCGGCCACTGCCAGTGCCTCGAACCCCTCCCTCCCGCCGACTGCCTCCGCGCCGCCGCCCCCTGGGTCCACCACGTTCAGATCGAGGACATGCGACGCGGTGTCCACGAGCACCTCCCGTTCGGCGACGGAGAGATCGACTTCCCGCCCGTCCTGGCGGCCCTCGCGGAGCTCAGCGCGGCCGGCTATCCGGGGCTGACGGTCGTCGAACTGCCCCGGCACTCCCACGCCGGCCCCGAACTCGCCCGCTCCTCCCTCTCGTTCCTGCGCCAGGAGACCCCGGCATGCTGACCGACACCACCCGAGCCTGGCTGGACACCGCCCTCGCCGAGGCCGCCGGCGGAACTCCCGCGTGGGAACCCCACTTCGTGGCCGCCGGACGACACTGCGGCCCCGCGCACGCGGACGAGGTCCGCACCCGCCTCCTCAGAGCGGCCGGTGCCGGGCCCGACACCCTCGCCCGCCTCTACCACCACGGCACCGCCGCCGAACGCCGCGCCGTCCTCCTCGCCCTCCCCTCCCTCGTCACCGGCCCGCAGGCCCTGCCCCTCGTCGAGGACGCCCTGCGCACCCACGACACCACCCTCGTCGCCGCCGCCCTCGGCCCCTACGCCGCCAATCACCTCACCCCCCACGCCTGGCGGCACGCCCTCCTCAAGTGCCTGTTCACCGGAGTGCCCGTCACCGCCGTCGCCGGCCTCGCCGAGCGCGCCGCAGGTGACACCGAACTCGCCCGGATGCTCGCCGACCACGCCGCCGAACGCACCGCCGCCGGCCGCCCCCTCCCCGCCGACCTGTCCCGCGTCCTCGCCCTCACCGGCCCCGCCGAGGAGTCCTGATGCGCATCTTCGACCCCCACATCCACATGACCTCGCGCACCACGGACGACTACCGGGCGATGCACGACGCCGGTGTCCGCGCCCTCGTCGAACCCTCCTTCTGGCTCGGCCAGCCCCGCACCTCACCCGCCTCCTTCCTCGACTACTTCGACTCCCTCCTCGGCTGGGAGCCCTTCCGCGCCGCCCAGCACGGCATCGCCCATCACTGCGCCCTCGCCCTCAACCCCAAGGAGGCCAACGACCCCCGCTGCACCCCCGTCCTCGACACACTGCCCCGGTACCTCGCCAAGGACGGCGTCGTCGCCGTCGGCGAGATCGGCTACGACTCCCTGACACCGGCCGAGGACACCGCCCTCGCCGCCCAGCTCCAGCTCGCCGCCGACCACGGCCTGCCCGCCCTCGTCCACACCCCGCACCGCGACAAGCTCACCGGCCTGCGCCGCACGATCGACGTCGTCCGCGAGTCCGCCCTCCCCCCGGACCGCGTCCTCCTCGACCACCTCAACGAGACGACCGTCAAGGAGGCCGCCGACAGCGGCGCCTGGCTCGGCTTCTCCGTCTACCCGGACACCAAGATGGACGAGGACCGGACGGTCGCGATCCTGAAGGAGTACGGCACGGGCCGCGTCCTCGTGAACTCCGCGGCCGACTGGGGCAGGAGCGACCCCCTCAAGACCCGCGCGGTCGCCGACGCCATGCTCGCCGCCGGCTTCACGGACGACGACGTCGACCAGGTCCTGTGGCGCAACCCCGTCGCCTTCTACCGCCTCAGCGGACGCCTCCACCTCGACCTCCCCGCCCCACCGGACCTGCACGAGGGCAACTCCGTCCTCCGCGGCGGGGAATGAGGCACCCCGGATGCGCTTCCGGCACCCCGACGGCTCCACCGTCCACCTCGCCTACTGCACCAACGTCCACCCGGCGGAAACCCTCGACGGCGTCCTCGCCCAGCTCCGCGACCACTGCGAGCCGGTCCGCCGCCGCCTCGGCCGCGACCGCCTCGGCATCGGCCTCTGGCTCGCCAGGGACGCCGCGCACTCCCTGACCGCCGACCCCGCCTCGCTCCGCGCACTGCGCGCCGAACTCGACCGCCGGGGCCTCGAAGTGGTCACCCTGAACGGCTTCCCCTACGAGGGCTTCGGCGCCGACGAGGTCAAGTACCGCGTCTACCAGCCCGACTGGACCCGCCCCGAACGCCTCGCCCACACCACCGACCTGGCCCACCTCCTCGCCGCGCTCCTCCCCGACGACGTCACCGAAGGCTCCGTCTCCACCCTGCCGCTCGCCTGGCGGACCGGCTGGACCACCCGGGCCGCCGCCACCGCCCACACCGCTCTGACCACCCTCGCCACCCGCCTCGACGCCCTGGAGGAGCTCACCGGGAAGAGCATCCGGATCGGCCTCGAACCGGAACCCGGCTGCACCGTCGAGACCGTCGCCGACGCCGTCGCCGCTCTCACCGCCGCCCCCGGCCTCCGCGGCCCCCGGATCGGCGTCTGCCTCGACACCTGCCACCTCGCGACCTCGTTCGAGGACCCGTGCACCGCCCTGGAATCGCTCACCGCCGCCGGCATCACCGTCCCCAAGGCCCAGCTCTCCGCCGCCCTGCACGCCGAGCACCCGCACCTCCCCGAGGTCAGGGCCGCGCTCGCCGCCTTCACGGAGCCCCGCTTCCTCCACCAGACCCGCACCAGGACCGCCGCCGGACTGCGCGGCACCGACGACCTCCCCGAGGCCCTCGGCACCCCGCACCCCGGTCCCGAGGCCGCCGGCCCCGGACTTCCCGACGCGACACCGTGGCGCGCCCACTTCCACGTACCCCTGCACGCTCCCCCCGCCCCTCCGCTCGCCTCCACGCTGCCCGTCCTCCGGGACACGCTCGCCCTCCTCGTCGGCGGCCCGCGCCCCCGCACCCGCCACCTGGAGGTCGAGACCTACACCTGGCAGGTCCTCCCTCCCGACCGGCGCCCCCGCACCCGGGCCCGGCTCGCCGACGGCATCGCCGCCGAACTGACCCTGGCCCGCGACCTGCTGACCGACCTCGGCCTCAAGGAACTGCCATGACCGACAAGCGGCCCACCCCCCTCCTGGTCCTCGACGTCGTCGGCCTCACCCCACGACTCCTCCCGCACATGCCCCACCTCGCCGCCCTCGCCCGCAGCGGCTCCCAGGCCCCGCTCTCCACCGTCCTGCCCGCCGTCACCTGCACCGCCCAGACCACCTTCCTCACCGGCACCCTCCCCGCCGAGCACGGCATCGTCGGCAACGGCTGGTACTTCCGCGAACTCGGCGACGTCCTGCTGTGGCGCCAGCACAACGGCCTCGTCTCCGGCGACCGCCTCTGGGACGCCGCCCGCCGCTCCCACCCCGGCTACACCGTCGCCAACATCTGCTGGTGGTACGCCATGGGCGCCGACACCGACATCACCGTCACCCCCCGACCCGTCTACTACGCCGACGGACGCAAGGAGCCCGACTGCTACACCCGGCCCCCCGCCCTCCACGACGAACTCACCGAGGAGTTCGGCACCTTCCCCCTCTTCCACTTCTGGGGCCCCGGCGCCGACCTCGTCTCCAGCCGGTGGATCGTCGACGCCACCCGGCACATCCTCCGCACCCGCCGCCCGGACCTCGCCCTCTGCTACGTCCCGCACCTCGACTACGACCTCCAGCGCTACGGCCCCGACGATCCGCGCTCCTTCCGCGCCGCCGCCGAACTCGACACCGTCCTCGCCCCGCTCCTCGCCGACGCCCGGGCCGAGGGACGCACGGTCGTCGCGCTCTCCGAGTACGGCATCACCCGCGCCGACCGGCCCGTCGACATCAACCGCGCCCTGCGCCGCGCCGGCCTCCTGGAGGTCCACACCCAGGACGGCATGGAGTACCTGGACCCCATGACCTCACGGGCCTTCGCCGTGGCCGACCACCAGATCGCGCACGTCTACGTCCGGCACCCCGGCGACCTGCCGGCTGTCCGGGAAGCGCTCGCGGACCTGCCCGGTCTCGACACGCTCCTCGACGACGACGGCAAGAAGGAACACGGCCTCGACCACCCGCGCTCGGGGGAGTTGGTCGCCCTCGCAGAGCCCGACGCCTGGTTCACGTACTACTACTGGCTCGACGACGACCACGCCCCCGACTTCGCCCGGCTCGTCGACATCCACCGCAAGCCCGGCTACGACCCCGCCGAACTGCTCATGGACCCGCTCGACCCGTACGTCCGGATCAGGGCGGCCAAGGAGATCGCCCGCAAGAAGCTCGGCATGCGCTACCGGCTCGCGGTCGTTCCTCTCGACCCGTCACCTCTTCGCGGCAGCCATGGCCGCCTCCCCACGAGCGAGGACGAAAGTCCGCTCATTCTGTGCTCCACCCCCCGCGCCGTAAGCGGCCGCGTCGCGGCCACCGATGTGAAGAACCTGCTGCTCAGGCTGGCCGGAGTCGCGTGAGGCCCCGACCGGATTCCAGTGAAGCAGACCCCGACGACAGCCAAGGAGTTATCCACAGATGAGTCGCATCCGCCGCACCGGCCGTACCGACACCGCCGCCGACCCCGAGCTCGGCCGACGGCTCAGCAGGAGGAACATGCTGGGCGTCGCCGCCGGCGCGACCGCCGCAGCCCTCCTCGGCGCCGCGGCGCCCGCCACGGCTGCCGCCGCCGACCCCGCGACCCAGGGGGAGGGGCTCGGCCGTCCCGTCCTGCCGCCCGGGCGCCTCGGCATCCAGCTCTACTCGGTGCGCGACAAGGTCGCCACCCTCGGTTTCGCCGCCGTCTTCGCCGAACTGCAGAAGTACGGCTACGACGAGGTCGAGTACGCCGGATACGGCCAGGGCGCCGCCGGCCCGCTGACCCTCGCCGAGCTGAGGACCCTCACCCGCGACCACGGGCTGCGGGCCATCGGCAGCCACGTCGGCTACTACTCCACCGACCCCGCCGCGTACACCTTCGCCCAGAACCTCGACCGGGTCCTCGACGACGCCGCCGCCCTCGGCCTCCCGCACATCGGCACCGCCTCCGGACCCTGGCGCTACGGCGCCACCGTGGACGGCTGGAAGCGCTGCGCCGAGGAGTTCAACCGCTTCGGCGAGGAGGCGCGCAAGCGGGGCATGAAGTTCTACCAGCACAACCACTCGGAGGAGTTCTCCTTCGCCACCGACCGCCCCGACGTCCGGCTCTACGACGTCCTCCTCGCCGAGACCGACCCCGAGCTCGTGCACCTGGAGATGGACATCTTCTGGGCGTACGTCGGCCAGTACCGCTACTCCGTACGCCCGGACGGCACCCCCGCGCCCTTCGACCCCCTCGACTACGTCCTCGCCCAGCCGCACCGCTATCCGCTCTTCCACGTGAAGGACGGGGACCGCGACGACTCGGTCGTCCCCTACGGCTACAGGATGACCGACGTGGGGGACGGGGACATCGACTACCGGCGCTTCATCTCGGCGGTCGACCGCACCCGCAACGGCAGGAACGCCCACCACTGGCAGACCGAGCGCGACAACCCCGTCGACTCCCTGACCTTCGCCCGCAGGTCCAGCGAGCACCTCCACTCCCTGCGAGAGAAGGGCTGAGCGGGGCCCGTTCGTCCCCGTCACCCTGCGCGTACGGGGACGAGCACCCCGCACGAGGGGTGGGGCGGTCCGGACCGGATCGAGGTCGATGAGGCCGTCCCACCCCACTGACCATGGAAAACGCTGGTGAAAGGCACCTCGAACCCCTGGTAGAGTTATCTCTGTCGCCGCGGGGGAAACCCCGGAGCGACAGACACCTTGTCCGGGTGGCGGAATGGCAGACGCGCTAGCTTGAGGTGCTAGTGCCCTTTATCGGGCGTGGGGGTTCAAGTCCCCCCTCGGACACCACGCGAAAGTGCCGGTCGATCTCGAATCGACCGGCATTTCGCGTTATCCACAGATGGGCATCGTCCGAGATCAGTGGGGGTGGACGGCGCCTATCCTGGGGGTGTGAACGAGAACATTCCCCCCTGCCCCCAGTGCTCCAGCGAGTACACCTACGAGATGAACAATCTGGTGGTGTGCCCGGAGTGCGGCCACGAGTGGGTCCCCGCCGCCGAAGGCACCACCGGCTCCGCCGACGCCACCGGGGAGCGTGTGATCAAGGACGCCGTCGGCAACGTGCTCAGCGACGGCGACACCGTGACCGTCGTCAAGGCGCTCAAGGTCAAGGGCAACCCGTCCGGCATCAAGGCCGGCACCAAGGTCCGCAACATCCGCCTCGTCGACGGCGTCGACGGCCACGACATCGACTGCCGCATCGAGGGCTTCGGAGCCATGCAGCTCAAGTCGAGCGTCGTCAAGAAGGCCTGACGCGACCCCGGCGCCCCCGCTGACACTCACCGCGCGGGGTGCCCGCCCCCGTCCTACGCTGAGGTGATCGCACGTCGCCCACCGAGCGGCGGAGGCATCTCATGGCCGACGGCACCGACGGCAGCACCCCCTCAGGACCACCTCCTTCCGGCCCGCCCTCCGGCCCCCTGAGCGGCCCGCCCCCGCGGAGACCCTCCAGGAGGTGGACGCTCCTCGCCGTACTGATCGGAGGGATCGGCCTCGTCGTGGGCGTCGTCGGCATCCTCATGGGTGCCGGGGCCTTCGACGGCGGCGGGCGGGCCACGGGGGAGACCCCGGGGCCGGCATCACCCACCACGCCCGCATCCCGGAGTGCCGAGACCGCCGCACCTCCCGTCCCGACGGCCCGACCCTCCGACGACGGTGCGCACGCCTTCGGTGAGACGCAGAAGTACGCGGACGGGGTCGAGGTGACGGTGTCGGCGCCGAGGACGTTCTCACCGTCGCAGGGTGCTTCCGGGCACCAGGCCGGGAACAAGTCCGTGGCGGTGGACGTGGCCGTGTGGAACGGCAGCGGCGAGCGGCTCGCCCTCGGGGGTGTCGTGGTGACGGGGCGGGACGCGGAGGGCAGGGAGCTCGGGCGCGTCTTCGACACGGGGCCGCCGCCCGTGCTCGGGCTGCACGGCACACTGCTCTCCGGACGGAAGGCCGTCGGCGTGTACGGCTTCGACCTGCCGCCCGGTGCGGCGACGGAGGTCGAGATAGAGGTCGCCATCGGCTTCGACGGCAGGCCCTCCGCCTTCTGGAGCGGCCGGATTCCGTGACGTGACGCCCTCCGCCGCTGGCGCCGCCCGATCCCCTGACCTGATCCCTATGCCTTCCGTGCCACCACCAGCCGGCAGTGCGGGCTGCCGTCCTCCCGGCGGCCCAGGAGTTCGAGCGGGGTGAGGGTGACCTCGAAGCCCGACTCCTGCAGGCGGGTGCGGACGTCCGCAAGCCGGAAGGTGCGGTAGTACATGACGAACGGGGGGCGCCAGACGGCGTTCCTCACGCGCATCGCCGCGTCGAAGCCCCACAGGGTCCAGTAGACGCGGGAGCCGACCGGGGGCGGGGCCGGGAGGGGGAACGCGAAGGTGCCGCCGGGGCGCAGGGCGGCGTGGACCTGGGTGAAGAGGGTGCGCTGGGCGGCCGGGAGGAAGTGGCCGAAGGCGCCGAAGCTGACGGCCAGGTCGAAGACCGGGGCGAACGGGAGCGCCAGGGCGTCGGCGCGGACCAGGTCGGCGGTCGGGTGGGCGTTCCGGGCCCGGGTCAGCATCCCCGTACTGAAGTCGACGCCCATGATGCGGCCCGCGCAGACCGAGCGGAGGACGCCGAGCCCGGCGCCGGTGCCGCAGCAGACGTCGAGGCCGGAGTCGAAGGGGCCGAGGGTCTCCAGGCTGTGGGCGACCGCGGTCAGGAGCCGGTCGGAGGTGCGGAAGGGGGTCGCGTCGAACTTGCTCGCGAGCAGGTCGTAGCCGTGCTCGACCGAGGAGAGGGCCTGGACGGTCAGCTCGCGGAGGCTGGGACCCTGCGGGGTGAACATGGCATCGAGCCTAGCCGGATCGCGGTGACCCGTTCGCCACGCACCGTACGTGTCAGAGCGCGCTGCGTACCGGCGGCGCCGACCAGGACGGGGCGATGCCCGTCAGTTGGCAGACGAGGAGGTAGAGGGGGATCGGCGGGGTGTAGGGGGAGGTGCCGTCGGGGTGGTGGATGAGGCGGGGGCCGCGGTCCGGGATCTCGGCGCCGGGGGCGTAGCAGGCGGGCAGGGGCCAGGTGAGGTCGTGGTCGGAGCCGGCGGGGACGAGCCACCACCACCAGTCGGAGTCGGCGTAGACGCAGCCCTTTGCGGGGAGCCGGGAGAGGATCTTGAAGCCGAAGCGGGCGGGGACGCCGACGGCGTCGCAGCCGAGGCCGGTGTGGAGCCCGACGGGGACGGTGAGGCGGGTGGCGCCGAGTTCTCCTGCCCGGGTCCGGGTGCGGAGGGATTCCGGTGAGCGGCGCTGGGGCGGTACGGCGGCGGTGTCGGGGGAGCGGAGGCTGCGCGGGATGATGCGGAGGGACCTCAGCACGGTTCCCCCATGCCGTGGGCGAGTTCCGCCCAGACGATCTGTGCGGTGCCGTGGCCGGTGCGGTCGGCGCCCCAGGCGGTGCAGAGCGCGTCGACGATGAGGAGGCCGCGGCCGCGTTCCTCCTCGCCACAGTCGCGTATCCGTGGTCCGGCGGGGCCGCCCTCGTCCCGTACGGCTATCCGCATGGTCTCCTCGCCTTCGCGGAGTTCGCAGACGATGCGGTCGCTCGCGGTGTGCACGACGGCGTTGGTGACGAGTTCGGAGACCACGAGGGCGACCGTGTCGCGTATCTCGGGGTCGCAGCCCCAGAGGATGAGCCGTTCCTCCGCGAGCCTGCGGGCGCGGGCGACGGAGGCGGTGAGGGCCGGGAGCTCGAAGGCGAAGCGGCGGACGGGGTCGGTGTGCGGCTGTGGGCGCTGGGCCATGACCCGAGGTGCTCGAGGGCTCATGAGACCTGAAGGCTGCGCGTTACCAGAAGCCACGACCGGTTCCTCACAACAGTGGGCAGGACTGCCGTACGGCGCTGTCGCCGTGGCGCGGTGGCGCACGGCGGCAGCGTGTACTGGTTCACCGGAACACTGTCCTCCTGCGTCGGACACTTGGCAAGTGGCACTCTGAAAATTGCAGAGTGCTGTGTTCTCTCTGGCCCGGCTTCGTGGCACACTCGTCGAAACAGTGCGTCGGGGAGGTCTGTAGTGAGCGAGCCGCGGTCCGCCCCCACGGTGGGACAGGTCGTCCTCGGAAAGCGTCTGCAGGACCTGCGCGAGCGGGCCGGTATGAAGCGGGAAGAGGCGGCGAAGATCCTGCGGGTGGCCCCGGCCACCGTCCGGCGGATGGAGACCGCAGAGGTCGCGCTGAAGATTCCGTACGTGCAGCTCCTGTTGAGGGAGTACGGAATCACGGACTCCGAGGCCGAGGGCTTCATCGCCCTCGCGGAGGAGGCCAACCTCCCCGGCTGGTGGCAGCGGTTCCACGACGTGCTGCCCGGCTGGTTCTCCATGTACGTCAGCCTGGAGGGGGCCGCGAGCCTCATCCGGGCCTATGAACCCCAGTTCGTCCCCGGTCTGCTCCAGACCGAGGAGTACGCCCGCGCCATTCTGCGCAGCGGGGCGGTCGGTGGCGGCAGCGATGCCGGCAAGGACGAGGACGCCGAGCGCCATGTAGCCCTGCGGATGGAGCGCCAGTCCCTGCTGACCAGGGACGACGCTCCGAAGCTCTGGGTGATCATGGACGAGACGGTGTTCCGCCGACCGGTCGGCGACGGGCCCGAGGTGATGCGCGACCAGCTCGACCGGCTGCTCGAAGCGTCAGAGCTGCCGAACGTCACCCTGCAGATCGCGGAGTTCGCGTCCGGCCACCATCCCGGCACCTACGGGCCGTTCGTCCTCTTCCGCTTCGCCATGCCCGAACTCCCGGACATGGTCTACAGCGAGTACCTGACCGGCGCCGTCTACCTCGACGCGCGTCCCGAGGTGGCATCCCACCTGGAGGTCATGGACCGCATGGCGGCGCAGGCCGCGACTGCACAACGCACGAAGGAGATTCTCCGGGATCTCCGCAAGGAGCTGTGAATGGATCGCATATACAACGGCATGCCCGCCGCTGAGCTCGGTGCCGAGGGTTGGCACAAGCCCTGGAGCGGCGGGAACGGGGGCAACTGCGTGGAGGCCATGAAGCTGGCCGACGGCAGAGTCGCCGTGCGACAGTCCGCAGACCCTGAAGGACCAGCGCTCATCTACACCCACGGGGAGATCGCCGCTTTCATCCAGGGCGCCAAATCCGGCCAGGCTGACTTTCTGCTCACCTGACCTCTTCCGTCCCACCCCTACCATCGCGTAACTCTTGTTGCTGTGCCACCCGTTCGACCGACCAGGAGAGCCGATGACCCAGGAACCCGCAGTCCCACAGAGCGGACAGAGCATCGACACCAGCAAGCCGCATCCCGCGCGCATGTACGACTGGTTCCTGGGCGGCAAGGACAACTACCCGGTCGACGAGGCGATGGCACGCCAGCTGCTCACCGTGGACGCCCGGGGCCGGGACATGGCCCGCGTCAACCGGGCCTTCATGCACCGCGCCATCCGCTGGCTCAGCGCCCACGGCGTCCGCCAGTACCTGGACGTCGGCACGGGCATCCCGACCGAGCCCAACCTGCACCAGATCGCGCAGGAGGCCGCGCCGGAGTCCCGCATCGTCTACTGCGACAACGACCCGATCGTGCTCGCGCACGCGGCCGCCCTGCTGCGCTCGACCCCGGAGGGGGCCACCGAGTACATCCAGGCGGACGCCCGCGAGCCCGAGATCATCCTCGAAAGGGCCGGAAAGGTCCTTGATTTCGACCAGCCCATTGCGCTGTCGATGCTCGCCCTCCTGCACTTCGTGGGGGACGAGGACGGCGCGTACGAACTGGTCTCCAAGATCGTCGACAAGCTCGCGCCGGGCAGCTATCTCGTCCTCTCCCACGTCACCGGGGACTTCGACCCCGAGGGCGCGGCCAAGGCGAGCGCCATGTACAAGGCGCGCGGGCTGACCCTGCGGCCCCGCTCGCGCGACGAGCTGGCCGCGTTCTTCGAGGGCCTCGAGTTCGTCGAGCCCGGAGTCTCGCTCACCGCCGAGTGGCACCCGGAGCTGGGCGAGCCCGTCCCGGTCCAGGGCGACGACCCCATCCCGGGGTGGGCCGCGGTGGCCCGCAAGCCCTGACCCGTACCGACCGCAGATCGTCACCGCAGATCGTCACCGTGGATCGTCCATGAGAAGGCCCGCTCGGAAGTTCCGAGCGGGCCTCTTCTTCTTCTCCTCCTACTTC
Source organism: Streptomyces sp. NPDC044003 (assembly GCF_056435185.1). Classification (NCBI taxonomy): domain Bacteria; kingdom Bacillati; phylum Actinomycetota; class Actinomycetes; order Kitasatosporales; family Streptomycetaceae; genus Streptomyces; species Streptomyces sp. NPDC044003. The sequence continues at coordinate 482,209 of NZ_JBWKFA010000004.1, read as the reverse complement.
GGCTCCACCAGCGTCACCAGGAAGCTCCGCGCCCGGCCGATGTTGCCGGCCGCGTCGATCGCGCGGTACTCGACGGTGTGCGTGCCGTAGTCCGGGGTCGCGTCGTCCCACGGCACCGCCCGGCTCCGGCCCAGCTTCCCGTACACCAGGTCGTCGATGACCGTGCCGCCCGGCGAGAAGCGGAAGGGCGCGGCGGCGTCCGTGGGCCAGCCGTAGTACGTGTACCAGCCGTCGCCGTCGACCCGGAACTGGCTGACCACGGCGCCCTCCTGGTCGTCCCGCGCGGTGAGCCGCATCGTGAACGCGCCGTCGTAGACGTACTCCACGGGACGCCCGGGACGCCGGATCGTCCGCAGCGGATCGGACAGTTCGTAGGCCGCCGTGGCCGGGCGGGCGTCCACCGTCCAGTTCAACTCCCCGTCCGTGCCCGCGAGACGGGCCGTGAGGGTGTGCGTTCCCGGCGCGATCCGCAGCGAACGCAGGTCCAGGTCACGGTCGTTGCGGTCGGCCGTCGCGACCGGGCGCCCGTCCAGGAGCCAGCGCACGGCGGGGGTGCCGTCCACCGTGTGGGTGGTGTCCGCGTGGACGACGCTCCGGGCACCGACGGGGGACCCGGTCGGGGTGTGGCCGGTGAATCCGGGATCCTCCTGACTCCGTACGGTGGTCAGCGACGGGTCCACCGTCCAGTCGACGGTCCGGGTGAGCGCCGTCGAGGCACGGACCGCCGGGTCGCGGACGAAGGGCGTCGGATCGGTGACCGTCGCCGTCAGGGTGTGCGTGCCGGGGGAGACCGTCAGCCTCCGCAGGTCGACCGTGCGGGCGCCGTCGGTGTCGAGGCTCCGCCCGTCCAGCTTCCAGGTGACGGCCAGCGCGCCGCCCACCGGGTGCAGGGTGTCCACCCACACCGTGCGGTCCGCCCCGATCGGCGCCGTGTTCGGGGTGTGGTCCTGGACCAGGTTCACCTTCGCCGAGATCGCCCGGACCATCACCTCGCGCTCCACCTGGTCGAAGGCGTAGCCGAGGGTCTTCATGAGGGAGTGCCGGCTCGGGCGCCAGACGCCCTTCGTGCTGTACATGCCGCCCTCGTGGCGGCCGATGACCCCGCCGGACTCGCTCTCCTCGCCGAGCCAGCGCCACCACTTGGCCTGCTGCTCCCGCATCTGGCGCTCCGTCAGGAGCGTGTGGTGGACGGAGGACGGCTCGGGGCCTTCGTAGGTCGCGCCCGGGACGCCGCGCGCGTAGTAGTCGTACTCGTCCTGGAGGCCGCCGAGCGAATGCCCTATCTCGTGCGGGGTGATGAGCGAGGAGAGCGCGTTGCCGCCGGAGGCCGTGGCGTAACTCCCGCCCGCGCCGCCGTAGGTGGAGCTGTGGGCGAGGGCGACGATCTGGCGGTTGGCGCGGCTCGTGCCGGGGACGAGGTCGGCGAGCGCGGCGGCCTTCCGGCTGTCGACGGTGAGCAGCCGCTGCACGCTGTCCGGATTGCAGCCGCCCCAGAAGCCCATGTCGAGCGCCGTGTCGCGGGCGGGGGCGGTGAGACCCGGGTCGCAGTCCACGCCGGACTCCGCCGAGGGGACCTCCACCGCCCACACGTTGATGTACGAGCGGTAGGAGGCGAAGGGCTCGATGCTCCACAGGGTGTTCAGGTGCCGTTCCAGGTCGGCCCGGAAGGCCGGCATCTCCGCCGCGGTGTAGCCGTCGCCCATGAACACCAGATTGAACCGCCGGTCGGCGGGCCCGGTGGTCTGTACGGGAACGACGGCCGGCCCCGCACCGGACGTGGGTGTCCCGACGGCCGCCGGTGCTGTTCCCAGCAGGCCGGCGGCCAACAGACAGACCGCGGCGAAGCGCGCCGCCGCACGTCGAACTCCCTTGCGCTGTGAGGTCATGGGGCGCGAGCCTAGGCCGCGCCCCCGAGCTCGTAAAGATGTTCGTCAGCCGTGCGTTCGTCGCCCGGCCATCTCAGCTTCGCAGCCAGGCAAGTCCCGGGTGCTCCGCCGTGTACCCCTCCACCAGCCGACGCGCCACCGCCACCGAGTCCACCAGCGGGTGCAGCGCGAAGGCCTTGACGGCCGTCGCCCGCGAGCCGCTCTCCACCGCGGCGAGGACCTCGCGCTCCACCGCCTTCACGGCGGTCACCAGACCGACGGCGTGGTACGGCAGCGGGGCCACCGACACCGGATGGGCGCCGTTCGCGTCCACGAAGCACGGCACCTCGATCACCGCGTCCGCGTCGAGCACGGAGAGCGTCGAGCCGTTGCGGACATTGAGGATCAGGGTCGTGCGCTCGTCACGGGCGATCGCCCGCATGAGCGCGAGCGCCACCTTCTCGTAGCCGCCCGACTCCAGGTCCTCCTCGTCGCGGTCCCCGATCCCGGCGGCCTCCCGGTTGGCGGCCATGTACGTGGCCTCGCGGTCGGCGAGCGTCCGGTGCCAGGTGGCGAGGGCGGGGGTGTCGGGCTTGCCCATCTCCTCGTAGAAGGAGCCCTGCTGGTCGCGCAGATACGCCCCGCGCGTCCGCTCGGCCGTCCGGTAGGCGTGGACCGCCTCCCGGTTGAAGTAGTAGTAGTGCAGGTACTCGTTGGGGATCGCGCCGAGCGAGCGCAGCCACTCCGGGCCGAAGAGCCGGCCCTCCTCGAAGGAGCCGAGCGCCTCCTCGTCGGCGAGCAGCCGCGGCAGCACGTCCTGCCCGCCGACCCGCAGCCCCCGCAGCCAGCCCAGGTGGTTGAGGCCCACGTAGTCGATCCAGGCCTCGTCCGGGTTCGCGCCCAGGATGCGGGCGACCCGGCGGCCGAGGCCCACGGGGGAGTCGCAGATGCCGACGACCCGGTCGCCGAGCACCCGGGACATCGCCTCCGTGACCAGTCCCGCCGGGTTGGTGAAGTTGATGACCCAGGCGTCGGGGGCGAGTTCGGCGATCCTCCGGGCGACGCGCACGGCCACGGGAACGGTCCGCAGCCCGTACGCGATGCCGCCCGCGCCCACCGTCTCCTGGCCGAGCACGCCCTCGGCGAGCGCGATCCGCTCGTCGGCCGCGCGGCCCTCCAGACCGCCGACCCGGATCGCGGAGAACACGAAGTCCGCCCCGCGCAGCGCCTCGTCCAGGTCCGTCGTCGCCGTCACCGCCGGCGCGTCCGGCACGCCGTCCGCCTGATCGGCGAGGACCCGCGCGATGGCCGAGAGCCGGCCCTCGTCGAGGTCGTACAGGGTGACGTGGGTGACCCGCCCCTCGGCGTGGTCGCCGAGGAGGGCGCCGTACACCAGCGGCACCCGGAATCCGCCGCCTCCGAGAATCGTCAGTTTCATGCTCGTACGCTACTCGGACGAGCCCTCTGAGCAGCGGGATTCCGGGACGCCGTCCACGGCGGCGTCCATATGCCGGGCGCCGCCGCGCCCCAGCCGGTGGGGGACAATGGCGCCATGTCCCGACGCAAGACCCGCCCCCGCACCTCCCCGGCCGCCCCCGCGACCGCCGTGACCGCGACCTCGCCCTGCCCCTGCGGACTCGACGCCGTCCACGGCGCGTGCTGCGGCCGGTTCCACTCGGGCACCGGTGGTACGGCGCCCACCGCCGAGCTCCTCATGCGCTCCCGCTACAGCGCCTTCGTCGTCCGCGACGAGGCGTACCTCCTACGCACCTGGGCGCCGGAGACGCGGCCGGGCGAGGTCGACTTCGACCAGGGGATGCGGTGGGCCGGCCTGGAGATCGAGGGGGCCACCGACGGCACCGCCTTCCACCAGCACGGCACCGTCACCTTCACCGCCCGCTACGCGCACGGCGGCGAGGCCGGCGCCCTGCACGAGCGGAGCCGCTTCGCCCGCCACGAGGGCGCGTGGGTGTACGTGGACGGCGACTTCGTCGACTGAGGCTCAGCGCGAGATCGACCGAGGTTCAGCACGCGATCGACCGAGTTTTCAGCGCGCGCCCACGCCCGCCGTCACCCGTTCCCTCGGGAGTCCCTGCGCGAGGTCCTCGGCCACGATCTTCTTGGCGATCGCGTCCGTCGCCACCCGCAGCTCGGGTCCGCTGGGCCGGCCACGCTCCTGCTCGACCTGGTCGGACAGCCAGTCGCCCCAGGCGTGGGTGATGACGTCCGCCTCGCGCTTGCCCGCCGTCGTGTGGGAGAGCAGGTTGCCGTCACGGGTCAGGAAGCCCTCGTCGACCATCCGGTCGAAGACCGGAAGCAGCACCTCGGGCGGCACCCGCCGTCCGGCGGAGATCAGTCCGAGGCTGGCGTGCCCGACGGTCCGCGTGAAGAGCTCGACCTGCATCACCGCCCAGGCCCCCGCCGTGTCGAGCCGGGTGTCGGACGCGGAGACGATCGCCCGGGCCGTCTCGTAGTCGGTACGGCGCAGGATCCGGCCGACGGAGAGTTCGAGGAGCTTCTCCGAGTCGCCGGACATGGTGGGGGAGCCGAAGCCCTCGCCCATGTCCGGGGCGGCGGAGCGGGCCGAGTCACGCAGCTCCACCTGCTTGAGGAAGAGGGCGACGACGAAGCCGACGGCCGCGACCGGCACCGTCCAGAGGAACACGGTGTGCAGGGTGTCGGCGTAGGCCTGGACGATCGGCTCGGCGATCCGGTCCGGGAGCCGGTGCAGGCCGGCGGGGCTCTGGGCTGCCTGGGGGATTCCGGCCGGGTTCACGCCGAGACTCCTGGCGATGGTGCCGGCCTCGACGATGCCCGACGCGAGGTTGGGCTTGAGGGAGTTGGCGTAGATCGTGCCGAAGACCGCGGTGCCGAAGGAGCTGCCGAGGGTGCGGAAGAAGGTGACGCCGGAGGTGGCGGTGCCGAGGTCGGCGTAGTCGACGGTGTTCTGTACGGCGATGGTCAGGACCTGCATGCACAGGCCGATGCCGACGCCGAGGACGAACATGTACAGCGACTCCAGCCAGGTGCCGGTGTCGGGCCCCATGAGGGAGAGCAGGTAGAGGCCGACGCCCATCACCAGACACCCGACGATCGGGAAGGTCCGGTAGTGGCCGGTCTTGCTGACGACGTTGCCGCTGAAGATGGAGGCGATGAGCAGGCCGACGACCATGGGGAGGGTGCGGATGCCGGACATGGTGGCCGATTCCCCGTCGACGTACTGCAGATAGGTCGGCAGGAACGTCATGGCGCCGAGCATGGCGAAGCCGACGACGAAGCTGAGCACGGAGCAGACCGTGAAGACGGGGTTCCCGAAGAGCCGCATGGGCAGCATGGGTTCGGCCGCCCGGGTCTCCACCCAGCAGAACAGCGCCAGGGCGACGAAGCCACCGGCGAACAGTCCGATGATGACGGCGGATCCCCACGCGTACTCGTTGCCGCCCCAACTGGTCGCCAGGATCAGGGCGCTGGAGCCGATGGCGACCAGCGCGATGCCGAGGTAGTCGATGACCGGCCGGCTCGCCGAGCGCACCGAGGGGATCGTCCGGGCGGCGGCGATCACGACCAGGATCGCGATCGGCACGTTCACGTAGAACGCCCAGCGCCAGCTCGCGTGGTCGGTGAACAGACCGCCGAGGAGCGGGCCGATGACGGTCGAGACACCGAACACGGCGCCGATCGCACCCTGGTACTTGCCGCGTTCGCGCAGCGGGATCACATCGGCGATGAGCGCCATCGAGGTGACCATGAGACCGCCGGCGCCGATGCCCTGGAGGCCGCGCCAGACGATCAGCAGCGTCATGTTCGTGGCGAGTCCGCACAGGAACGAGCCGGTGATGAAGATGATCGCGGAGATCTGGAAGATCACCTTGCGGCCGAAGAGGTCGCCGAACTTGCCGACGAGGACGGTCGCGACCGTCTCGGCGAGGAGGTACGAGGTGACCACCCACGACATGTGGGCGGCGCCGCCCAGGTCCGAGACGATCGTGGGCAGGGCGGTGCCGACGATCGTCTGGTCGAGGGCGGCGAGAAGGACGCCCAGCATGATCGTGCCGAAGACGATGTTGCGGCGGCGGCTGTCGAGCACGGGTGGCTCGGTTGCGGCCGAGGGCGCGGGCGCTGCGTCGCTGGTCGTGGTCACTCTCGCAGCGTCACACCGCCACCGCCCTCACGCATGCGGGGGACGGCCGAAAGGTGTAACCGGTCAGGGGGTGACGGGCAGTCGGGGGTGGTGCTTGGCGAGGATCTTGTTGGCCCGCGCGAGGGCGGCGAGGGCGTGCTCGCGGTCCGCCCGGTCCTCCGCGCAGAGCGGTCCCCGGAAGCGGTACACCTCGCGCGCCGCACAGTCCGCGTCGACCTCCGCCTGGAGGACGTGCAGCGGCAGGCAGGCGCCGATCATCGCGGCCACGCTGTCGGGGATCGGTACGGGAACGAGGCGCGAGGGCGAGGTGATCACGGGTCAGTCCTAGTCGGTCCGGGGAGGGTACGGAAGGGTCTCCTCTCCATACGTACCGGATCGCGGTACGGGTTCCGGTACGGCGATGTCGCGGGCGGGCAACGGCGGAGTGGGCCGTCGGAGGAGCGGGAAGATCGAACCCGGCGGCGCCGTGGCCGACGGCCGGGACGTTCCCGCAGGTACGGGGCCGGGTGGCGGCCGCCGTACCGCGCACCGATCTTGCGTATCGCCCGGAATCCCCCCGCGGGCGCGGGCGGTTTCGGGTATGCCGAGTGTGTGGCAAATCACGTTGCGGTCCGAGGTCTTCCGCGCCGCCGCGTCCCGTGCCTACGTGAGGATCTCGGCCAGGTCGTACGAGACGGGCTCGTCCAGCTGCCCGTAGCCGCAGGACTCCGGCGTCCGGTCCGGGCGCCACCGCTTGAACTGCGCGGTGTGGCGGAAGCGGTCCCCCTCCATGTGGTCGTAACCGACCTCGCAGACCCGCTCCGGCCGCAGCGCCACCCAGGACAGGTCCTTCTTGCCCGACCAGCGGCTCGGCGCCCCCGGCAGCCGGGCCCCCTCGTGCGCGGTCTCGTCCGTCCACGCAGCCCACGGGTGCCCGTCCGGGGGGTCCATCCGGAGCGGCTCCAGCTCCTCGACGAGCTCGGCGCGGCGGGCGGCGGTGAAGGCCGCGCACACGCCGACGTGCTGGAGGACGCCCCGGTCGTCGTGCAGGCCGAGCAGCAGCGAGCCGACCACGGGACCGCTCTTGTGGAAGCGGTATCCGGCCACGACGACGTCGGCCGTCCGCTCGTGCTTGATCTTGTACATGAGGCGGGCGTCCGGCCGGTACGGCAGGTCGAGCGGCTTGGCGATCACCCCGTCGAGCCCGGCGCCCTCGTACTGCTCGAACCAGCGCGCGGCGAGCTCGGGGTCCCGGGTCGCCGGCGCCAGGTGGACCGGCGCGTCGACCCCGTCGAGGACCCGCTCCAGGGCCTCCCGGCGCTCGCTCAGCGGGGTGTCGAGCAGCGCGTCGTCCCCGAGGGCGAGCAGGTCGAAGGCGATGAACCGCGCCGGGGTGGTCTCCGCGAGCATCCGGACCCGGGAGTCCGCCGGATGGATCCGCTCCGAGAGCCGGTCGAAGTCGAGCCGCCCGTCGTGCTCGATGACGATCTCCCCGTCGACCACGCAGCGCTCCGGCAGCCGGGCGGAGAGGGCCTCGACCAGCTCGGGGAAGTAGCGGGTGAGCGGCTTGCCCGTACGGCTGCCGATGACGAGCTCCGGCCCGTCCCGGTGCACGATCGCGCGGAAGCCGTCCCACTTCGCCTCGTACTGCATGCCGGGCGGGATCCGCTTCACGGACTTGGCGAGCATCGGTTTCACGGGCGGCATCACCGGAAGATCCATGTCGTGATTGTCTGGTATGCGGGAGTTGTCGGCGAGCCCTAGGCTGACCGGCATGGCAGGCAAGGCGGCAGCGGTGGAACTGGAAGTCGGCGACCGGACCGTGCGGGTCTCCAACCCCGACAAGGTGTACTTCCCCGAACCCGGCTACACCAAGATGGACCTCGTCCAGTACTACCTGGCCGTCGGCGACGGCGTCACGCGCGCCCTGCGTAACCGCCCCACCACCCTGGAGCGCTACCCCGACGGGGTGACCGGCGAGTCCTTCTTCCAGAAGCGCGCCCCGAAGTACCTGCCCGACTGGATCCCCACGGCCCACATCACCTTCCCCAGCGGCCGTTCGGCCGACGAGATGTGCCCCACCGAACCGGCGGCCGTGCTCTGGGCGGCCAACCTCGGCGCCGTCACCTTCCACCCCTGGCCGGTACGGCGCGACGACACCGACCACCCCGACGAACTGCGCATCGACCTCGACCCGCAGCCCGGCACGGACTACACCGATGCCGTCCGGGCCGCCCACGAACTGCGCGCGGTCCTCGACGATCACGGACTGCGCGGCTGGCCGAAGACCTCGGGCGGCCGGGGCCTCCACGTCTTCGTGCCGATCCGTCCCGAGTGGACGTTCACCCAGGTCAGACGCGCGGCGATCGCCTGCGGCCGGGAGCTGGAGCGGCGCATGCCGGACCGGGTCACGATCAAGTGGTGGAAGGAGGAGCGCGGCGAGCGGATCTTCGTCGACTACAACCAGACGGCCCGGGACCGCACGATCGCCTCCGCCTACTCCGTACGCCCCCGCCCGCATGCCCCCGTCTCGGCGCCGCTGCGGTGGGAGGAGATCGACGAGGCCGTGCCGAGGGACTTCGACATCAGGACGATGCAGGCGCGGTACGCGGAGGTCGGCGACGTCCACGCGGACATGGACGACGAGCGGTTCAGCCTGGAGTCATTGCTGGAGCTGGCCCGGCGGGACGAGGCGGAGCACGGTCTGGGGGACCTGCCCTACCCGCCGGAGTACCCGAAGATGCCGGGCGAACCCAAGCGGGTGCAGCCGAGCCGGGCGAAGAAGGAGCCTCCTGCCGACGGCTGAGGGCCGGGACGCCTCCGGGTGGGCGTCACCGGCCCTCGCCGTTCACTCTAAAACAACACGAACGGTCGTGCTAGCATTTTTGGTGTACCCAGGACGACCGAGGAGATCCGGCATGTACCCGATGGCTCCGCTGATCCGCACCGCCCTGAACGCCACCGCGCGGGTCGCCCCCGGCCCGGCCGGCCGCTGGGCCTTCCACCTCTTCGTCCGCCCGCTCGGCAGGGCCAAGGTAAGACCGGAGGAACAGGCTCTCCTCGCCGCCGCCCGCATCGGGACCCTCCGCGTGAGGGGCAAGGAGGTCGTCACGTACGCCTGGGGCGACGGCCGGCGGCCCGTCCTCCTCGTCCACGGCTGGTCCTCCCGCGCCTCGCGGCTCGGCGCCTTCGCCGAGGAGCTGCTCGCGCGCGGGTACAGCCCGGTCGCCTTCGACGGGCCCGGCCACGGGGACTCCTCCGGCACGGCCACCAACATCGTCGAATACCGGGAGATCATCCGGCAGGTGCACGCCCGGCACGGCGACTTCGAGGCTGTCGTCGCCCACTCCTTCGGCGTCCTCGCCTCGCTCTTCGCCCTCCGTGACGGCGTCCGCACGGCCCGCTTGGTGGGCCTCGGCGGCGTCGGCTCCTTCGCCATGCTCCTGGAGGGCTTCCGGGCCGGACTCGGCCTGGACGACCGGGTGGTGCGGGCCATGCGCCGGTACGTCGAGGGGCACCTCGTCCCCGGGGAGCCGGGCGTCTGGGACCGCTTCGGCGCCGACCACGCGCCGGAGGAACTCGGCGCGCCCGTCCTGCTGTTCCACGACGAGGGCGACGACATGGTGCCCCTGGCCCAGGCGCGGTTCCTCGCCCGCGCCCACGGCGAGCGGGCCCGGCTCGTCGTCACCCGCGGCCTCGGCCACCGGCGCATCCTCACGGACCCGGAGGTGGTGGCCGAGGCGGTGGAGTTCGCGACCGCCGGATCCGGCCTCGCGGCGGAGCCGGCGGTCATGGCCCGTGAGAGTGTCAGCCCAACGGGGTCGTGATCGCGGTCGCGTTGTTGCCGGACCGGGGATCGGGTGTGGTGGCGGTCGCCGAGGCCCCGTTGGTCACGGCCGCCGTCGAGCGCACCAGCACCTTGAGGGTGAGGGTCGCCGTTCCGCCCGCGGCCAGGGTGCCGAAGCGGCAGGTCACGGTGTCCGTACTGCCGGCCGGGGGAGTGTCGCAGGCGCCGGCGGACGGGGTGGCCGAGACGAAGCGGACGGTGGCGGGGAGAGTGTCGGTGAGGACCACGTCCTCCGACGCGGTCGGGCCGTGGTTGCGGACGCGCACCGTGTAGGTGAGGGTCCCGCCGTTGGCCACCGGCTCCGGGCTCGCCGCGATGGACGTGGCCAGGTCGGCGAGCGGCCGGTACACGGCGATGCTGTGCGTCTCGCCGGCGCCGATCGAGGTGATGCCCTCGAGGTACCGGAGGCAGGGCGAGGTCTGGCCGACGGCGCAGACCCGGAAGGGCGTGTGGCGATCGAGCCTGGTCCCGTCGCCGACCTGGCCGTAGGTGTTGTTGCCCCAGGCGCGGACGGAGCCGTCCGAGCGCAGGGCGAGGCTGTGCCCGCCCGAGATGCTCGCGGCGACCGAGGTGACGCCGTTGAGGAAGCCCGAGCAGCCGCCCGGCGCGCACACCTGGACCGGGACCTTCCGGTTCGTGGTGGTGCCGTCGCCGAGCCGGCCGTTGCCGTTGTAGCCCCAGGCGAGGGCGGTGCCGTCGGTGCGGGCCGCGAGGACGTGATTCGCGCCCGAGGCCACGGATCTCACACCCGTCAGGTAGGCACTGCAGGGCGCTGCCTGCCCGATGGCGCAGACCCGGACGGGGGTGGTGGTCTGCGCGCCGGTGCCGTCGCCCAGCGCGTCGCCGATACCCCAGGTGGCGACGGAGCCGTCGGCCCGGACCGCCACGCTGTGGAAGACACCGGCCGCCACGGAGACCGCGTCGGACAGGAGGCTGACGTACACCGGGGACGTGCGGGGCAGGGTGGTGCCGTCGCCGAGCTGGCCGTTGCCGTTGTAGCCCCAGGCGAGGACGTGGCCGTCGGAGGTCACCGCGAGGGTGTGCTGGAATCCGGCGGCGACACCGATGACGTTCGACAGGTGCGTGGTGCACGGCGCGGAGGCGTACGGGGCACACACCCGGACGGGTGTCAGCTTCTCCGTCGTCTCTGCGTCGCCGAGCCGGCCGCCGAGTCCCCAGGCGACCATGGTCCCGTCGGCGAGCAGCGCGAGACTGTGGAAGTCGCCGGCCGCGACGGCGACGACGCCCTTCAGGAAGGATGCGCACGGCGCGGGCTCGCCGACGGCGCACACCCGGACGGCGGTGACGCGGTCGGACTTGGTGCCGTCGCCGAGCTGGCCGTAGGCGTTGTTCCCCCAGCCGAGGACCGTGCCGTCGTCGAGCAGGGCGATGCTGTGCCCGTCACCGGCCGCGACCTGCACGACCTTGTCGAGCGGCGCGGTGCAGGTGACGTTCCCGCAGGCCCGCCCGGGGACCAGCGCCGACCCGGCGGTGTTGCCGTCGCCGAGCTGGCCCGATGCGTTGTTCCCCCAGGTGAGCACGGTGCCCGGCGGGGCCGTACGGATGTCCCGTGCCCCCGCGCTGTCGGCGTGCGCGGGGGACGGGGCGGACAGGCCGGGGCCGGACAGCAGCAGCGTGGTGGCCAGGGCCGCCACGAGGGCGAGTCGTCTTCGCAGGAGTGGTCTGCGGCGGGCGCCTGGCGGGGAGTCCGATACGGACATTCGCGCTCCTCTCACGGGCCGGACCGGACCGTGGGCGGGGGTGCCGACGGTTCCGGCCGTCCCGCTCACCATGCGGGCGCGCCCGGGAGCACAGGGACGAGCGACACCTGACCTTCACTCGATCAGCGAGTGCGCGGTAGCCGGGCGGGCGGCCCGGGGTGCGGCGGGTGCGGAGACGTGAGAGGAAGGAGCCTTGGGGTGGGCTCCGGTCAGGCGGGATCGCTCAGCGCCGCCCGGCCCCTGTCCGTCGCCGAGGCGAGAAGCCGCGCCGTGATGCCCCGTTCGGCGCGGGCGTACGTGCCGGGGTCGCCGAACAGGACGGACCGGGCGTTGGCCGCCTCCATGAGGGCGATCACCTCGAAGGCCAGCTGCTCCACGTCCAGGTCCTCGGCGAAGTCCCCGACGGCACGCGCCTCCGTCAGGGCCCCCTCCATGTACGCGGTCCAGTCGCTGCGGGTTTGGGCGACGGCGTCGTGGACCGGGCCCGTGCGGGCGTCGAACTCGGCCGAGACGGCGTAGAAGAAACAGCCGCCCGCGAAGACCCGCTCCGAGGAGTACGCGAGCCAGTTCCGGCACAGCTCACGGACCCGCCGCGCGCCCGGCGGCAGGTCCTGCAGCGGGGTGACGACGCGGTCGGCGAAGACGGCGACGGCGGCCCTGACGGTCGCGAGCTGGAGCTCCTCCTTGGAGCCGAAGAGGGCGAAGACACCGCTCTTGCTCAGCTTCAGCTCGGTCGCGATGCGTCCCAGGGACAGGCCTTCGAGGCCCTCGACCGAGGCGATGTCCATCGTCCGGCCGAGGACGAGCCGCCGGGTCTGGTTGCCCCGCTCGACGCGTCCGTCGGTCCTGGTGCCGGTGCCGCTTCCGGTGCTGCCGCTCATGACCCCATCGTACTGAACGCACGACCGTGCGGATATCTCGGCGCTCCCGGGGCTACCCGGCCCGCTCTCCCGGGTCCCGGCGCTCCGCCGGGGCGAGCAGCAGCACCTCCAGGGCCCGCGCGCAGGCCCGAGCCTGCGCCAGGTACCAGTCGAGCCGCGCGTCGGTGATCAGCTCGGGGGTCGCCCGGACCGCGAGCGCGAACCGCGCGTGTCCCGTGCGTTCCAGGACCGGCACGGCCACCGTCCGCACCCCGTGGGCCGACTCACCGTCGTTGAGCGCGTACCCCGCCTCCCGTACGCGCGCCAACTCGGCGTCCAGAGCGGGCGGTTCGACGATCGTCCGCTCCGTGAACGCGTACAGCGGCGGCAGCGAGCGCGGGCCCGCCTCGCCCGCCCGGGGCCAGGCCAGCAGCACCTTCCCGAGCGCCGTCGAGTGGAGCGGCCGGCGCAGCCCCACCTTCGGGGTCACCGAACCGCCCGCCACGATCACCGCGTGCGGACCGCTGCGCAGCGCCAAGTCGGCCGTCGCGCCCGTCCGTTCGGCCAGATCGGACAGCTCGGGCGCGGCCAGGTGCAGCCCTCGCTGGTGGTACGAGAGGCGGCCCAGCTCCGTCATCGCCGGACCGAGCCGGTAGCGCGCGGTCCGTGCGTCCTGCTCCAGGAAGCCCGCGCCGAGCAGGGTGCGGGCCAGGCGGTGCGCCGTCGAGGTGGAGAGCCCGAGCCGGCGCGCGAGGTCGGAGGCGCTCAGGTCGGGCCCGTTGTCGTGGAAACAGTGCAGCACGTCCAGTGCGCGGCGGACCGCCTGGGCGCCCGCCGGGGGTCGGACGATGCCGGCCTCGGTCGTCATAGGGTTCGCTCCCCGTGGGTGATCGGGCTCCCACGCTCCCACATGGCGGGAGCCGAATCGGGCTCCGGGGGAGGTAGGAAACACTGCGTTCACAAGCAATCCCACATGGTGGGAGCCGAGTTGTGGGCGACGGAACGACCGTGGCAAGGTTCCGGCCAACACACCACGGCGGCAGCGCACCGGAAGGAGCAGGCGATGAACGCACGACACATACCGCTCGCCCTCACCCGGCGCCGCCACATCGACCTGGCGCGCGTCACCGGCACCGGCTGTCGCTGACACCCGGCTTTCGCTGACCCCGGCCTCCGCTGACCCCAGCCTCCGCTGACACCCGGCCTTCGCCGGCCCATGGTCTTCGCCGACCCGCGTCCGGCCCCAGCCGTCCAGTCACGCCGTAGCCGCTCACGCCGCACCCCCACGCCCTCCGGTCCTCCGCCGACCCCGCCGGCCTGCCCGGAAGACCCTTCCGTCGCGCCCGGCCGTGCCCCGCCGCCCTCTCCCGACCCTTCACCCCCCGGGATGCCCTCCATGACGTACGCCCGCGTGCCCGACACGCTCTGGTTCACCCGCTGCCCCGTCCCCACCGCCACCGGCGTCGCCGCCGACCGCGGCTGGCTGGCGGGGGAGTTCGCCCCGGACGGCATCGCCGTCCGCTCGCTGCAGGACGCCGAACCCGGCGCCGACCGCGCCACCCACTTCACCCACGCCCTGCCCGGGCTCTTCCGCGAGGGCGGCAACGTGCCCGCACTGTGGGCCCGTTCGCGCGGCGAGCGCACCCGGCTCGTCGGGCTCACCTGGATCGAGGAGCGCCAGGTGGTGCTCGTCGCCCCCGGCTCCCCGCTCCGCGGGGCCGCCGCCCTGCGCGGACTGCGGCTCGCCGTGCCGCGCCACTCCGTGCCCATCGACTTCTGGCGGGCGATGGCCCTGCGCGGCTTCGAGGGCGTCCTCGCCTCGGCCGGGTACGGACTCGACGACGCCGTCCTCGTCGACGTACCGGCCGACGGCTGTCAGGGCCAGTGGGCCGCCGAGCTCGACGCCCTGCGCCGCGGCGAGGTCGACGCCGTCTACGTGAAGGGAGCGCTCGCCGTCGAGGCGGCCCGCCGCGCCGGCGCCGAGGTGGCCGTCGAGCTCGACGAACTGCCCGACCCCGCGCACCGCGTCAACAACGGCACCCCGCGCCCCCTCACCGTCCACCAGGACCTCCTGGACGAACACCCCGAGCTCGTCGCGCGTTTCCTCGCCGTCCTGCTCCGCGCCGCCGACTGGGCCGCCGGCGAGCCCGACGAGGTCGCCCGCATCCTGGGCGCCGAGACCGGGGCGGGCGCCGAAGGCGTCGCGGGCGCCTACCGGCCCGGCACCCACCGCACCCTCCACCCGGACCTGTCCGGCACCCGGCTCGACCTGCTCGCCCGCCAGGAGGAGGCCCTGCGCGCCCACGGCTTCCTGCCCGAGGCCGTCGACGTACGGGCCTGGGCCGAGCCGGAGCCCCTGCGCCGCGCCCGCCTCATCGCGGCCGCCGCCGCGCCGGACCGGTCCCCGCAGTCCGTCTCGTGACACCCGCCCCACTCCCTGATCCCCGGAGGAAGACCGCCATGCGCCCACTCACCCCGCTCGCCGCTCTGGCGGCCCTCGCCGCCCTCTCCACCGTCACCGCCTGCGGCGGCACGGACGACGACGGCGCCCCGAAGGGGAAGGCAGGCGGAAAGGGGACGGTCACCGTGCGCATCCCCGACCCCGGCAACGCCGGAGTCCTCGCCCGCGGCAAGAAGGACGGCAGCCTCGACAAGGCCCTCGCCGCCGTCGGCGCCGAGGTGGCCTGGACCGGCAGCGCCGGCCCCTTCGCCCCCGCGGCCCAGGCGCTCAACGCCGACCAGCTGGACATCGCGACCGGCTCCATCACCTCCGGCATCACCTCCCTCTCCCAGAGCCCCGGCTTCGCCTTCTTCACCGCCACCGACCCCGACCCCGTCGGCGAGGGCATCCTCGTCCGCGAGGGCTCGGACATCACCTCCGTCCAGGACCTGGTCGGCCGCAAGGTCGCCGTCAACAAGGGCGGCACCGGCGAGTACCTGCTCCTCAAGGCCCTCGCCAAGGCCGGGATCCCCGCGGACACGGTCGAGCGCGTCTATCTGCGCCCCGACCAGACCGCCGCCGTCTTCAACGCCGGACAGGTCGACGCCTGGGCCGTCTGGTCCACGTACGCCGTCGCCGAGATCGGCACCGGCAAGGCCCACTTCGTCGCCGACGGGACCGCCATCGGCTCCGACAACTACAGCCTCAACGCCGTCCGTTCGGACTTCGCCGAGGAACACCCCGAGATCGTCAAGGCGCTCTACACGTACCTCCACGAGCACAGCGCCGAGGAGAGGAAGAACCCCGCCGCCTACCTCAACGTCTTCACCGACGCCGGCCCCACCGCCGTCAACGGCAAGGCCAAGGACGTCCAGATCGCCTTCACCGCCAAGGGCGGCACGGTCGACCCCATCGGTCCGGAGGACATCGAGCGCTTCGAGACCGTCGCCCGGTTCTACGCCGACCAGAAGGTCACCCCGGGCAAGGTCGACATCGCCGCCCACCTCCTCGACGTCGAGAAGCTGTCATGACGGCCCCCACCGAGGAACGGGAGCGGACGGAGGGGCTCGTCGCGCCGCGTCCACCCGTCCGCCGCGCCCGCTCCCGCACGTACTCCGTCACCGTCCGCGCCCTCGGTCCGTTCGCCCTGCTCGCCCTGTGGTGGGCCTCCTCCGCCGCCGGCCTCCTCACCCCCGACGTCCTCGCCTCGCCCGCGCAAGTCGTCGGCGCGGTGGGGGAGTTGTGGGGCAACGGGCAGCTGCCCGACGCGCTCGCCACCTCCCTCACCCGCTCCGGCCTCGGCCTGGTCATCGGCCTCGCCGCCGGACTCACCCTCGGCATCACCACCGGCTTCACCCGGCTCGGCGACGAGCTCCTCGACTCCTCCCTCCAGACCCTGCGCACCATCCCCTTCCTCTCCCTCGTCCCCCTCTTCATGGTCTGGTTCGGGATCAACGAGACCGCGAAGATCCTGCTCATCGCCGTCGCCACCACCTTCCCGATGTACGTCTCCACCACCGGCGGCGTCCGCAACACCGACCGCAAACTCGTCGAGGCCATGCGCAGCTTCGGTCTCGGCCGGCTCGCGCTCGTCCGCCAGGTCGTGCTCCCCGGCGCGCTGCCCTCGCTCCTCGCCGGACTGCGGCTGTCCATGACATTGAGCGTCATCGCGCTGATCGCCGCCGAGGAGATCAACGCCACCGAAGGCATCGGCTATCTGATGTCCCAGGCCCAGAGCTACGCCCGCACCGACATCCTCGCCGTCTGCATCCTCGTCTACGGACTCCTCGGCCTCACCGCCGACGTGTTCGTCCGCGGCCTGGAGCGGATCCTCATGCCCTGGCGCACCGCCGGACCGGGAGGGACGACATGACCGCCGTACGGGTCAGGGGACTGCGCCGGGTCTTCGGCGACCGCGCCGTCATCGACGGCCTCGACCTCACCATCGGGCGCGGCGAGTTCGTCGCCCTGCTCGGTGCCAGCGGCAGCGGCAAGACCACGCTGCTGCGCATCCTCGGCGCCCTCGACGGAGCCGACGGGGGAGAGGCCCTCGTCCCCGCCGCCCGCACCCTCGTCTTCCAGGAGCCCCGGCTCATCCCCTCGAAGAAGGTCCTCGCCAACGTCACCGTCGGGCTGCCGCGCGGCGCCCAGACCCGGGCGACCGGCCTGCGGGCGCTCGCCGAGGTCGGCCTGGAGCGGCACGCCGACGCCTGGCCGGCCACCCTCTCCGGCGGCGAGGCCCAGCGCGTCGCCCTGGCCAGGGCCCTGGTCCGCGAGCCCGAACTCCTGCTGCTCGACGAGCCGTTCGCCGCGCTCGACGCGCTGACCCGGCTCCGCATGCAGGACCTGGTCGGCGAACTGCGCCGGATCCACCGGCCGGCCGTCCTGCTCGTCACCCACGACGTCGACGAGGCCGTGCGCCTCGCCGACCGGGTCGCCGTGCTGCGGGACGGCCGGCTCGTCACCGACGAAGCCGTGACCGTCCCCCGCCCCCGCGACCCCGGCGACCCGGCCTTCGTGGCCCTGCGCCGCCGCCTCCTCGCCGACCTCGGCGTCCACACGCCCGAGGACGTCCACACGCCCGAGGAGGCGCCCACCGTCTCCCCCGTCTCTCTCGAAGGAGCCCCCGCATGACCGTCGTCATCGGTGTCCACCGCAGCAACCCCTCCCTCTACCACCTCTCCCGCCTCGACTACGCGGAGGAGGAGCTGGCCGCCCTCGGCGAGACGGTGACCTGGCACCCGTACACCGACGGGGTCCGCACCGGCGCCCACCTCGCCGACGGCACCATCGACTTCGGCGGCACCGGCTCCACCCCGCCGGTCACCGCGCAGGCCGCGGGCCACGACATCGTCTACACGGCCGTCTCCGCACCCCGGCCCGACCACGGTGCCCTCCTCGTCCCCGAGGACAGCCCGGTCCGCACCGTCGCCGACCTCAAGGGCGGCACCGTCCACATCGCCGTCGGCTCCTGGCAGACGCACCTCGTCGCCAAGGCCCTGGACGACGCCGGACTCTCGTACGCCACCGACATCACCCCCGTACGCGGCGACGCCGGCAGCGAGGCGAAGCTCCGCGCCGGCGAGATCACCGCCTGGGTCGCGCAGGGAGCCGAACTCGCCGCCGCACGCCGCACCGGCGGCCTGCGCACCCTGATCCGGACCGGCGAGGTCATCAGCGACCGGTCCGTCTTCTTCACCCGCCGCGACCTGGCCGAGCAGCGGCCCGAGCTCGTCGAGGCGTTCACGCGCGCGCTGCGGCGGGCCGACGAGTGGGCCGCGGCGCACCCGCGCGAGGCCGCCGAGATCGCCGCGGCCGACCAGGGCGGCACGGTCGAGGACTGGGAGACCGCCCTGCGCGCCCTGCCCTGGACCATCGAGGAGGTCGGTGAGGAGTTCCTCGCCGAGCAGCAGCAGGCGACGGACATCTTCCACCGCACCGGATTCGTCGACCGTGCGGTCACCGTCGCGGACGCGCTGCCCCGGAAGGCCTGATCACCGTGACCACGCAGGCACCCGAAGTCCTCTGGTACGTCATCCCGCGCGAAGGCGCCTACCCGTGGGAGCCGGAGGGCCGCCGCCCCGTCGACCTCGGCTATCTCACCCAGCTCGCCGGTACGGTCGAACGCCTCGGTTTCACCGGCGCGCTGCTCGCCACCGACCTGTACGACGTGTGGCCGCTCGGTTCCGCGCTCGCGGCCTCCACCAGCACCCGTTTCAAGCCGCTGCTCGCCGTCCACCCGGGCCTGATCTCCCCCACGCTGCTGGCCAAGATGGCGCTGAGCTTCGACAACCTCTTCGGCGGCAGGCTCCGGTTCAACGTCGTCAACGGATCGACGAACTCCCTGCGGGAGTACGGCCTGCACGTCGAGCACGACGAGCGGTACGAACTGAGCGTCGAGTACTGGTCGATCGTCAAGCGGCTCACGGCCGGCGAGGTCTTCGACCACAAGGGGAGGTTCTACGACCTCAAGGGCGCCGGAGCCTCCTTCCGCGACCTGCGACCCGTCCAGGCGCCGCACGTCCCGCTCTGGTTCGGCGGCTCCTCGGCGCCCGGCATCGAGATGGCCGCCGAGCACGTCGACGTCTACCTCACCTGGGGCGAACCCCCGCACCTGCTCAAGGAGAAGCTCGACCACGTCCGGGCCAGGGCCGCCGCCCACGGCCGCACGCTGCGGATCGGGCTGCGGCTCCACCTGATCGTCCGGGACACCGAGGACGAGGCCTGGGCGGCGGCCGACCGGCTCCTGGACGTCACCAGCGAGTCGACGTACGCCCGGCAGCTCGGGGACCGCGCCGGTGAGGACGGCGTCGGCTGGCAGCGCCAGTTCCGCCAGCACGGCGGCAAGGTCCCGGCGCGGGCCCGTGAGCTGGAGACCCACCCCAACCTGTGGCCCGGCATGAGCCTGTTCCGGCCGGGCCCCGGCACGGCCGTCGTGGGCTCCACGGCCCAGGTCGTGGAGCGGCTCGAGGAGTACCGGGAGCTGGGAGTGGACACGTTCATCCTGTCCGGGAACCCGCTCCTGGAGGAGGCGTACCGGGTGGCCGAGACGGTCCTCCCGGCGCTGGGCGTCACTCGCTGAGGTCGAACACGCCCCACTCCGTGAACGGCTCGGTCTGGACGTAGACCCTGCTCCCGCGGCCGACGACCCGGCGGCGGCCGAGGGGAGTGCCGTCCGGCGCGGTGAGCAGGCCGGTCCCGCCCACCTCGACGGAGGTCTCGGTGAGCCCTCCGTACACGATCCGGTCACAGTCCTCGCCGTAGCCGCCGACGAAGGCGACCGACCCCTCGTGGACGGCCACCGCCTTGGCGCCCCGCACGGTGTTGGAGCGCACCTTCACGGGCCGGCCGGGTGCGATCTCCAGCAGGGGGAAGTCGGTGTACGGGCAGGCCCAGGCGGTGGAGCCGGACACGTTGAGGGCGTAGCAGTCCATGATCCAGCCGGCGCCGGAGGTGTCGTCGGACGCCCACCGGAGCTCTCCCGTGGCGCTCCAGCGGCGGATCCCGTCCGGGTTCTCGTCGAAGTGCCCGACCCAGAGGTCGCCGGTGCCGTCGACGAGGAGGTGCTCGACGGCGTCGCCGACGGCGAAGGACCGGGTCTCGCGGCCGAGCGCGTCGAAGACCTGCACCTGGTGCCGTTGGTCGGCTCCGCGGGCACGGGCCGAGGCGACGACGAAGCCGCCGTCCGGCAGACGGTCCAGATGCGGCCATCGCGTGCGTACTGAGCTCAGCGCGGTGACCTCAACGTCACAGCCGTCGTGGACGGAGACCACGAGCGCGTCGAAGGGGCGCAGGTCACTACCGGGCTTCGGAGTCTGGTCCGCGAGCAGCCAGTGGGCGGTGCCGAAGGCGTCGACGGTGCTGGTCAGGACGTGACGGTCGTGGTGGGCGCGGGGCAGGCGGGCGTACGGGGCGAGGGCCGTCTTCTGCATGGCGGCGATCCTCGCCGAGGGCCGGTCCAGGCGGCAAACCCTTTCGGCGCGCCGCATTGATCGAACGTTGATGGCCCGTTTACGACCCCTCGGCAGTCTGTACGTCATGCAGACCTACACGAGCGTACTGACCGCACAGGAGCCCGACATGACCTGGCGCGAGAACGCCCTGTGCGCCCAGGCCGGACCGGAGTTCTTCTTCCCGGCGCCCGGCTCGTCGACGCGCGAGGCGAAGCAGTTGTGCGGGGCGTGCGAGGGGCGCCTGGCGTGCCTGGAGTACGCGCTGACCCACGACGAGAGGTTCGGGGTGTGGGGCGGGCTCTCCGAGAAGGAGCGCGGGCGGCTCAAGCGGCAGGGCCGCTGAGCCGCCGGGCCGCCCCGCGGGGGCCGGTGGCTCAGCCGGCGGCGCGGGCGGCCATCCGGGCCTTGCGGGCCGCGAGCTTCTCGTCGAACTTGCTGGCCTCGCTGTCCAGGCCGTTCATGTAGAGCCCCAGCTCCTCCTGGGCGCGCAGGCCGTCCGGGCCGAGGCCCTCGATCTGGAGGACCTTGAGGAAGCGCAGGACGGGCTGGAGGACGTCGTCGTGGTGGATGCGCATGTTGTAGATCTCGCCGATCGCCATCTGCGCGGCGGCCCGCTCGAAGCCGGGCATGCCGTGTCCGGGCATCCGGAAGTTGACCACGACGTCCCGCACGGCCTGCATGGTCAGGTCGGGGGCGATCTCGAAGGCCGCACCGAGCAGGTTGCGGTAGAAGATCATGTGCAGGTTCTCGTCCAGCGCGATGCGGCTGAGCATCCGGTCGCAGACCGGGTCGCCGGACTGGTGGCCGGTGTTGCGGTGCGAGATGCGGGTGGCGAGCTCCTGGAAGGCCACGTACGCGACGGAGTGGAGCATCGAGTGCCGGTTGTCGGACTCGAAGCCCTCGCTCATGTGCGACATCCGGAACTGCTCCAGCTTGTCCGGGTCGACGGCGCGCGAGGCGAGCAGGTAGTCGCGCATCACGATGCCGTGGCGGCCCTCCTCGGCGGTCCAGCGGTGCACCCAGGTGCCCCAGGCGCCGTCGCGGCCGAAGAGGCTGGCGATCTCGTGGTGGTAGCTCGGGAGGTTGTCCTCGGTGAGCAGGTTGACGACGAGGGCGATCTTGCCGATGTCGGTGACCTTGGACTGCGACGGCTCCCAGGCCTCGCCGTCCTCGAAGAAGCCGGGGAAGTTGCGGCCGTCGGACCACGGCACGTACTCGTGCGGCATCCAGTCCTTGGTGACCTTCAGGTGCCGGTTGAGCTCCTTCTCCACGACCTCTTCCAGTGCGTAGAGCAGCCGTGCGTCGGTCCACTCAGCCGAGCTGCCGAGGTGGGGAGAGGTGAGCGTCACGGGAACTCCTGGGGACGGAGAGGGGGGCATACGGGCATACCTACGGATTCGTAGGTTACGAGACCGTAGGTTAAGCCTCCGTAAGGCGTCGGCCAAGCTCGTCCCGGCGATGTCCGGTTACGTTCCGTTATGTTCGCTGCTCCGGCGGGCCGTCGGAGACGCAGGTCACGTCCCGGCCGGCAGTCGACGCCCTTGCGGTCGACTACGCAGCGCAGACGGCCGGCGGCTCAGAGCAGATGATCGGCCGCTCCGGCCTTCACCGCCGAGATGAGCGCCCGCAGCGCCTCGACGGAGTCGCTGACGTACTGGTCGGGGGAGAGCGTCGAGCCGATGTAGGCCCGGCCGGAGCCGTCGAGACCGAAGCGGAAGCAGTTGGCGCCCTCGCTGCAGAAGGCCTCGTTCCAGTCGATCGCGGCGGCGGGGGCGGTGGGGGCGTGGGGCGTGACGTTCATGGTGTGGGGGTCCTTCACAGATCCTGGGATATGGCGCGGACGAAGGCGCGCGATTCGGTCGCGGACAGCGCGAGCCCGCGCAGTCGGTCCAGCAGGCCGCGGTACCGGCGCAGTTGCATGTCGGTGTCCAGGAGGAGCGAGCCGTGCGAGGAGTCGAGCTGCACGGTGTCGAGCTGCGGCACCGGCGCTGTCACGTAGGTGAACGACTGGCCCGCCCCCGGGAAACCCCCCGCGGCGAAGGGGATCACGCGTACGGAGACGGTGTCCCGCTCGGTGTGGTTCAGGATGTGCTCCAGCTGGGCCCGCGCGACCTTCGGTCCGCCGAACTGCATGCGCAGCGCGGCCTCGTGGATCACGGCCTCGTACCGTACCGGCCGGTCCCGGTCCAGGATCTCCTGGCGGCGCAGCCGCAGCGCGAGCCGGGCTTCCAGGTCGGGTTGCGGCAGTGGGGGGACGGCGGTGTCGAAGACCGCCCGGGCGTGCTCCCCGGTCTGCAGGAGGCCCGGGATGTGGGTGGTGACGGAGGTCTCCAACTCCGAGGCGTGGAACTCCAGTTCGGCGATGTCGAGGAGGGCGGGCGGCAGCAGCCCGCGGTGCTCCTCCCACCAGCCCCGGTCCCGCTCGTGGGCCATGCCGGCGAGGAGGTCGACGAGTCCGGTGTCCGGGCAGCCGTAGTTGAAGGCGAGGGTGCGGACCCGCTCGGCGCTGATCCCGAAGCGGCCCGACTCGATGTTCGGGATACGGGTGCGGTCGACGCCCAGGAGGGCTGCGGCCTGCAGGGCCGACATCCCCGACTGTTCGCGCAGTTTGCGCAGTTCGCTCCCGAGGCGCTGCTGTCGCGCGGTCGGGCTGCTCCTCGGTGGCACGCTCTGACTCCCTTTCGTTCCGTGGCGCCGCGGCGCGGGCGAGCCGCCGGTTTCGGCCGGAATGGCATGACTACTTGCAAGTAGTAGCACTGTGCTCCGGGCGTGCGCTACGGTCGGTAGCGCAAGTCTCACACGGGGCTACGGTTTCCGTGTGCAGGTACCCCCCCCATGCACCAGGAAATGTGAGCAAATCGATGAAGGGCGCCCTGCGTTGCCTCCCGACCGCCGCCACGGCCGGGCCCATACCTCCCGCCACGGAGAACCTCAGCTACTCGATGCTGCTCCCCGGCGGCGCCTACTGCGCGGGACTCGCGCGGCAGGCGGTCCGCACGCTCCTCACCCGGCACGGTCTCTCCGAACTCTGCGAGACCGCCACCCTCGCCGCCTCCGAACTCGTCTCCGCCGCCTACCGGTTCACCCCCGACCGGGAGATGATCCTGCGCGTCCGCTGGCAGTTCGAGGCCCTGCGGATCGTCCTCTACGACCAGCACCCGGCCCATGCCTCGCCGCACGCGGCCGAGGAATGCCGCGACCGCCGCAGCCGCAGCATGTGGCTGCTGGCCGCGGCGGTCGACGCGCACGGCGGGGACTGGGGACTCGCCCCCGTCCTCACACCCGGCGGAGGCACCAAGTCCTGGGCCTTACTCCACCGCTAGGACCCGCTCCACCGCCGACCCGGTGCTCCCACCGGCGTCAGGCCTCCGGCGAGGGCTCGGGGCCGTCCCCCTGACCTCCTCCGCCGTCGTCGGCCGCAGCTCACCGTCGAGCAGCAGCCAGCGGGTGATCCCCAGTGACTCCAGGAACGCCACGTCGTGGCTCGCCACGATCAGCGCCCCCTCGTAGGCGTCGAGGGCCGCCGTCAGCTTCCGGACCGACGCCATGTCCAGGTTGTTCGTCGGCTCGTCCAGCATCAGCAGCTGCGGAGCCGGCTCCGCGAGGAGCAGCGCGGCCAGCGTCGCCCGGAACCGCTCCCCGCCCGAGAGCGTGCCGACGGGCTGATCCGCCCGCGCCCCCCGGAACAGGAACCGGGCGAGCCGGGCCCTGATCGTGTTCGGCGTCGCCGTGGGCGCGAAGCGGGCCACGTTGTCCACCACGCTCAGCCCGTCGTCGAGCACGTCGAGCCGCTGCGGCAGGAAGCGGAGCGGCACCCGCGCGTCCGTCTCGCCCGACAGCGGCTCCAGCTCGCCGGCGATCGTCCGGAGCAGCGTCGTCTTCCCGGCGCCGTTCCGCCCGACCAGGGCGATCCGCTCCGGGCCGCGCAGCTCGAACGCGCCGCCGACCCTGGCCCCGTACCGCAGCTCCAGGTCCCGCAGGTGCAGGACCTCGCGGCCCGGCGGCACCGAGGTGCGCGGCAGCTCGACCCTGATCTCGTCGTCGTCCCGTACCGCCTCCACGGCCGCGTCGAGCCGCTCCTTCGCCTCCGAGAGCCGCTCCGCGTGCAGGGTGCGCTGCTTGCCGGCCGTGACCTGCGCGTCCCTCTTGTTGCTGTTGGCGACGAGCTTCGACGCGACCCTGTTCTCGAAGCTCTTCTGCCCGTACCGCCTGCGCCGGGCCAACTTCATCTGGGTCTCGGACAGTTCGCGCTTCTGACGCTGCACGTCGGCCTCGGCGACCCGCACCATCCGCTCCGCCGCCTCCTGTTCCGCGGCGAGCGCCGTCTCGTAGGCGGACCAGTTGCCGCCGTACCAGGCGACCTCGCCGTCGCGGAGATCGGCGATCTGGTCGACCCGCTCCAGGAGTTCACGGTCGTGGCTGACCACGACCAGGACCCCGGACCACTTCTCCACCGCCTCGTACAGCCGGGCGCGGGCGTGCAGATCCAGATTGTTGGTGGGTTCGTCGAGCAGGAGTACGTCAGGTCGGGCGAGCAGCAGCGCGGCGAGGCGCAGCAGCACCGACTCGCCGCCCGAGATCTCGCCCACGGTCCGGTCGAGACCGACGTGGTCGAGACCGAGCTGGTCGAGGACGGCCCGGGCCCGCTCCTCCACGTCCCAGTCGTCGCCGATCGCGGTGAAGTGCTCCTCCGCGGGGTCGCCCGCCTCGATGGCGTGCAGGGCGACCCGCTCGGCGGCGATGCCGAGGATCTCGTCCACCGGCCGCGAGGTGTCCAGGACCAGGTTCTGCGGGAGGTAGCCGAGCTCGCCGGTGACCCGGACCTTGCCGTCCTGCGGGGTCAGTTCGCCCGCGAGCAGCTTCAGGAGCGTGGACTTGCCGGAGCCGTTGAGGCCGACGAGGCCGGTGCGGCCGGGGCCGACGGAGAGCCGGAAGTCGTCGAAGACCTCGGTGCCGTCGGGCCAGGAGAAGGAGAGCGAGGAACAGGTGAGGAAGGTGGGGTGATGCGCCATGGAGGCCTCCCGGTCGCGTAAGCAGGGAAAAGGGGCAACGCGAGAGACACCGGGGCGCGGGCAGTGTGGAGAACGGCTCGTACGCCGAGGTCGAGAACGGCACACGCGGCACAGGGGGCACGCGCGGCTCGGTGTCTCGCAACCTCAGACGAGCAACGTCCTTCTCCGATCGGGTGACGACAAGGTCAGGATCGACCGTACGCCCGGGACCGGAGGAGCGGCAAACGATTTAACGCGGATTGTCTTACGGGCGGTCGCGGAGCAGCTCCGCCAGGTCCTGGTCCCAGTCCAGGTACTGGTGCTCGCGCCCGGCCGGGACGAGGTGCTGCGAGCGCTCCAGGAAGCGGCGCAGTTCGGAGGTCCGCACGTGGACCATCGCCACGCCCTCCGGGGCGTGGAACTCGACCACGGTGCGGTCGTAGCCGTACGGACGCAGGCGCACGTCCCCGACGCCGGCGGGGCGCTCGACCCCCTGGACGAGGAGTTCCCGCGCGAAGGCCCAGGAGACCTCGACGCCCTCCAGGGTCGCCGGCGGCGGGAAGGCCATGCTCACGGCGTACGGATCCTCACGGTCGTACCGGAGGGTGGCGGGAACGGTCTCCATCCGGGGAACGGATGCGACCAGACGGGCTTGCACGGCCTGCTCGATGACGGCGGACAAGACCGGCTCCTCTCACGCGGGCTTCGGATCCTGTGCGTCTCCCCGACACCAGGGCACCTGACACCCCTCTAGACGAGCGGGAGGACCGGAACGTGCACTGGGCCCCCACGTGAGCTGTGTCACCGATGGGTCAGCGATTCTCCGGCACGTCGTCGTCCGGTTCCGCGCAGGGGCCCGAGTGGTCGCAGTACGGCTGGTTTCCCGAGGCTCCGCAGCCGCAGAGCATCACCCGGGTCTCGTGGCGGTCCCCGTGCGCGCCCGTCACGACGAGATCGCCGCGGACCACCAGCTGCCCGGACGGCGTGCGGCGCACCGTGGTGGGGGAGTCCGGGGGCTCGGGCACGGCGTCCTCGAGGCGGTGGTGGTACTGGAGCGCCCCGGACGGGCAGCGCCGGACGACCTCCGCGACCCGGTCCGGCTCGGCATCGTCCGGCAGCACCCACGGGCGCCGGGACAGGTCGAAGACCTCCGGCAGGCCGTGGACGCACTCCGCCGCGTGCAGACAGCGGCGCGGCTCGAACGTGACGGTGATGCCCTCGCCCTCGTACTCCTTGAGACGGGGCCGCTCCTCCGTCGTCCCTTCACCTTCCGTCATGCGATCCAGCCTAGGAACGCCCGGCCCGGGACGCACCCTGGACGGGGACCGGCCCGGGGCACTAGCTTCCGGCGCCATGACGTCCATGGGGAAGACGAGACGAATGATGTCGGTGGGGCTGATCGGGGCGGCGCTCGCGCTGACCCTGGCCGCCCCTGCGCGGGCCGGGGAGACCCCCACGGCAGCGGCCGGCTGGCAGCTGACACCGACCGGCACCGACGCCCGTTTCCGGGGGCTCGCGCCGGTCGACCGCAGGACCGCGTGGGCCGCCGGTTCGAAGGGCACGGTGCTGCGCACCACCGACGGCGGCCGGAGCTGGCGCAACGTATCGCCGGCCGGCACGGGCGACCTGGAGTTCCGCGACGTCGAGGCCTTCGACGCCCGCCGGGCCGTGGTACTCGCCATCGGGGAGGGCGAGGCCTCCCGGGTGCTGCGCACCGAGGACGGCGGCGCCACCTGGACCGAGTCCTTCCGCAACACCGACGCGCGGGCCTTCTACGACTGCATGACCTTCTTCGACCACCGGCACGGACTCGCCATGAGCGACCCGGTCGACGGGAAGTACCGCATCCTCTCCACCGGCGACGGCGGCCGCTCCTGGCAGGTCCTGCCGAGCGCCGGAATGCCCGACGCGCTCCCCGGCGAGGCCGCCTTCGCCGCGAGCGGCCAGTGCCTCGTGTCGGCCGGACCCCGCGACGTGTGGCTCGCGACGGGCGGCGGCGCCACCGCGCGCGTGCTGCACTCCGCGGACCGCGGACTCACCTGGACCGCCACGGAGACGCCGATCCCGGCCGGCGACCCGGCCCGCGGGGTCTTCGGACTCGCCTTCCGCGACCGTACGCACGGCATCGCCGTCGGCGGCGACTACCGCAAGGACCAGCCGTCCCCGCAGGCCGGCGCGGTCTCCACCGACGGCGGCCGCACCTGGCTCCCCGCCGCCACGCCGCCGCCCGCCTACCGCTCGGGCGTCGCCTGGCTCCCGCACAGCAGGACCGCCGCGCTCGCCGTCGGCCCGACCGGCACCGACCTCACCACCGACGGCGGCCGCACCTGGCGCACGGTCGACACCGGCTCGTACGACACGGTCGACTGCACCCCGGACGGCTCCTGCTGGGCCTCAGGGGAGAAGGGCCGCATCGCCCGGCTTGCCACCGAGGACTAGGAGGGCAGCTGCTCCCGGTACGCGGCGATCCCGTCGGCCGTCTTGGTCGCGTAGAACTCCGTGATCCGGTACACGCACACGCCCTCGACGCTGAACGGGTCGGCCGCCGCGATCCTCTCGATCTCCGCGCGGTCGACCCCGGCGGCCAGGATCACCCCGCCGTCCCGCGGGTTCTTCCGCCCCGACGCCAGGAACACGCCCTCGGCGTACTGCGCGTCCAGCCACTCGACGTGCGCGTCGAGCAGCGCGTCCACCCGCTCCACGGGCGCGGTGTAGGTCAATTCCAGTACGAACATGATCGCCAGGCTACCTGCCGCCGCCCGGCGCCCGTTCGGCGTACGACCGTTCCCGCAAAGGGTCAACCGGGCGCGGTGCCGACCCGGGAAACCCGCGCACGGCTGTTCCAATGATCGGCACCGGCGCTCCGGATCCCCCGGGGCCCCCTCCGGCCCAGGAGCCCCCGTGAAGCGTTCCCCCTCCCTGCGCACGCGCGTCGCCGTCGGCGCCTCCCTGATCGTCCTCGGCCTGGGCGCGGCGACCGCCGTGCCCGCGACGGCGGCGTCGGGCCCGGGCGAGGTGAAGGACAAGAACGTCGTCCAGACCGAGCACCTCACCGAGGAGGCCGCCCTCAGGGCCGCCCGCGTCGCGCTCGCCGCGGCCGAAGCCGACGGCCAGCACGTCAGCGTGGCCGTCGTCGACCGCAACGGCAACACCATCGTCGTCCTGCGGGGCGACGGTTCGGGCCCGCACACCTACGAGTCGTCCCAGCGCAAGGCGTACACCGCCGCGTCCTTCAACGCCCCGACCTCCGTCCTGGTCGGCCGCCTCCAGCAGAACCCGACCCTGGCCGACATCCCGGGCACCCTCTTCCTCGCCGGCGGGCTCCCGATCCACCACCACGGCGCCCCGATCGCCGGCATCGGCGTCGCGGGAGCCCCGAGCGGGCTCTCGGACGAGCAGTACGCGGCGGCGGGCATCGCGGCCATCAGCCACTGACCGCGCGCGGGCGCCCGCCGTAGGGTGGCCCGCATCATGACGATCATCGAGATTCCGGCGGGCTGGCCCGCCGACGAGAGCGCCGCCCGGGCCGTCCAGCGGGAGCTGCGCGGACGGCTCGTGCGCGACGAGGAGGGGCCCGCGGTCGGCGAGGGCCACGTCACCGGCCTCGACGTGGCCTACGACGACGAGCGGGACCTCGTCGCCGCCGCGGCCGTCGTGCTCGACGCGCGGACCCTGGACGTGGTGGAGGAGGCCACGGCGGTCGGCCGGGTCTCCTTCCCCTACGTCCCCGGCCTCCTCGCCTTCCGCGAGATCCCGACCGTGCTCGCCGCGCTCGACGCCCTCACCGCCGACCCGGGCCTCCTGGTCTGCGACGGCTACGGCCTCGCCCACCCCCGCCGCTTCGGGCTCGCCAGCCACCTCGGGGTGCTTACCGGACGGCCGTCCATCGGCGTCGCCAAGAACCCCTTCACCTTCACCTACGCCCAGCCCGGCCCCGCGCGCGGCGACGCCGCCCCGCTCCTGGCCGAGGGCGAGGAGGTGGGCCGGGCGCTGCGCACCCAGGCCGGCGTGAAGCCCGTGTTCGTCTCGGTCGGCCACCGCGTCTCCCTCGCCAACGCCTGCGCCCACACCCTCCATCTCGCCCCGCGCTACCGGATCCCGGAGACCACCCGGCACGCCGACTCCCTCTGCCGCAGGGCCCTCAAGGAAGCACTCGGGACCGTCTGAGTACGCGTACGGATACCGGTCCGCCGCCGGGCCCGGCAGAGTGGGGTTCATGACAACTCCCCTTTCCGCTCCGCCGCGTTCGACCGGGCGCGGCCTGACCCTGGTCCTCGCCGCCGCCGGAGTGCTCGCCCTGGCCTGGACCTGCGCCATCCTGTACGTCCTCACCAGCTGGACGCTCGGGTGATCGGGCGGCTGCGGTGCGTCGTCCTCGACTGCCCCGACGCCCTCGAACTCGCCGCCTTCTACCAGCGGTTGATCGGCGGCGAGGTCGAGAGACCCGACCCCCGCTGGGCCGTCGGCGAAGGCTCCGCCGTGCTGCGCGGCACGGACGGCCCGGTCCTCGCCTTCCAGGGGGTCGCCGACCATCTGCCGCCCGTCTGGGGCGCGCCCGAGCAGCAGTTCCTCCTCGACGTGCGGGTCGACGACCTGACCGCCGCGCACGAGGCCGTCCTCGCCCTCGGAGCCGTACCGCTCGACGGGGAGACCGGCGACGCCCTCTGGCGTGTCTACGCGGACCCGGCCGGCCACCCCTTCCGGCTCGTACGGCCCTGACCGACGGGACCGGTGAGGAGGGAACGTCCTCGCTCCGCCGCCCGTTGGGCGGGCATGGTGATGACGGTCGGCCTCATGGTCATGGCGGTGGTCGTCCTGCTGCCCTTCCTGCTCGGCGCGGCCCGGCACGTGGTGCTGCGGACGGGCCGGCCGAAGTGGGTGCGCCGTGTCATCGCCGCACGCGCCAAGGACACACCGACCGGCGCCGGCGCCACCGCCACCGACGAACTGCTCGCCTTCCTGAACGCGAACAAGCGCGTCCAGATCGAGCAGCGCGAGGAGGAGCGACTGATCCGCCACGACGTCCAGGACGGCGCCCCGCCCCGCACCGGCATCGACCTGGAGGCGGGCACCGCCGTGATCCGTCCCGGCGGACGGAGACCCGTCAGCCCCGGTGCGCCACCCGGAAGCGGATGCCCGCCGCCCGCAGGCGGGCGGTCAGGGCGTCGCCCATCGCCACCGCCGTCGTCACCTGGCCCGCGGTCTTCGGCAGGGGGTCGAAGGCCAGGCAGAGCGCCGACTCGGCGAGCATCCTCGCCGTCTCGTCGTAGCCCGGGTCGCCGCCCGAGACCTCGGTGAAGACCCGCCGTCCGCCGCCCTCGCCGACGAACCGGACCGAGAACCAGCTGCGGGCGCGCCGCTCGGCCGAGGGGCCCTCGCCCGCGGAGTAACGCCCCATCAGCCAGGAGCGGACCGGCGGGAGTTGGGCCGCCGCGACGCCCACGCCGACCGCGGCGGCGCCACCGAGGGCCATCGGGAGCGTCTTCACGGAGGCGTAGTGCCGGTAGCGGAAGTCCGGTCCGTACCGTTCGAGGGCCGCGGCCGACCGGGCCACGACCTGCGGGTCGAGCGTCGGCAGCGGCAGCGCCCAGGTGCCCGTCTCCCGGCTGAACCGAGGCCCGCCGAGCGGCGCGCGGGCCCGGCGGCCCACCAGGCGCGGCTCGTGCAGCCGCCGTTCGTGCGCGGCCCGCAGGATCTCCCGGCCCCGGCCGAACGCGGTCAGCGCCGAGGCGAAGGTGCCGCCGGAGAACGCGGCCCCGGCCCGGACGAAGCCGTCGACGCGCAGCGGTACGTCCTCCGGCAGCTGCCGGACGGTGAAGTACACGCCCAGGTCGTGCGGGACGGAGTCGAAGCCGCAGGCGTGCACGATCCGGGCACCGGTCTCGCGCGCCCGCGCGTCGTGCCGTACGAACATGAGGTCCACGAACTCGGCCTCGCCCGTCAGGTCCAGATAGTCCGTGCCCGCCTCCGCGCAGGCCGCGACCAGACCCTCGCCGTACCAGACGTACGGGCCGACCGTGGTCGCCACCACCCGCGTGGACTCGGCGAGTTCGCGCAGCGAGCCGGGATCGGCCGAGTCGGCGACGACCAGCGGCAGGCCGGCGAGGTGCGGACGCCCGGAGGCGAGCCGCTCCCGCAGGGCCTCCAGCCTGCCGAGGCTGCGCCCGGCGAGTGCCCACCGGCACTCCGCCGGGGCGTGCTCGGCCAGGTACTCCGCGGTGAGCTCGCCCACGAAGCCGGTCGCCCCGAAGAGCACCACGTCGTACGGTCTGGCTCCGGTCTCGCGTCCCACGCCCGCCCCTGTCTCCATCAAGACCCTCGTCTCGGCCGTACCGCGCCGCCGCGCGCGGTTGTCGTCGGCGGAGGATAGCGGAACCCGGGCACCGCTCCCTCCGGCCCCCAGGCGCGGCTCCCCCCGGGCCCCGGGCACCGCTCCCTCCGGCCCCCGGGCGCGGCTCCCCCTGAGCCCCGGGCACGGCTCCCTCCGGGCCCCGGCCCCGGAATTTCCAAGCGCTTGCTCGGCCGGGGGGCTTGTGCCGAGTGGAACACGTTCCTAGCATCTCCGGTGTTACATCATTGGTGTCACACACTCCTGGGGGCTCGATGAGCACGACGCACACCGCCCGCAACGGCCCGCTCACCGGGGTGCGTGTGGTCGAACTCGCCGGCATCGGCCCCGGCCCCTTCGCCGCCATGCTCCTCGCCGACCTCGGCGCCGACGTCGTCCGCGTCGACCGGCCCGGCGGCGCAGGCCTCGGCATCGACCCCGCCCGCGACCTCACCAACCGCAACAAGCGCTCCGTCCTCGTCGACCTCAAGGCTGAGGACGGCCCCGCCACCGTGCTCGACCTCGTCGAGCGGGCCGACATCCTGGTCGAGGGCTACCGGCCCGGCGTCGCCGAACGCCTCGGCGTCGGCCCCGAGGCCTGCCTCGCCCGCAACCCGCGCCTCGTCTACGGCCGGATGACCGGCTGGGGCCAGGACGGGCCACTCGCCCCCACCGCCGGACACGACATCGGGTACATCGCGATCACCGGCGCCCTCGGCATGATCGGCCCCGACCCGGACGGCCCGCCGACGATCCCCGCCAACCTCGTCGGCGACTACGCGGGCGGCTCCCTCTACCTCGTCATCGGCGTCCTCGCCGCCCTCCAGCACGCCCGGACGCACGGCGAGGGCCAGGTCGTCGACGCCGCCATCGTCGACGGCACCGCACACCTCACCACCATGATCCACGGCATGCTCGCGGCCGGCGGCTGGCAGGACCGCCGGGGCGTGAACCTGCTCGACGGCGGCTGCCCCTTCTACGGCGTGTACGAGACCTCCGACGGCGGCCACATGGCGGTGGGAGCCCTGGATGAGCAGTTCTACGCGGAGTTCGTCCGCCTCCTCGGCGTCGAGGACGTCGCCCCCGCCCGCCGTGACTTCGCCCGCTGGCCCGAGCTGCGCAAGGCCGTCGCCGACCGCTTCCGGAGCCGTACCCGCGAGGAGTGGACCGCCGTCTTCGACGGCTCCGACGCCTGCGTCGCCCCCGTCCTCTCGCTGCGGGAGGCGCCCTCGCACCCGCACTTGGCCGCCCGCGCCACCTTCGCCGAGCGGGACGGGATCGCCCAGCCCGCCCCCGCGCCCCGTTTCTCCGTCACCCCCGGCACCCTCCGCACGGGCCCCGCCCTGCCCGGTGCCGACACCGCAGAGGTCGCCCGCGACTGGGCCGTACCCACCCTGAAAACTCAGGAGCCCGAAGCATGAAGCGTCAGCTCTACACCGAGGACCACGAGGCCTTCCGCGCGACCGTGCGCACCTTCCTGGAGAAGGAGGTGCTGCCCCACTACGAGCAGTGGGAGAAGGACGGCATCGTCTCCCGCGAGGCATGGCTCGCCGCCGGTCGGCAGGGGCTCCTCGGGCTCGCCGTCGAGGAGGAGTACGGAGGCGGCGGCAACCCCGACTTCCGGTACGCCTCCGTCCTCGCCGAGGAGTTCACCAAGGCGGCCGCCCCCGGACTCGCCATCGGCCTGCACAACGACATCATCGGCCCCTACCTCACCAAGCTCGCCACCGACGAGCAGCGCCGTCGCTGGCTGCCCGGCTTCTGCTCCGGCGAGATCGTCACCGCCATCGCGATGACCGAGCCCGGCGCCGGCTCCGACCTCCAGGGCATCCGCACCACCGCCGAGGACCACGGCGACCACTGGATCCTCAACGGCTCCAAGACCTTCATCTCCAACGGCATCCTCGCCGACCTGGTGATCGTCGTCGCGAAGACCACCCCCGAGGGCGGCGCCCACGGCCTCTCCCTCCTCGTCGTCGAGCGCGGCACGGAGGGCTTCGAGCGCGGCCGGAACCTCGACAAGATCGGCCAGAAGTCCCAGGACACCGCCGAACTCTTCTTCAAGGACGTCCGCGTCCCCAAGGAGAACCTGCTCGGCGAGCTCAACGGCGCCTTCGTCCACCTCATGACCAATCTCGCCCAGGAGCGCCTCGCGATCGCCGTCGCGGGCATCGCCGGTGCCGAGCACCTCCTGGAGCTCACCACCCGCTACGTCAAGGAGCGCGAGGCCTTCGGCCGGCCGCTCGCCAAGCTCCAGCACGTGCGCTTCGAGATCGCGGAGATGGCCACCGAGTGCGCCGTCACCCGCACCTTCGTGGACCGCTGCATCGCCGAGCACGCCGACCCGACCGGCCTCGGACTCGACCCCGTCAACGCCTCCATGGCCAAGTGGTGGGCGACCGAGCTCCAGAAGCGGGT
Organism: Streptomyces sp. NPDC044003; assembly: GCF_056435185.1. Lineage (NCBI taxonomy): Bacteria > Bacillati > Actinomycetota > Actinomycetes > Kitasatosporales > Streptomycetaceae > Streptomyces > Streptomyces sp. NPDC044003. The sequence continues at coordinate 448,166 of NZ_JBWKFA010000004.1, read as the reverse complement.
CGCCGACCGCTGTCTGCAACTGCACGGCGGGTACGGCTACATGAGCGAATTCCCGGTCGCCCGTGCCTTCACCGACGGCCGGATCCAGACCATCTACGGCGGGACGACGGAGATCATGAAGGAGATCATCGGCCGCTCCCTCCTCGGCTGACCCCGTCCCGCACCCCTCGAAGAACCCTCATCGCGAAAGGCTTCCCGTGAGCACCGAAGCGTACGTGTACGACGCGATCCGCACCCCGCGCGGACGCGGCAAGGCCAACGGCTCCCTGCACGGCACCAAGCCCATCGACCTGGTCGTCGGCCTCATCCGGGAGATCCAGGCCCGCAACCCCGGACTCGACCCGGCCGCCATCGACGACATCGTCCTCGGCGTCGTCGGCCCGGTCGGCGACCAGGGCTCCGACATCGCCCGGATCGCCGCCATCGCCGCCGGACTCCCCGACACCGTCGCGGGCGTCCAGGAGAACCGCTTCTGCGCCTCCGGCCTCGAAGCGGTCAACATGGCCGCGATGAAGGTCCGCTCCGGCTGGGAGGACCTCGTCCTCGCCGGCGGCGTCGAGTCCATGTCCCGCGTGCCGATGGCCTCCGACGGCGGCGCCTGGTTCGCCGACCCGATGACCAACATGGAGACCAACTTCGTCCCCCAGGGCATCGGCGCCGACCTCATCGCCACCCTCGAAGGCTTCAGCCGCCGCGACGTCGACGAGTACGCCGCCCTCTCCCAGGAGCGCGCCGCCGCCGCCGTCAAGGACGGCCGCTTCGCCCGCTCCGTCGTCCCCGTCAAGGACCGCGCCGGGCTCACCGTCCTCGACCACGACGAGTTCATCCGCCCCGGCACCACCGCCGACACCCTCGCCCGCCTCAAGCCCTCCTTCGCCGACATCGGCGAGCTCGGCGGCTTCGACGCGGTCGCCCTGCAGAAGTACCACTGGGTCGAGGAGATCAACCACGTCCACCACGCCGGCAACTCCTCCGGCATCGTCGACGGCGCCTCGCTCCTCGCCGTCGGCTCCAAGGAGGTCGGCGAGCGGTACGGGCTGACGCCCCGCGCCCGGATCGTCTCGGCCGCCGTCTCCGGCTCCGAGCCGACCATCATGCTCACCGGCCCCGCCCCGGCCACCCGCAAGGCCCTCGCCAAGGCCGGCCTCACCATCGACGACATCGATCTCGTCGAGATCAACGAGGCGTTCGCCGCCGTCGTCCTGCGCTTCGTCAAGGACATGGGCATCTCCCTGGACAAGGTCAACGTCAACGGCGGCGCCATCGCGCTCGGCCACCCGCTCGGCGCCACCGGCGGCATGATCCTCGGCACCCTCGTCGACGAGCTGGAGCGCCAGGACAAGCGCTACGGCCTCGCCACCCTCTGCGTGGGCGGCGGCATGGGCATCGCCACCGTCATCGAGCGCGTCTGACGTCCCGTCCGCACCCCTTACTCACGGAGAAGCAGCAGTCATGAGCGAGAGCACCACCATCCGCTGGGAGCAGGACGAGACCGGGATCGTCACCCTCGTCCTCGACGACCCCACCCAGTCCGCCAACACCATGAACCAGGCCTTCCGGGCCTCGATCAAGGCGATCGCCGACCGCGTGGAGGCCGAGAAGGACTCCATCCGGGGCATCATCTACACCTCCGCGAAGAAGACCTTCTTCGCCGGCGGCGACCTCAAGGACATGATCAAGGCGGGCCCCGAGCACGCCCAGGACATCTTCGACAGCGCCATCGAGATCAAGAACGCGCTGCGCCGGATCGAGACCCTCGGCAAGCCCGTCGTCGCCGCCATCAACGGCGCCGCGCTCGGCGGCGGCTACGAGATCGCCCTCGCCTCCCACCACCGCGTCGCCCTCGACGCCCCCGGCTCCAAGATCGGCCTGCCCGAGGTCACCCTCGGCCTGCTGCCGGGCGGTGGCGGCGTCGCCCGCACCGTACGCCTCATGGGCATCACCGACGCCCTCCTCAAGGTGCTGCTCCAGGGCACCCAGTACGCCCCGAAGCGCGCCCTGGACAACGGCCTCGTCCACGAGGTCGCCGCCACCGCCGAGGAGATGATGGCCAAGGCCATCGCCTTCATCGACGCGCACCCCGAGTCCCACCAGCCCTGGGACGTCCCCGGCCACCGCATCCCCGGCGGCACCCCGTCGAACCCGAAGTTCGCCGCCAACCTGCCCGCCTTCCCGGCCAACCTGCGCAAGCAGCTGAACGGCGCGCCCTACCCGGCGCCGAAGGCGATCATGGCCGCCGCCGTCGAGGGCTCCCAGGTCGACTTCGAGACCGCGATCACCATCGAGTCCCGCTACTTCACCGAGCTGGTCATCGGCCAGACCGCGAAGAACATGATCCAGGCGTTCTTCTTCGACCTCCAGGCGGTGAACTCGGGCGCGAGCCGCCCGAAGGGCGTGGAGAAGAAGCAGGTCCGCAAGGTCGCCGTCCTCGGCGCGGGCATGATGGGCGCCGGCATCGCGTACTCCTGCGCCCGCGCCGGCATCGAGGTCGTCCTCAAGGACGTCTCCGCCGAGTCCGCCGCGAAGGGCAGGGCGTACTCCGAGAAGCTCTGCGCCAAGGCCGTCTCCCGGGGCCGTACGACCCAGGAGAAGGCCGACGCCCTCCTCGCCCGCATCACGCCCACCGCCGACGTGGCGGACCTGGCCGGCTGCGACGCGGTCATCGAGGCGGTCTTCGAGGACACGGCGCTCAAGCACAAGGTCTTCCAGGAGATCCAGCACGTCGTCGCCCCCGACGCCCTCCTGTGCTCCAACACCTCCACCCTCCCGATCTCCGTCCTCGCCGAAGGCGTCGAGCGCCAGACCGACTTCATCGGTCTGCACTTCTTCTCGCCCGTCGACAAGATGCCGCTCGTCGAGATCATCAAGGGCGAGCGGACCGGCGACGAGGCCCTGGCCCGCGCGTTCGACCTGGTCCGCCAGATCAACAAGACGCCGATCGTCGTCAACGACTCGCGCGGCTTCTTCACCTCGCGGGTGATCGGCCACTTCATCAACGAGGGTGTGGCCATGGTCGGCGAGGGCATCGAGCCCGCCTCGATCGAGCAGGCCGCCGCCCAGGCCGGCTACCCGGCGAAGGTCCTCTCCCTCATGGACGAGCTGACCCTCACCCTGCCGCGCAAGATCCGCAACGAGACGAAGAAGGCGATCGAGGACGAGGGCGGCACCTGGGTCACCCACCCGGGCGAGGCCGTCATCGACCGCATGGTCGACGAGTTCGGGCGCCCCGGGCGCAGCGGTGGCGCGGGCTTCTACGAGTACGGGGAGGACGGCAGGCGCGGCAAGCTCTGGCCGGGCCTGCGCGGGCACTTCGCGAAGCCGGGGTACGAGATCCCGTTCCGCGACATGCAGGAGCGGATGCTGTTCTCCGAGGCCCTGGACACCGTCCGGCTCCTGGAGGAGGGCGTCCTGACCTCGGTCGCCGACGCCAACATCGGCTCCATCATGGGCATCGGCTTCCCGGCCTGGACGGGCGGCATCCTCCAGTACATCAACGGTTACGAGGGCGGGGTCGCGGGCTTCACCGCCCGCGCGCGGGAGCTGGCGGCGACGTACGGCGAGCGGTTCACCCCGCCGGCCCTCCTGGTGGAGAAGGCGGAGCGGGGCGAGACCTTCACCGACTCCTGAAGGCGGTCCTGAGCTCCTCGCTCAGCGAGCGCTGAAAAGCGGTGAGGAGGGCCTGGACCACCATCGGCTGCATGTGCGCCGAGAGCGACTTCATCGCGCTCAGGTGGTCCGGGTCCTCCCCGCTCTCCCGGTACGGGCTCCACACCTCGTCCCGGAAGAGCCGGGAGAGCTCCTGGGCGGCGGCGCGCGCGTGCTGCAGGAGCACGGTCCGGGAGGCGAGGATCGTCTCGTGCTCGATGGGCACGTCGAGCAGCTCGACCCCGAGCCGCAGCAGGGCGCCGTCGAGCCGGTACGTATCGGTCTCCTCGGTCCGGTCGAGCACGCCCATCGCGGCGAGCCGGTCCACGTCCCGCCCGGTCAGCGCCCGACCGGCCCGCCGCTCCAGCTCGCGCCGGGTGATGGTCTCGGCGGACTCGGGCGCCCACGAGGCCACCAGGGCCCGGTGGATCGCCAGATCCTGCGCGCTCAGGTCGTCCGGCAGCTGCTCCAGATACCGCTCGATCGCGGCCAGCGTCATCCCCTGCCGCTGCAACTCCTCGATGAGCGCGAGCCGCGACAGATGGTCGGCCCCGTAGCGCCCGACCCGCCGGGGCCCGATGACGGGCGGCGGCAGCAGCCCCCGGGTCCCGTAGAACCGCACGGTCCGCACCGTGACCCCGGCCCGCGCGGCCAGCTCGTCCACGGTGTAGCCGGGCACCAGGTCGTCGTCGCTCGCGTCCTCCATGGTTCAACAGTATTGCTGTCTCACCATCGCTGTAAAAGACCTTGGCGGGACCGGATCAGAGGGGTGCGGGGGAGGACAGGGCCGTCTCGACGGAGGTGAAGGTGACGCCGTGGTCGGCCAGCGCCTCCGCGACGACGCCGCCGAGGACGGTGAGGGCCAGGAGGAGGTGCTCGTCGCCGATCTCGCGGTCCTTGCGGGCCAGGGCCAGGCGGAGCGACTTCTCCAGGACGGTCTTCGCCTCGCGGGAGAAGGTGAGGCGGCCCGACCACCACCCGGTGTCCTTGCGGTCGCCGGCCAGCGCGCCCGTGCCGTGGGTCTCCTCGACGCGCTCGACGATCGCGCCGACGTCGATGCCGAGGCCGGCCAGGGCCTCCGCGTCCGCCCGGGACAGTCCGGCCCGGCGCCGCGCGTCGGAGAGCGCGGAGAGCAGGGACGGGCGGCGCTCCGGCGGGCACAGCCGTCCCAGCACCGCCGCCGCGCGGGTCTCCTCGCGGTCGAGCAGGGCCAGGAGGAGGTGCTCCGGGGTGACGACGGCCGCGCCGCCGCGCTCCGCGTACGCGGCCGCCTCCTTCACCGTGGCGCGCGCGGCCTTCGTGAACCGTTCGAACATCACTGCCTCCCGTACTTCTTGTGGACGGCCTGCCGGCTGACACCCAGCTCGGTCGCGATCTCCTGCCACGACCATCCCTGGTTGCGCGCGCTGCGCACCTGGACGGCCTCCAGCTGTTCCAGCAGTCGCCGCAGGGCGGAGACGGCCCGTAGCCCGACCCGGGGGTCGCGGTCTCCGGCCCGTGCGGCGAGATCGGTCGCATCGGTCATGCTGTCAATGTAGGTTGACACCCGGGCGTCCGTCAACCTTGGTTGACATCCGGGATGTCGCCCCCCTGTCAGTGCCGCCTCCTACGGTGACCCCATGACCGAGATCGAGTACGTACGCGGGGACGCCACGGCGCCCCAGGGGAAGGGTGTCCGGATCGTCGCCCACGTCTGCAACGACCTGGGTGGCTGGGGCAAGGGCTTCGTGCTGGCCGTCTCGCGCCGCTGGCCGGAGCCCGAGGCGGCCTTCCGCCGCTGGCACCGGGAGCGGGCGGGCAACGACTTCGGACTCGGCGCGGCCCAGTTCGTGCAGGTCTCGCCGTACCTCTGGGTGGCGAACCTGGTGGGCCAGCGGGGGATCCGCACCGGCCGGAGCAGCGGCGTCCCCGTACGGTACGAGGCGATCGACGCGGCCCTCGGTCTGCTGGCGGACAAGGCCGTGGAGCTGGGGGCCTCGGTCCACATGCCCCGGATCGGCTGCGGACTCGCCGGCGGCACCTGGGACCGCGTGGAGCCCTTGGTCCGGGGGCGGCTGACGGCGCGGGGGATACCGGTCACCGTGTACGACTTCGGCGGGTAACGGGCACGGGGGCGGGGCGTCGTGGGGAAGTCCGGGCGCGCGGGCTAGAGTCGGCGGCTGTTCGAATCGGGGGAACGGGAATCAGGGGAGTCAGATGTACGCGCAACTCAGGGAGACGGCCGACGAGTTGGCCGGCGTCCTGTGGCGGGAGCACACCGTCTACCGCGAGCGGGGTGGCGGTGTGGTGATCCGGGGCGAGCATGTGCGGCGCTGGATCAGTCTCGCCCCGACCGGGGGCAGGGACCGGGCCCTGCTGCGGGCCGGGCGGATCCTGGACGGGGGGACGACCGCCCCGGCCCGTACGGAGGTGGTCGTCGACCTGACGGCCGGGACGGCGGAGCTCGCGACCGTCTGCCGCCGGCTCCTCGCCGATGTCGCCGCGGCCGCCGAGCCGGCGCCGGGACCGGGCCCGTCCCGCGCCGGAAGGTCGGGGGAGCCGGGGAGGCCCGGAAAGCGCGAGAGGCCGGGACGCGCGGCGCGTGCCGCCCGTCCCGGCCGCCGCCCCCGCAGGGAGCGGCACACCAGCCCCGGTTCCTGGTTCGTCCTGCTCTGCGTCGCCGGAGTGCTCGGTGTCTGGCTCTACGGCGTCTTCGGTGGCTACGGGTACTGACTCAGGTCAGTACGCGGTCACGGGGTAGTGGTCGGAGAGGTTGGTGTAGGTGTACTGCTTGCCCCAGCTGGAGACCGTCCACGGCGCGCTCTGCTCCAGGACCACGTTGTTGGTCCAGCCGGCGGGCCGGGCGTTCCCGGAGCGGTAGAGGACGTAGTCGAGGTCCTCGCGCGGGTCGGTCGGGTAGCGGTAGGACGCGATCGAGTTCAGCTGGGTGTCGAAGGAGTACGGGTGGCCGGTGCGGGCATCGGCCGGCGCCAGGTCCGCGTCGGCGAGCATCGTGCCGTACTCGGGGGTGTGCGAGTCGACGTTCATGTCACCGGCGACGATCACCTGCTCGTTCGCCGGGATGTTCTTGGCGTCGAGGAAGGCGTCGATCGTCTTGAACTGCCGGCTGCGCATCTGCGCCGCCTCGCCCGCCGAGCAGCCCGGGTCGGTGGACTGCGCGTGCGTGCCGACGACGTGCACGCGGGTGCCGTTCACATCGAGCACCGTGTAGGCGAAGCCCTTGTTCGAGTACCAGTCGGCACCGCAGGCGTCCTTGTAGACGTACTGCTCCTTGCGGACGATCGGCCACTTGCTGAGGATCGTCACCCCGCCGTCCTCGGGCGTGGTCGAGGAGTAGGCCCCGCCGGTGGCGTCCCAGCCGGTCTTGCTGCGGCCCACGACCGGCGTCTGGTACGGGTACTGCGCGGCGGCGTTCGCCTTGAGGGCGTCCGAGGCGGAGTTGTCGAAGGTCTCCTGGAGCACCACGACGTCCTGCCCCTGGAAGAAGGGGGCGGCGGGGATCGCCGTGGCCCGGTGGTCCTGGCCCCAGTTCGGGTACAGGGTCTTGGAGAACAGGAACGTGTTGTACGTGAGCACCTTCAGCCGGGGGGCCTCGGTGGAGGCGGCGGACGCGGCCGGGGCGGCCGTCGCCAGGGTGGCGGCGGCGAGCGCGAGCGAAAGGGCGGCGCCGGGGGCGCGGCGGAGCGCGGCGAACGACACGTGAACTCCCATGAGTACGTGGGGGGTTGGACTGGCGCCGCACATACAATCAGCCGTGGTTACCTTCCGGTAGCCTTTGGGTGCCGGGAATCTGGCCGAGCCCGCAAGATCACGCCAACTCTCCTCCCGGTGTCTGAATTGTGGTGTTTTGGAGCAGGTAGAATGCGCGCATGACCCTCGCTTCCAACCCCACTGTCTTCGAGATGGACCTCGGTCCGCTCAACCCCGTCTGGGCCGAGCTCATCCTCGGTCTGGTGCTGTTCGGGCTCACCTTCCTCATCCTGGCGAAGGGCATCCTCCCGAAGATCAAGCGCACCCTCGACGAGCGCGACGACGCCATCGAGGGCGGCACCGAGCGCGCCGACGACCTGCGCTCCGAGGCCACCGCCATCCGCGAGCAGTACGAGGCGGAGCTCGCCGAGGCCCGCCACGAGGCCGCGCGCATCCGCTCCCAGGCCACCGAGGAGGGCTCGGCCGCCATCGCCGCCGCCCGTGCCGAGGGCCAGGCCGAGCGCGACGCGATCCTCGCCGCCGGTGCCGCCAAGATCGCCGAGGAGCGCGCCGCCGCCGAGCGCGAGCTCACCGCCGACGTCGACGCCTGGGCCCACGCCCTCGCCGCCCGCATCGTCGGCGAGCCGGTCGGCGCCGACCGCGCCTGACCCCGTACTCCCCGGAAGGGGCCGTCACCCTGGCCGCAGCGCCCGGGTGACGGCCCCTTCTTCATGGGTGCAGCCTGGACATGTGAGGAGAAGGCGATGGCCATGGACCGTGTGAAGCCGCTCGACCGGGCCCCGGCCGGTCACGAGCCCGTGCCGCCGCCCGTCGGCGGAGTGCTGTGGAGCGTCGCGGGGGACATCCGGGCGCTCCTGATGCTGCCCGCCGCCCTCACCCTCCAGGTCGCCCACCCCGCGATCGGCGCCGGCGTCGACGACCACTCCGTCTTCCGCACCGACCCCTGGGGGCGCGGCGAGCGCTCCCTGCGCTCGCTCCAGCTGTGGATCTACGGCGGCGAGGAAGCCGCGAGGGAGGGCCGCCGGCTCCGGGAGCTGCACCGGACCATCCAGGGCACCGACGCCCACGGCCGCCGCTACCACGCCCTCACCCCGGCCTACTACTCCTGGGTGCACGCGACCGGCTTCCCCATCTACCGGCACGGGCTGCGCCTCCTCGCCCGCCCCCTCACCGAGGCGCAGGAACGGCAGCTGTACGCCGAGTGGCTCCAGGTCGGGCGGATCCTCGGCATCCACGACCGGGACATGCCGCAGACGATCGAGGCGTTCTGGCCGTACTACCGCAAGGTCCTCGCCGAGGAGATCGAGGCCACCACCGTCGTCCGGGAGCTGCTCGACACCGACCTGCCGCTGCCCGCCCCGGACCGCGGCCCGTTGCCGCTCCGGCTCGCCCTCCGCCTCCTCTGGCCCGTGCTCCGCCGCCCCTTCCTGCGGCTGCGGGCCTTCCTCACCGTCGGCCTGATGCCGCCGGACGCCCGCGAGGCCATCGGCCTGGAGTGGACGGACACCCAGGAGCGCGCCCTGCGCCGCTTCGCCCGGGTCGTCCGGGCCGTGGTGCCCGTCCTGCCCGAGCGCCTGCGCTATCTCCCCCTGGCCCGAAAGGCCCGCGAGGCCGCCCGCCGCGCACAGCGCTGACGAACGGCCTCGCGGGACCGGGGCCCTCGGGGATCAGTGCCCGGCGTGGCCCTCGGGGGCCTCGTTCTCGTGGATCGTGTTCGTCTCCGCGATCTTCTTCCACGACTTCGGCTGCGCGGGCTTCGCCGGCTTCGCGGCGGACCGGGACGACGGCGCCGCCGCGGGGGCGGACAGGCCCGCCGCCGTAGCCGACGCGGCGGCCGGCTTCGACGGCTGGTACAGCCAGGTGTCGAAGAGGCCGGCGAGCGGCCGGCCGGAGACCCGCTCCGCGTACGTCACGAAGTCCGCGACGTGCGCGTTGCCGTAGGCGTTCTCCTGCGGCCAGCCCTTCAGGATCGCGAAGAAGGTCTCGTCGCCGACCTCGTTGCGCAGCGCCTGGAGCGCCAGCGCGCCCCGGTCGTACACGGCGATGTGGAACTGGTTGTCGGCGCCCGGGTCACCCGGCTTCACCGTCCAGAACGGGTCGTCGGCCGCCCGCGAGGCGTACGCGTAGTCCGCCAGCTCCTGGGCCGTGCCCTCGCCCTCCTTCTCCGACCAGAGCCACTGGCTGTAGCGGGCGAAGCCCTCGTTGACCCAGATGTCCTTCCAGTCCTTGACGGACACGCTGTCGCCGTACCACTGGTGCGCCAGCTCGTGGACGACCACCGACACGTTCGCGCCGTTGGCGAACTGGCGCGGGCTGTAGAACGGGCGGGTCTGCGTCTCCAGGGCGAAACCGCTGGTCACGTTCGGCACGTAGCCGCCGAGGGAGTTGAAGGGGTACGGCCCGAAGACCGACTCCAGCCACTCCGCCACCTCGGTCGTGCGCTCGATCGAGGCGCGCGCCGCGCCCGCGTTGTCGCCGAGGTCCTTGCTGTAGGCGTTGAGGACGGGCAGCCCGTTCGCGGTCTTGTCCGTCGTGATGTCGAACCTGCCGACGGCGAGCGTCGCCAGATACGTCGCCTGCGGCTTGTTGGAGCGCCAGTTGTAGCGGGTCCAGCCGAGCCGCGAGGACTGCGACTGCAGCACACCGTTGCTGATGGCCTGGTGACCGTCCGGCACCAGCACCGACACGTCGAAGGTGGCCTTGTCCAGCGGGTGGTCGTTGGACGGGAACCACCAGACGGCCGAGTCCGGCTCCTGCGCGGCGACGCCGCCGTCCGGGGTGCGGGCCCAGGCCGACCAGCCGTCGATCTTGAACTCGGAGGGCTTGCCCGCGTAGCGGACGACCACCGTGATCGGCGTGTTCTTCGCGAGGGGGGACGCCGGGGTGACCTCCAGCTCGTGGTCGCCCGAGGCGGTGAACTTCGCCAGGCGGCCGTTCACCCGGATCTCACTGACCTTCAGACCGAGGTCCAGGTTGAAGCGGGACAGGTCCTGCCGGGTGGTGGCGAGGATCGTCGCCGTGCCCTCCAGGAGGTCCGTGGCCGGCTGGTACTTCAGACGCAGGTCGTAATGGGAGACGTCGTAGCCGCCGTTGCCGCTGGCGGGGTAGTAGGAGTCGCCGATGCCCGGGGCGCCCGGGGTGAAAGAGGCGGCCGATGCCGGGATCGCCAGCAGCAGCGAGGCCGCGAGGGCGCTCGGAACGATGAGTCTGCGGTGCACAGGTGCTCCCCAAGTCATAAGAAACGTAAGACGCGCGGGTGGTCGTCGGTCCTTAGCTCGGACCCTATTCAGCCCTCCGACGCACCGTCACGTCCAGAGGACCCCCTGTCACACGATCGCCATTCGGCCGACATGAACCCGTGCGTCACCGGAGTGCCCTGAATCCCCCCTGATTCCCTCCGGCACTCTTTTGCACGGGAGTTGACCGGGGTACGTTCCGGCGCATGCCGATGCGAAAGCGGAGAACCCGCGGAGCCCGACTGACGTACGGAACCCTCGTGTCCGCGGCCACGGCCGCCCTGTTCGCCACCCTGGTCACCCCCGCCGGAGCCCGGCCGGAAGCGGTCTCGCCCTTCGTACGCGAGTCCCGCCCGGTCCACTCGTACGCCGACGCCGTCCGTGAGTCCGTCTGGGTCGACACCGGCCTCGACGGCGACGGCGACGGGCGCACCGACCGGGTCGCCGTCGACATCGTGCGCCCCCGTGAGCCCGCTGCGGCCGGCCGGAAGATCCCGGTCATCATGGACGCCAGCCCGTACTACGCCTGCTGCGGACGCGGCAACGAGGGCCAGAAGAAGACCTACGACGCCGACGGGAACCCCGTCCAGCTCCCGCTCTTCTACGACAACTTCTTCGTCCCCCGCGGCTACGCCTTCGTCGCCGTCGACCTCGCCGGCACCAACCGCTCCGACGGCTGCGACGATGTCGGCGGCCGCTCCGACGTCCAGTCCGCGAAGGCCGTCGTCGACTGGCTGAACGGCCGCGCCCGCGGCTACACCTCCCGCACCGGCGGGACCCCGGCCCGCGCCACCACCTGGAGCACCGGGAACGTCGGCATGATCGGCAAGAGCTGGGACGGCACCATCGCCAACGGCGTCGCCGCCACCGGCGTCGAAGGGCTGAAAACGATCGTTCCGATCGGTGCCATCTCCTCCTGGTACGACTACTTCCGTTCACAGGGCGCCCCGCTCTACAGCGACAACCCGAGCTGGCTCTCCGACTACGTGAACAGCCCCGAGGCACGGGGCCGCTGCGGCGCCGTCCAGGAGCGCATCACCGCCGGCACCCCCTACAGCGGCGACTGGACCCCGGCCTGGACCGAGCGCGACCACGTGAAGGACGCCGGCAAGGTCAGGGCCAGCGTCTTCGTCGTCCACGGACAGCAGGACCTCAACGTCCGCACCAAGCACTTCGGCCAGTGGTGGGACGCGCTCGCCGCCCACGGCGTCGAGCGGAAGATCTGGCTCTCCCAGACCGGCCACGTCGACCCCTTCGACTTCCGGCGCGCCGAATGGGTCCGCACCCTGCACCGCTGGTTCGACCACTACCTCCTCGGCTACGACAACGGCATCGACCGCGAGCCCGTCGCCGACATCGAGCGCGCCCCGGACGTCTGGACCACCGACCGGCAGTGGCCGGCGACCGGCACCGCGACCACCACCCTGCGCCCCGCCCCCGGAGCCGTCTCCGGCCCCGGCGTCCTCGGCCGCGCGTCCGCCGCACCCGGCTCGACGGCGGCCTTCACCGACGACCCGGCCCTGGGCGAGCTGGACTGGGCCGCCCGGATCGACGACCCCACCCCGGAGAAGGCCGGCTTCGTCACCCGCCCGCTCTCCCGGGACCTGCGGATCTCCGGCTCCTCGAAGGTGACGGTCACCGCGACCCCCACCACCTCCACCGCGCACCTCTCCGCCGTCCTCGTCGACCTCGGCCCGGACACGATCCGGGACTACGGGGCCGCGGGGGAGGGCATCACCACCCTCACCGACCGCACCTGCTGGGGCGCCAGCACCCCGGGCGACAGCGCCTGCTTCAAGGAGACCGCGGCCCGCACGACGGACGTCGCGTACACGGTCGTCAGCCGGGGCTGGGCCGACCTCGGCACCTGGGCCGACCCGCACAAGGGGCGCCCGCTGACCCCCGGAAGGGCGTACACCCTCACCGTGGACCTCGCCGCGACCGACCACGTCGTCCCGGCAGGCCACCGGCTCGCCCTGATCGTCGGCGGCACCGACAAGGACCTCCTCGATCCCCCGTCGACCACCCCGACCCTCACCCTCGACCTCTCCCGCACCTGGGCGAAGGTGCCCCTCGTCGGCGGTGCCGGGGCGTTCGACCGGGCGACGACGGGACCGGCCCCGGCCGTGCCCTCGCCCACCGCCGTCCCGTCCCTGACCGGCCCCGTCCCGCCGGCCGCCGTCACCGGACCGCGTCTGCCGGGCACCGCCCCTGAGGGAGCCGCCCGATGAACCCCCGTACCCGACCGGCCAGGACCGGGAGCCGCCGATGAACCCCCGTACCGGGCACCGGAGTTCCCGCCGGACCCTCGCCCTCGCGGTGGGCGCCGCCGCCCTCGCCCTGCCGCTCGTCACCGTCCCCGCCAAGGCCGCGGACAGCGCTCCCGTACAGGCCCTCCCGCGCACCGGCTTCGAGGAGAGCCGGGGCGCCCGGTGGACGACCGAGGCCGAGGAGGGGGAGTTCCTCGCGGCGGTCGACCGGGGGAGCGACCGGGTGTCGCTGCGCGAGATCGGCACCACCGGGCAGGGCCGCCCGCTGCGGCTCGCCACCCTCGGCGCGGGCGGCGCGGGCACGACCGTGCTGCTCGTGTGCAGTCAGCACGGTGACGAGCCGGCGGGCCGGGAGGCGTGCCTGAGCACGGTGCGCGACCTCGCGTACGCCCAGGACAAGGAGACCCTGCGTTTCCTCGCCCGTACCACCCTCCTCGTCGTCCCCACCGCGAACCCCGACGGCCGCGAGGCCGACACCCGGGGCAACGGCGACGGCGTCGACGTCAACCGCGACCACCTCGCCCTGCGGACCGCCGAGGCGCGCGCGATCGCAGCCGTCGTCCGCGACCGGCGGCCCGCACTCGTCTACGACCTCCACGAGTACGGCGCCACCCCCCGCTACTACGACAAGGACCTGCTCGCCCTCTGGCCCCGCAGCCTCGACGCCGACCCGCACGTCCACGACGAGTCCCGGACGCTGTCGGAGTCGTACGTCCGGCCCACTGCCGGGCTCGCCGGCTACAGCAGCGGCATCTACGGCATCTGGACCGACCCGCTCACCGGCGAGCCGATCAAACAGGTCGCCGGGGACGGCCAGGAGCGGATCCTGCGCAACACGGCCGGCATCAAGCACTCCGCGGGACTGCTCGTCGAGACCCGGGTGGACGCCCTCGACCAGGCCGAGAAGGACGATCCGGCCCGCAACCACCGGCGCCGGGTCGCCACCCAGCACGCCGCCCTGGACGGGGCCTTCGCGTACCTGGACGAGCGGCGCGGGCCGCTCACGGCAGCCACCTCCCTCGCCCGGCGCACCGGCTTCGCCGACCGGGGCCCGGTCTACCTCGGCGGCGCCGACAACGACCGGGCCGATCCGGCGGAGATCCTCGCCGACCCGCCCTGCGGCTACCGCCTGGACGCCGCGCAGTACGCCGAGGTGGGCGACGAACTCGCCCTGCACGGCGTGACCGTACGAGCGGAGGGCGCCGGGGCGTTCGTGCCGCTGCGCCAGTCGCAGCGCGCGCTCGTCCCGCTGCTCCTGGACGCACGGGCGACCTATCACCTCGTCAGTGGGAGTCCTGTGGAGAGGTGTTGACGATCGGGTGCCCCCGGCCCGGCGTGGCGTGATTCCGACGTTTGCCGAGGTAAAGTTACCTGCTGGTACTGACCATGCCTCGAACGGGCCGACACGGCCCTGGAGTTGGAGAACCACCATGCGCCACATCAAGCCCGCGCGCCGGGCCCTGACGGCCCTGCTCGCCACGACGCTGCTCGCCGGGGGCGTGCTGTTCGGACAGACGGCGACCGCGGAGCCGGCCGCCGCCAAGACCGTCACCTGCAACGTCAGCAAGCTGCGGGCGGATGCCCACAAGGAGCGCGACCGGGGCAACCAGCTCAAGCGCCTCGGCGCCACGGACGAGGCCCGCAAGGCCTTCGCCCGCGCCGACGCCCTGGAGCGCAAGGCCAAGCAGTGCGCCGACGCGGACAACAACAGCAAGCCGCCGCTCTGGCAGTAGTACGTCACGCGGGGCGGTTGCCATCCGAAAGGACGGCAACCGCCCCGCGGTCGTTTCCGGCCGCCCGTCTCCCGTAGAGGGAGCTGTCCTCAGCCCTGGACGGAGCCGTCATCGGCCGAGGGCCAGGTCCGCCGCCGTCTCCGCGCAGCCCCAGGCCACCGTCACCCCCGCGCCGCCGTGCCCGTAGTGGTGGACGAGCCGCCCGCCGCCCGGCAGCGGCACCGCCTCGATCCGTACCCCGCCCGTCCGCGCGGGCCGCAGGCCCACCAGGTGCCCCAGGATCCGGGCCTCCGCGATCTCCGGCCGCACCCGCGCGCACCGCGCCACGATCGCCGCCGCCGTCGCCGGATCCGGGGTGAGCCGCTCGTCGCCCTCCTGCGCCGTCCCGCCGAGCACCAGCCGGTCGGAATGCGGGAAGAAGTACGTGGTCTCGCCCGCCGAATCGTCCGCCGCCGTGAACCACTCCTCGATCCCCGGGTTCTCCACCAGGACCAACTGCCCCCGCACCGGCCGCAGTCCGGGATCCGGTACGAGCTCCCGCGCCGCGAGCCCCGTGCAGTCGACCACCACCGGGGCGAGGGCGGCGGCCTCCCCGAAGTCCCTGACCTCGCGCTGCTCGAAGGTCCCGCCCATCGCCTCGAACCGGCCCCGCAGGAAGGTCAGATGGACCGGCATGTCGATCAGCGGCAGGCGCGCCGCGATCCCCGTCCGGTACGGCCCGGGCACCTCCTCCGGCGCCAACTGCCGCAGCCCCTCGACCTCCTTCGCCCACGGGCCCAGACCGCCGAGGACCGTGTCCGCGTGGACCCCGGACACGAAGCGGACGCCGCTCCGCTCCGGATCGACGGCCAACTCTCCGTACACCCGCAGGGAGGTGAGTGCCCACGCCCCGGCCTCGGTCGCCGGCTCGATCCGGTACGGCCACCACAGGGCGCCCGCCACCGCCGAGGTCGTGCTCGACAACGGATCCCGGGACCAGATCCGTACCCGCAGCCCCCGCTCCGCCAGCGTGGTCGCCGTCGCAAGACCGACGACCCCGCCGCCCACCACGATCACGTCGCTCTTCATGCCCGGACCGTACCGGCAACGACCCGGACCGTACCGGGACCGGGACATTTCCGGGACGGTGCGGCCACGGAAGGGGGAAACACTGGAGTCATGCCGGTCCCGTACACGCCCCTCGACCTCGTCTCCGCCGCCAGCCCGGTCGGCGAGCACCTCCACCACGACTTCCTCGTCGACGGCAGGCCGCTGCTCCACCGGCTCGACGAGACCGACGGCTTCGACACCGTCTCGCCCCTCGCGGCGGACCTCCCGCCGACCGTCCGCCCCGAGCACGCGCACCGTCTCCTCCGCGCCGACGGCACCCGCCAGGTGATCCACTCCTGCCCCGACTGCGAGGACCCCGGCTGCGGCGCGGTCACCGCCGTCGTCGCCCGCGAGGGCGGGGACGTCGTCTGGCGCGACTTCGCCTGGCAGACCGGCCCCGTCGACGGCCTCGTCCGCGAGGGCTACCCCGGCGTCGGCCCGTACCGCTTCCACGGCGCCACCTACCGCTCCGTGCTCCTGCGGCTCCTCGAATCCTCGGCGTGTCGCAGCGTCGCCTAGGATTCGTTCCCTGATGACTGCAACCCTCGTCGCCAAGGACCTCGCCGCCGGCCACGGCGAACGCACCCTCTTCGCCGGGCTCGACCTCGTCGTCGCCCCCGGTGACGTGATTGGCCTCGTCGGCGTCAACGGCGCCGGCAAGTCGACCCTGCTGCGGCTGCTCGCCGGACTCGACACCCCGGAGGAGGGCGAGCTGCGGCTCTCCCCGCCCACCGCCGCCGTCGGTCACCTCCCGCAGGAGCCCGAGCGGCGCGCGGAGGAGACGGTGCGCGAGTTCCTCGCCCGCCGCACCGGGGTCGCCGCCGCCCAGACCGCCATGGACGAGGCCACCCAGGGCCTCGTCGACGGCACGCCCGGCGCGGACGACGCGTACGCGATCACCCTGGAGCGCTGGCTGAACCTCGGCGGCGCCGACCTCGACGAGCGCGCCGAGGAGGTCGCCGACTCCCTCGGCCTCACCGTCGGCCTCGACCAGCCGATGACCGCCCTCTCCGGCGGCCAGGCCGCCCGCGCGGGCCTCGCCTCGCTGCTCCTCTCCCGCTACGACGTCTTCCTGCTCGACGAGCCCACCAACGACCTCGACCTCGAAGGCCTGGAGCGCCTTGAGGCCTTCGTGAAGGGGCTCCGCGCCGGGACGGTCGTCGTCAGCCACGACCGCGAGTTCCTCACCCGCACCGTCACCAAGGTCCTCGAACTCGACCTCGCCCAGCAGCAGATCACCCTGTACGGCGGCGGCTACGAGGCCTACCTGGAGGAGCGGGACACCGCCCGGCGGCACGCGCGCGAGGACTACGAGGAGTACGCCGGCAAGAAGGCCGCCCTGGAGGCGCGCGGCCACATGCAGCGCTCCTGGATGACGCAGGGCGTCAAGAACGCCCGCCGCAAGGCCACCGACAGCGACAAGCTCGGGCGCAACGCCCGCAGCGAGGCCAGCGAGAAGCAGGCCGCGAAGGCCCGGCAGACCCAGCGCATGATCGAGCGCCTCGACGTCGTCGACGAGCCCCGCAAGGAGTGGGAGCTGCGCATGGAGATCGCCGCCGCGCCCCGCTCCGGCTCGGTCGTGGCGACCCTGCGGGAGGCCGAGGTGCGCCGCGGCGACTTCTCCTTCGGCCCCGTCACCCTCCAGATCGACTGGGCCGACCGGGTCGCCGTCACCGGGGCCAACGGCGCCGGGAAGTCGACCCTGCTCGCCGCCCTCCTCGGGCGTCTCCCGCTGGACTCCGGCGACGCGGTGCTCGGCTCGGGCGTCGTCGTCGGCGAGGTCGACCAGGCCCGGAAGCTGTTCCACGGCACGGAGACGCTCCTGGAGGCGTTCTGCGCGGCCGTGCCCGACACCGAGCCCGCCGAGGTGCGGACGCTGCTCGCCAAGTTCGGCCTGAAGGCCGTCCATGTGCTGCGGCCGGCGACCACGCTCTCCCCGGGCGAGCGGACGCGCGCCGCGCTCGCCCTGCTCCAGGGCCGGGGCGTGAACCTGCTCGTCCTCGACGAGCCGACCAACCACCTGGACCTGCCGGCCATCGAGCAGCTGGAGTCCGCCCTCGACTCGTACACCGGCACGCTGCTGCTCGTCACCCACGACCGGCGCATGCTCGACGCGGTCCGCACCACCCGCCGCATCGAGGTGGCCGACGGCAAGGTGACCGAGCTCTGATGCCGGTCGCGCTCGGACGGGGACCGCGATGACCGTCTCCTTCGGCTGGGGCCCCGTCGAGGCGCGGGCCCTCGCCCCGGCGGCCGCCTGCGTGGTCGTGGTTGACGTGCTGTCGTTCACGACGTCCGTCGGTGTCGCGGTCGAGGGCGGCACGGCCGTCTACCCGTACGGCATGGGGGTCCCCCCGGACGAAGTCTGGGGGAGGGACGCCACCGCCGTGGCGTACGCGCGGGAGCACGACGCCGCGCTCGCCGTCGGCCGGCGCGAGGCCACCGAGGCGAACCCCTGGACGCTCTCCGCGGCGGCCCTGCGCGCCGCCCCGAGGCCGCCGCGCCTGGTCCTGCCCTCCCCGAACGGCTCCACGATCGCGGCGGAGGCCGCCTCGGGCGGCGCGACCGTCGTGGCGGCCTCCCTGCGCAACCCTTCGGCCGTCGCCCGCCTGCTCGCCGACCGGGGCTACGGCACGGCGGACCGCCCGCTCGCCGTCATCGCCTCCGGCGAGCGGTGGCCCGACGGCTCGCTGCGCCCGGCGCTCGAAGACCTGCTGGGCGCGGGAGCGGTGCTGTCCGCCTTCGCGAGGACGCACACCCTGACCCCGGAGGCGACCGCGGCGGCCACGCTGTGGGACGCGACCGAGGACCCGGTCGCCGCCTTGCACGGCTGCGACTCGGGCCGTGAACTGTACGAGTACGGCTTTCCGCAGGACGTGGCCGTGGCCGCCGAGCTCGACGGCTCGGCGGCCGTTCCGGTCCTGGTGGACGGCGCTTTCCAGGAGGCACGATGACCGACCTACTGACCCGGCTGACCGAGATGCTGGACGATCTGGACGCGGACGTCGACGAGACGATCGACCTCGCCGACGAGATCGCCGCCTCGGGCGACGCCGGTCTCCTGCCGCGCCTCCAGGCGGAGCTGGACCGCGTCATCACCGAGCGGAACTTCTACGCGCGGGAACTCCTCGGCGGCGTCCTCGCCGCCCTCGGCGGACCGGACGTGCTCCCGGCCCTGATCCGTGCCTCCGCCGTCGACCTCGGTGACGACCAGGACGGCCTGGCCACCGAGATCGTCGAGCTGGTCCAGGCGGACCCGAAGACGGCCCGGCGGCTCCTCCAGCCGCTGACGGAGGACGACGACCTCTCGGTCGCCAACCGCGCGGACTGGGCGCTACGCTTCCTGCCGTAACCGGGGGGGCGACGCGAAGAGGCCGCAGCCTTTCGGGCTGCGGCCTCGTTCACGCGGACGCGGGGGTCAGCGGTCTACCAGAAGTTGCTGCAGGTCACGTTGCCGTTGTCGCTGATGCAGACCCGGTAGTACGCGCTGGGGCTGCCGAGCATGTTGGACCAGTCGGAGCCCGCCTCGTAGGGGAACTGCACCGTGAGGCTGCGCTGGAAGTCGGTGCCGGGGCCCAGCCACTTCTCGATGGAGCCGTACCGGGGCCACCACTGGCTGCCGGAGGGGGACGTGACGCGGACCCACCCGGCCTGGCACGTGCCGGACCAGCGCAGCTCGGCCCTGAAGCCGTTGCTGTTGGTGGCGGACACCTTGGTGGTGGCGTCCTTGTCGCAGGCCTGCGAGACGGGGCCGAGGTTGTCGCAGCCGGAGCCGTAGCAGCCGGCGGCGTACGAGGTGCCCGCGAGCGGGACCAGGGCCATCGTCATCGCGGCGGCGGCGACGCCCGCGACCTTCGCGAGTGCGCGCTTCATCTGTTGCCGATACCTCCGGGAGCGGGGATTTCTCCGGCCCCGTGGAGGGGCCGGAGTTGATCTTGCTAGTCTGACATGTCTGCGTCAGCAGGAAAAATGGACGACCGCGTGCGCGTCGACGCGGGAGCCGGTGGGTCTACCAGAAGGTGCTGCAGTCGATGTGGCCCGTGCCGGTGTCCTTGATGCAGGTGCGGTAGTAGTAGCTGCTGCCGCCGAGCATGTTGGACCAGTCCGAGCCCGGGTTGGGGAACTTCACCGAGAGGCTGCGCACGAAGCCGGTGCCGTAGCCCGACCACTTCTCGATGTAGCCGTACTTGTCCCACCACTGGCCGCCGCTGGAGTCGGTGACGCGGACCCAGGCGGCCTGACAGGCGGCGGACCAGCGCAGCTCGGCCTTGAGCCCGCCGTCGGCGGTGGCGGTCGCCTTGGTGGTGGCGTCACCGTCGCAGGACTGCGAGACGGGGCCGAGGTTGTCGCAGCCGGTGCCGTAGCAGCCGGCGGCGTACGAGGTGCCCGCGAGCGGGATCAGAGCCATGGTCATCGCGGCGGCGGAGACTCCCGCCACCTTCGCGATCGCGCGCTTCATAGGTCGTCACTACCTCTGGGAGCAGGAACATGTCGCGGCCTTCCGCGGAGGCCGGAGATGATCTTGGTTCGTTGTCCTGCGCGCGTCAATGGAAAAAACGGACGACCTGCTTCAACATCCGGTGAACGTGCGTCGTCCCCGCACACGCCGATCGGTGTGTACGGGGACGACTCCGGCAGTCCGGTCGGAAACCGCCTCCGACCTGCGGGTTCTATCGGCGCTTGCCGCCGCCCTCGCCGAGCAGGCCGGCCTTGCGGAGGGCGTCGGCCATCGCGCTGTTGGTGGGCGCGGGAGCCGCCGAGCGGTCCCGGCCGCCGCGGTCGTTCCGGTTGTTGCCCCGCTCCCCGCGGTCGTTCCGGTTCCCGCCCTCGGCCCGGCGGCCACCGCCCTGACGCTGCTGCGGCGGCCGGCCGGAGCGCTCATCGCGGTCGCCCCGGTCGCGCCGGGGCGCACCGCCCTGGCCGTCGGCGCCCGGCTCGTCGTCGAGCCGCAGCGTCAGCGAGATCCGCTTGCGCGGGACGTCCACGTCCAGCACCTTCACCTTCACCACGTCGCCGGGCTTCACCACGTCGCGCGGGTCCTTGACGAAGGTCTTCGACATCGCCGACACATGGACGAGACCGTCCTGGTGCACGCCGATGTCCACGAACGCGCCGAACGCGGCCACGTTGGTGACGACGCCCTCCAGGACCATCCCGGACGCCAGGTCGCCGATCTTCTCGACGCCCTCCTTGAAGGTGGCCGTACGGAACGCCGGACGGGGGTCACGGCCCGGCTTCTCCAGCTCCCGCAGGATGTCCGTCACCGTCGGCAGACCGAAGGTCTCGTCGACGAAGTCGTCCGCCCGCAGCGAGCGCAGCGTGCCCGTGTCGCCGATCAGGGCCGCGACCTGGCCGCCCGTCGTCTTCACCATCCGGCGCACCACCGGGTACGCCTCCGGGTGCACCGCCGAGGCGTCCAGCGGGTCGTCGCCGCCGCGGATGCGCAGGAAGCCCGCGCACTGCTCGTACGCCTTCGGGCCGAGCCGCGCCACGTCCTTGAGCGCCTTGCGGGAGCGGAAGGGGCCGTTGGCGTCCCGGTGCGCCACGATGTTCTCGGCGAGGCCGCCGCTGATGCCCGAGACCCGCGAGAGCAGCGGCGCCGAGGCGGTGTTGACGTCGACACCCACACCGTTCACACAGTCCTCGACCACCGCGTCGAGCGAGCGCGAGAGCTTCACCTCGGCCAGGTCGTGCTGGTACTGGCCGACGCCGATGGACTTCGGGTCGATCTTCACCAGCTCCGCGAGCGGGTCCTGGAGCCGCCGGGCGATCGAGACGGCGCCGCGCAACGACACGTCGAGGCCCGGGAGTTCCTGCGAGGCGAAGGCGGAGGCCGAGTAGACCGAGGCGCCCGCCTCCGAGACCATCACCTTGGTCAGCTTCAACTCGGGGTGCTTGGCGAGGAGTTCGGCCGCCAGCTTGTCGGTCTCGCGGGAGGCCGTGCCGTTGCCGATCGCGACCAGCTCGACCGCGTGCTCCTTCGCGAGCCGCGCCAGCTTCTCAAGGGCCTGGTCCCACTTGTTGGCGGGGACGTGCGGGTAGATCGTGTCGGTGGCGACGACCTTGCCGGTCGCGTCGACGACGGCGACCTTCACACCCGTACGGAAACCGGGGTCGAGCCCGAGCGTCGCCCGCGTGCCGGCCGGCGCGGCGAGCAGCAGGTCCCGCAGGTTCGTCGCGAAGACCCGCACCGCCTCGTCCTCGGCGGCGGTCCGCAGCCGCAGCCGCAGGTCGATCCCCAGGTGCACCAGGATGCGGGTCCGCCAGGCCCAGCGGACCGTGTCCTGGAGCCACTTGTCGCCGGGCCGGCCCCGGTCGGCGACGTCGAAGCGACCCGCGACGATCCCCTCGTACGAGGAAGGACCCTCCGTAGGCTCCTCCGGCTCGAGCTCCAGGCTGAGGGCGTCCTCCTTCTCGCCGCGCAGCATGGCGAGCACCCGGTGCGAGGGCAGTGCGGTGAAGGGCTCGGCGAAGTCGAAGTAGTCGGCGAACTTCGCTCCCGCCTCCTCCTGTCCCTCGCGCACCTTCGCCACCAGGCGTCCGCGGCCCCACATGCGCTCGCGCAGCTCGCCGATGAGGTCGGCGTCCTCGGAGAACTTCTCGGCGAGGATCGCCCGCGCGCCCTCCAGGGCCGCGGGGGCGTCCGCGACGCCCTTGTCCGCGTCCACGAAGGCCGCGGCCGCGGCGGCCGGCTCGACGGACGGGTCCGCGAGCAGTCCCTCGGCCAGCGGCTCCAGCCCCGCCTCGCGGGCGATCTGGGCCTTCGTCCGGCGCTTCGGCTTGAAGGGCAGGTAGATGTCCTCCAGGCGCGCCTTGGTGTCGGCCGCCCGGATGCTCGCCTCGAGCTCGGCCGTCAGCTTGCCCTGCTCGCGGACCGAGTCGAGGATCGCCGACCGGCGGTCCTCCAGCTCGCGCAGATAGCGCAGCCGCTCCTCCAGGGTGCGCAGCTGCGCGTCGTCGAGCATCTCGGTCGCTTCCTTGCGGTAGCGCGCGATGAACGGCACGGTCGAACCGCCGTCGAGGAGCTCGACGGCTGCCTTCACCTGTCGCTCGCGTACGCCGAGCTCCTCGGCGATCCTTGCTTCGATGGACGTCGTCACGGTGTCCCGACTCGCCTTCTCGTGCCTCAAGCTTGCGAGTGCATTCTGCCGGGTCCGTCACCCGGACGCGGTAACCGACCCGTCCCGCGCGCGTCCCCGGCCCGCCGGGTCAGCCCTTGCCGACCAGGTCCGCGGGGAAGGCGCCCGCGCCGGCCGCCGCGAAGAGGAAGCCCCGGCCCAGCTCGGTGAGGCGCTCGACCCCGGCCGCGCCCAGGTGCTCGTACGGGGCGGAGTCCAGCCGGTCGGTGTGGTCCTCGAGCTCGGCGCGCAGGGCCGTGCCCGAGTCCGTCAGCTCGCCGTCGGCGTCGAGGAGCCCGCGCTCGCGCAGCCGCTCCGTCGCCGCCTCCCAGTCGGCCCGCCCCCAGCCGCGCGTGCCGAGGATCCAGCGCGGGGCCATGCCCTTGCCGGTGGCGGTGTGCGAGGCGAGGGCCTCGACGGGGTCGAGCCCGGCGGAGAGCAGGGCCGACAGATGGCCGTCGCCGCGGTGCTCGCGGAGCAGGGTGGCGGCGAACCAGTACGCGAGGTGGGGCTGCTCGGGCACCGGCAGGTCGGCGTGGGCCGAGTACAGCGGCCGGGCGTGCCGGGTGCAGGCCTCGGTGGCGCGCAGGGCGAGCTCCGCCGCCTCGGCCATCTCCGGGGAGGTGACCACGTCGTCGCCCAGCAGCCGGCGCAGGGTCGCGTCGACGGTCCGCAGCCGCGCGTCGAGGACCTCGGCGGGGGAGGCGGTCTCCCAGACGGCCGGGAGGTGCTGCGCGAGGAACTCGTGGTTGTAGTTGTAGAAGGTCGCGGCGACCGTGCCCGCGCCCACCGCGCCGAGCGCGGCGCTCCGCGCGGCGAGCCGCATCGCGCTCTGGTGGGTGAAGCCGAGGGTGCCGAACTCGCGGTCCAGGTCGGGGGAGAAGTAGAGCGTGGAGTGCAGCGGGTTGAGCGCGTTGTGGCAGCGGCGTCCCGCGTGCGGGGGAAGGGCAGTCGTCATGGACCCGAACGTTACCGACTGGTCGGTACGACGGGAACAGGCGGCCCGCGCCGATCCGAGCCCGATGGCAGAAAAGGTGGGTTCCCCGTCGTTGCGGACGCCTCCGCACCCGCCAAGGATGGAGCCATGACGCAGCGACCCGTCCTCGTCGTCGTCTTCGACGACGTCCAGAGCCTCGACATCACCGGCCCCGTCGAGGTGTTCGCCGGTGCCGGCCGCGCCGCCGGAGACCCGTCCGCGTACCCGATCCGCACCGCCTCCCTGGACGGCGGACCGGTCCGTACGCGCAGCGGACTGCGCCTGCTCCCCGACACCGACCTCGACGCCGCCGTCGCCGACGGGCCCCCGCACACCCTCGTCGTCCCCGGCGGCGAGGGCACCCGCGCACCCGACCCGGCCCTGATCGACTGGCTGCGCGTCCACGCCCCACGGGCCGAGCGCCTCGTCTCCGTCTGCACCGGGGCCCTGCTCCTCGCCGAGGCCGGGCTCCTCGACGGACACCGGGCCACCACCCACTGGGTCGCCTGCGACCACCTCGCCCGCCGCCACCCCGAGGTCGACGTCGACCCGGATCCGATCTTCGTACGGGACGGGCGGCTGTCCACCTCCGCCGGCGTCACCGCCGGCATTGACCTGGCCCTCGCCCTGGTCGAGGAGGACCTCGGCCGCGACGTCGCCCTCACCGTCGCCCGCCACCTGGTCGTCTTCCTGCGCCGCCCCGGCAACCAGGCCCAGTTCAGCGCCCAGCTGTCCGCCCAGACCGCCCGCCGGGAGCCGCTCCGGGACCTCCAGCACTGGATCACGGAGCACCCGGGCGAGGACCTCTCCGTCGAGTCGCTCGCCGCCCGCGCCCGGCTCTCGCCCCGCCACTTCGCCCGCGCCTTCCACGCGGAGACCGGCATCCCGCCCGGCCGCTACGTCGACCGGGTCCGCCTCGAACACGCCCGCCGCCTCCTGGAGGAGTCCTCGCGCGGTGTCGAGGAGGTCGCCCGCGCCTCCGGGTACGGCACGCCCGAGGCGATGCGCCGCGCCTTCCTGAAAACCCTGGGGACCGCCCCGGCGGAGTACCGCCGCCGCTTCCACGTGGCGCGTGCCTGACCCGTCAGCCTCCGCTGTCGTCGGCCTCCGCCGTCGTCATCCACCCCGTGGTCGTCCGAGCGTCGTCCACAAGAGATCCCTTCGTGTGTCGACCCCTTGCCAGTTGATCCGTGGTCGACCTGCCACACCACCTGAGAGGAACCACGGATGCAGATCGCCGTCCTGCTCTACGACCGCTTCACCACCCTCGACGCCGTCGGCCCCTACGAGCTGCTCGCCCGCCTCCCCGGCGCCGAGACCGTCTTCGTGGCCAAGGAGGCCGGGCCGGTCCGCAACGACCAGGGGAGTCTCGCGCTCGTCGCCGACCGGAGCCTCGCCGAGGTCCCGCGCCCGGACATCGTCCTGGTCCCCGGCGGCCCCGACGCGCGGGTCGCCATGAACGACCCGGAGATCCTCGACTGGCTCCGTACCGCGGACGCCACCAGCACCTGGACCACCTCCGTCTGCACCGGCTCCCTGATCCTCGCTTCGGCGGGCCTGCTCAAGGACCGCCGGGCGACCACCCACTGGCTCGCCTTCGACGAACTGCGGGCGCTCGGCGTCGAGCCCACCGGCGAGCGGGTCGTCTTCGACGGCAAGTACGTCACGGCCGCCGGCGTCTCCTCCGGCATCGACATGGCGCTGCACCTGCTCGGCCGGATCGCCGGGGACGAGACCGCCCAGACGATCCAGCTGCTCACCGAGTACGACCCGCAGCCGCCGTACGACGCGGGCTCCCCGGAGAAGGCCCCGGCCGCGATCGTGGCGCACTGGCGCGGCGAGAAGATCCCGGTACGGGAGGGCTGAGACTATAGGGGGTGTCTTGCCGATCAGGCCGGGCTCGCGGCGTCTGGCACCGCGCCTCGCCGCGTTGTCGTCGGTCGACAACGCTCCGCGTTGCCTCCCTCCTCCGCCTTGCGATGCGTCCCCTCGGCCCTGGCGGGCCTGGGGAGGCCCCAGGCACCAGACGCCGCTCCCTGATCCGGCCTGACCGGCAAGACACCCCCTAGATCCCGTACGTGAACCGGGGCGCGCGGCGCTCCAGGAAGGCGGCGACGCCCTCGGCGGTGTCGCCGCTGCCGCGTGCCTGCTCCGCCCAGTGCTCGTCCCGGTCGACGCGCCCGTCGGCGAACTCCTTGGCCGCCGCCTGGGTGAGCAGCGAGCGGGAGGCGAGCACCCGGGCGAACTCGGCCACCCGCTTGTCCAGCGCGCCCGCCGGGTGCAGCTCGTCCACGAACCCGGTCCGCAGCGCCCGCTCGGCGTCCATCAACTCGCCCGAGAACAGCAGGTACTTGGCGGTCGAGGGCCCGACCAGGGCGGTGAGCCTGCGGGTCGAGGAGGACGGGTAGACGATGCCGAGCTTCGCGGGCGTGATCCCGAAGCGGGCACCCTCCTCGGCGAAGCGCAGGTCGCACGCGGCGGCGAGCTGGCTGCCGCCCCCGACGCAGAAGCCCCGCACGGCGGCGAGGCTCGGCTTGGGGAAGGCAGCGAGTGCGTCCTCGGCCCGTACCGCCAGCGTCTGCTGCTCGTCGCCGGGCTCCCGCAGCCCCGCGATGTCCGCCCCGGCGCAGAAGGTGTCGCCCTCGCCGGTGAGGACCAGGACCCGGACGGCGGGGTCGGCGGCGAGCCGCTCCAGGACGGTGGGCAGGGCGCGCCACATCCCGGCGCTCATGGCGTTGCGCTTGGCGGGGTTGGCGATGACGACGGTGGCGATCCCGTCCGTGACGCTTTCCTTCAGCTGCGGCTCCATGGGGCGGATGCTATCCGCCGGACCCGAACGTACGATCAGGAAGGGGCCGCTCCGAGGAGGCACCACATGGCCGAGGACGCCGGGGCGCAGGCCGGCCCGGACCCGGTCCGTGAGATGGCGCGCGAGGGGAAGAAGCTCCGCCGCAACTTCAGCGGGCTGGCCGTGCTCGGCGCCCTGCTCGTGATCGGCGGTCTCGTCGGCCTCGTCTACACCGCCGCCGCCACGCTGACGTCCATGCTGCTCTTCGGCTTGCTGCTGCTCTTCGGCGGCGTCGTGGGGCTGCTGCAGGCCGTCCAGTCGCGCGGCACCAGCTACTTCTGGCTCGCCGTCGTGGTGGCCGCGCTGAACATCGCGGCCGGTGTCGTGGTCATCCGTCACCCGGAGGGCTCGGCGGAGGCGCTGACGATGTTCGCCGCCCTGCTGTTCCTCACCGGCGGGCTGTTCCGGCTGGTGGGCAGTCTGGTGGTGCGGGGGCCGCAGTTCGGCTGGACGCTGTTCCAGGGCGCCTTCGGGCTGCTGCTCGGTCTGCTGGTGCTGTTCGACTGGCCGGACAGCAGCCGGTACGTCCTCGGCGTCTTCTTCTCGCTCGCCCTGCTCTTCGACGGTCTCGGCCTGATCGCGATCGGGGTGGGCGGCCGACGGATCGTCCGTATGGTGACCCCGTCGGCGCCGGCTGCCGCCCCGCCTCCGGAGTCCTCAGAAAGTACGCAGGAACAGTCGAACAACTGACGTTGGCATACTCAGCCGATCAGAAGGTGGCCGATAAGTGTCGACTTCTGGTCAGTAGGTCGGTCGGCCCGCGCGCATTGCCAAGACTCGATCCGTGGCGAGAATCGAGCACGAGGGTGGGAACGGGACCGTGGAGACCCACGGAGGCGTCCCCGCCCGGCAACCGTCCTACGAAGGAGTCTGGCGCTTCACCGCTGCAGCGGTCGACGTCTCCGTCCCGCAGGCCCGGCACGCCGTACGCGACCTGCTGGTGCGCCAGGGCGTCCCGGTCCATGAGGAGATCATGGACGGCCTGCTGCTGATCGTCTCCGAGCTGGTGACCAACGCCGTGCGGCACGCGGCGCTGCTCTCCCCGGAGATAGCGGTGGAGGTCGCGATCGGCCCCGAGTGGGTCAGGGTGTCCGTCGAGGACAACCACCCGTACCGCCCCAAGGCGCTGGAGGCGGACTGGGGGCAGACCGGCGGCCGGGGGCTGCTTCTCGTCCGCGAGATCGCCCAGGAGGCCGGCGGCGCCTGCGACGTCGAGCACACCGCGAGCGGCGGGAAGATCATCTGGGCGGCGCTGCCGCTGGGGCCGATCTGACGGACACCCCCGGCCCCGGTGGCACCGGGGCCGGGAGGTGCCTCCGAGGTCACCAGCCTCCGGCCGGACCCGTCAGCTCCCTGATCGCCGGACGCGCCGCGTCCAGGACCGTCATGAACCAGGCCGAGAAGGGCACGGCGGCGTGCCGCTCGACCAGCTCGTCGGCGGTCACGAAGGCGGTGGACTCGATCTCCTCCGGGTCCGGCCGCGGGTCGGCCTGCACCAGGCCGACGAAGAGGTGGTTGAACTCCTGCTCCACCAGGCCCGAGGCCGGGTCCGGGTGGTTGTAGCGGACGGTGCCGGCCTCCGCGAGCAGCGTCGGCGAGACGCCCAGCTCCTCGAAGGTGCGCCGGGCCGCCGCGGCGAACGGCGCCTCGCCCGGGTAGGGGTGTCCGCAGCAGGTGTTCGACCAGACGCCGGGGGAGTGGTACTTGCCGAGCGCCCGTCGCTGGAGCAGCAGCCGGCCCGACTCGTCGAAGAGGAAGACGGAGAAGGCGCGGTGCAGCTGACCCGGCGCCTGGTGCGCGGCGAGCTTCTCCGCGGTGCCGATGGTCCTCCCCTCCTCGTCGACCAGTTCGAGCATGATCGGCGCCGGGACTCCGGACGGCTGGACGCCGTTCGACGCGGTCTCCGGCGAGATCTGAGCCGCGGGGGCTGGTGTGATCGGCATACCCATCCTTCGCATCGGTCCTCGGCCCGGTGGGGCCCCCACAGTCTGCCGTACAAAACCGGCTTGTCCGTACTTCGGCGGCCGGGCGTGGCCGCTCCCACCGCACCGGAGTACAGGCGGTGCGGCGGGAGCGGGAGGGACGCAATGGGGCACTACACCCCGAAAGGTGCCGGGTAGGCGAGCGTGCCCGGTGGAACGGGTACGGAACCGTCCAGGACGAGCGCCATCATCGTTTCGTCCGGAGCCTCGAAACCTGGCTTGATTCCATACGCGGACGCCCGTACGAACCCGAACCGCGGGTAGTACTCCGGATGGCCCAGGACGAGCACGAGCGGCTCGCCGCGCAGCCGGGCCGCGTCGAGCACCGCACGGACGACGGCCTGCCCGGCCCCCGTCCGCTGGTGGGCGGGAGCCACCGAGACCGGAGCGAGCGCGGCCGCGGGGGCGCCGCCCACCAGACAGCGGGTGATCAGCGCGTGCGCCGCGACCGTGCCGTCCGGGGCCTCGGCCACGTACGACAGACCCGGCAGCCAGGACTCGTCGAGACGGAGCGCCTCGACGAGATCGGCCTCCGTCGCCGAGGGCTCGGCCTCCGACCCGAAGGCCGTGGAGACGACCCGCCGGATCGCCGCGGCGTCCGCCTCGGTCTCCGGGCGGGTGTGCCAGCGCGGATCGGCGGGCCGCAGGACGAAGCCGGCGTACCCGTAGTCCGCGCCGTGCTCGCGCCGCAGCGCGATCTCGGTGCGGGCCCCGGCCACCGCCTCGGCCATGCCGGGCACGGTGGTGTCCGCCGCGTCGGCGTGCGCGGCGAGCGGGACGTAGTACTCGTCCCAGTCGCTCTCGGGCTGCGGGACGGTCCCCAGGACGTGGTAGCCGGCCTCGACGGCCGCCGCCGCGTTCCCGGCGACGGTACGGAGGGTGTAGTGGTCCTCCCAGAAGGCGCGGGCCACCGGGCCCGGCTCCTCGGTGGTCCAGACGCACTCGGTGAGCACCAGGGTGCCGCCGGGCGCGAGGAGCCTGCGCCATTCGGCCAGGGCCCGGTCGAAGCCGAGGACGAATACCGAGCTCTCGGCCCAGACCAGGTCGAAGGAGCCGTCGGGGAAGGGCAGCGCGCCCATGTCGGCGTTCAGGGTGCGGAGCGCACCGTCGAGCCCGCGGGCGGCGGCGGTCTCCCGCAGCTCCGCGAGGAACGGTTCATGGGTGTCGACGGCGGTCACCTCGGCGCCCGCCTCGGCGGCCAGGAGCAGCGCGGAGCGGCCGGGGCCGCAGCCCAGGTCGAGCACACGCGGGCGCTCGGGGAGCCGCCCCGCGAGCGCGAGGAGCCGACGGGTGGTGGTGTCGGAGCCCGGACCCTGGCGCGGAAGGCCGTGGTGCAGGGCGAAGAAGGAGTCGTGCAGAGCGTTGTCGGACAACGTGGGAAACCCTTTGCGAAGAGGGTCCCGGCCGACGACGTGACGTACCGGTGGGAAGACCGGGATCAGGTCAGCCGGAGACCCGGAGGCTGAGGGACGACCGGGCGCTGCCGCACTGGGCAGCCTCCATCGCGACGGTCATCAACCTCAGCTCCTCTCCACACGTGTGCGTACGGGTGAGACTAACAGCAGGGGCCGCTCAGAGGCAGAGCTTCGCCTCGTGCTCCGCGTGCCCGACCGGCTCCAGCTGGAAGGTGCAGTGCTCCACGTCGAAGTGGGAGCCCAGGCAGCCCTGGAGGTCGTGCAGCATCTTCTCGTGCCCGACCGAGTCCAGCGCGCCCTGGTCGACGACCACGTGCGCCGAGAGCACCGGCATCCCCGACGTGATCGTCCAGGCGTGCAGGTCGTGCACGTCCTCGACGCCCGGCAGGGCCAGGATGTGCGCCCGTACCTCCGCCATGTCGACGCCCTTGGGGGCCGCCTCCAGGAGCACGTCCAGGGTCTCGCGCAGCAGCTTGAACGTGCGCGGCACGATCATCAGACCGATCACGATCGAGGCGATCGGGTCGGCGTACTGCCAGCCCGTCGTCAGGATGATCGCGGACGCGACGATCACGGTCACCGAACCCAGCGCGTCCGCGAGCACCTCCAGATACGCCCCGCGCACGTTGAGGCTCTCCTTCTGGCCCCGCATGAGCAGCGACAGCGAGATCACGTTGGCCACCAGGCCGATCACCGCGTACGCGATCGCCAGACCGCCCTTGGTCTCGGCCGGCTCGATGAACCGCTGGATCGCCTCGTACAGCACGTAACCGCCGACGACGAGCAGCAGCAGACAGTTGGCGAGCGCCGCCAGGATCTCGGCCCGGGCGTACCCGAACGTGCGGTTCCCCGAGGGCGGCCGGTTCGCGAAGTGGATCGCGAGGAGCGCCATCGCGAGGCCGACGGCGTCGGTCGCCATGTGGGCCGCGTCCGCGATCAGCGCGAGCGAGTCGGCGACCAGACCGCCGATGATCTCGATCACCATCACGGAGAGCGTGATGCCGAGTGCGATCCGCAGCCGGTTCCGGTACCCGGCAGCCGCCGTACCCGTCGGCGGCGGGCCGCCGTGGCTGTGCCCGTGGTCGTGTCCAGCCCCCATGACAAGGCCTCCCGGTCGTGTCGCTCGTGTGCCCCGATTCGCAAGTGAACTACGGGTGGGGGGTATGTGCAACACGGTACTGAACACCGTTGTCATATGCTCTGACCTGCGACAACGCCAGAACGAGGAGACGGTGCCGCCGGTCGTCCGGAGCGGGTTTGTGAGGCGGGCCGCCGATCGCCCATGATGATCTCCGCGGCACACGGCGCACCCGGACGGACACGGACGGTCCCGGGGGAGTCCTGGCGGCGAAGCCTCGGTGAACTCGTGTTCCGTTCATCCGATAGCCTCAGCCGACGTGTCGCCGCCCGGTGCCGGGCCACACCGCCGCGCCCGGGGCCGCCATGGCCCCGCCGGCCCCTCCGTCAGCTTCAAGGAGTGAGTTCGTCTGTCGACCGCCATCCTCACCGGCCCGCCGGCACCCGGATCCTCGCTCGACGGTGATCTGCGGTCGCTCGGCTTCGACGTCCGGATCGTCTCCGGCGCCGAGGAGGCCGGTGCCCTGCTGGCCGCCGTCCCGGCGGGCGAGCGCGTCGCGCTCGTCGACCCCCGGTTCGTCGGTCACCTGCACGCGCTGCGCCTCACCCTGACCGACCCCCGTTTTCCCGCGGCCGCCGCCCCCGGCGCGCTCACCGCGCAGCGCGAGGCCCGCCCCGCGCTCGCCCGCGCCCTGGAGACGGTCTCCGCGACCACCGGGCCCGCCGTCACCGGCACGCTCACCGACGGCCTCACCGACGCGCTCGCCGAGGCCCTCGACGCCGACGGCGTCGCCGTGCACCGGCCCCAGCTCGGCACCCTCGTCGCCACCGTGCCCACCGACGCCGAGGCCCGCCACGAGGCCCGCGCCGCCGTCGACGCCGTCGACGACGAGGCCGTACGCCTTCGCTCGGCCGTCAAGGCGCACGACGGCTTCTTCACCACCTTCTTCATCAGCCCGTACTCGCGCTATATCGCCCGCTGGTGCGCGCGCCGCGGTCTCACGCCCAACCAGGTCACCACCGCCTCGCTGCTCACCGCCCTGATCGCGGCCGGCTGCGCGGCGACCGGCGAGCGGGGCGGCTACATCGCCGCCGGCGTCCTCCTCCTGGTCTCCTTCGTCCTCGACTGCACCGACGGGCAGCTCGCCCGCTACGCGCTCAAGTACTCGACGATGGGCGCCTGGCTCGACGCCACCTTCGACCGCGCCAAGGAGTACGCCTTCTACGCGGGCCTCGCCCTCGGCGCCGCCCGCAACGGGGACGACGTCTGGGCGCTCGCGCTCGGCGCGATGGTCCTCATGACCTGCCGGCACGTCGTGGACTTCTCCTTCAACGAGGCCAACCACGACGCCACGGCCAACACCAGCCCGACCGCCGCCCTCTCCAGCAAGCTGGACAGCGTCGGCTGGACGGTCTGGGCCCGCCGCATGATCATCCTGCCGATCGGCGAGCGCTGGGCGATGATCGCCGTCCTCACCGCCACCACCAGCCCCCGGATCGTCTTCTGGGCCCTGATCATCGGCTGCTCCTTCGGCGCCTGCTACACCACGGCCGGCCGGGTCCTGCGCTCCCTGACCCGCAAGGCGAAGCGCACCGACCGGGCCGCCCAGGCGCTGGCGGACCTGGCGGACTCGGGGCCGATCGCCGAGACCGTCGCGCGGCTCCGGTCCCGTGACGCCCGCCACTCTGTGAGTACGCCGCTGCTCGCGGCTCTCGCAGCGGTCGCCGTGCTCGGCTCGGCCCTCGTCCAGGGCGACCCCTGGGCCGTGGTCGGCGGCGCCGTCGCCTACGCGCTCCTGTCCGGACTCGCCGTCTCCCAGCCCCTCAAGGGCGCCCTCGACTGGCTCCTGCCCCCGCTCTTCCGCGCCGCCGAGTACGGCACGATCCTGATCCTCGCCGCGCGCTCCGACGCCGCCCAGGCGCTCCCCGCCGCATTCGGGCTGGTCGCGGCCGTCGCCTACCATCACTACGACACGGTGTACCGCATTCGCGGCGGCACCGGCGCGCCGCCCGCGTGGCTGGTGCGCGTCACCGGCGGACACGAGGGGCGCACGCTCCTGGTGACCGTCCTCGCCGCCTTCCTGGCGGACCGCGGTGACGACTTCACTCTGGCACTGACCGCCCTCGCGGTCGCCGTCGCGCTCGTGGTGCTCGTGGAGTCCATCCGTTTCTGGGTCTCCTCCGGAGCACCCGCCGTTCACGACGAAGGAGAAACAGCATGATCGGCCTCGTACTGGCAGCCGGTGCCGGACGGCGTCTGCGCCCCTACACCGAGACGCTTCCGAAGGCCCTCGTGCCCGTGTCCGGCGAGGGCACCGAGAACGAGCTGACCATCCTCGACGGGACGCTGAAGAACTTCGCCGAGATCGGCCTCACCGAGGTCGCGATCGTCGTCGGCTACCGCAAGGAGGCCGTCTACGACCGCAAGGACGCCCTCGAGGCCAAGTACGGCCTCAAGCTCACCCTCATCGACAACGACAAGGCCGAGGAGTGGAACAACGCCTACTCCCTGTGGTGCGCCCGTGAGGTCCTCAAGCGCGGTGTGATCCTCGCCAACGGCGACACCGTCCACCCGGTCTCCGTCGAGAAGACCCTGCTCGCCGCCCGCGGCAAGGGCCAGATCATCCTCGCCCTCGACACGGTGAAGAGCCTCGCCGACGAGGAGATGAAGGTCATCGTCGCCGAGGGCAAGGGCGTCGAGCGCATCACCAAGTTGATGGACCCGGCCACCGCCACCGGCGAGTACATCGGCGTCACCCTCATCGAGGCCGAGGCCGCCGAGGAGCTCGCCGACGCGCTCAAGGCCACCTTCGAGCGCGACCCCGACCTCTACTACGAGGACGGCTACCAGGAGCTCGTCAACCGCGGCTTCACCGTCGACATCGAGCCCATCGGTGACGTCAAGTGGGTCGAGATCGACAACCACGACGACCTCGCGAAGGGCCGTGAGATCGCGTGCCAGTACTGACTCGGCTGATCCCTTCGCCGGTCGTCGTCGACATCCGCCGGGGAGCGCTGGACGACCTGTCCGCGCTCCTCGCGGACCAGCGGATCTCCAGCAACGGCAAGATCGCCGTCGCCATCAGCGGCGGCTCGGGCCTCAAGCTGCGTGACCACTTCGCCCCCGAGCTGCCCGGCGCCGACTGGTACCCGGTCTCGGGCGGCACGATCGACGAGGCCGTCAAGCTCGCCGACGCCATGCGCGGCAAGCGGTACGACGCCGTGGTCGCCCTCGGCGGCGGCAAGATCATCGATGTGACGAAGTACGCGGCGGCCCGGGTCGGGCTGCCGCTGGTGGCCATCGCCACCAACCTGTCGCACGACGGGATCTGCTCGCCGATCTCCACCCTGGACAACGACAACGGGCGCGGCTCCTACGGTGTGCCGACCCCGATCGCGCTGGTCATCGACCTCGACGTGATCCGGGACGCCCCCGTGCGGTACGTCCGCTCCGGCATCGGCGACGCGATCTCCAACCTGTCCGCCATCGCGGACTGGGAGCTCTCGCACCGCGAGACCGGCGAGAAGGTCGACGGCCTCGCGGCCGCCATGGCCCGCAGCGCCGGCGAGGCAGTGCTCCGCCACCCCGGCGGCGTCGGCGACGACGACTTCCTCGTCACGCTCTCCGAGGGCCTGGTGATGTCCGGCATCGCCATGTCGATCAGCGGTGACAGCCGCCCCTCCTCGGGCGCCTGCCACGAGATCAGCCACGCCTTCGACCTGCTCTTCCCGACCCGCGCCGCCAGCCACGGCGAGCAGTGCGGTCTCGGCGCGGCCTTCGCCATGCACCTGCGCGGCGACCGCGACGCCTCCGCGCTGATGGTCGAGACCCTGCGCCGGCACGGACTGCCCGTCCTGCCGGAGGAGATGGGCTTCACCGTGGACGAGTTCGTCCAGGCGGTGTCCTTCGCCCCGCAGACCCGGCCGGGCCGCTTCACCATCCTCGAACACCTCGACCTGTCCGACGACGAGATCAGGGACGCGTACGCCGACTATGCCAAATCCATCGGTAGCTGAGGTCCGTCCTGTGCGGAAGCCCTCGGTGGCGGAGCTCCGCCCGGTCGTCCACCCCCCGGGTGTGAAGGACCGGCGGAGCGGTGAGCACTGGGGCGGCCGCCTGTACATGCGGGAGATCTCGCTCAGGATCACCCGGCAGCTCGTCGGCACCAAGGTGACGCCGAACCAGCTCACGTATGTCATGACGCTCGCGGGCGTCCTCGCCGCACCCGCCCTGCTCGTGCCCGGGATCCCGGGGGCGCTGCTCGGCGCGCTCATGGTCCAGCTCTACCTGCTGCTCGACTGCGTCGACGGCGAGGTGGCCCGCTGGAAGAAGCAGTACTCGCTGGCCGGGGTCTACCTGGACCGGGTCGGCGCCTACCTGTGCGACGCGGCCGTCCTCGTCGGCTTCGGCCTGCGCGCCTCCGACCTGTGGGGCTCGGGCCGGATCGACTGGCTGTGGGCCTTCCTGGGCACGCTCGCCGCCCTCGGCGCCATCCTGATCAAGGCCGAGACCGACCTCGTCGGTGTCGCCCGCCACCAGGGCGGACTGCCGCCGGTCAAGGAGGCCGCCTCCGAGCCGCGCTCCTCCGGCATGGCGCTCGCCCGCCGGGCCGCCGCCGCGCTCAAGTTCCACCGGCTCGTCCTCGGCATCGAGGCCTCGCTGCTCATCGTGGTCCTGGCGATCGCGGACCAGGCCAGGGGAGACCTCTTCTTCTCCCGGCTCGGTGTCGCCGTCCTCGCCGGCATCGCACTGCTCCAGACCGTGCTGCACCTGGTGTCGATCATGGTCTCCAGCAGGCTGAAGTGAGGCCGGCCGTGAGTACGCCGCTCAGGGTGGGTGCCGTCGTCATCACGATGGGCACCCGCCCCGACGACCTGCGCGCGCTCATCGACTCGATCGCGAAGCAGGAGGGCGACCCGATCGAGGTCGTCGTCGTCGGTCAGGGCGCCCCGGTCACCGGGGTGCCCGACTGGGTGCGGACCGTCGACCTGCCCGAGAACCTCGGCATCCCCGGCGGCCGGAACGTCGGCATCGAGGCCTTCGGCCCCGGCGGCACCGACGTCGACGTCCTGCTCTTCCTCGACGACGACGGGCTGCTCGCGCACACCGACACCGCCGAGCTGGTCCGGCAGGCCTTCACCGCCGACCCGCGCCTCGGCATCATCAGCTTCCGGATCGCCGATCCGGAGACCGGGGTCACCCAGCGCCGGCACGTGCCACGGCTCCGCTCCGCGGACCCGATGCGCTCCTCGCGGGTGACCACCTTCCTCGGCGGCGCCAACGCCGTCCGTACCAAGGTCTTCGCCGAAGTCGGCGGTCTGCCCGACGAGTTCTTCTACGCGCACGAGGAGACCGACCTCGCCTGGCGCGCGCTCGACGCCGACTGGATGATCGACTACCGTTCCGACATGGTGCTGCTGCACCCCACCACAGCCCCGTCCCGGCACGCCTCGTACCACTTCAACGTGGCCCGCAACCGAGTGTGGCTGGCACGTCGCAATCTGCCCGCGCCCCTGGTGCCGGTCTATCTCGGCGTCTGGCTCCTGCTCACCCTGGCCCGGCGGCCCTCGCCCTCCGCGCTGAAGGCGTGGCTCGGCGGATTCCGTGCGGGCTGGACGACCCCCTGCGGACCGCGCCGCCCCATGAGGTGGCGTACGGTGTGGCGGCTGACCCGGCTGGGTCGCCCCCCGGTCGTCTGACATCGTGGTACCCGACGTGCCGCGCATCTTGAACACGAAAGTTTCGACTTGTGAGTGACACACACCAGGGCGGGGCGGTCGCGACGAGCGCGCCTCCGTCCGTCGACGAGGGCCTCTCCTCGGCCGCGATGGCCGCGAAGTACGGCCTCTCGGTCAGCGGTGCCCGGCCCGGTCTCGGCGAGTACGTCCGCGAGCTGTGGAGCCGCCGCCACTTCATCCTGGCCTTCTCCTCCGCGAAGCTGACCGCCCAGTACAGCCAGGCGAAGCTGGGCCAGGTGTGGCAGGTGGCGACCCCGCTCCTGAACGCCCTGGTCTACTACCTGATCTTCGGGCTCATCCTGGACGCCGGCCGGGGCATGTCCAAGGGGGTCTACATCCCCTTCCTCGTCACCGGCATCTTCGTGTTCACCTTCACCCAGAGCTCGGTCATGGCCGGCGTCCGGGCGATCTCCGGGAACCTCGGACTCGTCCGGGCCCTGCACTTCCCGCGCGCCACCCTGCCGATCTCCTTCTCGCTGCAGCAGCTCCAGCAGCTGCTGTACTCGATGATCGTGCTCGTGGCGGTCGCGATCTTCTTCGGCAGCTACCCCTCGCTCCGCTGGCTGCTCGTGATCCCGGCGCTCGCCCTGCAGTTCGTGTTCAACACGGGCCTCGCCATGATCGTGGCCAGGATGGGCGCCAAGACGCCCGACCTCGCGCAGCTGATGCCCTTCATCATGCGCACCTGGATGTACGCGTCCGGCGTGATGTTCTCGATCCAGACGATGCTCGCCGACAAGCCCGCCTGGATCTCCGACGTCCTCATGTACAACCCGGCGGCCGTGTACATGGACCTGATGCGCTACGCCCTCATCGAGGGCTACAGCGCGCACAACCTGCCGGACCACGTCTGGATCACCGCACTCGCCTGGGCCGTGCTCTTCGGCATCGGCGGTTTCGTCTACTTCTGGAAGGCCGAGGAGAGGTACGGCCGTGGCTGACACGAACCAGGGCAAGGTCCCCACCGTCATCTGCGACGACGTCCACATCGTCTACCGGGTCAACGCCGGTGGCGGCGGCAAGGGCAGCGCCACGGCGGCGCTCAGCCGGATCGTCGGCCGCGGCAAGGCCGAGGTGTCCCGGGGCGTCCGCAAGGTCCACGCGGTCCGCGGCGTCACCTTCACCGCCTACCGCGGCGAGGCCATCGGCCTCATCGGCTCCAACGGCTCCGGCAAGTCCACCCTGCTGCGCGCCATCGCCGGCCTGCTCCCCACCGAGAGCGGCAACGTCTTCACCGACGGGCAGCCCTCGCTCCTGGGCGTCAACGCGGCCCTCATGAACGACCTCACCGGCGAGCGCAACGTGATCCTGGGCGGTCTCGCCATGGGCATGAGCCGCGAGGAGGTGAAGTCCCGCTACGAGGGCATCGTCGACTTCTCCGGCATCAACGAGAAGGGCGACTTCATCAGCCTGCCCATGCGGACGTACTCCTCCGGCATGGGAGCCCGGCTCCGCTTCGCCATCGCGGCCGCCAAGAACCACGACGTCCTCCTCATCGACGAGGCCCTCGCCACCGGTGACCGCAAGTTCCAGATCCGCTCCGAGGAGCGCATCCGCGAGCTCCGCAAGGAGGCCGGCACGGTCTTCCTGGTGAGCCACAGCAACAAGTCCATCCGGGACACCTGCGACCGGGTGCTCTGGCTGGAGAAGGGGCAGCTCCTGATGGACGGCCCCACCGAGGAAGTCCTCAAGGCGTACGAGCGCGAGACCGCGCGCTAGTCCCCTCGGCCCATGGAAGCCCCTACTGGATTTCATCCGGTAGGGGTTCTTCCGTTTTCCGCGCGTCGCGAGCCCCACCCGGAATGTTCATGCGGTTAACTTCGGGCAGGATGAGCCCATGGCAGCGACCTCGGCGGGAAAGACCTACCATCACGGCGATCTGCGCAACGCGCTGATCTGCGCGGCCGTCGACCTCGCCGGCGAAGGCGGCCCCGAGCGGGTCGTCCTGCGCGAGGCGGCCCGCCGGGTCGGCGTCTCGCCCACCGCGGCCTACCGGCACTTCGACGGGCGCGGTGAACTCCTCCGCACCGTCCGGGCCCACGCCCGCCGGGAGCTCGCCGCCTCCATGGAGCGGGCCGCCGCCCGCGAACCCGGCGCCGACGACCCCGCCCTCGCGGCCGAGCGCCGGGTCACCGCCCTCTGCCGGGGGTACGTCGGCTTCGCCGTGGAGCAGCCCGGCCTCTACCGGGCGGCGTTCTGCGTCCCCCGCCCCGCCACCGCGTGCGAGCCCGCGCCCGACCGTTCGCCCGCCGAGCCCGAGATCCGGGCGTTCACCCTGCTCAGGGAGGCGCTCGAAGCTCTCGCCGCGCTCGGCGCCGCGCGGCCCGGCGCCCGCCCCGCCACCGGTGCCGCCGCGTGGTCGGCCGTGCACGGTCTGTCACTCCTCCTGGTCGACGGTCCCCTTCGTCGTCTCTCCGCCCAGGGCAGGAGTGTCGTCGTCGAGGCGACCCTCGCCATGGTGGTCTCCGGCGCGACCGCCGGCTGACCCCGAAGTCCCTTGCGGAGCAAGCTCGTTGGCGGTCCGTACGGGTGAGGTGCGCGACCCCTGCCACCCCGGAATGGCGAAGGTCGTCGTACAACGTAAGCTGGACCGGTCTGTTTCGCGGCAAGTTAGGGCGATACCCCGCGGCCATCGGGCCCCCGGGTGGCGGCCCCACGGGCAGGGGGTCGGCGGCGTGTCCGAAATAGGATGGATTGGATCGGCAGTGTAGAACGGGAGACGTGACGGCCATGACGCAGAATCTCCAGCTCCACGAGGGTGTCGCCGTCCCTCCGTCGGGAACCGCCCAGTGACGGAGACCCGGCAGGCGCGCACCGACGCCTCCTCGCGCGCCACACTCGGCAAGGCCGCGGACGAGAACTTCCCCGTGGCCCCCTTCTTCCTGCCCCGCGCCTGGCGCGACGACCTCATGGCCGTCTACGGCTTCGCCCGGCTCGTCGACGACATCGGCGACGGCGACCTCGCCCCCGGCGGCGCCGACGCCCGCCACCTCGGCGTCGACCCCGCGGCCGCGGCGGACCGGCTCGTCCTCCTCGACGCCTTCGAGGCCGACCTCCACCGGGTCTTCGACTCCACCCCGCACCACCCCCTGCTGCGCGCGCTCCAGCCGACCGTCCGCCGGCGCGGGCTCACCCCCGGGCCCTTCCTCGGCCTGATCGCCGCCAACCGGCAGGACCAGCTGGTCCGCCGCTACGAGACGTACGACGACCTCCTCGCGTACTGCGAGCTCTCCGCCAACACCGTCGGCCGGCTCGTCCTCGCGATCACCGGCACCGACACCCCCGAGCGGATCCGGCGCTCCGACGAGATCTGCACCGCCCTCCAGATCGTCGAGCACCTCCAGGACGTCGCCGAGGACCTCGCCCGCGACCGGATCTACCTGCCGGCCGAGGACCTCAAGCGCTTCCACGTCACCGAGCGCGACCTCGCCGCGCCCACCGCCGGCGCCTCCGTGCGGGCCCTGATCGCCTTCGAGGCCGAGCGGGCCCGCGCGCTCCTGCACGCGGGCGAGCCGCTCGTCGGCAGCGTCCACGGACGGCTCCGCCTCCTCCTCGCCGGGTTCACCGCCGGGGGCCTCGCCGCGCTCGACGCCGTCACCGACGCCGGATACGACGTGCTGGCCGGCCCACCGAAGTCCACCAAGCCGAGCCTGATGCGCCAGGCGGGAGCGGTACTGCTCCGGGCGCGGAGAGAGGGGTGAGCGCGACCGTGGAGGCACAGCACCAGCCGTCCGCACCGGTCCAGGCCGCCTACAGCTACTGCGAGGCGGTCACCGGACAGCAGGCCCGCAACTTCGCCTACGGGATCCGGCTGCTCCCGGCCGAGAAGCGGCAGGCGATGTCCGCGCTGTACGCCTTCTCGCGGCGCGTCGACGACATCGGCGACGGCACGCTCCCGACCGAGGAGAAGCGGGAGCGGCTCGAAGCCACCCGGGACATCCTCGACCGCATCCGCAAGGGCCTGGTCGAGGAGGACGACACCGACCCCGTCGCCGTCGCCCTCGCCGACTCCGCCCGCCG
Source organism: Streptomyces sp. NPDC044003 (assembly GCF_056435185.1). Lineage (NCBI taxonomy): Bacteria > Bacillati > Actinomycetota > Actinomycetes > Kitasatosporales > Streptomycetaceae > Streptomyces > Streptomyces sp. NPDC044003. Next base: position 407,307 of record NZ_JBWKFA010000004.1, on the reverse strand, counting down.
CTTCCCGATCCCGCTCGGCGGCCTCGACGAGCTCATCGACGGCGTCCTCATGGACGTGCGCGGCGCGACCTACGAGACCTGGGACGACCTCAAGGTCTACTGCCGCTGCGTCGCCGGCGCGATCGGCCGGCTCTCCCTCGGCGTCTTCGGCACCCAGCCCGGCGCCCAGGGCGCCGACCGGGCACCCGAGTACGCCGACACCCTGGGCCTGGCGCTCCAACTCACCAACATCCTCAGGGACGTACGCGAGGACGCCGGGAACGGGCGCACCTACCTGCCCGCCGACGACCTCGCCAAGTTCGGCTGCGGAGACGGCTTCGGCAGCGAGACGCCGGCCCCCGGCGCCGACTTCGCCGGGCTCGTCCACTTCGAAGTGCGGCGCGCCCGCGCCCTGTTCGCCGAGGGCTACCGGCTCCTGCCCATGCTCGACCGGCGCAGCGGCGCCTGCGTCGCCGCCATGGCCGGCATCTACCGCCGCCTCCTGGACCGCATCGAGCGCGACCCCGAGGCCGTCCTGCGCGGCCGCGTCTCCCTGCCGGGCCGCGAGAAGGCGTACGTCGCGGTGCGCGGCCTCTCCGGCCTCGACACCCGCCACATCGCCCGCCGCACGGTCAGGAGGCGTGCCTGATGCGCCCGTGCGCCCCCGCCCGCCGGGCAACCCCGGGCGCCTCTCCGGCGTCCCTGCCCGAGGCGTCCCCGAATCCGACCGCGACGACCCGAACGGAGGCCGAGTGAACCCCGAAGGAACCGAGCACACCACCCCGTCGGTCGCGTCCGGCACCGGCCGGCAGCTCTCCGCCGTCGTCGTCGGCGGCGGGCTCGCCGGGATCACCGCCGCGCTCCAGCTCGCCGAGAGCGGCGTCCACGTCACCCTGCTCGAAGGCCGGCCCCGGCTCGGCGGCCTCGCCTTCTCCTTCCGCCGCGGCGACCTGACCGTCGACAACGGCCAGCACGTCTACCTGCGCTGCTGCACCGCCTACCGCTGGTTCCTCGACCGGGTCGGCGGCGCCCGGCTCGCGCCGCTCCAGGACCGCCTCGACGTCCCCGTCCTCGACGTGGCGCACCCCCGCGGCCCCCGGCTCGGCCGGATCCGCCGCGACAACCTCCCCGTACCGCTGCACCTCGCGCGCAGCCTCGCCAGCTACCCGCACCTCTCCCTCGCCGAGCGCGCGTCCGTGGGCCGGGCCGCGCTCGCGCTGAAGAAGCTCGACCCGGCCGACCCGGCGCTCGACGGCATCGACTTCGCCACCTGGCTCGGCCGGCACGGACAGTCCCCGCGGACCGTCGAGGCCCTCTGGGACCTCGTCGGCATCCCCACCCTCAACGCCCCCGCCCCGCAGGCCTCCATGGGGCTCGCCGCGATGGTCTTCAAGACCGGACTCCTCTCCGAGCCCGGCGCCGCCGACATCGGCTGGGCCCACGTCCCGCTCGGCGAACTCCACGACACCCGCGCCGCGAAGGAACTCGACGCCCTCGGGGTCCGCACCGCGCTGCGCACCAAGGCCGAGCGGATCTCCCGTACCGACGACGGGCGTTGGGCCGTCGACGTGCCGGGGGAGCGGATCGAGGCCGACGCGGTCGTCCTCGCCGTCCCGCAGCACGAGACGCACGGCCTGCTGCCCGAGGGCGCCCTCGACGACCCCGACCGGCTCCTCGACATCGACACCGCGCCCATCCTCAACCTGCACGTCGTCTACGACCGCAAGGTGCTGAAGCAGCCCTTCTTCACCACGCTCGGCTCCCCGGTGCAGTGGGTCTTCGACCGCACCGACTCCTCCGGACTACTGAGGGGCGGGCCCGAAGGGCCCTCGGACAAGGGTGGTGGTGGGCGACGGGTGGGACAGTACCTCGCCGTTTCCCAGTCCGCCGCCCAGGACGAGATCGACGAACCCGTCGCCGCCCTGCGCGAGAAGTACCTCCCCGAGCTGGAGCGACTCCTGCCCGCCGCCCGCGGCGCCGGGATCCGCGACTTCTTCGTCACCAGGGAGCGGACGGCCACGTTCGCCCCCACCCCGGGCGTCGGCCGGCTCCGGCCCGGCGCCCGCACCAGGGCCCCGGGGCTGTATCTGGCCGGGGCCTGGACCGCCACCGGCTGGCCCGCGACCATGGAGGGTGCCGTCCGCAGTGGTTTCAGCGCCGCGGGCGCCGCGCTCTCCGCCCTCGGCCGCCGCCATGACCATCCGCTGCAGGAGGCGGTATGAGTGTGAGTACCGGAACAAGAGGAGAGACCGTGCCGACAGTGCAGCCGGGACACCCGGCCGTCGACACCGCGGACGTGTCCGCACTGCTGGAGCGGGGGCGGACCCTGTCCACCCCCGTACTGCGGGCGGCCGTCGACCGCCTCGCGCCGCCCATGGACACCGTGGCCGCCTACCACTTCGGCTGGATCGACGCCCACGGCAACCCGACGGACGCCGACAGCGGCAAGGCCGTTCGCCCGGCGCTCGCCCTGCTGTCGGCCGAGGCCGCGGGTGTCGGGCCCGAGGTCGGGATCCCCGGCGCCGTCGCCGTGGAGCTCGTGCACAACTTCTCGCTGCTCCACGACGACCTGATGGACGGCGACGAGCAGCGCCGCCACCGCGACACGGTATGGAAGGTGCACGGCCCCGCGCAGGCGATCCTCGTCGGCGACGCCCTCTTCGCCCTCGCCAACGAGATCCTGCTCGAACTCGGCACCGTCGAGGCCGGCCGTGCCACCCGCCGGCTGACCACGGCCAGCCGCAAGCTGATCGACGGGCAGGCCCAGGACATCTCCTACGAGCACCGCGAGCGGGTCACCGTCGAGGAGTGCCTGGAGATGGAGGGCAACAAGACCGGCGCCCTGCTCGCCTGCGCCGTCTCCATCGGTGCGGTCCTCGGCGGAGCCGACGACCGCACCGCCGACAAGCTGGAGGAGTACGGCTACCACCTGGGCCTCGCCTTCCAGGCCGTGGACGACCTCCTCGGCATCTGGGGCGACCCGGAGGCCACCGGCAAGCAGACCTGGAGCGACCTGCGCCAGCGCAAGAAGTCCCTCCCGGTCGTCGCCGCCCTTGCCGCGGGCGGCCCGGCCTCCGAGCGGCTCGGCGAACTGCTCGCCGCGGACGCCAAGTCCATCGACTTCGACACCTTCTCCGAGGAGGAGTTCGCCACCCGCGCGGCCCTCATCGAGGAGGCCGGCGGACGCGAGTGGACCTCCCAGGAGGCCCGCCGCCAGCACGCGATCGCGATCGCGGCGCTGAACGAGGTCGACATGCCGTCGCGGGTGCGGGACCAGCTCGTCGCACTGGCCGACTTCGTGGTCGTACGGAAGAGATGATCACCATCACCCTCATATGAGTTCGCAGTCGCCGGCCGGTGCCATCCGGCGCCGGCCGACGGCAGACCCGCAGGAGCAGAAGGAACCGACTGCACAAAGGGGAAGCCATGACAGCGACGACCGACGGAAGCGCCGGGGCCGTGGGCCCCCGGGCAGCCGCGGCCAGCAAGACGAACGACACCGACGCCCTCGCGTCCGGCCTCGACGGCACCGCCGCGCGGGCCGCCGAACGGGCCGCCGAGCACCTGCTCGCACGCCAGGACCCGGCCGGCTGGTGGAAGGGCGACCTGGAGACCAACGTCACCATGGACGCCGAGGACCTGCTCCTCCGCCAGTTCCTGGGCATCCTCGACGCCGACACCACCCGCGCCGCCGCCCTCCACATCCGCCGCGAGCAGCGCGAGGACGGCGCCTGGGCCACCTTCTTCGGCGGACCCGGCGAGCTCTCCGCCACCGTCGAGGCCTATGTCGCCCTGCGGCTCGCCGGAGACCCGCCCGAGGCCCCGCACATGGCCCGCGCCTCCGCCTGGGTCCGCGCCCGCGGCGGGATCGCCGCCACCCGGGTCTTCACCCGGATCTGGCTGGCCCTCTTCGGCTGGTGGCGCTGGGAGGACCTGCCCGAGCTGCCACCGGAGCTGCTCTTCCTGCCGAAGTGGTTCCCGCTCAACATCTACGACTTCGGCTGCTGGGCCCGGCAGACGATCGTGCCGCTCACCGTCGTCTCCGCGAAGCGCCCGGTCCGGCCCGCGCCCTTCCCGCTCGACGAGCTGCACACCGACCCGGCGCGCCCGAACCCGCCCCGGCCGCTCGCCCCGGCCACCGGCTGGGACGGCATCTTCCAGCGGCTCGACAAGGCGCTGCACGTCTACCACCGCTTCGCCCCGCGTGGGGTGCGCGGTACGGCCATGAACGTCGCCGCCCGGTGGATCGTCGAGCGCCAGGAGAACGACGGCTGCTGGGGCGGCATCCAGCCGCCCGCCGTCTACTCGGTCATCGCCCTCCACCTCCTCGGCTACGACCTCCAGCACCCGGTCATGCGGGCCGGCCTGGAGTCGCTCGACCGGTTCGCCGTCTGGCGCGAGGACGGCTCGCGGATGATCGAGGCCTGCCAGTCGCCCGTCTGGGACACCTGCCTGGCCACCATCGCGCTCGCCGACGCCGGGCTCCGCCCCGACCATCCGGCGCTCGTGAAGGCCGTGGACTGGATGCTCGACGAGGAGATCACCCGGACCGGGGACTGGGCGGTGCGCCGGCCCGGACTCCCGCCGGGCGGCTGGGCGTTCGAGTTCCACAACGACAACTACCCCGACATCGACGACACCGCCGAAGTCCTGCTCGCCCTGCGCCGGGTGAAGCACCCCGACCCGGCCCGGCTGGAGGCGGCCGTCGCCCGGGGCGCCCGCTGGACGCTCGGCATGCAGTCGAAGAACGGCGCCTGGGGAGCCTTCGACGCCGACAACACCAGCGTCTTCCCCAACAAGCTGCCGTTCTGCGACTTCGGCGAGGTCATCGACCCGCCCTCCGCCGACGTCACCGCTCACGTGGTGGAGATGCTCGCGTACGAGGGAATGGCCGGGCACCCGCGCGCCCGCCGGGGCATCGAGTGGCTCCTCGCCGAACAGGAGTCCAACGGCGCCTGGTTCGGCCGCTGGGGCGTCAACCACGTGTACGGCACGGGCTCGGTGCTGCCCGCGCTCGCCGCCGCCGGGCTGCCCGCCTCGCACCCGGCGTTCCGCCGGGCCGTCGACTGGCTCGGGTCCGCGCAGAACGACGACGGCGGCTGGGGCGAGGACCTCCGCTCGTACAAGGAGGAGGAATGGGTCGGGCGCGGCCCCTCCACCGCCTCCCAGACCGCCTGGGCCCTGATCGCCCTCCTCGCCGCGGGCGAGCGCGACTCCGAGCCCGTCCGGCGGGGCATCGCCTGGCTGGCCGAGAACCAGCGGGAGGACGGCTCCTGGGACGAGCCGTACTTCACCGGCACCGGCTTCCCCTGGGACTTCTCCATCAACTACCACCTCTACCGGCAGGTGTTCCCGCTCACGGCGCTCGGGCGCTATGTGTACGGGGATCCCTCGCCGCGCAAGGAGGACTGATGGGCCGCGAGCCCGGCCCGGGCGCCGGCCCGCCGCTGCTGATCGCCTGCGCGCTCGGCATCGAGCAGTTCGCCCTGCGCAGCGGGGACCGGGTCGGCGCGCCGGGCCCCGTGAGCGTGCTGCGCACCGGCATGGGACCCTACCGGGCCCGGCGGGCCGTGTCCCGGGCGCTCGGCGAGGAGCCCTGGCGGGAGGCCGCGGTGATCGCCTCCGGCTTCTGCGCGGGCCTCGCCCCCGGCATGCACCCGGGGGACCTGATCGTCGCCGACGAGACCCGCGCCCCCGACGGCACGACCCTCTGCACCGGGACCGAGCTCCTGGCGAAGGCCCTGGCCAAGGCGGTGCCCGGGCGTGCCGTCCACACCGGGCCGCTGATCGGCTCCGACCACGTGGTCCGCGGCCCCGAGCGGGCCGCGCTGGGCGCGGGCGGCGCGATCGCCGTCGACATGGAGTCCGCCGCCACGCTCCGTACCGCGACGTCGGGTGGACCCCGCCCGGTTGCGGCCGTCCGGGTGGTCGTGGACGCTCCGGAACATGAACTGGTCCGGATCGGCACGGTACGCGGGGGAATATCAGCTTTCCGTGTCCTTCGTGCCGTCCTTCCCGCTTTCTTCGAATGGCACCGTTCTTTGCTGCTCCCCAGGAGGTGAACGAGTTATGGCCATGCCGCTCCGTCAGTCCATCCGGGTCGGGACCTACCTCTTCGAACAGAAGCTCCGCAAGCGGGACAAGTTCCCGCTGATCGTCGAGCTGGAGCCGCTCTACGCCTGCAATCTCAAGTGCGAGGGCTGCGGAAAGATCCAGCACCCGGCGGGTGTCCTCAAGCAGCGCATGCCGGTCGCCCAGGCGGTCGGCGCGGTCCTGGAGTCCGGCGCCCCCATGGTGTCCATCGCGGGCGGCGAGCCCCTGATGCATCCTCAGATCGACGAGATCGTGCGCCAGTTGGTGGCCCGGAGGAAGTACGTCTTCCTCTGCACCAACGCCCTGCTGCTGCGCAAGAAGCTGGAGAAGTTCACCCCCTCCCCGTACTTCGCCTTCGCCGTCCACATCGACGGGCTGCGCGAGCGGCACGACGAGTCCGTCGCCAAGGAGGGCGTGTTCGACGAGGCGGTGGCGGCCATCAAGGAGGCCAAGCGGCGCGGCTTCCGGGTCACCACCAATTCGACCTTCTTCAACACCGACACCCCGCAGACCATCATCGAGGTGCTCAATTTCCTCAACGACGACCTCCAGGTCGACGAAATGATGATCTCGCCCGCCTACGCCTACGAGAAGGCCCCCGACCAGGAGCACTTCCTCGGCGTCGAGCAGACCCGCGAACTCTTCAAGAAGGCCTTCGCCGGCGGGAACCGGCGCCGCTGGCGGCTCAACCACTCGCCGCTCTTCCTGGATTTCCTGGAAGGAAAGGCGGACTTCCCCTGCACCGCCTGGGCCATTCCCAACTACTCGCTCTTCGGCTGGCAGCGCCCCTGCTATCTGATGAGCGACGGATACGTCCCCACGTACCGCGAACTCGTCGAGGACACCGACTGGGACAAGTACGGCCGCGGCAAGGACCCGCGCTGCGCCAACTGCATGGCGCACTGCGGCTACGAGCCCACCGCCGTCCTCGCCACCATGAGCTCCCTCAAGGAGTCCCTGCGCGCGGTCAGGGAGACCGTCTCCGGGAACGACAAGTCATGACCGGCGGGTTCGACCTGCGGGCGCTGCTCTCCGAGCGCGGCGCGGAGCGGTACGAGCTGCACGCCAAGTACCTCAACCACCAGCTGCCCCGCATGCTGCACACCATCGGCTTCGACAAGGTCTACGAGCGGGCCGAGGGCGCCCACTTCTGGGACGCCGACGGTGTCGACCACCTCGACATGCTCGCCGGCTTCGGCGTGATGGGCCTCGGACGGCACCACCCCGTCGTCCGCAAGGCCCTCCACGACGTCCTGGACGCCCAGCTCGCCGACCTCACCCGCTTCGACTGCCCGCCGCTGCCGGGTCTCCTCGCCGAGAAGCTGCTCGCCCACAGCCCGCACCTCGACCGGGTCTTCTTCGGCAACAGCGGCACCGAGGCCGTGGAGACCGCCCTCAAGTTCGCCCGGTACGCCACCGGCCGGACCAGGATCGTCTACTGCTCCCACGCCTTCCACGGGCTCACCACCGGCTCCCTCTCCGTCAACGGCGAGCAGGGCTTCCGGGAGGGCTTCGACCCGCTCCTCCCGGACACGGCGATCGCGCTCGGCGACCTCGCCGCCCTGGAGCGGGAGCTGCGGAAGGGCGACGTGGCCGCCTTCGTCGTCGAGCCCATCCAGGGCAAGGGCGTCCACGAGGCGCCCCCGGGCTTCCTGGGGGCCGCGCAGGAGCTGCTGCACCGGCACGGCGCGCTGCTCATCGCGGACGAGGTGCAGACCGGCCTCGGCAGGACCGGGGACTTCTACGCCTACCAGCACGAGGAGGGCGTCGAGCCGGACCTGGTCTGTGTCGCCAAGGCGCTCTCCGGCGGCTATGTGCCGGTCGGCGCCACCCTCGGCAAGGACTGGATCTTCAAGAAGGTCTACTCGTCGATGGACCGGGTCCTGGTCCACTCGGCCAGCTTCGGATCGAACGCGCAGGCCATGGCCGCCGGGCTCGCCGTCCTGTCGGTCATGGAGGACGAGGACACCGTCGCGCACGCCCGCCGGATCGGCGAGCTGCTCTCGGGCCGGCTGAAGGAGCTCGTACCGCGGTACGAGCTGCTGCACGAGATCCGCGGGCGCGGCCTGATGATCGGGATCGAGTTCGGGCGGCCCTCCTCGATCGGTCTGCGCGGGCGCTGGACGATGCTCCAGGCGGCCCGCAAGGGTCTCTTCGCCCAGATGGTCGTCGTGCCGCTGCTCCAGCGGCACCGGATCCTCACGCAGGTCTCCGGGGACCACCTGGAGGTGATCAAGCTGATCCCGCCGCTGGTCATCGACGAGGCGGACGTGGACCGGTTCGTCACCGCCTTCACCGCGGTCATGGACGACGCCCACGGCGGCGGCGGGCTGATGTGGGACTTCGGGAAGACGCTGGTCAAGCAGGCGATCGCACAGCGCTGACGCCTGCCGCGACGCGGGTTTTGCCTCTGAGGCAAGAAACTTGCCTCAGAGGCACGATCCTGGCGGAATGGACGCATGGACCACGTCCCCGGGGACACCTCCCCGGACCCCGTCACCCCCGACGTCCTGCCCGACGTCGCCCCCCAGCTGCGGGCCCTGCGCCGCCGCCGGGGACTCACCCTGGAGGCCGCCGCCCAGCGGGCCGGTCTCTCGCCGGCCCACCTCTCGCGCCTGGAGACCGGGAACCGGCAGCCCTCGCTGCCGATGCTGCTCGCCCTGTCCCGTATCTACGGTACGACGGTCTCCGAGCTCCTGGGCGAGACGCCCCCCGAGCGCGACCCCGTCGTCCGGGCCGGCCGCTCCGAACCCGTCGAGGCCGACGGCTGGATCTACCGGCAGGCGGGCGGCGCCGGGCGCGCCCTCCAGTGCCTGCGGGTCCACGTGCCGTACGCCACCCGGGCCGACATCGTGCGCGTCCACCCCGGCGAGGAGTGGATCCACGTCCTGGAGGGGCGGGTACGGCTCGCGCTCGGCGAGGCCGTCCATGTGCTCGACCCCGGGGACAGCGCGCACTTCGACTCGCTCACCCCGCACCGGATCGGCGCCGCCACACCCGGCGGGGCCGAGCTGCTCTTCGTTCACACCCTGATGCAGAGCCCCGCCGCCGAGCTGTGCCTCGGCGACGGGACCCCGCACCGGCGCTGACGCACCAGAAAGGACCGACATGTCCGAGAAGTCCGTACCGGTCACCGGCGAGGAGCGCGGTGAAGGCAAGTTCCCCAAGGGGCTCGTGCTCCGCCTCTTCGCCTATCTGGTCGCCGGCCACCTCTTCGCCGGCTTCCTCTACCTGCTCTTCATGCTGGGCGGGCAGAACCAGTAGCCGGGGCTATCCCTCGGTGAGGAGCCGCTCCCGCAGCCGCTCGCGGGTCTCCGGGGCCAGCTTCAGGCCCTCGGCGAGGTAGCCGTCCACCGAGCCCCAGGTCGTCTCGATCGTCTCGAACGCGGCCCGCAGATACTCCACCCGCGCGTCGAAGAGCGGGCTGAGCAGCTCCATCACCTCGGGCGACATCGCGTCCGGGGAGGTGGAGCTGCGGCGTACCCGGTAGCGGCGGTGCGGGGCGTTCGACTTCACGTAGTCGGCCTCGATCGCCTCCCGCTCGACCCCGACCGCGAGCAGGGTGATCGCGATGGCGACCCCGGCCCGGTCCTTGCCGGCCGCGCAGTGCAGCAGGGCCGGGACGCTCTCCTCCGCCATGGAGTGGAGGAGCCGGCTGTGCTCCTCGGTCCGCTCCAGCACGTTCTTACGGTACGAATGGGACATTCGGGCGGCCGCCTTGCCGTCGCCGAGGATCTCCCGCAGCTGCGCGATCTCGCCCTCGCGCACCAGCCGCCAGAACTCCTTGCCGTCGGCCGGGTCGTTGAGCGGTATGTTCACGTTCCGCACGCCGGGCAGCTCGACGTCCGCGCCCTCGATCTTCCGGTCCGCCTCGTTGCGGAAGTCGAAGACGGTGTGCAGGCCCAGCGAGGCGAGGAAGGCGGCGTCGCCCTCCGTCGCGTGGGCGAGATGGCCGCTGCGGAAGAGGCGGCCGGAACGGACGGCGCGCCCGTCCGTCGTCGGCAGGCCGCCCACGTCCCGGAAGTTGCGGACCTCCGCCAGCTCGGGCTCGTCGGCTTCGGCGGGCGGGATCTGCGGCAGCTGCTCCGTCACGGCTGCTCCTGTTCTGTAGATCGGTTCCTGGGGCAATCATCTCCGGTGAGGGTCGCAGCGCGCACCCCCTCGGACGGGAATGGGTGATCTGTCCGTATTGAGGAGTTCGGTATAACCCGCCCCGGTTGCAGGGGAGATGGGGACCGGCGCGTGAGCAGCGTCATAACCGTGACGGACCGTGCCTGATCGTCTTTTCCAAATACCCCCCGGGAAAAGGAGATCGAGGGACCGTCATCCACGGAGGGTGACCGGAATTCCGGACGGATATTGCGCGATCCAAGAGCACTTGAAAACCGTGGCTTGTTCACGCCGACCCCACTCGTCTAGCGTCGCGCTCACTCCGGTCGGACCGCCGAATCCTGCCACCGCCCGGAATCCGCACTCACCCGTACAAGGCAGGAGCGGGGGACCCAGGTAAGTACGCCGATCCCTCGAAGAAGGACGGCTCGGGGTGAAGTCGCGTGAGAACGCGGCCGGACATCTCCAGTCCGAACCCGACAGCTCACCTCGCAGGCGACGGAGAGGAATTCGCCATGCCCGCGAAGGGTAAGCACCGCCGCCCCAAGGCCAACCGCCTGACCCGTGGCATCGCCGCCGCCGGCACCGGCGGCGCCGTCGTCGCCCTCCCGCTCCTCGGAGCCACCGGCGCCCACGCCGCCACCCCGGCCGCCGCTCCCGCCCAGGCCCTCGCCCAGGTGAAGGCCGCCGCCGTCGAGGCCGCGCCCGCCGCTGCGAAGGCCGCGCCGAAGACGTACTCCGTCGTCCGCGGCGACTACCTGTCGAAGATCGCCGCCGAGCACCACCTCGCGGGCGGCTGGCAGAAGCTGTACAAGGACAACCGCCAGGTCGTCGGCGAGAACCCCTCGCTGATCCTGCCCGGCATGAAGCTCACCCTCGGCGCGAAGAGCACCGCCAAGGCCGCCGCGCCGAAGGCCGCGCACAAGAGCACGCAGAGCTCCGGCAAGAACGGCGACGCCCCGCGCGCCTCCCGCAGCAGCGAGCGCTCCTCGGCCCCGGCCGCCGCCGCGACCAGCGCCTCGTCGTCCTCCGCGACCTCCTCGTCGGCCGGCACGACCTCCTCCTCCGGCTGGTTCGCCCCCGTCAGCGGTGGCATCTCCACTCCGTACCGCGCCTCGGGCTCCATGTGGTCCTCCGGCTACCACACCGGTGTCGACTTCATCGCCTCCACCGGCACCACCATCGTCGCGGTCGGCCCCGGCACCGTCTACTCCGCGGGCGACGGCGGCGCGTACGGCAACCAGGTCGTCATCCAGCACGCCGACGGCACCTTCTCGCAGTACGCCCACCTGTCCTCGATCTCCGTCTCCGCCGGCGAGACCGTCAGCGGCGGCCAGCAGATCGGCCTCTCCGGCGCGACCGGCAACGTCACCGGCCCGCACCTGCACTTCGAGATGCGCACCGGGCCGGAGTACGGCTCCGACATCGACCCGCTGGCCGCCCTGCGCCAGCACGGCGTGAGCATCTGACGGCACGTCGTCCTCCGGAAGCCCGGCACGCACGTGCCGGGCTTCCGGCGTATTCCGGCTTGGCGGAATCTTTATCGGTGGCATATGTCACCCTCCGTCAACCCTTCCTTACGGTCGCGTAGGTCACATCCGAAAGGGAAGGATGTGTTTCCGTGGCAGACGATTCGACATCAACAGACAAGAACGCATTCGGGTCGTACGCGGCGATCGGTGACAGCTTCACCGAGGGCGTCGGAGACCCCGGGCCCGACGGGACGTACGTCGGCTGGGCGGACCGCTTCGCGGTCCTGCTCGCCGACCAGCTGCCGGAGCACGACGACTTCCGCTACGCCAACCTGGCCGTACGCGGGCGCCTTCTCGACCAGATCGTGGCGGAACAGGTCCCCCGGGCGAAGGAACTCGCCCCCGACCTGGTGACCTTCTGCGCGGGCGGCAACGACATCATCCGCCCCGGAACGGACCCGGACGATGTGGCCGAGCGCTTCGAGCGCGCCGTCGCCGACCTGACCTCCGCCGTCGGCACGGTCATGGTGACCACCGGCTTCGACACCCGCGACGTGACCCTGCTCAAGCACCTGCGCGGCAAGATCGCCACCTACAACGGACACGTCCGGGCCATCGCGGACCGCTACGACTGCCCGGTCCTCGACCTGTGGTCGCTGAAGTCCGTCCAGGACCGGCGCGCCTGGGACGACGACCGGCTGCACCTCTCGCCCGAGGGACACACCCGCGTCGCCCTGCGCGCCGCCCAGGTCCTCGGCCTGCCGGTGCCCGCCGACCCGGACCAGCCCTGGCCGCCGGTCCCGCCGCGCGGCACGCTCGAAGTGCGCCGCGACGACATCCACTGGGCCAGGGAGTACCTGGTGCCGTGGATCGGGCGCCGGCTGCGCGGCGAGAGCTCCGGCGACCACGTCGAGGCCAAGCGTCCGGACCTCATGCCCCTGTAGCGGGCGGTACGGCGGCGGGGATCCGCTCCAGGACCCCGCCGGCGAACACGTCGTACAGCGGCAGCGTCTCCAGGTGGACGTAGCCGATGTGGCAGTCGCAGACGGCGAGGGGGCAGGCGCGGGGACGCAGGGCGGCACGGTACGAGCCGTCGTACAGGTTCCCCAGCTCGGCCCTGACGAAGTGGCAGCGCCGCACCGTCCCCTCGCCGTCCACCGAGATCACCGACTCACCGGTGCGGCAGGGCAGCCCCGCCGAGCGGTGCGGATGCCGGCTGTACGGGAACAACGGGTCGAGCTCCGTCCACCCCTCGGCCTCCGCGTCGGTGTACCTGTGCCCCTCGGCCGCGTTCACCCAGAGGTAGACGTGCGGCGGCAGCGCGGCCCGCAGCCGGCGGGCGTCCTCCCGGTGCTCCGGAAGACCGACCACGCCCACGCTGTACCGGACGCCCCGCTCCGCCAGCTCCCGGCACTTCGCGAGGAACCGCTCGGGCGCCGTCTGCCCCGGGTGGTACGTGCACCAGAGCGCCACGCTCTCCGGGTCGGCCTCGGCCAGCCACTCCGTCCGGCAGCTCAGATTGGTCTGGATCGCCACCCGCTCCACCTGCGGCAGCCGCGACAGCTCGACCAGCGCCCGCCGGTACCAGGAGCGGACCAGACCCTCGCCCCACGGGGTGAAGAGGATCCGCAGCCGGTCCCCGGTCTGCGCGGCGGCCCAGCCGGTGAACCGTTCGAGCGCCGCCCGGTCCGCGCGCAGCTGCTCCCGGCTGTCCCGGCGCTTGGCGAACGGGCAGTACGGGCAGTCGAAGTCGCAGGAGGAGAGCGGCCCCCGGTAGAGAAGAGTGAGATCCACGGCCGCCGCCTACTTCGCCTCGTACGCGGCCATCGCGGCCGCCACCGAGGGGGAGAACAGCTCGGGGCCGAGCCCGTCCGAGTACGCGAGTCCCTCGGGCGACAGCCGCAGCAGCCCCGCCGGAGCGTCCGCATCCAGCCATCCGTACTCCTCGAACCGGGCGAGCTCCGGGCCGAAGTCCGCGAACGGCGAGGACCCGAACCGCTCCTCGTACCCGGCGACCGGCATGCCCTCGGCCTGCAGCAGCGACTGGAGGAGATGACGGCGACGGGCCTCGGCCTCGCTCATCCCGTATCCGTGCGCGGCGCGGGAGAAGTCCTCGGTCTCCGTGTACGCGTCGATGATCGAGCGGATCTCCCGCATGTCGACGGCGTAGTCGAAGGAGTAGTGCAGGGCCGAGGTGTACGACCGGGCTCCGCAGCCCAGGCCGATCATGCCGTCCGTCTGGCAGGCGTAGTCGTCCGGCCCCGCGGGACCGGCGTCCGCACGGCGGAACATCCGCATCGACACCTGCTCGTAGCCGTGCGCGAGGAGATGGTCCCGGCCGTACCGGTAGAGACGCAGCCGCTGCTCGTCCCACTCCCGGTCGGCGGCCGCCGGGTCCTGGAGCCGGCCGAGACCGGTGAGCGGGCGCACGTACAGCGGATAGAGGTACAGCTCCTCGGGCCGCCAGGCGAGCGCGGCGTCCAGCGAGACCCGCCAGGACCGCTCCGTCTGCCCGTCGATGCCGTAGATCAGGTCGATGTTGAGGACGGGAACCCCCGTGTCCCGGATCCGGCCGAGCGCCGCCTCGACGTCCGCGCGGTGCTGGGGCCGGACGGCGGCCCTCGCCTCGGCCTCCACGAAGCTCTGCACGCCGATGCTGAGCCGGGTCGCGCCCCGGTCCGCGAGCAGCCGGAGCCGGTCGGCGGTCGCGGTCGCCGGTGAGGTCTCCACGGAGAGGGGCACCGCCCGCAGATCCACGCCCATCCGCTTCTCGGCGATGTCGCACAGGCGCGACAGCTCCGCGGCGGTCAGGAACGTGGGCGTGCCGCCGCCGAACGCGGCCGTGGCGAACCGCACCGGGGACGCGTCCCCGAGGGCCTCGCGGACGACGGTGGCCTGGCGGTCGAGGGCGTCGAGGTAACGGGTGGTCAGCTCGTCAGGGGCGCCGATCCGGGTGAAGAGGTTGCAGAAGCCGCAGCGGACCTCGCAGAACGGTATGTGCGCGTAGAGGGAGAGGGCGTCCTTCGGCTCCCCGGCCCAGAGTCCGGCGAGTTCCGGGCGCCCGGGGAGCGGGCGGTACGCCGTCTTGTGCGGGTAGGCGTAGACGTAGCTGCGGTACGGGCGGGGGGTGTCGGGGGTGTCGCTCAGGGCACTCACGCCGCCACCTCGCCCTCGGGTCCCGGCAGGACGAACTGCGCGTACGGCACGGTCCACACGACCTCGTGACCCAGCCGGTGCCCGGTGAAGCCGTCCTCCCCGTACGCGGTGCCGTGGTCGGAGCAGACGATCGCGAAGCAGGGGCGGCGGCTGCTCATCGCGGCGAAGAGCCGACCGATGTGCCGGTCGACGTACTCCAGGGCCGCCGCGTGGGTCTCCCGGGAGTCGCCGGCCTCGCGGGTCGCCCCCGGCAGATGGAACCAGTTGGGCTGGTGCAGCGCCGACACGTTGACGAAGAGGAAGAGACGCTCCTCGCGGGGAAGCCCGGCGACGACCTCCTCGGCGCAGGCGACCTGGGCCTCGAAGGAGGACGGGGAGGCGACACCGAAGGAGGGCTCCCAGTGGCTCTCCCGGAACAGGCCGGGGAGCACGGAGCCGAGGGGCGGCTGCTTGTTGAAGAAGCCCACGCCGCCGACGCAGACCGTCCGGTACCCCTCGCCCGCGAGGGCGGACACGAAGTCCGGAGTGTCGTGGACCCAGGTGCCGTCGGCGGTCGACTCGCTGCCCGCGAAACGGGCCGCGAACAACCGGGGGTGAGGCCCCTGCGCCGCGGGGGTCGGCAGGAAGCCGGCGAAGATCGCCTGGTGGGAGGCGTACGTGAAGCTCCCGGGCGCGTGCCGCCGCTCCCAGACGCCGCCGGGGAGATGACGGGCCAGGTTCGGGATACGGCCCTCGGCCGCGAGCTCGGCCGCCACGTCGTACCGGAGGGTGTCGAGGGTGACCAGGAGCAGGTCGTGGCTGCCGACGATCGCGTTCATGTCGGGCTGGTTCACGTGGTGCTCGTTCCTGTGGTGCCGGGGATGTCCAGGGGGGTACGGGGGATGCCGGGTGCGTTCCCGAACTGCGCCGCGACCTGGGCCGCGTACGTGTCGAGCCCCTCGGCGCCGCTGCCGGGCAGGCCCGTCAGCCCGGGCAGCAGATCGCCGAAGGCGTTCACCTCGCCCACGGCGAACCGGCGCCAGCCGCTCGCGGGCAGCAGGTCCACGCCCACGCACCGGGTGCCCGGGAAGGCGGCGGCGGCCCGCTCGCACACCCCGAGGGCGTCCGCCCAGCTGCCCCCGGCCGCCGCGATCGCCGCCCGTGCCGCGGCCAGATCGCCCCGGGCGCCGCCCAGGTGCAGATTGGTCATGGGGGAACGGCTGGTGCGGAGCACGGCGTGGGTGGCGCGCCCGTCGATCACCACCACCCGCAGATCGGCGGCCCGGCCGTCCTGCGTGGCCTTCGGCAGCCAGCGCTCGACGTGCAGGCCGTCGGGGGCGAGGGCGTCCACGATCGCGGCGACCTCGGGCTCGCTCGTGTAGCGCCGTACCCGCAGGGAGTTGAAGAGCCGACCGTCGGCTCCGCGCTCCACCGAGGTGGTGGCCTGGACCCGGCCCGCGCCGTTCGTCTCCAGCGCGAGCACCCCCGAGGCGGAGGAGCCGTGCGCGAGCTTCACGAACACCCGGCGCATGCCGCTCCCGGCGGTCAGCGCCCTGACGTCCGTCCAGCCGCGCACCGCCGGGGCGTCGGCTCCCGAGGTCGGCGACTCGGGCACGGGGACCCCGGCCGCCCTCAGCCGGCCGTGGCTCAGCCGCTTGTCGAACAGGACCGCGAGCTCGGCGGGGTCGTCGACGAGAACGGCGCCCGCCTCGGCGACGGAGCGGGCGAGGTCCGCCACGGCGGCGACGAACCGCCCGTACCAGCGGCCGGTGCCCTCGACCCGGGCAGGATCGTCGACCCCGCGCAGCAGCCGGTCGGCCTCCGGATCCTCGCCGGGAGAATCCAGCCGCACGGTCTCGCCCGCGGCGAACCGCGCCCGGCCCCGGAGCACGTCCGGCCAGGACACCGCCCGCGCCTCGGGCAGCCCGGCGGTCCGCAGCGCGTCCTGGAAGAACGCGACGCGGCGGCCCGCCGGATCGCCCACGACGACGAGGCGCGGTCGCCGGCGGCCCGGCGGATCAACGACGGGCACGAGGCGCGGTCGTCGGCGATCCGGCGGATCCCCGACCTCCACGAGGCGCGGGCGGGAGGTCATTCGGCGACCGCGACGTAGCGCCAGACGTCCCCGTCGCCGTCGTCCTCCGCCACCTGCGCGTCGTCGAGATCGACGGTCACACCGTGCGGGACGAGCGCGGCGCGGACGCGCTCGCACATCGCCTCCGACAGATAGTGGTGGGAGAGGTCGAGGTGGGTGAGATGGGTCAGCGGCTGTCCGTCGACGAGCGCCGCCGCACCGTCGTCGGTGAGCACGCCCATGGAGAGGTCGAGCCGCTCGATCCGGGCGACGACGGGCGCGCCCGCGACGGCGGCGGCCACGGCGTCCTGGATCACGCTGTCGCACAGGCCCAGGTCGCGCAGGGCGGGGAACGTCGTGCCGGCGAGCAGCGGCGCCAGGTCGTCGGTGGTGCTGTCGCCGCCGTACTCGTCGGTGCCGAGCCAGAGTTCCAGCTTCTCCAGGGCGGGCAGGTCGCTGCCGACGATGCCGCGCACCACCGCGGCGCGGAGGCCGCCGGTCTGGACGACCAGGGTCCGCAGACCGGTGTGCCGGATCGACGGGAAGGCCAGCTCCGAGCCACCGCGCACCCCGAACTCCGTCAGGGCCGGGTAGGCGGCGAGGAGCGGCGTCACGTCGGACTGGATGATCCACGAGATCTCGCAGTCCTCGCTCGTCATGTCGCCGAGGAAGACCGCCTCCAGGCCGGTCAGCCGGTTGTTGGCGCCGATCAGCGCGGTGACGATGTCCGCGGACGAGTTCTCGTAGGCCTCGTCCCAGCCGCCGACGACCAGCGCGCGCACCCGGCCCGTGTCGACCGTCTTCAGGAACCGCTCGAACTGCGGCCCCCACAGCTCGTCCCCGGGATCGGAGTACGTCGGGGCGGAGATCCGCCAGGCGACCGTGTCCGGCGCGGGCAGCTCGACCTGTGCATCCGCGCCCGGGAAGTCGAACACGGGCAGGCCGTGGAATTCCTGCAGGTAGGTGCCAACGGTCATGACGGTGCTCCAGACAACGGTCGGGGTGGGTCGGCTGATGGAGAGAGTTCTACCAAGCGGCACCGACAACGCCCCTCGCCGGGTGGTGTCCGGACCGATTGTCAGTGCCGGGTCCTAGCGTCGTCCTCGTGTTCGGCCGCCCGTGCCGGACGGGAGGGCAGAGCCATGTACCGGCAGGGAGACGTGCTGATCGCGCCCGTCGCACAGACGGCCGTTCCGGAGCGGGTGAAGTCGGCGGCGGGGGAGCCGAGGGACGCCCGGGGCCGCCTGCTCCTCGCCCTCGGCGAGGTCACCGGGCACGCCCATGCGATCCCCGGCCCCGGCCGGCTCGTGCGCGAACCGGGGCCGCTGGGCCCGCTCCTGCTCGAACTGCCCGAGGGCGGCCGGGTGGTGCACGAGGAGCACGCGCCGATACCGCTCCCCAAGGGCTGGTACCGGGTGGTGCGGCAGCGGGAGTACGTGCCGGGGGCGTACCGGATCGTGGCGGACTGATGTCCGCCGGAGTGAAGTGAAGGACATGGGGGAGAACGAGATGAACCGCACCACCGCCGTGGACAAGTGGCGGGCCGTCGCCGCCGCCACCGGGCCCGCCGACCGCGCCGCCGCCGAGGCCGGCATCCGGCTCGCGTACCGCACCGCCGGCCTCGCCGAACCGGAGCGCGTCCTGTGGGCGGACTCGCCGCTCGCCGCCGTCACGCTCGTACGGGGCCTGGCGGACCGGGGCCGTTCGGTACGGGAGGACGTACGCACCCGGCCGTGGGCCGAGGAGCGCCGCCGCCTCCACGACGCGCTCGGCCCGGCCGGCTGGGCGGCCCACTGGCAGACGACCGGGGCGCGGCTCTGGGACCTGACGCGGAGCCTCGCGGACCGGATACGGGCGGGGGTGACGGAAGCGGCGGGCGCGGACGCGCGACTGCTGCTCCTCGACGCCGTGCTCGGGCAGCACGACGCGGCCTGGCTCGCCGCCTTCGACGGGCACGGCGACCGGCTCGCGGGCCTCGCCGCCGTCGCCGGGCACGCCGGCTGGTGGTGGCCGTACGAGAACGCCGTCGTGGTCTGCGAGCGCCCGGTCGAACTCCACCGGGACGAGGCGGGCAGGCTCGACCGGGGCGACGGCCCCGCGCTCGCCTTCGCCGACGGGTTCGCCCTCCACGCCTGGCGGGGCATGCCGGTGCCCGCCGAGTTCCTCGCCGGTCTCGCCGACCTCACCCCCGAGCGGATACGCGAGGAGGAGAACGCCGAACTGCGGCGCGTGATGCTGGAGTACTACGGCTACGACCGGTACCTCGCCGCCTCCGGCGCCCGGCACGAGCACAGCGACGAGACGGGCGTCCTCTGGCGGATCGAACTCGCCGACGACGAGGACGTCGTGATGGTGGAGGTCGTGAACTCCACGCCCGAGCCCGACGGCACCCACCGGACGTACTGGCTGAGGGTGCCGCCCACGACCCGGACCGCGCGGGAGGGCGTCGCCTGGACCTTCGGGCTCCGGCCCGAAGAGTACGAGCCGCTCGTCCAGACCTAGGGCGTGGGCCGGGCGGTTGGTGCGGAGAGGTGAAGGGAGCCGCCGGTCAGGAGTGGCGCGCGGGAGGCGGCGGCGCCGGGTGCTGGGATGTGCCCGCCGGAGCCCCGGCACCCACCCTCCGAAGGGACCGCCTGTGACGATCCGCCGGCCAAGCGCCGCCCGCACCGCCCGTCTGCTCGCCGCCACCGCCCTGCTTGGCGGCCTCCTCGCCGGCACCGCGGCCCCCGCCCTGGCCGCTGCGCCCGGGCGGACCGCCCTCCGTACCGCCGCCCCCGACCCGGCCACGACCACGGCCACGGTCACCGTCACGGGCAACGGCCGCGCGTCCGCCGCCCCCGACCTGGCGCTGCTGTCCGTCGGGGTCGAGGCCACCCGCCCGACGGCGAAGGAGGCGATGGCGGCGCAGACCACCTCGGCCGAGGCGCTCCTCGACGTCCTGCACAAGCAGGGGATCGCCGACCGGGACATCCGCACCGACAACCTCTCACTGGCCCCGGTCTACACCCAGAACACCGCCGGGGACAGCAAGGTGACCGGCTATCAGGCGGGGCAGTCCTTCTCAGTGAAGGTCCGCGACCTCGACCGGACCGGCCAGGTCATCGGCGCCGTCAACGAGGCCACCGGGAACGCGGGCCGGGTCAACGGTGTCGTCTTCGACGTCGCCGACCCCTCGGCGCTGCGGGCGAAGGCCCGTGAGGCCGCCTACCGGGACGCGTACGACAAGGCCTCGCAGCACGCCAGGCTGAGCGGCCACCGGCTGGGCCGGCTGGTCTCCCTGAGCGAGGGCGAGTCGGTCCGCCCGGGCCCGGGCGCGGCCCCGGGCGTCCCGGCGGACGAACCGACTGTGCCGCTGGCGCCGGGCGAGATCGAGGAGCAGGTCACGGTCTCGGCGGTCTACGAACTGATCTGACCGGACGGCCCGCCGGCCGCGGCCCCACCTCGGGCCCCGGTCGACTCGCCGGCCGCGGCCCCACCCCGGGCCACCGGGTCGCCACCGTCGTCGGCCTTCCCGGCTTCGGCCGCCGGGGTCCCGTCGCCTCTCGTCTCGCTTCGTCCGGCCGTCGGATCCTCCTCGGTCCGTGCCGCCCCGCTCGCCGTCATCGGGGCGTCGGCCGGGAGATCCAGTTCTCGGGCGAGGGCCTCGTCCGCCCAGCGGAGCATCGCGGTGCGGGAGAGGGAGCCGGCGTAGGCCGTCGTCTGTACGGCGAGGCCGTCGAGGAAGGCGGTGAGCCGCCAGGCCGCCGCGGCCGGATCCGCGCAGCGGAACTCCCCGGCGGCCACCCCCTCCTCGATCACCCGGGTCAGCGCCGCCTTCCACTCCTGGTCGAGGGAGGCGGAGACCCGGCGCAGCTCCGGGTCGCGCAGCGAGACCGCCCAGCCCTCGATCCACAGCCGCCAGCCCTTGGCCTGGCCGGTGGGGGCGTACCAGCGGACCGCGGCCCGCAGCCGCCGTACCGCAGTGGAGCGGCGTCCGAGCAGCTGCCGCAGCTGGGCGAGGTCGGCCTCGGCGGCGTGCGCGAAGGCCGCGGCGACCAGCTGTTCCTTCGAGGAGAAGTGGTAGAGGACGAGCGCGTTGCTCACCCCGAGCGCGGCGGCCACGTCGGAGATCCGGACGGCCGAGACGCCACGCGCCTCGATCTGCTCGACGGCGGCCCTCAGCAGTTCGTCCCGCCGCTCGGCCACGCTCAACCGCACTCTCGCCACGCCGTGCAGCCTACACAGCACATGACAAGAGCATGATCATCCCTGATCGCGGCGCGTGGTGGTGTCAGTACCAGCCGTAGCGTTCCGCGATGACCGGCAGCCGCTCGTCCACCAGCGCGTGCGCCGCGGCGCGCGGGCTGACGCCGTCCGCCTCCGCCCGGTCGAGCATCCCGCCGACGAGGACCCGCATCGCGTCCCGTACCCGCTCGAAGGCCTGGTCGGCGTCGGCCTCGATGTCACCGAAGAGCGTCCACCACCACCAGGCGTTGGTGCACGAGTTGACGACCACGTCCGGCAGGACGGTCACGCCGCGCGCGGCGAGCGCCTCCTCGGCCTCGGGCAGGACCGGCATGTTGGCCGCCTCGGCGATCCAGCGGGCGGTGATCCGGCCCTGGTTCGCGGTGTCGATCGCGTACGAGACGGCCGCCGGGACGAGGACCTCGGCGTCGACCGAGAGCCAGGCGTCCCCGGGCTCCTCGCGGTCGCCGGGCCGCAGTGCCGCACGGTCGACGGTCCCGTGGCCGTCCCGGGCGGCGAGCAGCGCCTCGACGTCGAGGCCGTCGGGGTTCACGATCGTGCCCCGGACGTCGGCGACGGCCACCACCCGCAGTCCGGCCCTGGCCAGGAAGCGGGCGGTCGCCCCGCCCATGGTGCCGAGGCCCTGCACGGACACCCGGGTCCCCGCGTACTCCCGCCCGGCCCGGTCGAGCGCGACGAGCACGGACTCGGCCACCCCGAGGCCACCGACCAGCTCGTCGAGCCCGATGCCGTCCACCTCGATCGCGAACGCGTCGGCGAGCCGCTTCCGGGCCTCCGCCTCGTCCTCCAGGAGCGGGTACACGGCCTGCACCGAGGAGACGAGCCCGACCTCGGCCACGGCGCGGTCCACCAGGTCCTGGGTGAGGCCGAGGTCCTCCCCGGTGGTCCAGAACCGTTCGACGTACGGCCGCATCGCGCTCAGGTAGCGCACGAGCACGCCGTACGCCTCGGGGGAACGGGGGTCGCAGTCGATGCCGCCCTTGGCGCCGCCCAGCGGCACGTACCGGGCGGAGGGGTCGTAGTGCAGGGCCTCCTTCATGGTCATGCCCCGGGCGAGCCCGGCGACCTCCTCGGCCGTGCATCCCTCCCGCATCCGCAGGCCGCCGC
Source organism: Streptomyces sp. NPDC044003 (assembly GCF_056435185.1). Taxonomy (NCBI): domain Bacteria; kingdom Bacillati; phylum Actinomycetota; class Actinomycetes; order Kitasatosporales; family Streptomycetaceae; genus Streptomyces; species Streptomyces sp. NPDC044003. The sequence goes on along the minus strand of NZ_JBWKFA010000004.1, from coordinate 385,092 downwards.
TGGCCACCCCGCGTACGAGCCGGTCGACCACCAGATGGCCCCGGCGCCCGGTCACGTGGTCGGTCCAGGAGACGGACAGAAGGGGAGAAGGAGGCATCGCGGATCTCCTACGAGACAAAGGCCGGCAGGGTGGGTCGTACTGAACGACGATTCAGTATGACGGACCGCCCGGCCGTCTCCGTCCCGGGCCGCCCATAATGGAACGACCCCCAGAGATCAGGAGGTCCTGTGACCGGTACCGGCTCCGACCGTTCGCCGCGGGCCCGGCTGCGCGCGCTGCGCCCGGAATCCTTCGGCGCGGAACCCACGGGTGAGCGCCTCGCCCGGATCCACCGCTCGCCGAACTTCGCGGACGGGATCTTCCAGAACCCCGAACCGGCGCGACGCGGCCCCTCCGGGTCCAGCATCGATTTCGCCAAGGTCTACTTCGAGAAGGAGGGACGCGCGCGCCGAGCCCCCACCGGCGCGATCCCCGTCCACCCGACCACCCTGGCCGACCTGGCCAGGCCGCCGGCCACCGGTCTGCGCGTGACCTGGATGGGGCACTCCGGCGTGCTCGCGGAGATCGACGGCCACCGGGTCCTCTTCGACCCGGTCTGGGGCGACCGCTGCTCCCCGTTCCCCTTCGCGGGCCCCAAGCGGCTTCACCCGGTGCCCGTGCCGCTGGCCGAGCTCGGCCCGGTCGACGTGGTCGTGATCTCGCACGACCACTACGACCACCTCGACCTGCCGACGATCAAGGCGCTGGCCGGCACGGACACCGTGTTCGCGGTGCCGCTCGGCGTCGGCGCGCACCTGGAGCACTGGGGCGTGCCCGCGTCCCGCCTGCGCGAGCTGGACTGGAACGAGTCCACCGAGATCGGCGAACTGCGGCTCACGGCCACCCCGGCCCGGCACTTCTGCGGGCGGGGCCTGCGCAACAAGCAGCACACGCTCTGGGCGTCCTGGGTCGTGCAGGGACCGGCCCACCGGATCTTCCACAGCGGCGACACCGGTTACTTCTCCGGCTTCAAGGACATCGGCGCCGCCCATGGCCCCTTCGACATCACCATGATCCAGATCGGCGCCTACTCGGAGTTCTGGACCGACATCCACATGACGCCCGCCGAGGGGGTCCAGACCCACCTCGACCTGCAGGGAGGCGCTCCGGGCGGAGTGCTGCTGCCGATCCACTGGGGCACGTTCAGCCTGGCTCCGCACGCCTGGGCGGAACCGGGCGAGTGGACGAGGGACGCGGCCGAGGAGGCCGGCCAGGCGGTGGCCTTCCCCCACCCCGGCGAGCCCTTCGAACCCGCGGGGAAGCTGCCGGGCGAGTCGTGGTGGCGATCGGTGTCCCTTCCGATCCCGCGCCCGTGGCGCCGCCCCCGCAGCGTCGAGGTCACGGCCGAGGAGACGCGCAGCGACGACCTGGACCTGGCGGGCGACAGGTGACGTCGGCCGGGGACGCTCTCGCCGAGGCCGTACGGCTGCGGGAGCGTCTCCCGGCTTGAGGCCGTGACTGTGTGGTGAGGGCGGTCCACCGGCTTCGGCTTCGTCACGTGGACGTGATCGCGTCGGTGAAGGTGCGGATCCCGCAGCGCCGGGTGGCGGCTGCGACCCGGGCTTGCGGACGCGGAGGCGTACGAGCGCCCGGCGGAGCTGCTGCTGAGCGGGCTCGGGAAGGCCTGACACCCTCAAACGCGACTCCGAGCCGGTCGAAACCTGACGACTTGGCCGGGTCGCACCTGTTTGCGCACAAGGTGTTCAGGCGGTTCTCCGTCAGGACAGGTGACGACGAAATCCGAAGCGCTGCCTCCGTCAAGGAAACGAAAGCAGCCGCTTGGCCCTGTCGATTCGACTGAATCCGCGTCATACCTCTTGTGAAACCACGGGTGCGTGAGGAAGATCTGTGCGATCGGCCGAAACCTGTCGGCCGGAACTCCCCCACACTTCACTTCGCTGGAGAGGCGCGTCCGTTGAGCAACAGGCCCGGCAACGAAGGCGGCGGTGGCCTGCGGGCCGGCGCCCTGGGCACGTTCGATTCCGTGGTGATGGCGATCGTCGGCTGCGGACCCGCGTACACCGTGGCCGGCATCGTCCCCCTGATCGTCGCCGTCGCCGGACTCGCCGCCCCCGCCGTCCTGCTGTACTGCGCGATCCCCATGGTCGGGATCGCGCTCGCCTTCCGGCACCTCGGACGGCTCGACGTCAACGCGGGAGCCTCGTACAGCTGGGTCGCCCGCTCCCTGCACCCGTTCCTCGGTTTCCTGAGCGGCTGGGCGGTGGTCTGCTCGGCCACCGTCTTCCTCGTCTCGGCGACCCTGCCCGCCGGCGGGGCGACGCTCTCGCTGATCGACCCCGGCGCGGCCCAGAACACCGCGTGGGCCACCACCATCGGCGTCGGCTGGTTCCTGATCATGGCCCTGGTGGCCGTGCGCGGCAGCCGGATCGGTGCCATCGCCCGGACGACGCTCGGCGCCGTCCAGCTCGTCCTGCTGCTGCTCTTCGCCGTCGCCGGTCTCCTCGCGGACCGCAAGGCCGTCGGGTTCTCCTTCTCCTGGCTGGGATTCGGCCACTTCGACGGCCCGCAGGCCTTCGTCGCGGGCGCACTCGTCGCCGGCGTCACCTACTGGGGCTGGGACGTCACCAGCAACCTGAGCGAGGAGACCCGCGACGGCCGACGTGCCTCCGGTATCGGCGGCCTGATCGGCGTGGTGGTGACCTGCGCGGTCTTCGTGCTCTTCACCGTCTCCGCGCTGGGCGTGCTCGGCCCGGCGGCGATCGCGGACGACCCGGCCGGGTACCTGTCCGCGCTCGGCCAGTCGATCTGGCCGGGCTGGGGCGGCCGGCTGCTCGCCCTCGCCGTGCTGCTGTCCACGGTCGCCACGCTGGAGACCACCCTCGTCCAGGCGACCCGGACGCTGTTCGCCATGGGCCGCGACCGCACGCTGCCCCGTGTGTTCGGCCGCACCCACCCCGAGTGGCGCACGCCCTGGGTCGCCACGCTCGCCGTCGCGGCGGTGGCGGTGCTCCTCCTCGTCCTCTCCGTGACGGTGGGCTCGGGCACCTCGTTCGTCGAGAACGCGGTCTCCGGCGTGGGCCTGCACATCGCGTTCTACTACGCGCTGGCCGGACTCGCCGTCGTCGTCGCCCACCGCAAGGTGCTGTTCTCCTCCGTCGGCACACTCGTCTTCGTCGGGTTGTGGCCGCTCGGCGGCGCGGTGTTCATGGGCTGGGTCTTCGTCGAGTCGCTGCCCGGACTCGGCGTCCAGGCGCTCGGTACCGGACTCGGTGCGCTGGCGCTCGGCCTGATCCCGATGGTCGTCTCCTGGTTCCAGGGCCGGAGCTACTACCGGCCGCGCCCGCTCGCCGCGTCGGCCGCGCCTCACCTCGAACAGGACGGCCCGGCAGGCGAGTCCGCCGCCTTCGACTCCTTCGACGCCTTCGGCAGCCGGCCCCTGGCGTCCGGGCCGGCGGTCGGCTCCGCCCGCCGGGACGACGTCCTCTCCGACTTCTGACCCCTCACCTCCGACGTCTGGAGCATGCCCATGTCCGCCTGGCTGCGCCGCAGTTCGAGCAAGCCCGTCTACGACCACACGTACGGCGACCGTGCGCTCGCGGACGGCTGCGAGGACATGCTGATGGGCCGCTGGGAGGGCGCCCGCGACCTGCTCGCCGAGCAGCCCCACACCGACTGGGACCGCCGCTCGCACCGCGTCCGGCTGCTCGCCGACTCCGCGGCCGGGCGGCGCACCGTGGACGTGTGGCACGCCGCCGAACCCCGGAATCCGGACGCCGCCGTGCTGCGCGCGGAGACCGAGGTGATGCGGATGTTCGCCGCCGCGCGCTCCGGTACGTCCCCGGCGGCGGACGTCCTCGACCAGGTGGCGCGGTTCTGCCTCCGGGCGGCCGAACTCGCCCCGGCCGACCCCCAGCCCTGGGTCTCGCTGATCGCGCTGGGCCGGCTGTACGAGTCGGGGCACGGCGACATGGGGCAGTGGTGGCGGGAGCTCCGGAACCGGGACCCGTACCACCGGGAGGGCCACCACCAGGCGCTGCGCTATCTGTCGGCCCGCTGGCACGGCTCGCACGGCGAGGCGCACAACTTCGCCTGGGACGCGGCGGAGTACGCCCCGGCCGGCTCGCCGTTGACGGTGCTGCCGCTGGTCTCGCGGTCGGAGCAGTACCGCTACCGCATGGAGCACGAGGGCCGGACAGCGATCGGCCTGACGTACCACTGGAACGGCGAGCGGGCGCAGCGGGACCTGAGCGTGACGATGGAGAAGTGGATCGACGGGCGGACCACGGCGTACGCGCAGGACGTCGCCGACCTCAACCACCTGGCGCACGGGCTGGTCCACGCGGGTCGGAAGCAGGAGGCCGGGGACGTCTTCCGGCTGCTGGCCAACCGGGCGACCCGGGTGCCCTGGTCGTACACGGGGGACCCGGAGCAGCTGTTCGTCCACTGGCGGGACGAGGCGGCTTCAGGTCCGTAGAGCGCGACCGTAGTCAGCACATGGTCGAGCGCATGTCTGATCACGCCAGCCTGGGCTGCGGCAGCTTCTAGGATCTGCGGCATGGCGACACGACTCGTGCAGATCAACATGAAGGCCCAGGACGACTCCGCGCTCGGCCGGTTCTGGGCGGAGGCACTCGGTTGGGGTGTCGACAGCGAGGGACCCGGCGTGACCAACCTCGAACCCGTGGGCTTCACCTACCCCGACCCCGTGGCCGTCTGCATCGACATCGTCGCCCGCCCGGAACCCAAAACGGTCAAGAACCGCGTGCACCTCGATCTGGCCACCACCTCGACCGCCCATCAGGCCGAGTTGGTCGCACGCTTGAAGGAGCTCGGCGCGACTCTCGCCGACGTGGGTCAGGGCGACGTCCCCTGGACGGTCATGGCCGACCCGGAGGGCAACGAGTTCTGCGTCCTGGAGCCCCGCCCGATCTACCGGAACACCGGGCCGATCGCCGCGGTCGTGGTCGACTGCACCGACCCACGCGAGATGGCCCGGTTCTGGGGCGAGGCGATGGACTGGACGGTGCACGAGGTGACCGACGACCACGCGACCATGTGCTCCGCCGAAGGCGTCGGTCCCTACCTGGAGTTCCTCCGCACCCCCGACACCAAGAGCGGGTGGAACCGCGTCCACCTCGACGTCCGCCCCTACCCCGGTGACGACCTGGCAGCAGAGGAAGCCCGACTGCGCACCCTGGGCGCCACCGACCCCGGCATCGACCAGTCCGCCATCTCCTGGACGGTTCTGGCCGACCCGGAGGGCAACGAGTTCTGCCTCCTCGCGCCTCGCTGACCTTGAGCGACGGCTCCGGCCGGTTCCCGGGCAGGGCGAAGACCGTGTGACAGCGCGCGTCCTTTTGTGCGGCGTCGCCGTGGGTGGGCAGGCGTCGATTCCCAAGGAGGCGGTGCTTCATTCGCCGACCGGTGGATTCCATTCCTTTGTGTGTGCAGGCACGTTTCTGTTCCGTGAGTGCTCCGGAGGCGACCGGACAATGGATCAGCCGCCGGGGTACGCCCCGGCGCACTCTTGATCCACACCGCCCGACTCCCGGAAATACAGAGGCGCATCAGCATGACCACCACCGAGGCCGCCGACCGCGTGCACGTCGTCTTCTCGCTCTTCGATGCCGACGGGAACGGCTACATCGAGCCCGCCGACTTCGACCTGATGGGTGACCGGGTCGTCGCGGCGGTGCCCGCGGCCGGCGACGTCGCGAAGGGCCGGCTGCTCGGGGCGTTCCGCGCGTACTGGAACACCCTCGAGACCGAGCTGGACACCAACCGCGACGGGCGGATCAGCCCCCAGGAGTTCTCGGCCGTCGTGCTCGATCCCCAGCGGTTCGACGCCACCGTGAACGAGTTCGCCGAGGCGCTCGCCGGGATGGGCGACCCGGACGGTGACGGCTTCGTCGCCCGGCCGGAGTTCCTCGCTCTGATGACCGCGATCGGTTTCGAACCGGCCAACATCGAGGCCCTGTTCGACGCCTTCGAACCGGTCGAGGGCGACCGTATCCCCGTGGCCACGTGGGCGGACGGCATCCGGGACTACTACCGGCCCGAGAAGGCCGGCATCCCCGGCGACCACCTGACCGGCGGCGCATCCCGGTGACGCATCGGATCGCCCGACAGGGTGTGCACGGTGGGGAGTTATCCGCCGTCAAGCCTGTGATCGGGCTGGCGGTGGGCCGGGGCACCGGCCCCGAGCTCGCCGACGTCTTCGAGCGGGTGCTCGGCACGCTCACCGCCGCGCACCCGGTCGGCGTGGAGCTCGTGCGCTCCCCGCGTCTCTACCACTCGTACGTCTCGCTCCGCGCGGACCACGACGTCGCCCGCATGAACGAGCTGACAGCGGAGGACGCGGATCACTACGAACGGTTCTGCCGCGACCAGGGACGGCGTGGCACACCCGCCGTCTTCCGCACCGCGATCAACGCCCAGTCCCTCTACCTCGTGCGCCGGCGCCTGCGCGCCGTGAAGGTGGACCTCCTCACGAGCCAGAAGGAGTCCCTGCTGCTCGTGCGGGACCAGGCGCAGGGGTTCTACACCGGCGAGAACCGGCACGCCCCCGGCGAGGTCACCCGTACGCTGACCTTCAGCCGCGAGGTCACCGAGGCGGTCGTCGGCTACGCCCTGGAGCGGGCGCGGCGCGAGTGGCCCGACGGGGACATCGGCCGGATCGTGATGGCGTACAAGTTCCATCTGCTCGACGGAGCCTTCGACGCCTGGGTGGCCGACCTCGCGAGTCGGCTCGGCGTACGGATCGAGGTCTTCCAGCCGGACACGGTCAACCGCAATCTGCTCGCGCACGGTCTCCCGGACCGCACGCTGCTCATCGCCGGCAACGAATGGGCCGACATCATGCACGTCATGCTGCTCGACCGGTTCGGCTCCGACCGGCAGGAGAACCGCTGCACGGAGAACGTCTACCTCGATCCGGACGCGGCCGGGCTGGTCGAGTACCAGACCGTGCACGGCTCCGCCGACGACCTGGCGGGCCGGAACCTGGTCAATCCGGTGGCGACGATCCGCGCGGCGGCTGTCGTCGCGGAACGGCACTGCGGCTGCGGCGGCGCCGTACGGGCCACGGAGACGGCACTCGCCGCGCTGGACGAGCGGGGCGTGGGCACCCCGGATCTCGGCGGCCGGCATTCCACCACCGCCGTGGTCGACGCACTGCTCGGCGCCCTTGAGGCCCCGCAGCCCGCGGCCCTGGTCCGCGGGTCATGACCGGAGCGTCGAGGACGGCGCTGGTCGTCGTGGACCTGCAGAACGACTTCTGCGCGACTCCCGTGGCCCGGGCCCGCTTCGGCGGCGACCCCGCCGTTCTGGACGCGGTCGTCGCCGGCAGTGTCCGGGCGGCCGAGGCGGCCCGTCGGCGCGACGTCGAGGTCGTCTTCGTCCGCTTCGTCGGTGACTCCGCATACCAGGGGGCCAGTTGGCGGTGGCGCGACCAGCAGCTGGGCAAGCGGCCGAAATGCCTGGAGGGATCGCACGGGGCCGAGTTCCACGGGGTGGTCCCGGGCCCGGGCGAGCGGGTCTTCACCAAGCGGGCCTGCTTCGACGCCTTCCTGGGCGAGGGCTTCGAGGAGCACCTGACCGCACGGGGCATCGGGCATCTGGTGTTCGCGGGGCTGTTCGCGGACGTGTGCGTGGACTCGACCGCGCGCACGGCGTTCCAGAAGGGCTTCCACGTCACCGTACTGACGGACTGCACCACCGCGCTGCACCTGCCGTACGACAGCGTTCTGCGGTTCATGAGGGTCCTCTACGGCGCACGGACCACCACATTGGACGACGACGAGGCATGGGTCACGCCCGCACTCGTCCCCGTACCCGTACCCGTCCCCGTATCCGTATCCGCAGCACTGTCCGACGGCGAACCCGAACGGAAGGAGGAGGCGTGCCCGCCGCCCCGGGGCTGACCGCCGGTGTGGCGGAGGGCGTGGGCCGCACCGCGCTGCTGGTGGCGGCCGCCCGCGCCATCGAGACCCATCGCCCCGACGCCCTGGCCCGGGACCCGCTCGCGGAGCACTTCGTCCGCGAGGCAGCGGTCTCGGCCGACTGGCCGGTCCACCCGGAACAGGTTCGGGACGGGATCGCCGACCCGCTCTGGGGGCGGCTCGGCCGGTACTTCGGTCTGCGCACCCGCGTACTGGACGACCACCTGCTCGGCTCCGTGCGGACGGGCGTGCGCCAGGTGGTGCTGCTGGGCGCGGGCCTGGACACCCGGGCGTTCCGGCTCGACTGGCCGCCCGGGTGCACGGTCCACGAGGTCGACACCAGGGAGGTACTGGCCTTCAAGCAGGGGGTGCTCGACCGGACCGGCGCCACGCCGGTGGCCGAGCGCCGGACGCTCGCGGTCGACCTGCGGGACGACTGGGCGCGGGCGCTGCTTGATTCGGGCTTCGTCCCCGGCGTACCGACCGCCTGGCTCGCCGAAGGCCTGCTGCTCTATCTTCCGGCCGAGGCCGAGCGACGGCTCATTGCCACGGTGGACCGGCTGAGCTCGGCCGGCAGCACCCTGGCGTACGAGATCAAGGAGGTCGCGGAGTCGCCGGAGGTGTGCTCGAACCCGGTGTACGTCGCGGCGCGGGAGCGTCTCGGCATCGACCTTCCGGCCCTCTTCGACGCCCGGCCCCGGCCCGATTCGGCCGGCGAACTCGCCCGGCGAGACTGGGCGGTGGCCGTCCGCACCCCGTACGACTTCACCGCCCTGTACGGCCGCGGGCCGCTTCCGGAGCCGAACGACGCCCTGGCGGCCAACCGCTGGGTGTTCGCGACGGCGGGGGTGCGCTCCCGGCTCGCCCCTGTCCCCGCCGGATGACGGGGACGGCGGGTCGACGAGCCTTCGAGCGTTCGGCGTCACCCTTCGGCAGCCGAGGCCACGGCCGCGTCCGTCCGTCCCCACGTACGACAGGGGTGCGGCCCGGACGACTCCGTCCAGGTCAGGGTCCCTCGGCGTGGCACCCCGCCTCCCGGGCCCGGACGTCGGCATCCTTGCGGCCATGAGCGACGGCAGCGGTGGCGGCGGCGAGGTCGGAACACACGAGGTCCAGGCCTCGGCCCGCGGCTGGCTGACGCTCCAGCTGGCGGCCCTGGGCTTCGTCGGCCTGTGCGGCGCGCTGAAGGCCGGCGGCTCCGGCGCGTCCGCGGCCCCGAACGGCGTGGAGGCGCTGGCGGGCGTCCTGGTCCTGCTGGCCCTGCTCCTGGCCTGCCTGGCGGTCTACCTCGTCGGCCGCACGGCCTGGCCGCACTCCGGGGCCCCCGACGCCCCACCACGCGCCGCCCGCCGCCTGCGCACGGGCCTGGTCCTCACCTTCGCCACGGTCCTCCTGACGGCCCTCGCCGCCACGAGCTCCTGGTGGCCCACCCCGGACACGCCCACCACGGCCGTCGAGGTCACCACCTCGGCCGGCACCGTGTGCGGCGAGCTCACCCGCGGCAGCGGCGCACTGGCCCTGACCGTCCAGGGCCGTACCGTCGACATCCCCGTCACGGAGGTACTGTCGGTGACCCCGGTGGCCGGCTGCGCGAGCGCGTGACGGCGAGGCCCGGGCCGGCGGCCTTCGCGTGGAAGGCACGCATGGAGGAGGTGCCGTCGGGGTGCGGTGTGCTGGAGGGGACGACGGGGGTCGTCGAGACGGCCACGTGGCGCAGGGGGCGGTCCTGCCGACCGCGCACACCCGCGCCCGGACCGCACGGCCTCCATCGGCGCCCCTCTCCCTCGCGCCGCGGCGGGAACAATCCCGGGCCGGGCGTCGTTCGGCTCAAGGCCGATCCCCCTCGAACCCAGGAGTGCCTTGACCGACGCCGTGACCGCCGCCGCCCTTGCCCCGCTGCCGTCCCTCGCCGCCCAGGCCGAGAGACTGATCGAGCTCGGAATGCACGAGCTCGCCGGGCTGACCGCCGACCAGCTGCGTGCCTTCGCCAGGGAGGCCGAGGCCGCCGACGGCGACGCCCTGCTCGCCGTACACCCGGACCGGATCCCGGCGTCCACGCTCGCGCCGCTGCTCCGTCGTGACGACAAGCCCGGGTTCGTGGTCGTCGACATGCCGGACGTCGATGACTTCCGACCGTACGGCGTGGAGCTTCCGGACGCCCCGCTCTATCTCGTCACCGGCCTCGACCGCGGCGACCACATGGCCAACTGGAGCCCCGAGGAGGCGCTGCCGGCCATCGTGCGGGAGGGGCGCAGCCCGCTCACGCTCGCCGAAGGGATCCACTGGGTTCTTCAGCAGCTGGCCGCCCTGGAGCGCAACCGCTGCTTCATGACCATCGGTTCGCGGCTGCGTAAGGCGAACGGATCCTACGACGCCCGTACGCCGGCGATCTGGATCAGCAACGGGACGGGGCGCGACGGCCGCGAGCGGCGCAATGCCCCGAAGGTCGGCTGGTGTTGGTGGGGAAACCGGCACACCTGGCTGGGCTTCGGCTCGGCCACGGGCCGCCGGTCGTAGGGAAAGGCCGTGCGGCCCCGCCCGGTGGGGCGGGGCCGCACGAGCCACGGGCCGGTGCGCGCCCGGGTGGTGGTCCCGGGCGAGCGGTCACCCGTTGGCGGTGACCCTCCGGATGCCGCTGCAGTTCAGCTCGGTGCTGCCCTCGTAGTTGCACGCCTGGATGTCGATGTAGCCGCTCTCGCCGATGGAGAGGTTGAGGTCGGCGCAGTAGCCGTTGCCGAGGTTGTACTGCACGTTGTGCCACGAGCCGCCGTTGATCCGGTACCAGCTGCCCGGGTGGTGGCCGTCGGAGGCGGTGTCGCAGGTGTAGAGGTGCTCACCGTAGGGCTGGAAACAGCTCGTCGCGCCTGAGGTGGAGACCCCGTAGCAGGGGTAGTCGGCAGCGACGTTCTGCACGCTGGTCACGGTCACCCCCGATGCCTGCGAGGTGGCGGCCGAGGCGGGCGTGACGAAGGCGGCGCTCACGCCGACGCCAAGGGCGAGCGCGCCGATGATGCGGGAGAGGCGCGCCGGGACGGTTGTCTGTGCAGGGGCCATAGTGGCACCTCCGGTCAGGGAGTGATCGGTGGACATGGGCCTCACTGGTGGTGCGTCGCGCTCCTTCAACCTTGCAAGTTCATGACAACTTCACCACCTGGCCACCGAGCTTTGTCTCGTTCACATCCTTGGCGGCCGGATTCCTCCGTGGACGTATGCAGGCGGATGCGGCCTGAGGTGGTCAAGGTCATGAACTCCCCCTGATATGGCGTCTGTTCAGCCCTTGAGCTGACCTTTGCGCGCATGCTCGGTGGAGGCCTCACCGCCCGTGGCGGTTCCGAGCGGCTGTGCCGGTGGGAGTCAGGTCCCGTCCACGAGCGCGAGGTGGTGCCGCAGTTCGTCGGCCACCTGTGCGGCGTCGCCGTGGGCGGGCAGGCGCCAGTCCGTCTCGATGCCCCGTTCCACGGCCGGTTCGCTGCTGAAGCGGATGAGGTCGGGGGCGGGGAGGTAGGTGTCCCGCAGCCAGAGGAGGAACGGGGCTGCCTCGTCGGCCGTGGTGTCGGCCAGCATCACGCAGTCCCGGCCGTGGACCGTGGCGGTGCCGTCGTACTCGGTGCCGTCGTCGGTGCTCGCCCAGAAGGAGAGGTACGGCTCGCCCTGGTGCGTGCGGTCCTGGCGGACCTTGTAGCGGACTTCGGGGAAGGATTCCCGCAGGGCTTCGCCCAGGCCGGCGAGGTCGAGGGCCCAGGCATGCGGCTCCCGTTCCGGGGCGTACAGCAGGAAGGCGGCCCGGGCGTTGTCATCGTGTGTCATGGCGTGTGTCATGGCGTGTGTCCTTCCTGGGGTGCGATCACTGCATGTACCGGGCGGTACGCCGACCTGGTGCCGGAGCCGCGCCGCGCACGCTTCGGCCTCTGAGACACCGGGCTGCGCGCGCCGACCCGCAACCCGTGCCGGGTCCACCCTCCGGGGTGGGCCCGGCACGCTGCTTCACGCCGCTGGCCTGCGGTTTTGCGCAAAATGGCACACCGTATTCTTTCCTCGGGGCGGGAGGAACGAGGAGTTGTGTACGGCGAGAAGTCGTTCGGTGCTGTTCTGCGTGGTCTGAGGCAGCAGCGCCGTTTGACGATGGAGGAGCTGGCGGAGGCCTCGGGTGTGAGCGTCCGGGCCATCGGCGACATGGAGCGGGGGCGCAGTCGCGTTCCGCAGCGGCGCACGGTGGTGGCGCTCGCGGAGGGCCTCGGGCTCGCGGAGGCGGAGCGGGAGGCGCTGCTCACCTCGGCGCGGTCGGCACGTCCGACGCGCGCGGTCGCGGCGGCGGGGACGGTGGTGCCGCCGCGATCGGTGGGGGACTTCACGGGGCGCGAACCGGAGCTGGCGCTCCTGCGGAAGGCGGCAGAACGGGCCGGCGCCGGCGGGGAGACGTCGGTGTGGGTCGTCTCGGGTCCTCCCGGGTGCGGGAAGACGACGCTGGCGCTGAAGGCGGCGGCGGATCTGGCGGAGGAGTTCCCCGACGGGCGGTTCGTGGTGGACCTGCACGGGGTGGACGGGCCCGTGGACACGGGCGAGGCGCTGCTGAAGCTGCTGAAGGCCCTCGGCGTGTCCGACCGCAGGCTGGCGCAGGAGGATGCACACGGCCGCGCGGGGCTGCTGCGCGCGCTGTTGGGTGACCGCCGGTGCCTGGTCGTGTTGGACAACGCCTGCGACGAGGGGCAGGTCCGTGCCGTGCTGCCCGCGGGCGGGCGGAGTCTCGTGCTGATCACCAGCCGGCGGCCCTTGACCGGTCTCGAGGACGTCGGCCGCCTGGTGCTCTGCGAGATGGCGCAGGACGAGGCGGTCGATCTGCTGCGCCGGATCCTGGGCGAGGAACGGGCGGACGCGGAACCCCGGGCCGTGGCGCGGGTGGCGGAGCTGTGCGGGCGGCTGCCGCTCGCCCTGCGGGTGGCGGGAAGCTGGCTGACGGTCCGTTCCGGATGGACCGTCGACCACCTGGTCCGGCGCCTGGCCGACGAGGAACGCCGACTGGGCGCGCTCGCCGCCGGCGACGTGCGGGTGGAAGCGGCCTTCGAGTTGTCCTACCGACAACTGACCGGCCAGGCCGCGCGGCTGCTGCGGCTGCTGAGTCTGGTGCCGGGGCCGGACATGACCGCCGCCTACGGCGCCGCCCTGATGGCGACGGACGTCTTCGACGCCGAGGACGTGATGGAGGAGCTCGTCGAGGCCGGGCTGCTGCAGGCCGCCTTCACCGGCCGCTACCAACTGCACGACCTGATACGGCTGTTCGCCCGCGCCAGGCTGTCCCGCGAGGAGGAACCGGGAGAGCGGGAAGCGGCCGACGACCGGCTGCGCACCTGGCTTCTGGAGACGGCCGTGGTCGCGGGCCGCTGGTACAAGCCCAAGTACGGTGCGCCGCCGCCCTCCTGGCAGGGCCTGGTCCCGCTGGAGAGCGCCGAGGAGGCCCGTGCCTGGCTCCAGAGCGAGGCCCCCTCCTGGCTCGCCGCGCTGCGCTGTGCCGCCCTGAGGGGGGAGCACACCCGGGTCGTGGAGACCGCCGGTGCCATGGAGTGGTTCGTCAACCTGTGGGTCCACTGGGGACACTGGCCGGAGGTGTTCCGCCTGGCCGTCCTGTCCGCCGCCGCTCTCGACGACCCGTACATGCGGGCCTTTCAGCTCAACATGTACTCCTGGTCCCTCTCCTGCGAGACCCGGTACGGGGAGGCCGTCGAGCAGGCCCACGAAGGGCTGAGCTTCGCCCGACGCGCCGAGAACACCCCGCAGCAGGCCTCGGCCCTGACGCTGGCGGCCTGGGCCCAGTCGGAGCTCGGCGAGGTCCAGGAGGCAGCCGACACCTCGCTCGCCGCGATAGGACTCTACGAAGAGACCGAAGACCGGGAGGGCTGGCTGGGTGCCATGTTCACCCACGGCACCTCCCTGCGCCTGCTCGGCCGTGCCGACGAGGCCCTGATCCAGTACAGGCGCATCATCACCTTCCTGGACACGCCCGAATGCCCGGTGAGCGGGCACCTCGCCGACATCTACCGTGCCAACACGACCCGTGCGCTCGGTCGCGGCTACGCCGACATGAAGCGTTGGCGCGAGGCGGCCGACCACTATCGCGATGCTCTGGGGCGGTCGACCTCCCTCGGCATCTCCCACATCGAGGGCAGCACGCTCGTGCACCTGGGAGAGGCCCTGATGGCACTGGGAGAGACCGAGGAAGCCCGCTCCTGTCTCCGTCAGGCCGTCGCCCTCGGCGACGCGGTCGACAGCAAGGACCTGAAGACCGCGCAGAAGCTCCTGGACACGCTCCCCGCCGAGTGAGGAGCGGCCCGCGCCGCGCTCAGCCGCGGAACCGGTGCAGGGCGAGGTGCACGGTGTCGAGGGTCTGGACGAGGGCGGCGCGGGCGGCATCCGTGTCGCGGAGCGGATCGAGCACCATGAAGCCGTGGATCGTCCCGTGGTAGCGCAGGGAGACCACCGGTACGCCGGCCGCCCGGAGCTTCGTCGCGTACGCCTCGCCCTCATCGCGCACCACGTCGGCCTCGCTGGTGACCACCAGCGCCGGAGGGAGCCCGGCGAGCTGCTCCAGGGACGCCCTCAGCGGTGACGCGGTGGTCCGGCTCCGCTGCCGTACGTCGGGCAGGTACTGGTCCCAGAACCAGCGCATGGTCTCGCCGCCGAGGAAGTAGCCGTCGGCGAACTCCTCGTACGAGGGCGTGTCGCAGCCGGCGTCGGTGACCGGGCAGAGCAGCACCTGCTGCAGCAGCCGCACCCCACCGCGCTCCTTGGCGAGCAGGGTCAGGGCCGCCACCAGGTTGCCGCCCGCCGACTCGCCCACGGCGGCCATCCGGCTTCCGTCCAGGCCGATCTCGGCGCCTCGCTCGCAGATCCACCGCGCGACCGCGTAGCACTGCTCGACGGCGATCGGGTACCGCGCCTCGGGGGCGCGCTCGTACTCGACGAAGACGACGGCCGCGTCCGTGCCGAGGGCGAAGGCCCGCACCAGGCGTTCATGGGTGCCGGCGTCTCCCAGGGCCCAGCCGAGACCGTGCAGGAACAGGACGACGGGGATCTCGCCGACGCTGTCGGCGGGCCTGACGACCTGCACCCGGACGTGACCGGTCGGCCCGCCCGGCAGCGCGAACCACTCCGTGGAGGTGGCTCCCTCGTCGAGAGGGTCGGGCGCGCTCGTCCCCTGGAGACGTGCGAGTTCCCGACGGGCCTGTGCCAGGTCCTGGTCCTGCGGCGACGGTGGGCAGGTGTGCCGGGCCACGAAGGCTTGGGTGCGGTGGTCCAGGACCGGGTGCCGAACGGACGAAGGGACGAAGTCGGTCACACACGGTCTCCTGCCGGGAGGGCGCCTGAAGCGAAAGGGCGGTTCGGTGCGCACCGGCGCACCGGCCGAGCGGGGACCTTACCCGCTGGACGGCGGAAGGTCAGCCCCTCGCCGGTCGGCCCCGTGGACCGTGCGCAGGTCGCGCCATTCACGGGGGGAGACGCCGTACGCGGCGCGGAAGGAACGGCTGAAGTGGGCGGCGTTCACGAAGCCCCACCTCTGGCCCACGGCGGACACGGTGGGTGCCGTCCTGCCGCGGCGGGCCAGTTCACGGCCGCACTCCTCCAGGCGCCGCTGCCGGATGAGCCGGCCGACCGTGGTCCCCTCGCCTTCGAACAGCCGGTGCAGGTACCGGACGGAGATCCGGTGCGCCTGGGCTATGCGCTCCGGTGACAGGTCCGGATCGCCCAGGTTCCGGTTGATGAAGTCACGGACGCGCAGTGTCAGATGGCTCCGCGCGTCCGCGTCCGTACCGCCCAGGTGGGCCCGTTCCGCCACCAGGGTGGCCAACAGGTCGACGACATGGCCGGCCAACCGGTTCGCGAGGGGCGGCGGGTAGCCGTCGGCCGAGGAGGAGGCCAGGGTGGCCAGGAACGGGAGCAGCATCGCGCCGAATCCGTCCCCGGTGCCGATGGCGTTGCCCGTGACCTGCCGGATGTCGCTGTCCGACACGCCCAGCGCGCGGCGCGGAAGTTGGAAGACGTGCGTGGTGAACCGGTGCGGATAGTCGAAGGAGTACGGCCGGTTCGTGTCGTACACCACCAGGTCACCCTCGCCCACCTCGGCCCGCCGGCCGTCCTGGACGAAGGTGGCCGTGCCGGACATCTGGACGCCGACCGCCACCAGCGCCTCGGACGACCCGGCGATCAGCGCCGGCGTGCGCCTGACCCGCTTCGCGTCGGCCTCCATGGTGGAGACCTGGAGGTATCCGATCCGGTCGGTGGCGATCCGGCCGTCGAACGGCCCGTCGCCCCGAGGGGCGACCGTCATCGGCACCAGGGTCCTGCTCACCGCATTGTTCCAGTACGCGACCTTGTCCCGGTCCGGCACGGAGGCGGTTGTCAACACCAAGGTCAAAATGCTCTCCGCTCAGAGGAAGTGACTCCGGGGGGGCGACGGGGGCGCGCCCCCGGGTTCCGGCCCGCACCGCACAGCCAAGCAGCGGGCCGTCTCGGCCTCCAGGCAGAACCACAGGCAGGAATCACGCGCAGGCGGAACGCTGCACTCAGGTGCAAGGAGTGGTGCGTGGCGCGACAACAGACGGCGCTTCCCCGGCCGTAGCGTGAAGGCGTTCCGTACCGCACAGCGGCGCGGACCGCCGACGTCGCGTCGCTCGCGTCACTTGCATCACTCGTATCGATTCGCATCGAGGAGACAACCCGTGCCGTTCATCACCGTGGGCCAGGAGAACACCACCCCCATCGAGCTGTACTACGAGGACCACGGCGCCGGACAGCCCGTCGTCCTCATCCACGGCTTCCCGCTCGACGGCCACTCCTGGGAGCGCCAGAGCGCCGCTCTGCTCGACGCCGGCTACCGCGTGATCACGTACGACCGCCGCGGCTTCGGCCAGTCCTCGCAGCCGACGACCGGCTACGACTACGACACCTTCGCCGCCGACCTGAACACCGTGATGGAGACCCTCGACCTGAACGACGCCGTCCTCGTCGGCTTCTCGATGGGCACCGGTGAGGTCGCCCGCTACGTCTCCACGTACGGCTCCGCCCGCGTCGCCAAGGTCGCCTTCCTGGCCTCCCTGGAGCCCTGCCTGCTCAAGACCGACGACAACCCGGAGGGCGTGGCCCCGAAGGAGTTCTTCGACGGAGTCGTCGCCGCCGTCAAGGCCGACCGGTACGCCTACTACACCGCCTTCTTCCAGGACTTCTACAACCTCGACGAGAACCTGGGCAGCCGGATCAGCGAGGAGGCCGTCCGCAACAGCTGGGACACCGCTGCCCGCGGTGGCTCCTTCGCCGCGTCCGCCGCGCCGGCGACCTGGTACACCGACTTCCGCGCCGACATCCCCGCCGTCGACGTGCCGGCCCTGATCCTGCACGGCACCGCCGACCGCATCCTCCCCGCCGAGAACACGGCCCGCCCCTTCCACAAGGCGCTCCCCGCCGCCGACTACGTCGAGATCGAGGGCGCCCCGCACGGCCTGCTGTGGACCCACGCCGAGGAGGTCAACACCGCCCTCCTCGCCTTCCTGGCGAAGTGACGCCCCACCCGCAGGTTCACATGGGGTGAGCGGGACGCCGCCCGGCAGCCGGGGGAGCCGGCCCGGCTGCCGGGGCCGCGGTGTGCGTGCTGGGGGTGCCCGGGCCGTCGAGTGCCGGCCGCTGTCCGTTACAGTGCGGTCTGCTCCGCACGTACGGAGCGGAAAGCGCACTGCGCCGCTCCCTGTGGCGGCGGGCACAGCCTCGGCGGGTCGGCATCCGCCTCGCACACCCGTCGTCCTCGGCCGGCGTGCCGGATGCGGCCGTGGGCCGTGGTGGTGAAGGGGGTGGGTATGGCCGGTCATCGGCTGTCCAAGAAGCGTCGCTACATCGCCGTGACGGCGGGGGGCGCCGTCGCCGTCGTGGGTGCCGTCGTCGCGGCGCAGACCTCGATGGCGGCCACGGTCTGGCCCGCCCAGAAGACCTTCACCGGCCGGGCGTTCGACACCTGCGCGGCCCCCTCTCTCGCCGCCATGAAGGCGTGGAACACAGGGTTCTACGGTGCCGCCGCGGTGTACGTCGGAGGCAGGAACCGCGGCTGTTCCCAGCCGAACCTCACCGCTTCCTGGACGAAGTCGGTCAGCGCCATGGGCTGGAAGCTCATCCCGATCTACGTCGGCGCCCAGCCGCCCTGCCAGACCAGCGCCAATCCGGAGAAGCTCACGGCCTCGACGGCGGCCTCCCTCGGCGTCACGGACGCCAACGACGCGGTCGCCAAGGCGTCGGCACTCGGCATGAAGCCCGGCAGCCCGATCTTCCTCGACATGGAGCCGTACGACGTCACCAACAAGGCGTGCAACGACGCCGTGCTGACGTACGTGCGCTCCTTCACCAAGACGCTGCGCGGCAAGACCTACCGCGGCGGCTTCTACGGCTTCACCAGCTCCAGTGCCAAGGCCGTCGCCACCGCGACCGACCGCACCGACCTGCCGGGCAACCTCTGGTACGCGCTGTGGGACAAGCAGAACACCACCACCGCCGACTGGCCCTGGGGCGCCACCCAGTACACCGGCCACAGCCGAGGCCACCAGTACCTGGTCAACAGCAGGGAGACCAGGGGCGGTTACACGATCACCGTCGACCAGGACGCCTGGGACGGCCCCGTCGCCATCATCGGCTGAACGTCCCCGCTTCGGCCGGTTCACCCCGCACGAGCCAGGCTCACGCTTGCAGAGGCGGAGCATACGCGTGTCCTGATCTCAGGTGAGATGCCGTGGTGACCACGGCTGTTGCGCGGTACAAGTGTCTCGGAGAGCCGGGGCGTGCGCACTCGCACACGCGCGAACCCCTACCCTGGTGCCCGCCACAGGCGTATTTCGAACAGTGCGACGAACGGGATGTGACAGGTGACGGGGGCGAACGGCGCGGATCTGGTCGGCGTGGTTCTGGGCGGTCGATACCGCGTGACCGCGATGATCGGCCGCGGTGGGATGGGCGTGGTCGCCCGGGCGGTGGACCAGTTGTTGAACCGGGAGGTCGCCGTCAAGGTCCTGCGGGCCTACACCGACGCGGCCCCGGCCGAACTGGCCGATCTGCGGGTCCGGATGCAGCGGGAGGCCCAGGCCGCCGCCCGTGTCCGGCACAGCGGTGTGGTCACGGTGCACGACGTGGTCGAGGAGCAGGGGCTGCCGGTCATCGTCATGGAGCTGGTCGAAGGGCCCTCCCTCGACGATGTACTCGCGGAGCGCGGCTCCCTGGATCCGCGCGAAGCGGCCGCGATCGGCGCGAAGCTGATGGACGCGCTCGACGCGGCCCACCGGGTCGGCGTCCTGCACCGGGACGTCAAGCCCGGCAACGTCCTGCTCGAGCCCGGCGGCCGGGTGGTGCTCACCGACTTCGGCATCGCCAGCATGGAGACCTCCGGCGACGAGGCCCTGGCCAAGCTGACCCAGAGCGGCCAGATCGTCGGCTCGCTCGACTACCTGCCGCCGGAGCGCGCGCAGGGCCAGGTACCGGGTGCCGCGTCGGACATCTGGGCGCTCGGCATGACGCTGTACGCGGCCGTGGAGGGCGCTGCGCCGTTCCGCCGTACGTCGGTGTGGTCCACGCTGGCGGCGATCGTCGGCGAACCGCTGCCGGAGCCCCGGCGCGCCGGGCCGCTCACCCCGGTGCTGCAGGCGCTGATGGCGAAGGACCCGCTGCAGCGGCCCGACGCCGGGCAGGCGCGCGAGATGCTGGAGGCGGTCGCCGGGGGCGGGACGTCGGACCTCGCGGCGGCACCGGCGCCCCTGCCCGCCGCTCCGCAGGGCTTCGGTCCGGCCCTGGCCGCGCCGTTCTCCCCGCCGGCCCCGCAGCCCCCTGCCCCCTACATGGCGCCCGGCGCGTACGCTGCCCCGCCGCCGGCGGGCGCCGGACAGCCGGGCGTGGTGCCCGGCGCACCGGCCGGTCGGAACAGCCGTTCCGAGACCCGTGCCACGTCGGTACGGGCCCGGCGTCGGCGCACCCGCACCATCGTCGCGGTGGCGGCCGCGACCGTCCTCGTCTCCGGCGGAGTCGCCTACGCCCTGATGGACCTGCGGGGCGACGAGGGCGGCGGGTCGAACACGGCGCTTCCCACGGCGAGCACCTCCACCGACGGCGGCGTGCCCGGTGCGGGCGGCCCGACCGACGGCCCGACCTCCCCGGGGGACCTGACGTCCCTCAGCCCCGGCGAGACGGCGTCCGGCACACCTGGCGGCACGCCGTCCGGCACGCCCTCGACGAAGGACGGGGACCAGCAGACGGGCACCGCGTCGGCGTCGCCGAGCGGCGGAGGCGACAAGCCGTCCGGCTCCCCGTCGGCCTCGCCGAAGGTGACGCCCAGCGCCACGGTCAAGGAGCCCACCCCGGTGTCGACGGCGTGCACCGGCTGGGCCCACTCGAACCGCAGCGACGGCTACGGCAAGGCGTCCCAGAACACCCATCTCTACACCGGGCCGTACGCGGAGTGCTCCTATGTGACCGCGGTCAACTCCGGTACGAAGCTCTACTACCACTGCTACATCACCAACGCCCATGCCAATAAGTGGATCTACGCCCGCATCGCGGGCACGGAGACCGAAGGCTGGGTGTTCGGCGACAAATCCACCCTGGACAGCGGCACGCTCGCCCGCTGCTGAGACCGATCCGCGCGCCGGCCTTCCGCTCTCACCGACGGTTACCGGCCAGTCGCGGACGAGGTCGCCCGTCGTCGTCGCGGATCCGTTTGCCGGGGCGATGTCCGGGACCTCCTGGGGGCGCGGCTCAGGGAGGATCCCGGGGCCGCCCGCACACCCGGGGGCCGGCCTGCCCGCACCTCCTCCGGGGGATTCCGGTCGGGGGCGGTTTCCGCAGAGGGCGGAGGCGTGAGGACGCCTCCGCCCTCTTCCGTTCCCGCCCGTCGTAGCCCCCTCCAAGCCACGGCATCGACTTTCGGCCGAACATTCTCGGCCTGTCGTGCACGGGGCGATACCAGACCGGCCCGCTCTACGGGTAAGTTTGTCAACTGCGCACCGCACATGAACGGTTGACGACTACAGTGTGTGGCTGATGATCATCGGTAGGCTCATCGCACGTCTGTAGAACACCTCCCCCGTAGACCCCCTGCAGAACACCCCCGCAGTACGCCGATTCCTGGGCACGTACCAAGGACACTCATGTCTCAACTTCGCGCACCCGCCTCGCGGTCCGATCGACGCGAGGGCGGGCGGCACGGCCGGCCAGGCGCCCGCTCCGCCACCGGTACCCACAGCAACCCCCCGGCGCAGGCCTCCGCGCCGCTTCCCGCGGAAGCCCGCATACGCCCCCAACTTCTGCGCACCTCCGTGCTCCCCGCCGTCGCGGTGGCCCTCGGCGGAGCGGCGGCCGTCCTCTTCACCATCCGCTCCACGGGAGCCAGCCCCACCCCCGGCCTCTGGGCCGCGCTCACCGGAGCGGCCGCCCTCACCGTGGCCTCCGTGACCGCCGCCGCGCTCGGCGCGGACCGGGCCGCCAAGTCCGTCCTCGACCGCTGCAACGCCCTGCGCCGCACCAGCGCCCAGGGCCAGAGCGAACTCCGTACGGTCATCGAACACTTGCGCAGGGGAGAAGGCCCCCCGCCCCGCCCCGCGCAGCCGGCCACGCCCGCCTCGGGTGACGAGTTCGACCTGCTCTCCCAGGAGCTGACGCGCTCTCACGAGGCAGCCGTCGCAGCCGTCGTGCAGGCGTCCCGGCTCTCCAGCAGCGTCGGAAACGAACAGAAGGTCGAGGTCTTCGTCAACCTCGCCCGGCGCCTGCAGTCCCTGGTCCACCGCGAGATCCAGCTCCTCGACGAGCTGGAGAACGAGGTCGAGGACCCCGAGCTGCTCAAGGGCCTGTTCCACGTCGACCACCTGGCCACCCGCATCCGCCGCCACGCCGAGAACCTCGCCGTGCTCGGCGGCGCCATCTCCCGCCGCCAGTGGTCGAACCCGGTCACCATGACCGAGGTGCTGCGCTCCTCCATCGCCGAGGTCGAGCAGTACCCGCGCGTGAAGCTCGTCCCGCCGATCGACGGTACGCTCCGGGGCCATGCCGTGGCCGACGTCATCCACCTCCTCGCCGAACTCGTCGAGAACGCGACGCTGTTCTCCGCGCCGCACACCACCGTGCTGCTGCGCGCCCAGTACGTCACGGCGGGCCTCGCGATCGAGGTCGAGGACCGCGGCCTGGGCATGCCCGTCACCGAGCAGAACAAGATGAACGCCCTGCTCGCCGACCCCGACCAGGTCAACGTCGCGCATCTGCTCCAGGACGGCCGCATCGGCCTCTTCGTCGTCTCGGCGCTCGCCCGCCGCCACGGCATCGCCGTACGCCTCCAGTCCAACATCTACGGTGGCGTCCAGGCCGTCCTCGTGCTCCCGCAGGGCCTCCTCGGCTCCGACCCCGAGGGTCTCGCCCAGCACGAGCGCCAGACCGCCGCGACCGCCGGCTCCGCGGCGATCCCGCCCGGCCAGGTGCAGATCCAGCCCCAGAGCACGCCCGCGGCCGGCGCACCGACGCAGATGCCGAGCCACACCCAGGCCCCGGCGCCGAGCCACACCCCGGCGCACGCTCCCGGGCACGTCCCGGCCCAGGCTCCCGCCCCCGCGCCGAGCCAGGCACCGGCCCCGCTCGTGGCGCACACCCCGGGCCACGTCCCCGGCCACCCGCAGACGCCCGTGCAGGCCGCCCCGAGCGGACCGGTCGCCACCGCCCCCGTACCGCAGTCCGTACCCTCGCCCTCCCCGGAGCGGGCCGCCGCCCGTCACGAGGAGCCCCCCATGCCCGGCTCGCACCCGTACCTCCGTACGAGCGCGCAGCCGAGCGGGTACGGGGACCCCGGTCCCGCCCCCGCGATACCGGCCCAGCCGGCCGGATCCGAGCACACGGGCCCGCCGGACCACCTGCTCTCGCCGCTCCCCCCGGCCCCCCGTGCCGAGGACGACGGCCGGCCCCTGCTCCCCAAGAGGCGCGCACAGGAGCACATCGTCCCGCAGCTGCGGGACGAGCCCGTGACCCGCAAGACCGAGGAGCACGCCCTGCACGACCCGGGTCTGATGGCCGCGTTCCAGCGCGGCATCGGCCTCGCCGAATCCCAGCCCGCCCCCCATGAATCGCTGCGTCCCGGCGACGCGCACAAGGAGTAGATCACCATGGCGAGCAATGTGCCGACCGGCCATTCCTCGGACCTCGACTGGCTGCTCAGCGGCCTGGTCCAGCGGGTCCCCTACACCCGCAACGCCGTCCTGCTCTCCTCCGACGGTCTCGTGAAATCCGTGCACGGTCTCGACCCCGACGCCGCCGACCACATGGCGGCCCTCGCCTCCGGGCTCTATTCGCTCGGCCGCAGCGCCGGCGCCCGGTTCGGCGACGGCGGCGAGGTCCGTCAGGTGGTCGTGGAGCTCGACTCCACCCTCCTGTTCGTCTCCACCGCGGGCTCCGGCACCTGCCTGGCCGTCCTCGCCGGGCGCGAGGCGGACGCCGCGGTCCTCGGCTACGAGATGGCGATGCTCGTCAAGAGCGTCCGGCCCTACCTGGTCACCCCCGCCCGGCAGGCCGCCGGCGCGGTGGGCGGTCTCGGGCAGTAGGCGTGACGTCTCATCAGGAAGGGCCCTGGCTCGACGACGCGGCCGGGCGGCTGATCCGCCCGTACACCGTGAGCGGCGGCCGGACCAAACCCACCACCGCACTGGACCTGCTGTCCATGGTGATGGCGACCGGATCCACCCCCCAGGCCCACATGGGTCCCGAGCACAGCCTGGCCCTCGGGCTGTGCGACGGACCCACCTCGGTGGCCGAGATCGCGGCGCACTTACGGCTCCCGGCCGTCGTCACCAAGGTCCTGCTCTCCGACCTCGTGGACTGCGGGGCGCTGACCGCCCGCGCGCCCCGCTTCCACGCCAATCCCACCGACCGTTCCTTGCTGGAGGCAGTGCTCGATGGCCTACGACAACGGCTCTGAGCGCCACGACAGTTTCGCGACCGACCCCTTCCCCACCGCGCTCAAGATCCTGGTGGCGGGCGGATTCGGCGTGGGCAAGACGACCCTCGTGGGCGCGGTCAGCGAGATCGAACCGCTGAGCACCGAGGAGCTGCTCACCTCGGTCAGCGCGGCCACCGACAGCCTGGAGGGCGTGGAGTCCAAGACGACGACCACCGTCGCCATGGACTTCGGCCGCATCACGCTCGACGACCAGCACGTCCTGTACCTCTTCGGCACCCCGGGCCAGGAGCGCTTCTGGTTCATGTGGGACGAGCTCTCCGAGGGCGCGCTCGGCGCGGTCGTCCTGGCCGACACCCGCAGGCTCCAGGAGTGCTTCTCCGCCGTGGACTTCTTCGAACGGCGGGGGATCCAGTTCATCGTGGCGGTCAACGAGTTCGACGGCTCCTACCGCTACGAACCGGATGAGGTACGGGCCGCCCTCGACCTCAAGCCGGAGGTGCCGGTCGTCCTCTGCGACGCCCGGATCTCCAGCTCCGGCATCCGCACCCTGCTGACCCTCGTCCAGCATCTGCTCACCACCATCCCGGACACCGTGCCGAGCTACGGAGCAACGCCATGACCTACGACCCGACCGGTCACCTCCTGCTGACCCCCATCGACAAGGACGCGCCCGCCCGCGTGCAGCGGCTGCGCGAACTCGGTCTCGGGGAGCGACCGGACCCGGCGTTCGACGACTTCGCCCACCGGCTCGCCGACGTGACCGGCGCCCCGTTCTCGATGGTGAACTTCATCGACGAGAACCGGCAGTTCTTCGCGGGTCTGCACACCCCCGAGGGCACCCACTCCGGCAGCGACCTGGGCGCGGCCGCCGCGGGCGGTGGCGGCGTCGGCCGCTTCATGGCCCGTGACCACGGCTACTGCCCGCACGTGGTGGTGCGGCGCAAGGCGCTCGTACTGGAGGACGTCTGCGACTACCCGCGCTTCGCGGGGAACCCGGTCGTGGACGAGATCGGCATCCGCTCCTACATGGGGGCGCCGCTGATAGACCGTACCGGTGTCGCGCTCGGCACCATCTGCGTGGTCGACACCGATGTACGGCCGTGGGGGCGGGCCGGTCTGGAGACGATCAAGGCGATGGCGGCGGAGCTCGTGGAGCAGATCCACCGCCGTGAGGACGGCATGTTCTGACCGTCCCCTCCTCGCGTACACCCGGGAGCCCCGGTACGGCAGCGGCCGTACCGGGGCTCCCGGCTCGTGGGGGTGGGGTGATCAGACGTGCGCGGGCTCCGGCTCGGGCGTGCGGACCAGCTCGGACAGCCGCTCCGACCAGCTGCCCTTGTCCTGGCCGAGAGCGACCTCGGCCAGCCGCAGGAGCTGGATGTCGGAGGTGCCGGCGGGGGCGAAGATGTGGTGGGCGTCCCGGAGGTAGCGCTCGATGGCCCGGTCCGTGAAGAGGCCGGCGGCAGCGTGGATCTCCATGGCGTTGCGACCGGAGTCGATGGCCGACTCGACGTTGACGAGCTTGGCGTTCATCAGCTCGGTGTCGCAGGAGAGGCCCTGGTCGAGCAGGTGCACGGCGTGGTACGCGGCCAGCCGGGCGGTCATCAGCCGGGACTGCATCTGCCCGAGCTTCAGCTTGACCGTGGGCAGGTCGTGGAGCGGCTTGCCGTAGCGGATGCGCTCGGAGGCGAAGCGGGTGGTCTCCTCCAGGATCGCCTGGTGGATGCCGAGCGAGACGGCGGTGAGGTTGGCCCTGCCGTACAGCACGCTGGAGGAGTACGCGACGGCGAGGCCGTCTCCCTCGTCGCCGAGGCGGTTGGAGGCCGGCACCCGGCAGTTCTCGAAGATCAGCTCACCGAAGCTGAAGCCGTGGAGGCCCATGGCCGGCTGCTGGGGACCGGTCCTGAAACCCGGGCGATCGGATTCGACCAGGAAGGCGGTGAGTCCCTTCGATCCCGGACCGGTCCTGACCACGACACCGTGCAGATCGCCGACGTGGCTGTTGCCGACGTAGACCTTGCTGCCGTTGAGGATGTAGTCGTCGCCGTCACGGACCGCGCTGGCGCTCATGCCGAGGACGTGGCCGCCGGACTCGGGCTCGGTGACCGCGATGGTGGGCAGGCAGGCGCCGGCGGCTATCTCCGGAAGCCAGGTCTTGCGCTGCTCGTCGCTGCCGAAGTGGACGATCTTGGCCGTGCCCAGCTGGGAGGCCTGGACCATGGCGCCCATGGCGCCGCTGACCCGGGAGAGCTCCTCGATGATGATCGTCTTGGCCAGGTGGCCGGCGCCCATGCCCCCGTACTCCTGGCTGATTGTCGCACCCAGCCAGCCCTGCTCCGCGATCTTGCGGGACAGCTCGTGGTGGACCGTACGGGACGCCTCCATCTCGGCTATCCGCGGCCGGACCTCACGCTCCGCGAAGTCGCGGACCGTTTCCCTGAGCTCATGATGCAGTCGGCTGCTGAAGTAGCTGTCCATACGAGTCCTCACCTGCGAAACGCCTGCCCGGCGGGGTTGTCCGAACAGGTGGTGCATCGGCAGTGGTCCCGTCCCGAACAGGCCGACCTCTTCATGGTGTTGATCTTTCCGGAACGGATCAATATCGCCACGAAGTTTGTCCGAAACCGGAGCGGTTGACGATTGGTTCTGACTGTGTTTCGTGTGGTCTTGGCCTTCTCGGCCGGATCCCGGACTCCTTCCCCATGGTCATCTTTTTGCCACATGCCCATGGCAAGGAGGTCGGTGGCATATGGCGATGAGAGCGCTGGTATCGCCACATGCGCCCCTTCCTCCCCAGAAGACCGGCATTCCCGAACCCCGCCGTCCCCCTTCCTGCCCAGGTCGCACCCGCCTCCGACGTCGCGGGCCCCCCTTCGGGCCCACCGGAGCGGGCGCGCGGTCGTACTCCGGGGCGCGGGGGCTTGTCACAGAGAGTGAACGCGCACACCCGGCGCACCTCCACACGCGGGCGCGCAGGAAACGCGTGCGTGACCACCGGGGAAAGTGCGGTATTGTTCTCATGCGCGTTCGGCCAGGGGAAACCCCAGGTCAGACGGGTAACGGGACGTGGCGCAGCTTGGTAGCGCACTTGACTGGGGGTCAAGGGGTCGCAGGTTCAAATCCTGTCGTCCCGACTTGCTTTTACGCAGGTCAGAGGCCGTATCGGAAGTATCCGATACGGCCTCGAATCGTTTTTGGGGGCGGTTGGGGCCCCGGTGTCCGCGAACCCCCGTCAGCCCGCTGCGGTGCAGGTCGCGAAGACGCCCCTCGTCCTCATCGGGCTCGACTTCTTCGGCCCTGCGCGCCTCTGGCGGAGGTTCGCGCCAACTCCTCTGTTTTGCGGTCGAGTTGAACCGTTCTGCCCTATGTTCGAAAGGCCCGCAGCGGTTCACGGTCGCCCAGGAGGTCCGATTGCAGCCCAGACGCATGCGCGCCCTTGCCGGAGCGTTCCGACGCTCCCCCCTGCTCATCGCCGTCGCCCTCGGCTCGCTGCTCGTCGCGCTCACCCCCCTGCTCGGCGTGGCGAGCACGGGGTCGGGCGGCCGCGCCCCGACACCGCGGCCGACGCCGGGGGCCGCTGACCAGCAGTCGGCGATGCTGTCGCCCCACCATGGCGTGGCCCCGGCGAACGCCATGGAGCCGGCGGCTCCCGTGCTCAACCGGACCGGGTGGACCGCCACCGCGAGCGACGAGGAGATCACCAGGGAGAACGGCCGCGCGGCCAACGTTCTCGACGGCGATGCCGCCACCATCTGGCACAGCAGGTATTACGGGACCCCGGCTCCGCTGCCGCACAGCATCACCATCGACATGCACCGCACGGCGGTGGTCTCGGCGCTCATCTACCTGCCCCGCGCCATCGGGATCAACGGGCGCATCGGCGAGTACCGCATCAGCGTGAGCACCGACGGCCAGAACTGGGGCAGTCCGGTCGCCACCGGCACGCTCGCCGACGACGGCAGTGCGAAGACTCTCGGATTCGCCCCGCAGGGCGCGCGGTTCGTCCGGCTCACCGCCGTCACCGAGGCCGGCAACCGCGGCCCGTGGACCTCGGCCGCGGAAATCAACCTCCTCGGCGACCCCGGAACCCCGGCCGCCACCGTCGACCTGCCCCGGACCGGATGGACCGCCACCGCGAGCGACGAGGAGACCGTCAAGGAGAACGGCCGCGCGGCCAACGTCCTCGACGGTGATGCCGCCACCATCTGGCACAGCAGGTATTACGGGACCCCGGTTCCGCTGCCGCACAGCATCACCATCGACATGCACCGCACCGCGACCGTCTCCGCCCTCGTCTACCAGCCCCGCAAGTACGGCATCAACGGGCGCGCGGGCGCGTACACCATCGCCACCAGCACCGACGGCACCACCTTCGGCACACCCGTCGCCACGGGCACCTGGCGCGACGACGACACCGTCAAGACAGCCACCTTCACCCGCGCGAGCACCGCCCGCTACATACGCCTGACCGTGACCCGCGAGGCCGGCAACCGCGGGCCCTGGACCTCCGCCGCCGAGATACGCCTGAGCGGACCGGCCAACCCGGCCGCCCACGGCTCATGGAGCAGGATCACCGGCTTCCCCCTGGTGCCGGTGGCCACCGCCGTCCTGCCCGGCGACAAACTCCTGGCCTGGTCGGCGTACGCGGTCGACCGCTTCGGAGGCAGCAACGGCTACACCCAGACCGCGATCCTGGACCTCAAGACGGGACAGGTCACCCAGCGCCGCATCGACAACACCGGCCACGACATGTTCTGCCCGGGCATAGCGATGCTCGCCGACGGCCGGGTCCTGGTCACCGGCGGCAGCAACGCGGAGAAGGCGAGCATCTACGACCCGGCCACCGATGCCTGGTCCGCGACCGCCGACATGAACATCGCCCGCGGCTACCAGGCCATGACCCTGCTCTCCACCGGCGAGGCCTTCGTCCTCGGCGGATCCTGGAGCGGAGCCGCGGGCGACAAGTCCGGCGAGGTCTGGTCCCCGGACACCGGCACCTGGCGCAAGCTCCCCGGCGTCCCCGCCGTCCCGGCGATGACGGCCGACCCCCGTGGCGCCTACCGGGCCGACAACCACATGTGGCTGTACGCCACCTCGGGCGGCAAGGTGCTCCAGCTGGGCCCGAGCAAGCAGATGAACTGGATCACGACCGGCGGGAACGGGACCATCACCTCCGCCGGCACCCGGGGCGACAGCCAGGACGCCATGACCGGCAACGCCGTCGCGTACGACATCGGCAAGCTGCTCACCCTGGGCGGCTCGCCCGCGTACGAGAACACGCCCGCCACCCGGCGCGCGTACACCGTGAGCGTCGACGGCGATCAGGTCCAGCCCGCGCGCACCGGCGACATGGGCTACGCCCGCGCCTTCGGCAACAGCGTCGTCCTGCCCGACGGCAAGGTCGCCGTGTTCGGTGGGCAGGCGATCCCCGGGGCGTTCAGCGACGCCGCGTCCGTGCTGACCCCCGAACTGTGGAACCCGGCGACCGGACGCTTCACCCCGCTCGCCAGCATGGCCATCCCGCGCAACTACCACAGCGTGGCGAACCTGCTGCCGGACGGGCGGATCTTCTCCGGCGGCGGCGGCCTGTGCGGCAGCTGCGCCACCAACCACGCCGACGGGGCCGTGTTCACCCCGCCGTACCTGCTCAACGCGGACGGCTCGCCCAAGCCGCGTCCCGTCATCACCGGCGGCGTACCGCCCCGGGCCGCCGCCGGCACCTCCCTCACCGTGAGCACCGACAAGCCGGTGGCCTCCTTCGTCCTGATGCGGGCCGCGGCCGCGACCCACTCCACGGACAACGACCAGCGGCGGGTCCCGCTGGCCTCCACGGCCGCGGCGCCCGGCACGTACACGGTGTCCATCCCGGCCGACAAGGGGGTGGTCCTGCCGGGCACCTACATGCTCTTCGCCCTGGACGCCCAAGGGGTGCCGAGCACCTCCCGGTTCATCACCGTCTCCTGACGGCACGACAGCGGCGTCCGTCACCTGCCCGGGGCACCGGTCGGGGGGCGGGCGCCGATGTCGTGCACCACATTGCGCTTCGGCGGTCCGATCGAGTATTCGGACCCCGTTCTGACGTGCGGCTCAGCCACTCCCGGCCGTGCTGTCGGGGTGGTGTGGGATGGATCACGGCTGGCAGGCTTCCGATGGAGGCGGTAGTGGCCCGATTCTGGGCGGGTTCAGAAGTCGAATCTGAGTCGGGTTCGTAGACAGGCCGTCGACGCCAACGCCAGCGAACGGAGCACACTCGTGATTGTCGGAGTCCTCAAGGAGGCGCGGGCAGGTGAGCGCCGCGTCTCGGCCACACCGGCCACGATCGAGCCGATCCGTAAATTGGGGTACGACGTGGTCGTCGACTCCGGCGCGGGTGTCGCCGCGGGCTTCACCGACAGCGCCTACGAGGCCGCCGGGGCGCGCATCGGTGAGGCGACGGCCGCGGACGTGGTGCTGGGGGTCAACGCCCCGGCCCCCGCGCAGTTGGACCGGGTACGGGCCGAGGCGACCGTGATCGCGCTGTTCGCCCCGGCGTTCGACCCCGCGATGGTCGAGGAGCTGGGTCGCCGGCCGTTCACGGCGCTGTCGATGGACGCCGTGCCGCGCATCAGCCGGGCGCAGTCGATGGACGTGCTGTCCTCGATGGCGAACATCGCCGGCTACCGGGCCGTGGTCGAGGCGGCGCACGCGTTCGGCCGCTTCTTCACCGGCCAGGTGACGGCGGCGGGCAAGGTGCCGCCGGCGAAGGTGCTCGTCGCGGGCGCCGGCGTCGCGGGTCTGGCCGCGATCGGTGCGGCCGGGTCGCTCGGTGCGATCGTACGGGCGACCGACCCGCGGCCCGAGGTGGCCGACCAGGTCCGGTCGCTGGGCGGCGAGTACCTGTCGATCGAGTCCCCGGAGGTCGAGGTCTCGAAGACGGGCTACGCCAAGGAGATGGGCGACGACTACAAGGCGCGCGAGGTCGAGCTCTACAGCGCGCAGTGCCGTGAGGCCGACATCGTCATCACCACCGCGCTGATCCCCGGGCGTCCCGCGCCGACGCTGATCACCGCGGAGATGGTGGCAGCCATGAAGCCGGGCTCCGTGATCGTGGACATGGCGGCCGCCAACGGCGGCAACGTGGTGGGCACCGTGAAGGGCGAGACGGTCGTCACGGAGAACGGCGTGACGATCATCGGCTACACCGATCTGGCGGGCCGGCTGCCGGCGCAGGCCTCGCAGCTGTACGGCACGAACCTGGTGAACCTGCTCAAGCTGATGACGCCGGGCAAGGACGCGGAGCTCGTCCTCGACTGGGACGACCCGGTGCAGCGCTCGATCACCGTCGTACGCGAGGGCGAGTCGGCCTGGCCGCCCCCGCCGGTCCAGGTCTCGGCGGCCCCTGCCCCTGCTTCCGGGACGGTCGAGGAGAAGCCGTCGCCGAAGAAGGAGCCGATGACGCCGAAGCGGAAGTTCGGGGGCGTGGCCCTCGGCGCGCTGGCGCTGTTCCTCGCCGCCGCGTTCGCGCCGGCGGCGCTGCTGCCCCATGTGACCGTCTTCGTGCTCGCGATCGTCATCGGCTTCTACGTGATCGGCCATGTGCACCACGCACTGCACACGCCGCTGATGTCGGTGACGAACGCGATCTCCGGGATCATCGTCGTCGGCGCGCTCCTGCAGATCGGGCAGGCGAGCACGACGGTCACGGTGCTGTCGTCCGTGGCGATCCTTCTGGCCAGTATCAACGTCTTCGGCGGCTTCGCGGTGACGCGTCGCATGCTCGCCATGTTCAACCGGAGCTGACATGTCTGCGACCATTGCCGCCCAGGCGGCCTACCTCGTTGCCGCGCTGCTGTTCATCCTCGCGCTGGCAGGACTCTCCAAGCACGAGTCCGCGCGGCTCGGCAACGCGTTCGGCATGCTCGGCATGGGCGTCGCGCTCGTCGCGACGGTCGTGCTCGCGATCGACGGCGACATCAGCACCGCGGGCCTCGGGCTGATGGCCGTGGCCATGCTGATCGGCGCGCTGATCGGGCTGCAGCGGGCCCGGGGCGTCGAGATGACCGGCATGCCCGAACTGATCGCGCTGCTGCACTCCTTCGTCGGGCTCGCGGCCGTACTGGTCAGCTGGAACGGCTTCCTGAACGTCGAGCACGAGCCCGACGGCCACGAGGCCGAGGCCCTGGACGCGCTCGGCACGCTGGGCATCCACCACGCCGAGGTGTTCATCGGCCTGTTCATCGGTGCGGTGACCTTCACCGGCTCGATCGTGGCGTACCTGAAGCTCTCGGCGAAGATCAGCTCCAAGCCGCTGATGCTGCCCGGCAAGAACCTGCTGAACCTCGGCTCGCTGGGCCTGTTCGTCGCCCTGACGGTGTGGTTCGTGATCACGCCGGAGCTGTGGCTGCTGATCGTCGTGACCGTCCTGGCGCTGGCCCTGGGCTGGCACCTGGTCGCCTCGATCGGCGGCGGCGACATGCCGGTCGTGGTCTCGATGCTCAACAGCTACTCCGGCTGGGCCGCGGCGGCCTCCGGCTTTCTGCTCGGCAACGACCTGCTGATCATCACCGGCGCGCTCGTCGGCTCCTCCGGTGCCTACCTGTCCTACATCATGTGCAGGGCGATGAACCGCTCCTTCATCTCCGTGATCGCCGGCGGCTTCGGCATCGAGGCACCCTCCGGCACGGACGTCGACTACGGCGAGCACCAGGAGATCACCGCCCAGGCCGCCGCCGAACTGCTGGGCGCGGCTCGGTCCGTGGTCATCACGCCCGGCTACGGCATGGCCGTGGCGCAGGCGCAGTACCCGGTCGCGGAACTCACCGCGAAGCTGCGGGCGAAGGGCGTCGAGGTACGGTTCGGCATCCACCCGGTCGCCGGTCGCCTGCCCGGCCACATGAACGTGCTGCTCGCCGAGGCCAAGGTGCCGTACGACATCGTCCTGGAGATGGACGAGATCAACGACGACTTCGCCGACACGGACGTCGTCCTCGTGATCGGCGCCAACGACACGGTCAACCCGGCCGGGGCCGAGGACCCCAGCAGCCCGATCGCCGGAATGCCGGTCCTCACCGTCTGGGAGGCCAACCAGGTCATCGTGTTCAAGCGCTCGATGGCCTCCGGCTACGCGGGCGTGCAGAACCCGCTGTTCTTCCGCGAGAACACCGCGATGCTCTTCGGCGACGCGAAGGCCCGGGTCGAGGACATCGTCGGCGCGCTCTGACCCGCGCGCCGGGACCCGCCAGGACCCCTCCTGGGCCGACCGCGGCCCAGGAGGGGTCCGTCACAGCTCGTCCGGCGTTCCGACGACGGCCGGACCGCAGCGGCCGGGCGCCCTCGCCTAGGACACCAGCCCCTGGCCCTCCAGTTCCGTCAGGCGGACCGTGCACAGGCCGCCGCGTTCGGTCTTCACGTCCGTCACCTTCAGTCGGGTGCCGGGGGTGAGGATGTACTCCTCCTCGCCCGTGAACGCGGAGAAGCGGCGGATCCCCACCGCGCGCGCCGGCGTCACCTCGAAGAGGGTGCGGCGGCCGCGGCTGCCGAGGAAGGCGCGGGCCACGCCCGGCTCGGACGTGCAGGACGAGACGCCCCACCAGGTCACCGTGCGCCCCAGCGGGTACTGGGAGCGCAGGTCCAGGGCCACGCCCCGCCACAGCGGCCGCGTCTGCGCCGGCAGGTCGGCCACGGCCGAGAACAGCAGGCGCAGGTACGGCAGGTACGGGGTCACCCGCTCCCGGTCCGGGGACCTCAGTACGGCGTTGATCTCGCGGTAGAACGCCGACTCGCACGTGTACAGGTACAGCGCGGAGATCGCGTCGGCGGACAGGCCGCCCGAGGCCTCCGGCTGTGCCGTCCTCGTCTCCGCGAACCGGGTCGACCGCTCGACGTACCGGTCCAGATTCGCCAGCACCCGCGTCACCGGCTCGACGGCCTTGCGGAAGTCCATCAGCGGCGTGTCGAACACTCCGGTGATCGGTGGCAGGACGAGTCCCTCGTCCTTGACGCTCGTGAGGCGCTCCAGATAGAGCTGGTGCAGCTCCATCGTCGACGCGATGAACGCGCCCATCCGCTCGGAGCCGGCGGCGTCGGTCGTGTGCTGGTCCCAGCCCTTGCTCGGCAGCCAGTCGACCGGCTCCGCTCCCACCGCCGCCAAGGCGTCGTTCACCTGGGAGAAATGGTCGCCTTCACAGAAGATGTCCCCCTGAGCCGCCGGGTTCGCGTGGTCCAGGTGCCGGACCTCGACCCCCGGGTACTTCTTCTCCAGCCGCTGGACGACCCTCTTCAGGCTCCTGGCGTGCGCGCCCCACCAGGCGAACACCACCCCGCGGTCCTCCTCCTCGGCATCCTGCTTCGCCCGGAGGATCTCCTCGACGATCTGCTCGGCCACGGGCCGCCAGAAGGACGTGTGCTGATCGGTCGGCACCGCCCCGTCCGCACTCGCCGTGAGCGAGGCGTTCAACAGGAGCACGCCCTGGGTCAGCATCGCCTGGAACCACTCCGGCGGCTGGACCGCGTCCTCCTTCTTCAGCAGCGCCCGGACGTCGGCGATCGGCGTCTTCTTGGCGATGCCGTACTTCCACATCGCGGCCGCCTTGATGATGCAGCGAATGCTGACCACCCGGCCGAACTGACTGTCCTTCCAGTCGTGGAAGGTGTTGTCGAACATCGCGATGCCCGTCGCGCTCTCCGCCCGCGGATACGGGTTCTGCCCGAAGGCCACCACCTTCCACTTGTGCGGCGGATGCGGCTTCAGCGCCTGGAACGTCAGCTCCCGCACCGGAACCACCTCCGGGCTCCGCTTCGGGCCGATGAAGGCCCCCGCCCCCGGCAGCGCCTCGATCACCGGGCCGAGCAGCGGCAGCCACGGCTCACCACCGCCCTTGAACAGCTCGGCCAGCCCCAAGGGGTCGCCCGAGGGCGCGGGGGAGGGAGCGGGGGAGGGCGCCTGGGCCGGTGCCTTGATCCGTACCCGCTGCGCCGGGCCCGCGGCCTCGATGTCCTCCAGCTGACCCAGTACCGCCGCCCGCAGCTCGTCGTAGTCCGCGAATCCGTGGTCGTGGAACAGCGTGTAGCCCGTCCACATCAGATTCGCGCACACCTGCGCGGGCACCTGGCCCGTCCGCGCGCCCATCCCGACGAGCGCCACCGACCGGATGCTGCCGGGCTTCGCCAGGTTCTGCAGGTGCACCGCCTGGAACGCGGCCGCGCACGCCAGCGCCACGTTCATCGTGTCGCTGACGTTCTGCGAGGACTGCCGCATGGTCGGCGTCGAGATCAGATACCGCGGCACGGCCGCCCCCGAAGGCACGCACACCGCGCTGCCCACCGGCAGGCTCCCGCCGAACCGCTCGCGGATCGCCCGCTGCACCCGCACCTGGACGCCGGCGCCGAGGTGCCGCTTGACGACGGCGTCGACCCCTCCGTCCATCCGGCCCCGGGCATTGGTGGGGGACACCCACGCGTCGACGTCCACGTCGAGAACGGAACCCCGCCGGATCTCTACCTCCGGCGTGTCCGCGAACGCGGACTTCCAGGCCGCCACCACCTCGTCGTTGACATCGACGAGAACGACCTTCAACGCACGCTCGACACCCACGAATTCCCCCTCCTCGTGCACTCTTTCGAACGTTCTCGAAGCTATCGCGCACCACTGACAACGCCCGTGAGCCGTGTCTCATCGATCCGGTCCGTCTTGCTATGCAACTCGTTGCATAGCAAGATCGGGCGCATGGCGCTCGACCACGCGATCCTCGTCTCCCTGCTCGAGAAGCCCGGATCCGGCTACGAGCTGGCCCGGCGCTTCGAGCGGTCCATCGGGTACTTCTGGACCGCCACCCACCAGCAGATCTACCGTGTGCTCAAGCGCATGGAGAGCGACGGCTGGGTGGACGTCCGGGACGTGCCGCAGCAGGGGCGCCCGGACAAGAAGGAGTACTCCGTCGCCGGGCCCGGCCGGGACGCGCTCTCCGCCTGGCTGGCCGCACCGATCGAGCCCGAGAGCGTGCGGCACGACCTCGCGGTGAAGATCCGCGGTGCCGCCTTCGACGATCCCGCCGCACTGATCGGCGAGGTCGAGCGGCACCGGCAGGCGCACACCGATCGTCTGGAGCACTACCTCGCGGGCGAGGCACGGGACTTCCCGGAAGCCGAGGGCGAGGGGGCGCTCGACGCCGAGCGGGAGCTCCAGCACGCCGTGCTCCGCGGCGGCATCGCCTACGAGCGGATGATGATCGCCTGGCTCGACGACGTCCTCGCCACGCTCGCCCGGTTCGAAGCCGACCGCTGAACCGAGCCGTACCAACCCCCGATCCAGGAAAGGCGGACGTCATGGCCGACCCGCTGCTGTTCAACCCGCACACCTACGACCCCGCCCACTTCGACCCGGAGACCCGCCGGCTGCTGCGCGCCACCGTCGACTGGTTCGAGGCGCGCGGCAAGCGCCGGATCATCGAGGACTACCGGACCCGGGCCTGGCTCGGTGACTTCCTCGCCTTCGCCGCGGAGGAGGGGCTCTTCGCGACCTTCCTGACGCCGTCCTCCGCCGCCGGTGAGGACGAGGGCGACAAGCGCTGGGACACCGCCCGCATCGCCGCCCTCAACGAGATCCTCGGTTTCTACGGCCTGGACTACTGGTACGCCTGGCAGGTCACCATCCTCGGCCTCGGCCCGGTCTGGCAGAGCGACAACGCCGCCGCCCGCGCCCGTGCCGCCGAACTCCTCTCCCAGGGAGAGGTGTTCGCCTTCGGTCTCTCCGAGAAGTCCCACGGCGCCGACATCTACTCCACCGACATGCTCCTGGAGCCCGACGGCACGGGCGGCTTCCGTGCCACCGGCTCCAAGTACTACATCGGCAACGGCAACGCCGCCGGGCTCGTCTCCGTCTTCGGCCGTCGCACCGACGTCGAAGGCCCCGACGGCTACGTCTTCTTCGCTGCCGACAGCCGTCACCCGGCGTACCACCTCGTCAAGAACGTCGTCGACTCCTCGAAGTACGTCAGCGAGTTCCGCCTGGAGGACTACCCGGTCGCGGCCGAGGACGTGCTGCACACCGGCCGCGCCGCCTTCGACGCCGCCCTCAACACCGTCAACGTCGGCAAGTTCAACCTGTGCACCGCCTCGATCGGCATCTGCGAGCACGCGATGTACGAGGCCGTCACCCACGCGCAGAACCGCATCCTGTACGGCCGGCCGGTCACCGTCTTCCCGCACGTGCGGCGCGAGTTGACTGACGCGTACGTCCGGCTCGTCGGCATGAAGCTGTTCAGCGACCGCGCCGTCGACTACTTCCGCACCGCGGGACCCGACGACCGCCGCTACCTCCTCTTCAACCCGATGACGAAGATGAAGGTGACCACGGAGGGCGAGAAGGTCATCGACCTGATGTGGGACGTCATCGCCGCCAAGGGCTTCGAGAAGGACAACTACTTCGCCGAGGCCGCCGTGGAGATCCGCGGTCTGCCGAAGCTGGAGGGCACGGTCCACGTCAACCTGGCGCTGATCCTCAAGTTCATGCGCAACCACCTCCTCGACCCGGTCGCGTACGAGCCCGTCCCGACCCGTCTGGACGCGGCCGACGACACGTTCCTCTTCCGTCAGGGGCCGGCCCGCGGTCTCGGCGGGGTCCGTTTCCACGACTGGCGCCCGGCCTACGACACGTACGCGCATGTGCCCAACGTCAGCCGCTTCCGCGAACAGGCCGACGCGCTCTGCGAGTTCGTGCTCAAGGCCGCCCCCGACGAGGAGCAGAGCCGCGACCTGGACCTCCTCCTCGCCGTCGGTCAGCTCTTCGCGCTCGTCGTCCACGGGCAGCTGGTCCTGGAGCAGGCCGCCCTTACCGGTCTCGACGAGGATGTCCTCGACGAGCTCTTCGCCGTCCTCGTCCGCGACTTCTCCGCGCACGCGGTCGAGCTGCACGGCAAGGACTCCGCGACGGAGCAGCAGCAGCTCTGGGCGCTCGGCGCCGTCCGCCGCCCCGTCGTCGACGAGGCCCGCTCGGGGCGCGTCTGGCAGCGCGTCGAGGCGCTGTCGGGGGCGTACGAGATGACGCCGTGAGGCACGCCGAGGGCCGTCAGCCCCGCGTCGGACGGCCCTCGGCGTCCACGACGACCGTGGCCCAGTGGCGGTCCCATTCGTCGCCGACGTACTCGGGGACCTGGCCCGCCGGGTAGCGGACCCAGCCCTCCGCCGGCTCCTGGCCGTCGGCCACGCAGTCCTGGCCGTCGGCGTTGCCGACCGCCTTGACCGGGTAGCGGCCGGAGCCGCAGACGCGTTCCTGGCTCGTGCAGCCCGTCAGGAGGAGGGCCGCGGTCAGGCCCGCGACGACGAGGACGGGGAGGGGGCGGCGGTTCTGCTGGGTGGTCACGTTCACTGGCCTCTCTCGCTGGTGCACACAGTCTCGGCGAGAGAGGGAACCTCGTGATGAGTACGCGTACTCACCTGGTGGTGAGTCGTGTGTCGTCTCCGCGGGCCGACCGGTTGCGGCCGGCCCGCGGAGACGGCGGGGGCGTTACGGCTTGGGCAGGACGCAGCCGGCGCGGTTCAGGTCGATCACGTTCCCGGGGCCGATGCAGGGAACGATCGTGTACGTCTCCTGGGCGTAGTTGATGCCCTGGCGGACGGTCACGGCGCCGTTCTCGTCGACCTCGCACGGGTTGTTCACGGTGCAGCTCTCACCGCTCTCGTTGCCCGTGTTGTTGACGGCGACGACCTTGCCGGTGGCCGTGTCGATCACGGGCGAGCCGGAGGTGCCGCCGATCGTGTTGCACGAGGAGGTGTAGCGGACCGAGTCCTTCCAGGTCCACCCGCCCTCCTTCAGGCGGTAGACGAAACCGTCGATGTTGCAGTTGTAGATCCGCTTCCAGTACCCCGAGACCACGCTGATCGCCGAACCCTGGGTCGGGTGGGCGTCGTTGAGGGTGAGGGCGCTGATGCCGTACTGGCTCTGTATCTGCGCGTACGTCTTGGTCAGCTGGTAGATCGAGATGTCCGTGTCGGTCATCGTGCCGTACGCGATCTTGCTGGCGCGCAGCGTCCCGACGCCGGTACCGGCCGAGTTGAGCAGGGTGAACGAGCGGCTGGACCGCCGGTCCTTGATGACCTGGCCCGCCGCCGGCATGCCGGTCTCCAGGCAGTGCCCGTTGGAGAGGACGAGCGCGGGGTCGGTCGGCAGGGAGCTGGGGGTGCGGACGACGGAGCCGGAACAGTTGCTGAGCGCGACCGTTCCCGCGAAGCCGACGGCGGCCACGGCCTGTGTCCTGGATGCGGCGGCCGGTGCCTGGGCGACCGTCTCCCGGGGTGGTGCGGAGGCCGCGGCAGGGACTGCCGCCGCTCCTGTCAGGAGCAGGGCGAGCAGGGCGCCGGCGAGAGGCTTCTTCATGTGGGGGTTCCCCTCTGAATGACCATGCAACCGAGAATCCTTCGGTTGTCATGTGCATTCTTTGAAGGGAGTCGCCCAAGTGGCAAGAGGGCGTGCGGGGTTGGGAGGGACGGACGGGTCCACCTTCCGGCGAAATGATCACTCGTTCGTGAGTTCCGGGCTCGTCGTCGCACGTCCGGCGCGACTCTGGGAGGAGTGACGTCGACGCTGTCGGGTGGGGAGTGGATGTGACGCGAGAGACGGGACCCCGTGGGGGTCTGGACGAGCGGGCGGTCTTATTGGCGGCGGGCCTTGCGGACCTGGCGGTGAGCACGCTGGGATCGGGCCTCGGACTCGTACGGGGGCTGCTGAGGCGTTCGGACGCCGCCGAGGTGGCGGCCGAGGCGGAGCGGGACCTGGAGGCGCGCGGCCGGCTCGTGCTCGACCGGTACATGTCCCCGCCCCCCGCCCACCTGGAGGTCCTCGCCCGGCACGTGCTGGCGCGCCGGGCCGGCGACGGTGGCTGAGCGGTGGGAGTCGGCCGCGTTCAAGGCGCGCGTCGACGACGTGCTGCAGAGCCATGTCGCACAGGAGGCCGACGGACTCACCGCGGTCGACCCGGCTCTGGGCCCGGTGGCCGAGCAGCTGGAGGCGGCCGTCGCCGACGGCAAGCGGCTGCGGGCGGCGTTCTGCTACTGGGGCTGGCGCGCGGTGGGGCAGCCCGACAGCGACGCCCTGGTGCGGGCGGCATCCGCCATGGAGCTCGTGCACGCGGCCGCCGTCGTGCACGACGACCTGATCGACGACAGTCCGCTGCGCCACGGCCGGCCCACCGCGCACATGGCCCTGCGGGCGGCGGTGGAGCACCACCCGCGGCCCGCCGCGGGAGCCCGGTCGCTCGCCATGCTCGTCGGCGACCTGCTCATGTCGCTCGCCGGGCAGCTCTTCGTCACCAGCGGCCTGCCCGCCGCCTACCTCGGCCGGGCCCGCCCGCTGTGGGCGGCACTCGCCCGCGACCTCGTCGCCGGTGAGTGCCTGGAGATCCTGCACACCGGTGCCGCCCCGGACACGACGGCCTCACTGAAGGTGATCCGCTACAAGACCGCCAAGTACACCGTCGAGCAGCCGCTGCTGATCGGAGGCGCCCTGGCGGGGGCGAGTGGAAGGCTGCGCGGGGGCTACTCCGCGTACGGGGTGCCGCTCGGCGAGGCCTTCCAGCTGAGGGACGACCTGCTGGGCCTGTTCGGCGACCCGGAGACCACCGGCAAGGCCGGCGCCGACGACGTACGCGGGAACCGGCCCACGGCCCTGCTCGCCGAGACCTGGCGGCTCGCCGGCGACGAGGAGCGCGGGCGGCTGCGCGAGCTGCTCGCCCGGCGCGAGCCCGACGGGGACGCCCTGGAGGCCGTACGCGAGGTGATGCGGCGGCTGGAAGCGCCCGAGCGCGTCGAGGTCATGATCACCGAGCGGGTCGGGGAGGCCCTGCGCGCCCTCGACGAGCTGAACCTGCCGGCCGCCCCCGCCGCCGCGCTCACCACCCTGGCGCACGCGGCCGCGGTCCGCCGTTCCTGACGCAGAACAAGGAGCCCTGCCCATGAGCATCACCGAGGCGTCGATGGACGCCCTGCGGCGGACCGGTGACGAACTCGCCGACGCCACGGTCGCCGCCCTCTTCGAACGCGGGGAGGTGGGCACCTTCAACACCCTCATGCGGTACGTGTCCACCGTGGGATCCCCGCTGCCGGACGGGCTGCCCGACGTCGCCCGGGAGTACCTCCACGCCACGAGCACCCCGCCGTCCTGGGTGGACTGGGCGGAGATGGAGAAGGCCCGGCTGTTCTTCATCGACAACAACGTGCACATCTCCACCGCGCTGTCCTTCGCCTCCATGCCCGCCTGCTACCTCGTCCCGCACGTGGCGCAGCTGCTGTCGGCGACGCACGGTCTGAAGTACCCCTCGAAGCGGATGGCGGAGACCGGCCAGTTCACCGTCTATCTGATGCAGCCCGACGCCTTCGAGGCAGGCAGCCGCTTCATCCCCGCCGCGCAGAAGGTCCGCCTGCTCCACGCCTCCATCCGGCACCACCTCAGGCGCGAGAACCGCTGGGACGTCGAGGCCCTGGGGGTGCCGATCTGTCAGGAGGACATGATCGGCGGGCAGATGTTCTTCTCGATGCTGGTCCTCGACAGCCTGCACCGACTCGGCATCCACATGTCCTCCGAGGGGGCCGACGCCTACTCCTACGCCTGGCGCGTGGTCGGCGCCATGCTGGGCGTCGACCAGGACGCCGTCCCCAAGACGCTCGACGAGGCCCGCCGCTTCCTCGACCTGTACATGATCCGCCACATGGGCCCGTCCCCCGAGGGCGTCCACCTCACCCGGCAGCTGATCGACCTCTACGAGGAGGTCGTCCCCGGCACCTTCTTCGACCCGATCGTCTCCGCGCTCATCCGCTACCTCGTCGGCGACACCTGCGGCGACTGGCTCGACGTGCCCCGCACCCGGTGGGACACCGTCGTGAAGTCCGTCCCCCACCTCCTCGGCGTCCTGGAGACCGTCGAGGACCGGTCACCGCTCGGCGCCTGGGCCCTGGACCGCCTCGGCCACCTCACCACCGTCCTCGAACTGTCCTCCCTCACCCGCGGCCGCGTCATGCACTACGCGATCCCCGAACACCTCAGGAAGGACTACGGCCTCCCGTCCGGACCGCCCCGCACCCGCCGCTGGACCCCGCCCGCCGCCACGGTCTCCCCGTGAGGCGCCCCCGGCACCCCGCTGACCACCGGAAACGTGGGTGAGGAGCACCCCGGAAGCCTGGTAGATTGTTCTCTGTCGCCGCGACCAGCAGAGATGCGGGAGCGCGGCAGGCTACCGGTCCGGGTGGCGGAATGGCAGACGCGCTAGCTTGAGGTGCTAGTGCCCTTTATCGGGCGTGGGGGTTCAAGTCCCCCCTCGGACACAGGAAAAGCACCATGTGGTGGTCGGGATCATCCCGGCCACCACATGGTGTTTCCGTGTGTTGTCGCATGGAGCCGGGGGGCCGATGATGCCGGGTGATCCGCGCCGTACAGCGGTCGGAGTCCTGATACTGCTCGCGCTCGTCGGCGGCTGCGCCGGAACGGCCGAGCCGCCGAGCCGCCCGGCCTCGCAGCAGCCGCCGGTGGCGGAGGTCGAGCGGGACCGGAAGCCGGTGGAGAAGCGATTCCCCCAGTTCGGGAACTTCACCGGCGTCGCATGGGCCGCGGCCCCCCTCGGTGTGGCGGATTCACGGGTGCCCGGGCCCACCGACATCC
This sequence comes from Streptomyces sp. NPDC044003, assembly GCF_056435185.1. NCBI lineage: Bacteria > Bacillati > Actinomycetota > Actinomycetes > Kitasatosporales > Streptomycetaceae > Streptomyces > Streptomyces sp. NPDC044003. The sequence continues at coordinate 342,580 of NZ_JBWKFA010000004.1, read as the reverse complement.
GGATGTCCGGGGTGGTGAACCTCGCGAAGACGGACGTCCAGCGGCTCCTGAAGGAGTACGACTGGGTGCCCGCCGAGGAGCCGCCGGCCGTCCTCGCCGGCATCGCGCCCCAGGCGCCCGAGGGCACCGAGTGGCGGACGAGCGAGGAGTTCACCTCCGAGGTCACCCGGAACGTCTACACCGGCTCGTTCCATCTGGATCCCCGAGCCGGGATCATGGTCTTCGACACCGTCAATCCGACGGCTCCGCACGGCTCTTGAGTGACGCGGGTCCCGCCGCAATTCCTCCGGCGGGACCGCTGCTTCTCCGCTGCGATCGCCCCGGAAGGCGCGCCCCGGCGAAAATGCTTGGACCGTGGGAGCGCCGGCACGGCAGACTCCTTTTACTCACCTTCGGTACGACTGCACAGGGTTGGGTATGGGATCACCTGAATCGCGCGAAGGTTTGCCGAACAAAGGTTCGGTACTCCTCGCGGTCCGCTTCTACGCACGGGAACTGGTCCGCCTCCGATGGCTGGCCGCTCCCGCCCTGTTCCTGCCGGCGCTCGGAAACATCGGCATCAACTACATCGCCCCTCTCGTCGTCGCCAAGCTCGTCGGCCGCATCGCCGGCGACGGCACCGGCACAGGGCTCGACACACTCCTTCCGTACGTCCTCGTCTTCGCGGGCGTCCTGCTGCTCGCGGAAGCCCTGACACGCATCGGGCTGCACTGCCTCAACCGCGTCGACGCCCGCGGCATCGAGAACCTCTACGTCATCGGCATGGACGAACTGTTCGCCAAGGACGCCGCGTTCTTCCACGACAACTTCGCCGGCTCGCTCACCAAACGCGTCCTCAGCTTCGCCTCCCGCTTCGAGGAGTGCGTCGACACCCTGACCTTCTCGGTCATGGGCAACTTCGTCCCGCTGCTGTTCGCCTCGGTGGTGCTCTGGCAGTACGACCCGCTGCTCGTCGTCGGACTCCTGGTCCTCATCGCCGTCACCGGCGTCGGCGTGGTGCCGCTGATCCGCCGCCGGCAGGCGCTCGTCGCCCAGCGCGAACAGGCGATCGCCCGGGTCTCCGGCCACGTCGCCGACAGCCTCACCAACATGGACACCGTCCGCTCCTTCGGCGCCGAGCGGCGCGAGGCCGCCGAACACCGGTCCCGCGTCGCGGAGTCGAGGAAGCTGATGCTGCGTTCCTGGGACTACGGCAACCTGCGCATCGACACGGTCATCGCACCGATGTCCATCCTGACGAACGTCCTCGGACTCGTCCTCGCCGTCGCCCTCGGCGGGGGAGAGCACGGCGTGGAGGCCGTCATCGTCGCCTTCACGTACTACGCCAACGCGACCCGGATCATGTTCGAGTTCAACCAGATCTACCGGCGCCTGGAGAGCTCGATGACGGAGGCCGCGCAGTTCACCGAACTCCTCCTCGACGAGCCGACCGTCCTCGACCCGGAATCCCCGGAACCCCTCCGCCCCGAGGACGCCCAGGTGCGGTTCGAGAAGGTGACCTTCGCCCACGCGGGCGCGAAGCCGCTCTTCGAGGACCTCGACCTGGACGTGCCCAGCGGCGCGAAGATCGGATTCGTGGGCCGGTCCGGCGGCGGCAAGACCACGCTCACCCGGCTGCTCCTCCGGATGACGGACATCGACGGCGGCCGGATCATGATCGGCGGCCAGGACATCAGCAGGCTCCGGCAGACCGAACTGCGCAGCATGATCGCGTACGTGCCGCAGGACCCCGCGATGTTCCACCGCACCCTCCGGGAGAACATCGCCTTCGCCCGGCCGGACGCCACCGACGCCGAGATCCGGCGCGCGGCCGAGGCGGCGCACGTCACCGAGTTCGCGGACGCGCTCCCCGAAGGCTTCGACACCATGGTCGGCGAGCGCGGCGTGAAACTGTCCGGCGGCCAGCGCCAGCGGGTCGCCCTCGCCCGGGCGATCCTGCGCGACGCGCCGATCCTCCTGCTCGACGAGGCGACCAGCGCCCTGGACTCCGAGAGCGAGGTCCTCGTCCAGGACGCGCTGTGGGGGCTCATGGAGGGACGGACGGCGCTCGTGGTGGCCCACCGGCTGTCCACGGTGGCCACGATGGACCGGCTCGTCGTCCTCGACCGCGGACGGATCGTCGAGCAGGGCACCCACCAGGAGCTGCTCACCGCCGAGGGCGCCTACGCGAGGCTGTGGCAGCACCAATCGGGCGGCTTCCTGGACGACACCCCTGCGGGGGCCGGGGTGCACTGACGGCGGCCCTCGCGGGGGCCGGCGTGCGCTGAGGTCGGTCTTCGCGGGGGCCGGCGTGCGGTGACGTCGGTGTTCGCGGGGGCCGGCGTCCGTTGACGTCGGTGTTCGCGGGGGCCGGCGTCCGTTGACGTCGGCCTTCGCAGGGTTATCCACAGGTTGTCTCGGGCGGGGGCCGGGGTGTCGGTGCGGGCGGCTAGGCTTCAGAAATGGTCCTTTCCGACGCCTCTGCCGCTCCGGCCGCTCCTGACACTCCCGACGACACCGCCGAGATCTCCGACGCCGCTCGGGTGCTCCACCGTGTCTTCGGCTACAGCTCCTTCCGCGGGGAGCAGCAGGAGATCATCGAGCAGGTCGTCGGCGGCGGCGACGCGCTCGTCCTGATGCCGACGGGTGGCGGCAAGTCGCTCTGCTACCAGATCCCGGCCCTGGTCAGAGCGGGCACGGGCGTCGTGATCTCGCCCCTCATCGCCCTCATGCAGGACCAGGTGGACGCGCTCAGGGCGCTCGGGGTCCGGGCCGGCTTCCTGAACTCGACGCAGGACCCGTACGAGCGGCAGGCCGTCGAGCAGGCCTTCCTCGCGGACGAGCTGGACCTGCTCTACCTGGCCCCGGAGCGGCTCCGCACCGAGGGCACCCAGCGGCTGCTCGACCGGGGCACGGTGTCGCTCTTCGCGATCGACGAGGCACACTGTGTGGCCCAGTGGGGTCACGACTTCCGGCCCGACTACCTCGCCCTCTCCATGCTCCACGAGCGGTGGCCGAAGGTGCCGCGGATCGCGCTGACGGCGACGGCCACGCAGGCCACCCACGCCGAGATCGCGAAGCGGCTCGGCCTGGAGGACGCCCGGCACTTCGTCGCCGGCTTCGACCGGCCGAACATCCAGTACCGCATCGTCCCCAAGAACAACCCGGTCAAGCAGCTCCTGGAGCTGATCAGGACCGAGCACGACGGAGACGCGGGCGTCGTCTACTGCCTGTCGCGGGCGTCGGTGGAGAAGACGGCGGCCGCCCTCGTCGAGCAGGGCATCGACGCCGTCCCGTACCACGCCGGCATGGACGCCGGGACGCGCGCGGCGAACCAGGCGCGCTTCCTGCGGGAGGACGGGGTCGTCGTCGTGGCGACCATCGCCTTCGGCATGGGCATCGACAAGCCGGACGTACGCTTCGTGGCCCACCTCGACCTGCCCAAGTCGGTCGAGGGCTACTACCAGGAGACCGGCCGCGCGGGCCGTGACGGGGAGCCGGCCACCGCCTGGCTGGCGTACGGCCTCCAGGACGTCGTCCAGCAGCGCAAGCTCATCGACGGCTCCGAGGGCGACGAGACGCACCGCCGCTCCCTCGCCATGCATCTGGACGCCATGCTCGCCCTCTGCGAGACGGTCGACTGCCGCCGTGTGCGGCTCCTCGAGTACTTCGGCCAGTCCGGCACGCCGTGCGGGAACTGCGACACCTGTCTGACGCCGGGCGAGTCCTGGGACGGGACCGTAGCCGCGCAGAAGCTGCTGTCCACGGTGTGGCGGCTCGCCAAGGAGCGGCGCCAGAAGTTCGGTGCCGGCCAGATCATCGACATCCTCCAGGGCAAGCGAACCGCCAAGGTCATCCAGTTCGACCACGACCAGCTGTCGGTGTTCGGCGTCGGCTCGGACCTGGGCACCGCCGAGTGGCGCGGGGTCGTCCGCCAGCTCCTCGCGCAGCGGCTGCTCGCGGTGGAGGGCGACTACGGGACGCTCGTGCTCACCGAGGACAGCGGCGAGGTCCTCGGCGGACGCCGGCAGGTCCCGATGCGCAAGGAGAAGGCGACCGCGCCCGCCCGCAAGGAGTCCGGGGCGCGCTCCGGCAAGAGCGCCCGAGTGCCGGTCGATCTGCCGGCGGCCGCCGTGCCCGTCTTCGAGGCGCTGCGTGCCTGGCGGGCCGCGACCGCCCGCGAGCAGGGCGTGCCGGCGTACGTCGTCTTCCACGACGCGACGCTGCGCGAGATCGCGACCCTCATGCCCACCACCGTCGAGGAGCTCGGCACCGTCGGCGGCGTCGGCGAGGCCAAGCTCGGCAAGTACGCCGAGGGCGTCCTCGACACCCTGGCCCAGACCGGCGGCGCCGGGAGCGGGACCGCGACCGGGACCGGGACCGGGGACGCGTCCGCCCCTGCCGCCGCCGGGACGCACACCGCGTCCGCACCTGCCGCTGCCGCTGCCGCGCCGTCGGTGCCCGCTGCCGCGCCCCCGGTGTACGACGCCGGGCCGTCCTACGACGAGGAGCCGCCGTTCGACCTGGACGAGCTCGAACCGCCGTGGGACGAGGACGAGTAGCCCCGGGTATCCCGGTTGCCGGAGGCCGTGTCGGAGAGATCCGACACGGCCTCCGTTCTTGTTTCCGCGAGCTTCCGGGGTGGCTCTGACCAGCTGTGACAGCCGGGTATCCTGCTCTCCGACCGAACCAAGGCCCCACCGGGACCAGTCATGTGAGGATCCCTCAGTCGATGGCGAGCAGCCACCACAGAAATCCGCGCATATGCGCGGCTCTCGCCGTCACCGCCCTTGGCCTGACCGGGTGTTCCACCGGGCAGGAGACGGGGATCGACGCGCCGCCGCCGGCTTCCCCCGTCGTCGTGCGCTCCGCCGCCGACGCCTCGGCCTGGACCCTGCCCATGCAGGCGTACCGCCCCACGGCCGCGCAGGGCAGGACCCTCGCCCGCGCGGAGCGGAAGCTGGTCGGCCAGTGCGTCAAGGGGTTCGGGATCGCCTGGAAGCCGGCCCCGGACCTGCCCGCGATCGGCCCGAAGAACCTGCTCGACTGGCGGTACGGCATCCACGACGCCGGGATGTCCGCGAAGTTCGGCTACCAGGTCGACCCGGCCCAACAGGCCCGCTACGACAAGGCGTTGCGCGCCGCCGACGCCCAGCCGCAGCTCTCCGCCGACGCCCAGCTGGTCCTGGGCGGCACCGACATGCCCGCCGAACTCCTGGAGAGGGTCGGCCCGGAGGCCCGGCGCGGCTTCTACGACGGCCGGAAGATCCCCGAGGGCGGCTGCTTCGGCGAGGCCCGCAGGACCCTGGGCGGTTCGGCGCAGGGCGCCTCCCCGCTCGTGCAGCGGCTCACGAACGAGTCGTACCCCGCGTCCATGGAAGACCCGCTGGTGAAGGCGGTGTTCGGACGCTGGTCCACCTGCATGAAGGCCAAGGGCTTCACGTACCCGGCTCCCATGGCCGCCAACGACGACCCCCGCTTCCGGCCGAGTCCCGGGGGCGCGTCCCGCGCCGAGATCGACACGGCGCTCGCCGACATCGACTGCCGCGCCACGCACCGGGTCGCGGAGATCTGGCACGAGGCGGAGACCCGGCTCCAGCGTGCCTCGATCGCGCGCAACGCCACGGCGCTCGCGGCGGAACGCCGCGCGCTCGACACCAGCCTGCGCAAGGCGGCGGACGTCCTCGCCCGCCCCTGACCCTCAGACCTTCTGTCCTTGTTTGTTTCTGTTTCTGTTTCGACGATCACTGTGGAGACCCTTGTGAAGACCTCGACCACCGCGCGGCGCGCCCGCCTGCGTACCGCTTTCGTCGCCTCCGTGATGGGCGCCTCCGTCCTCTCCGGCACGGGCATGGCCCACGCGGAGGGCGACCCCACCGCCTGGATCTCCAGCGACGAGGACACCATCATGTCGAGCCAGAAGTGCGCCGGCTCGTCGGAGGAGTTCCGCTTCCGGCTCTACTACAGCCCCAACTACTCGGGCGCCTGGGTCAACATCGGCCACAACATCTACGACATGCTGGCCCTCAAGATGCCGTACACCACGGCCACGCCGCTCCGCTTCTGCCCCAACACCGGCTCGGGCAGCGGCCAGGTCGCCGGCAACAACGCGGCCTCCGCCTACAACTGGTACGACGGCTACTCCGCCAACGTGTACTACAGCGCCGGCTACAAGGGCGCCTACGACTACGTCGGCAGCCGGTCCGGCGTCTCCACGCTGGTGAACACCCGGAACGACAACCGCTCCATCCAGTTCAGCGTCTCCTGGTAGTCGCTCACTCGGGCTGCGGCGTGAGGCGCCGCAGCCCCCTGCGGTCGTAGTAGTGCGTCATGGCGAAGCCGAACGCCAGGGCCCCTGCCGTACCGACCGCGATCATGATCCAGCCACGCGCGAGCCCCGCGTCGGCCTGGGCGTCGAAGTACAGGATGGACCGGATGCCCGAGCTGAGCTGGTGCATCGGCTCGAAGATGCCCAGGAAGCGGTAGAACGCGGGGGTGGCCTCCAGGGGGACGGTCGCCCCGGAGGAGGGCAGGGCCAGCGCGATGAAGATGAACATGGACACGAGCTGGCCGATGCCGCCGAAGGCGGCGTTGATGGCCTGGACGCCCAGGCCGACGGCGACCGTCGCGCAGTAGGAGAAGAGCCACAGCATCGGCAGGTGGTCGGCGTCCATGCCCAGGATCCCGATCGTGGCGACCATGACGAGCGTGGTGGTCAGGAGCGCGATCCCCGCGGTCATCAGCATCTTCAGGACGAGCGTCTGGGTGCGGCTGATGGGAACGGTCGGCCGGCGGGTGTGCCAGGGGCCGATCTCGCTGTCGCAGTAGCCGAGCGCGGTGTCGACGCCGGTGTTGACGAGGTTCCCGCCGATGAAGCCGCCCAGGACGAGCAGCAGGGTGTAGTAGAAGGCGGTCAGGCCGAGGCCGCTGTGCCGGCCGATCGGATGGCCGACGCGGGTGACGACCGCGACGGGGTCGGCCAGCAGCACCCGCGTGGTCGGTACGGCGGAGGTGGCCGAGAGCTGCTTGCCGATGGTCAGCGAGGCCTGGCGCGCCGCGCCCTGGTTGATCTGGGCCGCCAGCGACGAGCCCAGGCTGCCGAGACCGGGGTTGGTGAGCACGGTGAGCGTCGGGCGTTCCGTCGCCCGGTTCGTGGTCAGGGCCGCGACGGACGCGGTGAAGTCCTTCGGGACGACCAGGGCGCCGAAGACCTTGCCCGAGGCCAGGGCGTCCTGGGCCTCCGCGCTGTCGAGGCGGCGCCAGTCGATGGTGGTCTTCGAGGACCCGACGGCGGCGACCGAGTCGGTGATCTGCTTCCCCAGGTTCTCCGACTGTCCCGGCAGCGGGCGGCCCTCGTCCTCGTCGACCAGGGCGATGGGCAGCCGGTCGAGGTGGTCGCTCGGGCTGAGGATGCCCCCCATGTAGAGGAGCGACAGCAGCAGCGACACCAGGGCGCACAGGACGGTCGGTACGAGCCACAGCTTGGCGTGCCGTACGAGCGCGGAGGCACGGACCTGAGGGCGGGCACCGGGTCCGGGCTCGGGTTCCGGGGCGTTCGGGGGGATCGCGGAGGTCATGGGCCCATCGTCGACGGCCCGAGCCGCGATCCGGGCATTTCGGTCGCCCCTGCGGTGGGTGTGTCGGGCTCCCCGCCGGTCCCGCTCCGACGGTGTGCCGGGCGCACCACCGGTCCCGCTCCGATTGCAGAGGCGCGGACGCCGGGTTTGAGTGGGGGCGACCCCTTTTCGCGCTTTCAGGAGCTGCCATGTCGATGGCGTTCGGTTCATCCTTCGGTTCGTCGGATCCGTTCAGCGACCTGTTCAACCGGTTCTTCGGTATGTCGCCCGCGTCCTCGCCCCCGGCGGTGCAGCGGGTGCCCATCGGACGGCTGCTGACCGAGTCCTCCCACGAACTGCTGAACACGGCCGCCCGCAAGGCCGACGAGGACGGCAGCTCCGACCTGGACACCGAACACCTCCTGTGGGCGGCGACCCAGGTCGAGCCCACCCGCCGGCTGCTCTCCCAGGGCGGGGTGAACCCCGACAAGCTCGCCGAGCAGCTCGCCCAGGTCCTGCCCCGGGAGGCCGTCGAGCCGTCCGCCGAGCCCGGACTCACCCCGGCCGCCAAGCGGACCCTCGCGACCGCCCACGCCTACTCGCAGGCGGCGGGGGTCTCGTACATCGGCCCCGAGCACATCCTCAGCGCCCTCCTCGGCGACGCGGACTCCGGCGCCTCCCGCTTCCTGCGGGCCGAGGACCTGGACGTGAAGAAGCTGCGCGGCCTCACCGACCAGACGGCCCGCCCGGAGCAGGGCGGCGCCACCGCCGCCGCGAAGCAGCCGGCCACGACCCTCGACGAGTACGGCCGCGACCTGACGGAGGAGGCGAAGGCGGGCAGGCTCGACCCCGTCGTCGGCAGGGCCGAGGAGATCGAGCAGACCATCGAGATCCTCTCCCGCCGCTCCAAGAACAACCCCGTGCTCATCGGCGAGCCGGGCGTCGGCAAGACCGCCATCGTGGAGGGTCTCGCCCAGCGCATCGTCGCGGACGAGGTCCCCGACACCCTGAAGGGCAAGCGGGTCGTCTCCCTCGACCTGTCCGGCATGGTCGCCGGAGCGCAGTACCGGGGACAGTTCGAGGAACGCCTCAAGAAGGTCATCGAGGACGTCCAGGAGGCCAGCGGCGACATCATCCTCTTCATCGACGAGCTGCACACCGTCGTCGGCGCGGGCGCCACCGGCGAGGGCGCGATGGACGCGGGCAACATGCTCAAGCCCGCCCTCGCCCGCGGCGAACTGCACGTCGTGGGCGCCACCACCATCGACGAGTACCGCAAGCACATCGAGAAGGACGCCGCCCTCGAACGCCGCTTCCAGCCCGTCCTCATCCCGGAGCCGACCGTCGAGGAGACCGTGCAGATCCTCGAAGGACTCCGGGACGCGTACGAGGCCCACCACCAGGTCCGCTTCGCCGACGGCGCCCTCGCCGCGGCGGCCGAACTCTCCGACCGCTACATCAGCGACCGCTTCCTGCCCGACAAGGCCATCGACCTGATGGACCAGGCCGGCGCGCGCGTACGGCTCCGCAGCGGCGGCCGCTCCACCGAGGTCGTCAGCCGCGAGGACAAGCTCGCGAAACTGCGCCGCGAGAAGGACCAGGCCGTCGCCGCCGAGGACTTCGAGAAGGCCAAGGAACTCAAGGACCGGATCGCCGAAGTCGAGGGCGAGCTCGCCGGGATCGAGGAGCGCCGCGAGGGCGTCGTCTCGGTCACGGCCTCCGACATCGCCGACATCGTCTCCCGCCGTACCGGCATCCCCGTCTCGCAGCTCACCGCCAGCGAGAAGGAGAAGCTGCTCAAGCTGGAGGAGGAGATGCACGCCCGAATCGTCGGCCAGGACGAGGCGGTCACCGCGGTCTCCGAGGCCGTACGCCGCAACCGGGCCGGCATGGGCGACCCGAACCGGCCCGTCGGCTCCTTCCTCTTCCTGGGGCCCACGGGCGTCGGCAAGACCGAACTCGCCAAGACCCTCGCCGAGCTGCTCTTCGGCGCCGAGGACCGCATGATCCGCTTCGACATGAGCGAGTTCCAGGAGAAGCACACGGTCGCCCGGCTCGTCGGCGCGCCTCCCGGGTACGTCGGCTACGAGGAGGCCGGCCAGCTCACCGAGAAGGTCCGCCGCCAGCCGTACAGCGTGATCCTCTTCGACGAGATCGAGAAGGGCCACCCCGACGTCTTCAACACGCTGCTCCAGATCCTCGACGACGGCCGCCTCACCGACGGACAGGGCCGCACGGTCGACTTCCGCCACTGCGTCGTCATCATGACGTCCAACATCGGCGCCCACCGCATCCTCGCCCACGAGGGCGACGCGGCCGAGCTGAAGGACGACCTGATGGACGACCTGAAGGGACGCTTCCTGCCCGAGTTCCTCAACCGCATCGACGACATCATCGTCTTCCACAGCCTCACCGAGGAGGACCTGTCGGAGATCCTCGACCACCTCCTCGACCGGAGCAAGCACCGCGTCCACGCCCAGGGCATGACCCTGGAGGTCACCGAGGCGGCGAAGAAGCTCCTCGTCGCCCACGGCTACCAGCCGGCGTTCGGCGCCCGGCCGCTGCGCCGCACGATCCAGACGGAGCTCGACAACCGCGTCGCCTCCCTGCTGCTCGGCGGCGAGGCCGACCCCGGCGACGCGATCGTCGCGGACGTCATCGAGGACTCGCTGCACTGCACGGTCCGCAAGGGCGAGGCCGTGGAGAGCGGCACCGCGGCGGCCTGACGGCCGCCGCGCACGAGCAGGGAACGGGGCCGTCCCGAGCGGCCCCGTTCCCCTTCTCTCACCGCGGTACGGAGTCTCCCGGAAGGCGGTCGAGGGCCGCGGCGACGTCGGTGCGGCCCGCGACCTCCCTGAGCGCGCGCGCCATCACGGACTCCGGCTCCCGGACGACCGTCACCAGACCGACCGGGACCGACCGCGTCGGCTCGGTCATCGGCACCGCCCGCATGCCGTGCGGCACCCCGAAGACGTGCAGCCAGGCGTGCGGCACGATGCCCGCCCAGTGGCCGGTCCTGACATGGGCGAAGAGCGCCGCCACCGAGTCCGTCTCCACCCGCGGCGAGGGCCGCACCCCGGCCTCGGCGAACACCTCGTCGAGGACCTGGCGCCCCTGCATGGTCCCGGTCAGCAGACAGAGCGGCAGCCGCGAGGCCTCCGCCCAGGTCGCCGTCGTCCGGTGCGCCGGGGCGTCGGCGGCGCCGGTGAGGAGCACGTACCGCTCCTCGTACAGCGGCACCGCCCGGAAGTTCTCCGCCAGCCCCTTGTGGAGATACGTCACCCCGGCGTCGATCTCGAAGTCCCGCAGCTGCCGCAGGACGTCCTCCGCCCGCAGGTCCGTCGCCACCTCCACGGTCACCAGCGGGTGCGCCAGACAGAACGGCTCCGTCAGCAGTGCGACCGCGCCGGACGCGGTCGGCACCGAACCGATCCGCAGCCGGCCGCTCAGACCCGTCCGCAGGGCACCGACCTCGCTCTTCAGAGCGTCACGGTCGGCAAGGAGCCGCTGCGCCCACACCACGATGCGCTCGCCCTCGGGCGTGAGGCCCTCGTACCGGCGGCCGCGCAGGACCAGCGGGACGCCGAGCTCGTCCTCCAGCTTCCGGATCGCCTCGGAGAGGGCGGGCTGGGAGACGTGGCAGGCCTGGGCGGCGCGGGCGAAGTGACGCTCCCGCGAGAGGGCCACCAGGTACTCGAGTTGACGGAACAGCACCCCACGGGTCTACCGGACCGCCCGCCCGAACGCCAGTCGCCACCGCCGTCACTCCACGCCCACGGGCCCGGCCTCCAGCCGGTCGTCACCGCAGTACACGTTCATCGACGTCCCGCGCAGGAAGCCGACCAGCGTGAGACCGCTCTCCGCGGCGAGGTCCACGGCGAGCGAGGAGGGCGCGGACACGGCCGCCAGCAGGGGGATCCCGGCCATCACCGCCTTCTGCACCAGCTCGAAGGAGGCCCGGCCGCTCACCATCAGCACCGTCCCGCGCAGCGGCAGGAGACCCGAGCGCAGGGCGTGCCCGACCACCTTGTCCACGGCGTTGTGCCGGCCGACGTCCTCGCGCAGGCACAGCAGCTCGCCCTCGGCCGAGAACAGCCCGGCCGCGTGCAGCCCGCCGGTGCTGTCGAAGACCTTCTGGGCCGCCCGCAGCCGGTCGGGGAGGGCGGTCAGGGTCTCGGGGCCGACGCGGAGCGGGTCCTCGGCGACGGACCAGGCGGCCGTCGTCCGCACCGCGTCCAGGCTCGCCTTGCCACACAGACCGCAGGAGGAGGTGGTGTAGAAGTTCCGCTCCAGGGAGACGTCGGGGGCGGCCACACCGGGCCCGAGGACGACGTCCACCACGTTGTACGTGTTGCCTCCGTCGGAGGTGGCGCCCGCGCAGTACCGGATCCCGGCCACGTCCCCGGCGGCGCGCACCACGCCCTCGCTCACGAGGAAGCCGGCCGCCAGGTCGAAGTCGTCGCCGGGGGTGCGCATGGTCACGGTCAGCGGGCGTCCGCCGACCCGGATCTCCATCGGCTCCTCGGCGGCCAGGGTGTCGGGGCGGTACGTGGCGCCGCCCTCCCGGACGCGCAGGACGCGCCGCCGCCGGGTCACGCGTCCCATGAGCCGCTCCTCGTGTCGCGCTGTCCGGCGGCGGGCTCCAGGCGGACGAGGACGCCCTTGGACGTCGGGCAGTTGCTGATGTCGGCGACGCTGTCCAGCGGCACCAGGACGTTGGTCTCGGGGTAGTAGGCCGCCGCGGAACCCCGGCTCGCGGGGTACGCGACCACCCGGAAGCCCTCCGCGCGCCGCTCCCGCCCGTCGTGCCACACGCTCACCAGATCCACGAGCTCGCGGTCGGCGAGGCCGAGGGCGTCGAGGTCGGCCGGGTTGACGAGGACGACCCGGCGGGCGTCGTGGATGCCGCGGTAGCGGTCGTTCGGGGCGTACCAGACGGTGTTCCACTGGTCGTGCGAGCGCAGGGTCTGCAGCAGCAGGTGCCCCTCGGGGACGTGCGGCATCGTGAACGCGTTGCGCGTGAAGACGGCCTTGCCGCTCGGGGTGTTGAAGACCCCGTGGTTCACCGGGTTGGGCAGATGGAAGCCGCCCGGCCGGGCCACGCGCGCGTTGAAGTCCTCGAAGCCGGGCACGACCCGGGCGACGCGGTCCCGGATGGTGCCGTAGTCGCGCTCGAACTCCTCCCAGGGCAGGGCGGGTTCGTCACCGAGGGTCCTGCGGGCGAGACGCGCGACGATCGCGACCTCGCTGAGCAGGTGCGGCGAGGCGGGCGGCAGCTTCCCCCGGGAGGCGTGGACGTCGCTCATGGAGTCCTCGACGGTCACGAACTGCTCGACACCGGCCTGCACGTCGCGGTCGCTGCGGCCGAGCGTCGGCAGGATCAGGGCGGTCTCGCCGCAGACCGTGTGGGACCGGTTGAGCTTGGTGGAGACGTGCGCCGTGAGCCGGCAGCCCCGCATCGCCTCCTCGGTGACCGCGCTGTCCGGGGTGGCCCGTACGAAGTTCCCCGCGACGCCCAGGAAGACCTTGGCGCGCCCCTCGCGCATGGCGCGGATGGCGTTCACCGCGTCCAGGCCGTGGTGGGCGGGCGGGGTGAAGCCGAACTCGCGCCCCAGGGCGTCGAGGAACGCCTGCGGCATCCGCTCCCACACGCCCATCGTGCGGTCGCCCTGGACATTGCTGTGGCCGCGCACCGGGCAGACGCCCGCGCCGGGCCTCCCGATGTTGCCGCGCGCCATCAGGAAGTTGACGATCTCGCGGATCGTGGGCACGCCGTGCTTGTGCTGGGTGACGCCCATCGCCCAGCACACGATGATCTTCTCGCTCGCGAGGACCCGCTCGAAGAGCGCCTGGATCTCCTCGCGGTCGAGGCCGGTCGCCGCCAGGATGTCGTCCCAGGAGACCTTCCGGGCGTGCTCGGCGAAGTCGGCGAAGCCGATGGTGTGCGTACGGATGAACTCGTGGTCCAGCACGGTGCCGGGCGCGGCGTCCTCGGCCTCCACGAGCAGCCGGTTCAGGGCCTGGAAGAGGGCGAGGTCGCCGCCGGCGCGGATGTGCAGGAACTGGTCGGCGATCGGTGTGCCGCGGCCGATGATCCCCCGGGCCTTCTGCGGGTGCTTGAAGCGCATGAGCCCGGCCTCGGGCAGCGTGTTGACGGCCACGACCCGGCCGCCGTTCCGCTTGGTCTCCTCCAGGGCCGACAGCATCCGGGGGTGGTTGGTGCCCGGGTTCTGCCCCACGACGAACACCAGGTCGGAGTGGTGGATGTCGTCCAGGGAGACGCTGCCCTTGCCGATGCCGAGCGTCTCCGACAGCGCGGAACCGCTGGACTCGTGACACATGTTGGAGCAGTCCGGCAGATTGTTCGTGCCGTACGCGCGCGCGAAGAGCTGGAGGAGGAACGCGGCCTCGTTGTTCAGCCGGCCGGAGACGTAGAAGAGGGCCTCGTCGGGGGAGTCGAGCGCCCTCAGCTCCTCGGCGAGCAGACCGAGCGCCTCGTCCCAGCCGATCGGCTCGTAATGCGTCGCACCGGGCCGCTTCACCATCGGCTCGGTGAGCCGGCCCTGCTGATTGAGCCAGTAGTCGGACATGCCGTCGAGCTCCGCGATCGAGTGCTCGCGGAAGAAGTCCCGGGTGACGCGCCGCGAGGTGGCCTCGTCGTTGATGTGCTTGGCGCCGTTCTCGCAGTACTCGTTCATGTGCCGCTTGCCCGGCGCGGGCTCCGGCCAGGCGCAGCCCGGGCAGTCGATGCCCTTGGGCTGGTTGATGTGGAGCAGCGTCAGCGCGGTGCGCCGCGGGGACGTCTGGCCGAGGGAGTACTCCAGCGCGTGCGTCACGGCGGGCAGTCCCGTCGCCCAGGTCTTCGGCGGGGTGACCTTCAGGTCGTCGACCGGGTCCTCGATGCCGCTCATGCTCTGGTCCGCCTCGTTCCTCGCCCGTATCGGATTCTCGCCGCAGAGCAGATTCGGCCCGTTCCGGAGCGAAGTCAAAGAGATGTTTTCGATGAGCTGATAGGTGCCGCCTATCGCCTGCCTTTCCTTTCCACGGAGAAGCATCGGCGAAGCATCGGCAGAGGCATCGGAGAAGCGGCGGAGAAGCTCGGAAAAGCGGTGCGGATGACGTCATCGGAAATGCCTCTTTGACTTTCGCAGGGAATTCTCCGAGGGTGATCGGGTCATGAATTCCTTTCGTCGGCGCCCGCCGGGCGGACCGCGGCGCGCCGCCGCCCGGCTGGGACGCGCACTGTCCCCGAGGGGCGCGCTCGCCCTGCAGAGCGTGGACGGTGCCCTGTCCTTCGCCGTGCGGGCCGCGCTCGCCATGGCGCTGCCCGCACTGCCGATGGCACTCGCCGGGCGGGCCGACCAGGCCGTCTACACGATGCTGGGCTCCTTCACCACCACGTTCGGACGCAATCTTCCCTACGCGCGACGCGCCCGCGTGCTCGCCGTCGCCGCCGTGGCGATGACCGCGTGCGTGGGCTGCGGCGCGGCGCTCGCCGCCTGGGCCCGTCCCGGGGACGGCGGAACCGGCGCCGCCGTGACGGTCGCGGCCACGGCCCTGGTGGCCGGTCTCGCGAAGTTCGCCTGCGACGCGGCCCGGCTGGGCGGGCTCGGCGCGGTACTGCTGCTGTCCTCCTTCGCGGTGGCGGCCAACGGCTCCTCGGCCCCCGCCGACGTCCTGCCCCAGACCGGCCTCGCCGCGATCGGTGCGGCCGTCGCCTGGATCCTCGCCCTGGCGGGCCGGCTCGTGCACCCGGACCGCCCGCAGCGGCTCGCCGTCGCGGCCGCCCTGCGCGAACTCGCCGACCTGTGGGACGCGAGCGGTGCCGGACAGGGTGTCGGGCCCGTACGGCACCGGGCGACCGCCGCCGTCCTCCAGGCGTACCGCACACTCGGCGTCCTGCCGCCGTCGGGCGTCGACTGGGCCGGCCGGGGCGACACGTGCGTCCGTCTCACCGACCTCTCCTGGTCGCTGCTCATCGGATCCGCCCGCCGCGCGCCGAACGACCCCACCGGCCTGGCCCGTACGCTGCGCCGCCAGGTCCGGCTGCTCCTCAGCCGCCGCCTGCGCGCCCCTCGCCTGCTGCCCGAACTGGCGCTGCCCGTCCTGATCGCCCAGGCCGGCATGCTCGCCCGCCCGGGGCCGGCCGGGACGGGCCCGGGGCCGGGGGCGCCGGCTCCGACGACCCTGCGCGCCACCGAACTCCGGGCCGCCGCCCTGGTCACGGGACCGGCCCACGGCCGCGCGGCGGTCCTTCTCGTGCCGGCCCTGCGGATGGTCCTCGGCACCGGCATCGCGGGCGGGGCGGCGCTCCTCCTGGGCCTCGGGCACGGCTACTGGGCGGCGATCTCCGCCGCCGCGGTGCTCCACTCGATCAACGTCCGGACGGCGGCCCAGCGGGCCGTCCAGCGCACCCTGGGCACGGTCGCGGGCCTCCTGCTCGCCCTCGGCGTCCTCGCCCTGGGCCCCGAGCCGGTGACCCTCGTCCTCGTGATCGTCCTCTTCGAGTTCCTCATGGAGTACGTCGTCGCCCGCAACTACGGGCTCGGCGTCGTCTTCCTCACCCCGCTGGCCCTGCTCCTGACCGACCTGGCCGCGCCCGCCCCGGCCGGAGCCCTCGTGCAGGACCGGGCGCTGAGCAGCGTGCTCGGTGTCGGCGTCGCGCTCGGCTGCGCGCTGATGGTGGTCCACGACCGGGCGGCCGTACGGGCGGAGCGTGCGCTCGCCGCCTGCGCGACGGCCTCGGAGCGGGCCGAACGGGCCCTGGAGGAGGGGGCCGTGCGGTCGTTCCCGCTCGTCCAGACGCGGCTCGCGGCGGCCGCGGTGGAGCTGCGGGAGGCGGACGACGCCGCGGCGGGCGAGCTGTGGCCGGCGGAGATCGACCCCACCGAGCTCGCCGCCGCGGAGCGGCGCGCCTACCTCCTCCTGGACCGGATCGCCCGCCGGGCGTGACGGACCATCAGGAGGTGGTCTCGATCGTCACGTTGACGTGCTTCATGATCGGCTGGTCGCTCTGGGTGCTGTAGTCGCCCAGGGCGCACAGCACGTTCATCTCCGGCATGTACCCGGCGGCGCAGCCGCGCGGGATGTCGTACGGGACGGCGAGGTAGCCGTTCAGATGCCGTCGGCTGCCGTCCCTCGCGGTGCTCGTGATGTCGACGGGGCCCATGTCGGCGATCCCGCGCTCGCGCATGTCCGCCCGGTTCATGAAGACCAGGGTGCGGCAGTTCTTGATGCCCCGGTAGCGGTCGTTGTCGGAGTAGATGGTGGTGTTCCACTGGTCGTGGGAGCGCATGGTGCCGAGTGCCAGGGTGCCGGGGGCGGGCACCACGTCGGGAAGCTCGGCACGGGAGAACTCGGCGCGCCCGGACGGGGTGAGGAAGACCAGTTCGCGGGCGGGCTGCTTGATGCGGAAGCCGAGCGGCAGCCGTACGCGCCGGTTGAAGTCCTCGAAGCCGTCGAGCGCGCGGGCCATGGTGTCCCGGATGCGGTCGTAGTCCTCGATGTACCACTCCCAGGGGGTGGCGCTGTCGGGCAGCGCGGCGCGCGCCATGCCGGCGACGACGGCCGGTTCGGAGAGCAGGTGCGGCGAGGCGGGCTTCTTCATGCCGACGGACAGGTGCACCATGCTCATCGAGTCCTCGACGGAGGTGCTCTGGACGCCCTTGCGCTGGTGGTCCTTCTCGGTCCGGCCGAGGCAGGGGAGGATGAGCGCCTGCCGGCCGTGCACGATGTGGCTGCGGTTCAGCTTGGTGCTGACCTGGACGGTGAGCTCGCAGGTGCGCAGCGCCGCGCAGGTGTACGGGGTGTCGGGGGCCGCGAGCGCGAAGTTGCCGCCCATGCCGACGAAGACGGTGATCTCGCCGTCGTGCATCGCCTTGATGCTCGCGACGGTGTCCTTGCCGTGCGCGCGGGGCGGTTCGATCGCGCAGACCTCGGCGAGCCGGTCCAGGAACTCCTCGCTCGGGCGGTGGTCGATGCCGCAGGTACGGTTGCCCTGGACGTTGCTGTGGCCGCGCACGGGGGAGGGGCCCGCGCCCTCCCGGCCCAGGTTGCCGCGGAGCAGCAGCAGGTTGACGATCTCCCGCACGGTGTCGACGCCGTGCTCGTGCTGGGTGATGCCGAGGCACCAGCTGACGATGGAGCGGTCGGCCTCCCCGTACACGCGCGCGGCCTTGAGGATGTCGGCCCGGCTCAGCCCGGACTGGCGTTCCAGCTCCTCCCAGGGCGTGGCCTCGCACAGGGCGCGGTACTCCTCGAAGCCCGAGGTGTGCCGCTCGATGAACTCCCGGTCCAGGGCCTTCGGGTCGGTCGAGGACTGCTCCAGGATCGCCTTGGCCATGCCGCGCACGAGTGCCATGTCGCCGCCGATGCGCGGCTGGAGGTTCAGGGTGCTGGTCCTCGTCGTCTTGAAGAGGGCCATGTCCGTGAAGTCGTGCGGGACGATGGTGCGGGTGGCGGCCGCCTCGACGAGCGGGTTGACGTGCACGATCTTTGCGCCGCGGTGGTACGCCTCGGCGAGGGCCGTGAGCATCCTGGGCGCGTTCGAGGCGGCGTTGACGCCGAAGATGAACAGCGCGTCGGCCGTCTCCCAGTCCTGGAGGTCGACCGTGCCCTTGCCGGTGCCCAGGGAGGCCTGGAGGGCGCGGCCGCTGGCCTCGTGGCACATGTTGGAGCAGTCGGGCAGGTTGTTCGTGCCGAGCTCGCGGGCCATCAGCTGGTAGAGGAAGGTGGCCTCGTTGCCGAGCCGGCCCGAGGTGTAGAACGCGGCCCGGTTCGGGTCGTCGAGGCCGCGCAGGGTGCGGCCGACGAGCTCGAACGCGTCCTTCCAGCTGATCGGCACGTAGTGGTCCGACTCCGGGTCGTAGACCATCGGCTCGGTGAGGCGGCCCTCGTTCTCCAGGTCGTAGTCGCTCCACCCGGCCAGCTCGGTCACCGAGTGGGCGGCGAAGAACTCCCGCCCGACCCGCTTGCGCGTCATCTCCCAGGTGACGTGCTTGATGCCGTTCTCGCAGATGTCCAGATGGAGGCCCTTGGTGTCGTCGGGCCAGGCGCAGCCGGGACAGTCGAAGCCGGTGTTCTCGTGGTTCATCCGCATGATCGCGCGCGGTCCGTCGACGAGCGCGCCCTCGCGCACGAGGAAGTTCGTCACGCTCTTCGCGGCACCCCAGCCGGCGGCCGGGTGGTGGTACGGATGGAATTCCGGTTCGCCCTCGGGGGTCGGTCCCACCCGGGGTTCGCGTTCGTTCCGGGCGGTGTTCTCGTCCTGGTCGGTGCTCAAGGCGCTTCACCCTCTCGCCCTGCGGACGCAGGGCATGGCGGGACAAAGGGACCCCTTCGGGCAGGCTAAGCCCGCCACCGAGCCCCTGCCACCCCGTGCCGTCCGCCCGTGCTTGCGCCGCCCCAGTGCACCGCCCCCGTGCCTGCCACCCCAGTGCACCGCCCCCGTGCCTGCCGCCCTATGCCTGCCCCGCTCTGTACCTGTCGCCCGCCGCCGGAGGGCGGTGCGCCGGGCTGCGTACCGGATCATGCGCACCTACGCTGACGCTGTCCCTTCTGTCCGGTTTTCTGTTCATCTCTCGTGGGAGCGCCATGGCCGTACCCCAGCCCGTCGTCGCCTCGCCCGCGCGCGCGGCCGTCTTCCTGGTGGCCACCGTCAACCCGGGCGGCGAGACCGCGGTGCGGGAGGCGCTCCGGGACCTGACGGGACTGACCCGTTCGGTGGCGTTCCGTGCCCCCGACGCGCAGCTCACCTGCGTCGCCGGCATCGGCTCCGAGGGATGGGACCGGCTCGTCGGCGGCCCCCGCCCCCGCGAACTGCATCCCTTCACGCCCCTGCGAGGCCCCCGCCACCGCGCGCCGGTCACCCCCGGCGACCTGCTCTTCCATCTGCGGGCCCGGCGCCTGGACCTCTGCTTCGAACTGGCCCGGCATATCGTGGCCGCCCTCGGCACCGCGGCGACCGTCGTCGACGAGGTGCACGGCTTCGTGTACTTCGACGACCGCGACCTGCTCGGATTCGTCGACGGCAGCGAGAACCCCGAGGGCGTCACGGCCGCCGACGCGGTCCACATCGGCGACGAGGACCCGGACTTCCGGGGCGGCAGCTATGTGATCGTGCAGAAGTACGTGCACGACATGGCGGCCTGGGACGCGCTCACCGTCGAGCAGCAGGAGCACGTCATCGGGCGCGGCAAAGGCTCCAACATCGAACTGTCCGACGACGTCAAGCCCGCGGACTCGCACGTCGCCCTGAACACGGTCACCGACGAGAACGGCGTCCAGCAGCAGATCTTCCGCGCGAACATGCCCTTCGGGCGGATCGGCACCGGCGAGTTCGGCACCTACTTCATCGGCTACGCGCGCACCTCCGCCGTCACCGAACGGATGCTCCACAACATGTTCCTCGGGGATCCCCCCGGCACCACCGACCGCATCCTCGACTTCTCCCGGGCTGTGACCGGCGGCCTCTTCTTCGTGCCGAGCGCCGACCTCCTCGACGCCCTCCCCGCCCCGCCGGCCGCCGCGGCTCCCGGGGCGACCCTGGGCATCGGCAGCCTGAAAGGAGCCCTGGCCCCATGACGCCCCCCGAGTCCACCAGCAACCTCCACCGCGAACTCGCCCCGATCACCGCCGCGGCGTGGGGCGAGATCGAGGAGGAGGCCCGCCGCACCTTCCGCCGCAACGTCGCGGGCCGCCGCGTCGTCGACGTCCCCGACCCGGCCGGACCGGAGCTCTCGGCCGTCGGCACGGGCCACCTCTCCGACCTGGCGGAGCCCGCACCCGGCGTCACGGCACGGCTGCGCGAGGCGCGGCCCCTCGTCGAGGTCCGGGTGCCGTTCACCGTCGACCGGTCCGCCGTCGACGACGTCGAGCGCGGCTCGAAGGACTCCGACTGGCAGCCCGTCAAGGACGCGGCCCGCGCCCTGGCGCTCATCGAGGACCGCATGGTCTTCGAGGGGTACGAGGCCGCAGGGGTCGAAGGACTGCGCGGCCGCAGCTCCAACCCGGCGCTGCGGCTGCCGACCGAACCCCGCGACTACCCCGACGCGGTCAGCCGGGCCCTCACCGCCCTGCGGCTCGCCGGCGTCGACGGACCGTACGCCCTGCTGCTCGGCGCCGACCAGTACCGGGCCGTCAGCGAGACCTCCGACCACGGCTACCCGATCGCGGCCCACCTCGCCCGGATGCTCGACGGCTCCCCGATCTGGGCGCCCGCCCTCGACGGCGGCTTCGTCCTCTCCACCCGGGGCGGCGACTTCGAGCTGCGTCTCGGCCAGGACGTGGCGATCGGCTACACGTCGCACGACGCGAGCAGCGTCGAGCTGTACCTCCAGGAGACCCTGACGTTCCTGGCCTACACGGACGAGGCCGTCGTCGTCCTGGAGCCCTGAGCCGTGGACCGGCGGCTGCTCGGCGCCGTGCCCCGGCTCGCCGTGTCGGCGCTCGCCGGCGCGGCGACCGGCGCGGTCGTCGCCGCCCTGACCCACACGCCGATGGGCGTCCTCGCCGGCATCGCCGCGGCCGAGACGCTCTTCGTCGTCACCGGCTGGCTCGTCCTGTGGCCCATGGACGCCACCACGACCCACCGGAACGTCCGGCGCGAGGAGTTCCGGCCCCTCGTCGAGGAGCTCGTCGTCGTCGCGACCTCCCTGTGCGGGCTCGTCGGCATCGTCGTGCTGCTCCTGGTCGGCCGCACCGACCTGAGCCACGCGGCGGCCGCGACGGCGCTCGGCGGCGTCTTCATGGCCTGGGCGGCGCTCCACCTGATGTACGCCACCCGGTACGCGTACCTCTACTACGCCCTGAAACCCGGCGGGGGGATCGACTTCAACTCCCAGGCCCCGCCGAGGTACAGCGACTTCCTCTACTTCAGCTTCAACCTCGGCATGACCTACCAGGTCTCCGACACGAACGTCTCCAGCCCCACGGTCCGCTCGGTCGTCCTCCGGCACTGCCTTCTGTCGTACGTGTTCGGGGCGAGCATCCTGGCCACCACGATCAACCTGGTCGCCGGGATCGTCACGGGCCGCTGACCCGGGTCCCGCCGGCCTTCAGCGCCGCCACCACGGCTCGCGTACGTAGCGGCTCTCCTCGCTCGTGCAGCCGAGGCCGTTGGAGATCTGCTCGGTGTCCAGGTTCCAGCCGACCACGCCGTCGCCCTTGCGGCTCAGCTCGATCAGCCGGTTGCTCTCGGTCCGCGTTCCGTCCGTGACCCGGCAGGCGACGATCGACGTCCACGCCTGCCCGTCGAGCGCCGAGACGAACGCCAGGAACGGCAGCACGAGGACCGTCAGGGCCAGCGCCACCCACTGCTCCACGCCGGCGGCCCCGCGCAGCCAGGAGGACGGCCGGTAGCCGGGGTCGCCGCCCCGGTCCTGCTCGTGCCGGTGGTGCGGCCTGCGCCGTCCCGTGCGGTACTCCACGACCACGCCCTGCCGCAGCGCGAAGGCGGCGAGCCCGGTGGCGAGGCCCCACCACGGCCCGAAGAAACAGGCGTCGATGACTCCCACGGCGACCGGGTTGACGAGCGTGAGCGCCGCCCGGCGGAGCGCCCGGGCCGTCCCGCCCCCGAGCGGGACCGCCCCGCGCGCGGCGAACAGGGCGAAGATCACGCGGGAGACGACGACGCCGAGCACCGACCCGAGGAGCGGGTCCGTGATCACCATGCCGAGCAGGATGTCCGGCCAGTTCGCCGGCTCCATGCCGACCAGCACGTCGCGTACGGCGTCGCCGCCGCCGACCGTGTAGGCCAGCTTGGTGATGGGCACCGCGAGGGCCAGCGCGACCAGGACCGTGTGCCCCGGGCCGCCCTTCCGGTCGGCCTCCCGGATCTGGGCGGACCCGGGGGAGGCGGTGTCCGGCACGCCGTCAGCCGAGGGAGACCACGACCGCGGTCGTCCGGCCCTCGGGTGCGTCGTACGTGACGGTGTCGCCGGCACGGTGGCCGAGCAGGGCCCGGCCGAGCGGGCTGTCGGCGGTGACCAGGGCCGCGTCGAGGGCGTTCGCGAGCTCGCCGATCTGGACGGTCGTCTCGGTGCCGTCCGCGAACCGCACGGTCACGCTGCTGCCCACGCCCACCGCGTCGGTGGACGGCGCGCCCGCGACGGATCCCTCCCGGAGCCGCCCCTCGATCTCGTCGATCCGGGTGGCGAGCCGGTCCAGCTCGTCGGCGCGCTGCAACTCGTCGGCCTGGTCCGCCCGGTCGCCGACCTCGTCGCCACCGCCGCCCCGCAGCGTGACGGCCACGGCCTCGCGTTCGGTGCGCAGATCGGCGAGCTCGCGCTCGAGCGCCTCACGGGCGACGGCGCTGAGGGGCTCGGGTCCACCGGTCATTGCTGCTCCCGATTCTGCGGTGGCACGGGCGAGTGCCGGGAATCATTCAGGACAATTCGGAGATTATCAGTCAGGTGATGGGAGGAGGCGGGGGACGCGCGTCAGCTTCCGCTCGGGCTGGGCTTCGGCTCCGTCACCGGGATGTCGAAGACATGGTCCGGAGTCACGATCCGGGTGATGGCCTGCCCGAAGAGCGTGCTGGGCTCGTTGTTGTCGTGCAGCACGTCCGTGTTGAGGAGGACCACCAGGGTGGCCTTGGCCTCCGGCAGATAGATCGTGAGCGACTCGTATCCCGGCAGGGAGCCGTTGTGCCCGATCCAGCCCTGGATGTTGAAGATGCCGAGCCCGTAGCCCGCGCCGGGGATGCCCGAGGGGTACGTCTTCAGCCGCTCGGCCTGCGTCTTCGGGGTCAGCAGCGTGCCGGTCGCGACCACCCGGGCCCAGGTGCGCAGGTCCTGGAGGTCGGAGATCATCGCACCGGCCGCCCAGCCCCAGGACGGGTTCCAGTCGGTGGAGTCCTCCAGCTGCCCCGAGGCCGTCTGCTCGGTGTAGCCGTGGGCGTGCGGGCTCGGGAACGCCGCGTCCGTGGGGAACACCGTGTGGCGCAGGCCCGCCGGCTCGATCACGTTGTCCCGGACGAACTCGTCGAGCGGCGTCCCGCTGACCTTCTCCACGACGAGCCCGAGCAGGATCAGGTTCGTGTTGCAGTAGTCGAACTCGGCGCCCGGCTGGAACTGGATCGGGTGCTTGAACGAGTAGGCGAGCAACTCCTGCGGGGTGAAGGGCCGGTAGGGATCGGACGTGAGCGCCTTGTAGAAGCCCTCGTCCGCCGAGTAGTTGAAGAGCCCGCTGCGCATGGACGCCAGGTTCCGCAGGGTGATGCGGTCGCCGTTCGGCACGCCGTCCACGTACTTCGAGATCGGGTCGTCGATACTCACCGCGCCCCGGTCGACCAGTTCGAGCAGGGCGGTCACCGTGAACGTCTTGGTCTCGCTGCCGATCCGCATGTACAGCCCCGGGTTCATGGGCTGTCCCGTGGCCTTGTCGGCGACACCGAAGGAGCGGATGTACGTGCCCTTGCCGGGCGCCGAGAGACCGACCGTGACACCCGGGACGCCCGTCTCCTGCATCACGTCCTGCACCGCCCGGTCCAGACGGGCGGCGACGGCCGGGGTCAGCTCCGGGAACCCGGCGTCCGCCGAGGGGGAGGGGGTCGTCGCCACGAGGGCGGCGGGGCCCGGGGGTTCGGCGGCGAAGGCGGCACCCGCGCCCACGGGCGCGACGAGGATTCCCAGGGCCGCCAAGGCCGCGCAGACGCGCCGGTTCCGGGTGTGCGAGTACCTCACGGCGGGCCTCCTGCCGGCCGGGGACAACACTCCACCTCCAGGCTAGGTCGGCGTGGACAGCCCCGCATCGCGACCGGGCCGGTCTGTTAGGTTGCGGTTCTTTGCCCGGAGGTTCTTCGCTCCGGGGTTCTTCGTCCCAGGTCCAGAGGGAGATGCGCACGATGGCCGTCATCCACCACACCACGATGCAGCCCACCAAGCTGGAGCTGCTCACCGCTTGGCTGCCCGGCCGCGCCTGGTACGCCGGCGGGGCCGACGCGCCGAGCCCGGCCAAGGTGGGCGGCTTCCGGCTCGACGACCCCGCGGGCGAGGTCGGCATCGAGTTCATGGCGGTCGCCGACGGCGCCGGACCGGACGCGGTCACCTACCTGGTCCCGATGACCTACCGGGGCGCGCCCCTGGAGGGCGCCGAGCACGCTCTCATCGGCACCTCCGAGCACGGCGTCCTCGGCACGCGCTGGATCTACGACGGCACCCACGACCCGGTGCTCGTCGCCGAGTTGTACGCCCTGCTCGCGGGCCGGGCCGAGGCGCAGCACCAGTCGGTCGACGACACGACCGACCCCACCGTCGCGGCCTCGCTCGACCCCGCCGGGTCCGGAGCGGAGCTCGTACGGGTCACGGAAGGCCCCGACCACACCGACGTGGAGGTGCGGGAGACCGGCGCGGACGCACCGCTGACGCTCCGGATCCGGCGCGTCCTGCGCCCCGGCGCGGACGGCGGACCGGGCCGCGGCCGGGTCACGGCCGAGTGGCGCCTCCCTGACGGAGCCACCGCCCGCGGCACCTATGCCGTCGCCGCCGACTAGCCATGCCTCAGACCCAGTTGACCTCCGCCTTCGCGAGCAGCGGGTCGTCCACCAGCTCCCACAGCGGGACGGCGAAGTTGCCCGTGCGGTAGCGGCCGCCGAAGTGCAGCCCGAGGACCCGGTGGTCGGCGAGGTCGAACACCGGGGAACCGCTGTTGCCGCCGAGCGTCGAGCAGTCGTGCTTCATCACCAGGCCGCCGGGCGTGAACTCGGTGGCCGCGCCCGGCTGGAGCCGCTTCACGTTGTAGACGTCCATGAAGATCCGGCGCATCGACTCGGGCTCGTTGCGCCGGCCGTCCCAGGCCGGGTAGCCGATCACGTACACCGGCCGGCCCGGCAGGTCCGCAGGACCGTCCGCCGCCACGGCGAGCGGCGTCGGCAGGCCGTGCTCCGTCGAGGGCTCGACGCGGAGCAGCGCCATGTCGACGTCGGGGTGGATGCCGATGACGTCGGTGATCTCGTACGGCACCGAGGGCCCGGGCGGCTCGCCCTCGACGGGCAGCTCCTCCGCCGGGTCGACCCGCGCCGACATCCCGAACTCCAGGGTCCAGCGCTCACCCTCGAAACGGCTGAACTCCGCCGCCACATGACGGTTCGTCATCACCGTGCGCGGGCCGACCAGGAAGCCCGTGCCGATCCAGTCCAGGCTGGGGTGCCCGGTGACCTCGACCCGGCCGACCCGCAGGATCGAATCCCGGATCGCGGGCCGCTGCGGTTCCAGGACCGACCACTCGTCCCGCTGCGGGGCGAAGTCCTGGCGCTGGACCAGGATCGCCGGCCGGCCCTCCAGGAGGACGATCGCCTCCACGCCGAAGGTCTCGTCCCCGTCGAGCTCGTCCTCCCGGTGCGCCGCCAGTTTCTCCAGGCCGCTGACCCCGGCCTCCAGGACGCGGGCCCGCTCCTCGCGGGCGAAGCGGGAGATCTCGACCGCCGGTGCCACGTCGGCGGGGAGTTCGAGCGCGGACTCGGCGATCTCCGCCTCCAGTCCCGCGCGCACCCGCGCGGCGACCTCCCGCAGATCGTCGAAGATCCGCTCGGCGCCGGTCGCCACCGGCGACACGCTCCGTGGTCCGTTCGGCATGGTCGTTCACCTCGGCTTCGCGTTCGCTTCCCCCCGGGCCGGCCGCCCCGACTGGGCCGCCGTGATCTCCTCGTACAACTCGGGCCGGGACTCCCGGAGATGGGTCAGGATGCCGCTCATCTGGGTGCCCACGTTCACGAACCGCGTCCGGGCGCCCTGGAACTCGACCTCGTCCACCTTCCGCGTCCCCCGGTGCAGCCCCACGACCGTCCAGTCGTCGAGGCAGACCGGGGAGCCGGAGGAACCGCCCCGGGTGTCGGTGAAGTACAGGATGTCCTGCTCGTCCGCCCGGTAGACCAGGTTGTTGCGGAGCGCGACCCGCTTCGGCAGCCCGCCCGGATGCTGGATGATGTTGACCGGGACCCGCTGCCGCTCCCGGACCAGCAGCGGCCGGGTGGCGACCCGCAGCGTCGGCCGCTCCTCCTGGCCGGCGGAGAGCCGCACGATCGCGTAGTCGAGCGCCGCGTCCCAGGCCTCCAGCTCGCCCGCCGTCGCCTCCGGCGCGGCCGCCGCGTTCTCGACGAAGTCGAAGCGGGAGCGCGACATGAGCGCCTGGAGCCGCAGGTCCTCGTCGCTGACATAGGGGCGGACGCCCGCCTCCCACGAACGGGCCATCACCACATGGTGGTTGGTGATCAGCAGCCCCGGGGCGATCATCCAGCCGGTGCCGCCGTGCGGGTACGAGGGCAGCAGTGGCGCGCCCGACTCGTACGGCGGGATCCGCAGCAGCGCCACGGAGGCGCCGGCCCGGATGCCGCCGTGCAGGAACTCGTACGGCACGGTGTCGTCCTGGAGGACGATCTCCTCCTTCATCTCCCCGGGCATCATCTCCGCCGGGAGCTCCGCCTCGCCGGTGATC
This sequence comes from Streptomyces sp. NPDC044003, assembly GCF_056435185.1. Lineage (NCBI taxonomy): Bacteria > Bacillati > Actinomycetota > Actinomycetes > Kitasatosporales > Streptomycetaceae > Streptomyces > Streptomyces sp. NPDC044003. Next base: position 315,614 of record NZ_JBWKFA010000004.1, on the reverse strand, counting down.
GCGCGGGCGACCGCGTCCAGGGCGCCCTGGAGGACGGCGCGCGGGCCCTGCTCGTGGGTCTGCTCGATCGCGTTGTGCAGCCAGATCTCCAGCGGCACCAGACCGTCGAGGAGACGCTCGACCTGGTTCATCGCGTTGAGGTCGGCGTGCGCCTGCTCCAGCGGGTCGTCCAGCGGTTCCAGGGTGGCCGTGAAGTAGCCCGGGATGCCCTTCAGCAGGGCAGGGCGCAGGGCCCGGTCGGCGAGGCCCGCCTCCATGGTGGCGTTGCGGACCCGGACCAGCTCCTCCTGCGGCAGGAACGGCACCTTCCGGAGCGCGGCCCCGGCGGCGTTCGGCGGCGGACGCGTCCACAGGCCGGTACGGGGCCCCTGCTCGGCGCCGTGTCCCGCCGGGGCCGTACCGCGCGCGATGGCTGCGTGCGAGGCGGTTCCGCGTGGGGAGGGGCCCGCGTCCATCGCGGAGGCCACCCCGAGCAGCAGGTCCCCGCTGCCGTCCCGGAGCGTCAGCGCCTGCCGGGCCACGCTGTCCAGGGTGCCGCGCCGCCGTGCCTCCCGCAGGTCCCGCTCGATCCGCTCCAGATCCGGACGGCCGGCCCCGGAGGAGGGCTCCGCCCCGGCGGCGGACTCCAGGATGCGGGTCAGCGGCACGTGAAGGCCGGGCTCGTCGGTGAGCGTGGTGTCGATCCAGCGGGCCAGCTCGGTGACCACCGCCTCCTCGTCCGCCGGGAGCCCCACGAGCCGCAGCGTGTGCTCCAGGAGCCTCGGGTCCGCCCGGCACGCCGTGGCGGCCGCCGTCCGGGCCAGGGAGGGCTGCCGGGCCAGGTCCGCGTCCGGCATCCCGCGCAGGGTCCGGGCGAGCCGATTCTCCGCGGGCGCGGCGTCGCCGTCCGCGAGCGCCGCGAGGCGCGAGCGGGCGACCAGCACCCCCAGCGACTCGAAGCGCAGCCCGAGGCCCGCGGCGATCTCCTCCGCCTCCTGGAGGTCCCGGTCCGCCTCCGCGAAGTCGCCCGAGTCCTGGGCCAGCCGCGCCGACAGCTGGAGCAGTTCGAGCTGGGTCTCCGCGCAGCCCGCCTCCTCCGCCCGGTCCACGGCCCGCTCGGCGCCCTCGCGCGCCTCCGCCGTCCGCCCCGAGCGGGCGAGCGTCTCGGCGAGCAGCGCGTGCAGCCTGCTGCACGGCGTCCACGGCCGCCGCTCCTCCAGGCGCTGCGCCGCGGCGTCCACGTACCCCTGGGTGAGCAGGTCCTCGACCTCGCGCGCGGCGATCCGCTCCCAGTCCTCCTGGTCGGCCTCGGTCATGATCTGGTCGGGCACGTGCCCGCCGATCCGGCCGAGGAGGAACGCCGCCGAGCGGTGCGACATCTCGCGGTGTGTCGACCCGCCCAGGTAGGGCGCGACGTCCGGCTCCCAACGGGCCTCCACCGTCCGGGGGTTCTCACCGAGCCGGAGCCGGTGGTAGATCTCCTCGGCGCGCTCCCGGGACCCCTCGCGGACCGCGTAGTACGCGACGGCCCGCCGGTCCACGGCCCGCATCAGATCGGTCCGCGCGCTGTCCGAGAGGCGCAGCATGATGGCCCGCAGATCGGTCCGGTGCCGGATGGCCTCCGGTCCCGCCGACTCCATCAGATCGACCCGGGAGGTGAGCAGACCGTAGAGCCGCCGGGCCTCCGCGGCGCTGTCGACGGTCAGCCCCGCCGGCCCGGCCAGGACCTCCCGGATCAGGTCGGGGGTGATGAAGCGGAGGGCGAGACCCGCCTGCACGAGGGCCCGGACGTCGTCCTCCGCGATGTGCTTGAGCAGTCGGTCGTACAGCGTGCCCTGGATCAGCATCTGGTCGACCTGCCGGTCGAAGTACCGGCGCCGGGAGGGCAGCCCGCGCAGCAGCTCGCCGAGGGACGGGGAGTCGGCGCCCAGGGCGACGGCGGTCCGGGCCGCGAGCTTGAGGCTCAGCGGATGACCGCCGATCCGGTCGGCGAGGTCCTCCGCGAGCGGTTCGTCGTCCACCCCGGAGGACATCAGCAGGTCCACGGAGGCCTCGTGGTCCAGCTCGGTCAGCTCCATCGTGCGCGGGGTGAGCACCCGGGCCGGATGGTCGATCGGGGCCCGCCCGGAGACGACGAACCGAAGCCGCGAGTAGGCCGCCCGCAGAGCCGTCCAGACGGCCCACATGCGGGCGATGACGGGCGAGCCCCGGTACTGGGCCTCCTCGAAGGAGTCGACGACCACGACCAGCGGCGGGGGCGATTCGCCCGGCGCCGGGCGGACCGCCTCGGCGACCAGGGAGGCGACCCGGTGGGCGAGCTCCTGCTCGCGGGCGCTGGCCCGGGCGTGGAAGTCGGAGGAGTAGTCGCGGCCGAGCGTCGCCCGGGTGCCGGCCAGCTGGTACAGCTCGTCGAGCTCGTTGCGTTCGCCGCGCTGGAGCGCCGCCGTCCGCTCGCACTCGTCCGCGAGCTCCTCGAAGGCGGCGCGGTGGGCGGGATGGTGGACGCCGAGCTGCCGCGCCATCTCGGCGATCACCGTGGCCGGTTCGTGGATGGAGAGCGTCGGACGCGCGAAGTCGATGTAGGCGAAGGGGAATCCGGCGGGACCGGCGGCGGCGAGCGCGTCGACGAGGAACTTGGCGAGCAGGGTGCTCTTGCCGATGCCGCCGACGCCGTGCAGGAGGACGGGCGGCTCCGCCGGCTCCTCGGGCAGCGCGACATAGGCGTGCAGGGCGTCGAGCTCGGCGGTCCGGCCGTGGAACGTGCCCCGGACGAGCCGCCGCATCGGCTGGAGCAGCCGGGCCCGCTCCAGGCGGTTCTGCACCTCGTCGACGTCGGGCAGTCCGGTCACCCCGGGGACGCGACTCAGCCAGAGCGTGGCCTGCAGGGTGTCGGAGAGCACCTGGACCTCGTCGCGGGCGTCCGGGCCGGGGCCCGTCGGCTCCGCACCCGCCGGGGGCAGGCCCGCGCCCGTCAGCAGGGCCAGTGCCGTGCGTTCCGGGCCCGGGCCCTCGGGGCGCAGGGTGATGTTGGTCCGGAGGGCGCGCAGCGCGGCGTCCGGGCCGTCCAGGCCCGCCAGGGCCGTGTCGCGGATCTCGGGCTTGAGCGTCCACACGGTGGCCCCGGGGGCCGGCAGGGCCGTGCAGTCGTCGACGAGCTCCAGGACGGCCCGCCCGGTGGCCCGCTCCTCGCCCGGGAGCATGAGCCGGGCGGGGTCGAACTCCTGGAGCAGGCACGCGGCCTCGCGGTAGGACCTGCGCAGGTCGGGCAGCGCGGCGGCGGGGGCGGCGAGGCTGGTGCGCAGGGCGTCGCGCAGCACCTGACCGGCCTCGCCCGGCGGCGGTGCCGTCGGGGGGAGCGCCCGGTGGAGCCGTACGACGTCCTCCACGGCGGTGCACAGCCGGCGCATGTAACTGTCGCCGTTCGCAGGGGATTCGAGGGACCGCAGCACCTCGGCGACGGCCGTCTCCGTGAGCTCGCGGACGGCCGCCTCGCCCCCGGCGGGTGCGGTGTCGGTGAAGAACTCCCGGAAGAAGTCCCGGAGATCGCCCTCGTCGGCGAGGCGGGTCGTGTCGCGGCACTCGTTCTTGCGGATCTCGTACGGGAGTTGCCGCATCGTCGTCGCGTAGCCGAGCAGCACCAGACGCGGCACGGTGTCCGCGCGCACCGGGGTGTGCTCGTAGATCGCCCGCGCGAGGACGCCGATGCAGTCCCACACGTCCGAGTGCGGGTCGAGCCGGTCGCAGTCGTCGAGGACCAGCCAGAAGCGCTCCTCGGCGGCCGTGGCGCGGGCGACGATCCGGTGCGCGGCGTCCTCGAAGGAGGGCAGTGGATCGTTCAACCGTGTGGGGTCCAGCGGCACCCGGTCGGCCTCCGGCCCCGCCACGAAGGCCGAGAGCCGCTGCATCAGGCGCGCCGCCGTGGACGTGCGGGAGAGCGTGACCCGGACCGGACGGAAGTCGCAGTGCTGGCCGAGGTGGCGGATCAGCTCGTACGTGTAGGACCGCCCGCTGTCCGGGGGCCCGTCGACGACCAGCACCGTCTGCTCCGGGTCGGCCAGGAACTCCCTGAGCTTCCCGCGCAGCTCGCGCCGGTCCAGGAAGACCTCCGTGCCGTGCTTCAGGAGCGTGCTGTCGAACGGATCCTGGGGGGACCGGCGCAGCTGCTCGTCCTCCCGCAGCCGGGTCAGCAGGTTCCGGGCCTCGGCGCCCTGCTCGAAGGCGTGCGGGTCGTCGATCGCGGCCAGCGCGTCGAGTCCCGCGAGCACGGAGAGCAGCCGCCGCTGGTGGGCGATGTCGCGGCGGGCCGCTTCGACCACCAGCAGGGCGTTCCGCCCGGGGTCCGGGGTGAGGGGCAGGTCCTCGACGAAGCCGGCCGGCAGGCCCGCGTGCAGCAGCCGGGCCCGTGGCTCGGGGGAGTCGAGGAGATGGTCCCGTACCCAGCTGGCGACGAGCCCCCACTCCGTCTCGGTGAGCGGCATACCGCACCTGCCCGGCGCTCTTCGCGCAGCGCCGGTCGCTCCGGCGCCGGACCTGACGAGATCAGTCGTGACCGGACATCACCGGTCGAGGCCAGACGAACTGGCTGATCCCCCCTCATCGTTTCACCGGCGGGGGACCGTCGCAATCGCTGCCCGGGGACCCGCCCGCGTCAGGGGTGCAGCACGATGTCCTCGTACGACTCCAGGCGCCGCCAGCGCTCCTCCGGCGCGCGGAACGGCGGCATCACGTCCACGTCCGGCAGCGGCCCGAACTCCAGCTCGGTGATCTCCGCGACGTCCGAGACGGGCACCTGGTACGTGCGGAACGGCCCCAGCGGCGGCGGCGCGCCGGCCTTCGCGCCCGCCAGGGCCCGCTCCGCGTCCCGGCTCAGATCGGGGCTCTGGTCCAGGACGTACGCGGCGGCGGCGAGCGCCCCGTCCTGCACGAAGGCGGCCACCTTCCAGAACCGCAGCGGCACCTGCACCCCGCGGTACGGCGGGTCGGAGTCCTGGAGCACCGGGCCGGTGAGGACCGTCAGCTTCCGGTCGTACTCGGCGGCGTGGTCGAGGAGATAGTTCTCCAGGCCCTGCCAGAGCTGTTTGCCCTGGTTGAAGACGTCCGCCTGGGGAGCGGCGTTGGTGAAGTGGAAGGTGTCCGTATTGGCCAGGGACGCCACGGCCGAGGCGCCCCAGACGGGGTCGAGGCGGCGGACCAGATGACCCCGGTCGAGGCTGTTGTTCCGGTAGACGTCGTTGCCGGCCTGCTGCTCCTCCGGCAGCCGGGGATCGTACTCCCAGACGTCCTCCCGGGGCACGTCCTCCAGGAGCTGCCCGCCCTCGATGCAGACGGCGGTCGAGGCCGCGAGCCGCCGGTCGGGCCGGAAGACCACGGTGAAGTGGGTGTACGGCAGGATCACCGTCTCGACCGTGTCCCGGACCGGGAGCGCGAGCGGGACGACGGGGCCCAGGAAGGTCTCGTCGTAGCCGGTGCGGTCGGCGAGGGCGGCCAGGCGCTCGGCCGCGGGCGGCCGGCCGGGAGGAAGCGGCGCGTCGGAAGGGTTCATACGATGTAAGTACCGCGTGGAGAGGGTCGTGCTCGGCGCCGGACCGCAGGCCACTCGATCAGACGCCTGGCACCCCCCGCCGCAGGCATCCGTCCCCGGCATTACTCGCCCCGGGCATCCCCCCGCCCCGGCACCCTTCCGCTCCGTACGAGGAGGCACCCCATGGCCACCGGACTCTCCCTGCACGTCGGACTGAACGGGGTCGACCCCGCCCGATACGAGGGCTGGGACGGCACCCTGAACGCCTGCGAGAACGACGCCCACGACATGGCGCGGCTCGCCAGGACCGCCGGATTCGAGGCCACCACCCTGCTCACCCCTGACGGCACGGTCGCCAACGTCACCTCCGTGCTCCACGAGGCCGCCGCCCGCCTCGCCCCCGGCGACATCCTGCTCTTCACCTACTCGGGCCACGGCGGTCAGGTCCCCGACGTCACCGGCTCCGACGACGAGCCCGACGCGCTCGACGAGACCCTCGTGTTCTACGACCGCCAGTTCCTCGACGACGAGGTCCAGCAGGCCTTCCGCGCCTTCGCCGACGGCGTGCGGATCGTCGCCCTCTTCGACTGCTGCCACAGCGGCAGCAGCATCGAACTGCCCGGCGGCGCGTCGGAGGAGACCACCGGCCGCTACATGCCGGAGCCGTGGCGGATCCAGCTCTACGAGCGCGACCGCCCCTACCTCGAAGAACTCCAGCGGACCCTGGCCAAGGACACCCCCGCCGACGGGACGGCCCCCGACGCGCTCCTCGTCTCGGCCTGCCAGGACAACCAGGTCGCCGCCGACGGAGCCGTCAACGGCGCCTTCACCGGGGCCCTGCTCCGGGTGTGGGACGAGGGCGCCTTCCGGGGCGACTACCGGACCTTCCACCGGGCCATCCAGCGCCTGCTGCCCCCGACCCAGAGCCCGAACCTCTACCTGACGGGCACCCCGGCCGCGGACTTCCTGAACCAGCGCCCCTTCACCGTCTGAGGCCGGCCGACCCGGAAAAACAGAAAGGCAAGGAGGGACGACCTCTCCTTGCCACTCTCAAGATATAGCGCACAGGGGGCCTTGCGGCAAGGCCCCCTTCGTCCTGCAGAATCACCGCTCGAAGCTTTGAACTGCGGAAATACGGGGCGTATTTGATGATTGACGTGATCGTGGCCGGCGGCGGACCGACCGGCCTGATGCTCGCGAGCGAACTGCGCCTGCACGACGTGCGGGTGGTCGTCCTCGAGAAACTGACCGAGCCGACCAAGGAGTCCCGGGGACAGGGCCTGCACGCGCGCAGCGTCGAGATGATGGACCAGCGCGGTCTCCTGGAGCGGTTCACCGCGGTCAGCGAGAAGTTCTCGGTCGGCGGCCTCTTCGGCGGCGTGATGAAGGCGTGGCCCGAGCGGCTCGACACGGCCCACCCGTACGGCCTCGCCACCCCCCAGCCGGTCACCGAGCGGCTGCTGAACGAGCGCGCCCTCGAACTCGGCACGGAGATCCGGCGCGGCGCCGAAGTGGTCGGCGTCAGCCAGGACGAGGACGGGGTGACCGTCGAGCTCGCGGACGGCACCGAACTGCGCGCGCGTTACCTCGCCGCGTGCGACGGCGGCCGCAGCACGGTGCGCAAGCTGCTCGGCGTCGCCTTCCCCGGCGAGCCCGCCACCGTCGAGACCCTGCTCGGCGACATGGAGGTGACCGCGGACCCGGAGACGATCGCCGCCGTCACCGCGGAGGTCCAGAAGACCCAGCTGCGGTTCGGCCTCAAGCCCCTCGGCGACGGCGCGTGCCGCGTCATCGTGCCCGCCGACGGCGTGGCCGAGGACCGTACGACGCCGCCGACCCTGGAGGACTTCAAGACCCAGCTGCGGGCCTTCGCCGGCACCGACTTCGGCGTCCACTCGCCGCGCTGGCTGTCCCGCTTCGGCGACGCCACCCGGCAGGCCGAGCGCTACCGCGTCGGCCGGGTGTTCCTCGCCGGCGACGCGGCGCACATCCACCCGCCGACCGGTGGCCAGGGCCTCAACCTCGGCATCCAGGACGCGTTCAACCTCGGCTGGAAGCTGGCCGCCGCGGTCGCCGGCTGGGCGCCGGAGGGGCTGCTCGACACGTACGAGGCCGAACGGCACCCCGTCGGCGCCAGCGTCGTGCGGAACACCCGCGCGCAGATGACCCTCCTCGGCACCGACCCCGGGGCGACCGCGCTGCGGGAACTGTTCTCGAAGCTGATGGACTTCGAGGAGGTGAACCGGTACATCACCGGCGTGATCACCGCGGTCGACGTCCGCTACGACCTCGGCGACGGCCATGAACTCCTCGGCCGGCGCCTTCGGGACCTGTCCCTGAAGCAGGGACGCCTGTACGAGCTGACGCACGGCGGCCGCGGACTGCTGCTCGACCGGACGGGCCGGCTCTCGGCGGAGGGCTGGGCGGACCGGGTCGACCATGTCGTCGACGCCGCCGAGGAACTCGACGCGCCCGCCGTGCTGTTGCGGCCGGACGGCCACGTCGTCTGGGTCGGCGAGGACCAGGAGGAGCTCCGCGGCAGCCTGACGGAGTGGTTCGGCGCCGCGCAGGCCTGAGCCGCGCGACGGTGTTCCGAAGGGCGGGGTCCGGTCTCCCGGACCCCGCCCTTCGGGCGCCTCGGCGCGGGCCTGCCGTGGGCGGGGCATCGGGTGGTGAAGGGTGTTCGGGGCTCGGGCGGCGGGGCCGGTCGTGCGGAGGTGCGGGGGCTGGGTGCCGGGGGCGGCGTAGCGTGATCCGCCCTCCCGCCCGCGTCGTTCACGGGCGCAGGGCCGTCGCCAACTGGGCGCGGGAGCGGACGTCGAGCTTCTGGTAGATGCGGGTGAGCCGAGCCTCCACCGTCTTCACGCTCAGGTACAGCTTCGCCGCCGCCTCCTGGTTGCTCGCGCCCTGACCCACGAGCCGGGCCAGGCGCAGCTCCGCCTCCGTCAGCGAGGAGAGCGCGGACACCGACTCCTCACCGGCCGGGCCGGGACCGGCCGCCTCGCCCGCCGGCGTCTCGCTCGCGAGCGCCAGCCACGGAGCCGCTCCGGCCCGCTCGAACACCGAGGCCGCCTCGTGCAGGGCGCTCTGCGCCGCCGACCGGCGCCGGCGGCGCCGCTCGACCCGGGCCAGGGCGATCAGTGCCCGCCCCCGCTCCAGCGGCAGCCCGGCCCGGCCGAAGCTCTCGGCCGTACGGGTCAGCAGCTCGGCCGCCTCGTCCGTCCGCCCCTCCGCCGCCAGGCACAGGGCGTACGCCCGGTCGCAGCCCAGCAGGACCGTGGACCGGCCCAGACGCTCCGCCACCGGCCGTACCTCCGCGAGGAGCGCCAGGGCCTCGTCGCCCGCGTCCTGCGCGAGCAGCGCCTCGGCCAGCTCCTCGTGCCAGCGCAGCATCGACGGGTCCACCGTCGACTGGGCACGCTCGTCGGCCTGGACCCGTCGCAGGGTCTCCAGGGCGGCGGCGACGTCACCGTTGATCAGCTGGACGCGGCCGAGCGCGTACCGGCTGCGGGAGAGGAAGACGCGGTCGCCCTCCTCCTCCGAGGCCTGGACGCTGCGGCGGGCATAGCTCGCGGCCCGCGCGAAGCTGCCGCCGGCGGTCTCGGCGAGCGCGAGGGTGTACCAGGCGGGGCCGGGGGAGAGGCCCGCCTCCAGGGTGAGCGCGAGGGACTGCCCGGCGTGCGCGAGGGCGGCCGCGCAGGCGCCCCTGCGGGACTCGATCGCGGCCAGCGTGGAGAACAGCTCGATGGTGTCCTCCACCGAACCGCGCCGCTGGACCAGCGGCAGCAGCGCGTTCAGTTCGTCCCGCGCGTCGTCCAGCCGGTCGTCGAACAGGGCGTGACGGATCGTCAGGATCTGGGCGGCGTTGCGGATCCCCAGCGGGCGCTCGGCCCGCTCCAGGGCCCGCGCCTGGCCGAGCACGGTCTCGGCGTCCGGCGAACCGAGGGCCCGCTCCATCCGCGCCTGCACGGTCAGGGCCTGCGCCGCGAGCCGCGGATCGCCCATCGAGGCGGCCAGCGCCGCCGATTCGACCGCGGCCGTGCGCGAGCGCTCCGGATCGCCGTCCGCCAGCACGTACTTGACGGCCAGACGCAGCTGCACGGCGGCCCGCAGCGCGGTGTCCCCCTCGGAGTCCTCCATGGCGTGGACGTACATCTCGTCGAGCCCGGTGAGCCCCTGACCGGCGGTGTCGAGCACGGCGAGCCGCGCCCTGACCCGGTCGGACGGCACCGCGTCCCGGGCGAGCAGATCGGTCGCGGCCCGCATCGCGAGGTCCGCGCGGGCCGCGCGGGCGGCCTCCTCGGCGGCGTCGACGAGCCGCGCGATCCTTCGCGTCCCGTGCCGGCCGGGGGTCGACTCGGCGGCGAGCAGGGCCAGTTCCGCGGCGAGCGCGCTGTTCCCGCGCCGCCGGGCCAGGTCGGCGGCGGCCGCGACCTCGGCGGCCAGCTCCTCGTCCGGCCGCTCGGTGGCCAGCGCCCGGTGCCGTACGGCCTCGACCGGGTCGTCCACGACCTCCGCGAGCGCCGCGTGCCCGGCGCTCCGCTCGGCCCAACAGGCGTCGTGCACCAGGGTGGAGGGCAGCAGCCCCGCGGTGAAGGTCACCGAGCCGTCCTCGGAGAGCGACACCAGGTCGGCCCGCTCGGCCGCCGCGAGGTCCGCCTCGGCGGTGGGCCGCCCGGCCCGGCGCACCAGCGTCGCCGAGGGGCGCAGCGCGAGCGCGGCGAGCAGCAGCGTCTCGCGTACGGCGGGCGGTGCGGCGCCCAGGAGCTGGCGGGCGAGGTCGCGGGCGCGCCCGGAGAGCGTCAGCGCCTCGGCGTGGTGCACCGGGGTCCGCGCGTCGGCCAGCGAGCGGCCGACGGCGAGCGCGAGCCGCGGATTGCCGCCGCTGGCGCGGTGGATGCGGCCGGCCATCCGGGAGGGCAGCCGGTGGTGGATGAGGAGTTCGGCGATCTCGTCGGCGTGCAGCGGCGGGACGCGCAGCACGTCCGCCTCCGAGGGCACCCAGAGGTGCGCGGCGTGCGGGTCCTCGTGGCGGTGGCTCTCGCGGTACGGGGCGTGGGCCTCGGCGTACGGCTCGGGGGTCTCCACCGCCACCACCCGCAGCGCGGGCGGGGCCAGGTGGAGGGCGAAGCGGAGCAGGTCCGCGCTGTCCGCGTCGATGTGCTGCACGCCGTCGACGACGAGCAGGACGGGGCCGCGGCAGGTGAGGGCGCGCAGGATGCGGGCGATGCCGAGGCGCAGCGCGATCGGGTCCCAGCCGCCCGCGTCGATCGGCGCCTCGCGGCAGAGCATGGCGACGGCGGTGCGCTGGGGTCCGGGCAGCTGGTCGAAGACCCCGGAGGAGAAGATCCCGGCGTTGAGCACGCCGGAGGTGAGGATCCCGGAGGTGAGCGCGCCGGGGTCGGGGGGACCGGCGGCGGGCGTGCCCGCGGCGGCCGGGTCGGCCCCGTGCGGATCGGTGGGGGAGGTCGCGCGGGCGGGCGGTTCGGGGCGGCTGGTGCCGAGCCCCGGCCAGGTCACCGTCGCCGCCACCGAGGCCACGAGCGCCGCGGCGGCGGCCCCGGGTATCTCACGGTCGGACGGCAGGGTCGCGAGCCACAGCACGGTCTCGCCGCGGGCCTCCGCGCGGGCGGCCTCGGCGAGCGCGACCTCGGTCTTGCCGACGCCGGCGGGTCCGGTGAGCAGGGCGCGGCCCCGCGTGTGGAGGGCTCGTTCGAGCCGGGTGAGGAGTTCCTCGCGGCCCACCGGAGCAGGGCTCTGTGGAGCTGTCGTCACTGTCCACCACCTCCGGCCCCTCGGGGTCCGGCCCATGGACCCCGTGCGCAGAGGATACGGAGCCCACCGGCACAGTCCAGGCCCCGTGTCCGGCATACGGACAGGGGGCCTGGTGGGTGCATGCTCCCCCAACGCCAGGACGCGCCAGTGGTGTAGACCACGGGCGCGTCGCTGACCAGCAATGATGCTGATGTGGGGGGTGGTTCAGAGGTGATGCGATGGTGCCTTAGAAGGTGAGGCTCCACGAGTCGATGTAGCCGGTGTCACCCGAGGCCACATCGCGGACCTGGAGCTTCCAGGTGCCGTTGGCGACCTCGCTCGACGCGTCGACCGTGTAGGTGGCGATGACGTTGTCGGCGCTGTCCGAGGAGGAGGAGGCCTTCAGGTTGCGCACCGTGCCGTCGGGGGCGACCAGGTCGACGACCAGGTCTCCGCGCCAGGTGTGCTTGATGTCCACGCCGACCTTGAGGGTGGCGGGGGCGTTGCCGGTGACACCGGTGACCGCGATCGAGGACGACACGGTGGTGTTGTCCGGGATCTGCACGTCCGTCGCGTTGCTGAAGACGGTGCCGGTCGGCGGGGTGGTGTTGAGGACCGCGTCCACGGTCTTCGAGGTGTCGGCGATGCCGGTGCCGCAGCCGCCGGTGCAGGTGCCGGGCAGCGGGCGGGCGTTGTTCTTGATCGCGGACTCGATGTCGGCCGGGGTGAGGGTGCTCTTGGCCGACTTCAGCAGGGCGGCGAGGCCGGCGATGTGCGGCGCGGCCATCGAGGTGCCCTGGTAGGGCTTGTACGTCTCGGTCGACTGGGTCGTCAGGCCCGAGTTCAGCGTGGAGTAGATCGCGTTCTCGGGGGTGGTGACGGTGCCGGGCGTGTCGGTGGCGTTGCGGGTCTCGCCGCCGGGCGCCGCCACGTCCACGATGGTGCCGTAGTTGGAGTAGTACGACCGGGCGCCGGCGCGGTTGGTCGACGCCACGGTGATGACGCCGGTGCAGTTCGCCGGGGTGAAGCCGGAGGCGTTGGCGTTGCTGTTGCCCGCGGCGACGACGACGGTGGTGCCGCGCGCGACGGCGCCGTTGATCGCGGTCTGGTAGACGCTCGGGCAGGTGGAGCTCGCGCCGCCCAGGCTCATGTTGATGACCTTGGCCGGGGTCGGGTTGGCCGGGACGCCCGGCACGGTGCCGCCGGAGGCCCAGGTGATCGCGTCGGCGATGTCGGAGGACGAGCCGCCGCACTTGCCGAGCACACGCACGGGCTGGATCTTCGCGTTGTACGCGATGCCCGCGATGCCCTTGGTGTTGTTCGTGGTCGCGGCGATGGTGCCGGCCACGTGGGTGCCGTGCCAGGAGGAGTTGGAGGCCTTGGAGCCGGTGCCGCACTCGCCGTCGGTGGCGTTCCAGTCGCCCTCGTCCTTCGAGTCCGCGTCGCGGCCGTTGCCGTCGCGGGCGTCGGCGGAGGTGGAGATGAAGTCGTAACCGGCGATGACGTTGGACGCCAGGTCCGAGTGGGCGGCGTAGCCGGTGTCGATGACGGCGACGGTGACGCCGGAGCCGGTCGTCTTGTCCCAGGCAGCAGGAACGTTCATGCCGCCGGTGGGCTCGAAGAGGTCCCACTGCTTGGCGTAGTCGGTGTCGTCCGGGGTGACGGCCATCGCGTAGGCGCGGATGTCGGGCTCGACCGAGGCGACGGACGGATCGGCGCGGAAGGCGTCCATGACCTCCGTCACGTCCTGCTTGGTGGCCTTGCCGCCCAGGTTGACGAGGGCGGCACCGCCGGCGAGGCGGCGCTCGAAGGAGAGCTTCTCGCCCGTCTGCACGGCCTTCTCGGCCGTGTCGCTCTTCGCGGCGGTGTTGGAACCGGCCTCGGCGGTCCGGGTCTTGTAGGTGACGATCACCTTCTCGACGGGGGCGCTGGGAAGCGCCTGGATCGCCTGCGAAGCCGGAGCGGGCTTCGGGGTGGCTGCGACCGGGGCGGCGGCGAACGCCCCGGAAGTCATGGCAGCGGCACCGATGATCGCGGCGCTCGCGACCACGGATATGACTCTCCGCCTGGAACCGTTCAAGGTGTGGCCCTTTCGAGTACGACGTAACTGCGGAGCAGTGGCGGCGGCGCGGGACGCACGGGGCGAAGTGGGGTCGCGTCCGCCGTTCCCTGGGCTTGGGGGGCCCGTGCGCCGCCACCGGCGCGACGGCCCGGGTCAAGGCCGCCGCCGGCGGACGACACCCTCCGCATGCACCTGTCAGGGTGCGCTCGGGGGATGATATCTGCCGGTGCGGAGGACAGTAGGGAACGGGGGGGTGAACCCGATACGGGGAAAACCCTTGTCACCCCTCAAGGGGTGGCGGGGGTCCGGGGAGGGGGCGTCCCCTCCCCGTCCGAAGAGCGGCGGGGTCAGCCGAGTTCGAGCGTGGTGACGCCGAAGATGCGCTCACGGGCCACCGGGCGGACCGGGCCCGTGTACATCCTGGCGGTCTCGAACGTCGGCTCCAGGCCGCGCTCCTGGGCCAGCCGGGCCGCCGCGGGGTTCACCTCCGGCATGTCGACCGCGATCCGGGCCGCGCCGAACTCCCGCGCCTCGGCGGCGAGCCCGTCGAGGAGGGCGGCCGCGTCGGCCGGGGTGTCCGCGAACAGCGGGCCCACACGGGCCTCGTCCTCGGCGGGACGAACCACGCCAAACCCGGTCAGACGGCCATCGACGACCCGGGCCAGCGCCCGATGGCCGGGAGTGGTGAGCCAGGTGTCCAGGAACCGGGGCCGGTCGGCGTGGTGGCAGTGGTTGTCGTACGCGGCGAGGGCGGCCCGGTCGACACTCCCGGCGGCCACCAGGCCGGTCACCGGGCGGTCGGGGGCGGGGACCTCGCCCACGTACCGCGCGGTGCGGTACGCCGTGGTGAAGCCGGAGCGCCGGTAGTTGTCCTGCTGCGACGGCACCCCGTCGAGCCCGACGGCTCGGCCGCCCGCGTGGGCGAGAGCGGCGTGCCAGGTGGCCAGGCCGTAGCCGAGACCTCGGAGTTCGGGGCGGACGAGGTAGAAGCCGAGGAAGGCGTAGGAGTCGTCGTAGTCGACCACGGAGATGGCGGAGACCGGCTCGCCTTCGACCCGGCCCAGGAAGAAGCCGGAAGGGTCCTGGGCGAAGAACGCCGGAATGTCGGAAAGTCCCGGATTCCACCCCTCCTTGACGGCCCAGGACCGCACGAGCGTCCACTCCCGCGGGGTGGCGGAGGAGACGGACAGCGAGCCGGGGGAGACGGAGGTCATGGGGTGTCCTTCGACGGCCGGGGGGCGGGCGGGCGGGGGTGAGCGGGGGTGAGCGGGGCCCGGGCGGGCCGTGGCGGGTGGAAACCCGGGCAAAGCGCGGCGAGCATAACGCCGCGCCAGGTACCGCCGACCCGGGGCCGACCGTTTCCGGCCGCGGGGCGCCTTCTGGCCCCCGTGTGCCCGCACCCGGCTGGGCGGCGCCCCCGCGTGTGGCCCGAGCCCGCTGGGGCGGTGCCCTCCGCCCGCCCGCCGTGTGGGCAATCGTCCCGCTGGGGCGGGACGGGTGGGCACACGGGACGGCGCCCTTCAGCGGCGCCTCCGCGTTCCGGGCCTGGACCCGCACCACGCGTGCGGCGCACCTAGGGGTGCGGGTCAGGGCACGAAGCCTCTGGCGCCGGCAGGGCGCGGGTCCGTTGTGCCCACCCGTTCCGCCCCAGCGGAACGATTGCCCACAACGGGGTGGGCGCCGCCCCGGCGGAACGCAGGCCCACAACGGGTGGGCGTGGGCACCGCCCGGCGGAACGCATGCCCGCAACGGGGTCAGTGGACCAGGCGTAGTCGTGCCGACGCCGCCGTGAGGCGGATCGTCTGGCCCCACGTCAGTTCCAGCGCGTCCGATTCGACGCCGTCGCCGAAGGCGATCAGGCGGTCCGACTCGACGGTGAGCCGCAGGCCCCGGCCCGCATCGAGGAGGCCCTCCACGCGCGTGGTGCCGGTCGTCGGGGACGGCCAGGCCTCGCGGACGAACCAGGCGAGCCGCGCGTCCGAGGGCGCCGGCAGGGCGAGCATGCTGGACCGCTGCTCCCACAGGGAGCGCAGCCAGCCCGTGGCCCCCGTCCCGGTCCCGACCAGGACACCGGAGGAGGCCTGCGGCTCGGGCGAGGCGTCCGTGCCGTCGAGCCCGAGGGTGTAACGGGCGGTCTGGTGGCCCGGCGGCCCGACGTAGATCTCGTTCAGCGCGAGGAGCCGCTGCGCGTCGTCGGTGACCGCCTCGACCATCGTCAGTTCGTCGACCGCCGCCCCGGCCCCCGCCGCGTACGGCAGCAGTCGCCGCGCCCGGTCCGGCCGGTGCCGGACCAGGACGCCCGGGTTGCGCCCCGGGTCGGCGTCGATGCCGATGACGGGCTGCCCCGTCAGGTACTTCGCGGCGTTGGCCACCAGACCGTCCTGCCCCACCACGACCACGACGTCCTCGGGCCCGAACAGGAACCGGTCCAGGTCGGCGCGCTCGACCCGCGTCTGGCGCCACGTCAGCGGAACCGCGGCCGCCACCTCGGCGAGCGCCCGCCGGGTCCGCTCGTGCCGCTCGCGCACCGCGTCGACGGAGCGGCCGCGCGCGGAGAGGAAGAACGCGGCCTGCCCGTGCGTACCGTGCCGGGCCAGCAGCTCCTCGTACTCCGTGGTCCGGTGCACGAGCACCGCGCGCGGCGCGAGGCTCACGGCCGCGCCCCGCCCTCGCCGCCGCCCAGCTTGGCGAGCAGCCCGGTCAGCACGTCCGGGGAGAGCGTGAGGTGCTCGATGCGCGGCAGGTTCTCCGCCGCCCGGGTCACGGCCAGGGCCTGCAGGGTCGCCGGGTCGGCCTCGGCGTGCGCCCGCAGCCACGCGGACTGCGCTGCGGCGCGCGCCTCGCCGACCTCCCGTGCCGCCTCCGCCTCGGCCCGGGCCAGCCGGACCTTCCGTACGGCCTCGGCCTCCGCCCGTACCGCGTCGGCGGCCGCGTTCTCCTCGGCCTCGCGGCGCGCGTTGGTGCCGCGCTGCTCGACCAGCCGCTCCTCCTGCCGGGCGAGCTCGATCTTGCTGGCGAGTTCGTTCTCGGCGATGGCGCGTTCCCGCTCGACGGCGACCGCGCGGCGCTCGTACGTGGCCCGGTCGGCCTCCTGCTGGATCTGTTCACGCGCGGGCGTGCGCAGGGCGCGCTCGACCTCCGGCTCGGGGCGGATCGCCACCACCCGGACCGCGACGACCTCGATGCCGGTGTCCGGCAGGCGCGGCTCGGCGGCGAGTCCGGCCGCGATGCGGTCCCGTACCGCCGCCACGCCGTCGACGAGCGCGGCGGCGAGCGTGGTGCGGGCGAGCACGTCGAGGGCGTGCTGCTGGGCGGTCTCGGTGAGGAGCGTGGCGAGCTGCTCCAGCGGGGTGCCGCGCCACGCGCCCGTGTCGGGGTCGATGGAGAAGTCGAGCCGGGTGGCCGCCGCGCCGGGGTCGCCGATCCGGTACGTGACCGTGGACTGCACGCTCACGTCCTGGAAGTCGGCGGTGCGGGCGTGGAAGGCCATCGCGAGCTCGCGGTCGTTCACCGGGACCTCGGAGAGCGCGGCGGTGAGCGGCCGGAACCAGAAGCTCAGCCCTTCGCCGTCGTGGACGAGCGTGCCGCGGCGCTGGTGGCGGATGTGGGCGGTGGGCGCGGAGCGCAGATGGCGCCAGCCGGCCCGCCGGGTGATGTCGGCCATGGAAACCCCTTTGTCGTCAGGTTGACGATAGGGGGTCGGGTGATTGTCGTCAAGGTGACGAATTCAGTGCGGTGCGGCTGCCCTCACCCCGCGACCGGCGCCGGCACCGGCTCGCCCTCCGGCGCACCGAGGCCGGCCGCGCGGGGCGCCGGCCCCGGCCGTGCCTCCGGGGCGGTGGGCGGTGCCGGCACGGCCGCGAGCAGCGCCTCCCCGACCGGCGAGGCCGACGAGTCCGACGGGGCCAGCGAGGCCGACGGCGCCGGCATCGAGCCCGAAGTCGCCATCACCGGAACGGGCGCGGCGGTCCGCGTCGGCTCGACCGTCCGTACGGGCTCCGCGGTCCGTACGGGCTCCGCCGTCCGTACAGGCTCCGCCGTCCGTACCGTCTCCACCGCCGCCCCGCCCTTCGTCAGCAGCACCACCCCCCGCGCCGCGACCAGCGACGCGCCCGCCGCGACCAGCCAGCCCCAGGCGCCCGCCCGGAAGGTCTCGCCGAGCAGGGCCACGCCGATCACCGCGGCGGCCGCCGGGTTCGAGAGGTTGACGACGGCCAGCGGGGCGGCGAGTCCGCCCCGGTAGGCGGCCTGCGACAGCAGCAGGCCACCGCTGGCGAAGCCGGATATCAGTACGGCGAGCAGCGCGGTCTGCCACCAGGTCGGCTCGGTGCCGGGCAGGTCGAGCGCGAGCGCGGCCGTGAGCGTCTGGGTGAGCGCCGAGGCGACGCCCGAGGCGATCCCGGAGGCCGTGGCATGCCCGAGTCCGCGCGCGGCCGGGCCGCCGGTCCCGCGCTGTTCGCGCCCGTGCAGCCGACCGGAGGCCAGTACGGCGATCAGGAGCGCGGTCGCCGCGGCCACGATCAGGGACTCGCGCAGGCTGAGCGCCTCGCCGGGGGCGGTGGGTCCGGTGACGGCGACGAGCCCGACGAGCCCGCCCAGGGTCCACAGGGCGCCGCGCCACTCGGTACGGGTCACCCGGCGCCGCGCGCAGTACGCGCCAAGGGGCAGCGCCGCGACCAGCGTCAGCGCGCCGAGCGGCTGTACGAGCGTCAGCGGCCCGTAGTGCAGGGCGGCCACGTGGGCGAGGGCCCCGGCCGCATTGAGGCCGACGGCCCACCACCACTGCCCGCGCGCGAGCAGGGCGCGCAGCGCGCCGCGCCCGTCGGCGGCGGGGGAGGCGGCGAGCCGGGACTGGGCGACGGCGGCGAGCGCGTACCCGGCGGCCGAGACGAGGGAGAGGAGCACCGCGAGCACGGTGCCGGCGGCGGGGTTCATCGCAGGGCTCCGACCGGGAGGGGCGCCGCGCCGAGCGGGCGGGACAGGGGTGGGGGCGCCGTCCGGTGGCCGGGGGCGCGGACGACGAGCAGCGCGAGGCCGAGGAGGACGGCGGCGGCGAGCGCGTCGAACCAGTAGTGGTTGGCGGTGCCGACGATGACGAGCAGGGTGAGCGCCGGGTGCAGCAGCCAGAGCACCCGCCAGCGGGACCGGGTGGCGGCGATCAGGCCGATCGCGACCATCAGGGCCCAGCCGAAGTGGAGCGACGGCATGGCGGCGAACTGGTTCGCCATCGAGTCCGTCTCCGGCGTCGCCCCGTAGACGGAGGGGCCGTAGACGCGGGCCGTGTCGACGAGTCCGGACGTGGCGAGCATCCGGGGCGGGGCGAGGGGCATCAGCAGGTGCAGCGCGAGCGCGGCGCCGGTGGTGAGGGCCAGCACCCGGCGCGCCCACAGGTAGTGCGCGGGGCGGCGCCAGTACAGCCAGACGAGGAAGGCGATGGTGGCCGGGAAGTGCACGGCCGCGTAGTACGTGTTGGCCGCCCGGATCAGCGGTTCGCCGTGCAGGAGCAGCTGCTGGATCGTTCCCTCACCCGGCAGGTGGATCGCGCGTTCGGCGTCCCAGACGCGGTCGGCGTTCCGGAAGGCGCGGGTCTCGTGGCCGTTGGCGAAGAGCCGGCCGAACTTGTAGACGAGGAACAGCGCGGTGACGAGCAGGAGCTCGCGGAGGAGCGGGGGTCTGGCGGGCGCGGACGCGGGCCCGGATCCGGGCTCCGGTTCTTGTTCCGGTTCGGAGGCCGCTTCCGGCTCCCCGGTTCCGCCCCGGGCGGCGGGTGCGGGGGTAGGAGGCGTCCCCGGTCCTGCAGGACGTGGTCCATGTATCCCGCGTATCCCGACAGCCATCGCGCGGCCCTCTAATCCGTCAAATCGCCAACAAACGGAGTGAGCCTAGATCCGTTTTCATCGAGACGCAAGCGTCTCGATACGTTTGCGTCTCGATTGTGCACCCCCTACTCTCGTATGTGCAGAGACAGAGGTGTCCGGGAGGGATCGATGTCCACACAAGCCGCGACCGCCGCCGCCCGTCGCAGCAAGATCACGCCGGAGCGCGAGACGGAGCTCTACGACGCCGTGCTCTGCCTCCTCCGCGAGGGCGGCTACGACTCGGTGACCATGGAGGGCGTCGCCGCCCGCACCAAGTGCGGCAAGGCCACCCTCTACCGGCAGTGGGGCACCAAGCCCCAGCTGGTCACCGCCGCGCTCGCCCAGCGCCGCTGCACCGTCTTCACCGGCATCGACACCGGCACCCTCGCCGGCGACCTGCGCGAGGCCGCCCGGATCGCCGCCTCCCGCCGCGAGCGGGACGCCGAGCTCATGGAGGCCGTCGCCCAGGCCTACATCCAGCACCCCGACCTGCGCGCCGCGCTCCGCGAGACCGTGATCGCCCCCGAGATCGCGGCCATCGACGCCGTCGTGGCGCGCGCGGTCGAGCGCGGCGAGGTCGACGCCGACAACCCGGCGATCGGATTCGTCGCGCCCTGCTTCATGGGCATGCTCCGTATCGAGCGGCTCTTCGAGGAGCGGTTCGCGGACGCCTCGACGATGCGGACCTTCGTCGACGCGGTCCTCCTCCCGGCCCTGGGCGTCAAGGGCTGAACCCGCCCTGGGCGCCGAGGGCTGAACCCGGCCCCTCGCGTCAGGTACTGAGTTCGGCCCTTCGTGTCGAGGGCTGAACCCGCCGGCCCCTCGCGTCGGGGACCCGGCTCGGCCACGCGTCGGAGGGCTGCGCTGGCCCTCGCGTCGGGGACCCGGCTCGGCCGCACGTACGCGGACTGGCCCCACCCCCGCGCGTCGGGTATGCCGAGACCCGTTCCCGTCCCGCACCCTGGAGGCATGGCCGCAAGCACCACCCCCGCCGTCCGTGTCCGCCGCGTCTACGAGGAGCCCTCACCCGACGACGGGGTGCGCGTCCTCGTCGACCGGCTCTGGCCGCGCGGCCTCAAGAAGACGGACGCCCACATCGACGAGTGGCCCAAGGCGCTCACCCCGTCCACCGAGCTCCGCCACTGGTACCACGGCCCCGAGGGCGAGTACGAGGAGTTCTGCCGCCGTTACGAGGCCGAACTCGACGCCCCGGACGCCGCCGCGGCCCTCGACCGGCTCCGGGACCTCGCCGCCCAGGAGACCGTCACCCTCCTGACCGCCGCGAAGGACCCGTCCGCGAGCCACACGTCCGTACTGCGGCGCGCACTAGAGCCGGCGTAGCCGGGGCGCCTCCGCGGCGGCGTCGAGCGAGCCCGCGCCCTCCGCACGGTCGGCCAACTCCCGCGCCCACACCACCAGTCCGCCGACATCGATCCCGTACGCACCGGGAACCGGGCTCCCGCCGGCGAGGCGGTCGGCGCCCCGGCGCAGCAGCCGGGCCCCGCCCGCCGTGTTGCCGCGGGCCGCGTGCGTCAGGCCGACGGCGAGCTGTGCGAGCCCCTGCCACAGGTCCCGCTCCGCCGCCGGGCCGGACTTCCAGGCGTCCTCGAAGACCTCGTGCGCATGGAAGGGCATCCCGGCGTCGAGCAGCCGCTGCGCCTCGCGCACGGTCTCGTCGGGCGCGCGGACGACCCCCTCGGGCTGCCGGGGCACGCCCTCCGCCCCGTACGGCAGCGGACGGCCGAGCCCGTCGCGCGGCCTGGCGCTGCGGGCACGCCCCTCCGCGTCGCGATCCCTGCCGCGCTCGTCGACCCGCGCAGCGTCCCGCACGCCGTCCGGCGCGCCGCCCTCCACCCGGTCCCGCGCGCCGTCGTCGTCACCCGTTGTCCGGTTCACCCGTCCATTGTCGCCCCTTGGGCGATCACGAGCGCTAGGCTCGTCTGTCCGGCGCTGTTCCGGTCCGCGCGGGTGGTGCCGGACGCGTCATACCAACAGTTCGTGTGGGGAGTGAGTCACCGGTGCCGACGGATCCCGAACAGTCGCCGCCCGCAACGCCGTTCGCATCGGGCGTCTCCGGCGCGGAGCGCGGCGGTCTGCTGGAGCGCGGCCCGGAGCTCGCCGCGGCCGCCCACGCCGTCGATGAACTCGTCGCCGGAGCCGCCGCGGGCGGCCGGGGACGCGGCGGGATACTCGTCTACCGGGGCGAGCCGGGCATAGGCAAGACCGCGCTCCTCGCCGAGATACACCGCACCGCCCGGGACCGCTGCACCGTCCTGACCGCCCGGGGCGGCGAGACCCTCACCTCCGTTCCCTTCCACCTCACCCGACAGCTTCTCCAGCCCGCGCTGGACGGCTTCGCCGCCGACGAGGTGCGGCAGCTCTTCGGCGACCACTTCGACCTCCTCGCGCCGGCCCTCGGACTCGCCGCGCCGTCCCTGGACGCGCCCGCCGACCCGCAGGGCGTGCTGCTGGGCCTCGCCCGGCTCCTGGACCGCCTCGCGGACCGGCTGCGGGACCGGCCCCCGGTACTGCTCGTGGACGACGTCCACTGGGCCGACGCCGAATCCCTGGCCTGGCTCGACGCGTTCACCCGGACCCGGCGCGACCGCCGGCTGCCGGTCCTCGTCGTTCTCGCCCACCGCCCGTTCGTGCGGGAGCCGCAGGGCCCCGGCGGGCACGCGACGCTCGCCGCGCTCGCGGACCGGGCCGTTCTCACCCTGGGCCTGCACGCCCTCACCTCGGGAGCCACCGCCGAGCTCGCCCGGGACGTGCTCGGCGGGCACGCGGACGAGCCGTTCTGCCGCGAACTGTGGACGGTCACCTCCGGAAACCCGTACGAGACGGTCGAGCTGCTCGCCAACGCCCGCGACCGGATGCTCGAACCCGTCGCCGGCTCCGCGGCCCTCCTCCGGGGCCTCGGCGCCGGAGCCCGGGGCGGCGGACTCGTCGCCCGCCTGGAGGAGCTCGGCTCCGGCCCGACCCGCCTCGCCTGGGCGACGGCGGTCCTCGGCACGGACAGCACGCCCGAGCTCCTCGAAGCCCTCACCGGCCTGAGCGCGAAGCAGGTCGCCGAGGACACCGAACTCCTGCGGGCCGCAAGGATCGTGACGGGGCCGACGACCGGCCGGAACAGGCTGGCCCTCGTGCCCGTCCCGCCCCTGGAGTTCGCGCATCCCCTCATCGCCACCGCCGTGTACGGCTCGGTGCCCCCGGGCGTACGGACCGCCCTGCACGGACGCGCCGCCTGGGCGCTCACCCAGGCGGGCCACGGACCGGCCGCCGTCTCCCGCCACCTCCTCGAAGTGCACCCCGACGACGACCAGGACGTCGTGAGCCGACTGCGGGCCGCCGCCGTCGAACACCTCGCCGTCGGAGCCCCCGACGCGGCCCGCCGCTGCCTGGAGCGGGCCCTCACCGAACCGCCCGGCCCCGACACGTACGCCAGGGTCCTGTACGAACTCGGCTGCGCCTCCCTGCTCACCGCGCCCGCCGCCACCGTCCGGCACCTGCGCTCCGCGCTCGACCTGCCCGGCCTCGACGACGAGCTGCGCATCGACGCGACGTTCCGGCTCACCCAGGCCCTCGCCCACAACAACGAGCTCCACGAGGCCGCGCGGGCCGCCGCCGTCGAATACGGCCGGACACCGCCCGGCACCGGCCGACGACGGCTCCAGGCCGCGCACTTCATGTACGAGGGGTTCCAGGCGGCCGAGGTCGACGGCCACGACCGCTCCCGCCGCCTCGCCGAGCTCACCGCCGGCTTCACCGGAGCCGACAACTCCGAACGGGCCCTCATCACCGTCCGCGGCTTCGACGCGATGATGCGCGGGGAACCCGCCACCGAGGTCGTACGGCTCTGCGACCTCGCCCTCGTCGAGGGCTCGCCCGCCCGGGGCCTCGGCTGGACCGACCCCGTCTGGGGCTTCGAGATCCCGGCCCTCACCGGCATCGCGTACGCGTTCGCCGACCGTCCCGACCGGGCGGAGGCCCTCTTCACCGAGGCGGTCCGCGCCTTCGAGATCTCCGGCTGGAGCGGCGCCCACCTCGCCTTCGCCCACACCCTCCTGGGCCTGGTCCACCGGCGCCGCGGCAATCTGCCCCTCGCCCAGCACCACCTGGAGGAGGGGCTCCGGCTCGCCGACCGCGTCGGCGACGGCCTCCCCGTCCACTGGGACACCGCCTGCCTCCTCGTCGACACCCTCGTCGCCCGGGGCCGTACCGCCGAGGCCCGCCTCGTCGCCGACCGGTACTCCTTCGGCCCGCCCTGGCCGGGCGCGATCGTGCTGCCCGACGGCCCGAGCGTCCTCGGCCGGCTCCTGCTCGCCGAAGGCCGTACCGAGGAAGCGGTCTCCACCCTGGAGGGCGCCGCAGAGGCCCTGACCGTCCGGGGCCGCCACCACATCGTCTGGGCCCCCTGGCCGCTCGACCTCGCCCGCGCCCTCGCGCCCACGGACCCGGACCGCGGGGCCCGGATCGCCCGTGAGGCCCTCACCCACGCGGAACGGCTCGGCACGCACACCGCCTTCGGCGAAGCCCTCCGCTGCCTGGCCCTCTTCGTCGACCCGCCGGAGTCCCAGCGGCTTCTCGAACGGGCCGTCGACCACCTCGCGGCGTCGCCGTCCCGCTACGAGGAAGCCCGCGCCCGCCTCGACCTCGCCCACGCCACCGGCTCGGCCACGACCCTCGCCGAAGCCACCGCCCTGGCCGCCACCTGCGGCGCCGACCTCCTCACCTCGGACGCTGTGACAGCCCGTGCGTCATCCCACCCTCCGGAGTGAGGTAATGTTTTCCCTGCACGGCGACGCGGGAGAAACCCCGCGGAGACGCGCATCGGGACGTGGCGCAGCTTGGTAGCGCACTTGACTGGGGGTCAAGGGGTCGCAGGTTCAAATCCTGTCGTCCCGACTTGAAAAAGTCGCAGGTCGAGGGGCCGTTTCAGAGAGATCTGAAACGGCCCCTCGGTCGTTTTCGGGGACCATGTGGGGACCAGCGCACGTGACCCGTACCTCCACGCCCCACACCGGAAGGCCGATCCGGCCGGGCCTCCGCGCGCGGCGGCAGCACGATGGTCGCGCCCACGGCGAAACCGAACTCGGCAGGCACGTCACGGGTGAAGCCCGCCGGCGGTCCTCCAGGCGCTGGGTGATCTCCCGTTCGGTGAGCGGCACGTTGAGGGGGACGACCGTGCGTCGGGTGGGGTCAGGACTTCGGGACGGTGTTGATGTAGTCGGTGCCGGTGCTGTGGAAGCCGTCCACCGTCTTCTGGACGTCCGCCCGGGAGACGGCCTCGTCGGCCTTGTAGTAGACCCAGTCGACCTTCATGTCCCAGATGCGCGGGCCACCGGTGAAGGGGAGGTCGATGAGCCAGTTGCTGAAGTGGATGTCCATCTGCTCGCGCGGGACGTACTTGCCGGAGCTGGTGAAGAGCTCCTTGCCGTCCAGGGAGTAGGTGACCTTTCCGTCCATGGCGGTGATCATCATGGTGTGCCAGCCCTCGAGGCGTCGCTCGAGGGTGTTGTGGACCCGGTCCGGCGGGTCGGCCCTGTACCAGCTGACGTTGTCGAGCTGCGGACCCACCGAACCCCAGCCGCCGTTCGGCAGGTACTCGAAGTCGAGTTCGCTGTAGTTCTCCGAGGAGTCCGAGGGGGAGATCGGGAAGAAGGTCTGGACGACGTGGTCGCCGTCGCGTCCGTTCGTGGGCTTGTCGCTGAGGTGGACCCGGGCGGCGTAGGTTCCCCTGAAGAAGTTCCGGCTCGTGGTCTGCACCTCGACCTGCGTGGTGCCCTGCTCGGTGCCGTCGGTGGAGGAGCGCAGTCGTAGGACCTTGCCCCCCTTGGCCGTCGGGTCGGAGGGGAAGGCGGCGCCGTCGGCGCTCCAGGTGTCCTTGATCCCCGGGCCGCCCCCGCCCGTACGGATCTCCCAGCCGTGCGCGGCGAGGGAAGGATCGTCGGCGCCGGTGTAGTTGAAGTTGTCGAACAGGGTTCCCGGCGGTCCGGTGGGAGTCGGCGAGGCGTCCCGCGCGGGCCCGGCGGCGTCGGTGCCCCCGCCGGTCGCGGGGTCGGCGGAACACGCGGCGAGTACGCACAGGAGGGCGGGCAGCGTGAGCGCGGTCCACGCTCGGCGACGAGAGGTGCGGCGGGGCTGGCTCACACAGGCTCCTTGGGGCGTAGAGGCGGTGACTGGACACGCCCGTTGCATGCGGATCCACCGCTGATCGCATGAATCGAGCGGTCATCCTAGCGAAGGATTCAAGCCATCCCGCCTCGTGTTCGCGACCCGGCCACCCAAGGGTCGGAAGGCGCCCGTTGAGGTACCGATCCGGTTACGACCTTCGATCGGACTGTGTCAAATACGCACATCACGCCCCAATCAATTCAGGTCATGCGCTACGGTCCGCTCTACGCTTCAGCGGTCTCCGCACCCTGCACAAAAAGGCCACAAGTCATGCGCAACGTCGCCACATACTCCGGGCGTGGATCGGTCCACTCGACGCAGCCCGGCGTGGCTGAATCGCGCCAGGGGGAGCCTGCTCCGGCGCCGGTGTTCGTCGACCAGTCGGGTCTGCGCAGCCGTCTGCTGCGGCGCTTCGGCTGGCCTGTCTCCGTGGTCGGCGCGATCCTGGCGGCCGCCATGGGCGGCAGCCTGATCGGCATGCAGTCGGACGCCCCGGCGATGGGGATACCGCCGAAGCCCTCGTACCTGCCCGCCAGCGGCCCCTTGTCACCCTCCTGGCCCTAGAGGGCGCGGTCTGCGACACCGCACCCGAAAAGTTCGGCGATCACGCCGAACACCGCGACATTCCCTGACATGCCGCGACCGTCGTGCCGCCCGGAGCAACGCCTGCGGGCCGGCCGAGCGTGCCTGATCGTCCGCACCACCCATCTCCAGGAGCGCCCTTGTCCCGCCACCAGCGTCGTCGGCAGTCCCTGCTGAGGCCGCGTCGACTGGCTGCGCCGCCGCTGCGCTTCTTCATGCCGCTGTCCCTGCTGGCCTGCCTGCTCGCGCTCCTCGTCCTGCGCGGCCTCGCCACCAACGAGGCGTTCCACGACACCCGGATCGCGACCTCGGTCGACAAGACGACCGTGCCGGAGAACCTGCTCAAGGGCGGCCCGATCATCGATGCGCGCGGCACCAAGAACGAGCACCCGGTGAGTTATCGGATCCCCGACCACACCGTGGTCCTGAGCTTCGACGACGGCCCCTCGCCGGAGTGGACCCCGAAGATCCTGGACGTGCTCGCGGCCCACAACGTCCGCGCAGACTTCTTCGTGACCGGCGCGATGACCACGCGTCACCCGGAGCTGATCCGGCAGATCGTCGCGGGCGGCCACGAGATCGGCGTGCACACCTTCACCCATCCCGATCTGGCGTACCAGTCCCACGCCCGGATCAGCTGGGAGCTGGCCCAGACGCAACTGGCGCTGGCCGGCGTCGCGGGCGTCCACAGCGCGCTGTTCCGCCCGCCGTACTCCTCCGACGCCTCGGCGCTCGACGACTGGAACTACCCGGTGATCAAGTACGTGGGTTCCCACGGCTACCTCACCGCGTTCATCGACCGCGACACCGACGACTGGAAGCGTCCTGGCGTCGACGAGATCGTCAAGGCGGCGATGCCGCGCAGGCCCGGCGCGGGCGAGCTGGTCCTGCTGCACGACGCGGGTGGCGACCGTACCGAGACCATCGCCGCGCTCGAGCAGATCATCGTGAAGCTGCAGGGCGAGGGGTACCGGTTCGCCACCGTCTCCGAGGCGCTCGGCGCCACCAACGGCACCGTGCCGGTGCACGGCTACCAGCTGTGGGCGGGCAAGTGCTTCATCTGGGCCAGCAAGGCCGCCGTGCTCACCCTGCCGGTGCTGGTCGCGCTGCTGGCCGTCGTCGGCTTCCTCAACTTCGGCCGGTTCGCGCTGATGCTCGTCCTCGCACCGCTCCACGCCCGGCGCTCCCGGCGGCGGGACGCGTGGGGGCCACCCGTCACCGAGCCGGTCACCGTTCTCGTCCCGGCCTACAACGAGCGCGAGTGCATCGCGAACACCCTCAACTCCCTGATCGCCAGTGACCATCCGATCGAAGTGATCGTCATCGACGACGGCTCCACGGACGGCACCGCGGACATCGTCGAGGAGATGAACCTGCCGTTCGTCCGGCTGATCCGCAAGGTCAACGGCGGCAAGTCCAGCGCGCTCAACGCCGGCATCGCGGCCGCGTCGCACGACATCATCGTGATGATGGACGGCGACACCGTCTTCGAGCCGTCCACCGTGCGCGAGCTGGTCCAGCCCTTCGGCGACAGAGGGATCGGCGCGGTCGCGGGCAACGCCAAGGTCGGCAACCGCGACAGCCTGATCGGCGCCTGGCAGCACATCGAGTACGTCCTCGGCCACAACCTGGACCGCCGGATGTACGACATGCTCAACGTCATCCCGACCATCCCCGGCGCGGTCGGCGCCTTCCGCAGGGAAGCCCTGCAGCGGGTCGGCGGGATGAGCGACGACACCCTCGCCGAGGACACCGACATCACCATGGCGGTGCTCTGCGACGGCTGGCGGATCGTCTACGCCGAGCGCGCCCGCGCCTGGACCGAGGCCCCCGCCAGCATCCAGCAGCTCTGGTCCCAGCGGTACCGCTGGAGCTACGGCAGCATGCAGGCGATGTGGAAGCACCGGCGCGCCGTGACCTCCCGGGGTCCGGCCGGGCGCTTCGGCCGGATCGGGCTGCCCCTCGTCGTGCTGTTCGGCGTGGTCGCCCCGCTGCTCGCGCCGCTCGTCGACATGTTCCTGTTGTACGGCGTGCTGTTCGCGGACGCCCCGATCACCCTCGCCAGCTGGGGCGGCTTCATCCTGCTCCAGGCCGTGCTGTCCTGGTACGCCTTCCGGCTCGACGGCGAGAAGCCCCTGCATCTGATCAGCCTGCCGATCCAGCAACTGGTCTACCGGCAGCTGATGTACATCGTCCTGTTGCAGTCCACGATCACGGCGCTGACCGGTGGCCGACTGCGCTGGCAGAAGCTCCGGCGCACCGGCGAGGTCGCCGCACCAGTGGAGGCCTGACCATGACCGCGTCCTTCGAGTTCGGGGGAGCCCAGGACACCGTCCGGCTGAGGATCCCCGCCGCTCTGCGACGGGAGCCGGAGCCGGAGCCGTCGGCGCCGTCCCCGCGCAAGGGCGGCCGGGATCGCTATCTCGACCTGCTGCGCGCGCTGGCGCTGGTGCGCGTGGTGCTCTACCACAACTTCGGCTGGTTCTGGCTGCCCATCGTCTTCCCGTCGATGGGTGTGATGTTCGCGCTGGCCGGGTCGCTGATGGCACGCTCGCTCAGCCGTCCCGCCCTGGGCGTCATCCGGGGCCGTCTGCGTCGGCTGCTGCCGCCGATGTGGCTGTTCGGCGCGGTCATGCTCACCCTCGAGATCGTCGACGGCTGGGGGCCCGCGGCCGAGGGACATCCCGACTGGTGGTGGGGCAAGCTGCTGTTCTGGCTCGTGCCGCTGAGCACTCCGCCGTACGCCGAATCACTGAACGGTTTCGACCATCTTGTGGGGCAGGGCTGGGCGGTGCAGGTCATCGTCCCGCTCTGGTACCTCCGCGCGTACCTCTGGTACGTCCTGCTCTCACCGTTGATGCTGTGGGCGCTGCGGCGGATGCCGGTGGTGACGCTGGCCGCGCCGCTCGCGCTGGCGATCGTCATGAACACGTTCTTCATCGACCAGGAGTTCGTCTACAGCCGGGTCTGGGAGACCGTCAGCGACTTCGCCACCTTCGGCTCCTGCTGGATCCTCGGCATGGCTCACCAGGAGGGCCTGCTCAAGAAGCTCCCCCAGTACATCGTGCCGTCCGTCGCGCCGCTGATCATGGTGGCCGGCTGGTGGTACCTGCAGACCCGACCGGTCGATCCGACCGTGCCCACCGACATCGAGAGCTGGCCGATAGCCCAGGCCCTGTGGTCCTTCGGCTTCGTCGCCGTCCTGCTCCACGTCAGTCCCTCCTGGGAACAGTGGCCCCGACCGCTGGAACGCTGGAACGGCCTGATCAGCCTGCTCAACGCACGCGCTGTCAGCGTCTACCTCTGGCACGAGGCCGCGTTGGTGGCCGCCATCCCGCTGATCGACCCCCTCTGGTCCGTCGACTTCTTCTACGAACACTTCCAGTGGCTGCTGACCAGCCAGTGGTTTCCGCTGATGGTGGCGATCCCACTCATCGGACTGCTGGTGCTGACCTTCGGCTGGGTCGAGGACGTGGCCGCGAAGCGCTCTCCGCGGCTCTTCCCGTACCCGCGCCGCGTGCGGGGCAGGCGCCGGGCCGGCGCCTGACGCGGGCCGCCCGCACCGCAGACGTGCAGGGACGGCAGGCACCTCCGGGGTGAGCGTGTCGGAGGGCAGTCCGAGCGCCTGGGATCGTCGCCGTTCTCCGCTCGCGGACGCGCGCACTCGTCAGGGAGTCACGTAGCGGAACTCCGGTCCGTAGTTCGTGCCGCCGACGGGGAGCGGGCGTGCCATCAGCTGTTGTGCGGGGTCCTGCAGGAGCGGCATCTGGTCGATCGCCTCGAACAGCAGCCCCTCCGCCTCGCCCTCGTCGGTCCGCGTCCACGCGCCCTGCAGCAGGCTCAGCAGCTTGCTGTACGCCGCGTTGAAGTCGTCGAGGAGCTGGATCGTCCCGGCGTCGGGTGCGGAAGGTCCTGTGCGGGGCCAGCCGCCGGCGGGAACGATCCCCATCGGCAGGGCGTTCGGCATCGGGATCTCCGCTCCCGTGAACTCGAACTTCCCGGTGTCGGGGTTCTTCCTGAGCCTGCGCTTGTGGAAGATCTCCCGGAAGGCGTAGTAGTGGGCCAACTCTCCCGCCGCCCCGGGGTGCGGGTTCTCGGGCGAGGCGGATGTGCCCTCGCCCTGTTCCTTGATCACGCCGATGGCCTTCTCCACCGCGGCGAGCGTGGTGAGGGGCACGACGGGGTTCCCCGCGCCGTGACCGAAGTGCAGGGTCAACTGCCGGGCGCCGGTGATCCGCTCCGGGTGTGCACGGAACGCCTCGAGGAGCGCGGTGTAGAAGGCCCCGATCGACACGTGCGGCGCCGCGTCCCTCGCGAGTGGCTCGTCCGGCTGCTCGATGAGGGAGTACATCTCCGCCGCGTCCGTCGTCAGCCCGCTGAGGAAGACCTTGAGTCCGGGCCGCACGCCTCCCGGCAGTGGCCCCGGATACGCCGGCAGCACCGACGGGTCGTCGAGCACGGGAGTCCCGCCGAGCGTGGTGAGCAGGTTGCACGCCAGACCGAAGTGCGACATCTCGTCGAAGACGATCTCGCGCAGCGTGCGGTGGACGGAGCCGTCCCCGGTCGACGTGTCGATCGACCACATGCCGCACAGATACGGGGGGAGCGTGGCGAGTTCCAGCAGGATCGCCTGCTGAGCCGCGTCCCGCATCCAGTCGGCGTCACGCCGTTCCGCGGGCTGCTCCATCAGTTCGACGATGCGGTTGCCTCGGGCATGCACAAGCGCGTTCACCACCGGTCTCCTTCCGGCCGAGCCCTACCCGTCTTCGAGTGCGCCCGCGTCGCGTCACTCCGCCGTCACTGCCCGGCAGGACCGGGACGGTGAGGCCGTCGGTCCGGCCGCGTCAGGGTGCGAGACGGTCGGAGCCGGGGGCGCACTCGGTTGCGCCGGGTGCCGTTCTTTCACCACTGGTACATGTACTGGCGCCACGTGCCGTGCCAGCCCGTGCCGTAGTGCGTCCACGAGTCGGAATCGAAGAGCGCCACGTGACCGCCCCAGTACACGCTCTCGTCGAGCTGGAAGACGGCCCACCATCCTGTGTGCGGCGTCGGGGTGGAACTCGTGCGCACCGCTTTCGACGCGAACCAGGACCACATGTTCCGCGCTCTGACGGGACGGCGGGCGTAGGTGTTGCACCGGGCTTTGATGTGCGGGTTGGCGGTGGAGAGTTCCGTGTATCCCGCGCGGATGAACGCGTCCGAGAGGAAGTGGGCACAGTTGTTGGCGTAGGCGTCGCCGCCGATGCAGTGGTTCGTCCAGTGGTCGCCCACGGTGGACAGGGGCGGTGCGAGCACCCGGGGCCGGGCCGCCTGTGCCGATTCCACGCCCGTCGCCGCGTAGCGCGGCGCCCCCGGCACCTCGATGGCCGGTGGAGGGGCCATGAGCTCCATCGCTTCGGCGCTCGTGGTTCCGGCCGGCCCGCCTGCCGGCCTCGGCTCTCCCGGCACGGCGGGGCTCGTGGGCGGTGCGATGTTCTCCATGGCGGCCATGAAGGCGCCCTGTGTCTCACCGGCGCGCATCCGGTCCAGACGGAATACGGGGGCACCCTCCCGCACGTACACCCTGATCCGGTCCTCGCCGATGGTCTCCCGGTCCATGATGTCGGATTTGGCGAAGGAGTACACACAGTCGCCGGACTCGACGATCAGGAGGTTTCCCGGGATGTTGCCGTCATCGCGGCTGTAGCCCTCGAAGGCGACGGTGGAGTCACGTCTCGATGCCCGGTCCATCAGTGAAGTGAGGTCGTTCTGTTGACCTTTCATCATGTTCTCGGCCACTTTTGTTCGCCTCCAGTGTGCGGGCACACGGTGGTCGGCATTCGTCTTTCAGCGTGTACCCCGGGCCCTGCTCGCGCCACTCGTGGAGGGGTGGCCCGTCGCGCCAAATGTGGTTGCGAGACTTACCATTGAAGGCGTCTGTGGCCGTCGCAGCCCACATGCGCACGCTGTCATTCGGTCACGCGGACCGCCAGGGCCGGGCGGATGGCGGCCGCACGGCGTGCCGGGCCGATCGTGGCCAGGAGCGACGCGGCGAAGGTGGCTGCGGCGAGACCGAGGATGCTGGTCCATTCGACCGGGAATCCTCCTTCGAGGCCCTCGAACGCCGCGCTGTTGCCGTACATCAGCCAGGTTGGTGAGCACGCCGAGGAGGGATCCGAGGACGATGCCCTCCACGGCGATGAAGGCGCTCTCCGCGAGGAAGGACCGCTGGACGGTCCGTGCCCGGAAGCCGAGGGCCCGCAGGATTCCGATGGTCCGCCTGCGTTCGCGTACGGCCCGGACCATGACGACGCCGAGGCCGGTGATGCCCACGCCGAGGCCCAGGGCGAGGAAGCCCTGCATGAGACGGAAGAAGGCGGTGCTGGAGTCGAACTGGCGGCGGATGTCCGACTCGATGGGCGTGGCCACCAGGCTGGCCGAGAGCTGCTCGCCCTGGAGTCGGGTCGCCAGCGCGTCCGGGGAGGTTCCGGGGCTGGTTCTCACCAGCGCGGAGGCGTTCTGTGCCTGGGTGCCGAAGAGTTCGCGCGTCGCCTGTTCGCTCGACACGACGGGGTAGGTGGTCGAACTGGCACCGGTGCCGGGGTAGAAGACCATCCCGTTGCTCAGCACGCCCGCGATGACCTTCTGTTCGCTGCGGCCCGTGCGGGGATCCGTCAGGGTGAGGGTGTCGCCGGGGTCGTAGTAGTCGCCGGCGGGGCCGCCGGTGCTGCCGAAGAAGCCGTCGAGGACGACGTAACGGGGGTCGGAGGCGAGCGCGTGCCAGACCGCGGCGTCGTTCGTCAGGCCGGGCAGCCGCTCCCGGAACGTGATGCCGGTGATCGCCCCGTCGGGCACGCCGACGACGGCCGTGTCCAGCTGCTGGGGGGTGCGGTGTCCCGGATCGGTGGCCCGCCCCGTGGCGCCCTTCCTGCCGCCCGGCGAGGAGCCGGACCGGGACTATCCGCTGCTGCTCGTCACCGGGCGCCGTTGGACCCACTACAACTCCGGGAGCATGACCCGACGCGGCGGCAACCTCCTTCTCGACGCGTACGAGCGCCTGGACCTGACCCCGGAGGACGCCGCCCGGTTCGGTGTCCGGGACGGCACCCCGGTCACCGTCGAGAGCCGCCATGGACAGGCACGGCTCGTCGCCCGCGTCGGGACGGAACTCGCCCCCGGGCAGGTCTTCTGCGCGTTCCACTTCCCGGCCGGCGGCGTCAACTCCCTCACCTCGGAGCACGCCGACGCCGTGACCTCATGCCCGGAGTACAAGGTCACGGCGGTACGGCTGCGGCCGACGGCGTCCGGCGACTGACCGGCCCCCGACTCAGGTGTGGGGTACGAGAGCCACCGGAACGGGGCTGTGGTGCAGCACCGCGTGGGCCACGCTGCCGATGCGCGCGCCGAGGGTGGAACGGCGGGTACGCCGGCCGACCACCATGAGCGCGGCGTCCCCGGCGGCCCGGACCAGTTCGAGGCCGGCCGATCCGACCACCACCCGCGCGGCCGCCTCGACCTCGGGGTACTTCGCGCGCCAGGGATCGAGGAGGTCCTCCAGCGAGCGCTCGATCTCCGGGGCCACGGCAGGGCGGATGTCCGGGACCATGGCGGGTCCCAGTCCCGCGAACAGCGGAAGCTGCTCCGCGTACACGGCATGCACCGGGGACCGACGCCGGGCGGCCTCCTCGAAGGCGAAGCCCAGGACGGCGTCCACGGGCTGCCGCACATCGGTCCCCACCAGGACGGGGCCCTTCGGCGTGGCCGCCCCGCCGCCCGCCCGTACCAGGACGACAGGCCGCTCGACGGCACCGGCGACCGTCAGGCCGACCGAGCCGATCAGATAGCCGGCCACGCTGCCGAGGGCCCGTGAGCCGAGGACCAGCAGCTCGCCCTCGTCGGACGCGGCGAGGAGACCCGGCACGGGACCCGCGGGCAGCAGACGGGTGGTCACCGACAGGCCGGGATGACGCTCGCGCAGCCCATCGGCGACGCCCTCCATCATCTCCCCGGCCCACGCGTCCTCGGACTCCCGTGGCACGAGCGACACCACGGCCGCGGTCACCGGTTCCTTCGCGTACACCAGATCCACGCCGGTGCCGCGCAACAGGGCCTCCTCGGCCGCCCACTCCGCGGCCGCCTTCGCCTGCTCCGTGCCGTCCAGGCCGACCACGATGCTCCGCGTCATGACCGTCCACCTCCTTGTCGGGTGTCGTCGACGTCGTAGCCGAGGCGGGTGGCGGAGACCGAGACCACGCCGTCGACGGTCGCGCACATGCGCTCGATCGCCGGGATCATGCGCCGGAAGGGAAGGCTCCCGCCGAGCTCCACCCGGCCGTCGCGCACCTCGACGGTGAGCGCGGCCGGTTCGAGACGCAGTGTTTCGCCGAGCACGTCCTCGACGATCTCCCGGCGGATGTCGTCGTCCTCACGGAGAAAGACGCCCAGCAGGTCGCGGCGGCTCACGATGCCCACCGGCCGGTCCTCGCCGTCGACCACGACGAGCCGCTTGACCCGCTGGACCTCCATCAGCCGCGCCGCCTCCGCCACGGTCCAGTCCGGGCGGGCGCACACGGCGGGTGCGGACATCAGCTCCTCGGCCCGTGTCCCCTCGGCCTTCTCCCGCTCCCACGCCTCCAGGTCCGGAACGGCCGGCAGGCCGTCCGGTGCGGCGGCCCGGTCGGCGGTCTTGCGCAGCAGATCCCCCTCCGACACGACCCCGACCACCCGGCCGTCACCGCCCACGACGGGAACAGCGGTCACCCGGTGCTGCGTGAGCACGCGGACGATCTCCTTGAACGGGGTGTCGCCGCGGACGCTCACCACGTCACGCGTCATCAGCCGGTCGATCCTCCGGTGACGCATCACCTTCTCCTTCCGTGCGCGGACGCACCCGCCCCGGGCCACCGGCCGAGCGGCGCGGCCGTTCGCGCGGCCCCGGCAGCTCTCACCCTGCTGCGTGGAGACCGCCCCGGGGCAGTGCCGAACGGTCCCCTTCCGGGACTGTTGGCCCCTATGAGGGTCCGGGACACTCCGGTGTTCCCGGGGGACCGGACACCACCACGCCGCCTCCACGTGTGCCGCGGGCGAGCCGTGCCCGGGGCCGACCGGCCCTACCCGGCCACCCCCGCTCGGTGCGAGCGTGGCAGCAGGACACCTCATGACCTGGAAGGCGGTGGGCACGATGGAGTCGCCCCTGGTGGTAGCAGTCGACGGGTCCGATGCCAGCCTCGCGGCCCTGGACTGGGCCGTCGACGAGGCGGTACGGCATGCGCTTCCCCTGCGCATCGTCCATGCCTCGCTGTGGGAGCGGTACGAGGGCGTCGTGCCGGCCTGGAGCACGGACCGGCCCTCCGGCCAGGTCTTGGCCGAGAACATCGTCGGTACCGCTGCCGAACGCGCCCGGCGCCGCGCACCCGCCCTCACCCTCACCACGGACGTCATCGCCGAGGACGCGTCCACCGCGCTGCTCAGGGAGGGACGGGAGAGCGCGATGCTCGTCGTCGGGTCCCGCGGGCGCGGCGGTATCGCCGAGCTCCTGCTCGGATCCGTCAGCCTCGTGGTGGCCGCCCGGGCACACGGCCCGGTGGTCGTCGTCAGAGGGGACCGGCACGCCCTGGAGGCACGCCACGGGCGTGTCCTGCTCGGCATCGGAGAGAACGACGTGGACGCGCCGGCCGTACGGTTCGCCTTCCGCGAGGCGGCGGTCCGGGACGCGGAACTCGATGTCGTCCGCGCCTGGCGACAGCCGGCACACGGACCGGCCGACCACCTGCTGATGCGGCGCGCCGGGGCCGCCTACTTCGCGGAGGAGTCCTCCGAGCTGCTCGAGAAGGCCCTTGAGGCCGCCGCGTCCGAACATCCCCAGGTGCGTCTGCGCAGGAGCTCGGTCGAGGGCCCCGCCCACAAGGTGCTCACCGAACGCTCCGCCGCCGCCGACCTCCTGGTCATCGGGGCACGGCGGCGGGACGGGCTCGTCGGTCTGGAGCTCGGCAGGGTCGCCCACCGCGCCCTGCACCACGCCTCGTGTCCGGTCGCCGTCGTGCCGCAGCGGCGTGCGGAGAGCACGGAGGGAGACGGGTCATGAACACGGCTGATGAGCGGCACGCCCCGCACGCCACGAGCGACCTGGGCCGCCGCGTCGCGGCCAGGCGTGCCCGGCTCGGTCTGTCCTGGGAGGACGTGGCCGAACGGACCGGCTCCACCCCCGGCTACATCGCCTCCGTGGAGGAACGCCTGCCCACACCTGGGATCGAGTTCCTCGTCCGTCTCGCGAACGCCCTGGAGACGACCGTCCAGGACCTCGCCGGGTACACGGCGGACCTTGCGCCCGGTGGCGCCCGCGCCGGACGCGGGGCGCGAATGGAGGAGATCGGCGAGGCCGAATGCTGGGAGCTGATCGACGGCCACGGCGTCGGCCGGGTCGCCGTCGAAGGGCCGGAGGGTCTGGCGGTCTTCCCCGTGAACTACCAGGTCGTCGACGGGGAGATCGCCTTCATGACCGCGGCGGACTCGTCCCTCGCGCGTGCCTCGGCGTCCGGCGCGGAGGTCGCCTTCGAGGAGGACCGCCTGGACGAAGTCTTCAGCCAGGGCTGGAGCGTCCTCTTCGTCGGTCCGGTACGCACGGTGTCGGACGAGAACGGGGTACGGAGGATCAAGAGCGCCGTTCACTCGGCGCCGTGGGCGGGGGACGGGCGGGACACCGTCGTCACGCTCTCGCCGCGCCGGGTGACCGGACGGCGCGTCGTGGTGCCGGGCGCGCCCGGAACGCCGCCCGGAGCAGGTGGCGCGATCGCCGAGGAGTGAGCACGTGAGCCGTGGCGGGGCCCGACCCGCACGGACGGGCACCGGCCGGCCGCGCGCCGCGCGACAGCAGGATTCGCCGCCCCGAGGCACCTGCACACCGGAGTCGTCACCGTCGTCCGCCTGCCGAGGGCGACGCTCACGGCAGGGGAACGACGGCGACCGGCGCGGGGCTGTGGTGGATGACCGCGTGGGCGACGTGGCCCAGATGCGGGCCGACGGGGACCCTCCGGTTCCGGCGTCCCACGATGACGAGCTGCGCGGTCCGTGCCGTGTCGACCAGCTGGTACGCGGCCGAGCCCACCACTGTCCGGGCCGTCACGTCGACGCCCGCGTACCGCCTCCGCCACGGTTCCAGCAGGTCGTCGAGGCCTCCGTGGAGGTGGCTGCCCGGCTCCTCGACGGCCGCGTAGCCGTACGAGGCGGGCAGCGTCCAGCTGTGCAGGAACCGCAGCGGCAGACCCCTGCGCGCGGCTTCGTTGAACGAGAAAGCGAGCAGGGCTTCGCACGGGTGGTGCTGGCCGCTCGCCCCCGCCGGCAGGGGCCGGGCAGGTCGCGATGGGGACCGAACGGCCCATCCCGCGAAGGACCGCCGCGGTGACAGCGTGGGAGGTGTCGCCCCCCTCGGGACGTGCTCCCGAGCCTCGGACGTTCTCCGGAGGTGGAACCATGAACAGCGAGATCCCCGTCCGACCGGAGCTCGGCCACGTCGTCGTCGGAGTCGACGGCTCCCCCTCCGGGCGCACGGCCGCGCTGTGGGCCGCCGCCGAGGCGGACCGCCGAGGACGGCCGCTGCGTCTCGTGCACGCCGCCGACACCGACCGCAGGGCCCTCTACGCCAACGCCGACACGCTTCAGGCCGTGCGTGAGGCGGGCCGCGATCTGCTGGCCGGGACCGCGAGCGCGGTCCAGGAGCGTTTCCCGGACCTCGAGGTCACGAAGGAACTGAGCCGTCAGGAACCGGTCGCCGGTCTCCGGGCGGCCGCCGGGCACCGGGGCACGATCGTGGTCGGCAACCGGGGGCTCGGTGGCTTCTCCAGCCTCATGCTGGGCTCCGTCGGTCTGGGCGTGGCCGCCCGGGCGGAGGTCCCCGTGATCGTCGTACGCGGGGAGGGCGAGCGCCCGGACACCGGCTCGGTGACGGCGGCCGTGCACGACGCGGAGGACCTGGGGTGGCTGCTCCTGGCGGCCGCGGAGGCGGAGGCCCGCAAGGCGGCCCTGCGGCTCGTGAGCGTCTGGAACGTGTTCACCCACGTCGGCAGTGTCGCGACCATGCTCGACGACCTCGACGGGATCGCCAGGCAACGCGTCCACGAGGTGAAGGCGCTCGCCGACCGTGTCCGCGCCGTCCATCCGGATCTCATCGTGGGGCACCACGTGGAGACGGGGACGAGCACCCCCGGCATCCTGGTCGAGGCGAGCGGCCACACCGACCTGATCGTGATGGGCCGCGACCGTCGTCCGCTGGGCGTCGGACCGTCCCTGGGGCGCGTCGCCCACACGCTGATCCACCACGCGCACTGCCCGGTGGAGATCGTCCCGCTCTCCTTCCCGAAGCCGGACGAGGAGCCATGAGCGACGTACTGCTGGGCGTCGATCCCCGCGAGCTGTCGATCCCGGCGCTGATCTGGGCCGCCGACGAGGCGGCACGCCGCGGACTGCCCCTGCGGCTGGTCGCGGCCGTGCCACCCGTGCACGACCGGATCCCGTACGACGCGCTCGCCCACCAGGGCAGCGTGCGGATCCGCGCGGAGTCGGCGCTGGTCAACGCGGAGGATCTCGTACGGGAAGTGCACGAGGGACTGCGGACCGCGACCGAGCTCGTCGTCGGGTCACCGGCCACGGTGCTGCTGGCCAGGACGGCACGTGCGGCGCTCGCCGTCGTGGGGTCGCGCCACCTCGGCCGGGCCGCCGAGATGCTGAGCGAGGGATCGGTGGTCGTTCCGCTGACGGCGCAGGCCGACTGTCCTGTCGTCGTGGTCCGTGCCCCGGAGCACACCGCGGTTCACCCCCCGACCCTCGTCGTCGGTGTGGACGGGAGCGGGACGTACGGAGCAGTCGTCGCCTTCGCGGTCGAGGAGGCGAGCCTTCGGGAAGCGCGGCTCCGCGCGGTGTGCGTCCGGCCCCGCGCCTTCCGCTCGCACGGCGACGTGGAGGAAGAGCTCTCCGAGCG
Source organism: Streptomyces sp. NPDC044003 (assembly GCF_056435185.1). NCBI lineage: Bacteria > Bacillati > Actinomycetota > Actinomycetes > Kitasatosporales > Streptomycetaceae > Streptomyces > Streptomyces sp. NPDC044003. Next base: position 276,732 of record NZ_JBWKFA010000004.1, on the reverse strand, counting down.
CCGGCGGCTGCTGTCCGAGTCCGTCGCGGGCTGGGCGGAGCGGTATCCGGACGTCCGCATCACCGTGGAGGTCCTCTGGGGACACCCGGTCGAGCAGCTCACCCTGACCTCCCGGGAGTCCCTCGCCCTGGTCGTCGGCCGCCGGGGACGGGGCGGCACCACGGGCCTGCGGCTCGGCTCGACGGTCCACGGGCTGCTGCACCGCGCGCAGTGCCCGGTGATCACCGTGCCCTTCCCCGCACCAGGAGGGCGGGACGGCGACCGGCCGGGGGCCGAACGGACCCGCTCCCATCCGGACCGACCGGCCCCCGGATCCGTGGCCCGCTCGGCACTGGGCGCGCCCCGTCCGGGGCGGGACGGTGGAATGGAAGGTACGAGCGGCACCGGACGGAGGGAGGAGTGACCATGCCCAGGAAGAAGACACGGCACCGAGTCGCACAGAAGACCGGGTCGTCGGCCCGGAGCGGCACACGGGCGGCCACGGGGGACGCGCTGCCCGCTCGTGCCGCGAACCGCCGGCAGCCGGTGGAGGGAACCAAGGGGCGTCCCGGGCGTCCCGTGCAGACCGTCAGAGTGTCGGGGCTCTTCCTCTGAACGACGGTGCACACGCCGATCACGAGCAGGGGGAGCGGTAAGGAGGACACGGTCATGACGACCGCGAGGGAGATCATGCATTCCGGCGCGAGCTGCGTGCAGGAGGACGAGAACCTGATGGAGGCCGCCCGCCGCATGAGCGAACTGGACGTCGGCGCGCTGCCCATCTGCGGGCCGGACAACCGGCTCCACGGCATCATCACGGACCGCGACATCGTGGTGAAGTGCCTCGCCAAGGGCAAGGACCCCCACCGGATGACGGCCGGATACCTGGCCCAGGGCAAGCCGGTCACCGTGGACGCGGACGCCGACAGCGAGCAGGTGCTCCGCACGATGCAGGACCACCGCATCCGCCGGGTGCCCGTGATCGAGGACCACCGCCTCGTCGGGATGATCAGCGAGGCCGACCTGGCACGGCACCTTCCGGAGGAGCGGGTCGGGCACTTCGTCGAGGAGATCTGCTGCTGACGGCACCGGAGCCGTCGCGACCGTCCGCACCGACCCGGGTTCCGGCGACCCGCCGGGCCCGTGCACGAGGAGGAGAGCCATGACCGGAGACAAGGTGGAACGCAGGCACAGCCTCTTCCCCGACTTCGACAGCTGGTTCGGCAGGGAGTTCCCGGGGCTGCCCGGGTGGCGACCGGGGACGGCCGCCCACTCCATTCCCGTGGAGGTGACCAGCGGTGCCGGGACGTACGTGCTGCGGGCCGAGCTCCCGGGAATGGACCCGGACAACGACATCACCATCACCGTCGACGACAACCTCATCACGGTGAGCGCGGAGCACAGCGAGAGCACGGAGGACAAGGACCACTCGGAGTTCCGCTACGGATCGTTCCGCCGTACCGTGCGCCTCCCGGGCACGATCCCCGCCGACGACGTCGAGGCGTCGTACGCGGACGGCATTCTGACCATTCGCGTCCCGCTGCCCGAGGAGCAGACCACCTCGGTCCGGACCGTTCCGGTGACGCGGAGGGACAAGCCGGCCGGGGGAGCGGTGTCATGAACGCCAAGCGAGTCCTCGTCGCGTACGGCAGCAAGGCCGGCGCGACCGCCGGGATCGCCGAAGAGATCGGCAAGACGCTCCGCGACGACGGCTTCGACGCCGACGTCGTGCCGGCCGACACCGTCACCGACGTCGGCGGCTACGACGGGGTCGTCCTCGGCGGAGCCCTGTACGCCGGGCGCTGGAACGGCAAGGCGCGCCGCTGCGCCCGGCGCAACGCCGAGCAGCTCCGCAGGCGGCCCGTCTGGCTCTTCAGCAGCGGCCCCGTCGACAGCTCCGCCGAGGAGCACGACATCCCGCCCGTACCCGGTGTCGCCCGACGGATGAAGCAGCTCGGCGCACGGGAGCACATCACCTTCGGCGGTGCCGTGACCGCCGACAGCCCGAATCCCCTCGCCCGGTCCATGGCCCGCCACGGCAAGGGCGGAGACTTCCGCGACACGGCACGGATCCAGGAGTGGGCCCATCACATCGGAACCGACCTCGGCATCACGCACTGAACGCCGCCACCGGTCCGCCCGGCCATTCCCCCAGGAGGCGCGACATGGGCCCATACCGACCGACGGACCCTCGGCCCACGCCGTCCTGGCGTGCCCCCGGTGGACGCGCCGCGCTGATCCTCGCCCTGATGATCGCCCTGATCTGCGGCGCCGTGGCAGCCGTGGTCGTGTGGAACGCCGGGGCCGAGGCCGACCGTGAACTCGCCTCCCACCGCCACCAGGTGCGGGCGACCACGACCGGAGGGGCCAAGGACTCACCTGTGGCCGCCCGATTCGGCGTGGAACAGCAGTCCGTCGCACCGGCGGTCTGGCGGTACCCCGAGAACGTCCGCCGGTCCGGGACGATCCACGTCCCGCCCCGGACGCCCCAGGGCCGCACCGTGCCGATCTGGGTGGACGACACCGGCGCTCCCGCCCGCCCGCCGGGCAGCGCCGCCGACCGCGCGCTGACCACGATCGCGGGCGGAAGCTTCACCACGGTCACCGTGGGAGCGGGTGCGCTCCTCCTCGTACGACGGCGAACCGAAGCACGCCGGCTCGCGGGTTGGGAACGGGAGTGGGAAGAGGTCGAACCCGAGTGGTCGGGCCGACTGCGACGACGGGGGAACGCTCCGGAGAGCGGCGACGACTGAACACGCCGCCGAACTCCGGCGCGCGAGGCGGCGCGGTCAGCGGACGGTGCCCTGGCCCGGCTCCGTGCCGCCCTGGTCGAGGCGGAAGGGCGGGTAGACGTCCGTCATCAGGCTCGCGTAGGCGGCGACGCGCAGGACCCAGCGGTTCAGGCCGACGACGAGGGCGAACAGGTCGCGCGGATACCGTTCGGTGAAGGTCACGGAGAAGCCCGCGATGAGGGCGAGCAGGGTGATCAGGCCGCCGCTCCACCAGCCGGCGCGCATGCCTCCGGAGAAGAAGGCGAGCACCAGGTAGTGGGGGATGGCGAGCAGCCACCACTTGACCAGGACCAAGGAGCGGGAGAGCCGTTCCGGGTAGGCGATGTCGAGCCGGGCCGGGTAGCCGGGTTCCGGGCCGAGGCTGAAAGGCGGGTAGCGGTCGGTGCCGAGTGCGCCGTACGCGTAGTACGAGACGCGCCAGGACCAACGGAGCACGCCGAGGTTGAAGTCGAAGAGGGCCCGTGGGTAGCGCTCGGTGAAGAGGACGGCGAAGAACGCGATCACCGTCACGACGAGGAAGGCGATCCAGAGGAAGATCAGCACGATCCAGTGGGGGATGGCCAGGATCCACTTGACCAGCCACAGCCAGCGTGACAGCCGGTCGTCGAGTTCGGCCGTCACGGCCACGGGAGCGTACGAGGTGCCCGGGGTGTTCATGATCGTCACTTCCTCGGCAGGTCGTCGTCTTCTTACGTCAGGAGGTCGACGTCGGTCCCACCTTCCAGGATCACCCGCCTTCGGCCCGGGCGGTGAGTTCACACCGCACGTCCACCACCCCTTCGACGGCGCGTGTCAGGCGGGCCGCGAGCGGGACGAGCGCGTCGTCGCGGACCTGGCCGGACAGGGTCACGACACCGGCTTCGACACGGACGTCCACCTGGCGATGAGAAAGCGGGAACAGGTGCTCGATGACTTCGCTGCGCACCTCGGCGGCCAGATCCTCGTCCGGGCGGAGGAAGACCTTGAGGAGGTCGGCCCGGCTGACGATGCCCTGGAGGGTCCCGCTCGTGTCCACGACCGGGAGCCGCTTGACACGGTGGGCCGCCATGATCCGGGCCGCCTGGGGCAGGGACGCCTCGGGACGGACCGTGACGGCCGGCGAGGTCATCAGGTCCCCGGCACGGCGAGAGCCGGCCTTGGCCGTGGCGTCGAGGCGTCGCATCTGCTCGACGAGGCCGACGCGGTGGTCGTGGAACTCCTCCTTGAGGAGCAGATCCGCCTCGGACACCACGCCGACGACGCGTCCCTCGCCCTCGACCACGGGCACGGCGGTCACCTTCCACCGCTCCATCGCGGTGACGATCTCCTTGAACTCCGCGTCGCGCAGGACGGCGACGACCTTCCTGGTCATCACGTCGGCGACGGTGAACGGCTGGGTGCTCATGACTCTCTCCTCAGCGGACCAGGACGGCCTCGCCCGAGCGGGGGACGACGGCCGTCCAGCCCAGCTCGTGGTCGATGCGGTCGCGCAGGGCGGCGGACGCGGCCGGTTCGCCGTGGACGAGGTAGGTGGTGTGCGGGGGAGGGGCGTCACGCAGCCAGTCGACGATCTGTCCGGCGTCGGCGTGGGCCGAGAAGTGGGGGACATCGGCGACCTCGGCCCGTACGGGCACGTACTCGCCGAACATCTTCAGCGTCCGGGCTCCGTCGACCAGGTCCCGCGCCCGGGTGCCGGCGGCGGCGAAGCCGACGATGACGACCGCGTTGCGCGGGTCCGGGAGCAGCCGGCGCAGGTGGTGCAGGACGCGGCCGCCGGTGGCCATGCCGGCCGAGGAGACGATGACGGCGGGGCCGTGCGCGCTGTTGATGTCGATGGACTCCTGGACCGTCCTGGCGGCGAGGAAGGGCTCGGGGCTCAGCGCGGCCCCGCCCCGGGCCAGGATCTCCGGCCTCAGCTCGGCCGAGCGCTCGCGCACCGCGTCACGGTAGACGTCCAGCGCGGCCAGGGCCATGGGACTGTCCACGTACACGGGGACCGACCGGGGCAGGACGCCTTCGTCGCGCAGCCGCGTCAGCTCGTGCAGGACCACCTCGGTACGGTCGATCGCGAAAGCCGGGACGACGACGGTGCCGTCGCGGGAGAGGGTGCGGCTGATGACGGAGGAGAACTCCGAGCGGGCGGACTCCGGGTCGTGCCGGCGGTCGCCGTACGTGGACTCCATGAGCAGGACGTCGGCGCCCGAGAAGGGCTCCGGCGGCAGCAGCAGCGGGTGCCCGGGCCGCCCGAGGTCTCCGGAGACGGCCAGGGTGTGGCCGTCCTCCAGGGTCAGGTGGGCCCACGCGGAGCCGAGGATGTGCCCGCAGTGGTGGAGGCTGAGCCCGGTTCCGGTCATGATCTCCACGTCGGCGCCGACGGGGACCGGGTCGAGGAACGACAGCGTCTTCTCGACGTCGGAGTCGTCGTACAGGGGCTTGGCCGGGCGGTGCTTCGACCAGCCGTGCTCGTTGGCATGACGGGCCGCCTCCATCTGCAGGCGCGCACTGTCGCGCAGCACGATCCCGGCGAGCCGGGCCGTGGGGGCGCTGGTGAGGATCGGTCCCCGGAAGCCCTGCCGGACCAGGCGGGGCAGGTAGCCGCAGTGGTCCAGATGCGCATGGGTGACGACCACGGCGTCGACGTCCGCGGCGTCGCGGGCGAACCGCTCCCAGTTGCGGCGCCGCAGGGCCGCGAAACCCTGGAAGAGACCGCAGTCGAGGAGGATCCGCGCATGGTCGCTCTCCACCAGGAACCTGCTCCCGGTGACCGTCCCCACCCCGCCCAGGAAGCTGAGCAGAGCCGGGCGCGGAGCGGCGGGAGCGGGGTTCGGGGCTGCCTCGGACATGGCCCCTCCTTCGGAAGGTGTACCGGTCTTCACTCTCGCACCCGGACCGGGCCCGCCCGGAGAGTCCGTACGGGCCCATCGGGGGTCCGACCGGCCCATGCCGCGGTCGGAGAATCGCGCGGAACCTGGTGGAAGAGGACCACCGCCGCGACGCGCGACAGGAAGTGGGTGGGCGCCATGAAGGCACTCGTCTTCCAGGGGCCGGGCCTGACCGCCTGGCAGGACGTACCCGACCCGGGCATCGAGGACCCGGCCGACGCGATCGTGCGGGTCGACGCCGTCACCATCTGCGGCACGGACCTGCACATCCTGAAGGGCGACGTGCCGGAGGTGGAGTCCGGCCGGGTCCTCGGACACGAGGCGGTCGGCACGGTGGTCGAGACCGGGGGCGATGTCCGTACCGTACGGCCCGGCGATCGTGTCCTGATCTCCTGCATCTCCGCCTGCGGCAGGTGCCGCTTCTGCCGTGAGAGCCGCTACGGACAGTGCCGCGGCGGGGGCGGCTGGATCCTCGGTCACACCATCGACGGCACCCAGGCCGAATACGTCCGCGTGCCCTTCGCCGACCTGTCCGTCCATCCCCTGCCGGACTCGATCGACAGCGCCGACGCCGTCCTGCTCGCCGACATCTTCCCCACCTCCTACGAGGTCGGGGTGCTGAACGGGGCCGTGCGCCCCGCCGACACGGTCGTGGTCGTGGGCGCGGGACCCATCGGTCTCGCCGCCATCGCCACCGCCGGGTTCTACAGTCCCGGCCGTGTCATCGCCGTCGACCTGGCGGAGTCACGGCTCGCCGCCGCCCGAGCCCTCGGCGCGGACGCCACCGTGAACGCAACCGAGAAGCCGGAACAGCTCGTCGCGGACCTGACCGACGGCCTCGGTGCCGATGTCGTGATGGAGGCCGTCGGCGTCCCGGAGGCGTTCGAGACGTGCACGCGGATGGTCCGCCCCGGAGGCCGGGTCGCCAACATCGGCGTCCACGGCAAGCCGGCGGTACTCCACCTCGAAGACCTGTGGATCAAGGACGTCACGATCACCACCGGCCTCGTGGACACCTCGTCCACACCCCTGCTGCTCCGCATGATGGCCGCCGGACGGCTCCCGTCCTCGTCCCTCGTCACCCACCGCTTCGGGCTGGGGCAGATGGAAGAGGCGTACGACGTCTTCGGACGCGCGTCGGAGACGAGCGCCCTCAAAGTCGTGCTCGGCGGGACGTAGGCCGCGCCGATGGCCGGCTCCGACGCGCATCCCGAACCGAGCGCCCCCACGAACGGCCGACGGCCCGGATCCCGTCCGCTCCGCGCCCTCGTCCTGGACACCGACGGTGTGCTCCTCGATTCGGCCGGCCTCCACGCGGCGGCCTGGAAGACCGCGCTCGACGCCTGCCTGACAGCCGTTCCGGGCGCGGGACAGCCGCCCTTCGACGCCGACGCCGAGTACCGCCGATTCGTCGACGGAAGATCCCGTTACGACGGCGCGGCGGCCCGGATGACCGGCGACTGGGAGTGGAGATACGACCGGTACGACCCGGAACGCGAGCCGCTGGTCGAAGCGCTCTGCACCCTGGGCAACGGCCGGTTCGCCACTCGGGGCTCCGCTCCCGAGTGCACCGCCGGGGGCGCGTATTACCCGGGCACGTATCTGGCCGGCTGCTACGACCGGCTCACCTCGACCGTCGCGGGGCAGCGGGTCGAGAACGAGGATCTCGTCAACCTTCCGAACTGGACGCTGCTGCGCTACCGCTGCCTCCCGGACGACGGCCCGCCGGGCGACTGGCTCACTCCCGACGCCGGGGAACTGCGCCACTACGACGTCCACCTCGACCTCCGCGCGGGGGTCCTCACGCGACGACTGTTCTTCGAGGACGCCCGCGGGCGGTGCCTCCGTGTCAGCCACATCCGTGTCGTGCACATGGGGGACGCCGGGCTCGCGGCTCAGTGCACCCTCTTCCGTGCCTATGGCTGGAGCGGCGCCGTCGAGGTGCGGTCCGTCCTCGACGGCACCGTCACCAACGCCGGAGTCGAGCGCTACCGGAACCTCGACGGGCGTCATCTCACGGACCACCGGACCGGGTTCGAGCCCGGCGGCGTCGCATGGATCTCCTGCCGCACGGCCGACCCGGGCATCAGGGTCGCCATGGCCGTGCGCACGGTCACCCGTCCCGAGCTGCCCGTACGGGAGACGGCCGACCCGGCCGCCACCGGTACGCGCAGGCCACCGGCGACCGCGGCTTCCTGCACTCCGCCGGTGCGGAGATCCTCCTGGAGATCGCCCGCTACTGGGCCGGGGCCGCCGCCTTCGACCCGGCCCTGGAGCGCTACCGTATCCGCGGGATCGTGGGACCGGACGAGTACCACGACGCCTATCCCGACGCGACGGTCCCGGGCATCGACGACAACGCCTACACCAACGCGACCGCCGCCTGGGTTCTCGCCCGCGGCCTCGACCTGCTCGGCGAACTGTCCCAGGCCCGACGCGCGGAGCTCTCGGAGCGACTGTCGGTGGACGAAGACGAACTCACTCGCTGGGAGGACGTCTCCCGATGCCTGTACGTGCCGTTCCACCAGGGCGTGGTGAGCCAGTTCGAGGGATACGGAGACCTGGCGGAACTCGACTGGGAGGCGTACCGGGTCCGTTACGGCGACATCCGCAGACTCGACCGGATCCTGGAGGCCGAGGGCGACACGGTCAACCGCTACCAGGCGTCGAAGCAGGCCGACACCCTCATGCTCGGCCACCTCTTCCGGCCCGGGGAGCTGTACGGCCTGTTCGGCCGGCTCGGATACGCGCTGGACGACGAGATCTGGCGTGCGACCGTCTCGTACTACCTGCGGCGCACCAGCCACGGCTCCACCCTCAGCAGCCTCGTCCACGGGTGGGTGCTGGCCCGGCAGATGGGCGCCGACGCCTGGCGGTACTGCGAGGAGGCCCTGCTCGCCGACGTGGCCGATGTCCAAGGGGGCACGACCGGGGAGGGGATCCATCTCGGTGCGATGGCCGGCACGATCGACCTCGTCGAGCGGGGGATCACCGGCCTGGAGACGGGGCCGGAAGGGCTTCGGGTGGCTCCGGTGGCACTGGCGGAGATCCCGCGGTTCACCTTCACCGTGTGCTGCGGCCGTCATCGAGGGGTGCGCCTGCGGATGCTCCCCGGGCGGCTCGCCGTTCGGGTCCCCGCCTCGCCCGAGGGCCCGCTCGCCGTCGTACTCCCCGGCGACCGGCGGTTCACCGTCGAACCCGGCCAGGAGCGTTGGTTCCGTCTGTGAAGAGTTGCTCAGCCGAAGGCGAGCACCTCGGAGACGGGCCGGCGCGGTGTGGCTCGGCCCAGGGGGCCGTAACCCAGGCGGATCACCATGTGGACGAAGCCGATCGTCGAGCCGGGATCGCGGGCGTCGGAACGGAGTTCGGGCCATTCCAGCGGCTGGGACATGAGCGAGGTGGCAAGGCCGTCGAGGGTGGCCTGCAGCAGGACGCGCTGCAGCGCCTGGCCGGCCTTCAGCCAGTCCTCCGGGGTGTCCTCGACCGTGCCGAGCAGGGCGATCTGAGGCCTCTTCTCGAAGCGCGCCGACCCACGGCCGGGCATCTGTCGCGGAGCGCCGAAGTCCCTGACCGGGGAGGTCACGTCGTACTGCCGTGGGCCGAAGGCGTACGCGGGGATGCCTTCGGTGCCGGGGCCTTCACCGACCGCGCCCGTGCGCATCCAGGCGGCGATCTCCGCGCGTACGGCCTCGTCCGCCGCTTCGAACAGTTCGGAGGCATGGACGAGGTCCATGACGGTGTCGGTGTGCCATTCCCCCGGTACGACCAGCCGGCAGCCCTCCAGCAGAGCCGCGGCCCGGAGGCCGTCGATCACCTCGGAGGGGATCACTTCCTCGGTGAAGGGGAAGCGGCTGGTGTGCCGCCGCGCCAGGGCGCCGTGCAGCGAGCCCAGATCACTGTCGGCGTCCTCGGAACCGTCGAACCGCAGGTCGGCCAGGTGCCAGGGATCGTCCGGGGACGGCAGCAGCCGCACCACCGGATGCAGGTCCCGGTGCGCGGCGGAGACCCGCAGACCGAACAGTGCGGCGCCGCAGCCGAGGTGGAGGGCGCGGTGGTCGGGGTCTTCGTGCGGCATGCCGCGCAGCGGATCGCCGTGCAGCTCGATGACGCCGGCTTCCGTCCTGGCGACGAAACTCCACGGCTGCGCGTTGTGCATCGAGGGAGCCGTGACGGCGTCTTCGATCAGCGACGTCACGAGCGGTCGGGTCAGAGCGGTGGTAGACACGGTTCGTCCTGTCTGTGGTGAGTCACCAAGCGATGTCGTGCGGAGTCCGGGTGGAGGATGCGAGCCGTGGAGCGTCGTCCTCGTGGAAGGACAGCCGGTCCACGACGGCGACGACGCCGTCCACGCGCTCGGCGAGTCCGAGGAGCATCCGAGCCTGACTCCGCCGCCGGACGCGGCCCTCCAGCGTCACCACGCCGTCGAGGACGTGCACGTCCACCGCGTCCCAGGGCAGGTCCAGGGCATCCGTGAGGACGTCCTCACGGATGCGCTGCCGTACCTCCGCGTCCGGGCGGAGGTAGACGCAGAGCAGGTCACGGCGGGTCACGATGCCCACCAGCCGTTCCTCCTCGTCGACGACCGGAAGGCGTTCGACTCCACGGCGCACCATCAGCCGCGCCGCGTCCGCCACCGTCTCCTCGGCGTGCACCGTGACGGCGGGCGCGGTCATCAGGTCCCGCACGGTCAGCTCGTGGCGGGCCAGGAGGTCGCTCCCGGACACGACGCCGACGACGTGGTCGTCCTCGTCCACCACGGGGACACCGCTGATGTCGTGCTCGGCGAGCAACTTCGCCACCTGTCTGAACGGCGTCGCAGGGACGGCGGAGACCACGTCGTCGGTCATCAGGCCGCCGACCTTCATGTGCTTCATCGTCGCGCCTCCTCTTCGAGGGCGAGGGTTCGGAGGGTGCGCTGTCCCGTGTCACCCACCCTCCACCGCACGCTCGGGGCCGGGGAGGGGCCGAATGGTCCACCGTCAGGACCGAACGGGCTCGTCACCCCCGGTCCGCCTGCCTCCTCGACCGACCGGTGGGGACCTTTGGTCCCGTCATTGGCCCCAGCGGCCCTCCGGCCGTCCGGGATCGGCTGCCACGGTGGAAGGAGTCTCCCGGATCGTGGGGAGGAGGAGTCATGGACGGCATCACAGCCCGTCCCGGCCTCGGCAGGGTCGTGGTCGGCGTCGACGGATCACCCTCCGCGCGGAAGGCGGCGATGTGGGCGGCAGCGGAGGCGGCCCTGCGGGGCGGCACGCTCTGCCTCGTCCATGCGGCGGACACGGACGCGCCGTTCCTGTCCCGGGAGGAGATCACCAGGAGCCGCCTGGCAGGGCGGGAACTGCTCGACCGGACCGCCCAGGAGATCACGGCGCTCCACCCCGGGCTCACGGTCGTCGAGGAACTCACCGAGGGTCCGGCCCCCGAGCGGCTGCGGCGAGCCGCCGCCCTGACCGGCACGATCGTCGTCGGCCACCGGGGTCTTGGAGGCTTCTCCTCCCTGCTGCTCGGATCGGTCGGTCTTGAGGTCGCGGCTGCCGCGACCACACCTGTCGTCGTGGTGCGTGGGGACACCGAGGCCGCCGAGGCAGGTGTCGTCCTGGCAGCGGTGCGGGACGAGGCCGACGCGGGCTGTGCCCGTGCGGCGGCCCGCGAGGCCGCGCTGCGCAAGGTTCCGCTGCGGCTGCTGCACATCTGGAGGGTGGGGCTGTCCGCCGGCTCACGGGCTGTGGTGCGCGACCGCGGCGAGGAGGCCGCCCGCGATCACGTACGCCCGCTGTTCTCGGTCCTGGACCGGGTCCGGGAGGAGTTTCCCGAACTCACCGTGGAGGCCGACGGCCAGAAGAGCCACAGCGTGGCCGGAGCTCTCGTCGACGCGACGCACGACGCCGACCTCGTCGTCGCCGGAGGCCGACGGTCGCCCGGCTACCTCGGACCCACCATCGGACGGATCACGCTCAGCCTCCTCCAGCACGCCCACTGCCCCGTGGAGCTCCTTCCCCGGCAAGGGCCCGGACACGGGAGCACGCCATGACACGCACCAGGGATCGCCGTGCCGTCGTCTTCGGAGTGGAACCGGTCAGGAACTGGCACCTCGCCCTTGCCCGGGCCGTCGACGAGGCTCACCTGCGCGGCATGGAACTGCGCCTGGTGGTCGCGGTACCACCGCGGCACGACACCCCACACGGCGGCGACACCCCTCGGCACGCGGCACAGCGGCAGGCCGGCACGGAAGCTCTGCGTACGGCACTCGCCTGGGCGCACGAGCGGCAGCCGGCCGTCAAGGCCACCTCCTCCCTCCTCGACGGGTTCCCTTCAGGAGTCCTGGGCGGTCTGTCACGCGAGGCCGGCCTCATGGTGCTGGGCTCTCGGCACCTCAGCCGTACCGAGGAGTTCCTGAGCGCCGGTTCCCTGGTCGTCCCGGTCACCGCGAAGGCGCGCTGCCCGGTGGTCGTCGTGGGCGACGCGGAGCACGTCACGCAGGAGACGCCCCACCTCGTGGTCGGCGTCGACGGCAGCGAGTCCTCATCGAGCAGCCCTGGCCTGGGCCTTCGAGGAAGCGGACCTCCGGCGCTGTGCCGTGATCGCCGTCGCCGCCTGGCAGCCGCCCGTCTTCTCCACGCACGGCGGCGACACGCTGTTCCACGCCGAGCGCCGTCTGCTCTACGAGACCACCGTGGGCTGGGCGGAGAAGTACCCCGACGTCCGGCTCACCCACGAGGTCGAGACCGGTTCTCCCGTCGAGACGCTCGCGAACGCCGCCGAGCACGCCCTGGCCGTGGTCGTCGGCCGCCGGGGCCGGGGCGGATACACCGGGATGCGTGTCGGTTCCGTCGTCCACGGGCTGCTGCACCGTGCCCACTGCCCCGTGGTCACCGTCCCCGCGAGGTGAGCGAACCGTGACCGCGCCGCCCCGTCTCCGCAGCCGGGCCGTGCCCGGCCGGCCCGCTGGTCACGGTGTCCGCGCCGCCTCCCGTGGGACGCGTCCGGCTGGAGCCTTGGGGCCACGGAAACTACCGTGAAGATGTGCCCGTCAAGCGAGGAGCGCGCGTGCGGCGCGCCCGGAGGTGGTGATGGAAAACGAGGAGCCGGTGCCGGAGGACGGCAGGCTGCCGCGGCTGCGACTCGACGAGCTGCTCGACGAGCTCCAGGCACGCATCGACGAGGTGCGGGGCACCAGGGACCGGCTCAACGGGCTGCTGGAAGCCGTCATGTCGGTGGGCCGCGAGCTCGACCTCCCCCAGGTGCTGCGCGGCATCGTGGAGGCGGCCGTGAGTCTGGTGGACGCCGAGTACGGAGCCCTGGGCGTCATCGGTGAGGGCCGGAAGCTCTCGCAGTTCCTGCCCATCGGCATCGACGACGACGTACGGCGGCAGATCGGGGCGCTGCCGTCCGGGCACGGCATTCTGGGCGAGCTCATCCGCAACCCCGCCCCGCTGCGCATCCCGGAGCTGTCCGAGCACCCCGCGTCGTACGGTTTCCCGCCCCACCATCCGCCGATGCACTCGTTCCTGGGCGTCCCGATCCGCGTCCGCGACGAGGTGTTCGGCAACCTCTATCTCACGGAGAAGCGGGGAGGGGCCGACTTCGACGCCGAGGACGAGGCGGTCGTGACGACGCTGGCCGTCGCGGCCGGCGTCGCCATCGAGAACGCCCGCCTCTACGAGGAGGGCCGCCTCCGGCAGCGGTGGCTCGCCGCGAGCTCCGACCTGACCAACGCGCTCCTGTCCGGCGCGGAGGAGACCGAGGTGCTCGACGGGATGCTGGAGCAGGCCGTGGACATCGCGGCCGCCGACATGGGGGTGTTCTACCTGGTGGGCGCCGGCGGCGAACTGAAGGGCTCGCTCGCCAGCGGTGAGGGGGCCGAAGCGCACCGGGGCGTCGTCCTGCCGACCAGCGAAGGAACCCTGGCCGAGGCCGCCCTCGCGCAGGAGGGCCTGTTCACGGTCGCCGACGTCGAGAACGAGCCCCGCATCAGGGTGCAGCCCGAACGGTGGAAGGGTTTCGGGCCGGCGGTGGCCGTCACGGTCGGCACCAAGGAGCGACTGAGCGGGGTGCTGATCCTCGCCCGGAGGCACGGGCGGCCCCGGTTCAGCGGCCTGGAGATCACGGCTCTCCCCGGATTCGCGGGGCACGCGGCCCTGGCGCTCGAACTGGCCGACCGCCGCCGGGACGCCGAGCAGGTGATCCTCCTGGAAGACCGCGACCGGATCGCCCGTGACCTCCACGACCTCGCGATCCAACGCCTGTTCGCCACCGGCATGACGCTGCAGAGCGCCCGCCGGTTCGTCGAGCACCCGGAGGCCAAGGACCGTCTGAGCCGGGCCATCGACGACCTGGACGCCACCATCAAGATCATCAGGTCGACCATCTTCGGCCTCCGGGAACATGAGCTCTCCGAAGCCCCGAAGCTCCGAAACCGTGTGGTCAAAGCGGTCGACGAGGCCGCGACCACACTCGGATTCGCGCCGGCCCTGCGCATGGAGGGTCTCCTCGACACGGACGTGCCCCCCGACGCGGCCGAGCAGGTGATCGCGGTCATCGGTGAGGCACTCACCAACGTGGCCCGCCACGCGCGCGCCCACAGGGCGGAGGTGTCGGTCGTCGCCGATGACGGCGTCCTGGCGGTGACGGTGAGCGACGACGGTGCCGGCATCGGGCAGGAAGGCCCCCGCAGCGGACTGCGGAACCTCTCCGAAAGGGCCGAGCGGCTGGGCGGCACCCTCTCGGTCCACGCGCGAGGGGAACCGCGCGGCGGCACGGTCCTGGAGTGGCGGATCCCGCTCCCGGACGAGCGGGAGTGAGAGCCCTTACCTCTCCTCGGCGTCGTGCTCGTGTGCCTGAGCGGCGATGACGGCGGCCTGCACGCGGCGTTCCACGCCGAGCTTGCCGAGCAGCCGTGAGATGTGGTTCTTCACGGTCTTCTCCGACAGATAGAGCCGCTTGGCGATCTGCCGGTTGGTGAGCCCCTCGCCGATGAGGTCGAGCACGGACCGCTCCCGCTCGGACAGCACCGCGAGCCGTTCGTCCTCGGGCGGCTTCGCCGGCTCGGGGTCCCGCAGCGAGCGCATCAGCCGGGCGGTGGTGGCGGGGTCCAGCATCGACTGCCCCGTGGCCACGGTCCGTACCGCCGACACGAGGTCGGACCCCTTGATCTGCTTGAGCACATACCCGGCCGCGCCCGCCATGATCGCGTCGAGCAGGGCGTCCTCGTCGTCGAACGACGTCAGCATCAGACAGGTCAGCTCGGGCAGCCGGGAGCGGAGCTCCCGGCACAGGGAGATCCCGTCGCCGTCGGGCAGCCTCACATCGAGGACCGCGACGTCCGCCCGCAGCGCCGGCCCCCGCGCCAGGGCCTGCTCCACCGTCGACGCCTCCCCGACCACTTCCAGGTCCGGCTCGTCGTCGATCAGGTCACGGAGGCCCCGGCGTACGACCTCGTGGTCGTCGACGAGGAAGACCCGCGTGCGCGGGGCGGCTGTCGGCAGATCGGACATGGCGATCCCTGCGGTCGGTGGGCTCGTACCCGCCCCCACAGGGATTGTCCGTCATGCGGCGTCTTCATGGGCGCCGAGACGCATCCGAACGTCGACGACACCCTCGACCGCCCGCACGGCGCGGGCCAGCAGCGGCACCAGCGAACGGTCGGCGAGCGCACCGCGAAGCGTGGCCACGCCCTCCCGTACGGAGACCTCCAGCTCTGCCGGGACAGCCGACTCGTCGAGGACGGAACGGCGGATCTCCTCCTCGATCTCGCCATCCGTACGGAGGAACACCTTGAGCAGGTCGCTCCGGCTGACGACCCCCTCCAGCATCCCGAGGCCGTTGACCACGGGCAGGCGCTTCACCCTGCGCTTGGCCATGATCCGCGCCGCCTCGGCGAGGGTGGCGTCCGGGTGGACGGTCACGGCCGGGCTCGACATCAGTTCCCCGGCCCGCAGGGCTCCGGCCTTGGCCGCCTCGTCGCGTTCGTCGGGGCGCGGCTCATCGAGCCGGAACTCCTCCTTCGGCAGAAGATCCGCCTCCGACACGACTCCGACGACACGTCCCTCCCCTTCGAGGACGGGGAGGGCGCTCACCTTCCACTCGTCCATGAGCGCGACGATCTCCTTGTAGCGCGCGTCACGGCCGACCGCGATGGCGGTGTGGGTCATGACGTCACTGACCGTGTAGTGCGAAGCAGGCATGTCGTGCTCCCTGACGCTCGTCGGAGCCACCTCATCAGTGTCCGCATCCAGTCTCCGCTTCACCTCATGGGTGCGGGGAGGGCCGGACGGCCCCCTTCCGGTCCCTCTCCGTCGCGCCGCCGGCCCGCGCCCGCCATCACAGGGGGCGGCATGCGTGAAGGCCCGCCCCGTAAATGTGGAGGAGCTCGGGGAAGTACGTGAGTCTTCCGTCGGCGAATCGCGCGCGGGAGCGGGTGGGAGGGTCTGCCGCATCGGGCCGACTCGCCAGTAACCACGGTCTGACCAGCAGAAACGTAGATTTGTCAGGCTGGGTGCTGGGTCTGTGGTGTGTTCGAACGACAGGGGTATGGTCTGCCGCGTTCGCCTGACCGGGTGAATGAGGAGGGCGAAAGACCGACCGCAGACGTTCGAGGCGAGGCAGACCGATGGAAGTTCCGGCCACCGCTTCGGCCGCCGGCGACCGGGCCGACGGGGGCGTGGACGACGGAGGTTGGTTCACGCGAAGCCCGGGCGGGGCGACCTCGACACCCGCACCCCCGAACGGCCACGCGCCCGGCCCCCGCTCCGTACCGACGTACGGCCCCGAGCCCGGATCCCGCTCCGTACCCCCGAACGGCCACGCGGCCGGCCCCCGCTCCGTACCCCCGAACGGCCACGAGCCCGGCCCCCGCTCCGTACCCCCGAACGGCCACGCGGCCGGCCCCCGCTCCGTACCCCCGAACGGTCACGAGACCGCGTCCCGCTCCGTGCCGCCGCAGCGGGTCCACCGGGAGTCGGCCGGCGTGGACGCGGACACCTCCGACGCTGCGCTGCTGCGCCGGACGATGGCCGAGATCGAGCCGATCGCCGACACCGTCACCTCGTACTTCTACGCGCTTCTCTTCCTCCGCCACCCCGCCCTGCGGGCGCTCTTCCCCGCGGCGATGGACACCCAGCGCGACCGGCTCTTCACCGCGCTCCTCACCGCCGCCACCCACGCGGACGACCCCGTCACCCTGACCGCGTACCTGACGCAGCTCGGCCGGGGCCACCGCAAGTACGGGACCCGGCCCGAGCACTATCCGGCCGTCGGCGAGGCTCTGATCGGTGCCCTGGCCCGTTACGCGCCGTCGACCTGGGGGCCCAGGACCGAAGCCGCGTGGGTCGGGGCCTACACGACCATCTCCCAGATCATGATCGACGCGGCGACCGCGGACGAGCTGCGCGCGCCCGCCTGGTGGCAGGCGGAGGTGGTCGCCCACGAGATGCGTACGAAGGACGTCGCGGTCGTCACGGTCCGGCCCGACCAGCCGTACCCCTTCCTCGCCGGGCAGTACACCGCCCTGGAGACCCCCTGGTGGCCCCGCGTGTGGCGGCACTACTCCTTCGCCTCGGCCCCGCGCTCCGACGGTCTGCTCTCCTTCCACGTCAAGGCCGTGCCGGCGGGCTGGGTCTCCAACGCCCTCGTCCACCGCGCCCGTCCCGGAGACGTCCTCCGACTCGGTGCCCCCACCGGCTCCATGACGGTCGACCACACCACCGACAGCGGGCTGCTCTGCCTCGGCGGCGGTACCGGGATCGCGCCCATCAAGGCCCTGGTGGAGGACGTGGTGCAGCACGGCCGGCACCGCTCCGTGGACGTGTTCTACGGCGCCCGTCGCAACGACGACCTGTACGACTTCGACACGATGCTGCGGCTGCAGCAGTCGCACTCCTGGCTCTCGGTCCGGCCGGTCGTCGACGACGGGCCCGTCGGCCTGTCGGGCGGACTCCCGGAGGCGGTGCGCGAGTACGGCTCGTGGCAGACCCACGACGTGTACCTGTCCGGCCCGCCCGGCATGATCCGACGCGGCGTCGACACCCTGCTCGGCATGGGTGTCCCTCCGCGTCGCATACGGCACGACTCCATCGAGGGACTGGTCGGGGCGACGACGTGAGCACTTTCGAACAGACGGCGCCCCTGCGGACCACCCGCCCGGGCAGCGACGGTGAACACCAGGTCCAGCAGCGCATGGGCACCGTGGAGCGTGCCGACCGCTTCTACGCCGAGCAGGTCCTCGACCGACTCAACCCACGGATGCGGGAGTTCGCGGCCCGGCAGGAGATGTTCTTCCTCGCCACCGCCGACCGGCACGGCGAGTGCGACAACACCTTCCGTGCCGGCCCGCCCGGTTTCCTGCACGTCCTGGACGACGTGACGCTCGCCTACCCCGAGTACCGGGGCAACGGCATCCACGCCAGCCTGGGCAACATCGAGGAGAATCCGCACGTCGGCGTCCTCATGGTGGACTTCCTGCGCGACCGCATCGGACTCCACGTCAACGGCCGGGCCGCGATCGCCTCCGACGAGGACATGCGCCGTGCCCACAGCACGCTCGCGGTGGACCCGGTGCCCGGCCGGCGGGTCCTCGTATGGGTGGTGATCACGGTCGAGGAGGCGTACATCCACTGCGCCAAGCACATCCCGCACCTGCAGAGGGTCCCCGCGGGCGGCTCCGGCCGCTCCTGGGGTACGGACGACGTGAAGCGCAAGGGCGGCGACTTCTTCGGAGCGGCCGCCGACGCACCGGCACGGGGCCCCTTCCTGCCGCCGCCCCGCGCGAACGCGGCGACCTGGCGGGCCGAAGCGGAACGGGCCCTGGCGAGGGCGACGCGGCGAGACCCCGACGCGGGCACGCACGGTGCGGGGGCGCGCGGTGCCGGGGCGCAGCCCTTCAGCGGCTGGTTCCGCAGAAGCACCTCGGCCTGACGGAAGGCCTCGGGCGGCGCTCCTGTTCCCCGCCCCCAGCCGCCAGGTCGAAAGGGCGTGCTCGTCCTGGGCCATCAGCCCGTACATGCCGAGCTGGCCCGGGACCTGGGGCTGCCGGTGCCCGAGCAGGGCACCTGGGTCAGTGCGCGGCTGGTCCCCGCCGAGGACGGGAGCAGGGCCCGGACGATCCTCCTGGGCGGGACGCCGTGGCGGCTGGCCCACGAGGACGACGCCCCGCATCCCGTGCCGGCGACGGCGACCTGAGTGCTGGCGACGGCGACCTGATGGCGCTCGATTCCGTCGTCGTGACGCTCGAATCGATCGTCGAGGGCTGTTCCCGGGAGTGAAATGGTTGTACCGTCGATCCATGGGCGAGTTTGAGCGAGCAGCCATGGACGACATCGACCGGGCCATCCTTCAGGAGCTCCAGACCGACGGGCGTATCCCCTACGCCGAGCTGGGGCCCAAGGTGGGCCTGTCGCCGTCGGCGGCCCGGCAGCGGTTGCAGCGGCTGATCGACGGCAAGGTGGTCCAGGTCGTGGGGGTCACCGACCCGGTGGCCATGGGCCGGCAGGCGATGGCACTCCTCGGGGTCCGCGTCGACGGCGATCCGCGGGCGGTGGCCGACGAGCTCTCGCGCCACCAGGAGGTCGTCTACACCGTGCTCACCTCCGGCACCTTCGACATGTTCGTCGAGGTCGTCTGCCGTCGCCCGTCCGAGCTCCTCGACTTCGTCAACGACGTGGTGCGTCCCGTCGAGGGCGTCACGGCCGTCGAGAGCTTCCCCTACTTCGGGATCCACACCCACCGGTTCCTCTGGGACGTCGGCTGACGGACCCCGTCGCCCCGCACGTCGCCCGGCCGCCGCACCCACCCGACAAGGACCAGATCAGCCATGCCCTCCCACCAGTCATCCGGCGTCGACTTCTTCGCCCGCGAGGCACTGCCGGCCCCACGGGTGACCGAGGGCGACGCCCGGCGCATCGCCGCCGAGGCCTTCGGGCTGGACGTGCGCGCCGAGTCGCTGGGCAGCCAGCAGGACACCAACTTCCTCCTCCGCGGATCCGGAGCGGCGCCCGTCGCCGTGCTCAAGGTCGCCAATCCGGCGTTCAGTACGACCGAGATCGAGGCCCAGGACCTCGCCGCCGACCTCATCGCCGACGCGAACCCCGCCCTGCGCGTGGCCACCGTCCTGCGTGACCACGGCGGCGCGCGGCAGGTCGCCACGGTCGACACCGCCGACGGACCCCTCACCGCGCGACTGCTGCGCTACCTGCCCGGCGGGGCCCTCTCCGGACCCCGCCACCTCTCGCCCCGTACGGTCTCGGCCATGGGAGCCGTGGCCGGCCGCGTGAGCACCACGCTCCGCGACTTCCGGCACCCCGGACTCGACCGCGTCCTCCAGTGGGACATCCGGCACGCGGACCGGGTCGTGGACCTGCTGCTCCGTCACGTGCCGGAACCCGGACACCGCGCCGCCGTCGAGGCCGCCATGGCCGAAGCCTGGGCCGCCGTACACGAGGTCGGCGACGGACTGCCCCGCCAGGCCGTCCACCTGGACCTCACCGACGACAATCTCGTCCGCTCGCCCGACAGCCCGCTTCCCCTCCCCGACGGGATCATCGACTTCGGTGACCTGACGCACAGTTGGGCCGTCAACGAGCTCGCGGTGACCCTGTCGTCCGTACTCCACCACGGCGGCGCCGAACCCCACCACATCCTCCCCGCCGTCCGGGCCTTCCACGCCCTCCGCCCCCTGTCCGCCGAGGAAGCGGCGGCGCTCTGGCCGCTCACCGTGCTGCGCGCCGCCACCCTCGTCGTCAGCGGCCGCCAGCAGGCCGCCGTCGACCGGGACAACGCCTATGTGAACGCCGCCCTCGACCGGGAATGGCGGATCTTCGAGCAGGCCACCGCGGTGCCCTCCGCCGTGATGACCGGCCTGATCGGCGACGCGCTCGGACTGCCCCGCCGGCCCGCCCCCTCCCTTCCCGTCGTCCGGCCGCTCGTGGCGGACCTCGCCGGATCCGGCACGACGCCGCTCGACCTCTCCGCCGAGTCCGACACCATGGACCACGGCGGCTGGCTGGACCCCGGCACCGAGGACAGCCTCGCGGCCGAGCTGCTCGACCGGGGCGCCGACGCCGTCACCACCGCGTACGGCCGGCCGCGCCTGAGTGCCTCCGCCGTCCTGTCCGCCACCTCACCCGCGACCGTGCCCACGGGCATCGACCTCTGGCTCGGCAAGCCCTCGGAGCTCCACGCCCCGTACGACGGCGAGCTCGTGCACGCGTCGCCCGGCCGGGCCGCCCTCGCGTGCGGTTCCCAGCTCCTCGACCTGTCATGGAACGGCGCCGACGCCCCGTACCCGCCCGCCGGTACCGCGCTGCGCGCCGGCGACCGGCTGGCCGCGCTGCCCTCCGGCACCCGCCTGCACGTGACCCTCCGGCACCGGTACGGTCCCGAGGTCCCCGCCCTGGTCCGGCCCGAGTACGCCGCGGGCTGGCTGGCGCTCACCGCCGACCCCGCGGCCCTCATCGGCGCGCCGGTGGTCGACACCCCGTCGCACGGTGACCTGCTCGCCCGGCGCGACGCCTCCTTCGCCACCGTGCAGGGGCACTACTACGGCAACCCGCCCAGGATCGAACGCGGTTGGCGCCACCACATGCTGTCCACCGACGGCCGCGCCTACCTCGACATGGTCAACAACGTGACCCCGCTGGGCCATGCTCACCCGCGCGTCGAGCAGGCCGTGGCACGGCAGTTGCGCCGCCTGAACACCAACTCCCGCTTCCACTACGCGGCGGTCGTGGAGTTCTCCGAACGGCTCGCGGCCCTGCTGCCCGAGCCGCTCGACACGGTGTTCCTCGTCAACTCGGGCTCCGAGGCGGTCGACCTGGCCATCCGCCTGGCCATCGGAGCCACCGGCCGCCACGACGTCGTCGCCCTGCGCGAGGCGTACCACGGCTGGACGTACGCCTCGGACGCCGTGTCCACCTCGATCGCCGACAACCCCAACGCCCTGGCCAGCCGCCCGGATTGGGTCCACACCGTGGACTCGCCCAACCCCTACCGGGGAACCCACCGCGGCGAGGAGGCGACGGCCTACGCGACCGAGGCCGTCCGTGCCGTCGAGGACCTCGCGGCGGCGGGACGGGCACCGGGCGCGTTCATCAGCGAGTCCTTCTACGGCAACGCCGGCGCCGTCGCGCTGCCCGACCGCTATCTCGCCCAGGTCTACGAGGCGGTGCGGCGCCACGGCGGACTGACCATCGCGGACGAGATCCAGGTGGGATACGGCCGCCTCGGCTCCTGGTTCTGGGGGTTCGAGCAGCAGGGCGTGACACCCGACATCGTCACCGTGGCCAAGGCGATGGGCAACGGCCATCCGCTCGGAGCCGTGATCACCTCACGGGCCGTGGCCGAGCGGTACCGCGACCAGGGCTACTTCTTCTCCTCCACCGGCGGCAGCCCGGTGTCCAGCACCGCCGGACTCACCGTCCTCGACACGCTCCGGGACGAGGACCTCCAGGGCAACGCGGTACGCGTCGGAGGACACCTCAAGGCCCGCCTCGGCGAGCTCATGGACCGCCACGCCGTCCTCGGCGCCGTGCACGGAGCCGGTCTCTACCTCGGCGTCGAGCTCGTCCGCGACCGCATCACCCTCGAACCCGCCCCCGAGGAGACCGCGGAGCTCTGCGACCGCATGCTGGACCTGGGCGTCATCGTCCAGCCGACCGGGGACCACCTGAACGTCCTCAAGATCAAACCGCCGCTGTGCATCGACCGCGCGGCCGCCGACTTCTTCGTCGACACCCTCGACCGGGCCCTCACCGAACTCCGGTGACCTCCCGGTTGCCGCCCACCTGGCAGCCGGAGAAAATAGTGAATGAGCTCCGCCTCGCGACCGGGGCGTGTCTGCAGCAACTGTCCCACCACGCCCGGAGTCGGTGATCGGGGGCCGGATGCCCAGAATCCCACGCGGCGTGGCCGACGCGTCCGCCGGACGGGCCGTCGTACACGACCGCCAGGGCACACTCATCGCGCTGGACCTGGGAACCGGCGCGGTGTTGTGGCGTCATGGACGCGAGTTGCGTCCCTGCGCGATCGTGGGCGGGAACGTGGTGGCGCTGCGCCTGGGTTCCTCGCCCGCGGGTTCCTCGCCCGTTCTCGATCCCGTTCTCGACGTCGAACTCTTCGACGTGGGTGCGGGAACGGCACGGTGGACGTCGCCGACCCTCGCGCTGCCGCCGTGGGCTCACCCGACCCTGCAGGACTCGCCCGAGTTCACCGTGACCACGGGCGGGGACCAGGATCCGCTGGTGATCCGGTGGACCGCCCGGGCTCTGTACCGGGGCGGCGCGCCACCGGGTCCGAAAGTGGCGGGGAGTCAGCCCCGCGAGGCGCACGGCGCCCTGCGCGTCGGCGTGGCGACTCCGTCGGTGGAGCCGCTGACCTGGGCGGCGACCGGGGCGGACGCGGAGGCCGGCAGAGGCGCAGGCACCGGGGCGGACGTGGAGGCCGACAGAGAGGCCGGCACGGACGCGGAGGCCGCCGGAGAGGCCGGCCCCGAGGCGGACGCGGAGGTCCCGGAGCCGCCGCACCCGCCCCTCGCCGCCGACGTCCTCGACCACGGGCAGGTCGGCGGGCTCCGGGTGGAACTCACCGTGCGCCCCGGCTCCCGCGGCGAGGACGCCGTCGTCCTGCGGGCGGTGGACGCGCGCACCGCCACGGCCGTCTGGGAGGTGGTGCTCGACGAGACGGCGGAGAGCCGTCCCCGCAGACTCCGCCCGTGACCACGCCGAACGGAAACGTCTCGCACCCAGAGGTGCATCATGACCATCTCGGACGAACAGCTCGC
Organism: Streptomyces sp. NPDC044003; assembly: GCF_056435185.1. Taxonomy (NCBI): domain Bacteria; kingdom Bacillati; phylum Actinomycetota; class Actinomycetes; order Kitasatosporales; family Streptomycetaceae; genus Streptomyces; species Streptomyces sp. NPDC044003. The sequence goes on along the minus strand of NZ_JBWKFA010000004.1, from coordinate 253,330 downwards.
CCAGGCCAAGGACATCACCGTCGAGCAGGTGCGACTGCTGCGCAGGAGCCGGGGTGCCACGAACGAGACACTGGACGGCCTCCCCGTCACGGCGGTGCGCCGGGCACTGCGCCGCCTCGACTACCCCGACCTGCCCCACGCACGGCTGCTGTTCCGGTACGCACAGGAGAGCGGCGACGACGGGACGGTGCCGGCGCACGCCCAGGGGACGGCACGCGCCCGGATGCGCTCGCTGGTACGCAGCACACCCCCGGCTCCCCAGACGGCCGGCGTCCCGACCGGCCGTCACCGCGGCGCGCGTGCGGCCCGGCCGGCGCCGACCGCGGGGATGACGCTCACGCGGTGGGAGTGGCTCGGCCCCGGAAACATCGGCGGGCGGACCCGCGCCCTCGTGATCGACCCGGGCCACCCGAACAGGATGTGGGCCGCGAGCGCCGGCGGCGGCGTGTGGATCACCCGCAACGGCGGAGCGAAGTGGGCGCCCGTGGACGACTTCCTCGGCAACCTCGCGTGCGCGTGCATGGCGATGGACCCCTCGGACCCGTCGACGATCTACGTGGGCACCGGCGAGGGCTTCTCGAACGTCGACGCCCTCCGCGGCAACGGCATCTTCCGCACCGTCGACGCCACGACCTGGTCGCCCCTGCCGGCGACGCAGACCGAGGACTTCCGGGCCGTGACCCGGATCGCGGTCTCCTCGACGGGTGCCGTGGTCCTCGCGGCCACCGACACCGGACTGTTCCGCAGCTCCGACCCGGCACGGGCGACCTGGACGCGGGTCCTGGGCATCCCGCTCGGCCAGGTCGTGTTCGACCCGGGCGACGACGACAGGGCGGTCGCCGGCGCGCTCGACGCGGGGGAGGCCTGGTCCAGCGCCGACGGCGGGCTCACCTGGCAGGCCGCGACACACGGCCCGTGGTCGGGCCGGGTCGAACTCGCCTACGCGGTGAAGGACCCGAAGGTCGTGTACGCCTCGGTGCAGGCGCGGACCGGCCGCATCTGGCGGTCCACCGACGGCGGCAGGACCTACCGGATCAGGAAGACCGAGGCCCCGAGCGGGGAGGTGGCCGACTACCTGGCCGACCAGGGCTGGTACAGCAACACGATCTGGGCCGGGGACCCGACGGACGCGGACCTGCTCGTCACCGGCGGCGTCGATCTGTGGCGCAGTACGGACGGCGGCGACCACCTGGCCGAGATCAGCACCTGGTGGGAACCGGGTTCGGCGCACGCCGATCACCACGCCGTCGTCGCGCACCCCTCCTACGACGGGGTGCACAACAGGACCGTGTTCTTCGGCAACGACGGCGGGGTGTTCCAGGCGGCCGACCTCGCGGTGGTGGGGACGGAGCCGGAGGCGCCGTTCGTGGACGGCTGGACCGAGCTGGACAACAACTACGGCGTCACGCAGTTCTTCGGCGGCGCCGGCAACACCACCAGCGGGAAGATCATCGGCGGCGCGCAGGACAACGGCACGCTCGTCTTCGACCCCGCGACCGGGACCGAGGGATGGAGGGAGTTCCAGGGCGGTGACGGCGGCTGGTGCGCCTGCGACCCGACCGACCCCGACGTCCTCTACGGCGAGTACGTCTACCTCAACATCCACCGCAACGACGACGGCGGCGCCACCGAGGATCCGGACCGCTACATCAGCGGCCAGTTCTGGAACCCGGCGATCCCCGACTGGGACTGGAAGCCGGTGCCGTTCCTGATCCCCGACGCCAAGAACCAGAAGGCCCTCTTCATCGCGCCGTTCGTCATGGACCCGGGCAACCCGCAGCGGCTGCTCGCCGGCGGTCTCTCGCTGTGGCGGACGAACGACGCGAAGGCGCCGAACACACCGACCTCGGGTCCCAGATGGCAGTCGATCAAGCCCAGCGCGGGGTCGCCGATCAGCGCGCTCGCGGTGGCTCCGGCGGACTCCGACGTGGTGTGGGTGGGCCACCGCAACGGCATGCTCTTCCGCACCACCGACGGCACGGCCGCGGCGCCGGCCTGGGACCGCGTCGGAGTGATCGGCCCGGACCCGCTGCGGCCGCGGCGGTACTGCACGAGCATCACCGCCCATCCGACGGACGTGAAGACCGCGTACGTCGCCTTCGGCGGGTTCGAGCCCGGCAACCTGTGGGTGACGAAGGACGGCGGCGCCCGCTGGACCGACCTCTCTCCCACGCTCCCCGCCGCTCCGGTACGGGCGCTCGCCGTGCATCCGCGCCGACCGGCGTTCCTGTACTGCGGCTGCGAGGTCGGCCTGTTCGCGAGCGAGGACTCCGGGACGACCTGGTCACCGACGAACGAGGGCCCGACCAACTGCTCGGTCGACGATCTGTTCTGGATGGACGAGACCCTCGTCTGTGTGACCCACGGCCGGGGCATGTTCCGGATCGACCTGTCCTCGGTCTGACGGTCCGGCGATGGTTCTGACGGTCCGGCGATGGTGAAGGTGAGCACGATGACGCGCAACGTACGCCTGCGGGGCTGGATCGAGGCGATCGCGGCCTCCCTCAGCGGACTGTTGTTCCTCCTGACCGTGGTCTGGCCCGACTGGATCGAAAGGGTCTTCGAGGTCGACCCCGACCAGCACAGCGGAGCCCTGGAGTGGGTGATCGTCGGCGTCGCACTCTGCGCCACGATCATCTTCTCGCTGCTCGCACGCGCCGAGTACCAGAGGGCCCGCGCCCTGCAGAGCTGAGCCGCGTCGGCGCGCGGCGTCGCGCGGGTTGTGCCGAGTCGGCCCCGGCGAGCTGTTCGTGCGCTACGGTCCGGACATCGGATCGCTGAGCGGACACCGGGCGGGGGAATGCTGGAAGAGGTCGTGACGGCACTGGCCGAGACAGGCGGTGCCGCCGTGGTGCAGGCAGCCGGCACGGATGCGTGGGGCGGCTTCAGGAACGCGGTGGCCCGATGGTTCGGCCGGGGCCGGCCGGAGCGGGAACAGGCCGAGATCGAGCGTCTCGACCGCAGTGCCGCGGCGCTGGAGGCGGGCCACGAGGTCGACCGTGCGCGCGAGGAAGGACTGTGGCAGGCGCGCTTCGAAGCGCTCTTCGAGAGCGTGGACGGAGCGGATCGCGCCCAGGCGGCCACCGAGCTTCGCTCGCTGCTCGCGGCCCACGGGCCGGTGGGCCCCGTGGTGACGGCCGATCGGGCCGGGCTGTCCGTCGGCGGAGACGTGGATGTCCGGGCCGACCGTGGGTCGGTCGCCGCGCTCCGGATGGGAGACGTCGTCCTGGGGTCCCCTTCACAGCCGGGCCCGGACGAGGGCTGACGGTCCCCGGCACCTCCGTACGCCCGAACGACATCGCGGAGCAGGCTGTCCACGCGCAGAACGGCAGCATCGCCGCTCAGCACATCGGATTCCTCCAGCTGCAGAACCCGCCGAGCCGCCCCTCCGTGTCCTGGCCGCAGCAGGTCGGGGTGCTCCCTCCCGAGGCGGACTGCTTCAAGGAGCGCGACGCGATCCATGCCCTGGACCTGGCGTCTGCCGCTCGGGAAGGCCCAGAGGGCAGGGAGCGGTGCCACGTCCTCGTCGGCGGCGGTGGCGTGGGCAAGACGCAGGTGGCGGCCCGTCATGTCCGCCGGCTGTGGCACGAAGGAGACCTCGACCTGCTGGTCTGGGTGAACGCCGCCGGCCCCGAGGCGATCACCGAGGCCTACGCGCAGGCAGCCGTGAGCGTGCTCGGCACCGACCGTCAGGACTCGCGGCGGGCCGCCGAGGCCTTCCTCCGCTGGCTCGGCCAGGACCACGGCAAGCGCTGGCTGGTGGTACTGGACGATGTCACCCAGCCGGCGGACCTTCACGATCTCTGGCCACCGCAGGGCCCCGGCGGACGCACCCTGGTGACGACGCGCAACCGTGACGCCGCCTTTCTGGCACAAGGACGCGCCCGCATCGAGGTCGGTCTCTTCACGCCCGAGGAGTCCCACGACTACCTGGTCAGCAAGCTCGCCGTCCACCGACGGGCCGACAGCACCGAGGAGATCCTCGCGCTGGCGGAGGACTTCGGGCACCTCCCGCTCGCTCTCGCCCAAGCCGTGCCGTACATGGTCAACAAGCATCTGGACTGCGCGGCCTACCGTCAGCGCCTGGCCGACCGCAGACTCGTCCTGCACGACGTGCTCGCGGACATCAGCGGTCTTCCCGACGGCCAGCGGCACACGGTGGCCGCCGCCTGGTCCCTGTCCGTCGACCTGGCGGACCGGCTCAGCCCGCAAGGGGTCGCACGTCCCCTCCTCGAAGTCGCCGCGATGCTCGACCCCAACGGCATCCCCGCGATGATTCTCGACGGGTGGGCCGCCCTCGATTTCATCAACCGGGACCGCGAGGCGGAGATCGACCTCCAGGACGTCACCTGCGCGCTGTGGAACCTCCACCAGCTGAGCCTGGTCGACCACACGCCCCGAGTCCTGCACCGAACCGTGCGCGTTCACCAGCTCATTCAGCGGGCGGTCCGCGAACCGCTGGAGCCCGACCGGCAGCGACGGCTCGCCCGGACGGCGGCCGACGCCCTTGCCGACGGATGGCCCGACCATGAACGCGACGCGGACCTGGCCCAGGCGCTGCGGTCCAACACGGACGTCCTGAAGGACCATGCCGAACACGCCCTGCACTGGCCCGAGGTGCACACGGTGCTCTACCGCTCGGGCCACAGCCTCGGCGAGAACCGGCAGGTCGCGGCAGCCCGCGAGCACTTCGACCGTCTGGCCGCCGCGGCCCGGCGCCATCTGGGCGCCGAGCATCCCGACACACTCACGGCCGTTCTGGACCTCGCCGTGTGGAGTGGAAGGTGCGGCGACGCCAAGGCCGCCGCCGCCCTCCTGGCCGAGCTCCTCGGGCCCACCCTGCGCGTGATGGGCGAGAGCCATCCGCAGAGCCTCACCGTCTGGAGACACCTCATCGACTGGCGGGAAGCGTCCGGCGACCGTTCCGGGGCGGCGACCGCCGGCGTCCGCTTCCTCGATCACCTCAAGCGCGTACTCGGGGCCGATCACCCGCTGACCCGTGCTCAGCAGGCTTCCGTTCGGCGGCGAAACCACGACGGCGGGGTGCAGGACGGTTCGTGAGGTGCGTACGGGTCAGCCGACGGGTGCCGTCGTGCGGTCGCCGTCCTCGGTCGTGGCCGGGTGGACGGTCTCGGCCGGCGGGTCGGCCGTGCGCCGCACCCACAGCCAGTACACGGCCCCGGTGACGACCAGGCCGACGATCCACGAGATGTCGGCGCCGCCGAGCTTCTCGGTGATCGCGCCGGTGTACAGCTTGGTGGCCAGGAACGGGATCTGGACGGCGACGCCCACGACGTAACAGGTCAGCGCGGTGACGTTCCAGCGCCCGTAGCGGCCCTCCGGGTCGTACAGGGCGGGGATGTCGACCCGTTCGCGGGAGACCAGGTAGTAGTCGGCCAGGTTGATCGCGCTCCACGGGGTGAACACCATCAGGATCAGGAGCACGAAGTTCTTGAAGTTGTTCAGGAAGTCGGCGCTGGCGGCGAGCGCGATGCCGACCGACACCGCCGTGAAGCCGACGATGTAGGCGGCGCGGGCGGCCGCCGAGATCCGCGAGCGGCCGTCGAAGGCCGTGACGGTCGTCAGGATCGACATGAAGCCGCCGTACGCGTTGAGGCAGTTGACGGTCAGCTTGCCGACCACGATCACCAGGTAGATGAGGAAGGCGAGCGCCGCGGGGCCGGCCAGCTCGCCGAGGAAGCCCACCTGGTCGGTGAGGAAGGTCTTGCCCGCGACGGCCGCGGTGAGCGCGCCGAGCGTCATGGCCCACTGGGAGCCGATGACGGAACCGGCGAACGTCGACCAGAACGTCGCGCGCGTGCTGGTGTCGCGCGGCAGGTAGCGCGAATAGTCGGCGACGTAGGGGCCGAAGGTCAGCTGCCACCCGGCGCCCAGACCCACGGCGAGCAGGAAGGTCGCCGCCTCGAAGCCCTTGAGCCCGACGTGCGCGCCGACGTCGTACTGGGTGAACACCCGTACGAGGAGATAGCCGAGGCCCAGCACGCCGACGACGGTCGCGACGCGGCCGGCGGCGTGGATCAGCCGGTAGCCGGTGACGGCGACCACGGCGGTCAGGACGCCGAAGACGAGGATGCCCACCTGCGTGTTGTCGGTGTGGAGGAGCTCGGCGACCGCCTGGCCCGCCAGCACGCTGCCGGTCGCGGCGAAGCCGAGGTACATGAGGATCACGAGCAGCAGCGGCAGGACCGCTCCGTGGACGCCGAACTGCGCGCGGCTGGAGATCATCTGAGGTACGCCGAGCCGCGGGCCCTGCGCGGAGTGCAGCGCCATCACGATGCCGCCGAGCACGTTGCCGATGAGGAGCGCGGGTATCGCCCACAGCGCGTCCGCGCCGAAGACGACGGACAGTGCGCCGTCGACGATCGCGGTGATCTGCATGTTGGCGCCGAACCACAGCGTGAACTGGCTGCGCGGCGTGCCGTGCCGCTCGGCGTCGGGAATGACCTCGATGGTGCGCCTCTCCATCGCGAGTCGTTCCCCGGGGGCGTGCTGGACCGGCATGTTGGAGACCTCTCCCGCAGCGATTCCTGTGTATCCGGACGGACCGCAGCCGTGTACCCGCACTGCGGTGCGCCGAATCTCGCATAGAGACCAACAGGGGGCAAGACTCTGAATGCAGAATTTCAGAGAGTGGGACGGGGGGCCGTGCGCCTGGGTGGGTGTCAGGCCACGCCCCTGATGCGGCGGACGAGAAGGCCGCCGGCCAGGATGACCAGGGCCGCCGTGGCGTACAGCCCGGTGTAGCCGCCGAGGTGGGCGATGACCGGTGAGGCCAGCGCGGGGGCGAGGACCTGCGGTCCCGAGTTCGCGATGTTGATGACGCCGAGATCCTTCGCGCGGTCGGCGGCCTCGGGCAGGACCTGGGTGACCAGCGCCTGGTCGACGGCGAGGTAGATGCCGTAGCCCGCGCCGAGCACGGCCGCGGCGGCGAGCGCGGAGGGCCAGGTGTGCACCAGGGCGAGCAGCAGCGCGGCGGCGGCCATGACCAGCGAGCAGACGGCGACGAAGCCCTTGCGGCGTCCGGCCCGGTCGGACAGCACCCCCACCGGGATGGCCGTGAGCGCCGCGCAGAGGGTGTAGATCACCGTCAGGATCAGCACGCCGGTGCCGGGGTCGCCGTAGTGGACCGCGTCGGCGAGGAAGTAGAACAGGTAGAGGGTGCCCAGGGCGTTCCCGAGGTTGATCAGGAACCGGGTGAGCCAAGCCCAGCCGAAGTCGGGGTGCTTCCGGGGGCTCACCCAGAACGAGCGGGCGAGTGCACGGGCGTCGACGGCGGGGCGCAGCGTCCGCGGCAGGGCCGGCTCGGCGTGGCGCAGGACGAACGGCAGGGCCAGCACGACGGTGAGTACGGCGAGCGTGAGGTAGCCGGAGCGGACACCGGTGATGAGGAGGGCGGTGATCAGCGCGCCCAGGACCAGGCCGACCGACTGCATGAGGCCCGTCCAGCCGGAGACCACCGCGCGCTGGGTCAGCGGCACACGGTCGGCGATCGGGGTGGTGACCCCGGCCAGCATCGCGTTGAGGCCCGCCTGCGCGAGGCACCAGCCGACGGCGACTCCCGCCACCGTGTGCTGGGAGGCGGTGACCGCGAGGCCCGCAGCCCCGGCGAGGGCGCCGCCGAGGATCCAGGGCCGGCGCCGGCCGAACCGGCTGGTGGTCCGGTCCGACCACGCGCCGGCGATCGGGTTGGCCAGGACCGCGACGAGCGCGCCGAGGCCGGTGACGAGCGACAGCGCGGTGTTCTTGTCGTGCGGGTCGATCTGCTCCAGCTGGAGCGGCAGCAGGATCTGAATCGGCGTCATGAAGGCCATGAAGACGGCGAGGGTGGAGAGCGAGAGGCTCGCCGTCCAGCCGGCCGTGACCGGGACGGTGGGCTCGGCGAGGACGGCGACGGCGTCCTCGGCGGCCTCTTCCGGAGCGTGGGCCATGGTGGCTTCGCCGCTCAGGACCGGGGGGAGGTGCCGGTCGCGTGAGGGGAGGCGCCGGCGTCCCGGCGGGAAGGGCCGGCGTCGCGATGGGAGGCGATCAGGTCGCGGTACCAGTCGAAGCTCGCCCGGGGTGTGCGGAGTCCCGTGGCGAAGTCGACCTCGACGAGACCGAAACGCTGGTGGTAGCCCTCGGCCCATTCGAAGTTGTCGAGCAGCGACCAGGTGAAGTAGCCGCGCACGTCCACCCCTCGGGCCACGGCGTCCGCGACCGCCGTGATGTGTCCGGCGAGGTAGTCGACGCGTTCCTGGTCGTGCCGCCCGGCCGGCTGCGCGCAGCCGCTCTCGGTGATCCACACCGGCGGGAGGGCCTCGCCGTAGCGGTCCTTGAGGCCGGTGAGCAGCTCCGTGAGCCCGTCGGGGACCACCGGCCAGCCGAACGCGGTGCGCCGGTACGCCTCCTGAGGCTCGGTCAGGTCGAAGGGGAGCTCCGCGGCGGGATCGGCCGGCGCGGTCACCCAGGTCGGGTTGTAGTAGTTGATGCCGAGGCCGTCCAGCGGTGCGGAGACGGTCGCGAGATCGCCCTCGCGCACCACCCCTCCCCAGCTCGGGTCTGGCATGCCGTACGCCGAGAGATCGGGGTGGCGGCCCAGCAGGACGGGATCGTTGAAGAGACGGTTGTGCAGGATGTCGTACGCCGCGGCCGCCGCCGCGTCCCCGTCCGACCGGGCGTCCGCGCGCAGCCGTACGGGCGTGCAGTTGTTGGCGATCAGTACCCGCGCGTCCGGGACGGCGGCCCGCAGCGCCGCGGTCGCGAGGCCGTGGCCGAGCAGCTGGTGGTGCGCGACGGGCAGCGCGTCGAGGAGCAGGGCGCGGCCCGGGGCATGGACGCCGAAGCCGTAGCCGAAGGACATGTGCACGAAGGGCTCGTTCAGGGTGATCCACCGCTTGACCCGGTCACCGAGCCGGTCCGCCACCACCGCCGCGTACGCGGCGAAGCGGTGCGCGGTCGCGCGGTTCAGCCAGCCGCCCTCGTCCTCCAGGGCCTGCGGCAGGTCCCAGTGGAAGAGGGTGGGCGTCGGCTCGATCCCGGCGTCGAGCAGTGCGTCGACCAGCCGGTCGTAGAAGTCGAGGCCGCGCGGCTCGACCTTGCCCGCACCGGTCGGCAGGATGCGCGGCCAGGAGATCGAGAACCGGTACGCGTCGAGTCCGAGCCGTCGCATCAGCGCGACGTCCTCGTCGACTCGGTGGTAGTGGTCGCAGGCGACGTCACCGGTGTGGCCGTCGCGGACGGCGCCGGGGCGCCGCACGAAGGTGTCCCAGATCGACGGCCCCTTGCCGTCCTCCTCGGCCGCGCCCTCGATCTGGTACGCGGCGGTCGAGGCGCCCCAGGCGAAGTCGGCCGGGAGGGCGGGGAGTCGGGTGGGGTCGGTGGGGCTGGAGGTCACGGGTGTCTGCCTTCTGCCGGCTTGCCGTCCGAGGTGGGCCGCACCGTAACATGAACACTTGTTCACGTTCTATGGATCGGACCGGCCGGAATCACCCCTCCTCCGCGGCCAGCCGGCCGCGCAGGTCCTCCCAGTAGCCGTTCAGCATCCGCTTGAGCTCGTCCACGGTCTCCAGGTCCGGCTCGCCCTCGCCCTTGAACACCTCGTGCAGCACGGCGTTGGCCGCCCACACCACCATCCGTGTCGCCCGCCTCGCCCGCTCGCCGCCGGGAGCGCCCGTCAGGTGCTCCACGATGCGCCGCAGGCCCTCCGCGATGAGCGCGTTGCTCGCCTCGTCGGCCCGGGCGAGCTCGGGACTGAGGTGCCGCCCGGCCCACAGCGCCATGCCGCCCGGCTGGGACCGGAACAGCTCGCTGTAGACGTCGACCATCGTGCCGACCAGGTCGGTCAGTTCGCCCTCGACGGCCCGCTCGACGAGCTCGTCGATGGCGGACGCGAACCCCTCCAGGTATCGCCGGCCGAGCGCGTCCACCACGGCGCCCTTGTCGGGATAGAACTGGTAGATGCTGCCGACCGGCACGCCCGCGCCCTCAGCGATCCGCCGCATCGTCAGCGCCTCGTACCCCTCCCGGGAGAGGATCCGGTCGGCCGCGCCGAGGATCGCCTCGACCCTGGCCCTGCTGCGCGCCTGCTGCGGCTGCCTCCGCAGTCGCGGCCGCGCGTCCGGCCCCGGCTTCTTCGTCTCCGTCACCACACGCTCCCGGTCGTCGGACGTCCGAACGTAGCAGCAGGCTTTTCTATCGCCAATCCGTGTTGTTCCTAGAATGGCCTCGTGGAGGACATCGACGCGATCGCGGTGCTGCAGGATCCTGTACGGCGCCGCCTGTACGAGTACGTGGTGGCACAGGGTCGAGAAGTCGGCCGCAACGAAGCCGCCGAGGCGGTCGGGGTGGCGCGCACGCTCGCCGCGCACCATCTGGACAAGCTGACCGGGGCCGGGCTCCTGGAGAGCGGCAGCCGCCGGCTTTCGGGGCGCTCGGGGCCGGGGGCGGGCCGTCCCGCCAAGGTGTACACGCGGGCGCCGGGTGAGCGCTCGGTGTCGCTGCCCGCCCGCGACTACCGCACCGCCGCCGAGCTGCTCGCCGAGGCCGCCGAGCAGGCCGGGCTCGATGCCGGTCTCTGCGCGGCCGCGCGCCGCCGGGGTGAGGCCCTGCGTGGTGCGGCGGGACCCTGCGGCGGCCTCGACGAGGCCACGGCGGCGCTGGCGGCGCGCGGCTACGAGCCGTTCCTCGACGGTGATGCCGTTCGGATGCGCAACTGCCCCTTCCATGCCGTCGCCGAGAGCTTTCCGCCGCTCGTCTGCGGCATGAACCTCGCCCTGCTCGAAGGCCTGCTGGGCGCGGAGGGGCCCGTACGCGCGCGCATGGATCCGCGGCCGGGGGAGTGCTGCGTGGTGGTCGAAGCTTCTAAAAACAATGATGATTGACATAGAAAACGGGCTCGTGCTGGGATGAGGCCATGACCGCATCCACGCACCCCGCCCACCTCGCCCAGCTCAACGTCGCCACGCTCCGGTACCCCCTCGACGACCCGCGCGTGGCGCCGTTCGTCGAGATGCTCGACCCGGTCAACGCCGCCGCCGACGGGACGCCCGGCTTCGTGTGGCGGCTCGTGGAGGACGGGGAGGGCGACGCGACCGGGCTGCGACCGCTGGGCGACGACGTCATCGTCAACCTGTCCCTGTGGGAGAGCCAGGAGGCCCTGTGGGACTTCGCCTACCGCAGCGGGCACCTGGAGGTCATGCGCAGGCGACGTGACTGGTTCCACCGGCACGTCGAGGCGCACCTCGTGCTCTGGTGGGTTCCCGCCGGGCACATCCCGACCGTCCACGAGGCCGTGGAGCGACTGGCGGACCTCCGGGCGCACGGACCCTCCCCGCGCGCCTTCACCTTCGCCTCCTCCTACACCGCCGCCGAGGCCGCCGCGGCCGGGGCCACGGCCGTCGAGCACGCGCCGGACGGGGACTCGGCGGCGGTGTGAGACGAACCGTCCGCGACGCCGGTCAGCCGAAGTCGGGGATCGGGTGCGCCGGGGCCAGCGCGGCGGCGATGCGCTGGGTGATCACGTGCGCCGTGTGGCCGGCCGCGGCGTCGGGGTCGTTCGTGGTCGAGACCGCGATGGACAGCCGCTCCGACGGCAGATACGCCTGGGACGCCGAGTAGCCGAAGAACAGCGGGTGCTGGGACACCCAGTCGCCGAGCACGAGCAGGCCGAGACCGTAGTGGGTGGCCTCGGTCTGCGCGATGCAGATCGTCGCCGGGCACTTGTGGGTGGCGTGGCCGAGACCGACGGTCCCCGGGTTCAGCAACTCCCGGTAGGAGGCCCGGGAGAGCAGCCGGCCCGAGCCGATGCCGGCGGCCGAGCGCGCCAGGTCGCAGATGTCGGTGGTCTCGACCGCGCCGGGGGCGGTGGTCCACGAGGGGTTCCAGAAGCTGGACTCCTCGTACGTCCCCCGGTCCGAGGTGAAGGCGTGCAGGGCGGGTTCCGGGATGTCGGGGGTGAAGCCGTTGCGGGTCTCGCGCAGTCCGAGCGGGCCCAGGACCTGCCGCTGGAGCAGGACGTCGAGCCGGGTGCCGGTGATCTTCTCCAGGGCGGCGCCGAGCAGGACGAAGTTGGCGTGCGAGTAGCTCCAGTTGGTGCCCGGCTCGTACCACCGCTTCTGGCTCGTCGAGAGCCGCACGAGCTCCTCGGCCGTCCACGGGCGGAAGGGGTCCGCGACGACGGCCCGCTGGAACGCGGGGAGCTTCACGTAGTCGACGAGACCGGTGGTGGACGCGGCCAGCATGCGCAGGGTGATCCGGTCGCCGTCCTTGAGACCGGGCAGCCAGCGGGCGACGGGGTCGTCGAGCCCGACCCTGCCCTGGTCGACCAGACGCAGCAGGGCCGTACCCATGTAGGCGATCGCGATGTTGCCGTTCCGGAAGTGCATGGCGGGCGTCGCCGGTACCCCTGTCATCGACTCACCGAGCGCCGTGGTGACGACCTCGCGGCCGTCGACGGTGACCCGCAGGATCACGGACTTGAGGCCCATCTCCGCCTTGGCCTGCTCCGCGATCCGCAGGATGTCGCGGGCCGGGCCGTGGCCGGGCGGCCGGGAGGCGACGCAGGGGCGGCCGCGACCGGGGTCGCCCGCCGGGCCGGCGGCCGCCGTGGCCGGGGCGGCTAGGGCGAGGAGCGCGGCGAGGGCGGTGGCCGCGGCGCGGCGCGACCGGGGCAGGGAACGGGGTGGTCTCATGGCCGGAGTATTGGCCGGTGGCGCGGTACGACGCCGGAGGCGCCGTCGAACCGCGCGAACATCACCCGTCAGGCCCGCGCGACGACGCCCGTGAGGAGGGCAGGTCAGCCGGTGGTGGGGCGCGCCGTCGGGCAGGTCTCCCGCCTCGGTGATGACGGCGCCGCACGGCCCGCCGTCCGGCCGGGAACGAGAGAAGCCCCTCGGCGGGAACGCGTCCCGGACACCGAGGGGCTTCGCGCGTCGGCCCGCGGGACCGACACCGGCGGTCAGTACAGGACGTCCCCCATGGGGGATCCGTCGCCCGTGACGTACGCGCGGATCGACGCCAGGTACTCCGCGCGGCCGACGCGTCCGTCCCCGTCGGCGTCCAGTGCGTCGAAGGCCGAGCCGGCGTTGTCGGCCCGGTTGCCCAGGGCCTCGCGCAGCAGGGTGAACTGCGACCGGTCCAGGGCGCCGTCCTGGTCGGCGTCGGCGAGGTCGAACAAGGCACCCAGGGCGTACTGGCAGATGTTGTCGAACTTCTCCGCGTCCACCCAGGCGATGTACTCCTGATAGGTCATCACGCCGTCGCCGTTGGCGTCCATCGCGGCCCAGGCGCGTTCGCCCGTGGCCCGTGCGGCGATGACCAGGGGGTCGTCGTCGGCGCGTCCGGTCGCCCGCTGGGCCCGTTCGATGCGGACGAAGTAGTCGTGCTTCGAGGCGACTCCGTCTCCGTCCGTGTCCAGCATCGCGTAGATACGGGCCTTGGGGGTGGTGAGGTCGGCCGGGGGCGCCTGTGGCTCGGCCTGGGGGATCGGCATGTCGGATATTCCTTCACACAGGGGGACGTACCGCCTCCCATGATCGACGGTGGAGCTCTCCACGCGCGGACGACCCGCCAGGCGCCGACAGCGGAGTTGCCACCGTCACCCCTACCGGTCACCCCTGTCCGACGAGTTCGTCCGTCAGCTTCATGAGACGCTCGCGCGCCCCGGCGTCGTACGCCTGCTCGTGGGCCCTCGCCTCGGTGAACCGGTCGAAGTAGCGCCCCGTGACGGTCGCCAGTTCCGGGTCGAGGAGCAGCCGTACGGTCGGGCGGACGCCCCCCTCGGTGGTGGTGAGGGGGGTGAAGCCGTAGGTGCGGACGCCCGGTGTGTCCATCAGATGGGCCGGGTGGAGGGTGTTCACCGTGACGCCGGTGCCCTCCAGTTCGGCGCCCAGCTCGAAGGTCGCCATGATCAGGGCCAGCTTGCTCCGGCAGTAGGCCCGCAGGCCCTCGTACTCCCGCTCCATCATCACATCGTCGAAGTCGACGGCCTCCTGCCCGATGGAGGCGACGTTGACGACCCGCGCCGGAGCAGAGGCGGTGAGCAGCGGCAGCAGGGCGCGGGTGAGTGCGTACGGTGCCAAGTGGTTGACCGCGAAGCGGAGTTCATGGCCCTGGGCGCTCAGCTCCCGGACGAGCGGCCGCGAGCCGCCGCCGGCCACCGCGTTGTGTATCAGGCCGTCGAGGTACGGCTCGGCCGCCCGGATCCGGGCGGCCATCGCCCGCACCTGGTCGAGGTCGGAGAGGTCGGCGAGATAGGTACGGACCGTGGTGCCGGGGCCGGCGGCCCGTGCCTCGGCGGCCACGGCATCGAGGCGTTCGGCGTTCCGGCCGTGCAGGAGGAGGGTGCCGCCGCGGGGCGCCAGGTCGAGGGCGAGCGCGCGCCCCATGCCGTGGGTGACGCCGGTGATCAGGGTGGTGGGATGGGTCATGGTGACCACGCTGGCACCACTCGGCGGCACACCGGCAGTGTGTGCCACACCTGGTGTCGACACCACCAGGCTGACCGAGGGGCCGGCCGGACGAGACGGCCGGCCGCCGGGCTGCGGAGACCGAGGGGCCGGCCGACATGGCCGGCCGGCCCCTCGCCGTACTCAGCGCAGGTCGAACCGGTCGAGGTTCATCACCTTGTCCCACGCGGCCACGAAGTCCCGCGCGAACTTCTCTCCGGCGTCGGCCGAGGCGTACACCTCGGCGAGGGCCCGCAGCTGGGAGTGCGAGCCGAAGACGAGGTCGACCGGGGTGGCGGTCCACCGCACCTCGCCCGTGGCGCGGTCGCGGCCCTCGAAGACGTTCGCGTCGGACGTCGACGCCTTCCACTCCGTGCCCATGTCGAGGAGCCCGGTGAAGAAGTCGTTGGTGAGCGACTCCGGCCGGTCGGTGAAGGCCCCGTGCGCCGACTGCCCGAACCCGGTGCCGAGGACCCGCATGCCGCCGACGAGCGCCGTCATCTCGGGCGCGGTCAGCGTCAGCAGGCTGGCGCGGTCGAGGAGGAGGGTCTCCGGCGACAGCTTCTCCCCGGCCCTGAGGTAGTTGCGGAAGCCGTCCGCCCGGGGTTCGAGCACCGCGAAGGACTCGACGTCGGTCTGCTCCTGGGTGGCGTCCGTGCGCCCCGGCGTGAACGGGACCGTGAGGTCGTGTCCGGCGTTCTTCGCGGCCCGCTCGACGCCCGCGCACCCGCCGAGCACGATCAGGTCGGCGAGCGAGATCTTCGTCCCGCCGCCCGAGCCGTTGAAGTCCTCGCGGATCCCGTCGAGGGTCTCGACCGTCCGCGCCACCTCGGGCAGGTCGTTGACCTCCCAGTCCTTCTGCGGGGCGAGCCGGATCCGCGCACCGTTGGCGCCGCCGCGCTTGTCGGTGCCGCGGAAGCTCGCGGCCGCCGCCCAGGCGGTGGTGACCAGCTGGGAGACGGAGAGCCCCGAGTCGAGGATCCGGGCCTTGAGGGCCGTGACGTCCGCCTCGCCGACGAGCGCGTGGTCGACCGCGGGGACGGGATCCTGCCAGAGCTGCGGCTCGGCGATCCACGGGCCGAGGTAGCGCGAGAGGGGGCCCATGTCGCGGTGCAGCAGCTTGTACCAGGCCCTGGCGAAGGCGTCCGCGAGCTGGTCCGGGTTCTCGTGGAAGCGCTTCGCGATCGGCGCGTAGACCGGGTCGAGACGCAGCGAGAGGTCCGTCGTGAGCATCATCGGGGCGTGCCGCTTCGACGGGTCGTGCGCGTCGGGCACGGTGTCCTTCGCGGCCGCGTCCTTGGGCGTCCACTGGTGGGCGCCGGCGGGGCTCGTGGTCAGCTCCCACTCGTACCGGAACAGGTTGTCGAGGTAGCCGTTGTCCCACGTCGTCGGCTCGTTGGTCCACGCCCCTTCGAGTCCGCTGGTGAGCGTGTCGGCGCCCTTGCCGGTGCCGGACGCGTTCCGCCAGCCGAGGGCCTGCTGCTCCATGGGGGCGGCCTCGGGCTCCGGCCCGATGTACTCCGGGTCGACCGCGCCGTGACACTTGCCGAAGGTGTGGCCGCCGACGATGAGCGCGACGGTCTCCTCGTCGTTCATCGCCATGCGCCCGAACGTCTCCCGGATGTCCCGGGCGGCGGCGATCGGATCCGGGTTGCCGTTGGGGCCCTCCGGATTGACGTAGATGAGGCCCATCTGCACGGCTCCGAAGGGGCCCGTGAGCTGCCGGTCGCCGCTGTAGCGCTCGTCCCCGAGCCAGGTGTCCTCGGGGCCCCAGTAGATCTCCTCGGGCTCCCAGATGTCGGGGCGTCCGAAGCCGAACCCGAAGGTCTTGAACCCCATGGACTCCATGGCGCAGTTGCCGGCGAAGACCAGGAGGTCGGCCCAGGAGATCCTCCGCCCGTACTTCTGCTTGACCGGCCAGAGGAGCCGGCGCGCCTTGTCGAGGCTCGCGTTGTCCGGCCAGCTGTTGAGCGGGGCGAACCGCTGGGCGCCGCGGCCGCCGCCGCCCCGGCCGTCCGCGATGCGGTACGTCCCCGCGGCGTGCCAGCTCATCCGGATGAACAGGGGCCCGTAGTGGCCGTAGTCGGCGGGCCACCACTCCTGGGAGTCCGTCATCACGGCGAAGACGTCGCGCTTCAGCGCGTCGACGTCGAGGCCGGCGAACTCCTTCGCGTAGTCGAACTCCTCGCCCATCGGATCGGAGAGGGGCGAATGCTGATGGAGGACCTGGAGGTCCAGCTGGTTCGGCCACCAGTCCATGTTGGTCTTGGGCCGGGTCTCGGTGGGGGTGGGGGAGGCGATCGCAGGGTTCTCGCTGTCGCTGCCGGGCACGTGGGTCCTTCTTCCGCTTCGTGACGGTTTCGGCGTCCGTCATGCTCGCGTACGGCGGACCGCGCGGGGGCGATAACACGCAGAGCCCGGCCAACCTACGGGAATGATCCGAAGAAGGACTTTCCGACCACCGGCCCGGCGGGCGGGACGGACGGGCGCCTACCGCGCGATCAGCGCCCGGGCGGCCCGGGCGATGTGGATACGGGAGATGCCGCACGCGTCGAGGAGTTCGTCGGTGGTGCCGGAGCCGGGCAGCTCCGTGACGGCGAGATGACCGAAGCCGAGACCGGAGAAGGCGGGCCGCCCGGCGTCTGCCGCGAGCGCCGACAGGACGGCCTCGCCGAGCCCGCCCTCGGGATGGTGGTCCTCGACGACGAGGACGGCGCCGGTCTCCCGGGCCGCGCGCCCGAGGGTGCCCCTGTCGACGGGTTTGACCGAGTACAGATCGACGACCCGGGCCCGTACGCCCTCGGCGGCCAGCTCGTCCGCGGCCGCCAGGCACTCGTGCAGCGTGACACCGGCCCCGACGAGCGTGACCCGGTCGTCCGGGCTCTGGCGCAGGGTCTTCGACCCGCCGACGGGGAACGTCTCGTCACTGTCGTAGAGGACGGGGTAGGCCCCGCGGGTGGCGCGCAGGTACGAGATCCCGTCGCGCTCGGCCATGGCCGCGGTCAGCGCGGCCGCGGAGGTGGCGTCGGAGGGATACAGCACGGTGGAGCCGAGGACCGCGCGCATCATCGCGAGGTCCTCCAGGCCCATCTGCGAGGGGCCGTCCGCGCCGATCTCGACCCCGCAGTGCGTCCCGCACAGGGCCATCGTGATCCGCGAGACGGCGGCCATCCGGATGAAGTCGTGCGCGCGCGTGAGGAAGGCGGCGAAGGTCGTGGCGTACGGACGGAAGCCGCGCACCGCCATGCCGACCGCGTCCGCGATCATCTGCTGCTCGGCGATGTACGTCTGGAAGTACCGCTCCGGATGGGCCTTGCCGAACTCATCGGCGTGGGTCGAGTTGCCGACCTCGGCGTCCAGGGCGACGATGTCCGGCCGGACACCGAGGGCGGCCAGGGCGGCACCGAAGCCGACCCGGGTGGCGACCTTGTCCCCGACCTCGTAGCGGGGCAGCTCGATCGGCTCGAGATGCCGGTCGTCGGGCCGCGTGCCCTGTTGTTCGGGCGGCCGGGGGCCGCGTACCCGCAGGTCCCGTACGCCGCCGAGTTCGGCGACGGCACGTGCGGCCAGGTCCTCGGGCAGCGCCTTGCCGTGCCAGCCCTCCTTGTCGGCGACCTCCGTCACGCCACGGCCCTTGACGGTCCTCGCGACGACGACGGTGGGCTCCCGTCCGTCGGCGGCCGTCGTGAGCGCCAGGTCGATCGCTTCGAGGTCGTGGCCGTCGACCACGATCGCCCGGCAGCCGAAGGACTCGACGCGGCGGGCGTAGGCCTCGGTGTCCCACTCCAGCTCCGTGGGGCCGCTCTGGCCGAGGCGGTTCACGTCGAGCAGGACGGTGAGGTTGCCGAGCCGGTGGTGCCCGGCCTTGTCGAGGGCCTCCCACACCGACCCCTCGGCCGTCTCGCTGTCGCCGCACAGCACCCACACCCGGCAGGACCGCCGCTCCAGGTCACGGACCGCGAGCGCGATCCCGACGGCGTAGCCGATGCCCTGGCCGAGGGAGCCGGTGGCCACGTCCACCCAGGGCAGCTCGGGGGTGGGATGGCCCTGGAGTCGGTGGCCGGCGCGGCGGTACGTCGTCATCAGCTCGTCGTCGCCGATCGCCCCGGCGGCCTTGAACATCGCGTACAGCAGGGGCGAGGCGTGCCCCTTCGAGAAGACCAGGTGGTCGCCGTCCGGGTGCTGGGGAGCCTCCCAGTCGTAGCGGAGGTGGCGGGCCATCAGGACCGCCATCAGATCGGCCGCGGACAGACTGGAGGTGGGGTGCCCGGACCCCACCGCCGTACTGGCGCGCACCGAGTCCACCCGCAGTTGCTGGGCGAGTTCGAAGACCTGGGAGAGATCGCTCCGGGGGCCGAGTGTGGTGGGGGTGAGGGGAGGTGCGGTCATGACGGGGTCCTTTCCGGCCGGGCCGTCCCGCTCCCGTTCGCCGAGGGCCCCGAAAGACCCGCGCGGACGAGAGCGGCCGCCAGGCGGGCCAGGTCCTTCGGCGGGACGTGGCGGGCGAGGCCCGAGGGGGTGTGGGGCAGGGCGAGGCCGGCGGCGGTCGTGAGGGCGCGTTCGTCGAAGTACGGGCGCAGCTCCGGCCAGACGGCCTGCGCCTCGCGGCAGAAGATGCCGGCGCCCACCGGGCCGATCCTGGGCACCTCCCGCAGCAGCGCGCGGAGCTTCCCCGGATCGCCGGAGGCCTCCTCCCGGAGGCGTCGCAGGTCGCCGTGGTAGCGGTCGAGGACCAGCGTCGCGCCCTCGCCCAGGGCGGTGGCCGTGCTCTCGTCGTACCGGACGTAGTGCGCCCGGCCGAGCGCGTCCACGCGCGCCTGCCAGGTGGAGTCCGCCATGGCGCGGGGGGTCCGCAGCCCGGCGGCGAACAGTTCGCGGGCGGCGGCGGTGGCGGTCGAGGCCCTGATCCGTATCGAGCAGAGGACCGTGAGGACCAGCAGCTGGTACAGCGGGGCGGGCTCGTCCCGCAGGGTGATTCCGGCCTCGTCGGCGAAGGTCCGTCCGTGCTCGCGCAGCAGCCGCGCGATCGCCCGGTCGGTGTCCATCGGAACCCTCCTCCGTCGGCCCGACCCCCTTCGACCAGCGTCCACCTCTTCTCGGCCCGCGACTACCCGCGCGATCCGGGACCCACGCGTACGGCACGCGGCGCCGGGTAGGGGAGGGGGAGGAGGGGCCGGAGCCCCGGCTCCGTCCGGCTCCCCCCGGGCCCGGTCGGGACCGTGAGCGAAAAGGGGCACGATCATGAACTTCAGCGACGACAGCCCCCGTGTGGTCGTGGGAGTCGACGGCTCCCCCTCGTCGTACGCGGCGCTGCGGTGGGCGGCCCGGCAGGCGCAGCAGACCGGAGCGGTCCTGGACGTGGTGGGGGTGTACGACGTGCCCGGGGCGACGGGCTGGTCCGCGCCGCCCGTGGACGCCGCCTTCGACGAGGAGCAGGCCCGCAAGGCGGTGTCCGAGGAGCTCGGCGCGGTGCTCTCCCGGAGCGGTGACATCCCACCGCTGGAGCAGCACGTGGCCCGGGGCAATCCCGCCAAGGTGCTCATCGAGGCGTCCGCCGGCGCCGACCTGCTCGTCGTCGGCAGCCGCGGACGGGGCGGGTTCGCGAGCCTCCTCCTCGGCTCGGTCAGCCAGCAGTGCGCCGTGCACGCCGCCTGTCCGGTCGTCATCGTCCGGGCGGAGGCCTCCCAGAAGGCCCCCGGAACGACGCACACCCACTGACGGACGCCCGTCCCGTACCGCGGAGGTCGGATCCCATGAACGCGTCGATGTCCCTCGTGCATGTCCCCGGAGGTCCCCTCCTGCTCCCCGCCGACGAGGTGACCCTGCTCCTGCGGCGGCTCGCGTCACGCTGGCTGGACTCCGCCGACGACCGCGACTCGGGCCTCGAACCGGCGACCGTCGAGGCCCTGGTCGGCTCACTGACGGAGGTCGCGGACCGGATCGACGCCGAGTGCATCGCCCTCCTGCCGCTCAGCGACGGGGAAGACAGGCGGGAGTGACGTTCATCGAGGCCCGCGCAGCCTGAGACCGCTTGGGACGGCCTGAGACCGCTGGGACGGCTTGGGACGGCTTGAGACGGCCTGATACCGCCTGAGGCCGCCCGGCCGTGAGCGGCCCGGCGGTCCAACCGGCGAGTAAAATCCGGAGCGGATTCGAACGCGCGCTCCGTTCGCCCGCGCGGAGGCGGATCGGAGGTCGTCGTGACAGGTTCTCCACGATCCACCGGGCCGCCGCACGGCGCCCGGGCCGATCCCGGACACGCCCCGCTCGCCGCCGAGAACCGATGGCTGCGCGACCGGCTCGCCCGACGCCATCTGCTCGACCTCGCCGCCGGAGTGCTCTCCGCGCAGCTGCGGCTGCCCCCCTCCGAAGCGGCCGAGTACCTCGACGCCCTCGCGCAGGCGACCGGCCTGTCGGTCGAGGACCTCGCCGCCGACATCGTGAACGCGGCCGCAGGAGACACCGTCTTTCCCCCGGAGGGCGTCCCGTCGGGGAGCGACGGTCCCACCGCGGAGCGTCCCGCCGAGCGCCGCCGGGCCCGCCGCGCGGCCGCGGCGGCGGAGACCGCGGACACGGTCCGCGAGGCGGCACGCACCCTCCTGGAGGAAGGCCTCGCCCCGCTCGGCGCGGACAGCCTCTGGCTGTGGAGACGCGCCGACCTGGACTGTCTGCGGCTCGCCGGGCACGCGGGAGTGGGCGCCGCCGAGGCAGCGGCCTGGCAGTGGATACCCCCCGCCGCCCCGGGACCCTTCCGTTCCGTCCTCGACGAGGACGCACCGGTCTGGCTGGAGACGGGCCCGCCCGCCGGAGAGCCGCTGCCGGGACCCACGGCGCGCGCCGCCCGCGCCCTGCTCCCGCTCCACCGACGCGACCGGACGGTCGGCCTCGCGCTCGTCGGCTGGCCGGAGCCCACGGCCCTCGACGGGGTGGTACGGCGCGCCCTCACCGGGCTCATGGAGGTGGCGGGGACGGTCCTGGACACCGCCGACCCGGCACCGAGCCCCGTCCCCGTCCTCGTGGACGTACTCGACTCCCTCGCACAACCGGCGATGCTGCTCGACCTGCGGGACGCCCCAGGCGCCCGGGGCACCCGGAGCCCGCCGGGGGCGCCGGCCGTGCGGCACCTCAACGAGGAGGCGGCCACCGCGCTCGGCGGCGCCTCCGTCGCGGGCGAAGCCTCCCTCGCCCACGCCTTCCCCCTCGTCCACGCCGACCTGACCCGCATGGCGCGCCGCGCCCTCGGCACCGGGCGCACCCAGCGGGCCGCCCGGCTCCCGGTGGCCGCCGCGCCGGGAGAACCCCCGCCCCTCCTCGACGTACGCGTCCTGCCCGCCGGCGGGACGCGCGCCCTGCTGATGTGGCACACCGTGGGCGACACCGGCCTCGCCGCGGCCCGGGCGGTCGCCCGGCTGCAGAGCGTGGCCCCCTTCCAGGACAGCCTGACCGGCGGCGACACGGTGTGGTCGGGCGAGGCGTACGCCATCTTCGGCGTGGACCCCGACGAGGCACCGGTCCCGCTCGCGGAGCTGCGCGAGCGCATCCGTCCCGACGACCGGGAAGCCCTCGCCGAACTGCTGACGAACCTGACCGAACGGCAGACGGGCGGGCAGACCTTCCTGCGGATCGTGCTCCCCGACGGGACCGTGCGCCATGTGCGTGTCGCGGCGGAGCCCCTCATCGCCGAGGGGACCGTCACCGGCTTCGCCGGGGTGTACCAGGACGTGTCGGACAGCCGCAGGACCGAGGCCGCGCTGACCGCGACCTTCGACCACCTCACCGCACTCCACGACCAGGCGGAGCTGCGCCACCAGGTGGCGCTCCAGCTCCAGCAGGCGATCGTGCCCGAGGTGCCCGGGCTCCAGGAGATGCCCGGGAACCTCGTGGTGGCCGCCCGGTACCGGCCCGCCGCCGAGGAGTACCGGGTCGGCGGCGACTGGTACGACGTGCTCGCGCTGCCGAGCGGCAAGATCCTCGTCGCCGTCGGCGACATCGCCGGACACGGCATCGACTCCGTCACGGGCATGGTGGCCCTCCGCAACGCCCAGCGGGCGCTCGCCTTCACCGGCCACTCGCCCCGACGGCTCATGGAGTGGCTCAACGACGTGACCCTGCGCACCGGCGGCGGCACCACCGCGACCGCCGTCTGCGCGCTGTACGACCCCCAGGACGGCGGCTTGCTCTGGTCGAGCGCCGGCCACCTGCCCATGCTGCTGCTCAGGGACGGCCGGGCGAGGCTCCTCGAAGCGCCCCAGGACGTCCTGCTCGGGGCCGTGGCGTCGTACGTCTACCACGAGCAGCGGATCGGGCTGCGCCCCGGGGACACCCTGCTGCTGTACACCGACGGGCTGATCGAGCGCCGCCACGACGGCCTCGACGAGGGCCTGGCGCGGCTCGCCGCCGAGGCGGAGCGGCTCGCGGGCCACGCGCCGGACACGCTCGTCGACGAGCTGCTCGGCAGGGCGGCCGGCGACACCGACGACGACACCAGCCTCGTCGCCGTACGGGTACGGGGCCGGCCGTCGGACGGCTGAAGCCGCTCCGGACCGCCGCTCAACCCGTCAGCCAGGCACGGATCTTGGCGGTCAGTTCGGCCTCGTCGACCGGCTTGGCGACGTAGTCGTCGGCGCCCGCCTCCAGGGCGTCGGCCCGGTCGCCGGGCATCGCCTTCGCGGTGACCGCGATGACGGGGAGCCCCGTGCGGCCCGGCAGCTTCCTGATGGCCTGGATGGCCGTGTAGCCGTCCATCCCGGCCATCATGACGTCCATCAGCACGAGCCCGATCTCCTCGTGCGCGGCGAGGAGGTCGAGACCGGCCCGGCCGCCGTCGGCCGTGAGGACGCGCAGCCCATGCCCTTCGAGGACTTCGGTGAGCGCGAAGACGTTGCGGGCGTCGTCGTCCACGACCAGCACGGTCCGGCCCGCCATCCCGTCCGGACCGGCGGCCGAGCCCGGCAGGCGGGCGGGGGAGGAGCCGAGGTCCGGCAGGGCCGTGTCGGCGGGACCCGCGCCGGGCGCCGGGGCCTCCGTGGCCCGCGGCACGGGCAGGTACAGCGTGAAGGTGCTGCCGCCGCCGGGCACGCTCTGCGCCTGGATGGTTCCGCCGAGCAGTCCGGCCACCTCCCGGCTGATGGAGAGACCGAGGCCGGTGCCCCCGTACCGGCGGGCGACCGTGCCGTCGCCCTGCTGGAAGGCCTCGAAGACGTGGTGCAGCTGCTCGGCGGGGATGCCGATGCCGGTGTCGGTGACCCGGAAGGCGAGGACCTGTCCGGCGGCGCCCAGGGCGGGGGGTGTCTCCTCGGCGGTCGCGTACTCGACGGTGAGCGTCACCCGGCCTTCGTCGGTGAACTTCAGCGCGTTGGACAGCAGGTTGCGCAGGATCTGACGGATGCGTGCCTCGTCGCCGCGCAGCTCCTCGGGCACGCCGTCCGCGAGCGTGACGGTGAAGTCGAGGTGCCGTTCGTCGGCGACCGGACCGAACGTGGCCTCCAGGTACTCCATCAACTGGCGCAGCGGGAAGACCTCGTGGCGGACCTCCATCTTGCCGGACTCGACCTTCGACAGATCGAGGATGTCGTTGATCAGCTGGAGGAGGTCGGAGCCGGCGGAGTGGATGACCTCGGCGTAGTCGATCTGCTTCTGCGTCAGGTTCCCCTCGGCGTTCTGGGTGAGCAACCGCGCCAGGATCAGCAGGCTGTTGAGCGGGGTCCGCAGCTCGTGGCTCATGTTGGCGAGGAACTCGGACTTGTACATGGAGGTGCGGGACAGCTGCTGGGCCCGCTCCTCCAGCTCCTGGCGGGCCTGCTCGATGACCCGGTTCTTGGACTCGATGTCCTTGTTGCGCTGGGCCAGGAGTGCCGCCTTCTCCTGCAACTCGGCGTTGGAGTGCCGTAGTTCCTGCTGTCCGGTCTGCAACTCCTTGGACCTGGACCGGAGTTCGTCCGCGAGCTTCCGGGACTGCCCGAGGAGCTCGTCCGTACGGAGGTTGGCGACCAGGGAGCTGAGGACGGCGCCCGCGCTGACGACGAACCGGTCGAGGAACTCCCGCCGGAGCGGGGTGAAGGGGTGGAGGGAGGCGAACTCGACGGCGCCGAGGACCTGTTCCTCGACCACGACCGGCAGGACGATCAGCATGCTCGGCTCGCCGGAGCCCACCCCGGAGGCGATGGTGGCGTATCCGTCGGGGACGTGCTCGACGAGGAGGGCGCGCCGGTCACGGGCGGACTGCCCGATCAGGGACTGGCCGAGACGGAACCGGCGGGGTGCGGCGTCCGGGGCGTCGGGGGACCCGTACGAGGCGGTCATGACGAGCTCGACACCCTTCTCTCCCTCCTCGGCGAGGAAGAAGGCGCCGTACTGGGCGGCGACCAGCGGCGGCACCTCCGCCATGATCAGTTCGGCGATCTCGGGCAGGCTCCGGGTGCCCTGCAGGAGGCCCGTGATCCGGGCGAGGTTGGTCTGGAGCCAGTCCTGTTCCTCGTTCGCCCGGGTCGTGGCGCGCAGCGACTCGACCATCGAGTTGATGTTGTCGCGCAGGTCCCTGACCTCGCCGGGTGCGTCGACCGTGATCGAGCGGGTCAGATCGCCCTCGGCGACGGCGCTGGTGACCTCGGCGATGGCGCGGACCTGGCGGGTCAGGTTCCCGGCGAGTTCGTTGACGTTCTCGGTGAGCCGTTTCCAGGTGCCGGAGACGCCCTCGACCTCGGCCTGGCCGCCGAGCTTGCCCTCCGTGCCGACCTCGCGGGCGACGCGGGTGACCTCGGCGGCGAAGGAGGACAGCTGGTCGACCATCGTGTTGATGGTGGTCTTCAGTTCGAGGATCTCGCCGCGCGCCGAGACGTCGATCCGGCTGGTCAGATCGCCCTGGGCGACGGCGGTGGTGACCTGGGCGATGTTCCGCACCTGGTTGGTGAGGTTGTCGGCCATGGAGTTGACGTTGTCCGTGAGGTCCTTCCAGGTGCCGGAGACGCCGTGGACGGTGGCCTGGCCGCCGAGCTTGCCCTCCGTGCCGACCTCGCGGGCCACCCGGGTGACCTCCTCGGCGAAGGAGGACAGCCGGTCGACCATCGTGTTGATGGTCTCCTTCAGCTCCAGGATCTCGCCGCGCGCGTCCACCCGGATCTTCCGCGTGAGGTCACCGCGGGCGACGGCCGTGGCGACCTGGGCGATGGACCGCACCTGGGAGGTGAGGTTGTCGGCCATCGTGTTGACGTTGGACGTCAGCTCGCGCCACACCCCGCGCGCGCGTGGCTCGCGGATCCGGCCGCCGAGCAGTCCCTGCCCGCCTACCTCGCCGGCGACGCGGGTGACCTCGGAGGTGACGAGCGAGAGCTGGCCGACCATGTCGTTGTAGACCCCGGCGATCTCCCCGAAGATGCCGCCGCCGGTGTCGGGGAGCCGCACCGAGAGATCGCCGTCGCGCACGGCGGTGAGACCGGTGAGCAGCCGCCGGAGGCCGTCCTCCCCGAGGTCCGCGTGCGGCGCCGCCGTGTCGGAAGGGGGGTTGCGCTCTGCCATGGGGACCTCGCACAGGGCGATCGTGGCGGGTGCACGGGGCCGGGCCCCGCACCACCACTCCACTCTAGGTCGGTCCGACGGCCCGGGCCCGGGCCGGCACCTCCACCTCGAACCAGACGGCCTTGCCGCTGTCCCGGGGGACGCAGCCCCAGGCGGCCGCGAGCCGTCCGAGCAGGTACAGGCCGTGCCCGGAGGGGCGGCCCGCGTGGTGCCGGCCGTGCGGCCTGGGCCGTACCGCGCTCGTGTCGCTGACCTCCACCCACAGCCGTCCCTCGGAGCGGTCGAGCCGCAGTTCGTACGGGACGCCACCGTGCGTGAGCGCGTTGGTGACGACCTCGGAGACCAGCAGCAGCGCGTCCTCCGCGGCCGTCTGCCCGGGATCGCCCGCGGTCCCGAACCAGTCCGTCAGCGCCTGCCGCGTGAGTTCACGGCACTCCCGCACCACCCCGTCGTCGGCCCTCAGCTCGTAGCGGCGAGTACGAGCCGTCGGGGGCCGCATGCGCGGACTGGTCACGTGGTGCGGCTTCCCGCCCCCGGGCCTCCGAACCCTGCCGGGCGCGTCTTCCGGAGACCGGCTGTGCCCGTCACGCCTCCGGGGCGCCGAGCGCGGCGTCGACGTCCTCGTACACCCGGAAGACCTTCAGGGCGCCGGTGATCTCGAAGATGCGGTCCACCGGCGGCCGCAGCCCGGCGAGATCCACGTGCCCGCCCACGGCGAGCAGCCGCAGCCGCGTCCTCAGGAGGAGGTTCAGCCCGGTCGAGTCGCAGAACCGCAGTCCCGAGCAGTCCACGACGAGGCGGCCGGCCCCGGAGTTCGTCTCCAGTGCCTCCCGGAGGGGTTCCGCCGTGTCGTGGTCGAGTTCGCCGTCGAGCGTCAGGACGGCGGTGCCGGGGCGCCGGCCGGGCCGGGTCTCCACGCTGAGACGGTCCGCCCGCGAAGCCCTCGGCGTTCCTGTCCGGCTCGCAGCCTCCATGGGCTCACCGCCTCCTTGCACCTCGCTCCGGGAACCTCCGCGGCTTCGGAGGGCCCTCATCTGTCTTCTGCCCGGTTTCACCCGTTTCTGACATGCGGATCGGTGGAAGCCGGGGCGTCTACCGATCCGCAGACCGGGGTAGCCGCCCGGCTGAAGGAGGGCGTCATGGCGCTGTTCGAACTGATGGAAGTGGCCCTCGCCCCGGACGAGCGGGGCGCCCGCACGCCGTCCCCGGACCTGCGGGCGGTCGAGGCCATGGAACTGCCGGAGGGAGCGACGGTCAGCCTCTCCCTCACCTTCCGCCTGGCGGAAGGGGCCGACGGCCTGGTCTTCGAGGAGACCCGGCGGTACGCGGGGGAGGTGATCCGCACCCGAAGAACCGCGCTCGGCGGATTCCGGGCGGGCGGACCGTACGAGATCCACCTGCCGCCCGAGCGGCTGCCCGTCGGCCGGGCGAGCTGTGGCACGTACGAGGTGAAGGGCCGGTTCCTCGACGCGGAGGGCCGGGTCCTGGCCCGGGAGGACCACCGCTTCCGCCTCGTCCACCAGTCGGCCCCGGAGGAGCCCACCGCAGCGTGACCTCAGGGGCCGCCGTCCTGGAGGAGGCCCTTCCTGAGGTCGCCGAGGATGCGGGTGAGCAGCCGCGAGACGTGCATCTGGGAGAGGCCGATCCGGTCGCCTATCTCCGCCTGGGTGAGCTCCTCGCCGAAGCGGAGTTCCAGGATGCGCCGGTCGCGGTCGTCGAGCCGGGCGAGCAGCGGCCGCAGCGCCGTGAGCGACTCGATCAGTTCGTACGAGGGTTCCGCGTCGGCCAGGTGACGGGCGCCCGCGCCGGTGGCGGAGTCCTCGTCGTCGGCGGGGACGTCCAGGGACCGGGCCGCGTAGCCGTGGGCCGCGAGCTGGCCCTCGGCGACCTCCTCCTCCGTGAGGTGCAGCTCCGCGGCGAGCTCCGCCCGGCCGGGGCGGCGGCCGAGGCTCTGCTCCAGGGCGTCGGCGGCCTTCGCGAGGTCGATCCGGAGCTCCTGGAGCCGGCGGGGGACGCGTACGGCCCAGCTGGTGTCCCGGAAGAAGCGCTTCATCTCGCCGACGATCGTCGGGAGGGCGAACGCGGAGAAGTCGACGGCGCGGTCGGGGTCGAAGCGGTTGATCGCCTTGATCAGGCCGATCGTGCCGACCTGGACGATGTCCTCGACGGGCTCGGCCCGGTTCCTGAACCTCCGGGCCGCGAACTTGACCAGGCTGAGGTTCAGCTCCACCAGAGTGTTGCGGACGTACGCGTACTCCGGCGTCCCCTCGTCCAGCGCCCGCAGCCGTGCGAACAGCGCCACGGACAGGGTCCGGGCGTCGTCCGTGGAGACGGCGGTCGGCCGGGCCGGCTCGGGGAGCCCGTCCAGCGCCCGGCGGCGCGTCGCGGCCCCGGCGGCGGGGATCGTCCCGGTCCCGGGGCGCGGGCCGGGGGCGACGGTCGTGGCGGACGGGGAAAGGTCGGAGCGGTCTCCGGCGGTGGACATGAGGGCTCCTTCGACGGTGGCGAGGGGCCTGCGTCGCAGCCGCGAGGGCGGTGGCGGGGGTCCGTCGGGTGAGCGTCCTGAAGTGAGGATGCCCGGCTTAGAGTGGTTTGACACGGTTCCCCAGGGAAGCCGCGGAGCGACGGCGCGCTCGCGCCGGCCGCGGGGATCGGGAGGAGGTGGCCGCGATGGACGAGGCCGGGCTCTCGGCACACGAGCGGCGCGTTCTGGCGGAGATCGAGGAAGAGCTGAACCGGGACGGGTCGCTCGCGCGCCGGCTGCGCACGATGCGGCGTGTTCCGCGCCCGTCCGTGCCCTCGATCGCCGGAGTCCGCCGTCACCTCTCCTCCCTCGGCGTCGCCTCGCTCGGCGCCACGACGCTGGTCCTGTTCGTCCTCGCCGTCGCCACCGAGGCGCCGGTGCTCATCTGGGCGTTCGCCGCCGTGTGGGTGCTGACCCTGGTCGCCCTGCTGATCCTGGTCGTCCGCTGGGCACGGCGCCGGGCGGCGGAAGCGCGGAAGAAGGAGTGAGTCACCGGGCTCCGGGGCTCCCGGCCCGGAAACGGCACACCGCCGCCCCGGACGCCGTCCGGGGCGGCGGTGTGCGCACTCCGGTCCCGGCACTCACCAGCGGTACCAGCGGCCGCTGCCGCTGCGCATCACGAAGCCGAGCAGCCACAGCACCAGAACGGCGATGGCGATGTACCAGAGGACGTCGACGGCGAATCCCGCGCCGAACAGCACCAGAATCACCAGGAGTACGAGAAGAAGGGGAACCATGGCGGCACCTCCGCTGCCTGCGGGGCCCGGCCGGTCGGTGCCGGCACGGGAACTCGGTATGAGCGCGGTTGCCCGCTTCCCCCGGGAACATGCGCGCCGCCCGGCCGGACACCGCGGCGGCACGGAACGCGACGTTTGAGACGCCCGTGCGGGGTGAGGCGCAGAAGTGGCGGGGGCCACGACACCGGAGAGGAGGCCCGTCGTGTCGCCCGAAGGAAAGCTCGACGGACAGCACGTCCTCGTGCTCACGACGAACTACGGGACCGAGCAGGACGAGCTGCGGAAGCCGGTGGCCGTGCTGCGGGCGAACGGAGCCCGGGTCACGGTCGCCGCACAGAAGGACGAGGCCGTACGGACCTTCGTCTCGGACCGCCGCCCCGGCGCCGAGGTGCAGCCGGACACGACCCTGGCGAAGGCGAGACCGGAGGAGTACGACGCCGTGATCGTGCCGGGCGGCACCCTGAACGCCGACCGTCTGCGGACCGACGCCGACGCGCGCCGCCTCGTCGCGGCCATCGCCGAGGCCGGCAGACCGGTGGCCGCCATCTGCCACGGACCGTGGCTCCTCGTCGACAGCGGGCTCGCCAGGGGCCGCGAACTGACCTCGTACCCCTCGCTCCGAGCCGACCTGGAGAACGCCGGAGGCACCTGGCTGGACCGCGAGGTCGTCGTCGACACCTCAGGACCCCACCCCCTGATCACCTCCCGCAGGCCGCGCGACCTCGACGCCTTCGCGGCGGCGATCGTCCGCGCCCTCGCCGGAAGCTGACCGGCGGTCAGCGGACCGCGCCCCACCTCCCCCTCCCCTCGTCCCGCCAGTTGGTCGGGATTCGGTGAAACCTTCCAGCTCCTCGTACCGTCCTCTCACCAGGGAGACGGTCGGAACCGACGGGGAGTGGGGATTCCATGGGGCAGGGCAAGTACACCGCGCACATAGCCGTGGTGGCTTCGGCAGTGGGACTGAGTCTGGCGGTATGGGGTGCCGCGGCGCTGATGGACAACGAGGCCGCCGCGAAGATCGGGGGCGCGCCGAGCTCGCAGACGCCCGACGGGAAGGCGAAGGAGCCGGCCCAGGTGCGGCCGCAGAAGGTGCCCGAGAGCATCGCGCACGCCGCCGAGGCGGGGGGCTCGGCCGTGAACATCACCATCGACGACGGTCCGGACCCGCGCTGGACGCCCCAGATGCTCGACATCCTCAAGCAGCACGACGTCAAGGCCGTGTTCTGCATGGTCGGCCCGATGGCCCAGCAGCACCCCGAGATAGTCAAGCGGGTCGTCGCGGAGGGACACCGGCTCTGCGACCACACCGTGACCCACGACACGACGATGGACAAGAAGTCCGTCGCGTACCAGAAGCAGCAGATCTTCGACGCGAAGAAGATGATCGAGGACGCCGCCGGGGGAGCGAAGGTCGAGTACTACCGGGCGCCCGGCGGTGCGTTCACCCCGGACAGCCGCCGGCTCGCCGCCGCCGCGGGGATGCGGCCGCTCGGCTGGAACGTGGACACCAAGGACTTCGAGCAGCCGGGCACCGCCTCGATCGTGAACACCGTCAAGAACGAGCTGTCCAACGGGCCCACGATCCTCTTCCACGACGGCGGCGGCGACCGCAGCCAGACCGTCGCGGCCCTGCGGCAGGTCCTCCCGTGGCTCAAGGAGAACGGACACACCTTCAGCTTCCCCGTCCGCACCACCCCCTGAGCCCCTCGGCTCGCCCCCACGGCCCGAAATCCGCATGCACCGGGCCGTGCGGGGCTGACAGCATGCCGGAATGGTCCACGCTCTCGAACGTCTGGTCGTCCGTCACACCCATCGCCTCCCCCTCCCGGCAGCAACCGAGAGCGGAAACGGCGACGTCGCGGCGCGGCGTTTCGACGCCGCCCTGATGTCGGTCGGGTTCAAGCTGTCGGCCGGACTGCTCGAAGGACTGTCCCGGCTGCCGGAGGCGACGGTCGTCGCCCTCGCCGCCCGCACCCTCGACACCGTGCGCGAGATCGTCGGCGACCACGTCCGGCACAACGTGTACTTCGTCGACTTCCCGGCCAACGTGCCCGACACCTTCGACTTCTGGAGGCGCTGCGTCGCCGAGGCCCTCGACGACGACACCGCGCGCCCCAGCGTCCTGGAGCGGCTGCGCGCCGGCGTGCTCGACCTCCTCACCCTCCCCTCGTACGGCACCTACCGCCACACGTACGAGCAGATGCTCGCCGCACACGACGAACTGATCGCCGCGGCGGGCGACCGCATGACGGTCCTGCACCCCGGCGGCACCCTCGACGAGGAGACCACCGCCCTCTACCTGTCCCTGGCCGGCAGCACCACCCCGCTCGGCGACGACCACCTGAGCGACCTCGCGCTCCTCGCCGCCCACCGGGTCGACGGACCCCAGCCCGAGGTGATCCCGATCCGGGAGCACCGCGCCGTCGTCAACCGGGCCCGTCTCGACGCCGGCGCGGACCTCCTCCTGGACACGGTCACCGACGTCCTGCGCCTGGCCTGCGCACTCTCCGACGGTGACGTCGCCCTGCGCGAGCCGACCCGGTTCCGCGCACTGTCCCGGCCCGTCCGCCGCGCCCTGCTCGGCGGCCTCGACGCCGTCGTCGCCGCAGCCCCCGCGAAGCTCGCCGACGTCGCCGCGCACCGCGAGGCGTGGAAGCGCCTCGGCGAGCGGCTGCACCCGCACGAGTACCCGCGGTGGCCGGCCGCCGCCGAGGTCTTCGCCGTCGCCCGGGGCGAGCGGAAGGCGCCCTCCTTCGACAGCCGCGTCGAGGAGCTCCTCGGCCGCGGCGACGTCACCGGGGCGGCCGGACTCCTGACGTCCGCCCCCGGCAGACTGCTGCGCGCCCTGGACCGGCTGCTGCGCGCGGCGGACGGACAGAAGGAACTCGACGCCGTCCTCGCCGCGTTCGAGAGCGCGGTCCCCCAGGCCTCCGGCCGTGTCCTCCTCTCCCTCCGCGAGCACGTCCAGAACCGCACGGGGACGGCGGGGGAGCGGCGGGTCTTCGTCAACCGGCTCGGCGCCGCCTGGGTCACCGCCGACACCCGGCCGCCACTGCCGCCCGCGGTACGGGAGAGCCTGTGCGCCGTCCTCGACGCCGAGACGGGGCGCCGGCTCCCCGCCCCGGGGCACCTGCTCGTCGACCCCGCCGTCCTGGACGTGGCGCTGCCGCTCAGCGGCCGGGCGACCGCGGCGGGGCTCGGCGTCCTGCCGCGCGGTTCCGTCTCGCCCGTCGAGGGCGAGCTGCTGCGCTTCTTCACGTACTGGAAGCAGACCGCCCGCAGTACGGACTACGACCTGTCGGCGCTGGTCCTGGACGAGGACTACGCGACCGTCACCTGGCTCTCGTACACGGCCCTCACCGCCGTCGAGGGCGCGCACTCCGGCGACATCACCGACGCGCCCGACGGCGCCTCGGAGTTCATCGACCTGCGGCTCGGGGCCGTCCGCGGCAGCTACATCGTCCCGCAGGTGAACCTGTTCTCCGGCGAGGACTTCGAGGAGGTCGAGGAGTCCTTCTTCGGCTTCATGCTGCGCGAGAGCGAGCAGGCGGGCCGCCCGTTCGAGCCGCGCACCGTCCGGATGAAGTCCGATCTGCGCGGGCCCGGCCGGGTCGCGCTGCCGCTCGCCTTCGAGCGCGGCGAGGACGGCGGCTGGCGCGCGCGGTGGCTGCACCTGTATCTGAGGGGCACCCCGTCGGCGAACCGGGTCGAGGAGAACCGGGTGTCGGTCGCGGTACTCCTCCGGGGTCTGCTCGCCCGCACCCCGCTGACGGTCCGCCACCTCACCGACCTGATGGCCGCCGACGCCACCGCCACGACCTGGTGGGACGGCTCGACGCTGCCCGACGGACCCGTCACGTACATCGGTCTGGACCGGCCCGCCGGTCTGCCGCCGGGCTCGCGCGTGCTCACTCCCGAAAATCTGCGCGACCTGATCCCCGCCTGACTGCTACGGTCGTCCCGGGCGAGGCCATGAAGAGGCTTCCTTCTCAAAACCCATTGAAATAGCCTCTTCGCTTTCCTCGCCCCTCTGCTTACGACCTCGGGGGAATTTGCGGTCGGGATGTCCCGGTCTGCCGTGATACAGCACCCTTGAATGTGGCCAGTGCTTGGGAGTTGGCCCTGGCGTTGAGCGGGGCGTAGTGGCCAGGATCGTGAGCCATGCGTGCAGTTGTCTTCGACATGGATGGGACGTTGCTGGACAGCGTCCCCACGGTGTCCCGGGCATACGCCGACGCGATTCGGTCGCTCGGCGGCCCGCCGGTTTCGCCGGATGAGGTGGTCGCCGAGTGGCATGTCGGCCACACCGAGTTGGTTCTGGGACACTTTCTCGGCCGCTGCGGCCCTGCCGAGGTCGAGCGCTTCCACGCTCACCTGGATCCGGCGATCGCCGAGTTGCGGCCATTCCCTGGCATACCGGCCTTGCTCGATGAACTCGTCGATGCGGGCCTGCGGCTTGGCGTATTCACAGCAGCCACCCGGCGAGTGGCTCTGAGTATGCTCGCTGCCGCCGGAATCGACGCGCGATTTGCCGTGGTCGTCGCGGGCGACGATGTTGAGAGGCCCAAGCCGGCGCCGGATGGGTTGTTGCTGGCGCAGCGGCAGCTCGGGGTTCCGGCCGAGGCAACCGCATATGTGGGTGATGCCGAAGTGGACCTCGGTTGTGCCAACGCTGCGGGATCGCTCGGAGTGCATGCCAGGTGGGGCGCACGCGCTGGTGTCCGTGGCGGTGCTCACTTGGTCGCAGCGCATCCGTACGACGTGCTCAACCTGCTGGTGGCGCCTCGCAGGCGCACGGGCGACGGCATGGGCGCCAAGGCGACTCTCAGGCTGCGTCCCGCGGATGAGCAGATCAGTTGCGCGCACGCGAGCGAGGAAGGACAGCCGTGATCAGCGTTGGTTCGTTGCGCGAGGACGATCGCGCCGCCTGGGAAGTGCTGGCGCGCGGTTACAAGGCGTACTACCGCACCGCGGTGCCGGACGAGGGGTACGAGGAGACTTGGCAGCGGCTACGGCGCCGCACAGAGTTCCACGGCCTCGGCGCTTGGTCGAACGGGAAGCTGGTCGGCATCGCGCACTATCTGTTCCACCGGACGTTCTGGATGGAAGACAGCTGCTACCTCCAGGATCTCTTCGTCGATGAGGCGGCGCGCGGCCGAGGCGTGGCGCGGACGCTGATCGAGCAGGTGGCCGAGGCATCGCGGGAGAGGGGCGCATCCCGCTTGTACTGGACCACCAAGGAGGACAACACCACCGCCCGCGCACTGTACGACAAGGTGGCGAGCTTCAAGGGGTTCATACGCTACGACTACCCCCTGGCCCTAGCCAGGGGGGAGGTACCGGCGGGTCAGTCGACCGTGACATGAGAAGGTCGGTGCGGGTTGGGTGAGTTGTGAAGCTGACCTGG
This sequence comes from Streptomyces sp. NPDC044003, assembly GCF_056435185.1. Classification (NCBI taxonomy): domain Bacteria; kingdom Bacillati; phylum Actinomycetota; class Actinomycetes; order Kitasatosporales; family Streptomycetaceae; genus Streptomyces; species Streptomyces sp. NPDC044003. The sequence goes on along the minus strand of NZ_JBWKFA010000004.1, from coordinate 218,704 downwards.
GCCCGCACGGCCTGCTCCCATCCTGCCCTGTCCGGCGTCTCCCGGGCTCACTTCGGCGAGTTGCTCGCCGAACTCGCCGGCCCGTGGGAGGCGGCACGGCAGTCCACGCTGCGCGTGGCTCGGGGTGGTGAGCGCAAGCGGGCGGCCGGGGCGGGGCGCAGGCCGAAGCTGGTCTTTTGCGACCGGCTGCTACTCACACTGGTGTACCTGCGCCATCAGCTGCCGCATGAGGTCCTGGCCGAGCTCTTCGACGTCGACCGCTCGACCGTCTCGGCGGCGATCCGGCAGGTCCGCCCGCTGCTCGCGGCCCGCGGCTTCGCGGTGCCCGACCGGGCCGGGGTGCGACTGCGGACTCTGGCCGACGTCTTCGCCTACGCCGAGGCCGAGGGCGTCGAACTGCGGCTCGACGGAGCCGAGACCCAGGTCAGGCGCCCACAGACGGGCCGCCCTGGACGCTGCGCCTTCGTCTCGGGCAAGCGGAAGCAGAACACGATCAAGACCACGACGTTCAGCGACGGGCAGGGCCGGATGCTGCTGTCCGGGGTCGTACGGCCCGGCCGGATGCACGACCAGACCGCCGTACGCACTGAGGGCATCGCTGAGCAGTTCCGGCTTCACCCGTCGGTGAGGTTCCAGACCGACGCCGGGTATGCCGGGCTGGCCAAGGAGTTCCCCGACCAGGTCACCGCCCCGCCGAAGAGACCGAAGGACGACGCGTGTGACGGCGACAAGAGGGCCTGGAGCGAGGCACGGCGGCGGCAGTCCTCGGCCCGGATCTGCGTCGAGCACACCAACGCCGAGCTGCGGCAATGGGCGCCCCTGCAACGCTTCACCCGACGCCGTGACACCTACGACGAGACCCATCTGGCGATCGCCGGCATGGTCTCCGACCGCTCCGCGCGGCGCCCCACCCGACGCCGGACGAGCACCGAACTCGTCCTCGTCCACGACAAGGCGAGCTGATCACACACCAGCCGAGCCGCCAGTCCAGCACGTACCGACCCCAATTTCCCCCGGGGTCGTTAGGTGGCGGACCCCCCGTTCGGACGGTGAGAACGGTGAGAGCGGGGGCCGACCGTGTCCCACGGCGGGCGCGTCCGTTGTGAGGGTGTGACCTCAACACGACGCATCTCCTCGATCCTCGCCGTCGCCGCCGCCTTCTCGTGTCTCGGCGCCTCCGCGGCGTCCGCCGCGACCGCAGCCGACACCACCGGGCCGCTCGGCCCCAAGGTGAACCCCGTCAGCGAGCTCGACGCCCTCACGATGACCGGCATCCCCGAGGAGTCCCGGGGGCAGTTCCCCGGCATCGCCGGCCAGCTGGGCGGCCTCAGCCGGGTGAACGAACTGGGACAGCTCCGGCAGCTGACCGACCTGGCGGCGCCCGTCACCGGGGTGCTCCCGGAGATCTCCACCTGACCGATCCGACAAGCCTCCCCGACGCGAAGGTCCGGTGCCCCGACGGCACCGGACCTTCGCCGTGTCAGGCCTTGGGGGAGGCCTCCCGTACGGGATGCTTGCTCAGGATCGAGACCCGGTTGAAGGCGTTGATGGTGATCGCCACCCAGATCACCGCCGAGATCTCGTCCTCGTTCAGGGAGCTGCGCGCCTCGCCGTAGGCGCGTTCCTGGGCGAGGGCGTCGGCGGGGGTGGTGGTGGCCTCCGCGAGGGCCAGGGCCGCGCGCTCCCGCGCCGTGAACAGCGCGGTGTCGCGCCAGGCGGCGAGCACGCCCAGACGGCGGGTGGTCTCACCGGCGCGCAGGGCGGCCCGGGTGTGCACGTCGAGGCAGTACGCGCAGCCGTTGATCTGGGACACACGGAGGTTGACGAGCTCCACCAGGAGGCGGTCGAGCCCCGCGTCCGCGGCGGTCGCGCGGGCGGCCTCGGCCGTCTGGACGAGGGCGTGATAGGCCTTGGGGCTCTGCTTGTCGACGTAGACCCGCCTGTCCACAGGGGCTCCTGCCGTGTCGCTCACCGTGCGCTCCTTCCCGAGGCCCGATGGCCTCGTCCGCCGACCGTGCGTGTCACCGTCGCAGGGGCTATCATCGTCCATGATTGTTGAAAATGGAACTACTTCCATGGAGGGGTCGGCGATGAGCACCACGGAGATCGAGGTCCTGACCGCGCGGGACGTCCCGCTGGGCGGGCCGCGGGCCATGACCGTACGGCGTACGCTCCCGCAGCGGGCCCGGACGCTGATAGGGGCCTGGTGCTTCGCCGACCACTACGGCCCCGACGACGTCGCCGAGTCCGGCGGCATGGACGTCGCACCCCACCCGCACATCGGGCTGCAGACCGTGAGCTGGCTGTTCAGCGGCGAGATCGAGCACCGCGACAGCCTCGGCAGCCACGCGTACGTACGGCCCGGAGAGCTGAACCTCATGACCGGCGGCCACGGCATCAGCCACACCGAGGTCTCCACCGCCCGCACCACCGTCCTGCACGGCGTACAGCTGTGGGTGGCCCTCCCCGAGGAGCACCGCGACACCGCCCGCGACTTCCAGCACCACGCCCCCGGGACCGTCCGCGTCGACGGCGCGGACATCCGGGTCTTCCTCGGCTCGCTCGCCGGCTCGACCTCCCCGGTCCGCACCTTCACCCCGCTCCTCGGCGCCGAACTCCTCGTCGACCCGGGCGCGACCGTCACCCTCGCCACGGACCCCGCCTTCGAGCACGGCCTGCTCGTCGACACCGGTACGGTCCGCCTGGGCGGCACGCTCCTGCGCCCGGCCGAACTGGGATACGCCCCCACCGGGGCCGACACCCTGACCCTGACCAACGAGACGGACGCCCCCGCACGCCTGGTCCTGCTCGGCGGGACCCCGTTCGAGGAGGAGATCGTCATGTGGTGGAACTTCATCGGCCGCAGCCACGAGGACATCGTCGAGGCCCGCGACGCGTGGGGGAAGGCCTCCGACCGCTTCGGCGAGGTAGAGGGCTACCCCGGCGACCGCCTCCCCGCCCCCGCCCTGCCCAACGCCCGGATCGCACCCCGCAAGAACCCCGCGCGGCGCTGACGCGCGGCGCTTCCCGCTTCCGAACCGCACCTCCTCGCGAAAGGCACTCCCCATGACCGAGCAGACCGCCACCGCCCCCGTCGTCCGGCGAGTGGACCCCCGCCACCGGTACGAGATCCTCGTCGACGGCAAGCGCGCGGGCCTGACCGCCTACCGCGACCGCGACGACCGGCGCGTCTTCTTCCACACCGAGGTCGACGACGCCTACGCGGGCCAGGGCCTGGCCGCGATCCTCGTCGAGCAGGCCCTCACCGACGTCCGCGCCTCCGGGATGCGCATCGTCCCCGTCTGCCCCTACGTGGCGAAGTTCCTCAAGAAGCACGAGGAGTTCGCCGACATCACCGACCCGGTGACGCCCGAGATCCGCGAGTGGCTCGACGGACAGCTGCGGCGCTGACCAACTCCCCGAAGGGCCCCCCGGAGCACCCCCCCGGAGCACCACCGGAGAACCCCCGGAGCGACCACTCTCGGGGTGACCACCCGTCAACGCGGCGCACGCGGTGGCGCACGCTTCCTCCGTATGGCCGGTTGCGTGCGACCGGGCCCGTGCGCCCCCCTGAGCCGGGGAGGCCGAACGGGCGACCGAACCGGCGGACCCGGCGCGCGTCGCTGGCCGACTCTCGACCGGTTGGCCAGAACATACTGGTCATCGACTTAAACATCGTTTCGAGCAAGATCACTGCAAGGAGGTAATGCCCTCGGACTCTTCGAGCGAGGCGGGCTCGGCGGCCGTTACTGTTCCCCGAGATCTGGACGGATTCCCGGATCTTCGCCCCCCTTTCACCTTCTTTCACCGGATTTCTGCGCACCCGTGCGCCGATCGCCGCCTTTGCGAAGGAGAGCTCGCTCGATGACCGTTGACGACCGCCCGGACGTACAGCTGGAGCCGCCCCGGCAGTCCAGTCTGAGCACCGCGGCCGCCCGCAACCTCGCCACCACGACCAAGTCCGCCCCGCAGATGCAGGAGATCAGCTCCCGCTGGCTGCTGCGGATGCTCCCCTGGGTGGAGACCAAGGGCGGCGCCTACCGGGTGAACCGCCGGCTGAGCTACACGGTCGGCGACGGACGCATCGAGTTCGTCCAGGACGGCTCCCGCGTCCGCGTCATCCCCCGCGAACTCGGCGAACTCGCCCTGCTGCGCGGCTTCGAGGACGTCGACGTGCTGAACGCCCTCGCCGACCGGTGCGTTCAGCGCGACTTCAGCGCCGGTGAGGTGCTCGTCCAGCGCGGTGCGCCCGCCGAGCGGATCCACCTCATCGCCCACGGCCGCGTCAGCCAGACCTCCGTCGGCAAGTACGGCGACGAGGTCGCGGTCTCCACGCTCGCCGACGGCGACCGCTTCGGTGAGAACGCCCTGCTCGACGGCGACGCCGGCTGGGACTACACCGCGACCGCCGAGACCTCCGGCACCCTGCTCACCCTCTCCCGCGCCGACTTCGCGAACATCCTCTCCTCGGCGCCGAGCCTCCAGGCCCACATCCGGGACTTCAGCTCGCTGCCGGACCAGCGGCAGAACAAGTACGGCGAGGCCGAGATCGCCATGTCGGCCGGCCACAAGGGCGAGGCCGACATCCCCGGCGCCTTCGTCGACTACGAGCTCAAGCCGCGCGAGTACGAGCTCTCCGTCGCCCAGACCGTCCTCAAGGTCCACACCCGGGTCGCCGACCTCTACAACGGGCCGATGAACCAGACGGAGGAGCAGCTCAGGCTCACCATCGAGGCGCTGCGCGAGCGCCAGGAGCACGAGCTGATCAACAACCCGGAGTTCGGCCTGCTGCACAACGCCGACTTCAAGCAGCGGATCCAGCCGCACTCCGGCCCGCCCACCCCGGACGACCTCGACGAGCTCCTCTGCCGCCGCCGCAGCACCAAGCTCTTCCTCGCCCACCCCCGCACGATCGCGGCGATCGGGCGCGAGTGGAACCGCGCCGGGCTCTACCCGGACACCGTCGAGCTCCACGGGCACCGGGTCCCGGCCTGGCGCGGGGTCCCGATCCTGCCCTGCAACAAGATCCCCATCAGCAAGGAGAACACCAGCTCGATCCTCGCCATGCGTCTCGGCGAGGACAACCAGGGCGTCATCGGTCTGCGCCAGACCGGTCTCCCCGAGGAGTACGAGCCGGGCCTGTCCGTGCGGTTCATGGGCATCAGCGAGCAGGCGATCATGTCGTACCTCGTCACGACGTACTACTCCGCCGCCGTCCTGGTCCCGAACGCGCTCGGCGTACTGGAGAACGTGCAGATCGCGCGCAGGCGCGACTAGGGCCTGTCTGACAATCCCCGTCGGGTCCGGCCCGCCCGGCACGCACGATCGCCGCACGGCCGAAACGCCCAAGTAGCTCCTCCCCCACTCTCGGCTTCGCTCGAGCGGGGGGACCCCCATCGAGGGCGTCCCGGCCGCACGCCGCTCGCGCGCACCGGACGACCCGGCCTGATCCGACGCGAATTGTCAGACAGGCCCTGGACCCTGCCCCCGCAGGCCACCACCACCCGGACCATCCGGGACGGGCCCGCGTGCCCGGATGCTCCGGGGCGGCCCACCCACCTCTCCAAGGAGTCACGGATGCCCGATCCCGGGCTTTCCCCTCTGCAGTCCAGCCTGCCCGGCGCCGCGGCCTCGTTCACCGCCCGCGTCCTCGCCGACGCGGCGGCCCACGGCCACGCCGTACCCCACCTCCCCACCGAGACACCGGCCGTCCCGACGGTCCCCCACCCGGAAGCCCCCACCGCGGCCCCCGCCGTCGACCCCGTCGCCGTGGCCCCGCCGGCCCGGCCCGGCCCGGGGTGGGTCCTGCGCGGTCCCAGCGGACTGGGTACGGCAGGGCTGTCCCTGGTCCCGCGCGCGGAGCCGCCGGCACCCCCGGTGGCGCCCGTCGCGGCGCCGGCGGACGCCCTGATCATCCCGGGGCTCTACTGGCACCCGGTGCCGGAGCCCGACCCGGTGCGGGTGGAGGAGGTCAGCCTCCGGATCAAGAACTGGGCGGTCGACGAGGTCCAGCTGTTCCCGGAGGACTGGGAGGGCCAGTTCGACGGGTTCTCCGTCGGGCGCTACATGGTCGCCTGCCACCCGGACGCCCCGACCGTCGAGCACCTCATGATCGCCACCCGGCTGATGGTCGCCGAGAACGCCGTCGACGACATCTACTGCGAGGACCACGGCGGTTCGCCCATCGGCCTGGGCGGACGTCTCCTCCTCGCGCACACCGCCCTGGACCCGCTGTACTCGACGGCGGAGTACCAGCCGCAGTGGGCGGAGTCGCTCCACGCGGACGCGCCCCGGCGGGCCTACAGCTCCGCCATGGAGTACTTCGTCCGGCAGGCGACCCCCTCCCAGGCCGACCGGTTCCGGCACGACATGGCCCGGCTGCACCTGGGCTACCTCGCCGAGGGCGCGTGGGCCGAGACGGACCACACGCCCGAGGTGTGGGAGTACCTGGTGATGCGGCAGTTCAACAACTTCCGGCCGTGTCCCACGATCACCGACACCGTCGGAGGCTACGAACTCCCCGCCGATCTGCATGCCCAGCCGGCCATGCAGCGGGTCCTGGCGCTCGCCGGAAACGCCTGCACCATCGTGAACGACCTGTACTCGTACACCAAGGAACTCGCCAGCCCCGGCCGGCACTTGAACCTGCCCGTGGTGCTCTCCGACCGGGAGAACCTCTCGGAGAAGGACGGGTACCTCAAGGCGGTCGAGGTCCACAACGACCTCATGCGCGACTTCGAGGCCGCCTCCGCCGAACTGGCCGCCACCTGCCCCGTCCCGAGCGTGCTCCGCTTCCTGAAGGGCGTGGCCGTGTGGGTCGACGGCAACCACTACTGGCACCAGACCAATACCTACCGCTACAGCCTGCCCGATTTCTGGTAAGAACGGATTTCATCTGTGACCAACACCGAGCTCCCCACCGTCAACGGCACCTCCGCGTTCGTTCCCGGCCCGGCGACGCCGTACCAGGGAGACATCGCCCGTTACTGGAACGCCGAGGCCAGGCCCGTGAACCTGCGCCTCGGTGACGTCGACGGTCTGTACCACCACCACTACGGCATCGGCGCCGTCGACCACGCCTCCCTCGGGGACGTCGAGGACAGCGAGTACGAGAAGAAGCTGATCACCGAGCTGCACCGCCTGGAGTCGGCCCAGGCCGAGGTCCTCCTGGACCACCTCGGAACGATCGGCAGCGAGGACACCCTCGTCGACGCGGGCTGCGGCCGCGGCGGTTCGAGCGTCATGGCCCACCAGCGCTTCGGCTGCAAGGTCGAGGGCGTCACCCTCTCCTCCACGCAGGCCGAGTTCGGCAACAGGCGCGCCAAGGAGCTGGGCATCGAGGACCACGTCCACGCCCAGGTCTGCAACATGCTCGACACCCCCTTCGAGAAGGGCTCCATCGCCGCCTCGTGGAACAACGAGTCGAGCATGTACGTCGACCTGGACGACCTGATGGCCGAGCACTCCCGGTTCCTCAAGGTCGGCGGCCGCTATGTGACCATCACCGGCTGCTGGAACCCGAAGTACGGCCAGCCCTCGAAGTGGGTCTCGCAGATCAACGCGCACTTCGAGTGCAACATCCACTCGCGCCGTGAGTACCTGAAGGCGATGGCCGACCACCGGCTCGTCCCGCAGGCCGTCATCGACCTGACGCCGGACACCCTGCCCTACTGGGAGCTGCGGGCCACGTCCTCGCTGGTCACCGGCATCGAGGAGGCGTTCATCGAGTCGTACAAGGACGGCTCCTTCCAGTACGTCCTGATCGCGGCCGACCGCGTCTGACCCGACGGCGTACGGAAGAGGGGCGGGGCCGTCGTCCGACGGGCCCGCCCCTCTCGTCATGCCGCCGCCGTCTCCTTCTCGGAGGTCTCGGCGGTCTCGGCGGCCGGTGCGCTCACCCGCTCGGTACGGGGCGCCTGGCCGGTCCGCAGGCCGAGCCGGGCGATGACCGCGACCAGCGCGAAGGCGGCGGCGCCGATCCAGAAGGTGAGGGTGAAGCCGGACTCGGCCGGGAGGGCCGGGACGCCGGCGGGCAGGTGCTCGATCGTCTGCGAGGCGAGGATCGTGGTGACCACGGCGCTGCCGACCGCGCTGCCGGTGGAGCGGGAGATCGAGTTGATGCCGTTGGCGATGCCGCTCTGGTGGTGCGGGACGCTCGCCATGATGACGGCGGGCATGGCCGCGTAACCGAAGCTGACGGCCGCGCCGACGATCACGCCGGCACCGATCACCGAGGCGGTGTGGCCGTGGTCGAGGGCGAGCCAGCCGAAGCCGACGGCGCCGAGCGCGGCGGCCAGGGTCAGCGCCGTGCGCGGGCCGCGGTGGCGGACGAGGCGGCCGCCGATCGGCGAGGCGAGCAGCGAGACGATCGCGCCGGGCAGCAGGAACTCCACGGAGGCGCGGAGGATCGACGCGCCGAAGCCGTAGCCGGTGAGGGCCTCGGGCATCTGGACGAGGTACGAGACGCCCAGGAAGTTCGCGAACATGCCGAAGCCGACGAGGATGCCGGCCAGGTTGGCCATGAGCACCGGCCGGTGCACGAACATCCGCATGTCGACGAGGGGCTCACGGACCTTGAGCTCGGTGAACACCCAGACGACGGTCATGACGGCCGCGGCGGCGAAGCTGCCCAGGGTGCGGCCGGAGGTCCAGCCCCACTCGTGGCCCTGCGAGATCGGCAGCAGGAGCAGCAGCAGGGTGGCGCCGAGGGTGAGCGCGCCGAGGAAGTCGGTGCGGCCGCCGGTCTTGTGGCGGGTCGCGGGGACCAGGAACACGACGGCGAGCAGGGCGATCGCGGCGAAGCCGGTGGCCATCCAGAAGGCGCTGCGGTAGTCGGCGTCGGAGCCGGAGGTGAGCAGGCCGGTGGCGACGAGCGCGAGGCCGCTGCCGAAGGCGAGGGTGCCGCTGACCAGGGACATCGCGCCGGGCAGCTTCTGCGGGCGGACCTCCTCGCGCAGCACGGACAGGGCCAGCGGGAAGATCGCGGTGGCGGCGCCCTGGAGAACGCGGCCGAGGATCAGCAGGGGGAGCGAGGTCGCCAGGGCGGCGACGACGGAGCCGGCCACCATGACGCCGAGGACGGCGACGAGGGTGGGCTTCTTGCCGTGCTGGTCGCCGAAGCGGCCGAGCAGCGGGGTGAAGACGGCGGCGGAGAGCAGGGTGGCGGTGGTGACCCAGCTGACGTTGGCGGCCGAGGTGCCCAGGTCGGCGCGGATGAGGCCGAGGATCGGGACCGGCAGGGTCTGCATCATCGACACGACCATGGCGGCGAGGCTCAGCGCGAAGACGACGAGCGTCTCGCGCCGGGGATCGGCGGCGGGCGGGGTGGTCTCGTGACTCATGTGTGGGGGACCTTCTCGGTGCTTCACGTCGTAGATGTTTGACGTCATCAAGTAATACGACGAAGGTAGGCCCCGATGCTTGAGGAGGTCAAGTAAATGCTTGAGGTGCTTAAGTAAATAATTGATAATGTCAAGGATCTTGAGTACGCTCGAACCATGAGCGCGACGACCCCCGAGACGACGCCCACCAAGCTCCAGCTGCTTGAGCTCCTCGCCGCCATCGGCACGGCCCAGTGGCGCGACTTCGCCGCGGCCGCCGCCCACCACGGGCTGACGTCCACGCAGGCCAAGGTCCTCGCCCAGCTGAACGGCCCGCTGCCGATGCGCGCCCTCGCGACCCTGCTCGTCTGCGACGCCTCGAACGTCACCGGGATCATCGACCGCCTGGAGGGGCGCGGCCTGGTGCGCCGCGAGCCCGACGCCTCCGACCGGCGCGTGAAGAACGTCGTGGCGACCGACGAGGGCCGGGAGGTCATCCGGCGGGTCCGCGAGGAGATGCAGGCCACCCACGGCGCCCTCGACACGCTCGGCGCGGACGACAGCGCCACCCTGTACGCCCTGCTCGCGCGGCTGCGCCCGGGCATGGAGAAGGGCGCCCGAGAGCGGCTGGACCCCGGCATGGAGAAGGGCGCCTGACGGGAGAACCCGTCCAGGCGCCCGTACCCCGTCTCAGTCCCGGCGCTCCCCGAAGGTCTTCAGGATCTCCTCGGCGGCCAGCGTCGCCGTCAGCTCGCCGTCCCTGACCCGCCGCTCCAGGGAGGGCGTGACGTCCTGGACGGCCGGGTCGGCGCTCAGCCGCCGCAGCAGCTCCTCGCGGACCATCGTCCAGGTCCAGTCGACCTGCTGGTCCTGGCGCTTGGCCGCGAGGCGGCCGGTCGAGTCGAGCAGCGCGCGGTGCTGCCGCAGCCGGTCCCAGACCTCGTCGAGCCCGGCCGACTCCCGGGCGCTGCAGCTGAGCACCGGCGGCGTCCAGACCGCGTCGGCGCCGTGCATGAGCCGCAGCGCGCCCGCCAGTTCACGGGCGGCGGCGCGGGCGTCGCGCTCGTGCGGGCCGTCCGCCTTGTTGACGGCGACCACGTCGGCCAGCTCCAGTACGCCCTTCTTGATGCCCTGGAGCTGATCGCCCGTACGGGCCAGGGTGAGCAGCAGGAACGAGTCGACCATGTTCGCGACGGCGGTCTCGGACTGGCCGACGCCCACCGTCTCCACGAGCACCACGTTGTAGCCCGCGGCCTCCATGACGACCATCGACTCGCGGGTCGCCTTCGCGACCCCGCCGAGCGTGCCCGCGCTGGGGGAGGGGCGGACGAAGGCCGCCGGGTCGACGGCGAGCCGCTCCATCCGGGTCTTGTCGCCGAGGATCGAGCCGCCCGTACGGGTCGAGGACGGGTCGACGGCGAGCACCGCGACCCGGTGGCCGAGCCCGGTCAGCATCGTCCCGAACGCGTCGATGAAGGTCGACTTCCCGACCCCGGGCACCCCGCTGATCCCGATCCGCACGGCCTTGCCGCTGTGCGGCAGGAGCTCGGTGAGGAGCTCCTGCGCGAGGGCCCGGTGCTGGGGGCGGGTCGACTCGACGAGGGTGATCGCACGGGCGATCACCGCCCGCTTCCCGTCGAGCACGCCCTTCACATACGTGTCGAGACCGATCACAGCTCGTGTCCGAGGTCGGCCGCGAGCCGGGTCACCAGGTCGTGGGCCGCGTCGGGGATCACCGTCCCCGGCGGGAACACGGCCGCCGCACCCATCTCCAGGAGCGTCGCCACGTCCTGCGGCGGGATGACGCCGCCGACCACGATCATGATGTCCTCGCGGCCCTCCGCCGCCAGCTCCTCGCGCAGCGCCGGCACGAGGGTGAGGTGACCCGCGGCCAGCGACGAGACCCCGACGATGTGCACGTCCGCCTCGACGGCCTGACGCGCCACCTCGGCCGGGGTCTGGAACAGCGGGCCGACGTCCACGTCGAAGCCCAGGTCGGCGAAGGCGGTGGCGATGACCTTCTGGCCGCGGTCGTGCCCGTCCTGGCCCATCTTGGCGACCAGGATGCGCGGCCGGCGCCCCTCGGCCTCGCCGAAGGCGTCGACCAGGGCCCGGGTGCGGTCCACGGAGGGGGACTCGCCTGCTTCGTTGCGGTACACACCGGAGATCGTACGGATCTGGCCGGCGTGCCGTCCGTAGACCTTCTCCAGGGCGTCCGAGATCTCGCCGACGGTGGCCTTGGCCCGGGCCGCGCGCACGGCGAGCTCCAGGAGGTTGCCGTCGCCGCCGCCGGCGGTGCGGGTGAGCGCGTCCAGCGCGTCCCGGCAGGCGGTCTCGTCGCGCTCCTCGCGCAGCCGCCGCAGCTTGGCGATCTGCTGGGCGCGGACGGAGGAGTTGTCGACCTTGAGGACGTCGATCTGCTCGTCGGACGCCACCCGGTACTTGTTGACGCCGATCACCGGCTGCCGTCCGGAGTCGATACGGGCCTGGGTGCGGGCCGCGGCCTCCTCCACGCGCAGCTTGGGGATGCCCGCGTCGATGGCCTTGGCCATGCCGCCGGCCTGCTCGACCTCCTGGATGTGCTTCCACGCGCGGCGGGCCAGGTCGTAGGTGAGCTTCTCGACGTACGCGCTGCCGCCCCAGGGGTCGATGGTCCGGCAGGTGCCGGACTCCTGCTGGAGGAGCAGCTGGGTGTTGCGGGCGATGCGCGCCGAGAAGTCGGTGGGCAGCGCGAGCGCCTCGTCGAGGGCGTTGGTGTGCAGGGACTGGGTGTGGCCCTGGGTGGCGGCCATCGCCTCCACGCAGGTCCGCGTGACGTTGTTGAACACGTCCTGAGCGGTCAGCGACCAGCCGGAGGTCTGCGAATGGGTCCGCAGGGACAGCGACTTGGCGTTCTGCGGGTCGAACTGCTTGACCAGCTTCGCCCAGAGCAGCCGGGCCGCGCGCAGCTTGGCGATCTCCATGAAGAAGTTCATGCCGATCGCCCAGAAGAACGACAGGCGCGGTGCGAACGCGTCCACGTCGAGCCCGGCCGCCCGGCCCGCGCGGATGTACTCCACACCGTCCGCGAGCGTGTACGCCAGCTCCAGGTCGGCCGTCGCGCCCGCCTCCTGGATGTGGTACCCGGAGATGGAGATGGAGTTGTAGCGCGGCATCCGCTCCGAGGTGTAGGAGAAGATGTCGGAGATGATCCGCATCGACGGCCCGGGCGGATAGATGTACGTGTTGCGGACCATGAACTCCTTGAGGATGTCGTTCTGGATGGTCCCGGCCAGCTTCTCGGGCGGTACGCCCTGCTCCTCGGCGGCCACGATGTACAGCGCGAGGATCGGAAGGACCGCGCCGTTCATCGTCATCGACACGGACATCCTGTCCAGCGGGATGCCGTCGAACAGCTGACGCATGTCGTAGATCGAGTCGATGGCCACGCCGGCCATGCCGACGTCACCGGTGACGCGCGGGTGGTCGCTGTCGTAGCCGCGGTGGGTCGGCAGGTCGAAGGCGACCGACAGGCCCTTCTGGCCGGCGGCGAGGTTGCGCCGGTAGAAGGCGTTCGACTCCTCGGCCGTGGAGAAACCGGCGTACTGACGGATCGTCCAGGGCTGGTTCACGTACATCGTCGGGTACGGGCCGCGCAGGTACGGGGCCATGCCCGGGAGCGTGTCCAGGAAGTCCAGGCCCTCCAGGTCCTGCCCGGTGTAGAGCGGCTTGACGGCGATGCCCTCCGGGGTCTCCCACAGCAGGTCGTCACCGCCCGCCGCCTTCTTGACGGCCGAGCGCCACTCGTCGGACCCGCCGTCGGCGGCCTGTGCCCCGAGCTCGATCCCGGAGAAATCGGGGATGGACATCAGGACACTCCCATGCGGTCGAGGGCGGTGGAGAGCAGGGCGACGGCGTCACAGCCGGCGAAGACGTACGAGTCGACACCGGCGTACGACGCGGGGCGCCCGGCCAGGAGGACGTGCTCGGCCCCGGCCGCGCGCAGCTCCCCGGCGGTGGCCTCGGCCTGCTCCTCGTACAGCGCGTCGCTGGAGCAGAGGCAGGCCTCGCGGGCGCCGCTCTCCTCGAAGGTGCCCTCGGTGACGGCCTCGATGCCGCCCGCCTGGAAGAGGTTGGCGGCGAAGGTGAGCCGCGCCGAGTGCGCGGCGGCCGGGCCGAGTGCGGCCAGGTAGACGCGGGGGCGGGCGCCGGTCGCCGCGAGGTGGGCGTCGGAGCGGGCGCGCAGCGCCTCGTACGCCTCGTCGCGCCGGACGCGGGGCAGGCCACCGGAGAGCGGGTCGGGCGCGGGCGCCCGGTCGACGGGCTTCTCCGCGAGGTGCGGGAACTCGCTGACGCCGGTGATGGGTTCGCGGCGGGTGGCGAGCTTCCTGCTGCGCGCGGCCCAGGTCTCGGCGAGCCGCTCGCCGATCAGGCCGGAGCGCAGCGCGGCCTCCTGGCCGCCGGCCTGCTCGATCTTCTGGAAGAACTCCCAGGCAGCGTGGGCGAGTTCGTCGGTGAGACGCTCCACGTACCAGGAGCCGCCCGCGGGGTCGATGACCCGGGACAGGTGGGACTCCTCGATGAGGACGGTGGAGGTGTTGCGGGCGATGCGGCGGGCGAAGGCGTCGGGCAGGCCGAGCGCGTCGTCGAAGGGGAGCACGGTGACGCTGTCGGCGCCGCCCACCCCGGCGGCGAGGGTCGCGATGGTGGTGCGCAGCATGTTCACCCAGGGGTCGCGGCGCGTCATCATCACCGGCGAGGTCACCGCGTGCTGGCGCTGCGCGCCCGCCTCGGGGGCGCCGCAGGCCTCGGCGACGCGCGCCCACAGGCGGCGTGCGGCGCGCAGCTTCGCGATCGTCAGGAACTGGTCGGCGGTGGCGGCGTAGCGGAACTCCAGCTGCCCGCAGGCCTCGGTGACGCTGAGTCCGGCCTCGGTCAGACCGCGCAGATAGGCGACGCCGGTCGCGAGGGAGCAGCCGAGCTCCTGCGCGGCCGAGCCGCCGGCCTCGTGGTACGGCAGGGCGTCCACGGTCAGGGCCCGCAGCCCCGGGTACGTGTCGGCGCAGCGGCGGGCCAGGCCGGCGACGGAGGCGAGGTCGTAGGCCGGGCGGCCGGTGCGGGCCTCGTGGCCCAGCGGGTCCGCGCCCAGGTTGCCGCGGGCCGCCTCCGGGGCGACACCCCGCTCCTCGTACAGCCGGAGGAGCCGCTCGGCGGCCGCCTCCGTCTCGTCGCCCGCGTCGAGGACGACGGGCGCGAGGTCGAGGTAGACGCCTTCGAGGGCGCCGTCGAGCGAGGACACCGGGATGCCGTTGCCGCCGACGCCGAGCCAGAGGGAGGTGACGCCGTTCTCCAGGTCGGCGAGGACGGCCTCGCCGTCGGCCGTGAGGTGCCGCTGGCGCACGTCCCAGCCGCCCACGGTGTTGCCCTCGGCGCGCCCGCCGCGCACGAAGGGCGCGAAGCCGGGGAGGCCGGGGTCGGGCGCGGAGTCGCGCGAGGTGTAGAGCGGGCGTGTGCCGAGGCCGTCCTCAAGGAGGGTGGACAGGGCGTCCTCGGCGGCGGCGCCGGAGACCTCCTTGCCCGACTTGCGCAGGACACCCGCCACGAGGTGTTGCCACTGCTCATGTGGCGCGTCTGGGAATTCGGACGCCAGGGAGAGCCCGTCGTCAGGCAGGACCGTCATGGCTCGGATGCTAGGGGAGATCGACAAAGGAGCAGGAGGGCGTACGACTGTGACCTTCTTCTCTTCGCCGAGATGGATTAGGTTAGGCTTCCCTAAGTTGCAAGGTCCTCGTCATCCTTCTCCCGGGAGTACGTGCATGCGTCCCTTCAGTGCCCACGCCGCGCGGCCCACGCCCGCCGAACGCGTCCGGTCCGTCCTGACCGCCGCCCACTCGATGACCGTCGTCACCGACGGAGTCCACCGCGAGGTCCACCTCCTCGACGGCACCGGGCCGATGGGACACCTCCACCTCCACGACCCCTCCGAGGACTGCCCCGCCGGACGCACCGCACGCATCCCCGTCCGCCTCGAACTCACCGACATAGCCCCCACCCCCGTCCGCCGGCGCCTGCGCGCCCGCGTCACCCTGACGGGACTCCTCTCCGCCCCGTACACCTCGGAGGCCACCACCAGCAGCTGCGTGGAGTTCGGCCAGACCCTCCTCGAAGACGACGAGGGACGCACGTACGTCACCCTCGACGAGATCCGCGCGACCGACCCCGACCCGATGGCCACGGCCGAGGCGACCATGCTCACCCACCTCGTCGACCGCCACGCCGAACTCGTGCCCCTGCTCCTCCGCCTCGTCCGGCCGCGCCCCGAACGGGAATTGGTCCGCGCCCTGCCCGTCGCCCTGGACCGGTACGGCCTCACCCTGCGCCTCGAACACCGCGCGGGCCACGACCGGGACGCCCGGCTGCCGTTCCCCACCCCCCTCAGGGACATGGACCAGGCCGGCCCCCGCATCCACGCGCTGCTGGCCGCCGCACGCCGCGCCTCCCACACGGACCACCTGCTCACCTGAGCCCACTGTCCGAGGCGTTCTCCCGCCGAGATGCCGGAGCGCCGTGGCAGGCGCACCATGGACGGCGTAGGCCCGCGTGCAGCGGGTGCCGGAACCGCTCGGGGACTTCCCTATCCGGACACGGCCACGCCATGAACGCAGGAAGCCCGGCCAACGGCCGGCCAGCACCCAGCAAAGGCGTCCTCTACCGAACCGGTCACTGGTGCGCCCGCCACTTCGTCGTCGTCATCGCTCTCTGGCTGGCGGCCGTCGCGGGGCTCCAGGTCCTCGACCGGGCCGTCGGCGGCCAGTTCGAGGACAATTTCTCGCTCCCCGGAGTGCAGTCGGCCGACGGACTCGACGTCCTCAAGGCACACGATCCCGCGGCCGGCGGATACACCTCGCAGGTCGTCCTGAACGACCCCTCCAAACCCCTCACGCAGGAGTCGTCCGCGGTCAACTCCGTCGTCAGCGCCCTGGGGAAGCTCCCCGACGTGATCGGCGTGCAGAACCCGCTCCCGCCGCCCGGGACCACCCCGCCGGCGCTCCCGGCCGGGACGCCCAACGTGGGACCGCTCTCCACCGACGGCAAGACCGCCTACATCACCGTCCGCTTCAGCGTGGCGCCCTCCACACTGGGCACCGACTACCTGAACGGCGTCGACGCCGCCGTACAGCCCCTCCGGGACGCCGGCGTCACCGTCGAGTACGGCGGTTCGCTCGGCGAACTCGCCCGCCCGACGGCCGACGACCGCAGCAGCGAGGCCATCGGCTTCGCCGTCGCCATCGTCGTCCTCCTCATCGGCTTCGGCAGCGTGATCGGCGCCGTCATGCCGCTGGTCACCGCACTGCTCGGAGCGGTCTGCGGACTGGCCCTGCTGGGCCTGATGGCGGCCGCCTTCACCTTCGGGACCGTCTCGCCCACCCTGGCCACCATGATCGGCCTCGGCGTCGGCATCGACTACGCGCTGTTCCTCATCACCCGCCACCGCCAGAACCTCATGAACGGCCACGATCCCGCCGACGCGGCCGCCCTCGCGACCACCACCAGCGGCCGCGCGGTCCTCGTCTCCGGCTGCACCGTCATCATCGCCCTGTCCGGACTCTGGGTCTCCGGCGTCACCTTCATCGGCAAACTCGGCCTGGCGGCCGCCTTCACGGTCGTCACCGCCGTCATCGCCGCACTCACCCTCGTCCCGGCCATGCTCGGACTCGCCGGCAGACGCATCGACCGCTACCACGTCCGCAAGCCCGTGGCCGAGACCGACGCCGAACCCGGAGCGCCCGCGCACGGCACCTGGCACCGCTACGCGCAACGGGTCGAGAAGCGCCCCTGGTGGTTCCTGACCGGCGGTGTCCTCGTCCTGCTGGTCCTGGCGTTCCCCCTGCTCTTCATCCAGCTCGGCCACATCGGCGACGGCGCCGACCCCGAATCGTTCACCGACCGGCGGGCCTTCGACCTCATCTCCACCTCCTTCGGCCCCGGCGTGAACGGGCCGCTCACCGTGGTCGTCGACCAGTCGGCCGTCCCGTCCGCCGACCGGGCCGACCTCGCCACCCAACTCAAGGACGCGCTGACGGGCGTCCCGGACGCCGCCTACATCACCCCGCTCCAGACCACCTCCGACGGCGACGTCCTCGTCGGCACCGCCTACTCCGTGGCCTCCCCGCAGGACGCCAAGACGACGGACCTGACCAACCACCTGGTCGACGACGTCCTTCCGCAGGCGGTGGCCGGCACCGACGCGCAGACCTACGTCACCGGGAACACGGCCGCCCAGGTCGACTTCCTGGACATCGTCTCCAGCCGTCTGCCACTGATCATCGCCGTCGTGGTCGGACTCGCCTTCCTCGTCATCCTCATCGTCTTCCGCGGCGTCCTGGTCGCGGTGAAGGCGGCCGTGCTCAACGTGCTCTCCATCGCCGCCTCGTACGGCGTCGTCGTCGCCGTCTTCCAGTGGGGCTGGGGCGGACCCGCCCTCGGAGTCAACGGCAAGGTGCCCATCGAGAGCTACGTGCCGATGATGATGTTCGCCATCGTCTTCGGCCTGAGCATGGACTACGAGATCTTCCTGCTGTCCCGCGTCCGCGAGGCCTGGCTGCGCACTGGGGACGCCAAGGCCAGCGTGGCCCACGCCCTGGAGATCACCGCCCGGGTCATCACCTGCGCCGCGCTCATCATGGTCAGCGTCTTCGCGGCCTTCATCGTCTCCGACAACATCGTCGTCAAGATGCTCGGCCTCGGGCTCGCCGTCAGCGTCCTCATCGACGCCACCGTGGTGCGCCTGCTGCTCGTGCCCGCCGTGATGACCCTCCTCGGCAGTCACGCCTGGTGGACCCCCGCCTGGCTGGACCGGATCCTTCCGCACCTGGACACCGAGGGCGAGGGAGTCCCCGAGCCGAGGGCGAAGGCGTCGGTCTAGGGCCTGTCCTTCCGTCCAGGGCCTGTCCTCCGGATCCGGCCCCCGGAGTCCTGGCTCAGACACCAGCCGCAAAGTAGGTCTCGGGTAGCTAGACGAGCCCCGTTTCCCAATCCTAGGCGTCGTCGTTGGAGTCATCGAGTGACCGAGGCCAAAGGGGCGGGCGTGCGGCAGGAGTGGTCGCCAGAGGAGCTGTTGGCGAACTGGACGCTGGTGGACGGCGACTGGGACCGGTGGCGAACAAGAGCGGGACGACCCGGCTCGGCTTCAGCCTCTTGCTGAAGTTCTTTGAGCTGGAAGGCCGGTTCCCCGATGTGCTGGAAGAGGTCCCGTCGGCCGCGGTGGAGTACGTCGCCGATCTGGTGAAGGTCCCGGCCACCGATTTCGCGAAGTACACGCTGGTCGGCCGGACTGCCGAGTACCACCGCAAGCAGATCCGCCAGGCCCTGGGGTTCCGGCCATCGACGGTCGCGGACGAGAAGGCGTTGGCCGGGTGGCTGGCCGTGGAGGTCTGTCCGGTCGAGCTGGTGGAGGACCGGCAGCGCGAGGCCCTGCTGGTCGAGTGCCGGGCCCGGAAGATTGAGCCGCCGGGCCGGACCCGGGTCGAGAAAGTCCTCGTCGCGGCGCGGGGCAAGTGGGAGACGACGTTCTGCGCCCGCACGATCAGCCGCCTCGGCGATGCGGGCACGGCCCGGCTGCTGTCCCTGGTCGCCGAGGACAATGAGACGGGCACCGCCCTGCTGGCCGCGCTCAAGCGCGACCCGGGCGCGGTGGGCCTGGACTCCCTGCTCACGGAGATCACCAAGCTCAACGACGTGCGCAAGCTCGGGCTGCCCGACGGGCTGTTTACGGACTGCTCGGAGAAGCTGGTGGCCGCCTGGCGGGCACGGGCGATCAAGATGTACCCCTCGGGCTTCCGCGACACGAGCGAGGACGTGCGGATCACCCTGCTCGCGGCGCTGTGCTCGTCCCGGCAGGCGGAGATCACCGATGCCCTGGTCGATCTGCTGGTCGCTCTGGTCCACAAGATCAACGCACGTGCCCGAGCGGCGGGTGGAGAAGCAGCTCACCGCCGAGCTGAAGAAGGTCCGCAGCAAGGAGGGCATCCTCTTCAAGCTGGCGACGGCCGCCGTCGACAAGCCCGACGAGGTCGTACGTCGTGCCCTGTTCTCGGTGGTCGGGGAGAAGACGCTGCGCGAGCTGGTGGCCGAGGCGAAGGCGAACGAGAAGGTCTTCAAGTCCAAGGTCCGCACCACGCTCCGGTCGTCGTACAGCTCGTACTACCGGCAGATGCCGCCGCTGCTGAACACCCTGGGCTTCAAGTGCAACAACACCGCCTACCGGCCGGTGATGGACGCGATGAAGCTGCTGAAGAAGTACGCCGACGTCGACGGCAAGACCCGCTTCTACGACGCCGGCGATGAGGTGCCGATGGACGGCGTGGTGCGCAAGGATTGGCGCGAGGCGGTCGTCGACGACAAGGGCAAGGTCGAGCGCATCCCGTACGAGCTGTGCGTCCTGGTCGCCCTGCGGGACGCGGTCCGCCGCCGCGAGGTCTACGTCGAGGGCGCCGCGCGCTGGCGCAATCCGGAGGACGACCTGCCCGGCGACTTCGAGGCGACCCGCGCCGTGCACTACACCGCGATCCGGAAGCCGCTGAACCCGAGGGCGTTCATCGCGGACCTGAAGAAGCGCATGACCGCGGGCCTGGACCAGCTGTCCGGCGCGCTCGCGGGCGGGGTGAAGGTCAGCACCCGCAAGGGCGAGCCGTGGATCACCGTGAAGAACTCGGCCGCGCGGTCCGCACCATCTTCGCCTGCCACTACCTCTCAAGCCCCGGCCTGCGTCGGGAGATCCACGGCGGGCTCCAGGTCGTGGAGACTGGAACAGCGCCAACACCGCGCTGCACTACGGCAGGACGGCGCCCTGACCGGCCCGGACAAGGAGCACGCCGAGACCTCCATGCTCGCCCCTGCACCTGCTCCAGTCCGCGCTGGTGCACGTCAACACACTGCTGGTTCAGCAGGTTCTGGCCGAACCGACCTGGGCGAAGAAGCTCAGCGACCAGGACCGGCGTGGCCTGACCGCGCTGTTCTGGTCCAACGTCAACCCGTACGGAACTTTCCGCCTGGACATGGACAAGCGCCTCGACCTGGGGCCGGTCGCCGCCGTGCCCCGCCCCCGCACATCTGCCGCCGCCGACCGATCACGCACGCAGACACGCTGAGGGCCTTCCGGGCTTCGTCGACCATGCGACCGGCCCCGCGAACCGGCCTCGCAGCGCCCACCGCCACTCCGTGACCCACGTCACATCCGGTTCCTGTCAGGAATCGGGTCGCTGTCCCGCTCAAGTCACCGAAGGCAAGCGAACCGACAGGAGCGAGACATGAAGCACCGCATCGTCGTCCTCGGCGCCGGCTATGCCGGGGCCTACACGGCCGGGAACCTGGCCCGCCAGCTGTCCCCGGCGGACACCGAGATCACCGTGGTCAACGCCGAGCCGGACTTCGTCGAGCGGGTGCGGCTGCACCAGTTGGCGGCCGGCCAGCAGATCAAGGCTCCGAAGCTGGCCGACGTGTTCGCGGGCAGGGGGATACGGCTGCGCGTGGCCCGTGTCACCGCCGTCGACCCCGAGCGCAGGGTCGTCGCCGTGGCCGACGCCGATGGCGGCGGCGAACTCGGCTACGACACGCTTGTCTACGCGCTCGGCAGCCACGGCGACGTCGACGGGCTCCCCGGCGCGGCCGAGCACGCCTTCGACGTCGCCACCCGGCCCTCGGCGCTGCGGCTGCGTGAGCGCCTGGACAGCCTGGGCGATGGCGGGTGTGTGGTGGTCGTCGGCGACGGGTTGACCGGCATCGAGACCGCCACCGAGATCGCCGAAGCCCGGCCCGGCCTGTCGGTGACGCTCGTCGCCCGCGGAGAGCTGGGCGCCCGGCTCTCCGACGGAGCCCGCAGCCACCTGCGCCAGGCCTGCGACCGGCTGGGCGTCACCGTCCTGGAGCGCACCAGCGCCGAAGCCGTCGAAGCGACGCGGGTGCTGTGCGCCGACGGCACCGTCCTGGCGTCCGACGCAACCGTGTGGACGGCCGGGTTCGCGGTCAGCCCCATCGCCGCCGTCGGCGGGCTGGAGGTCACCGAGAACGGCCGGATCGTCGTCGATCGCACCATGCGGTCGGTCTCGCACCCGAACGTCTACGCCGTCGGCGACAGCGTCCACGCCATCGGCGACAACGGCCGGCCGCTGCCGATGTCCTGCGGATCGGCCGGCTACACCAGCCAGCAGGCCATCCCCGCGATCGTGGGACGCCTGACCGGCCGCAAGATCCCGAACACCAAGCTGGTCTACACGTACAACCACATCAGCCTCGGGCGGCGGGACGCGATCTGGCAGTCGGTCGACGACGAAGGGCAGGCGAAGCCGAAGCACATGGGCGGCCGGAAGTCCGCGCGGCTCAAGGAGCGCCTCGTCGCCCTCTCCCTGTGGGCCACCTCGCACCCGACCCTCGGTATGCCCAAGCGCCAGCGCCGTCTGGCCGCCGCGCCGGACGCGTCCCCGGCCGAGAAGGCGATTGCGTAGCCGCGTCCCCCACCTCACTGGTCAATACGGCAATCCACCCGGGCCCGGGCCTGGGCCCGGGCCGTGTTCCGGCGTCGGATCCGAAACCCCGCTCCCCGGCGATGAACTCCCTCCCTCGAAGGAGAAGCCATGTCCTCTCAGGCCGCGCCCGCAGCCGACGCGTCGCCCTCACCCTGGCCTACCGTGGCCAGGGCGGTCGCCCTGCTCACGGTGAGCATCAGCCTGCTGCTCACCGCCTTCGCCTGGCCGTCGGTGCGGTCATCGGTGCATGACGTGCCGATCGCCGTCGCCGGGCCCGCCCCCGCCGTCGAGCGGATCACGTCCGTACTCGACCAACGGCTTCCCGACGGCTTCAAGGTCACCGAGGTCGCCGACACCGCCGCCGCCGAGCGACTGATCCGCGACCGCAAGGTGTACGGGGCGATCGACCTCAGCACCGGCACCCCGCAGGTCATCACCGCGTCCGCCGGAAGCACCGCCGTAGCGCAGACTCTGAACGGCATCGCGACCGGGCTTGGCCAGGCACAGGGAACCGGCACCGCGGCCGCCGCCCGTGACCTCGTCCCGCTGCCGGCCGACGACCCGCGCGGCGCCGGACTGTCCGCCGGAGCCCTGCCGTTGGTCATGGGCGGCCTGCTCGCCGCCCTGCTCCTGACCAGGCTCGTCCGCGGCGGCGTGCGCCGCGTCACCGGAGCACTCGCCTTCGCCGTCACCGGCGGACTTGCCGTGGCGGCGATCCTGCAGTTCTGGTTCGGCTCACTCGACGGCTCGTACTGGGCCAACTCCGGCGCCGTCGCCCTGACCATCGCGGCCACTTCCCTGACCATCCTCGGTCTCGAGTCACTGCTCGGGTACGTCGGCTTCGGCCTCGGCGCCGCCACCATGATGCTCATAGGCAACCCCCTGTCGGGTACCGCGACCGCACCCGAGATGCTCCCGGGCTGGTCCGGCACCCTCGGCCAACTGCTACCGCCCGGGGCCGGTGGCCGGCTGCTGCGCTCCACCGCCTTCTTCGACGGCCACGGCGCCGGCCACTCCGCCACCGTCCTGGCGACGTGGCTCACGCTCGGCATCGTGCTGTGCCTGGCAGGCAGCCTGCGCCGCCGTCCTCACACCACCGTCGAGGAAACGGCCGCCCAACTGGCCACGGTCTGAGTGTGGCGTCGTGTCGCTCGCTCGCCTGTCCCTACAGGTCGGCGATGACAAGCCGGTAGCCGATGTCGAGTGTTTCGCGGTGGAGCAGGTCGGCATGGCGTGTGTGCCACAGGCCGGAGGACAGGTCGTCGGACAGCCGGGCCAGGCCCGGACGGAGTACCTCCTCGGCAGTCTGGGCGAGCATGGATATGCCGGCACGCACTTCCGGATCAAGGTAGGCCTCGGGTCGGCGCCAGAAGGCGGCGCCGAACCCGTCGGTGCAGTCATGCGGGATCGGGACCGTCTCGACGCGGGCACCTCCCAGCAGTGCGATCAGCCGGTCGATCGCGACGGCCCGCGTGTCGTCGAACGCCGCAACCTCCGGCAGGTACTCGTCCACCAGCCAGAACTTGCGGAGGATGGTCTGATCCCAGGTGAAGATGACGACGCGCCGCCGGGCGATCCGACGCAACTCCGAGATACCGGCTTCGAGGTCGGTCCAGTGATGCACGGTCAGGAGGGCCATCGCCGCGTCCGCGGAGTCGTCGGCGACCGGGATCGACTCGGCGGACGCCTGCAGGGCACTCGCGGATCCGGCCGGACGCTGGGCGATCATCACAGAGCTGGGTTCGACCGCCAGCATCGTCTGCGGAGGTTCGTAGGAGCCGGTGCCGGCACCTACGTTGATCACGGTTTCGACGTCGCCGAGTGCCGTGTGAATCTTGGCAGCTATCCGGGGATCCGGCCGTCGGGTGCGACTGTAGGTCGCACCGATGCCGTCGTAAGTCGTCATGCCGGAGAGTATGCCGCTTCACCCATGACCACCCGCGCACACCGACCCATCCCGCAACACCCCACTCATGCAGGCAAGATGGCCCGAGCAGAGTCTTCTGCAGCACCGTTTAGGGTGGTCCGCATGGACAGCGCCGCCACTGATCGATTCGACACCAGCCGCTTCGAGGCCGGGCGGAGCCGGCTTGCCTCGCTGGCGTACCGGCTGCCCGGCTCCGCCACTGACGCCGAAGACGCGGTGCAGGATGCGTTCCTGCACTGGCAGGCCGCGGACCGGCAGCGGATCAAGGTGCCGGAGGCATGGCTGACCAAGGTCGTCACCAACCTGTGCCTGGACCGGCTCCGCTCGGCACAGGCCCGCCGCGAACGCACCGCCGGCGCCTGGCTGCCCGAGCCGCTCCTCGACAGCGACCCGATGCTCGGCCCGGCCGACACCTTCGAGCAGCGCGAATCGGTCTCCCTGGCCGTGCTGACGCTCATGGAGCGCCTGTCCCCCCTCGAGCGGGCCGTGTACGTACTGCGCGAAGCGTTCTCCTACAGCCACGCCGAGATCGCCGAGATCCTCGACATCACCGAGTCCGCGAGCCAGCAGCACCTCCACCGGGCCCGGCGCCGCATCACCGCCGCGCGCCGCGGCGGCGAAGTCGACCCGGCAAGCGCCCGGAGGATCGTCGAGGAATTCCTCGCCGCTGCCACCTCGGGCCGCACCGAACGCCTCGTCGCTCTGCTCACCGACGACGCGATCGCGATCTCCGACGGTGCCGGCGGCCTGGCCGAGAAGCTGCTGCGGTACGACGGTCCGCGGCGCATCGCCGCCGTCGTACGGGCCGGCTTCAAATCCACACCCGCGAAGCGGCGACTGGCCGGCGGCACGCCGACCGTCCACTACGCGGTCGTCAACGGCGCTCCCGCCGTCCTCTTCGTACTCGGCGACCAGCCCGTCGGCGCCGTGACGTTCGACGTCGCAGGCGGCAAGATCGCGACCGTGCGCGGCATCGCCGCCCCCACCCGCCTCGTCCGCCTCACCGAAGCCTGGCGGCAGCACGGACCGGAGGAGCCGCTCATCGCCCAGTGGTGACCCGACGCCGACCGCGGCCAGGCGCAGCGCCCGCGTTTCATAGGTGGTCGCTCGTGAAACACCCGCTCGCCCGGCGGTCCACCTGCGGCGATCATGTTTCATGAGTTGTTGCAAACGGCTGGACGTCTGAAACACCCTCATGAAACAGTCCGGGGCCGTGAGCGACGACTTCAAGCGCGTGGAATCGCACGACTGCCCAATGTCCACCTGCGCCGCCCCCGTGGGCTCCCCGTGCCGGACCGGGAAGGGCAAGGCGGCCATCCAGTACCACACCGCCCGCTTTCGCCTGGTGCCCCAACTCGCCAAGGCCCTGAGCGTGTCGACCCCGCCGTACGCAAGCCGGGCTCGGTGTGGACCGAACTGCCCCGGCCGGTGAACGCCGGCGCCGAGCCGGTCGGGCACGTCCGCCTCGGCTACGCTCGCGCATCGACCGCCCGGCAGTCCCTCGACGCACAGCTCGACTCGCTCGGCGAGGCCGGGGTGACGCGGGTCTTCTCGGAGAAGATCTCCACCCGCGCCACCAAGCGTCCCGAGCTGGAGGCCGCCGTGAAGCTCGCCGGAGAGATCCGCTCCTCCGGCGTCGCCGTCACCCTCGTCGTGCACGAGCACAAGCGCCTCGGCCGCGGCATCGAACTCGCCATGCTCGCCGAGGAACTGAAGGCGAGCGACGTCGGCCTGGAGTTCCTCACCGGAGAGCTGAAGGGCTCGCACGACCCGTCCGGCATCGTGTTCACCGTGCTCGCGGCCATGTCCGGCATGGAGCGCGAGTACATCCGCGACCGCACCCTCGAAGGCCACGAGTCCGCCCGCAAACGCGGCAAGACCATCGGCGGAGCGGGCGTCACCGACGAGTCCATGCTGTCCATGGCCCTCCACCTACGCGACCGTGAGATGAGCCTGCGCGACATCGCCAAGCGGCTCGTCATCACCACGGGCGCAAAGAAGGGCCGGCACCCCTCGCACGCCACCGTCATGCGGATGCTGCGGGAGCACAACGAACAGGCCGGCACGACGACGAGCGCGTGATCACCCCGCTACTTTGCGGCTGGTGTCTGGCTAGGACTCCGGGGTCGATCCGGCGTGATCCGGAAGACAGGCCCCCTGGACGCGGTTCACCCCCGCGACAGTTCGCCGAGCAGCTTCCAGGTGCGCCGCCGGTCGTCCTCGCCGCCGAGGTCCGTCGCGGTGAACACCACCTCCGTCGCCCCCGCCTCGCGATAGCGCCGCACCTCGGCCGCCACGGTCTCCTCGTCACCGATCACGGCCAGTCCGGCCGCCCCGTCGGCGCCGGAGAGCTCGATCGCCCGCTGGTAGGAGGGAATCCGCTCGTAGAGCGCGAGCGCCTCCGCCGCCCTCTGCCGCACGCCCTCGGCGTCCGCCGTCACCACGCCCGGCACGAGCGCCACGATCCGGGGCGCCGGACGGCCCGCCGCCTCGGCCGCGGCCGTCACCGCCGGGACGACGTGCTCGGCGAGCGCACGCGGACCCGCGAGGAACGGCAGGATGCCGTCGGCGAGTTCACCGCTGACCCGCAGCGCCTGCGGGCCCATCGCCGCGACCAGTACCGGCACCGGCGGCTGCGCCCCCGGAACGGCAGCCGAGTACGGGGTCGTCGCGGTCAGCAGCTCCCCGTGGAAGTCGGCCTCGCCCGTCTCCAGGAGCGGCCGCAGCGCGGTGAGGAACTCCCTGAGCAGCCCGATGGGCCGCTCGTACGGGAGGCCGAACCCGGTCTCTGTCAGATGCCGGGTGCCGAGCGCGAGCCCCAGGTGGTAGCGGCCGCCGGTGGCGGCCTGGGCGGTCTGCGCCTGGCTGGAGACCAGCAGCGGATGACGGCCGAAGACCGGTATCGCGGACGTCCCCACCTGAAGCCCGGGCACCTCGCGCCCGACGATCGCGGCGAGCGAGGGCGAGTCGTACGCGAAGGACTGGCCGAACCACGCCGAGTGCAGGCCGGCGTCGTACGCCTCTCTCGCGAGCCGCACCGTGTCGTCGATCGGAAGCTGCCGAGAGGTCGAGGCGAGCGTCACTCCAAGAGTCATGCACCCGGAAACCGGCCGCTCCCGGACCGGCATTCCCGATTCCGTGTGAACACCGTGTGGCAGGGATGATGGGCGCATGAAGACGCTCGCCGAAGTGGACGCACTGGCCGACCGCGCGCACGCCGGACAGGTCGACAAGGCCGGCGCCCCCTACGTCGCCCACGTCCGCGCGGTCGCCGCCGGCCTGGAACCGCTCGGCCCGCACCTGGCCATGGCCGGACTGCTGCACGACGTCATCGAGGACACCGGGTGGACCGCCGAACGGCTGCGCGCCGCCGGGATCCCCGACGCGGTCGTCTCCCTCGTCGAAGCCGTCACCAACCACCCGGACACGCCCTACGAGGAGAAGCTCCGCCGGATCACGCGGGACCCCGGCGCGACCCTCGTGAAGATCGCCGACAACGCGCACAACAGCCGCGCGGACCGGGCCGCCGCCCTGCCGCCCGCCCAGCGGGAACGGCTCGCCGCCAAGTACCGGGCGGCCAGGGCCGTCCTGTGGCCGGCGGCCGATCCCGGCGACATCGCGACGATCCTCCGGGCGGTCAACCCCGACCTGCTCGCCGAACTCACCGGGACGGCCTGAGCCGCCGTCAGGGGCTCAGGCCCGGCGGCCCGCGATCCAGCCCGTGAGTTCCGTCGGACGGTTGGTGATGATCCCGTCCACGCCCAGCTCGTCGAGGACCTTCCAGCGGGCCGCGTTGTCGACCGTCCACACGTTCACGGCCACGCCCGCCGCGTGCAGCTCGTCGACGGCCGCCGGACGCACGGAGAGACCCTTGTCCCCGACGTTGTACGCGGCCAGGTGCAGCTCCTGGGCGACGGCGACCGGATCGGCGTCCAGGCTGTCACGCAGCAGACCCAGCGGCAGCTCGGGCGCCAGCTCGTGGACGCGCCGCAGGGACGTCTCGTCGAAGCTCTGCACGAAGACCCGGGTCGTCATCCCCTGGTCCCGGACCTCCCGCACGATCCGCTCCACCTCGGCCTCGGTCTGCCGGCCCTTGATCTCCAGGAGCAGATTGCCGCCGCGCGTCCGCAGGTCCGCCAGCTGCGCGGCCAGCGTCGGGACGCGCGCACCGGCGAAGGCGGGGGCGAACCAGGAACCGGCGTCGAGGGCGTTCACCTGACCGGAGGTCAGCGAGCGGAGCGTGCCCGTGCCGTCGGTCGTCCGGTCCACGGTCGCGTCGTGAAGGATGTACGGCACGCCGTCCTTGCTGGGCTGGACGTCGTTCTCGATCCACGTCGTCCCGCCCCGCCGGGCCACCTCGTCGGAGAACAGGGTGTTCTCCGGCGCCGCGGACGAGGCACCCCGGTGGGCGAACACGGTCAGCGGCGCCCCCGCCGCGCGGATCCAGTGGCTCGCCGCGGCCCCCGACGCCGGGCGCGGCGCGGACGGCGAGGCCGGGGCGGTGGCGACGAACGCGGTCGCGAGCGCCGCCACGGCGACGGGCACGGCGACGAGACCGGCGGTCCGGAGCCGGCGCGACCTGGTGACGGGCGGGTGAGCGTCTCTCATGACCGGACACCCTAGACGCAACGCCCGGCGGACCGGGGGCGGGCGACACGACACGACGCACCGCGCCTGCCCTTTGGCCGAATCGTCCGGTCTGCGGCATGGTGGGGCGTGTGCCCGCAGCCGTGCCATCGGGGGACCACGGTCGGGCGTACCGAGTCAGGGGGACTCATGGACACCGGAACGGCACGGAGAACCGACGGCGTCACGGAGACGGCCGCGCCGGGACGCCAGGAGCGCGGACGGGGAGTGCTCGAAGGAGCGTTCGCGCTGCTCGACGCCCTGCGCAGGAACGGCGACGAGGCCGGAGTGACCGAACTCGCCCTCGCCTGCGGAGTGCCCAAGGGCAGCGTCCACCGGCTCCTCGACCAGCTCGTCGGCGTCGGCGCCGTCGAACGCAGGGGCAACCGCTACCGCGTCGGCCCGCAGCTCTACCGCCTCGGCCAGGCCTGGGAACCCCACCCCGGACTGCGCACCGCCGCCCGCCTGCCGCTCCAGCGACTGAGGGCCGTCAGCGGCGCCAGCGTCGTCCTCGCCGTGCTGCGCGAGGACATGGCCATCACCGTCAGCTCGGTACCGGGCGACCTGGAGCCGCTGCTCCCCGTACGCGACGGGATCGCCTTCCACCTCGACACCGCCGCCGGGAAGGCGCTGCGCGGGCCGCTCCGGGGCGGGGCCGTGTTCGACCGCGAGGACGTGATGGAGGGGGTGTGCTGCGCCTCGCTGCCGGTCCGCGCCCCGGACGGCCGTACGGTCGCCGCGCTCGCCGCCATGGTCCCGGCCGGCCACCGACTCGACGCGCTCGCCCAGGCCGTCGCCGAGGCGGGGGCCGCGGTCACCCGCGCGCTCGCCCGCGGCGGACAGCGACGACCGGTGCCGCCGACCGCGCTCGTCCTCTAGCCCCCTGTACAGCCCCCTGTAGTCCCCTGATTTCCGGGCCTGTTCCATCCAGCGGAACGCGCGTAGAACCGGGGCGGGCCCGCCGGGCACAGTAGGTGTCGTGCCGGGGGGAAACGGCACACCGGGGCCGCCGGGGAAGGCGGACCGGACACCAATGTCACGCGAGTGACCCGAAGTGTGGGGGGACCACATGCGCAAGAACCGACTCGTCCGAACGGCCGCCATCGCCCTGCTCGGGCTCGGCAGCCTCGGCGCCTTCGCCGGCACCGCGCACGCCGAGCCGATCGACTACGTGAAGATCGAGCTGTTCGAGCTGCACTGCCAGCAGAACAGCGAGGGCGACCATGACGAGGCCTACCTCAAGATCACCGACGCCAACGGCAACGCCGTCAAGGTCTGGCCCGGCAACGGCATCAAGTACCAGACCATGGGCACCGGTTACGTCCGCTCCATGGAGGACGGCAACGGCAACGCCGCGCTCATCCTCGGCAAGGAGCAGGCCCGCACCCTGACCCTGTGGGACTACGACTCCACCAGCAGCGACGACAAGCTGGGCGCCACGCTCGTCACCGGCAGCGAGGTCGGCGCCGAGACCCAGTGGCGCACCGTCGAGGGCTCCGGCGGCATCTACGTCATCGGCTACCGGGTCGTCGACATCTGATCGGCCGTCGACAGCGGAGGAAGGGCCGTGCCGGCTTCCGGCACGGCCCTTCCTCACGTCCCGCGTCAGTCCCCGTCGGGCGCGTGCAGCTCTCCCGAGCGCGCCACCCGCGCGTACCAGCGGGCGCTCGACTTCGGCGTGCGCTCCAGGGTGTCGTAGTCCACCCGCACCGCCCCGAACCGCTTCGCGTAGCCGTACGCCCACTCGAAGTTGTCGAGCAGCGACCAGAGGAAGTAGCCGCGCACGTCCACCCCGTCCGACAGTGCCCGGTGCACCGCCTCCAGGTGCGCGTGGACATAGGCGGCGCGCTCCGGGTCGTGCACCGAACCGTCCGGGCCGACGACGTCCTCGTACGCGGCACCGTTCTCGCTGATCACCAGCGGGAGGTCGGGGTACGTGGCGGAGACCCGGGTCAGCAGGTCGTACAGCGCGCCGGGATCGACCGCCCAGCCCATCGCCGTCGGCTCGCCCGGCGCCCGGTGGAAGGCGACCGCGTCCGCGCCGGGCCACGGCGAGTGCTCGCTGTGCCCGTGACCGTCGTCCTGCGGCTTCTCCACGCCCTCCGGCACGTGCGAAACGACCGTCGGCGTGTAGTAGTTGATCGCGAGGAGGTCCAGCGGCTGGTTCGCCGTCGCGGTGTCGCCGTCCCGGACGAAGGACCAGTCCGTCAGGTGCGCGGTGTCGGCGAGCAGGTCCTCCGGGTAGGCGCCCTCCAGCATCGGGCCCAGCCAGACCCGGTTGCCGACGGCGTCGATACGGCGCGCCGCGTCCAGGTCCTCGGCCGAACCGGTCAGCGGCCGGATCTCGTGCAGATTGAGCGAGACCGAGAGCTGCCGGTCCGCCGGAAGCGAGGCACGCAGCGCCTGGACCGCCAGACCGTGCCCCAGGTTGAGGTGGTGGGCGGCGCGCAGCGAAGCCACCGGATCGGTGCGGCCCGGGGCGTGCACCCCGGAGCCGTACCCCAGAAAGGCACTGCACCAGGGCTCGTTGAGGGTCGTCCACCGCTTCACGCGGTCGCCGACGGCGTCGGCGACGATCCCCGCGTACTCGGCGAACCGCTCGGCGGTCGACCGCTCCGGCCAGCCGCCCGCGTCCTCCAACTCCTGTGGCAGATCCCAGTGGTAGAGGGTCAGCGCCGGCTCGATTCCGGCGGCGAGCAGCTCGTCGACGAGCGCCCGGTAGAAGTCCAGGCCCTTCTGGACGGCCGGGCCCCGGCCGGTGGGCTGGACACGGGACCAGGAGACGGAGAACCGGTAGGCGTTCAGGCCGAGTTCGGACATGATCCCGACGTCCTCGCGGAACCGGTGGTAGTGGTCGACGGCCACGTCACCGGTGTGGCCTTCGAAGACCTTGCCGGGGGTGTGCGAGTAGGTGTCCCAGATGGAGGGGGTACGGCCGTCCTCCGCCGCCGCTCCCTCGATCTGGTACGCGGCGGTGGCGGCGCCCCACAGGAAGCCGGCGGGGAACGAGCGGACGGCGGTGAGCGGCCGGGTTTCGGACGCGGTCATAGGAAGGGGTCTCCCAACACGGGTACGGGGTGACGGAGATGAGCGGCCGGTCAGCTCTTCACGGCTCCGGCGGTGATGCCGCCGACGATGTGCTTGCCGAGGAAGGCGAAGACGAGCAGCAGCGGCACGGTGGAGATCAGGGCGCCGGTCAGCACCACGGCGTGGTCCACGGTGTGGTTGCCCGCGCCGAGGCCGGCGAGCGCCACCTGAAGGGTGGGACTGCCGTCCGGGGTGAGCGCGATGAACGGCCAGAAGAAGTCGTTCCACGCCTGGACGAAGACCAGCATGCCGAGCACCGCCATGGCGGGCCTGGCCACCGGGAAGACCACGTGCCAGATGATCCGCAGGCTGTGCGCCCCGTCCATCCGGGCCGCCTCCACCAGCTCCACCGGCAGCGCCTCCACCAGGAACTGCCGCATGAAGAACACACCGAAGGCGGCGACGAGCGAGGGCAGCACGACCGACTGGAGCTGGTCGAACCAGCCGAGGTCCGTGATGATCCGATACAGCGGGATCACACTGAGCTGCGGCGGGATCGTCATGGTGGCGACCACGAGCGAGAGCAGCATTCCCCGGCCCCGGAAGGGCAGTTTGGCGAAGGCGAAGCCGGCCAGAGTCGAGAACAGCACGGTGGACAGCGCCACCAGGCTCGCCACGACCGTGGTGTTGACCAGGGCCTCGCCCATGTCGACCTGGTTCCAGGCGAAGCTGAGGTTGTCCAGGAGCCGCTTGCCGGGCAGCAGCGGCGCCGGGGCCTCCACGACCCGCTCGCCGGTGTGGGAGGCGGCGACCACGTTCCAGTACAGCGGGAAGAGCGAGACGGCGGCGGCGAGGACGAGCAGGACGTACGTCAGCGGTCCCGCGTGGTGCTGCCGGCCGGCCGACTGCCCGAACCGGCGTACGGACGTGGGTGATGCGAGTGTGCGGGCCATGAGGTCATCCCCCCAGCTTCGTGCGGTTGCGGCGGGAGACGAGCGCCTGGACGCCGCCGATCAGAAGGAGCAGCAGGAGCATGACCCAGGCGATCGCGGAGGCCTGCCCGAGCGCGCCGGTCACCCAGCCCTTCTCGTACATCAGCAGGCTCAGCGTCTGGAACTGGTTGCCGCTGCCGCCGCTGATCCCGACGCTGCCGCCGTAGAGCATCGGCTCACCGAACAGCTGGGTCGCGCCGATGGTGGAGACGATGATCGTGAAGAGGATCGTCGGCCGGATCGACGGGATGGTGACGCTGATGAACTGCCGCCAGCGCGAGGCCCCGTCGAGCGAGGCCGCCTCGTAGAGGTCCTGCGGCACGGCCTGCATCGCGGCCAGGTAGATCAGCGCGTTGTAGCCGGTCCAGCGCCAGGTGACGATCACCGAGATCGCGATCTGCGCCGGCCACTTGGACGACTCCCAGTCCACCGGATCGATGCCGATCCAGCCGAGCAGGCCGTTGATCATCCCGTAGTCGGTGTTGAACAGCTGGGCGAAGACCAGGGTCGCCGCCGCGATCGAGGTGGCGTACGGGGCGAGGATCGCGACCCGGAAGAAGCCGCGGCCGCGGAGCTTGTAGTTGAGCAGGTGCGCCAGGCCCAGGGCCATGAGCAGCTGCGGAACGGTCGAGATCACCCCGATGGTGAAGGTGTTGAGCAGCGCGTTCCAGAAGAACTCGCTGGTGGCGAGGTCGGTGTAGTTCTCCAGGCCCTTCCACGTCGGGTCCCCGCCGAGCTCGACCCGGTGCAGCGAGAGCCAGCCGGTGTAGATCAGGGGGAAGAGGCCGAAGGCCGCGAAGGTGAGGAAGAAGGGGGTGATGAAGACGTACGGGACCGCCTTGATGTCCCAGCGGTAGAGGGTGCTGCGCAGGCCGCCGGGGGAGGAGCGGCGGCGCCGGGAGCCGGGGGAGGAGGGCGGTGCGGCGGGCGGCGGGGAGCCGGCCCGCTCCGCCCGGACGGAGGTGGCCACGGGGGCGTCCTTCCAGGTCGATGCGTGCGGTGGTGCGGACGGTGCCGGTCCGCCGCCCGGCAGGCGGCGGCGGACCGGCAGGCGCCCCCGCTACTGGTCGATCTTGTCGTCGACCAGCTTCTTGACGTTCTCCCAGGCCTTGGCCGGGTCGGTGCCGCGCTGCTCGATGTCGAGGATGCCGTTGTCGGTGAGGAAGGTCTTCACCTGGCCGTCGTAGCGGCTGATGGTGGCCGGGGTGATGCCCACCGCCGCACCGGCGAAGATCTTGCCGACCGGGGTCTCGCCGAAGTACGGCAGCTTCGCCTCCTGGACCGCAGAGGAGACAAGCGTGTCCTTGGAGGAGGGGATGTTGCCGTTGACCGCGAACACCTTGGCGTGCTGCTCGGGGGCGGTCAGCCAGGCGGCGAGCTCGGCGGCCTCCTTGGTGTGCTTGCCGCTCTTCGGTACGGCGAGGAAGGAGCCGCCCCAGTTGCCGGCGACCGGCGGCGCGGCGATGTCCCACTTGCCCTGGTTGGCGGGGCCCGCCTGGTCCTTGATGATGCCGGTCATCCAGCTCGGGCAGGCGACCGTGGCGAACTTCGAGTTCTTGAAGGCCGCGTTCCACGTGCCCTTCTCGTCGAACTGGCGCAGCTTGGCGGTGAGTCCGCCCTGGGCCGCCTTCACGGCGGTCTCCCAGGCCTTCTTCACCCCGGGGCTGTTCTCCCAGTCGAGCCGGCCGCTCGCGTTGGCGTACTGCACCGGGTCGCTGGAGACGACCGCGTTGAAGAGGCCGCTGGCCGAGTCGTGGAAGGCGGTGCCGGCGGGCGCGGCCGCCTTGTACTTCTCACCGGTCTCGATGAACTTGGACCAGTCGCCGGCCCACAGCTTGGCGACCTCCTCGCGGGCGGTGGGCAGCTTGGCCTTGGCGAAGAGGTCCTTGTTGTAGCAGATGGCCATGGGGCCGATGTCGGTGCCGAGGCCGATGACCTTGCCGTCGCCCGTCGTCGCCTGCTTGACCTTCCAGTCGAGGAAGTCGCCGAGGTTCGCGCCGCCCTCCTTGCCCAGGTCGACCCACTTGTTCGCCATGGCCGTGCCGGTCGCCTCGGCGATGTAGCCCACCTCGACGGCCTGGATGTCGGCGACGCCGCTGTTCTGGGCGAGGCGCAGCTTCAGCGTGTCCCAGTACTTCTGGCCGTCGGAGACGTTCGACTCCTCGATCTTGATGTTCGGGTGGAGCCGCTCGTACTCGGCGTAGAGCTTGGCGCCGGTCTTGTTGTCGTAGCCGAAGGAACCGAAGGTCCCGATCCGCAGCGTGATCTTCCCGGAGCCCTGGCCGCTCGCGCCGCCCTTGCCGCCGTCGTCGTCGCTGCCGCAACCGGTGAGCAGGGTCGTGCCGGTCACGACGACGGCGACCGCCGCGATCGCCGCACGGCGTCCGCGTCTGCTGCTGGAAGTGCGCATTCCACTCTCCTCGTCCAAGGTGGTGCTCTTTGTGCGCCAAGAGGCCCGGCCGGCTGATCGCGGCTCGGCGGCGCCTGCCAGGACCTGATGCAGGGCTGTGTCGCGTCCCGATGGGAGCGCTCCCACGTCGTTGCCGGAAGGTTGCTGCCTGGCGGGTGCGAGTGTCAAGACATGAACGCGGATTCGTTACCGGAAGGTTTTCCGGCGGTTTCGCGACGCCCTGCGGCCATCGAGCCGTCATCTCCTGAACGCGGGCGCGTGGCGCGGCGGGGTGATGGTGGACTACTGTGGGAGCGCTCCCATACCTTTCTGGGTGTCGGTGAGCAGCGCGTGGTCCTACGAGGGGAGTTCGGCAGTCGTGAGCGGACGGCAGAGCGGCAGACCCACCCTGGAGCAGGTCGCGGCCAGGGCCGGGGTCGGCCGGGGCACGGTCTCCCGGGTGATCAACGGTTCCCCCCGGGTGAGCGACCGGACCAGAACGGCCGTCGCCCGAGCCGTCGCCGAACTCGGCTACGTACCCAACCAGGCCGCCCGCGCCCTGGCCGGCAGTCGCACCGACGCGATCGCACTCGTCATCCCCGAGGCCGAGGCCCGGCTCTTCGCCGAGCCCTACTTCCTCGACCTCATCCGCGGGGTCAGCGCCGAACTCGCCGAGGCCGACAAGCAGTTGCTGCTCACCCTGGTCCGCAGCGAGCAGGAGCGGCAGCGCTTCGAGCAGTACCTCGCCGCCCAGCGGGTCGACGGGGTGCTGCTCGCGTCGGTCCACGGCGACGACCCGCTGCCCGACCGCATCAGGGAACTGGGCCTCCCGGTCGTGATGAACGGCCGCCGCACGGAGGCCGAGCCCGTGCCGTACGTGGACTCCGACAACATCGGCGCCGGGCGTGCGGCCGTCGCCCACCTGGTGGGGCGCGGCCGGAGCCGTATCGCGACCGTCACCGGGCCCCTCGACATGTACGTGGCCCGGGCCCGGCTCGGAGGCTACCGGGCCGGTCTCACGGAGGCCGGAATCCCGCCCGACGATGCCCTGGTCTCGGCCGGCGACTTCACCGAGGAGGGCGGACGGCGGGCCATGCGGGAGCTCCTGGACCGCCGGAGCGACCTGGACGCCGTGTTCGCCGCCTCCGACGTGATGGCGGCGGGCGCGCGCGGGGTGCTGCGGGAGGCGGGCCGCCGGGTGCCCGAGGACGTCGCGCTCGTCGGGGTCGACGACTCGCCGGTGGCGCGGCTCATGGACCCGCCGCTGACGAGCGTGCGGCAGCCCATCGAGGAGATGGGCCGCACGATGGCGCGGATGCTGATCCAGGAGATCCACGAGACCACGGGGGCCGCCCCGGTGGAGCCGCGCCGGCACGTGCTGCCGACGGAGCTGATCGTGCGGGAGTCGAGCTGAGGGGGCGCGTGCGGACGACCCCGAGGGATCCGGATCCCTCGGGGTCGTCCGTCGCGGGGCTACAGCGCCGGGTACGCGTTCTTCAGGAGCTCCTGGAACTGGGCCGAGAACCACTGGCCCGAGAGCGGGGCGTCCGGCAGCGCGCCCGACATGCTGTTCCCGTTACGGACGTTGCCCGTGTACGTCGGGTCGCACATGCGGTCGAAGCCCTTGCCCTCGTTGTTCGGGATCTCCTTGGAGGCGCCGTCGGACTCGCCCGGGGGCTTCATCCAGACGTACGCGTCGATGCCTGCGGCAGGGGCCGCCTGGGGCCGTTCACCGAGGCCCGCACCGGACTGGTTGCACCAGTTGCCGAGGTGGATGCGCCGGTCGTAGCGGCCGCCGTTGACGTACGTGTCGACGCTGGTCGTGGCGCCCGGACCGGTGGGCCGGGCGATGCCGCCCCAGCCGTTGCGGGAGGTGTCGATCAGCATGCCGAGGTTGCTGTCGAAGCCGATCGAGACCAGCTTGGCGCGCATGGCCTGGGCGTAGGACAGCTCGTCGGTGTACCGGTTCCAGTCGACCCACTTCGACTGGCGCACGGAGACGCCGTTCACGCTGTCGTCGATGGTGAAGTGGTCCTCCTTCAGGGCGCTGTAGTTGGCGGTGTTGACGATGAAGCCGTGCACGTTGGAGAGCGTGGAGCCCTCGGCCGTGGCGGCCTGCTTGAAGAGTTCGGCGGAGGGGCCGAAGTTGTCGTCCCAGCCCAGCCAGCCGTGGTGGCCGGCGTCGATGTAGTTGTAGACGTTGCCGATCGCGCCGAACTTCTTGAGCGCGTAACCGACGCCGGTGATGTAGTTGCCGTTCGCCTTCATGACGTCGCAGTTGGCGGTGGCCGTGGGGCGCCCGGAGACGTTGGTGACCAGGTTGGGCAGCGAGTCGATCTCGACGGTGGTGACGATCCGGAGCCCCGCGTACGTGGAGTCGGCGAGGATCGCGGCGATCGGGTCGATGTACTCGGTCTTGTAGCGGCCGATCTCCGTCGGGCCGAGCTCGCCGTTGGAGGCGAGCGCGGCGCAGTCGCGGCCGGGCAGGTCGTAGATGACCAGCTGGACGACGAGCTCGCCGGAGCCCTTCTGCTTCAGGGCCTCGTCGAGGTGGGCGCGCAGGCCCATGGAGGTGCTCGAACCGTTGATCGCGGCGATCCGGTCCAGCCAGACGCCGGTGGGCTGGTTGGAGACCTTGGTGCCGCCGGGCTCGGCCGCCGCCTTCGCGGACCACTCGGGGTTCACGTACACCTTGGCGCCGGCGTACGGGTTGTCCGCCTTGGTCCCGGCCGGAGGTGTCGTCGGCGGGGTCGTCGGGGGAGTGGTGGGCGGGGTGGTGGGCGGGGTCGTCGGCGGGTCGGTCGGCTGTGTGGCGGTGTTGCAGGTGACGCCGTTCAGCTTGAAGGTGGCCGGTACGGCGTTGGAGCCGCTGTAGGAACCGTTGAAGCCGAAGGAGGTCGAACCACCGGTCGCGAGGGCCCCGTTGTAGGACATGCTCTTGGCGGTGACGGCGGACCCGGCCTGGGTGATCGTGGCGTTCCAGCCCTGGGTGACCTGCTGGTTGCCGGCGAAGGTCCACTCCAGGGTCCACGAGGACGTCGGGTCGCCGGTGTTGGTGACGACGACGTTGGCGCCGAAACCGGTGTTCCACTGGTTGGTGATGCTGTAGTCGACCTTGCAGCCCGGGGTGGCGGCGCCGGCGGTGGTGCCGAAGACCGTGGCGGTGGCTCCGGTCGCGGTGACGAGGCCGAGGGCCGCCAGGAGGGCGGTACGGCTGGTGCGGCTCATGGGTGGGGGTTCCTCTCAGGAGGTGAGGGCGCGCAGGTGGTCGCGCAGCCCGATGCCGAAGGCGGTGGGGGTGCCGTCGTACGAAGTGATCAGCGCGGGACCGGAGTTGCAGTTCCAGGTGTTCCAGGTCCAGCCCAGGTACGAGAGGCCGCGGTCGTCGAACCACTTCATGACGCGGTCGACGAACGCGTGTGCGCAGGTGTTCTCGCCGATCTCGCCCGCGAGGAGGGGCACTTGGGCGGCCACGGGGGCGAGGGTGGTGTTCCAGCACGTCTCGTCGGAGCAGGTGTTGAAGTTGTAGACGTGCCAGGCGGCGGCCAGATTGCCCGCCGGATCCGTGGGGCGGTACGAGAGCCACTGGCTCAGGTCGTTGGAGTACGCCAGGCCCGCCACGAGGACGAGGTTCTTCGCCCCCGTGGCGCGGACGGCGTCCACCAGGTCCTGCATGCCGGCGACCTCGTAGCCGATGCCGGGGCAGCTGCCCCCGTCGCGCCAGCAGGTCCAGGCCTGAGCCGCGGTGGAGGTCGCCCGGTCCGGGTAGGGCTCGTTGAACAGGTCGAAGGCGACCCGCTTGTCGTTCTTGAAGGTGTTCGCGACCGAGGTCCAGAAGGCCGGGGTGTACTGGGCGTCCGGCATCGGCTTCTGGCAGGAGGCGTGCACGTCGGAGCAGCCGGACGAGTTCCCGGTGTACTGGCCGTGGGTCCAGTGCAGTTCGACCACGGGGGTCATGCCGTGGGCGAGCACCTTGGCCACCAGGTCCTTGACGGCGGCGATGTAGTTCGCGCCGCGGTACTCGGGCTTGATGGTGTCCAGGCCGAGCCAGCACTCCTCGTTGAGGGGGATGCGGACGGTGTTGGCCTTCCAGTCGGCGATGG
This sequence comes from Streptomyces sp. NPDC044003, assembly GCF_056435185.1. Classification (NCBI taxonomy): domain Bacteria; kingdom Bacillati; phylum Actinomycetota; class Actinomycetes; order Kitasatosporales; family Streptomycetaceae; genus Streptomyces; species Streptomyces sp. NPDC044003. The sequence continues at coordinate 179,817 of NZ_JBWKFA010000004.1, read as the reverse complement.
CCTGGACGGAGGCGTCGTCGACGGGCCCGTCGAAGAAGCCGTAGCCCTGGACGCACATGAACTCGCCGCCGGAGCGGTTGACGCCGAGGAGTCGGCGGGTGGCGCCGTTCTGGTCGGTGAACCTGTTGCCGGAGACGGTCAGTTCGGGCGCGCCGGTGACGGGGGTCGGGGGTGTCGTCGGGGGCGTGGTCGGGGGCGTGGTCGGGGGAGTGGTGGGCGGGGTCGTCGGGGTGGTCGGGGTGGGGGTCGGTGTCGGCCCGTCCGTGGTGCAGGGCGTGCCGTTGAGCGTGAACGCGGTGGGTGCCGTGTTGGTGCCCGTCCAGGAGGCGATGAAGCCGCCCGAGACCTTCGCGCCCGTGCCGAGCGCGCCGTTCCAGCTCTCGTTGACGACCGTGACGGTCGTGCCGGACTGGGACCACTTGCCGCCCCAGCCCTGACTGATCACCTGGCCGGCCGGGAAGTCGAAGCCGAGGCTCCAACTGTTCAGCCCCGCACTGTTGTTGGTGATCGTCACGGCGCCCTGGTAGCCGCCGGACCACTGGCCGACGACCGAGTACTCCACCGTGCAGGCGGGTGCGGCCGAGGCTCCGGCGGCCGTACCCATGACGGCGAGAGCGGTGCTCGCCATCGTGAGCGCCGCTCCCGCGAGCAGCGCCGAAAGACGTGGGGGATGTCGCATGAGCGAGTCCTCGCAGCGAGGGCACACCCCTGACGGTGTGCCGACTGGATGGAATCGCTCCCACTGGGTCGGGGCAGACCGTAGCGTCAACAGCCGTCAAGGAAAAGAGGAGTTGGGTAAATTCCCCGGCTTTTGACTTCGACTTCCTCACACACCTTGACGGCGTGGGACCCCAACTGCACAGTGGGAGCGCTCCCACTGGTTCACAGCTTGACCGTCGCACCGTCGCACCGTCGCACGTCTGCACCGTCGCACGTTTGCACCGTCGCACCTTCGAGCTCTTCGCATCCCCACCTTCCGAGCCGCGAGGAGAACCACCCCCATGGCACGACTTCGCCCGAGAACGCGCCCGCGCCGGCAACTGACCGCCCTGGCCGCCGCGCTCTCCCTCCCCCTCGGCCTCACCGCCGTCGGCGCCACCACCGCCCAGGCCGCCGCCGTCCAGTGCAGCGTCGACTACAAGACCAACGACTGGGGTTCGGGCTTCACCGCCGAACTCACGCTCACCAACCGGGCCGCCGAGCCCCTGAACGGCTGGACGCTCACGTACTCCTACGCCGGCGACCAGAAGCTCACCAACGGCTGGAGCGGCAACTGGTCGCAGTCCGGCAAGAACGTCACGGTGACCAACGCGTCCTGGAACGGCACCCTCGCCGCGGGCGCCGCCACCACCGCCGGCGCCCAGTTCACCTACAGCGGGACCAACGCCGCCCCCACCGGCTTCGCCGTCAACGGCACCACCTGCGCCGGCGCCCATCAACCCCCGGTCGCGGTCCTGACCAGCCCGGCCCCGGGAGCCGTCTACTCCGAGGGCGACGCGGTGCCGCTCGCCGCCACCGCGGCCGCGGCCGACAGTGCCACCGTGAGCAAGGTGGAGTTCTACAGCGACACCACCCTCCTCGGCACCGACACCACCGCGCCCTTCACCCACAGCGCTGCCGGTCTCGCCACCGGCGCCCACTCCCTCTACGCCAAGGCCTACGACAGCCTCGGCGCCTCCGCCGAGTCCGCCCCCGTCGGCATCACCGTCGCCGCCGGACCCGCGCTCGTCGCCTCCCCGGCCCAGCTCGGCGTACGCCAGGGCTCCACCGGCACGTTCGACCTGAAGCTCTCCACCGCCCCCACCGCCAACGTGACGGTGAGCATCGCCCGTACCTCCGGCAACACCAACCTCACCGCGACCCCGGCGAGCCTCGTCTTCACCCCGGCGAACTGGAGCACCGCCCAGAAGGTGACCGTCGCCGCCGCGGCCACCGGCACCGGCTCCGCCGTCTTCACCGCGACCGCCCCCGGCCACGCCAAGGCCGAGGTCACCGTCGCCCAGCTGGCCGCGAACTCCACGTACGACGCCCGCTTCCTCGACCTCCACGGGAAGATCACCAACCCGGCCAACGGCTACTTCTCGCCCGAGGGCATCCCGTACCACTCCGTGGAGACCCTGATCGTCGAGGCCCCCGACCACGGGCACGAGACGACCTCGGAGGCGTACAGCTACCTCATCTGGCTCCAGGCCATGTACGGCAAGATCACCGGCGACTGGACCAAGTTCAACGGCGCCTGGGAGACCATGGAGAAATTCATGATCCCCACCCACGCCGACCAGCCCACCACCTCCTCCTACAACGCCTCCAAGCCGGCGACGTACGCCCCCGAGTGGGACCTCCCCTCGCAGTACCCGGCGAGGCTCGACTCCGGCGTGACCTCCGGCTCCGACCCGATCGCCGCCGAGCTCAAGAGCGCCTACGGCACCGACGACATCTACGGCATGCACTGGATCCAGGACGTCGACAACGTCTACGGCTACGGCAACGAGCCCGGGAAGTGCTCCGCCGGACCGACCGCGACCGGCCCCTCGTACATCAACACCTTCCAGCGCGGCCCGCAGGAGTCCGTCTGGGAGACCGTCACCCACCCCACCTGCGACAACTTCTCCTTCGGCGGGAAGAACGGCTACTTGGACCTCTTCACCGGGGACTCCTCCTACGCCAAGCAGTGGAAGTACACCGACGCCCCCGACGCCGACGCCCGCGCCGTCCAGGCCGCCTACTGGGCCGACCTCTGGGCCAAGCAGCAGGGCAAGGGCGCCCAGGTCGCCACGACCGTCGGCAAGGCCGCCAAGATGGGCGACTACCTGCGGTACGCCATGTTCGACAAGTACTTCAAGAAGGTCGGCGACTGCGTCGGACCGACCGCCTGCCCGGCCGGCACCGGCAAGGACAGCGCCCACTACCTGCTGTCCTGGTACTACGCCTGGGGCGGCGCCACCGACACCTCCGCCGGCTGGTCCTGGCGCATCGGCTCCAGCCACAACCACAGCGGCTACCAGAACCCGCTCGCCGCGTACGCCCTCAGCTCCTACGCCCCGCTCAAGCCCAAGTCGACGACGGGCGCGGCGGACTGGGCGACCAGCCTCGGCCGGCAGCTGGAGTTCTACCGCTGGCTCCAGTCCGACGAGGGGGCCATCGCGGGCGGCGCCACCAACAGCTGGCAGGGGCGGTACGCCACCCCGCCGGCCGGCACCCCCACCTTCCACGGCATGTACTACGACGAGAAGCCCGTCTACCACGACCCGGCGTCCAACCAGTGGTTCGGCTTCCAGGCCTGGTCGATGGAGCGGGTCGCCGAGTACTACCAGCAGACCGGTGACGCCAAGGCGAAGACCGTCCTCGACAAGTGGGTGGGCTGGGCGCTGTCGAAGACGACGATCAACCCGGACGGCACCTACCGGATCCCGTCCACCCTGCAGTGGTCCGGCGCGCCCGACACCTGGAACGCGGCGAGCCCCGGCGCCAACGCCGGACTCCACGTCACCGTCGCCGACTACACCGACGACGTCGGCGTCGCCGCCGCCTACGCCAAGACGCTCACCTACTACGCGGCCAAGTCCGGCCACGCCGAGGCCAAGCGCGTCGCCAAGGCCCTCCTCGACGGCATGTGGAACCACCACCAGGACGCCCTGGGCATCGCCGTCCCGGAGACCCGCGCCGACTACAACCGCTTCGACGACCCCGTGTACGTGCCGAGCGGCTGGACCGGCACCATGCCGAACGGGGACGCGGTGAACTCCTCGTCGACCTTCGCCTCGATCCGTTCGTTCTACAAGAACGACCCGGCCTGGCCGAAGGTCGAGGCCTACCTGGCGGGCGGCGCCGCCCCCGTCTTCACGTACCACCGGTTCTGGGCCCAGGCGGACATCGCCCTGGCCATGGGCTCGTACGCGGAGCTGCTCGAATAACAGCCCGCCCCGCGAGAGCGGGCTCCGCGTACGACGAGGCCGGGCGGCCCCCCTTCTCGGGGGTCCGCCCGGCCTTCGGGCATGACGGGATCGTCAGCTCGGCAGGCCGACCTCCTCCACGCCCAGGTACATGACCGAGGGGCGGACCGGGTTGAAGGCGATGGCGGACACGCCGTCGAAGGCGTTGTGGGTCTTGGTGATCGCGCCGGTGCCCGCGTCGAGGCGGAACAGGTCGGTGCCGTAGCTCATGAAGTACGTGCCGTACTCGAAGTGGAGCACGTTCGCGTCGGACGGGCTCGGGGCGAGCAGGGTGCCGTTGGTCAGCTTGTGCTCGGCCGTGTCGTCGAGGATCTTCGCGAAGGTGCGGCCGCCGTCGGTCGAGCGGTACAGGTGCCGGCCCTCGTTGCCGGAGCCCGGGACGGCCTCGGCGAGGTCGACGCCGACGCCGTAGACGACGGACGGGTCGGCGGGGGAGAGCGCCGTCGAGAACAGGTTCGCGTTCGTGCCGGAGGTCAGCCCGGTGGAGGCGGTCCAGGTGGCGCCGCCGTCGGTGGTCACCGCGCCGCCGCGCACCATGGCGCCGGCGACGGCGTGGTCCGGGTTCGCCGGGTCGAACGAGACCGCGTAGACGCCGGTGCCCTCGGGGAAGGCCGGGGTGCCGGTGACGGTCCAGGTGGCGCCCGCGTTCCGCGAGTCGTACAGGCGGCCGTCGGCGCCCGCGAGGCGGACGTGGTTCGCGTCGGCCGGGTCCGTGCCGAGGCCCACGACGGCCGCGACCGGGGCGGTGAGGGGCGTGATGGTGGTGCCGTCGACACGGGCGAGGTAGCCGCCGTTCGGCTCCCACGCGAAGGCACGGGAGCCGCTGCCCGCCGTGAGTCTCGTGACGTCCGCGCCCAGCGTCGCGACGCGGTTCCAACTGCAGCCCGCGTCGGTGGAGCGCTGGAGCTCGCTGTTGCGGGTGGCGAGGAGGGTGCCGGCGGTGCCGAGCGCGACCAGGCCGTGGGTGTAACTGACGGGCTTGAGCGTGCCGGTGGTGCCGGCGAGGCTCGCTCCGTCGTCCGTGGTGAAGGTGACCGCTCCGTCGCCGATGACGCGGTTGCAGGTCGGGGTGGTCCAGCCGGCGCTCGTGGCCGCGGTGGCGGCGGACGGCTGGGCGAGGGCGATGGCGGCGGCGGCCGTGATGACGGCGGTACCGGCTCGCTTCATGGGTGCCTCCCTTGTGGGGTGGGGCGCACGAGGCGCTTGTCGATCTTGTTCTATCCAGGAAAGTTGATCTTGGACAGCATGATCATTTGCCAAGTTTCTTGACCGGAAAGCTTCTTGACGAAGGATCTTCTTGAGGAGCCGGTGAATGCGAAAAGAATTCCGCGCGACGGGAGCGCCTCGGAAGTGCCGGTCCGCCGATCCATTGACGGCCGACGGCTCCGCTCCTACGTTCTCGTTCGGACATACGGCCGTTGGTCGATATTTCGAACGTCTCGAACGAGAGGGATGCGCATGTCACTCCCCGAGCCCGCCGCCCGCTTCACCCTCGACCCCGACTTCACCGTCGGCCCCGTCGATCCCCGCCTCTTCGGCTCCTTCGTCGAACACCTGGGCCGCTGCGTGTACACCGGCCTCCACGAGCCCGGCCACCCCGCCGCCGACGAGGACGGGCTGCGCACCGACGTCCTGGAGCTCGTCCGCGAGCTGGGCGTCACCGCGATCCGCTACCCCGGCGGCAACTTCGTCTCCGGACACCGCTGGGAGGACGGCGTCGGCCCGGTCGAACAGCGGCCGCGCCGACTCGACGTCGCCTGGCGCTCCACCGAGACCAACCGCTTCGGCCTGAGCGAGTTCATGGCCTTCCTGCGGAAGCTCGGCCCGCAGGCCGAGCCGATGATGGCGCTCAACCTCGGCACCCGAGGCATCACCGAGGCCATGGACCTCGTCGAGTACGCCAACCACCCCGGCGGCACCGAACTCTCCGACCGGCGCATCGCCCACGGCGACAAGGACCCCTTCGGCATCCGCCTGTGGTGCCTCGGCAACGAGATGGACGGCACCTGGCAGACCGGCCAGAAGACGGCGGAGGAGTACGGCCGGCTCGCCGCCCAGACCGCACGGGCCCTGCGCCAGATCGACCCCGGGCTCGAACTCGTCGCCTGCGGCAGCTCGGCGCGCGGCATGGAGACCTTCGCCGCCTGGGAGGCCACCGTCCTGGCGGAGACGTACGAGGTCGTCGACCACGTCTCCCTGCACGCCTACTACGAGGAGACCGACGGCGACCGCGATTCCTTCCTCGCCTCCGCCGTCGACATGGAGGCCTTCATCGAGGAGGTCGTCGCCACCTGCGACCACGTCGGCGCCCGGCTGAAGTCCGCCAGGAAGCTCACCCTCTCCTTCGACGAATGGAACGTCTGGTACCAGCGCCGGCCCAACCCGCACCCGGTGGAGGACTGGCAGGAGGCCCCGCGCCTCCTGGAGGACGTCTACACCGTCACCGACGCCGTCGTCTTCGGCAGCCTTCTGATCGCCCTGCTGCGCCACGCCGACCGGGTCGCGGTGGCCTGCCTCGCCCAACTGGTCAACGTGATCGCCCCGATCATGACCGAGCCCGGCGGTCCCGCCTGGCGGCAGACGACGTTCTTCCCCTTCGCCCAGGCCTCCCGGTACGGCCGGGGGACCGTGCTCGACGTGCGCGTGGCCTCGCCGACGTACCCGACGGCCCGCTTCGGGGACGTGCCGCTGCTGCACGCCACGGCCGTGCGCGGCGAGGACGGCTCGGTGACGGTCTTCGCCGTCAACCGTGGCCGGAACGCGCCCCTGCCCCTGGAGGTGGCGCTGCGCGGTCTCGACCTGAGCCGGGTCGTGGAGCACAGCGTGCTCGCCGACGCGGACCCCGAGGCCCGCAACACCCTCGACGAGCCGGAGCGGGTGGCACCGCACGCGGTGGAGGGCACGCGGATCGAGGACGGGGTGCTGCGGGCGGTCCTGGAGCCGATGTCCTGGAACGTCGTCCAGCTCGTCTGACGCTCCTTCCTGAATCCTTTCAAGGATGTTGCCCTCGGCCGCCTTTCGAAGCGTTTCGAAAGATCCTGTCCGAAGCGTTGACGCGGCTGGCGGGCGAACCTACTTTGTCCCAGCAAGCGCTTTCCTGAAACGTTCTAATGACGCGCGGAGGACGAACTGTGCGTACTCAAGGCACTGTTGACCGGCGAGGTCTGCTCAAGCTCGCGGGCGGGTCGATCGCGGCCCTCGGGCTGACCGCAGCGGGGTGCGGCACCGGATCCGGATCCGGGGACGGCACCGTCACCCTCCGGTACGCATGGTGGGGCTCCGACGACCGAGCCAAGCGGATCAACCAGTCGATCGCCCTCTTCGAGAAGAAGTACCCGAAGATCAAGATCAAGACCGACTTCCAGCCGTACATGGACTTCTGGAAGAAGTTCAACACCCAGGCCTCGGGCGGCAACGCACCGGACGTCTTCCAGAACGCCATCGGCTTCCTCCGCAAGTACGACGCGAAGAACGTCCTCCTCGACCTGCGCGAGCAGGCCGAGGCGGGCCACCTCCGCCTCGAAGGGTTCCGGGCCGGCCTGGAGAAGTTCGGCGAGGTCGACGGCAAGCTGCTCGGCATACCCGTCGGCAGCAACTCGATGGCCCTCGTCGTCGACCAGGCCGTCTTCACCAAGGCCGGCGTCCACCCGAAGCCCGGCTGGACCTGGGACGAGTACCACGCGGCCCTCGCGAAGATCCACGACAGCCAGGGCCGGGCCGGCGACGCGGGCCCGTACGGGATCATGTACCTCTACGACCTCTATCTGCGGCAGCACGGCAAGGCCTTCTTCACCACCTCCGGCCTCGGCTTCACCGAGGCGGACCTCACGGACTGGTGGACCAAGGCGTTCGAGCGCGTGAAGTCCGGCGTCTACGCCGACCCGAAGAAGACCATCCAGGCGAAGCCCAAGTCGGCGGTCACCGCCGAACTCGCGGGCGCCGAGTTCACCTGGGACAACTTCGCCGTCCGCTACACCGCCGAGGGCAAGAGCCGGTACGGCCTCGCGCCCATCCCCACCACAGATGGCCACAAGACCGGCCAGTACCTCGGCTCCCTCATGCTCAGCGGCTCGAAGCGCACCAAGCACCCCAAGGAAGTCGCCCAGTTCATCGACTTCATGGTCCACGACCCCGAGGTCGGGAAGATCATGGGCTACGACCGGGGCGTCCCCGCCACCGAGGCCCAGTACCGGGCGTACGTGCCGACCGACGAGGTCGGCCGGCAGATCGCCGCGTACGAGAAGCAGCTCGTCGAGTCCCGCGTCCTGGAGCCGATCACCCCGCACCCGGCCGGCGCCGACGTCTGCGAGGCCGCCTTCCTGCGGCTCTCCGAGGAGATGTCCCTGGGCAGGCGGCCCGTCGCGGACGCGGTGAAGCAGTACTTCACCGAGGCGAAGACGGCGCTGTCCTCCTGATGGACGCCGCCGTGACTTCCGTACCGGATGCCGCGCGACCGGACCTCCCCGTGGGCTCCCCGTCGGACGGCGGGCGCCCGCGGGGCGCTCCGCGCACCGGCGGGGCGCGCGGCCGGCGCCGCACCGGAAGGGCGCGCCGGGAGAACCTCGCCGGCTACCTCTTCATGTCCCCCTGGATCGCGGGCTTCCTGCTCCTCACCGCGGGACCGATGGTCGCCTCGCTCTACTTCGCCTTCACCGACTACAACCTCTTCGACGCCCCGCGATGGATCGGCCTCGACAACTTCACCGAGATGTTCGGCGACCCCCGCTGGCGCACCTCCGTCGAGGTCACCGGCTGGTACGTGGTCATCGGCACCCCGCTGAAACTCGCCGCCGCGCTCGGCGTCGCCCTGCTGCTCAACCAGAGCCGGCGCGGACAGGGCTTCTACCGGGCCGCGTTCTACGCGCCCTCGCTCGTCGGGGCCAGCGTCTCGATCGCCATCGTCTGGCGCGCGCTCTTCTCCGACGGCGCCGCCGTCGACCGTACCCAGCAGCTCTTCGGCCTGGAGGCCGGCGGCTGGATCGGCGACCCCGACCGGATCATCTACGCCCTGGTCGCCCTCACCGTCTGGCAGTTCGGCGCGCCGATGGTCATCTTCCTCGCCGGGCTCAAGCAGGTGCCGCGCGAGCTGTACGAGGCGGCGCAGGTCGACGGGGCGAGCCCCTGGCGGAGGTTCTGGCACATCACCCTGCCGATGATCTCGCCGGTGCTCTTCTTCAACGTGCTCCTGGAGACCATCCACTCCTTCCAGATCTTCGGCTCCGCCTACATCATCGGCAGCCAGGGCAATGCCTGCGGGCCGGCCGACGGCACCCTCGTCTACACCTGCTACCTCTACATCCAGGGCTTCGAGAACAGCCGGATGGGCCTCGCCTCCGCCATGGCCTGGATGCTGCTGCTCGCCGTCGGCCTGGTCACGGCGGTCCTGTTCTGGTCCCAGCGGCGCTGGGTGCACTACGAGGAGGGGGGCCGATGAGCCTCGCCACGCGTACGGGAATGCGGACGGGCCCACTGGGGTCGGTCGCCTGGCACGTCGGTGCCCTGGCCGTCCTCGCGGTCATCCTCTACCCGGTGGTGTGGGTGATCGGCGGGTCCCTCAAGCCGAACGACGAGATCGTCGGCAGCCTGAACCTCCTCCCCACCCACCCCATCACCGACAACTACCGGCGGCTCGCCGACGGGATCGCCGACATCCCCATCTCCACCTTCTTCGGCAACTCCCTCTTCCTCGCCGTCGGTTCGGTGATCGGCGTGCTGATCTCCAGCTCGCTCGCCGCGTACGCCTTCGCCAAGATCGGCTTCGCCGGGCGCGGGCTGCTCTTCACCCTGATGATCGGTACGCTGCTGCTGCCGTACCACGTGCTGCTGATCCCGCAGTACGTGCTGTTCCAGAAGCTGGAACTCGTCAACACCTACACGCCGTTGCTGCTGGGCAAGTACCTGGCCACGGACGCCTTCTTCGTCTTCCTCATGCTCCAGTTCATGCGGGGGCTGCCGAGGGAGCTCGACGAGGCGGCGCGGCTCGACGGCTGCGGGCACCTGCGGACGTACTGGTCGATCGTCCTGCCGCTGTGCCGGCCGGCGCTCATCACCAGCGCGATCTTCACGTTCATCAACGCGTGGAACGACTTCATGGGCCCGCTGATCTACCTCAACGATCCCGAGAAGTACACGGTCTCGCTGGGCCTGAAGATGTTCGTCGACCAGGACGGCGTCGCCAACTACGGCGGCATGATCGCGATGTCGCTCGTCGCGCTCCTGCCGGTGATCGCGTTCTTCCTCGCCTTCCAGCGCCACCTCATCGACGGCATGGCCACGTCGGGGCTCAAGTGAGGGGCGAACGCTTCCGGGCCGGCTTCGGCATCTTCGCCGAGAGCCTGCTCGTGGGGGTCTGGATCGCCGTGGCCGCCCTGCCGCTGGTCACGCTTCCGGCGGCGCTGGCGGCGGGCGCGGCGCACCTGCGGCGCTGGACGGACGGCGAGGCCGCGGGCCTGCGGTACTTCGCCGCGGACCTGCGGGCGGCCCTGCAGGGCGGCGGCTGGTCCACGGGGCTCGGCTACGCGGCCGCGCTCGCCCTGGCGGGTACCGACCTGTCTCTCGTACGGGCGCTGCCCGTGCCGGGCGGTCGGGCGGCGGGGGCGCTCGCGATCCTCGCGGCGCTCTGGCTGACGGTCACCGTGCTGCGGGCGGCCACGGCGTGGCGCGCGGGGCGGCGCTGGCGGGACCTACTGGGCCCGGCCGCCAGGCGTGCGCTGCGCGACCCGGCGGGTTCCCTGCTCGTCGTCTGCGGCCTGGCGGTGATCGCCGCGTCGGCCTGGCTCTCCGCGCCCCTGGCCCTGCCGGCCCTCGGCATCGTCGTCGCGTCGACGCTGGCGGCGGAGAGCCGCGTGGCCTCGGCCGTTGTGGCCACCCGTTCCGCCCGCCCGGCGCCCACTCGCCGGGGCGACGCCCACGCCCACCCCGTTGTGGGCGTGCGTCCCTCAGGGGCGGTGCCCACCCGCCGCCCCGTTGTGGGCAATCGTTCCGCTGGGGCGGAACGGGTGGGCACAACGGACCCGCGCCCTGCCGGCGCCCGAGGCTTCCGCGCCTGAACCCGCACCGCAGGTACGGCGCGCAACGTGGTGCGGGTCCAGGCTCGGAACGCGGAGGCGCCGCTAGAGGCGCCGTCCCGTGTGCCCACCCGTCCCGCCCTGCGGGACACCTGCCCACACGGCGGGTGGGCACCGTTCCGCCGGGCGTGTGCCCACACGGCGGGTGGGCGCCGTTCCGCCGGGCGCGTGCCCACACGGCGGGTGGGTGCCGCTTCGCCGGGCGCCCACACGGCAGGTGGGCGCCGTCTCGCCGGGCGTGTGCCCGCACGGCGGGTGGGCGCCGTTCCGCGGGGCGTGCCCACACCGCGGGTGGGCGCCGTCTCGCCAGGCGCGCCCACACGGCACGTGGGCGCCGTCCCGCCCGGCGCGCGCCCGCACCCTTCACCCCGCACCCCCCGTCCCCCACGCATGCCCTCCTCGGGCATGTCCATGAAAGGAGTCCCATGTCCTCCTCCCTCCCCCGTCGTTCCCTCCTCAAGGCCGCCGCCGTCGCCGGGGCCGCCGCGCAGTTCAGTTGGGCGCTCGGGCGTGGCGACGCCCGGGCCGCCGTGCCCGCCGAGGCACCCGCCGCCGACCGGCCCGCGACCGTGGCCTGGCTGGAGCCCGGTGGGCTCGGCGCGGCCGCCGGGTCGACCTTCGGTGTCGCCTGGCCCAAGGGCGTGCACCCCGCGGACCGGAGCTTCGCGCTCACCACCTCCGACGGCGCCCCCGTCCCCGTACAGACCTGGACCACCGCCCGCTGGCCCGACGGCTCCCTCAAGTGGACCGCGCATGCCGTCGGTCCCGAGGCCGCCGGCGCCGAGCGGTTCAGCCTCGCCCCCGGGACCCCCGCCGCCGCTGCGAAGACCGTGTCCGTCAGCCAGACCGACCGCCGCATCACCGTCGACACCGGGACCGTCCGGGCCGTCCTCTCCAAGGACGGCGGGAAGCTCGTCGAGTCCGTCACCCGCGACGGCGTGAAGATCGCGACCGACGGCCGGCTCGTCCTCCTCCGGCAGAGCGACCTCGACGACGGCGACCAGGGCAACGCCAAGTGGGAGCGGTTCGACGGCGAGATCTCCGGCGCCACCGTCGAACAGAGCGGACCGGTCCGGGCCGTGGTCCGGGTCGACGGCAAGCACCGCAAGGGAAGCCGGAGTTGGCTGCCGTTCTCCGTTCGGCTGTACTTCTACGCCGGGTCCGAGTCCTTTCGGATGGTGCACACGATCACCTACGACGGCGACCAGAACCAGGACTTCATCCGTGGCCTCGGCGTCCGGTTCACCGTTCCCCTGCGCGACGCCCCCTACGACCGCCACGTCCGCATCGCCGGCGAGGGCGCCGGCTTCCTCACCGAAGCCGTCCAGGGCATCACCGGCCTGCGCCGCGACCCCGGCGCCGCCGTCCGCACCGCCCAGGTCAAGGGCGAGAAGCTGCCCGACCCCGCCACCTGGGACCAGCGCGTCACCAGCCGCCTCCAGTACGTCCCCACCTGGGGCGACTACACCCTGTCCCAGCTCTCCGCCGACGGGTTCGGGATCCGCAAGCGCACCAAGGCCGGGCACGGCTGGATCGCCGCCGGCGGCGGCCGCCGCGCGAGCGGCTTCGGCTATGTCGGCGGGGTGACCGGCGGACTCTCCTTCGGCCTGCGGGACTTCTGGCAGAAGCACCCCGCCCAGCTCGACGTCCGCGGCGCCGCCGGCGACGCCGCCGAGGTCACCCTCTGGCTCTGGTCGCCCGAGGCCCAGCCCATGGACCTGCGCTTCTACCACGACGGCATGGGCCAGGACACGTACCCCGAACAGCTCGAAGGCCTCAACATCACCTACGAGGACCACGAGCCCGGCTTCGGCACCCCCTACGGCATCGCCCGTACCAGCGAGCTGATGTTCTGGGCCAACGCCGCCACCCCCACCACCGCCACCCTGGTCGCCCAGGCCGCCGCCGTCCGCACCCCGCCACAGCTGGCCGCGAGCCCCGAAGACCTTGTCCGCGCCCGGGTGTTCGGCGGGCTCTTCTCGCCCGTCGACCGGTCCACCCCGGCGAAGGCCAGGATCGAGGACCACCTCGACTACCTCTTCACGTACTACAAGGACCAGGCCGAGCAGCGCCGTTGGTACGGCTTCTGGGACTACGGCGACATCATGCACACCTACGACGAGGACCGGCACCAGTGGCGGTACGACGTCGGCGGCTACGCCTGGGACAACTCCGAACTCTCGCCCGACCTCTGGCTCTGGTACGCCTACCTGCGCTCCGGCCGCGCCGACGTCTTCCGCTTCGCCGAGGCCATGACCCGCCACACCGGCGAGGTCGACGTCTACCACCTCGGACAGTGGGCCGGCCTCGGCACCCGCCACGGCGTCCAGCACTTCGCCGACAGCGCCAAGCAGCAGCGCATCTCCACGGCCGTCTACCGCCGCCCCTACTACTTCCTCACCGCCGACGAACGCGTCGGCGACCTCATGCACGACCAGGTCGACTCCGACGAGACCTTCCTCGTCCTCGACCCCATCCGCAAGATCCGCACCGAGCCCTACACCCCCGACCGGCACGCCCTCTCCGTCGGCTTCGGCACCGACTGGAGCGGTCTCGCCGCCGCCTGGCTCACCGAGTGGGAGCGCGGCGGCCCCAAGGCCGCCAAGGCCGAGGCGCGGCTGCGCTCCACCATGGAGACGATCGCCGCCCAGCCCAACGGCTTCGTCCAGGGCACCGGTCTCTACGACCTCGACACCGGCCGCTTCGCGATCGCCGACAAGCCCGTCGTCGGCGTCTCCCACCTCTCCGCCATGTTCGGCCTCGTCGAGATGTGCGCCGAACTCATCGACCTCGTCGACATGCCGGCCTTCAAGAGCGCCTGGCTCGACTACTGCCGCTACTTCAACGCCACCAAGACCGAACAGGCCGCCCGCTACGGACAGAACTTCGGGACGCTGCTCCTCTTCCAGGGGCACTCGCGCCAGGACGCCTACGCCGCCGCCCAGTTGAACGACACCAAGCTCGCGCAGCGGGCCTGGGCCAAGTTCGACAAGAGCGACGGGTACACGGCGGCCATGGTCTGGGACAAGACCCCCGTCCAGGGCTCCGCCGCCCTCGAACCCGGCTACGAGCACCTGTGGATCAGCACCAACACCACCGCCCTCTTCGGACTCGCCGCCATCCAGAACCTCGCCCTCGTCGGCGACCACCTCCCCCAGTGAGGCCCACGATGAGAACAACAGCGCTGCTCGCCACGGCGGCGACCCTGCTCGGGACGCTCGCCGCCGCGCCCGCCGCCCACGCCGACGGTCCCTTCGGACAGGGCCTCGACCACTGCGCCCCCACCGGCACCGGGGCGCTCGCCTGCCACTTCGACGTCGCCCCCGGTACGTACGACGTGACCGTGACCCTCGGCGGCGAGAGCGCCGGAGCGACCGCCGTCAGCGGCGAGACCCGGCGGGCACTGCTCGCCGAGACCGCCACCGGGGCGGGGGAGCTGCTGCGGCGCTCCTTCACCGTGGACGTCCGCGACCCCGAGGGCGAGCCCACCGGGGCCGCGGGCAGCCCGGGCCTCGACCTCGTCCTCGGCGGGTCGGCCCCGCGCGTGGCCGCGCTCCGGGTCACCCCGGCGCCCGCCGCCCGGCAGCTCTTCCTGGTCGGGGACTCGACGGTCTGCGACCAGCCGGGCGATCCGTACACCGGCTGGGGGCAGATGCTGCCGGCCCACCTCCGGCGGGGCGTCGCCGTCGCCAACCACGCCGACTCCGGGGAGAGCACCGTCACCTTCCTGGCGAACCCGGCGCTCTTCGACCGGGTGGAGGCCGAGATCCGGCCCGGGGACCCGGTCCTGATCCAGCTCGCCCACAACGACAAGCAGACGGACGCGGCCACGTATCGGGCCAACCTCACGACGCTGGTCGAGCGGGTACGGGCGAGGGGCGGCGAACCGGTCCTGGTGACGCCCGTCGTGCGGCGCTGGTTCAACGCCGACGGCACCCTGAACAACGGGATCGCGCTCCTCGTCAACGGCCTCGGCGTCGACCACCCCGCCGAGATCCGCGCCCTCGCCGGCTCCCTCGGCACCCCGCTGATCGACCTCACCGCCCTCACGAAGGCGCGCGTCGAACAGCTCGGCCCCGAGGCGTCCAAGGCGCTGTACCTCACGGCCGAGAAGCGGGACAACACCCACACCTCGGTCCGTGGGGCGACGGAGTACGCGGCGCTCGTGACCGCCGAACTGAGGGCCCTCGGCATCCTCCCCGCACCGCTGTTCCGCTAGGCGGTGTCCGAGGGCCGCCCACCCTTGGTCACCCCGCCGGAGCGCCCTACGATGCCGGTGATCACCGCCGCCGTGGCGAACCACGGCGGCGGCACCGTATTCCGGGGGAAGCGCAGTTCATGGACGCGTACAACGTGCCCGTCGGGCCGGCCGCCGTGCGGGGGCCCCGCTACAGATTCCGCAACCCGGCGGGGCCCGCCCTCGTCGCCCAGTCGCTCATCGCCACCTCCGGACTCGCCGACGTCTACATCATCGCGACCGGCGGCAAGGACTCGCCCTGGCTCGCCGACGACATGGTCCCGTTCCCGGCCGTGCTCCAGGTGGCGTGCTGGATCACGTTCCTGGTCTGGTTCCACCGCGTCCGCTGCAACGCCGAGGTGCTCGCCCCGGGCACCCACAAGTACGGCCCGGGCTTCGCCGTCGGCGCCTGGATCATTCCGCTCGCCATGTGGTGGCTGCCCCGCCGCATCACCCTCGACATCCGCCGGGCCGGCGGTCCGCCCCGTGACGCCTGGCTGATCAACGCCTGGTGGTTCGTCTGGCTCTGCGACGGCCCTCTCTCGGTCGCCTTCCACTTCCTCTTCCTCGGCCACTGGGACTACCGCAACCCGGTCGACGAGAGCCTCAACATCCTCTCCACGATCCACGCGATCGCGGTCATCCGCCGGGTGACCGCCGACCAGCCCGCCGGCCCCCTGCCGTACTTCAACATGACCTGAGCCCCGGCCCCCTTCCGGGGGCCGGGGAGAAGATCAGCCGAGCGGGGTGAACGTCAGGGTGAACGCGGCCGGGGCCGCGTCC
This sequence comes from Streptomyces sp. NPDC044003, assembly GCF_056435185.1. Classification (NCBI taxonomy): domain Bacteria; kingdom Bacillati; phylum Actinomycetota; class Actinomycetes; order Kitasatosporales; family Streptomycetaceae; genus Streptomyces; species Streptomyces sp. NPDC044003. Next base: position 163,777 of record NZ_JBWKFA010000004.1, on the reverse strand, counting down.
AGCCGGTGGGCGGGGAGCACGCCCGGTCCGCAGGACTGGGAGCCGATGCCGTGCTGGGCGTGGTCCAGGTGCAGCCAGAGCGTGTCGCCCGGCACCAGATCGGTGTCGTGGGCGGCCGCGTCGAGCTGCTCGGTGGTCCAGCGGCGGGCGGTGAACGCGAAGGCCGGTGCGCCCGCCACCCGTACTCCCCGCTCCCCGGAGGTGAGTTCCAGCCACCGGGTGTCGATCCGGGCCCCGTTCTCCTGCGGACGCACGTACGGCGTCCGGAGCCCGGCGACGGTCGACTCCCACCGGCCGAGCCGGGCGGCGGCCCGGGTGTCCGGGTAGGCCTCGCCCGGCCCGCCGCCGTACCAGGTCACCCGGTCCAGGGCGGCCGGCAGCCCGAGCCGGACCCCGAGCCGGGGGAGCGGCACCCGCCAGTCGCCCTCGGGCTCGACCTCCACGCGGAGCCGCAGCGCGGTGCCGTCCGAGGTCCAGCGGTACGTGGTGCGGAGCCCGAACGCCTGCGCGGCGGGCGCCACCCGTGAACGTACGGTCAACTCATCCGCATGCAGGGCGACTTCGTCGATCCGGTGGCGCATCCGGTGCAGCCCGAGCTCGCGCCAGAGCAGGCCGTGACGCTCCTCGGGCTGCCAGGGCGCGCCCTCGTCGTTGTCCGTGGGTGCCCGCCAGACGTCGAGGCGGAGGCCACCGGTGACGGGAAGGGCGCCGAGAGCCAGCGGCTCCCCGGTGCGGCCGTCGAAGACACCCGTGCCGAGGGCGATCCGGTCCGCCGTACGGACGGGCCGTACCGCCCTCGCCCCGTCCGGGGTCGGGGAGGCCGCGGACACCGGGAGTTGGCCCCAGGCGACCTCGTGTCCGGCCCGCGCCCACGGGGTGTCGGCGGCGAGCGTCGCCCGTACCGTCCACAGCGTCTCGGCCCCCGCCGGATGTGCGGGCGGCGCCGGCAGCGCGACGCGCGCGCTCTCCCCGGCGGCCAGCGCGGGCACCACCAGCGGGCCCGTCGTGAGGGTCTCGCCGTCGGCCAGGAAGGACCAGGTGAAGGCGAGATGCGCGAGATCGGCGACGTCGTGACCGTTGGCCACCAGGACGGAGCCCGGGCCCCCGGCGGTGATCCGGACCGGCTCGATCACCTTCTTGTACTCCAGGAGCCCCGGCGACGGCGTCCGGTCGGGGAAGAGCAGCCCGTCACAGACGAAGTTGCCGTCGTGCAGCTCCTCCCCGAAGTCGCCGCCGTAGCCGAAGCCGTGCACGGGGTGGGCGAGGCCGTGGTCGATCCACTCCCAGACGAAGCCGCCCTGGCAGCGCTCGTACGTCTCGAAGAGCCGCTGGTACGCGGACAGCCCGCCGGGCCCGTTGCCCATGGCGTGGGCGTACTCGCACATCAGGAAGGGGAGTTCACGCCGGGCCTCCGGTCCTTCGTCGGCCCTGCGGCCGATCTCCTCGACCTCGGCGTGCGGCGGGTACATCCGGGAGTAGACGTCGGTGTCGGCGCAGGAGCGGTCCCCCTCGTAGTGGACGAGCCGGGACGGGTCCCGGTCGCGGATCCACTCCGCCATCGCGGTCAGCCCGGCGCCGGTGCCGCACTCGTTCCCGAGCGACCACATCACGACCGAGGGGTGGTTCTTGTCCCGCTCGACGAGCCGGGCCGCCCGGTCGAGCAGGGCCGGGGTCCAGCGCGGGTCGTCGACCGGATTGCCCTGCCAGGCCAGGTCCTGGAAGCCGTGCGTCTCCAGGTCGCCCTCGTCGATCACCCACAGCCCGTAGGCGTCGCACAGGTCGAGGAAGGCGGGGTGCGGCGGGTAGTGGGACGTGCGGACGGCGTTGATGTTGTGCCGTTTCATCAACTCGACGTCCGCGCGCATGGTCGCGTGGTCGAGGGCACGGCCGCGCTCCGGGTGGAACTCGTGCCGGTTCACGCCCCGGAAGAGGATCCGCCGTCCGTTGACCTTCAGGACGCCGTCCTCGACCGCGACCGTCCGGAAGCCGATCCGCAGCGGGATCCGCTCGCCCGCGGTCGCGAGCTCGCCCTCGTACAGGCGGGGGACCTCGGCGCTCCACGGCTCGACCGCCACCGTCGCCGCCTCGCCGGTGGCGAGGGCGAGACCGAGTTCGGGCACGGTGACCCGGCCGGGCACGTCGCACTCCACCCGCAGGGTGCCGCTGCCGGTGACGTGGTCGTACGAGGCGTGCACGAAGAAGTCGCCGGGCGCGCCCTGCGGCCGGTGCAGCAGGGTCACGTCACGGAAGACGCCCGGCAGCCACCACTGGTCCTGGTCCTCCAGATAGGAGCCGGAGGACCACTGGTGGACGCGGACGGCGAGGACGTTGTCCCGGGGCTTCAGACGGGGTCCCACGGCGAACTCGTGGGCCAGTCGGGAGCCCTTGAAGTCGCCCAGCTCCGTGCCGTTGAGCCAGACCCGGGCACAGGACTCCACCCCGTCGAAGCGGAGGACGGCATCGCCCTCCGCCGGCCAGTCGGCGGGCAGGTCGAAGCGGCGCAGATGGTCGCCGGTCGGGTTCTCGGTGGGGACGCGGGGCGCGTCGACGGGGAAGGGGTAGCGGACGTTGGTGTAGGCGGGGCCGCCGTACTCACCGTCCTTGCCCTGGAGCACCCAGTGGCCCGGCACGGCGACCGTCGCCCAGGTGCTCGCGTCGAAGTCCGGTGCGGCGAAGGAGGTGTCCTCGGCCTCGGCTGTGGGGGAGAGGCGGAAGGCCCAGTCGCCGCCGAGGGAGAGGGCGGCGGCGTCGGAGCGGGCGTACCAGGCGCGCGGGGGGAGCGTGCCGCGACCGGGGGAGACGTCTTCGTACCAGGGCAGGGCGGACATGGGCCTCCTGTCGGAGCTGTCGGAGCTGTCGGAGTTGACGGTTTTGACGGAGTTGACGGAGTTGATGGAGTTGTCGGAGAGCGGGAAGGGAAAGGGGGTCGCATGACAGCGCGGAAAGCGCTTGCTGCACGGTGTTCATCCCACCGCGCCGGAAGGCCGCGCACAACCCCGACCGGCCCCCGGGCCCTTGGACTCTTCGCGCCCCACCTGGACAGCTCGTCGAACGGCCGCTTAGGGTCAGGAGCCGAATCGTCGGGCGGCCGCCCGGAACGCCGGGAACCGTTCAGGAGCACGCACGTGGTCACCCTCGCCGATGTCGCCCGCCACGCCGGCGTCTCGGCCAGCACCGTCAGCTACGTGCTCAGCGGAAAACGCTCCATATCCGCCCCCACCCGCGAGCGCATCCAGCACAGCATCGACGCCCTCGGCTACCGGCCGCACGCCGGTGCCCGCGCGCTCGCCAGCAGTCGGACCAACATCCTCGCGCTGATGATGCCGCTGCGCACCGGCCTCTACGTCCCCGTGATGATGGAGATCGCGATGGCCGTCACCACCACCGCTCGCTCCCACGGCTACGACGTGCTGCTGCTCACCGGCGAGGAAGGCCCCGAGGCCGTCCGCCGCGTCGAGGGCAGCGCCGTCGCCGACGGCATGATCGTCATGGACGTCGGGCTCGACGACCCCCGGCTGCCCTGTCTCCAGGAGGCCGAGCGGCCCTCGGTCCTCATCGGCCTGCCCGCCGAGACGTCCGAGGCCGCCGACGCCACCGGACTCGACTGCGTCGACCTCGACTTCGAGGCCGCCGGAGCCCGCTGCGTCGAGCACCTCGCCGGCCTCGGCCACACCCGGATCGCGGTCCTCGGCGAACCGCCCGCCGTGTACGAGCGGGGTACGGGCTTCGCCACCCGCACCCTCACCGGACTGCGCGCCGCCGCCGGCATCCACGGAGTCGGACTGCTCCACCGTCCCGTCGACGGCAGCTACGCGGCCGTCGCCGCCGCCGTCACCCGCGTCTTCGAGGAACGTCCCGGCACCACCGCCCTCGTCGTCCAGAACGAGGCCGCCGTCGAACCCCTCCTCGCGCTCCTGCGCCACCAGGGCCGCGCCGTGCCCGAGGACGTCTCCGTCGTCGCCATCTGCCCCGACCAGGTCGCCGTGCACGCCTCCGTGCCGCTCACCTCCGTCTCCGTACCCGCCCGGGAGATGGGCCGCCTCGCCGTCGAACGGCTCGTCGCGCGCCTCGACGGTGAGCCCCCGCGCGGCGCGGAGCTCATCGCGCCCGTCCTCACGGCCCGCGCGAGCACGGGCCCGGCCTTCCGCACCGAGGACCCTCGTGATCACGGCGGGCGCTGACGCCGACGAAAGCGCGACGGAGTTCCGGGCCTTCTTCGAGCGCCACTACGCCGAACTCGCGCGCCTGGCCCACCTGTTGACCGGCGAGACCGATGCCGCCGACGACCTCGCCGCCGACGCCATGCTCGCTCTGTGGAACCGCTGGGACCGGGTCCGCGCCGCCGACCACCCCGCCGCCTACGCCCGGGGCGTCGTCGCCAACCTCGTCCGCACCCGGATCCGCGGCACGGTCCGCGAACGGCGCCGGATCGCCGCCTTCTGGGACCGCCGCCCGGAGCACACCGAGGACCCGGACGTCCCCGCCGTCGTCGACGTCCGGACCGCGCTGCGCGCCCTGCCCTTCCGCAAGCGCGCCTGCGTCGTGCTCCGGCACGCCTTCGACCTCTCCGAACGCGACACCGCCCTCGCGCTCGGCGTCTCCGTCGGCACGGTCAAGAGCCAGACGGCCAAGGGCATGGCGGAACTCCAGCGGCTGCTCGGGGACCGGGCCGCCACCGAACTCGCCGCGGGGAGGCGCTGATGGACGAGACACAGCTCCGCCGCGAGCTGAGGGAGGCGGCGCTCGCGCACCGGCCCGACCACGCCCGCATCCTCGCCCGCGTGGAGCGGGGCATGGCCGCGCCCGCCCCGGCTGGCAGGCGGACCCGGTCCCCGCGCCCGTGGACCGGGCGCCGCTGGACCACGGTCGTCGCCGTCGCCGCGGCCGTCGCCGCGGTCGTCGGCATCGGCGGCCTCGCGGTGACCACCCGGGACGACCGGCCCGCCGGGCCCGCCACCACCCTGCCCGCGCCCGGCCCCACGGCCCACGCCACCGGCACCGTCGACCCCGGCAGCAACCGCTGGTGGGCGCAGAGCGACCTCGCCGTGACGACGGAGTCGCCGATCGCCGGCCTCACCGTCGAGCTGCGGATCGCCCGTACCCCCGGCGTCGTGAGCACGGGGCACTGGCGCACCCGCCCCGCCGAGGACTTCACCGTGACCGTGACCGAGGAACCCCGGGCCCTGGTCTACCGGTGGACGCTCAAGCCGGGCCGCACGGTGCCGCCCGGCCCCCACACCTTCGCCGCCCAGTACAACCACGCCGAAGGCGCACGCGACGCCTCGGCCGACACGTACGACATCCTCCTGACCGGTCCCGACGGCGGCCGCACCACCCTCCGGGGCGGCTTCGGCCCCGGCGGCGGGAACTGAGCGACTTGCGGTTGACGCGGCGTCAACCCCTACGTTCTTCGAACGGGGCCGGAGACACCGGCCCCGGCGAAGGAAGGACACCGTCATGGCCTGGTCGATCGCGGACGTGGCCCGGATGTCCGGGGTGACCTCCCGGACGCTGCGGCACTACGACGAGATCGGTCTGCTGGAGCCGGCGTGGACCGCGAGCGACGGGCACCGCCACTACGAGGAGCCCCAGCTGCTGCGCCTCCAGCAGATCCTGCTCATGCGGGAGCTGGATCTGGGTCTGCGCGAGATCCGGGAGGTCCTGGACAGCGGGGCCGACCGCGTGACGGTCCTGCGCGAGCACCACGCCCGGCTGCTCGCGGAGCAGGACCGGCTCGGCACCCTGGCCCGCACGGTCGCCCGCACCATCGCCGAACTCGAGAAGAACGAGGACGAGCACATGGTGGAGATCAACCGCCCCGAGAACCTCTTCGAGGGCTTCCAGCCCGACCCCGCACTGGAGGCCGAGACCCGCGAGCGCTATCCGCAGGCGTACGAGCAGTCCCGGCAGGCCGTCGAGGGGCTGACCCCGGAGACCGCCGAGCAGTGGCAGCGCGAGGTCACCGCCCAGATGATCCGCTTCGCCGAGTTCATGGCCGCCGGCACGCCCGCCGACGACCCGGCGGTCCAGGCCGAGGTGGACGTCCACTACCGGGACGTCTGCCGCTTCTGGACCCCGAACGCCGAGGCGTACCGGGGTCTGGCCAGGACCTACGTCGAGGACGGCCGCTTCCGGGAGAACTTCGACCGGATCGCCGTCGGTCTCGCCGAGTACGAGTGCCGGGCGATGACCGTCTACGCGGACACCCGGCTGAGCTGAGTCGGACCGGTCCGCGCGCGACTCCGGGCCGATCCCCTCTCGCCCGTGCGGCGGAGGGGGCTCGGCCCGGCGGGCGATCCGCCGGGCCCGCGCGGACGGGATCGTCGTCGGTGACGGGCCGACCGCCGGCCCACCGGCACCGAGGACCACGCGATGAACACGACCAGGACGACGGGGACGACGCGTTTCCGCCGCGAAGGACAAGGCCGGTTCCGCGCCGCCTGGTGCACCGCCCACACCCCCGTCCCGGGCGTCTCGCACCGCACCCGGCTGCTCGCCCTCGCCGTGCCTCTGACCGTGCTCCCGGCGAGCCTCTGGCGCCTCCCCGCCGCCTTCGACGCCGGGATCGGCCTCGGCGAGCGGGTGTACATCGTCTTCCTCTCGGTCTTCTCGGAGGCGGTCGCGTTCACCGCGTTCGGGCTCGTCGCCCGCTGGGGTGAGGTCGTCCCCTCCTGGGTCCCGGTCCTGCGCGGCCGCCGGATCCCTCCGGCGGCGGTGCTGGTCCCCGCGGCCCTCGGTGCCACCGCCCTCACGCTCCTGTGGACCGTGCTCTCGCTCACCACGGAGATCATGGGCACCACGATCCAGGGCGACCCCCTGCCCGCGGACTTCCCCAGCCAGACAGGCGGGTGGATGGCCGCCTCCTACTACGTCTGCTACGCCCCGCTCGTGCTGTGGGGACCGCTGCTCGCGCTCCTCACCGTCGCGTACGGCCTTCGGCGCCGACAGAGGTGAGCACCCCGGCAACCCTTCGCCGGCCGGCGGCGACCTACGGGAGACCGCACCGTCCGCCGAAGGAGCCGCAGCCGATGAGCCCGTACGAGACACCCCACCACCCCCTGCGCCGACGTACCGTCCTCGGCGCGGCCGCCGCCGGAGCCGCCCTCGCAGCGGTCCCGTCCACCGCCGAAGCCGCCGGGTTCGGCTGGAGCGACGACGGCGGCCAGTACGTCGTCGACACCGGCGCCGGACTCGTGTTCAAGGTCTCCAAGTCGACCGGCGACCTCACCTCGCTCCTCTACAAGGGCAAGGAGTACGAGGGGTACGGCGGCAAGCACTCGCACGTCGAGTCCGGCCTCGGCGCCTCCACCGTCACCCTCGCCCAGACCGGCTCCACCGTCCTCGTCACCGTCGTCCACGGCACCCTCCGCCACTATCTGGCCGCCCGCGCCGGGCTCAACAACGTCTATCTGTGGACCGACAAGGCCGACACCTCCGTCACCGCCACCCGCTTCATCGCCCGGATCAAGCCGGGGATCTTCCCCAACGAGGGCCCCGACTCCTGGGTCGAGGGCGCCGACACCGTCATCGAGGCCGGGGACGTGTGGCGGCGGGCCGACGGGCAGACCCGCTCCAAGCACTACTCCGGCGTCCGCGTCATGGACTACACCCACATCGGGTACACCACCGGATCCGTCGGCCTCTGGATGGTCCGCTCCCACCACGAGAAGGCCTCCGGCGGGCCCTTCTACCGCTCGCTGCTCCGCCACTCCAACGAACTCGGCGTCGGCCTCTACGAGATCCTCCACTACAACCAGTCCCAGACCGAGGCGATGCGCTTCGGCCTCCAGGGCCCCTACGTCCTCGCGTTCACCGACGGCGGCGCACCCGACCCGGCGCTGCACGCCGCGAACCACGACACCTCCTGGGTCGACGGCCTCGGCATCCCGAACTGGGTCGGCGCGGCGGGTCGCGGCAGGGTCGCGGGCGTCGGTCTCGCCGGGATGGACGCCGGCCACCCGTACACCGTCGGTTTCGCCAACGCCGACGCCCAGTACTGGACCCGCGCCGCCGCCGGCACCGGCGCCTTCTCCTGCCGGGGCATGCTGCCCGGCACGTACACCCTCACCGTGTACAAGGGCGAACTCGCCGTCCACACCGGCACGGTGACCGTCACCGCCGGGACCGCCACCGCCCTCCACACGATCACCCTCGCCAACGATCCGAGCACGGCCCCCGCGATCTGGCGCATCGGCGACTGGGACGGCACGCCCGGCGCCTTCAAGAACGCGGCCCTCATGACGTACGCCCACCCCGCCGACGTCCGCGCCGCGCCCTGGACCGGGAACGTCGTCCTCGACGGCGGCGACGTGTCCGGGTCGTTCCCCTGCTACCTCTGGAAGGACGTCAACGACGGTGTCCTCGTGTACTTCAGGCTCACCGCCGCCCAGGCCGCCGCCGCGCACACCCTGCGGATCGGCGTCACCACGGCCTTCCTCAACGGACGCCCGCAGGTCACCGTCAACGACTGGGTCTCCGCGATCCCCTCGCCCCCGACCCAGCCGGCGACCCGGTCGCTGACCAACGGCTCGTACCGCGGCAACAACCACATCTTCACGTACGTCGTCCCGGCGAGCGCCTGGAAGACCGACCCGAGCCAGTACAACGTGCTCCGGCTGAACATCGTCAGCGGCTCCACCGGCACCGGGTTCCTCAGCCCCGGCACCGCGATCGACTGCGTCGATCTGCTGCCGTGACACCTGCGCCCCCATTGACATCGCCCGTGTGTCAATCGTCATGATCTTGGTGTTGGTGCCGGTCAGGGCCGTGATGGCAGGCTGAGGCCATGGACATCTTCAAGACGACGTGCGGTGCGGTACGAGGCTTCCGGGCGTCGGACGACGTCGTCGCCGTGCTCGGAATCCCCTACGCCGCACCGCCGTTCGGCGCCCACCGGTTCCGGGAGCCCGCCCCGGCGGACGCGTGGAGCGGCGTACGGGACTGCACGGCCTTCGGTCCCATCGCCCCGCAGTCGGCGGAGCTGCCCGGCTCGCCGGTGTGGTCGCCCGGCGACGAGGACATCCTCACCGTCAACGTGTGGACCCCGGCTCCGGACGGCGGCTCTCTGCCCGTCCTGGTCTGGGTCCACGGCGGCGCCTACACCTTCGGCTCCTCCGCCCAGCCCGACTTCGACGGTGACGCCCTGGCCCGCGCGGGCCTTGTCGTCGTCACCCTCAACTACCGGGTGGGCTTCGAGGGGTTCGGGCACATCCCGGACTCCGCGGAGACGTCGTACCCCGACAACCGGGGACTCCTCGATCAGATCGCCGCCCTGCGCTGGGTGCGGGAGAACATCGCCGCGTTCGGCGGAGACCCCGGCAACGTCACGGTCGCCGGCCAGTCCTCCGGGGGCGCCTCGGTCGCCTGCCTCATGGTGATGGACCGGGCGCGCGGCCTGTTCCACCGCGCCGTCGTGCACAGCCCCGCGAGTCCCCACTACACGCGCGACATCGCCGCCGCGACCACCCGCGAGGTCGCCGCCGAGGCCGGCTGCCCGGCCACCCCCGAGGGTCTGGCCGCCGCGACCCCGCAGGCCCTGGTCGCCGCCTCGGACCGGGTCGTCGAGGCGTACCGACGGGACCCGGCCTCCGGATCCCGCCACTACGACCCCTCGCTGTACGCGCCCGTCCTCGACGGCGACGTCCTGACCGTCGACCCCCTCGCGGGCCTTGCCGCCGGAGCGGGCCGGGACGTCGACCTCCTCGTGTGCCACACCACGGAGGAGTACTGGCTGTTCGACGCCGTCGACAGCTGCACCAAGGTCTCCACCGAGAGCCAACTGGCCCGGTTCGCCGAGGACTTCGGGCTGCCCGAGGGCCTGGTCGCCGGCTATCGTGCCGCACTGCCCGACGCTCCGGTGCTCGACGTCTACCTGGCCGTCTTCGGCGATCTCCTCTTCGGCGAGTACGCCAACAGGCTCGCCGAGCAGCAGGCCCGGGGCGGCGGCCGGGCGTTCCTGTCGCGCTTCGACCGCCGCCGCGGCGGCCCGCACGGAACCGTGCGGGCCTGGCACTGCGCGGACATCCCCTTCGCCTTCGGCAACGCCGACAAGGACTGCGTCTCGTTCCTCATCGGCGGCGCCCCCACTGCCGCCGACCACGACCTCGCCCGCCGGATGGTGGGCGCCTGGGCCGGCTTCGCCACCACCGGTGACCCGGGCTGGCCGGCGTACGACGACACCACCGCGCAGGCGAGGGTGTGGCGGACCGAGGGGGAGGAGCGGGACGAGCCCGTCGCGCTCCGCGCCCTCTGGGAGCGGGCCGAGTTCCCCCTCCTGCGTCCCTGAGCACGGAGTCCGGCCGTCAGGCGCAGGGCCTCCGGGGAACCCAGTCGCCCAGGTACGTCGTCGGGGTCACGGTCGCGGCCTCGGCGGAGTCGAGCTGGGGGCGGTTATCCGGGACCGTGATCCCGGCGCCCGGGCCGGTGTTGCGGTACTCGGCGAAGCGCTGCTCCTGCCAGGGGTAGGCCTCGCGCATGTTCGCGTACGGGGCGACGGCGTCGATCCCGGGGCCGAGGACGCTGTCCCGGACCACGAGCGAGGGCCGGGCGGTGGGGTCCGAGCCCGGCACCCAGGGCCTGGCCAGCTTGTAGAAGCCGTCCGGAGCCTCGCCGGTGATCCGGCAGCGGGCGGCGAGGACGCCGTACGGATTGCTCCGTGCCGTGGAGGGCGCGAAGACGAAGCCGTGCGGGGCGGCCGCCAGGTCCGGGCGGAGCAGCGTATGGAACCGGCAGTGCTCGAAGACCGCCCGGGCCCGGCCGAAGACGAAGTCGACGTCACCCTCGACGTGGCAGTGCGCGAAGTACTGCCTGGCCACGGCCGTGAGGGTCATGGAGTCGGCGTACAGGGTGTCCTGGTGGCCGAGGAACCGGCAGTGGAAGAAGGCCGACCGGTCGCCCTGCACCTTCAGCGCCACGGCCTGGGTGCCGGGGTTCCCGGGGAGGTCCGTGCGGAGGAAGTCGTTGGCGAAGGTGACGCCCTGCGCGGTGAAGCCGTCCGCCTGGACGGTGGTGGTCGCGGAGCCGGACGTGCCGTAGGTGCCGCCGCCGGGCCGGGGCGAGCCGGCCGCGTTGGCGTACACCACGACGACGTCCCGGGGGTCCCCGCTCGCGCCGATCCAGGTCATGTCCGTACGGGCGGGACTGACCGTGACCGTCTCGCGGTACGTGCCGGGGGCGAGCACCAGCGTCCAGCCGGGTCCTTCGGCCGCGGTGACCGCCGCCTGGACCGTGGTGTGGTCGCCGAGCCCTCCGGGGTGCACGTACAGGGTCCGGCCGGTGAGCCGGGCGGCGGGCGAGCCGAGCGGGCCGAAGGGCGCCGGGGGAGCGGCGCCCGCGGTCCCGGCCGGCAGGGCCAGGGCGAGCGCGCCGCCGAGACCGGCGGTGAGCACGGCGCGGCGTCCGGGGGCGTGGCTTTCCGAGGGCTGGGCTCCGGTGCGCCGGGCTCCGGTGGGGTGCGTAGACATACGGGTCCTCCTTCCTGGGGACTCAGCGGAGGCGGCCGGCGCCCGCGTGGTGGTCGACGAGGGCCGGGACGGCCAGAGGGTGGTCGACGCGGGTGCGCAGGACCGGGGTCCAGCCCGCGTCCGCGCGCAACTGCTCGGCGGGGTACTGCGCGTTGTGCACGGCGAGCAGGTCGACCGGGCTCCCGTCGACGTAGTTGCCGGAGGTCGTGACCGGCGCGTCCTTCCACTTCTTCAGGATCTTCCCGGCGGGGACGTCGGCGGCGAGCGTGAACGCGTTCTTCTCGGCGACGAGTCGGGACTCCTGGCCGATGCCGAGGCTGTACACGTACGCCGAACCGGGCACCACGAAATGGTTGTTGTACGCGTCGACCTGGCCGAAGCGCACTCGGGGCGCGCGCTCCACCACGTTGTCGAAGAGGTTGTGGTGGAGGGTGACCCTGAGCTTCCCCCGGTCGGTGGCGCCCGCGCTGTCGCTGTTGCCGATCATCAGCGTCTTGTCGTGGTCGGTGAAGACGTTCCAGGAGGCGGTGACGAGGTCCGCGCCCCGCACGATGTCGAGTTCACCGTCGTGCCGCTGGTAGACCTCCCCGTAGTACGAGGGCAGCGAACTGTCCGGGTGGGCCCCGTCGGTGAAGGTGTCGTGGTCGATCCAGACGTGGGTGGAGCCGTACACGACCAGGCTGTCGTACTCGGAGTTCCAGGCGCCGGTCGCGCCGTCGGTGGGGTCCCACTGCGGGAAGCAGTCCAGGGGGGACTCCAGGGTGAGGTTGCGGACGACGACGTTGTCCACGCCCTGCACCTGGAGGCTGCCGCCGGTGATCCCGGCGTGCCTTCCGACGCCGACGATCGTGGTGTTGGCGGGGACCTTCACCTTGATCGCCTGCCCCTGGGCCGTGGCCGAGGCCGCCCGCAGGTCCTCCTGGGGGCCGCTGACCTCGTTCTCGTACCCCCACACGGCGGGGTCGTAGTCGGCGAGGTAGCGGGCGAAGTCGTAGCCGGGGGCCTCGAAGACGGCGCAGCCGGCGGCGGTCGCGTCCAGGACGCCGGCCACCCGCACGATGCGGGGTTCCGTGCCGGGCACGGCGAGCGCGCCCCGGAACTGCTCCCAGGTGGTGACGGTGAAGACCCGGGAGGCGTCGGCCGCGGACCCGCCGGTGGTGCCGGTGCCGGCGGACGCCCAGCCGTCACCGGCCGGCAGGGTCGCGCGGGCCGGGTCGCCGCCCGGCCGCTGGGCGCCGTGCGCGCCGGCCGCGGGGGCGGTCACCGTGAGGACGAGGGCGGCCGCCGCCACCACTCCCAGCTGCTTGCGTCGGTTCATGCGAGGGTCTCCTCGGAAACGGGCCAGGTGATCCGGGCGGGGTCGATCGCGTCGTCCAGGCGGCGTGTCTCGCGCGGCGCGAGGACGTGGGTGGCGAGCAGTTCGCCGGCGACGAGCCGGGCCACCTCGATCGCCCCGGGCGGGTTGAAGTGCGTGTTGTCCTGCTCGGTCGCCGTCCAGTTGAAGTACGTCTTCGTGGCCTCCGGGCCGAGCCGCTGCCACAGCGCCAGGGACAGCGCCTCGATGTCGAGCAGCGGGACGTCGGCCTCGGCCGCCGTCTCCCGCACGGCCGCCGGGTACGCGCCGAGCGTGCGCAGGGCGGTGCCGTCCACGGCGAACCTCCGCCGCTCCACGGAGGTGGCGAGCACCGGGAGGGCGCCCCGGGACCGTGCGCCGTCGACGAAGACCCGCAGGTTGTCCTGGTAGGTGCTCCAGGGCTCGGTGTAGCGGGTGGGGTCGGCGACCTTCTGGTCGTTGTGGCCGAACTGGACGAGGAGGACGTCGCCGGGGCGGAGGGCCGCGAGGATCGGGTCGAGGCGGCCCTCGTCGAGGAAGCTCCTGGTGCTGCGGCCGTTGACCGCGTGGTTGGCGACCGTGACGTCCCGGTGCAGGAAGAAGGGGAGCGCCATGCCCCAGCCGGTCTCCGGCGCGGCGTCGGCGTACTTCTGGGCGGCCGTCGAGTCGCCCGCGAGGAAGACCGTGCGCGTCCGGGGCCGTCCCTGGGCCCGGGCGGCGGGGGCCCCGGCCAGGGCGAGCGCGAGGCCCGCCCCGGCCGTGACGACCGCGCGGCGGTCGACGCTCACCGGTTCTGCTGCTTCCACTCGGCCTGCGCCGCGTTCAGCTGATCGGCGAGGTGGTCCAGGAACTCCTTCGCGGTGGACTTGCCGAGCAGGACCTTCTGGAAGCCGGGTTCGTTGTCGGCCTTGGAGATCGTGTTCCAGTCGGGCAGGTAGTACGGCAGCTCCACGATCGTGGCCTTGCCGCTGAAGAGGACCTCGGCGCCGAGCTTGGTGGGCTCGGACTCGGCGAGCCACGGGTCCGCGGCGGCCTCCGTGTTGGCGGGTATCGCGCCGGCCGACCTGTTCCACTTGCTGTTGGAGGCGTGGGAGGCGGCGAACTCGATGAACTTCCAGGCCGCGGCCTTGTTCTTGCTCGACGAGAAGAGCCCGAGGCCGTCGACCGGGTTGGAGACCTGGACCCGGGTGCCGTCGTCGAGCGTCGGGTTCGGGATGCCCCGGAACCTGCCCGTGCCGAGCGCCTTCACGTGGTCCTGGTACGAGCCCAGGTTGTGGTTCAGCATGCCGATCTCGCCGCTGTCCCACTGGGCGACCATCTTGGTGAAGTCGTTGTTGACGTCGGCGGCCGGGGTGTTCTTCTTGAACAGCGCGGCGTACTTCTCCAGGGCCGCCACGTTCTTCGGGTCGTTGACGGTCGTCTTGTCGCCGTTCCAGAAGCTCGTGATGCCGCTCTGGCCGTACATGGCGTCGAGCGCCTGGGCGATGGAGCCGGCGCCGCCGCGGATCGTGTAGCCGAAACGGTTCTTGTCGGCGGCGGTCAGCTTGTCGGCCGCCGCGTAGAACGTCGACCAGGTGGTCGGCTCCGGCAGGCCGGCGGCCTTGAACAGGTCGGTGCGGTAGTAGAGGACGCCGTTGCTGGCGGACGTGGGGACGGTGAACAGCTTGCCCTGACCGCCCGCCGACTTCACGCTCGCGACCATGCCGGGGTTCAGCTTCCCCTTCAGCGAGCCGCCCTCGATCCGGGCGTCCAGCGGCTCCAGGACGTTCTGCGCGGCGATCCCGGCGAGCATCGCCGCGCCGACGCCGCCCACGTCCGGCAGGCCGCCGCCCTGGATGGCGGTGTCGTACTTGGACTGGACCTCCTTGGAGGCGATCCCGACGTACTCGACGTCGATGTCGGGGTTCGCCTTCTCGAAGTCCGCGATGATCTCCTTCCAGACCTCGGTGCGGACACCGCCGTTGTTGTCCCAGAAGGTGATCTTTCCCTTGCCCGATCCCTCGGTGCCCTTGTCGCCGCCCGCGCCGCTGCCGTCGTCACCGCAGGCGGTGGCGGTCAGGGCGAGGACACCGGACAGGGCGAGGGCGAGGACGGCTCTGCGCCGTCCGCCGGGGAAGATGGTCATCGTCGGCTCTCTTCTCTCGGAGTCTTGCGGGTGATGGGGGGAGTGCGGGGGGACGTTCAGGCGGGGGTGACGCGGAAGGCGGAGAACACGGCCGTCCCGGCGTGTCCCGCCCCCGCCGGCGCGCCCGCGAACAGACCGAGGAGCGCGCCGACCCAGCGCCAGGGCGTGGCGGCGAACTCCGGCCCGAGCCGGACCGGGCCCGCGGCCTCGTCGGTCTCATCGGCTTCGTCGGCGCCGTCGACGGAGTACGAGAACCGGCAGCGCGCGTCCGCCGTGACCTCGATCCGCAGCAGGACCTCGCCGCCGGGGACGGGCCGGGAGTGCGCCGCGTCCCGTTCCCCGTCGGCGCCCGCCGGGGCGAAGCGGTGCACCAGCCGGACCGTGCCGGCCGGGGCCCGCTCCAGACCGATCCAGGCGTACGCGTCACCCAGGACGACCAGACCCGCGCGGGCCCCGGGCGCCTCGCCGTCGAGCCGCAGCCCGACCTCGACGATCAGGGCCCCGGCCGGCAGGCGCTGGGTCAGCACGTGCGGCACACTCCGCAGATCGGCCGGCCGCTCCGTACGCACACAGCCGAGCCGCAGCCCGTCGCCCGTGTGCTGACTCGCCCAGCCCTCCTCCGGGTTGGCGGTCCACTGCCACTGCCGGCCGAACCGCCCGCCCGGGAACGTGTCGTCCACCGCGGGACGCGCGCGAGGCTGCTCCGGCAGGTCCGGCTTCCGGTGCACCCGGACCGGGGCGCCGTCCTCGCCCAGGACCGGCCAGCCGTCCGCGTCCCAGCGCATCGGCTGGAGGTGCACGAGCCGGCCGTGCGCACCCGACTGCTGGAAGTGCAGGAACCAGTCCTCGCCGCGCCGGGTGCGGACCCAGCCGCCCTGGTGCGGCCCGTTGACGTCGGTGTCGCCCTGGGCCAGGACGATCCGCTCCTCGTACGGCCCGAAGAACGACCGCGAGCGGAACGCGCCCTGCCAGCCGGTGGCCACGCCCCCGGCCGGCGCCAGGATCCAGAACCAGCCGTCGTGGCGGTACAGCTTCGGGCCCTCCAAGGTGAACCAGCCGGGGATCCGGTCGCTGTCCACCAGGACCCGGCCCTCGTCGAGGACCTTGCTGCCGTCCGGGCTCATCCGGTGGCCGGTGAGCCGGTTGTTGAACCCGGCGCGCGACCTGGCCCAGGCGTGCACGAGGTACGCCTCGCCCGACTCCTCGTCCCACAGCGGGCAGGCGTCGATCAGGCCCCGGCCCGCCTTCACCAGGTGCGGCGCGGTCCACGGGCCGTGCACCGAAGGGGCGTTGACCTGGAAGATCCCGTGGTCGGGGTCGCCCCAGAAGATCCAGAACCGGCCGTCGTGGTGCCGGAAGGAAGGCGCCCACACCCCGCAGTCGTGCCGGGGCGCGGTGAACGCGGCGGCCGGTTCGAGCCGTTCGAGGGCGTGGCCGACGAGCGTCCAGTTGACCAGGTCCCGGGAGTGCAGCAGGGGCAGCCCGGGGGCGCGGCCGAAGCTGGACGCGGTCAGGTAGTGATCGTCGCCGACCCGCAGGACGTCCGGGTCCGACCAGTCGGCCGCGAGGACCGGATTGCGGTACGTGCCGTCACCGAGGTCGCCGGTGGGGGTGGTGGCGGTGGCGGTGGCGGTGGCGCCGGTGCGGGTGGTGGCGGTGGGGGTGGCGGCTGTGGGGGTCGTGCTCATGACGCCACCGCCTTGCGGACCAGGGCCGCGGCCCCCGCCCGGTCGAGCCGGCCGTCGGCGACCACGGTTACGACCCGGCGTACGAACGTCTCCCCGGCCGCCACCGGAAGCCGCGCGTCGTACGCGAGGGAGGAACCGACCCCCGGGTACTCGGCGGCGCGCACGAACCAGGGGTCGTGGCGGGTCCGCGCGGTCGCCCCGGCGAACACCAGCGTCCAGCCCGCGCCGGCCAGGGCCACCCAGTCGGCCGCGACCCCGTGCACCGCCTCCTCGCCGTCGGCCTCCGCCCCGAAGACCACGGGGGCCGTCGCCTCCTTCGGCGCGCGCCAGAAGAAGCCCCCGTACGCGGCGCCCGGCCGGCCGTTCGTCGCCGGGCTCCCGATCGACAGCTCACGGCCCGACACGTTGGCGAGGGAGAAGGTGAGGTCGAGCGCCCAGGCGGAGTCGGTGAGCGCGGTGGCCGCCACCGTCCGGTGCTCCCGGAACAGCCGCTCGCCGCCGGCCGTCCAGCTCAGCTCCGCCACGAAACCGTCCGGGTCGCACAGCTTGAAGGCCTCGTGCCGCTGCACCCCGTGGTTGTCGAGCGCGACGGAGCCCCGGCCGCGCACGAAGGTGCGCCCGCCCCAGAAGTTGTGGCCCGCGACGTCCGGCACGGCGACGCCCGCGCCCAGGTGGTGCGGGTGGTCCTCGGGCAGGGTCTCGGTCACCGGGAGTCCGGCGAGGGTGGTGACGGGGTGGAGATACGGCCGGGGGGAGTGGTCGGCGGCCAGTTCGGGCCGGGTGGTGTAGCGGGCGACGGTGCGGCCCGCGCAGCGCAGGACGGTGGGGGACACGGGGGTCATCGGGCCTCCGCCCGGGCCGAGGGCGCCCAGGGGGCGCCGAGTTCGGAGAAGAGCCTGAGGGCGTCGGCGCTCGCGTCGACCAGGGCGTCCACGCCGTCGACGACCCGGCGCGGCGCGCTCTCGCCCGGCTCGGTGTGCCAGTGGGCGGCGGGGACGTCGAGGGGCTCGGGAGCGGTCCGTACCGCTTCGACGACCCGCATGAAGGCACCGGTCTCCGCCGGCGGCACCCGGAGCGGTGCGCCGTCGGTGACGTGCGCGACGAGGTTCTCCAGGAGGTCGGTGCGGCCGTACTCGGTCTCCACCGGGCCGTGCCCGGCGCGCTGCACCAGGACCCGGTCCTGCCGGTACCAGAAGGTGATCCGGCCCTGGCTGCCGTGGACGATGACGTACGGCTCCGCGGACGTCTCGGCGCACAGGGTCGCCGCGACCGTGACCTGGGTGCCGGTCGAGGTCACGACCCGTACGGCGGAGGTGTCGTCGGACTCGATGGCGTTCGCGCGCAGCAGCTCCGTCTCGATGTGCTCGACGTCCTCGGCGCGGGTGGAGCCGGAGAGCGCGAGCGCCGTGGCGACGGCGTGCGCCAGCGGGTTGGTGAGGGCCCCGTCGACGACGTCCACGCCGTCGAGCCGCCGGTGTCCCGCCCAGGGCGCGCGCCGGAAGTACGCCTCGTCGCGGACCCAGGCCCCGGCCGCGCCGACGCCGAGGAGTTCGCCGATCGCGCCGTCCTCCACCATGCGGCGGATCGCGGGCACCGCGTGCGAGCCGAGCGACTGGAAGCCGATCTGGCAGGCCACCCCGGCGGCCTCGACCCCGTCGGCCATCCGGCGGAACTCGGCGTACGAGGGGGCGGGCGGCTTCTCCAGGAGGATGTGCGCGCCGTGCCGGGCTGCGGCGAGCGTCATGTCGGTGTGGGTCTGGATGGGGGTGGAGAGCACCACGATCCGGGCGTCGGTCGAGGTGAGGAGCGCCTCGAAGTCGGCGGACTGCTTCGGGTCGCCGATGCCGTCCAGTTCGGCCGCGTCGAGCGGGCGGAGCTCGCAGATCCCGGCGAGGCGGACGAGACCGAGGTCTTCGAGGCGGCGGATGTTGAGGAGGTGGCTGCGGCCGTGGCCGCGGGCGCCCGCGAGGACAACGGGCAGCGGGGTGCGGGTGCGTGCGGTGTCCATGTCTTCCCTGTTCGTGTGGGTGCTGTTCATCCCTTCACCGCCCCGGCGCTGAAGCCGGTGACCAGCCACTTCTGGATGAAGGCGAAGACGACGACCACGGGGACGGCGGCGATGACGCCGCCCGCGGCGAGCGCGCCGAGGTCGACGCTGTCGGCGCCCATGAGGGTGTTGAGGCCGACCGGGATGGTCTGCTTGTCCTGGCTGCTGAGGAACATCAGGGCGAAGAGGAAGTGGTTCCAGGCGTGGACGAAGGCGAAGGAGCCGACGGCGACGAGACCGGGCCGCAGGAGCGGGAGGACGACGATCCGGAAGGCTCGGAAGCGGTTGCAGCCGTCGACCCAGGCCGCCTCTTCGAGGGAGTACGGCACGTTCCTGATGAATCCGCTGATGAGGATGATCGACAGGGGGAGCTGGAACACGGTCTCGGCGATGATCACGCTGCCGAGGGAGTTGATCATCCGCAGTTCGGCGAAGATCTGGAACAGCGGGACGAGGAGCAGGGCGCCCGGCACGAACTGGGAGCAGAGCAGGGCCAGCATGAAGCCCTTCTTGATCCGGAAGTCGAAGCGGGCGAGGGCGTAGCCGCCGGCCAGGGCGACGACGGTGGTGCTGATGAGCACCGCCACGCCGATCAGCAGGCTGTTCTGGAAGAAGACGGCGAAGTTCCGCTCGGTCCACACCTTCTCGAAGTGCGCGGTCGTCATCGGCCAGGGCAGCAGCGAGGTCGAGCCGGCCGGACGCACGGCGAAGAGGAGGATCCAGTAGAAGGGGATCAGGGTGAAGAGGAGATAGATCCCGAGCGGCAGATAGATCTGCCAGCGGGGCGCTTCGTCCCAGGCGGCCCTGCGCTTCACGCGGACGGCGGTGGTCAGGGGTATCGCGGCTGTCACTTGCCGTCGCCTCCGAACTTGCTCAGGCGCAGATAGACCATCGAGCAGAAGAGAAGGATCACGAACGCCACCGTGGTGAGGGCGGAGGCGTAACCGAAGTTGTGGGCGTCGACGCTGGTGTGGGCGATGTAGAGGGGGAGCGTGGTCGTCTCGCCCGCGGGTCCGCCGCCGGTCAGCGTGTACAGCAGGTCGACGTTGTTGAACTCCCAGACCGCGCGCAGCAGCGTGGACAGGACGATCGCGTCCCGGAGGTGGGGGAGCGTGATGTGCAGGAACTGCCGGAGCCTGCTCGCTCCGTCGACCTCGGCCGCCTCGTACAGGTCCTTCGGTACGGACTGGAGGTCGGCCAGGATGAGGATCGCGAAGAACGGCACCCCGCGCCAGAGGTCGGCGACGATCGCCGCCGGGAACACGGTCGCGGTGTCGGAGAGCCAGGACGTGCCGTACGTGCCCATGCCGAGGTCCGCCAGATAACGGCTGATGCCCGTCTGGGAGTTGTAGAGCAGCACCCAGATCGCCGAGGTCAGCACGCCCGACACCGCCCACGGCGAGAAGACCAGGGCCCGGCCGAGCGCGCGGCCGACGAAGGTCTGGTTCACGATGAGGGCGAGCGCGAGCCCGAAGAGGAGCTGGAGGGCCACCTCCACGACGACCCACTTGAGGCTGAAGGTCAGCGTGCCCCAGAAGCGCGGGTCGTCGGTGAGGATCCGGGTGAAGTTGTCCAGGCCGGCGAAGCCGTTCCGCCACGGTTTCGTGGGGTTGTAGTTCTGCAGGCTGTAGGAGAAGACGCTGAGCACCGGGTACGCGATGAACCCCAGCATCAGCAGGCCCGCGGGGGCGATCAGCAGGTACGGCAGGGCGGCTCGGCGTGCGGGGGTCACAGCTGAGGCCATGACGGCGGCTCCGTTCTCGGTGAAGCGCTTCGCGGACGACGTTCGAGATGTCGGACAAGCGGGGTGGGGGCGGTTCCTTCGAGGGCGGGGCTCAGCCCGCGTACGGATCGGGGGTGGTTCCCGGCCTCGCCAGGAACGCGAAGTCGCAGCCGGTGTCGGCCTGGGAGATCTGCTCCATGTAGAGCGCGCCGTAGCCGCGCTCGTACCGGGCCGGCGGCGGTGTCCACGCGGCCCTGCGGTCGGCCAGCTCCTCGTCCGTGACGTGCAGATGGAGGGAGCGGGCCGCGACGTCGAGGGTGATCGTATCGCCCGTACGGACGAGGGCAAGGGGTCCGCCGACATGGGACTCGGGTGCCACGTGCAGCACGCAGGCCCCGTAACTCGTCCCGCTCATCCGGGCGTCCGAGATCCTGACCATGTCCCGCACCCCCTGCTCCAGGAGGTACCGGGGGATGGGCAGCATCCCGTACTCGGGCATCCCCGGCCCGCCCTTCGGGCCCGCGCCGCGCAGCACGAGCACATGCTCGGCCGTGATCCCGAGCGCCGGGTCGTCGATGGTCCGCTGCATCGTCCGGTAGTCCTCGAAGACGACCGCGGGGCCCGTGTGCCTCAGCAGCCGCGGCTCGGCCGCGATGTGCTTGATGACGGCGCCGTCCGGGCAGAGGTTGCCGCGCAGGACCGCGACCCCGCCCTCGGCGGCCAGTGGCCTCGACCGCTCCCGGATCACCTCGTCGTCGTGGACGAGGGCGCCCGCGAGCTGCTCGCCCAGGGTGGCGTGCGAGACGGTCGGCCGGTCCAGATGGAGCACGTCGGTGAGCCGGGACAGGAAGCCGGGCATGCCGCCCGCGAAGTGGAAGTCCTCCATCAGATACCGCCCGCCGGGCCGCAGGTTCGCGAGCACCGGCACGGTCCGCGCGATCCGGTCGAAGTCGTCGAGCGTCAGCTTCACCCCCGACCGGCCGGCCATGGCGATCAGATGGATGACCGCGTTCGTCGAGCCGCCGAGGGCAAGGACCGCGGCCACCGCGTCCTCGTACGCCTCGCTCGTCAGGATCCGGGACAGCCTGACGTCCTGCCGTACGAGCTCCACGATCCGCAGCCCCGAGGCCGCCGCCATCCGGTCGTGCCCGGAGTCCACCGCCGGCACCGAGGAGGCACCCGGCACGGTCACGCCCAGCGTCTCGGCGGCGGCGGTCAGCGTGGACGCCGTGCCCATCGTCATGCAGTGACCGGGGGACCGGGCGAGACCGCTCTCCAGCTCGGCCAGCTCGCAGTCGCCGATCGTCCCGGCCCGCCTCTCGTCCCAGTACTTCCACATGTCCGTACCGGAGCCGAGGGTCTCGCCCCGCCAGTGCCCCGGCAGCATCGGACCGGCCGGCACGAACACGGTCGGCAGGTCGACCGAGGCCGCGCCCATCAGGAGCGCCGGGGTCGTCTTGTCGCAGCCGCCCATCAGGACCGCGCCGTCCACCGGGTACGAGCGCAGCAGCTCCTCCGTCTCCATCGCGAGGAGATTGCGGTAGAGCATCGGGGTGGGCTTCTGGAAGGTCTCCGACAGGGTGGAGACCGGGAATTCGAGCGGGAAGCCGCCCGCCTGCCACACTCCCCGCTTCACGGCCTGCGCCCGGTCCCGCAGATGGACGTGGCAGGGGTTGATGTCGGACCAGGTGTTGAGGATCGCGATCACCGGCTTGCCGAGGTGCTCCTCGGGCAGGTAGCCGAGCTGCCGGGTGCGGGCGCGGTGGCTGAACGAGCGCAGCCCGTCCGTGCCGTACCACTGGTGGCTGCGGAGCTCCTGCGGCTTCTTCGGTGTCCCGCTCATATCGGCCACCCGGCGGCTATCGCAGCGACCTCGGCCCGCTCCGCCTCCGGCAGTTCCCGGCTCGGCGGGCGGATGTCGCGGCGGCACAGGCCGAGCGAGGCGAGGGCCTCCTTGACCACGGTCACGTTGTCGGCGCTCGCGTTGGCCGCGCGCAGCTCCTCGAAGCGGCGGATCCGCTCCCACACCTTCATCGCCGTTGGATAGTCGCCGGCCCGCAGGGCGGCCAGCATCTCCAGGGAGAGCGCGGGGGAGACGTTGACCAGGCCGGAGGTGAAGCCGGTCGCGCCGCCCGCGAAGTACGCGGGCGCGTACGGCTCGGCGAGGCCCGCCACCCACACGAACCGGTCGAGGCCCGCGTCCCGCGCGAAGCCGGCGAACCGGGCCGCGTCCGGGACGGCGTACTTCACACCGATCACGTTGGGGCAGGCGGCGCCGAGCTCGGCGAGCCGGGCGCCGCTCAGGAGCGGATTGCGGAGGTACGGGACGACGCCGAGCTCGGGCACGGCCTCGGCGATCGCCCGGTGGTAGTCGACCCAGCCGCTCTCGGAGACGTACGGGTGGACGGGCTGGTGGACCATCACCATGTGGGCCCCGGTGGCGCGGGCGTGCCGGGCGGCCTCCACCGCGGTCGGCACGTCGTGTCCGACGCCGACCAGGATCGCGGCGCGGCCGCCGGCCTCCTCGACGGTCGCCTCGGTGACGGAGCGGCGCTCCTCGGGGGTGAGGGCGTAGAACTCGCCGGTGTTGCCGTTGGGGGTGAGGGTGCGGACCCCGCCGTCGAGCAGCCGGCGCAGAAGCGCGCGGTGCGCCCCGGTGTCCACGGAGCCGTCCTCGGCGAACGGGGTGACCGGGATGGCCACGACCTCGGCGAGGGCGGCCCTCATCGTCTCGAATCGCATACTCACTCGCTGTCCAGAGGGGAAGGGGTGGGGCTCACGCGCTCTCCGGGAGGAGGCTCACGTGCTCTCCTGGGGGGAAGGCGGGAAGGCGCGCTCCACGAACGAGGCGATGTGCGCGTGCACGGCCCGGCCCGCCCCCTCGACGTCGCCCGCGAGGGCGAGCCGCAGGATCTCCGCGTGCTCGGCGGCCTCGCGCTCCCAGGACGGGACGGCGGCCCAGGCGACCGTGGAGACCAGGGCCGCCTGGTCGCGGACCTCGTCGAGCATCCGGCCGAGCAGCGGGTTGCCACAGGGCAGGTAGAGCGCGCGGTGGAAGTCGCGGTTGGCCAGGGACCGTTCGGCCGGGTCCTCCGCTCCCGCGGCGCGGCGCAGGGCCTCGTCCGCCGCGTCGAGCGGGGCACCGGAGGCGACGGCGCGGCGGACGGCCTCGGGCTCCAGGAGCAGGCGGACGTCGTAGACGGCGCGGGCCATGTCCGCGTCGACCATCCGGACCGTGACGCCCTTGTACTGGTTCATCACCACGAGCCCGCTGCCCGCGAGGGTCTTGAGCGCCTCGCGGACCGGGGTCTTCGACACCCCGAAGCGCGCGGCGAGTTCGGTCTCCACGAGCGCCTGGCCGGGTCTGAGGCCCCCGGTGAGGATGTCGTGCTTGATCGCTTCCAGGACGTACTGGGTGCGGGAGGGGATGGGGCTGGGGGCGAAGGCCATGGAGCACTCTCAGATCTCGTGTATCGCGTCTCATATATGACGTACGAAGTGCAACGGGCATGAAGTTAAGGGGGCGTTCGTGTTTCGTCAATGGATCGCGCAAGCGCTTTCTTTCGGGGGCCCGTGCTGCGCCCGGTCCGCGACATGCCGCTTTCGGTGTAATCGGACGGTTGTGGGTCCTCCGGCGGTCAGGCTGTGCCTGTCGATCACCGCCCGGCCCGGGAAACCGCTGGTGCACAGGTCACATGACGTGTCGGCCGAGAGAGGAAATGACCATGGCTCTGAGCCGCCGCAGCTTCGTCGCCTATGCACTCGGTGCAGGACTGGCGCTGGACGTCGGCGACGTCGTCGTCTCACCACGTACGGCGAGCGCCGCCGACACCCCGACTCCGCCCGAGTTGCTCGCCGGTCAGGCGCTGACCTCGTCGACCGTGCGACTCCTGTGGACCGCGGTCACAGGGGCCGAGACCTACCGGGTCTACCGGGACGACCTGCTGATCGTCGAACAGCCGGGCACCCTGCTGGAGGACAGCGGGCTGACGGCGACGACGACCTACCGCTACGAGGTCACCACCGTGATCGGCGGGGTCGAGTCGGCGCGCTCGGCCCCCGTCGACGTGCTCACCCAGCGGGCCGACCCCACGACGGGACCGACGGCGCCGACCAACCTCAAGACGAGCTCGCTCACGTCGTCGGGCGTGAAGCTCAGCTGGACCAAGTCCACGGCCGTCGCCAAGATCACCGGCTACCGGATCCTCCGCGGCGCCGCCGGGGCGCCGCCGGAGAGCCTGGTCCAGATCGCGACGACCGACGGCACCACCAGCTACACCGCGAGCAAGCTGTTCGCCAACCGCGCCTACCAGTTCGCGGTCCGCGCCGTCGACGTCGCGGGGCACGTCGGCCCGGCGGCCACCATCGAGGTCACGACCAAGACCACGAGCGACACGAGCGCCCCTTCGGCGGTCTCGAACAGCAGCGTGGTGGTGAGGCGGTACTCCGACAGCCGGCTCGACATCACCTGGGGGTCGTCGAGCTCCAGCGACGTCGCCGGCTACCAGGTCCACCGCAACAACGTCCTCATCGCCACGGTGGAGGAGCCGCTCCGCAAGACGTACTCCGACAACGGACTCTCCCCGTCGACGTCGTACACCTACCGGATCGCGGCCGTCGACTCCGCGGGCAACGTCTCCGCACTCACCTCCGGAAGGGCCGGCTCCACCCCGGCGGCCGGAACCGTCCTCGTCACCCGTGGCCCCTACGTCGTCCAGACCGGCCCGACGAGCGCACGCGTGCTGTGGTGGACCAATTTTCCGACCGACAGCACGGTCGACTTCGGGGTCGGAACCTTCTCCGACAGCGTCTTCGACCCCACTCCGCGGCTGCAGCACGCCATGCTGCTCGGCGGGCTCGAGCCCGGAACCGAGTACGTCTACCAGGTGCGGTCCGGCAACGCCACGCTCGCGGGCAACCGCTTCACCACCGCACCCGCGCCGGGCACGGCCTTCACCTTCGCGGCGGTCGGCGACTTCGGGGGCGGTTCGGGGGCAGAGACGAGCATCGCGAACCTGATCGCCGCGTCCTCGGCCCAGTTCCTGCAGACACTCGGCGACAACGTGTACCCGGACGCCCAGGACCCGGACCCGGAGCACTTCTACTCCGACTTCGACAGCCGCTTCTACAAGCAGTACGGCACGGTCATCCGTACCCGGACCCTGTATCCGGCGAACGGGAACAAGGAGTACTACGGCGACGGCGCGGCGGCACGGAACCTGTGGTCGCCGAACAACCAGCGCTGGTACAGCTACGAATGGGGCGACCTGCACGTCCTCGTCGTCGACAGCGAGCAGCCCATGGGAGCCGGCTCCGCGCAGCGCGCCTTCGTGGACGCCGACCTCGCCGCCGCGACGGCGGCGTGGAAGATCTGCGTCGTCCACCGCCCGCCCTACAGCTCGACGACCACCAGCTCCAGCTCGTCGACGGTCCTCTCCCAGCTGGTCCCGCGCCTGGAGCTGTACGGGGTCAGACTCTGCCTCTCCGGCAACTCCCACAACTACGAGCGGAGCCATCCGCTGCGCGCGGGCGTGACCGATCCGACGGGAGTGACGTACATCGTCTCCGGTGGCGGCGGCAACGGGCTCAACCAGTTCACGGCGAGCCAGCCGTCCTGGAGCGCGTACAGGTCGGCGCGATTCGAGTACGTGCAGTGCTCGGTCTCGCCCACCCAGCTCGTCCTGAACGCGTACAGCGACACCGGGGAGCTCTTCGACAGCACGACGCTGACCCAGTGAAACACCGGGCCCCCGAACGGGGGCCCGGTAGCCTCACGGTCATGACGAACACTCAGCCCCCGCGTGACACCGCCCGCCGCATACGGGACGTGCTCGGCCGGCTCGACGAGGAACAGGACATCTGGGTGTCCACGGCGGACGCGACCGGAGAGCCGTACCTCGTGCCGCTCTCCTTCCTCTGGGACGGCACCCACCTGTGGCTGTGCACGCGCCTCTCCAACCCCACCGGCCGCAACCTCGCGGCCGGCGGCCGGGCGCGACTGGCGCTCGGACACACACGGGACGTCGTCCTCCTCGACGGCGAGGCCACGACCCTCGGCCCCGACCAGGTCCCGGCCGAGGTGGCGGACGCGTTCGCGAAGAAGACGGGCTGGGACCCCCGCGGCTCCGGCCCCGCCTACCACTGGTTCCGGGTCCGCCCGACCGAGGTCCAGGCCTGGCACGAGGAACCCGAACTGGTGGGGCGACACCTCATGCAGGACGGCGTCTGGACGGTCACGCCCCGGTGAAGCCGATG
Source organism: Streptomyces sp. NPDC044003 (assembly GCF_056435185.1). Classification (NCBI taxonomy): domain Bacteria; kingdom Bacillati; phylum Actinomycetota; class Actinomycetes; order Kitasatosporales; family Streptomycetaceae; genus Streptomyces; species Streptomyces sp. NPDC044003. The sequence goes on along the minus strand of NZ_JBWKFA010000004.1, from coordinate 137,144 downwards.
TGCGCCAGGCGGACGGGTCCGTGGAGCCGGACCCGGAGATCCGCCACGTCCCGGAGGCGCAGGGGGGTGGTGAGCGTGCGGTACGTGTACGGGCCGCCCGTCGGGGCGAGCTCGATCCGCTTCAGGGGCGTGCCGTCCGTGCGGGCCAGCTCGATCGCGCCCTCGCCCGCGGCCGTCACCGCGGCCTCCGTCACCCCGGCCGCGAAGTCGCATGACCGATAGAGGAGTTCCCCTTCCCGATGCGGACCCGTCGGGGTCACCGCGTCGCCCGACACCTTCGTGCGGTCCACGATGACCGTGCCCCACTGCTCGTCGTAGTCCGCCGCCGCGAGCCCGTCGGTCAGGACCGACCGCGGGCCCGGCCCCTCGCCGGCCACCTCGACGCGGACCGTGCGCCTGATGTCCGTACTGGACGCGCCCACCTGGATCTCGTACGCCCCGGGATCCACCGCCCACCGGCCGTGCGCCACGTCCCAGTACCCGAGGGACGCCACCGGCACCGTGAAGGAGAGGGTCGCCGAGGCGCCCGGGGCGAGTGACGTCCGCTCGTGCGCCACCAGTTCGCGGTGCGGGCGCGGCACCGAGGGCGTCACGGACCGCGCGTACACCTGCACCACCTCGTCCGAGGCGACGGTGCCGGTGTTGGTGACCGTGCAGCCGATCCGTACCGCGTCGCCGTCGACGGCCGCCCACAGCTCCTCGTACCCGAAGGTCGTGTACGACAGGCCGTGCCCGAAGGGGAAGAGCGGCGTCCCGTCGAAGTACAGATACGTCTGACGGCCGCCGATCACGTCGTAGTCGAGCATCCCCGGCAGGTCCGCGTCGGCTGCGTACCAGGTCTGCGGGAGCCGGCCCGCGGGGGAGACGTCCCCGGCCAGGATCCGGGCCAGCGCCGTCCCCGCCGCCTGCCCGCCGTGCGCGGTCCACAGCACCGCCGGGAGCGTGCCGGCCGCCTCGGGCACGGCGTACGGGTAGGAGGAGACGAGGACGAGGACGGTGCGCGGGTTCGCGGCGTGCGCGGCCCGCCACAGCCGGTCCTGGTGGGCGGGGAGCGCGAGGGTCGTCCGGTCCTCGGTCTCCCGGCCGTTGATGTGGGGGTCGTTGCCGGCGACGACGATCACCGTGTCCGCCCCCGCCGCGGCCCGGGCGACCGCCTCCTCGCCCCGCTCGACCGTCTCCACGGAGAACACCTCGGCGGATTCCCGGTCGGCGGCAACCTTCACGCCGTCGGCGGCGACAGAGACGTAGCCACCCGTCCCCGGATGCAGAAGGAGGTGACCGCCGCCGTGCGCTTCCCGCCGGAAGGTCTCCTGGACCACCCAGCCGCCCGGCTCCTCCGCCGAGGCGCGGACGAAACCGTCCTCGGCGACCGACAGGTACCGCCCGTCGGGGGCCCGCAGCGTGAGTACGCCGCCGCCCCAGTCGATCAGGGCCAGTTCGGAGCCCTCGGCGTCGGCGGTCAGCGGCGGCAGGTCGGTCCGGCCCGTGACCAGCGCCGGATCGAGCGCGCCCGCACCGTCCCGCACCGCCCCCACGGCCCCCACCTCGGGGACCCGCAGGCAGGTGCCGGACGCGGTACGCAGCCGGATCCGGTCCACGCCCTCGGCGAAGTCCACCCGGTCCGGTCCGAAACGCTCCCGCAGCCCGTCGAGCGGGGACGACCGGTGGAGCAGCGCCCCGCTGTACCAGTCCAGCTTGCAGGCGTCGCCGAGGAGACCGACCACCGCGATCCGGCCCCCGTCGTCCGTCAGCGGAAGCAGGGGACCCGTGCCGCCCGCCGGCTCGTTGCGCAGCAGGACGAGCGCCGCCTCGGCCGCCTCACGGGCCAGTTCCCGGTGCTCGGGCGTGTCGAAGGCCGCGTCGTCCGCGTACGGGCCCTGCCCCGGGTCGAACTCGCCGAGCCGGCATCGCACCGACAGCTGCCGCCGGACCGCCCGGTCCACGTCCTCCCGGCCGATCAGCCCGCGCTCCAGGGCCCCGCGCAGCCGGCCCAGGATCACCGAGGCGTCCGTGCCGTGGTCCGTGAAGGAGTCGACCCCGGCGCGCAGCGCCGCCCCGACCGCCTCCTCGTGCGTGGCGAAGTACCCCTGGGAATCCACCAGGTTGGACGGGGCCCCCGCGTCCGAACAGACCAGGAGGTCCTGATCCGTCCAGCGGCGCAGCTCCTCCTCCAGGTACGGGGAGAGGTGGTTCGGGCGGCCGTTGACCAGGTTGTACGCGGGCATCACCCCGGCGACCGCGCCCGCCTCGACGGCCCCGCGGAAGGCCCGCAGGTCGTACTCGTGCAGCACCCAGGGCCGCACCGACGCCGAGGAAGTGTCCCGCGCCGCCTCGTTGTTGTGGGCGAGCCAGTGCTTGAGGACGGGCGCGGTGCGCCAGTGCACCGGGTGGTCGCCGCGCAGCCCCCGGGTGTACGCGGTGGCGATCGCGGAGGTCAGCACCGGGTCCTCCGCGTACCCCTCCTCGCCGCGCCCCCACAGCGGGTTGCGCAGCAGGTTCACCGTCGGCGCCCAGACGTTGAGGCCCACCCGGTCGTCCTTGGCGCGCATCGCCCGCGTCTCCCGGGACACCGCCTCGCCGATCCGGCGCACGAGCTCGGGGTGCCAGGTCGCCCCGAGCCCCACCGCCTGCGGGAACACGGTCGCCGGGCCCATCCAGGCGACGCCGTGCAGGGCCTCCTGGCCGGTGCGGAAGGCGGCGAGCCCGAGGCGCTCGACGCCGGGCGTGAACTGGTGGAGCAGCGCGAGGCGTTCGTCGGCGGTGAGCCGGTCGAGCAGGTCGTCGACCCGGCGGGCCACGGGGAGCGCCGGGTCACGGAAGGGCGGCCGGTGTGCGGTCACGTGCGAGTTCCTCGGGGAAGTGGGGACAGGTGGATTTCGAAGCGCTTCGATGCTCGGTGGATGGGGAGTGGGTGTCAAGGTGCCCTGTTCCCACCTGCCCTGCGGGCAGGTGGTGTTGGGGGGTGCGAGCACCGATTACCGCCCCGAGAATCTCCGGAGCGACTCTTGCCGCGCCTGTGACGTTCACTTAACCTCGCAGCCATATCGAAGCGCTTCGACTCGACGGTCGGCAGCGCCTGTTCGACCGTGCCCAGGGCTCCCGGGGCTCCGCCCCCGCCCGCTCCACCTCCACCACCGCAGCCGCCCGGCGACACCTCGGTCGCCGTTCGTCCCGGCGCGTGCCATGAAGGGTTGTCGCAATGACGCCGAACGCCGTCTCCACGGGCTCCCGGAGATCCACCCCGAGCCGGCGGGGCTTCCTCGCCTCCAGCGCCGTCGCCGCCGTCGCCGTCGCCGGTGGAGCCCCTCTGCTCACCGCGTGCAGTGAGGGCGGGAGCACCGGGCAGAAGGACGGCACCACCACCGGCAAGGACGCGGCGAAGCTCCTCCCCGCCTTCGTGCCGAGCACGGTCGTCGCGCCCGACGTCGCCCCGAAGAACGGCTCCGCCGCGGGCTTCGCCCGTGCCGTCCCGGCCGCCGGGCTGAAGGCCTCCGTGGCCGCGAAGAAGGGCAAGGGCACCGCCCTCACCGTCATGGCGCCGCTCTGGGGAACCCCGCCGGCCCCCGACAACCCCTACTACAAGGCCATGAACGAGGCCATCGGCACCGACGTCACCTGGCAGAACCAGGACGGCAACGTCTACGACCAGAAGCTCGGCGCCGTCCTCGCCTCCAGCGACATCCCCGACGTGGTCGTCGTGCCCGGCTGGAACCTCGGCGGAAAGATCCCGAGCGCGATCAACGCCAAGTTCGAGGACCTCGGCCCGTACCTCTCCGGCGACAGGGTCAAGGCCTACCCGAACCTCGCGGCCATCCCCACCGACGCCTGGCAGCGCTCGATCTTCGGCGGCAGGCTCCGCGGCCTGCCCATGCCCGCCTCGTACGTCACCAACATCGCGCCCTTCTACCGCAGGGACCTCTTCGCCGCGAAGGGCTGGCAACTCCCCAAGAGCGCCGACGAGTTCCTCGCCCTCGCCAAGGAGATCACCAGCGCCAGGGCGAAGGTGTGGGCCTGCGACGACCTGACCTGGACCGCGTACAACATGTTCGGCGTGCTGTCCGGCAGCGACAAGGCCCTCGGCTGGAACCTCGTCGACGGGAAGCTGGTCAACCGGATCGAGACGCAGGAGTACCTCGAAGCCCTGGAGTGGACCCGCAGACTCTTCGACGCCGGAGTCGTGCATCCCGACGCCAAGGCCCAGAACCAGGGCGACGCCGGCAACCGCTTCACTTCCGGACAGGTCCTGATCTACAACAACGACCTCTCCCACTGGTACGCCAAGACCTCCGAACAGGCCGCCCAGAACCCGGCGTTCGCCATGGCCGCCATGGACATCCCCGGGCACGCCGGCGGCACCCCGAAGCTCTGGGCCACCAACCCCGCCAACATCTGGGCCTTCGTGAAGAAGGGCAGCTCCAAGGCGGTCGTCGAGGACGTCCTCGCCATCGCCGACTTCACCGCCGCCCCCTACGGCACCAAGGAGCGGATGCTCACCGACTACGGCGTCGAGGGCGTCCACCACACGGTGAAGAACGGCCTGCCCGTCAAGACGGACGCGGGGAACCTGGAGGTCAACAGCTCCTGGATGTTCATCGCCAGCCCCGCCCCGTACGTGGCCCACCCCGACACGCCCGACGTGACCCGTGCCATGGTCGAGTGGCAGCAGCGCATGGGCGCCGTCACCACCAAGTCCGCCTTCTACGGCATGACCGTCACCGAACCCGCCCAGTGGACCGGCCTCATGAACGACTTCGAGCAGCTGGAGAAGGACATCGTCCGGGGCCGCAAGAAGGTCTCCGACATGCAGCAGGCCGTGTCCGAGTGGAAGAGCAGGGGCGGCGACCGGCTGCGCGACTGGTACCGGAAGCTCCTCGACACCACCGGCTCCGCGGCGAGCTGACCGTGAGCACGCTCGACACCAGGACGAAGGACCCGGACGCGGAACCCGTCGAGGACGGCGGCCGGGCCCGTCGCCGTACGTCCGCACCCCCGGCCGGGAGGGTTCCGCTCGGCCGGCGGTTCCGGCGCGACCGCACCCTCCTCCTCATGACCGCGCCCGCGCTCGCCCTCGTCGTGGTCTTCCACTACATCCCGATCCTCGGGAACGTCGTCGCCTTCCAGGACTACGACCCGTACGTCTCCACCAACGGCGTCACCGCCATCCTGGAGAGCCCCTGGGTGGGCTTCGCCCAGTTCGCCCGCGTCTTCTCCGACCCGGGGTTCTGGCACGCCGTCGAGAACACCCTGATCTTCTTCCTCCTCCAACTGCTGCTGTTCTTCCCCGTGCCCATCGCGCTCGCCCTGCTCGTCAACAGCATCCTTCGTCCCGGGGTCCGCGCGGTCGTCCAGGCCGTGCTGTACCTGCCGCACTTCTTCTCCTGGGTACTGGTCGTCACCGTCTTCCAGCAGATCCTGGGCGGCGCCGGCGTCATCGCCCAGACCCTGCGCGAACACGGCCACGAGGGCTTCGACCTCATGACCGACCCGGAGATCTTCAAGCTCCTCGTCACCGCCGAGGGCATCTGGAAGGACGCCGGCTGGGGGCTCATCGTCTTCCTCGCCGCACTCGCCGCCGTCAACCAGGACCTGTACGAGGCCGCCGCCATGGACGGGGCCGGGCGGTGGCGCCGGATGTGGCACGTCACCCTGCCCGCGCTGCGGCCCGTCATCGCCCTGCTCCTCGTCCTGCGCGTCGGCGACGCGCTGACCGTCGGCTTCGAGCAGCTGCTGCTCCAGCGCGACGCGGTCGGACCCGGGGCCGCCGAGGTCCTCGACACCTTCGTGTGGTGGACCGGCCTGCGCAGCCAGGACTTCAGCTACGCGGCGGCCGCCGGGCTCGTCAAGGGAGTCGTCGGCCTCGTGCTCGTCCTCTCCGCGAACAAGGCCGCCCACCTGATGGGCGAGCAGGGGGTGTACCGGAAATGACCCGGCCGCGCACATCACGGTGGGCCGTCCCCGCCCGCCCCGCCTGGGAGGAGCCGCCCGGCCGCGCCGGACTCGCCGCCAAGGGCGCCGCCCTCGTCCTCGCCTGCCTCGCCGTCCTCTTCCCGCTCTGGATCGTCGTCGTCACCAGCCTCTCCTCCAAGAGGACGATCACGGAGACCGGCGGCCTGGTCATCGTCCCCAGGGACCTCACCTTCGTCGCCTACCAGGAGCTGCTGAGCGGCGGCCAGGTCACCCGGGCGGCGATCGTCAGCGTCGCCGTCACGGTCACCGGCACCCTGTTCTCGACGGGCGTGTCGATCCTCTGCGCGTACGGGCTCTCCCGGCCCGGCTCGCTCGGCCACCGCTTCATCCTGCTGGCCCTGGTGGCCACCATGTTCTTCGGGGCCGGCCTGATCCCCACGTACCTCCTCGTGCAGACCCTCGGCCTCACCGACACCTATCTCGCGCTGATCCTGCCGAGCGCCGTGAGCGTCTTCAACATCCTGGTGCTGCGCGGCTTCTTCATGGGGATCTCGCCCGAACTCGTCGACAGCGCCCGCATCGACGGCGCCGGTGACCTGCGCATCCTCTGGCAGATCGTGATGCCGCTGTCGAGGGCGGTGATCGCCGTCATCACCCTCTTCTACGCGGTCGGTTACTGGAGCGCCTGGTTCAACGCCTCCCTCTACCTCAGCGACCAGAACATGATGCCGCTGCAGAACGTCCTCATCCAGCTCGTCCAGAAGCAGGAGATCCCCGTCGGCCTCGGCCAGGCGGTCAAGGCCGGGAACCTCTCCGGGCTCGCCGTCCAGATGGCCGTCATGGTCCTCGCCCTCCTCCCCGTCGCCGTCCTCTCGCCGTTCGTCCAGAAGCACTTCAGGAAGGGCATGCTCACGGGCGCGGTCAAGGGCTGAGACGCTCGGGCGGTGGGCCCGAGCTGTCCCGAGCGGTCAGGGCCGGCGTGAGGAGTTCGACCCCGGTGGCGCCCTCGTCGCCGGGCCGGGCGAGGCGGGCGATCAGCCGCTCCACCGCCCTGCGGCCGAGCTCCTGCGCGGGGATCGCCACCGAGCTGAGCGGCACCGAGGCCTGGGCGGCGATCAGGTCGGCGCAGACCGCGACCACCGACACGTCCTCCGGTACGGCCCTGCCCGTGCGGCGCAGCAGGGCGAGGAGCGGCTCGACGGCCGTCTCGTTCTGCACGACGAAGGCGCTGACCGCGGGCCGCTCGTCGAGGATCCGCGCGAGGACGCCCGCCACCGCGTCGTGGCTGCCCTCGCACGGCCGGTGCAGCAGCCGGACCCCGCGCTCGGCCGCCCGGTCCCGCAGCCCGCGCAGGGTCCGCTCGGCGAAGCCGGTGTGCCGCGCGTACACGCCGGGGGCCTCGCCGATCACCGCGATCTCCCGGTGCCCGAGGTCCACCAGATGCTCCACGCACAGGGCCCCGGCCGCCGCGAAGTCGAGGTCGACGCAGTTCAGTCTGGCAGGGTCCGCGGGCAGTCCGACCAGGACGGACGGAGGACCGGCCGTGCGCAGGAGGGGCAGGCGCTCGTCGTCGAGCTGCACGTCCATCAGGATCACCGCCTCGGCGAGTCCGCTGCCGGTGACCCGGCGCAGCGCCGACGGGCCTTCCTCGCCGGTGAGGAGCAGGACGTCGTAGCCGTGGGCGCGGGCGGTGGTGGCGACGGCGACCGCGATCTCCAGCATCACCGGCACGTACATGTCGGTGCGCAGCGGCACCATGAGCGCGATGATCCGGGACCGGCTGCTGGCGAGCGCGCGGGCGCCGGCGTGGGGCTGGTAGCCGAGCTGCTCGATGCTGGCCCGCACGCGCTGCCGGGTGAGCTCGGAGATGGGCCGCTTGCCGCTGAGGACATAGCTCACCGTGCTCGCCGACACTCCGGCGTGCCGGGCGACCTCGGCAAGGGTGACCATCCGTTCTCCCCGGGGCCAGGACGGTGGTGCGTCCAGAGTGAATCGCTTCGACGCAACCCGTCGAGTGATCGCTTCGGCGACCCAAGCAGACGGTAGTCCGGGGGAGTTGGAGTGTCCAGACGTGAAGTGTGGGGAATATCGAAGCGCTTCAACGAGTCTCGTGAGGCTGTGGTCTACCGAACGGTTCAGTCTTGACAGTGAACTGGTCGGTGTAGTTCTGTCGTCCCCGGGGGCGGCACGGGCCGCCGGCCGTGACGAGGGAGGCGGAGAGATGTTCGCGGTGGTGTACCGGTGGCGGGTGCGTCCGGGCAGGGAGCAGCTGCTCGTCGACGGCTGGCACCGGGTGACCGTGGCGATCCACCAGGAGTGCGGAAGCTACGGCTCCCGGCTCCACAAGGCGGACGACGGGACCTGGGTGGCGTACGCCCGCTGGCCCGACCGGGAGACCCGGGAGAAGTGCGGGACCCCCGACCCGGAGGGCGAGGCGATGATGCGCGAGGCGATCGCGGAGTACTTCCCCGAGACGCGCCTCACCCTCGTCGACGACCTGCTCGCCGAGCCCGAGGCCGACTGAAAAGGCCGGGCCGGGAAGCAGGGGTCGGCGCCCCGCGGGGGTGTCGACGGGAGGGTGCCCGCGCTAGTCTCTGTCCGCGATTTCGGTCGTTGTACGGGATATCGAACAGCGTCAGGGTGAGGTGGGGGCATGGGACGACTCGTTCCGGCGGTGACCAGGGCATTCGACATACTGGAGCTCTTCCTCCAGGGCGACGGCACGCTGTCCGCCCCCGAGATCACCCGCAGGCTCGGGCTGCCGCGCACCACCACCCACGAGCTGGTCACCACCCTGACCGCCCGCACCTACCTCGTGCCGGTGCCGGAACAGCCCGGCCGCTACCGGCTCGGTGTCCGCACGTACCAGCTCGGCAGCCGGTACGCGGAGCAGCTCGACCTCGCCGCCGAGGGGCACCAGGTCGCCCGCGAGGTGGCCGACACCTGCGGCGAGACCGTCCACGTCGCCGTCCTGGAGGACACGGACGTCATCTACATCGCCAAGGTGGACTCCAGCCACGCGGTGCGGATGGTCTCGGCGGCCGGCCGCCGCCTCCCCGCCCACTGCACCGCCGTCGGCAAGATGCTGCTCGCCACCCTTCCCGAGGACGAGCTCGACGAGCGCCTCGAAGGGCGCGAACTCGTCGGCATGACGCCCCGGAGCCTCACCGACCCGGACGCCCTGCGGGCCGCGCTCGCGGAGATCCGGATCCTCGGTGTCGCCGTCGAGCAGCAGGAGTCCAACCCCGACGTCAGCTGTGTCGCCGCACCTGTGCGGGACCGCTCGGGCCGGGTCGTCGCGGCGCTGTCCGTCTCCGTGCCGGTGCTCCGCTGGAGCGAGGACAAGGAGAACGAACTCACCGCCCTCGCGGTCAAGGGCGCCGGCGAACTGTCGGCCCGCCTGGGCCACCACCGGCCGGCGCGCTGAGCCCCGGGCCTCCGTCACATGCTCGTGTCGGCGGCCGCGCGCCCGGCGCCCTTGCGTTCACGCGGCTGGCGCATGCGGCTGACCGGGCCGAAGACCTCCCGGTCGTCGAGGAAGCCCTCCAGGGCGAAGGCGGCCGCACCCCGCGTCACCGCGTTGTGCGGCACCGCGCTGCGCCGCAGGGTCGCGGCCCGGTGCGGCAGCGGCAGGACGTGCCGGGTGACCGCCTCGTACGTGGCGTCGAGGAGGCGCTCGCCGAGCAGGTCGACGACCTGGTTGCCGAGGACGAGCACCCGGGGGTTGAGCAGATTGATCAGATTCGCGACCGCCGCGCCCAGGTGACGGGCCGTCCGGTCGACGACGGCCTCGGCCACCGGGTCCCGCTCCGCCGCCGCGCGCGCCAGGGCGGCGACCGTCGCCGCGTCGTCCGCCCCCGCCGCCCGCTCGTCGCCGGGGGCGAGTTCGCGCCAGGTCTGCGCGATCCCCCGGGTGGACACGTACGCCTCCACGCAGCCCCGGTTGCCGCAGGTGCACAGCCGGCCGTCGACGGCGAGGCAGGTGTGACCCCACTCGCCCGCGCTGTTGGTGAAGCCCCGATAGAGCTGCCCGTCGATCGCGATCCCGGCGCCGACACCGGCGCGCAGGGTGACCACCACCAGGTCGTCGACCTCCCGCCCGGCACCGAACCACAGCTCGGCGACCGTGCTGGCGCGCAGCGGGTTGTCGAGCCGGAGGGGCAGCCCGAGCCGCTCGTCGAGCAGGGACCGCAGCGGCACCTCGCGCCAGGACCAGTACGGGGAGTACGAGGAGACGCCGCCCTCGCGCTCCACCATGCCCGGCACGCTCACACCGGCGCCGAGGACCCGCTCGCGGGGCACGCCGGAGCCGTGCAGGAGCTCCTCGACGCAGGCGGCGAGCTGCTCGACCACGTCGGCGGGCCGGACGTCGCCCGGGGGGAGGGGGCGCTCGACCGAGTGCCGGACCTCCAGGGCCAGGTCGAAGAGCTCCGCGTGGACGGCGGTCTCGGCGATGTCGATGCCGATCAGCGCGCCCCGCTCGGCGTTGACGGCCAGCCGCGCGCGGGGCCGGCCTCCGCTGGAGTCCTCGTGGCCCGCCTCGACGAGGACGCCGGCCTCCAGGAGCTCGGCGGTGAGGTTGGCGACGGTGGCGAAGGAGAGGCCGGTCGCCGCCGCGAGGTCCTGACGGCTCATCGCGCCCGTGCCCGCGTAGAAGCGGCGCAGGACCTCGAAGCGGTTGAGGCGGCGAATCTCCTGCGACGTCCGCTTGATCATCTGTGCTGTCCTCCGCTCGGCCTGCCCGTACCCCACTGTCACCGGATCTTATTCAAAGGGTTGGAAGAAGGGGGGGGCAGGTTATTTACAACCGTTAGACGAAGCCGTAGTTTTTCTCGCGCCGCACCAGTCGCCGACCGAGGAGGCCAGATGCACCACCTCAGGGCCGTACCCTGCTCCCCCCTGCCCGGACGCCTGACGGAAGGGCCCGTCTGGGACACCCGGCGCCAGGAACTCCTGTGGGTGGACATCCCCGAGGGGCTCGTCCACCGGGCCGCCCTGTCACCCGGCGAGGAGCTGCCGGACCTCGCGCACCTCGGCACCCTCCGCTTCGACCGGCCCGTCGGCGCCCTCCTGCCCTGCGCCTCCGGCGCCCTCCTCGCCGCCGCCGGCACGTCCTTCCTGCACCTGGCGGACGGCCGGCCCGTCACCGAGGCCGTCGAAATCGCCGCGCCCGCGCTCCCGGACGACGGCCTCCCGCGCCGCATGAACGACGCCGCCGTCGACCCCGCCGGACGGCTCCTCGCCGGAACCATGGCGTACGACGAGAGCCCCGGCGCCGGCGCCCTCTACCGCCTCGACCGCGACGGGCTCGTCACCCTGCTCGACTCCGTCACCATCTCCAACGGCCTCGGCTGGAGCCCCGACGGCACCCGCCTCTACTACGCCGACAGCCCCACCGGCCGCGTCGACGTCTTCGCCTACGACCCGGAGACCGGCACCCCGAGCGACCGCCGCCCCTTCGCCGTCCTCGAGCGGGGCGTCCCGGACGGCCTCGCCGTCGACAGCGAGGGCCGCGTCTGGGTCGCCGTCTGGGGAGGCGGCGAAGTCCTCGCCTTCGCGCCCGACGGCAGCCTCCACGCGCGCGTGGAGGTCCCCGCCTCCCACGTCACCAGCTGCGCCTTCGCCGGACCCGGGCTCGACGTCCTGGTCATCACGACGGCGTCCGTGGGTCTCGACGAGGCCCGCCTGCGCGCCGAACCCGACGCCGGCCGCCTCTTCGTCTGCCGCCCGGGCGCGACGGGCCTGCCCACCACCCCGTACGCCGACCACTGACCCGTAGGGGGTGTCTTGCCGATCAGGCCGGGCTCGCGGCGTCTGGTGCCGCGCCTCGCCGCGTTGTCGTCGGTCGGCATGGCTCCGCCATGCCTCCCTCCTCCGCCTTGCGATGCGGCCCCTCGGCCCTGGCGGGCCTGGGGAGGCCCCAGGCACCAGACGCCGCTCCCTGATCCGGCCTGATCGGCAAGACACCCCCTACCTCCCCCAAGGAAGAAGCCCATGACCACCCCGCACGACGGGCTGCGCGCCGCCCTCGACGCCGTCCCCGTCATCGCGATCCTCCGCTCCGCCTCCGCCACCCGCTTCGCCGAAGTCACCGACACCCTCCGGGCCTCCGGCGTCCGCGCCGCCGAGTTCACCCTCACCACCCCCGGCGTGCTCGACGCCCTGCGCGAGTACGCCGCCGACGCCCCGCCCGGACTCGCCCTCGGCGCCGGCACGGTCACCACGCCCGCCGAGGCACAGGCGGCCGTCGAGGCCGGAGCCACGTACCTCATCACCCCGACCACCTCCACCGAGGTCATCGCCGAGGCCGTCCGCCTGGGCGTCCCCGTGCTCCCCGGCGCGTACACCCCGACCGAGATCCTCACCGCCTGGCGGGCGGGCGCCACCATGGTGAAGCTCTTCCCCGCCGCCACCGGCGGACCGGAGTACCTCCGCGCCGTCCGCGCCCCGCTGCCCGAGGTCCCCCTCGTCCCGACCGGCGGCATCGGTGCCGCCGACGCCCCCGCCTACCTCGCCGCCGGGGCCGCCGCCCTCGGTATCGGCGGCCCCCTCGTCGGCGACGCCTGCGAGGGCGGTTCCCTGGCGGCGCTGGCCGAGCGCGCCGCCGCGTTCCTCGACGGGATACGCCGATGAGCGCGACCCCTTCACTCGTCACCCTCGGCGAGGCCATGGCCGTCGTCGCCGCCACCGAACCCGGGCCGTTGGCCAACGGCGCCCCGATGCGCCTCGGCTGGGCCGGCGCCGAGGCGACCGTCGCCGTCGGCGTCAGCCGGCTCGGCCACCCGGCGGCCTGGACGGGCCGCGTCGGCGACGACGCCACGGGCGCGATGGTCCTCGCCGGGCTGCGCGCCGAGGGCGTCGACGTCTCCACCGCCCGCACCGACCCGGCCGCCCCCACCGGCCTGATGCTCAGGGAACGCCGCACCGCCGACCGCCTCCGCGTCACCTACTACCGGTCCGGTCTCGCGGGCTCCCGGCTCGCCCCCGAGGACGTCGACGCGGCCCGGATCACCGCGGCCCGGATCCTCCATGTCACCGGCATCACCCCGGCGTTGAGCGCCACCGCGCGCGCCGCCGTCGAACACGCCGTCGCCCTGGCCCACGCCGCCGGGGTCACCGTCTCCTTCGACGTCAACCACCGCGAACGGCTCTGGAGCCGCGCCGAGGCCGCCGACGTGCTCGCCCGCCTCCTCCCGTACGCCGACATCGTCTTCGCCGGCCCCGAGGAAGCCGCCCTGTTCGTGCCCGAGGACGAGCCCGAACGGATGGCCCGCGCCCTCGCCCGGCTCGGCCCACGGCAGGCCGTCCTGAAGCTCGGCGCCGAGGGAGCCCTCGCCGTCGTCGGCGACGAGGTCCACGTCCGGCCGGCCGTGCCCGTCACCGCCGTCGACCCCGTCGGCGCGGGCGACGCCTTCGTCTCCGGCTACCTCGCCGCCGTCCTCGACGGCTCCCCGCCCGCGGAACGCCTCCGCCTCGCCACCCTCTGCGGAGCCTTCGCCGTCTCCGTACCGGGCGACTGGGAAGGCCTCCCGCACCGCGCCGAACTCGATCTCCTCACGGGCCAGGACATCACCCGCTGACCCGCCCCGCAGACACCAGGAACCCACCCCCATGAACCGTTTCTCCGGACAGACCGCCGTCGTCACCGGCGCGGCCTCCGGCATCGGCGCCGCCAGCGCCGTCCGCCTCGCCGCCGAGGGCGCCGCGGTGCTCGTCTCCGACATCGCCGACGAGGCCGGCGAGGCCGTCGCCGCCGCCATCCGCGCCGAGGGCGGCCGAGCCGCCTACGTCCGCTGCGACGTCTCCTCCGAAGCCGACTGGACAGCCCTCCGGGAAGAGGCCCACGCCCGCTTCGGCCCCGTGAGCGTCCTCCACAGCAACGCCTTCGTCCACACCCCGGCCGCCGCCCACCATCTCCCCGTCGCCACCTGGGACCGGGAGATGGCGGTCAACCTGCGCGCCCTCTACTTCGCCACCCGCGTCTTCCTCGACGACCTGCGCGCCGCGCGCGGCAGCCTCGTCGCCACCTCCAGCGTGCACGCCGCCTTCGGCCTGCCCGGCTACGCCGCGTACGCCGCCGCGAAGGGCGGGATGTGCGCGCTCGTCCGCCAGCTGGCCGTCGAGTACGGCCCCGAGGTCCGCTTCAACTCCGTGCTGCCGGGCCCGATCCTCACCGACGTGTGGAACGACGTCGACGAGGAGGGACGACGGATCTCCGCCGACGCCACCGCCCTCGCCCGGCTCGGCCGCCCCGAGGAGGTCGCGGCCGCCGTCGCCTTCCTCGCCTCCGCCGACGCCGCCTACATCACCGGAACCGACCTGGTCGTCGACGGCGGCTGGACCGTGAAGAAGGAGTCCAAGTGACCAAGGGACCGCTCGTGAAGAAGGAGTCCGAGTGACCAAGGGACTGCAAGTGAAGAAGGACGCCAAGTGAAGATCACCGCCCTGCGCACCTACCTCGTCGCCCCCCGCTGGTGCTTCCTGCGCGTCGACACCGACGAGGGCATCACCGGCTGGGGCGAGCCCGTCGTCGAGGGCCGCGCCCACACCGTCGCCGCCGCCGTAGAGGAGCTCTCCGACTATCTGATCGGCCAGGACCCGATGAAGATCGAGGACCACTGGCAGGTCCTCACCAAGGGCGGCTTCTACCGCGGCGGCCCGGTCCTCTCCAGCGCCGTCGCCGGCATCGACCAGGCCCTCTGGGACATCACCGGCAAGGCCCTCGGCGTCCCCGTGTGGCAGCTCCTCGGCGGCAACGTCCGCGACCGCGCCCGCGTGTACAGCTGGATCGGCGGCGACCGTCCCGACGAGGTCGCGAGCGAGGCCCTGGCCCGTAAGAGCGAGGGCTTCACCGCCGTCAAGATGAACGCCTCCGCCCAGCTGCGGCTCATCGACACCCCGGCCGCCACCCAGGGCATCGTGGACCGCGTCGCCTCCCTCCGCGAGGCCGTCGGCGACGAGTTCGACATCGCGATCGACTTCCACGGCCGCCTCACCGCCCCGATGTCCCGCCGGGTCCTGCCGCTCCTGGAGCCGTACCTGCCCTTCTTCGTGGAGGAGCCGGTCGTCCCCGAGATGAGCGACCACATCGGCGACATCGTCCGCTCCACCTCCATCCCGATCGCGACCGGCGAACGCCTCTACTCCCGCTGGGACTTCAAGAAGGTCCTCGCCCAGGGGATCGCCGTCGCACAGCCCGACCTCTCGCACGCGGGCGGCATCTCGGAGGTCCGCAGGATCGCCGCGATGGCGGAGGCGTACGACGTCTCCCTCGCCCCGCACTGCCCGCTGGGCCCGATCGCGCTCGCCTCCTGCCTCCAGGTCGGCTTCGCCGCGCCGAACCTCCTCATCCAGGAGCAGAGCCTCGGCATCCACTACAACACCGGCTCCGACCTGCTCGACTACCTCGTCGACCCCACGGTCTTCCGGTACGAGGACGGGCACGTGGCCCTGCCGACCGGCCCCGGCCTCGGGATCGAGGTCGACGCGAAGGCGGTCGAACGGGCCGCCGAGGTGGGCCACCGCTGGCGCAACCCGGCCTGGCGCCGGGACGACGGCTCGCTGGCCGAGTGGTAGCCGGAACGCGCCGAAGGGGCGGGCCCGCGAACGGGCCCGCCCCTTCTCCCGCCGTACGGGTCAGCGGTGCGCGAGCACCCCGGCCGCCGGCAGCAGCCTGCTGTCGTAGTCGAAGAGGGCCTGGTTCTCCCAGCCGTTGCCCGAGGAGGGGTCGGCCGGGTCCCAGCCGTTGCCCGCGACGGCCGTCCAGGTCGGCTCCCAGTAGACGACGCCGAGACCGCGGCCGTTCGGCACCGCCTCGACGACGTTCATGACGTCCCGCAGCCAGGCCGTCTGACCCGCGCTGCTCGCCGGGTAGCCGGCGACCAGCTCGGAGGAGAGGTCGATGATGTTCTCGTGGGCGTCCTCGCTGTCCAGACGGAACGGGTACGCGGTCTCCGCGACCATCACCTTCTTGCCGTAACGCGCCGAGATGTCGTCGAGGTTGGCCTGGAGCGAGGACAGCGCGCCGTGCCAGTAGCCGTAGAAGGACAGTGCGATGACGTCGTAACTCACGCCCTGCGCCGTCGCGTTGTCGAACCAGGTGCGGTAGAGCGTGTTGTCGCCGCCGTTGGCGAGGTGCAGCGCGATCTGGGTGCTCGACGAGACCGCCTTCGCGGCGGAGATCCCGGACTTGAGCAGGCCGGCGAGCTGGGACCAGTTGCTCGTGGAGCCCTCGGGCCAGAGCATCCCGGTGTTGATCTCGTTGCCGATCTGCACCATGTCGGCCGTCGTGCCCTGCGCCTTGAGGGCGTTGAGGACGTCGTACGTGTGGTCGTACACGTCGGTCTTCAGCTGGCTGTACGAGTGGGCCGACCAGGCGGCGGGCTTGGTCTGGGCGCCCGGGTCGGCCCAGATGTCGGAGTAATGGAAGTCGACGAGGAGCTTCATGCCCTGCGCCTTGATCCGCTTCGCGGTCGCGAGGACGCGGGCCTTGTTGTTGTAGCCGTCCGCCGGGTTCACCCACACCTTGAGGCGGCCGTAGGTGGCGCCCGAGTTCTTGAGCAGGGCGACCGGGTCGCCGGTGACTCCGGCGCTCGACTTGTACGTCCCGCCGAGGTCCTCGCTCTTCTTCAGTGCGGACAGGTCGACGCCCTTCACGGCGAGCCCGGTCGTGCCGGAGGTGAAGGTGAGATCGTCGACGTTGATCCAATTGCCCGCGTTGGCATCCGAGTTGACGCTGATCGTGCAGGCCCCGCCGACGACCTTGATCGGGGTGACGATCCGTATCCAGCCGCTCGACGTCACCGGGAGGTCGGTGCGCTGCTCGGTGGAGCCGCAGTTGCGCAGGGCGAGATAGGCGGAGTTCTGGCCGCCGCCGGAGCGGACCCAGGCGCTGAGGGTGTAGTCGCCGTCGGTGAGACCGGAGAGGTACTGGTACGTCTCCACCTTGTACGCCGCGGAGGACCAGTGGGAGAGGCGGTAGCCGCCGCTGTGACCGCCGGCCTCGGTGAAGGAGGCGGAGTTCTGCCCGGCGGCCGAGTAGGTGGACCAGCCGGAGGGGGTGGCGGTCCCGGTGCCGTCGGCCTCGAAACCCGCGTTGGTGAGGGTGGAGGCCGCTTCGGCCCGGTGCGCCGCGGGGAGCGGGGCCAGGAGCAGGGCGCCGAGCGCGGCGGCGAGGGCCGTGGCGCGCAGGCGGATGCGGCTGCGGACGGGGTGCATCGTCGAGTCCCTTCGACGGTGGCGGACAGAGAGAGTGTCGTGCGGTGGTTCCTTGCGGTCGTACGGGTCACCCGGGGGCGGCGCAGCGGGTGCGGGCCGCCCCCGGGGAGTTCAGGGGGGTGGGCTCAGGCGTCGAGGCGTACGACCCTGACGGCGCCGGCCGGGACGGTGAGCTTGCCGTCCGCCGCGTCACCGTGGAGGAGCTCCGTACCGGAGCCGTCCAGCGGCACCTCGGCGTCCTCGGCGGAGTGGTTCAGGGCGAAGACGTACCGCTGTCCGGCATCCCCGGCGCGGTGCACGACCTCCACGTCGTGGGGGAGCGCGGTGCGCGGGGCGACCTCGGCGTCCTCGCAGGCGGCGGCGAGGATCGCGTCGAGCGAGGCCGCGTCGAGGCGGGTGGAGACGTACCAGGCGGTGCCCCGGCCGAGCCGGTGCCGGGTGACGGCGGGCCCGCCGGCGGCCGGGCCGTCCGCGTACGTCCACACGGTCTCCGCCCCGCGCGGGCGGACGAACTCCGTCCAGACGTCGGCGGTGAGCGTGGCGCCGTCCGGCCCGGTGACCGTCACGCGCTGGTCGTCCAGGAGCGGGGACCACTCGTCCACGGTGAGGCCGAGGACCTCGCGCAGGGCACCCGGGTAGGCGCCCGGGTGGACGGCGTCGTGCTCGTCGACGATCCCGGAGAAGTACGAGACGACGAGGGTGCCGCCGTTCTCGACGTACTCGCGGAGGTTCTGCCCGGCGGCCTCGGTGGTGAGGTAGAGCGCGGGCACGACGACCAGCGGGTAGGCCGAGAGGTCGGACTCGGGGTGCGCGAAGTCGACGGTGAGGTGCCGGTCGTAGAGGGTCTCGTAGAAGCTGTCGGCGCGCTCGCGGGCCTCGTGGGCCGCGTTCGGCCGCCATTCGAGGTTCTGCGCCCACCAGGAGTGCCAGTCCCAGACCATGGCGACGTCCGGGACGGTCCGGCTGCCGCGCACCTCCTCCAGGGCCTCGAGGCCGGCGCCGAGGGCGACGACCTCGCGCCAGATCCGGGTGTCGGTGCCGCCGTGCGGGACCATCGCGGAGTGGAACTTCTCGGCGCCGCGCCGGGACTGGCGCCACTGGAAGAACATGGCGCCCTCGGAGCCGCGGGCGACGTGGGCGAGGGAGTTGCGGGCCATCTCACCGGGGCGCTTGGCCGGGTTGCGGGCCTGCCAGTTCACGCCGGAGGTGGAGTGCTCCAGGAGCAGCCAGGGCGCGCCGCCGGCGACGGAGCGGGTGAGGTCGGCGGCCATGGCGAGGTTGACGTGGGTGCGGCGGCCGTCGGTGATCAGGTAGTGGTCGTTGGTGACGAGGTCGACCTCGCGGCCCCAGGCCCAGTAGTCGATCGAGTCGCACTGGCTGAGCGCGGTCATGAAGTTGGTGGTGACGGGGATTCCCGGGGTCAGTTCATGGAGGATGTCCCGTTCCGTCCGGAAGTTCTCCCGGATGGTGACGTCGGCGAAGCGGCGGTAGTCGAGCTGCTGTGCCGGGTTGCCGACGGTGGGGGTGGCGCGGGGCGGGTCGATCTCCTCGTACGAGCCGTAGTGCTGGCCCCAGAAGGCGGTGCCCCAGGCCTCGTTCACGGCGTCCACGGAGCCGTACGTCTCGTGGAGCCAGCGGCGGAAGTGAGCGGCGCAGCTGTCGCAGTAGCAGGCGCTGACGGGCACGCCGTACTCGTTGTGGACGTGCCAGAGGGCGAGCGCGGGGTGGCTGCCGTAACGCCGGGCCAGCTCGGTGGTGATCCCGGCGGCGGCCGTGCGGTAGGCGGTCGAACTGTGGCAGATCGCCCCGCGTGAGCCGTACGAGAGGCGGACGCCCTCGGCGGTGACGGGCAGGGCCTCGGGGTGGGCGCGGTAGAACCAGGCGGGCGGCGCGACGGTGGGGGTGCCGAGGTCGACGCGGACGCCGTTCTCGTGCAGCAGGTCGAGGATCCGGTCGAGCCAGCCGAAGTCGTACCGGCCCGGCTCGGGTTCGAGCAGGGCCCAGGAGAAGATCCCGACGCTCACCATGGTGACGCCGGCCTCGCGCATCAGCCGGACGTCCTCCTGCCAGACGCTTTCCGGCCACTGTTCGGGGTTGTAGTCCCCGCCGAACGCGAGCCGGTGCAGGCCCTTGGGAGCGGTCTGCGGCATGAGTCTCTCCTGAAACCTCGGAAGCGGGAAGCTTTGGTTCGTTGGGAACGTGCACACACTCGATCTCGATGTGGCAACGCAACATAACCGCACACGAACAACCATTGACAAGTGTCCGGAACATTTCTCTACTGTGAACGCTCACAGATGCATGACCGGCCATCCCGCTCCCGGGAGAGGCCCCTTTTTCGGTCAGGGAGAAGTACCCCATGCCTCACATCTCGCGCCGCGGACTCGCCGCCGCCACCGCCGTCCTGCTCGGCGCCACCGCGCTCTCCGCCTGCGGTTCCTCCGACTCCGGCGACAAGGCGGGCGCCGAGTCCGGCCCCGTCTCGCTCACCTACTGGGCCTGGGCGCCCGGCATGGACAAGGTCGCCGCCCTCTGGAACGCCGAGCACCCCGACATCAAGGTCACCGTGCAGAAGCAGGCCTCCGGCGACGACCTCGTCACCAAGATCATCACCGCGACGAAGGCGCACAAGGGCCCCGACCTCGTCCAGGCCGAGTACCAGGCCCTCCCGACCCTCGTCAGCAACGACTCCCTGGCCGACATGGACGGCGAGGTCTCGGAGACCGTCAAGAACGCCTTCGCCCCCGGCATCTGGCAGCAGACCACCCTCGGCGGCGACGGCGTCTACGCCCTGCCGCAGGACTCCGGGCCGCTGATGTTCTTCTACCGCGAGGACCTCTTCAAGCAGTACGGCCTCTCCGTCCCCACCACCTGGGACGAGTTCGCCGCCACCGCCCGCACCCTGAAGAAGAAGGCCCCCGGCAAGTCCCTCACCACCTTCTCCGCCAACGACGCCGGCCTCTTCGCCGGCCTCTCCCAGCAGGCCGGCGCCAAGTGGTGGACCTACGAGGGCGACAAGTGGAAGGTCGGCATCGACGACGCCGCGACCAAGAAGGTCACCGACTTCTGGGGCGGCCTGGTCGCCGAGGGCGCCATCGACAACCAGCCCATGTACACCCCCGCCTGGAACAAGGCCATGAACACCGGCGAGCAGCTCGCCTGGGTCAGCGCCGTCTGGGCCCCCGGCACCCTCACCACCGCCGCCCCCGACGGCAAGGGCAAGTGGGCCATGGCCCCGCTCCCGCAGTGGACCAAGGGCGACAACTCCACCGGAAGCTGGGGCGGCTCCTCCACCGCCGTCACCTCCGACTCGAAGCACAAGGAAGCCGCCGCGAAGTTCGCCATCTGGCTGAACACCGACCCGAAGGCCCTCGCCGCCCTCGTCAAGGAGAGCGGCATCTACCCCGCCGCCACCGCCGCCCAGACCAGCGGCGCCCTCGCCAAGGCCCCCGACTACTTCGCCAACCAGCCCGACTTCTACACCCGCGCCGCCGAGATCGCGAAGACCACCGCGCCGGGCGCCTGGGGCCCCAACGTGAACGTCGCCTACACCTCCTTCAAGGACGAGTTCGGCAAGGCCGCCAAGGCCAAGTCCGGCTTCGGCACCGCCCTCACGGACGTGCGGAACACCACCGTCGCGGACCTGGAGAAGCAGGGCTTCGGAGTCGCCAAGTGACGCAGCCCCACCAGGGCGCGCGCCGGTCGTACGGGGTCAAGGCGGCCCCGTACGGCTTCCTCCTCCCCGCCGCCGTCCTCTTCGCCCTCTTCTTCGCCCTGCCCATCGGCTACGCCGTCTGGCTCAGCTTCCACAAGGTCGAGATCAAGGGCCTCGGCCTCGGCAAGGGAGCCCGGCACGAGGTCTGGGCCGGTCTGCAGAACTACACCTCCGCCCTCACCGACTCCGAGTTCCTCCACAGCGCCCTGCGCGTCCTCGGCTACGGCGCGATCGTCGTCCCCGTCATGCTCGGCCTCGCCCTGTTCTTCGCGCTCCTGCTCGACTCCGAGCGCGTCCGGGCCCGCTCCTTCGCCCGCCTCGCGATCTTCCTGCCGTACGCCGTCCCCGGCGTCATCGCCGCGCTCCTCTGGGGCTTCCTCTACCTCCCCGACGTCAGCCCCTTCCTCTACGTCCTCGACGCCCTCGGCCTCCCGCAGCCGGACCTCATGGACGGCGGACCGCTCTACCTGGCGATGTCGAACATCGCGATCTGGGGCGGCACCGGCTTCAACATGATCGTCATCTACACCGCCCTGCGCTCCCTGCCCGCCGACGTGTACGAGGCGGCCAAGCTCGACGGCTGCTCGGAGCTCCAGATCGCGCTCCGCATCAAGATCCCGATGGTGGCGCCCTCCCTGGTGCTCACCTTCTTCTTCTCGATCATCGCCACCCTCCAGGTCTTCAACGAGCCCATGACGCTCAAGCCGCTCACCAACGGCATCCCCTCCACCTGGAGCCCCCTCATGAAGGTCTACAGCGACGCCTTCACCGGCGGGAACATCCACGCCGCCTCGGCCACCGCCGTCGTGCTCGCCCTCGCCACCTTCGCGCTCTCCTTCGCCCTCCTGAGGATCTCCAACCGCCGCACCACACAAGGAGCAAGCCGATGACCGGGCTCGCCTCCCCGATCCGCGCCGCCGCCCCGGCCGCCGGCACCACCCCCGGCACCTCCCAGGGCCCGCCGCCGCCCCGCCCCCGCCGCACCGCCCTGCTCCCCACGGCGGCCCTCGTCCTCGGCGCGCTGTACTGCCTGCTGCCCGTCGCCTGGGTCCTGGTCGCCGCCACCAAGTCGGGCCAGGACCTCTTCGCCACCTTCACCTTCCTGCCCGGCGACGGCTTCGCCGACAACCTCGCCGACCTGAACACGTACCGCGAGGGCATCTACTGGCGCTGGATGGGCAACTCCGTCTTCTACGCGGGCCTCGGCGCCGTCCTGTCCACCGTCGTCTCCGCGTTCGCCGGATACGCCTTCGCCGTCTACCGCTTCCGCGGCCGCGAGGCCTTCTTCAACCTGATCCTCACCGGCGTCCTCATGCCGCCGGTCATCCTCGCCATCCCCCAGTACCTCCTCATGGCCGAGGCCGACCTCACGGACACCTACACGTCGGTCCTGCTCCCGCTGATCCTCTCCCCGTACGGCGTCTACCTCGGCCGCATCTACGCCGAGGCCGCCATCCCCATGGAACTGGTCGAGGCGGGGCGCATGGACGGCGCCGGCGAGTGGCGGATCTTCCTGCGGATCGCCGTCCCCATGATGTCCCCGGGCCTGGTGACGATCTTCCTGTTCCAGTTCGTCGCCATCTGGAACAACTTCCTGCTTCCGTTCATCATGCTCGGCGACGACGAGAAGTTCCCCATGACCGTCGGCCTGTTCACCCTCCTCAAGCAGGGCGCCAGCCAGCCCTCCCTCTACACCCTCGTCATCACCGGAGCCCTCCTCGCCGTACTCCCGCTCATCGCCCTGTTCCTGGTCATCCAGCGCTTCTGGAGCCTCGACCTGCTCTCCGGCGCCGTAAAGTCCTGACCACAGGGGATCGAGGGGAAACACACAGATGAGCACAGCAGCGAGCAGGCGCCGCCCGGCGACCATCCACGACGTGGCCCGCGAGGCCGGAGTCTCGCGCGGCACCGTCTCCCGCGTCCTCAACGGCGGCCACTACGTCAGCCCGACGGCGAAAGCCGCCGTCGACGCCGCGATCCGAAGAACGGGATACGTCGTCAACCGGCACGCCCGCTCGCTGATCACCGGCAAGTCCGACTCGGTCGCCTTCCTCCTGACCGAACCCCAGGAGCGCTTCTTCGAGGACCCCAACTTCAACGTCCTCCTCAGGGCCTGCACCCAGGCACTCGCCGCCCAGGACATCCCGCTCCTCCTGATGATCGCGGGCACCGAGGACGAACGCCGCCGCAACCTCCGCTACATCGAGGCCGGCCACGTCGACGGCGTCCTCCTCGTCTCCAGCCACTCCGGCGACCCCGTGGTGGCCCGGCTGCACGAGGCCGGCGTCCCCGTCGTCGCCTGCGGCAAGCCCCTCGGCCAGACCACCAAGATCGGCTACGTCGCCGCCGACGACCGGGACGGCGCCCGCGACATGGTGCGCCACCTGTACGCGACCGGGCGGCGCCGGATCGCCACCGTCACCGGCCCGCTCGACACCCCCGGCGGCGTCGAGCGCCTCGCCGGCTACCGCGAGACGCTCGCCGAACACGGCCTGCCCGTCGACGAGACCCTCATCGCCACCGGCGACTACAGCCGCGCCAGCGGCGAGGACGCGGCCCGCGCCCTCCTGGAGCGCGCACCCGACATCGACGCCGTCTTCGTCGCCTCCGACCTGATGGCGCAGGGCGTCCTCGACGCGCTCGCCCGGGCCGGCCGGCGAGTCCCCGAGGACGTCGCCGTCGGCGGCTTCGACGACTCCCCGGCGGCCCTCTCCTCCCGGCCCTCGCTGACGACGATCCGTCAGCCCTGGGACCGGATCAGCACCGAGATGGTCCGGACGCTCCTCGCGCGGATAGCGGGCGAGGACCCGGCGACGGTCATCCTGCCGACGGAGCTGATCCGCCGGGAGTCGGCGTAGCGGGGCCGTCCGTCACCAGGATCACCTCAAGGGTCCGCGGCCCGTGGACGCCCTCGACGCGGTCGAGTTCGATGTCGCTGGTCGCGGAGGGACCGGAGATCCAGGTCAGCGGACGCGCCGGGTCGAGCCGGGGGAGCGCCGGCGGCACCGAGGCCACCACCTGCTCCGGGGCCCGCACCACGCAGAGGTGCAGATCGGGGACGAGGGTGAGCGCCCGGCGGCCCTGACCCGGACCGCCGTCCAGGACGATGCTGCCGGTCTCGGCGATCGCCAGCGCGCACCCCGTCACCACGGCGTCGATGCCGTCGAGGTCGTACGGGGTCAGCCGGGGCTCGTCGAACCGCCGCACGGCCCCGGCCGCGGCGAGCCACTCCTCGGGCAGCCCGGGCGGTACGACGACACTGCGCGCGCCGTGCTCCGCGAGGAGCCGCGCGACGAGCCCGGCGAGGCCGTCCGGCGCGGTGCGGTGGACGTGGGCCCGGTAGTCGGCGAGGTTCTCGTGGAGGAGATCGAGGAGCCGGGCCGGGTCGTCCGGGGTGTGGCTGGTCCGGTAGTCGCGGGCGACGGGCGCCGCCTCGGGGGCGTCCGCGACGGCGGCACGGATCCGGGCGAGGATCCGTGCGCGGGAGTCGGTCATGTGCGGTTCTTCTTCCACCAGTCGCGGAACGGTTCGGCGGGCATCTCGGGCAGGTCGCGGCTGTCCGTCCACGGGCCGACGCCCGGCCCGGGCAGCTTTTTCGGGTGGAGTGTGCGGGTCTTCGAGGCGAGGCGTTCGCCGGTGGCGAGGACGCCGGGGTGGTTCAGGACCCAGGTGGAGGCCTTGATGGCGGCCTTCTCCAGGCGGTGTCCCTTCCCGCCCTGCTCGGCGACCTTCTCCCGTAGGTGGACGAGTACTTCGGGGATGTCGATGGCGACGGGGCAGACCTCGTAGCAGGCGCCGCAGAGGGAGGAGGCGTACGGGAGGGAGGCGTCGACCTCGCTCGCGGTGCCGCGCAGTTGCGGGGTGAGGATGGCGCCGATGGGGCCGGGGTAGACGGAGCCGTAGGCGTGGCCTCCGGCCCGTTCGTACACGGGGCAGACGTTGAGGCAGGCGGAGCAGCGGATGCAGCGCAGGGCCTGCCGCCCGACCTCGTCGGCGAGGGCATCGGTGCGGCCGTTGTCGAGGAGGACGAGGTGGAAGGTCGTGGGGCCGTCGGTGTCGGTCGTGCCGGTCCACATGCTCGTGTAGGGGTTCATGCGCTCGGCGGTGGAGGAGCGGGGGAGGGTCTGGAGGAAGACCTCCAGGTCCCGCCAGGTGGGCACGATCTTCTCGATGCCGACGACGGAGATGAGGGTCTGGGGGAGGGTGAGGCACATGCGTCCGTTGCCCTCGGATTCGACGACGACGAGGGTGCCGGTCTCGGCGACCATGAAGTTGGCGCCGGAGATGCCGACCTTGGCGCGGAGGAACTTCTCCCGCAGGTGCAGGCGGGCGGCCTCGGCGAGTTCGGCGGGGCTGTCGGTGAGGTCGTGGGGTGCCTCGCGGCCCCACTTGCCCATCTCGGAGCGGAAGATGTCGCGGATCTCGCCGCGGTTGCGGTGGATCGCCGGGACCAGGATGTGTGAGGGGCGGTCCTCGCCGAGCTGCACGATCAGTTCCGCGAGATCCGTCTCGTACGCGGCGATGCCCTCGGCCTCCAGGGCCTCGTTGAGTCCGATCTCCTGGGTGGCCATCGACTTGACCTTGACCACCTCGCTCTCCCCGGTGGCCTTGACGAGGTCGGCGACGATCCGGTTGGCCTCCGCCGCGTCGGCCGCCCAGTGCACGGTCCCGCCGGCGGCCGTCACCGCCTCCTCCAACTGCAGGAGATATGTGTCGAGGTGACGGAGCGTCTGGTCCTTGATGCGCCTGCCGGCCTCGCGCAGCTCGGCCCAGTCGTCGAGCTCGGCGACCGCCTTCGCCCGCTTGTCGCGGATGGTGTGGGTGGCGTGCCGCAGGTTCGCCCGCAGGGTCTCGTTCCGTACGGCCTCGTGCGCCGCCTTCGGGAAGGCCGGCATACCGACGAAGGTCCCGCTCATGCCCAGGGCTCCTCTTCCGTGCTGGCGAGAATCTCGGCGAGGTGCAGCGCGCGCAGCGGCGCCTCCTGACGTCTCAGCATGCCGCCCACGTGCAGCAGACAGGAGTTGTCCGCGCCGCACAGGACCTCCGCGCCGGTGGACAGCGCGTTCGTGATCTTGTCGGCGCCCATCGCCGCCGAGACGTCCGGGTTCTTCACCGCGAACGTGCCGCCGAAGCCGCAGCACTCCTCCGCGCCCGGCAGCTCCACCAGCTCCAGGCCCTTCACCGCCTCCAGGAGCCGCCGCGGTCGCTCCCCGAGCCCGAGCAGCCGCAGGCCGTGACAGGAGGGGTGGTACGTCACCCGGTGCGGGAAGTACGCGCCCACGTCCGTCAGGCCCAGCACGTCCACGAGGAACTCCGTCAGCTCGTACACGCGAGGGGCCAGGCCCGCCGCGTCCGCGCCGAACGACGGGTAGTGGTGGCGGATCATGGCCGCGCACGAACCCGACGGGGTGACGACGTGGTCGTACCCCTCGAAGGCCCGGACCGTGCGCCGGACGAGCGGCTCGGTCTCCGTGCGGTAGCCGGTGTTGAACTGCGGCTGCCCGCAGCAGGACTGCGCCGCAGGGAAGTCGACCTCCACGCCGAGCCGTTCGAGGAGTCGTACCGTGGCCACGCCCGTGGACGGGAAGACGGCGTCGTTGACGCAGGTGACGAAGAGGGCGACACGCATCACGGGTTCCTCGGGGCGGAGTCGAGTCGGGCGGCGGCGCTTGCGGTACGCAGTGTCGCAGGGGTCACTTCCCCGCGGCGAGGAGACGAGTCGACGGGTCGATGCACTGACCGGTCGGTTCTCCGTCGTGTGAGGGGCTGCGGGCGCCCGGCCGCTTAGGATGAAATCACGGAGCGGGACCCCACCCGGACAGGGCGGCAGGGGCAGGACGGACCAGGTGGGACGGATGACGGACACCGCACGGACGGGTGGGCACGGCGGCGGCGCGGCCGGCGGTGGTGCCGGTTCCGTCGGGATCAAGGACGTGGCGCGCGAGGCGGGGGTCTCCGTCGGCACCGTCTCCAACGTGATCAACCAGCCCGACCGCGTCTCGCCCGCGACCCGCCGACACGTCCAGGACGTCATCGCGCGCCTCGGTTACGTGCGCAGCGAGTCCGCCCGCCAGCTCAGGGCGGGCCGCAGCCGCATCATGGCGCTGCTCGTGCTCGACATGGGGAACCCCTTCTTCGTCGACATCGCCCGCGGCGCCGAGCGCACCGCCCGCGCCGCCGGCCTGGGCGTCATGGTCTGCAACAGCGACCAGAACCCGGCCGACGAGGCCGACTACCTCTCCCTCTTCGCCGAACAGCGCGTCCGGGGCGTCCTGGTCACCCCCGCCGACCCCAGCGGGGAGAACCTGCGGGCGTTCCGCCGCCACGGCATCCCGTCCGTGCTCGTCGACCGGGTGGCGGGCGACGACGCCGGCTGCTCGGTCTCCGTCGACGACGTCGTCGGCGGCTCCCTCGCGATCCGGCACCTCGTCGCGACGGGCCACCGCTCCTTCGCCTACGTCAGCGGCCCCGGCCATCTCCAGCAGGTCCGCGACCGGCGCGAGGGCGCCCTGCTCGCGCTCGCCGAGGCCGGGCTGCCGGCCTCGGCGCTCCGGGAGCTTCCGACCGAGCGCCTGGACGTGGCGTCGGGACGGGACGCCGGGTCCCGGCTGCTCGGCCTCGCCGACCGTCCGACCGCGGTCTTCTGCGCCAACGACCTGCTCGCCCTGGGCGTGCTCCAGGCGCTGTACGCGGCGGGGGTCCGGGTCCCGGAGGACATGGCGATCGTCGGCTACGACGACATCGAGTTCGCCGCGGCCGCGACCGTACCGCTGACCTCCGTACGACAGCCCGCGCTGACCCTCGGGGCGAAGGCCGCGGAGCTGCTCCTGGAGGAGACCGGCGAGCAGGCGGGCGACCACCGGCACGAGCACGTGGTGCTCCAGCCGGAACTGGTCGTCCGCCGCTCGACACTCGCCGGGCGCTGACCGCTTCGCGCGAGCGGCTCAGCGCACGCCGAGCAGGTGCTCCAGGGCCAGCTGGTCCAGGTGCTCGAAGGCCATCGAGCGTGCCGCGGCCGCGTCCGGGTCGAAGGTCTCGTACGCCGTGGGGTCGGCGAGCAGCCCCGCGAGACCGTCGGCGGCCGTGGGAACGGCGAGCTCGGGCAGCCGGGAGGCGGCGAGCGCCGCCACGACGTCCGGGTCGGCGCGGAAGGCCGCCGCGCGCTCCTTGAGGATCAGGTAGTTCCGCATGCAGTTCTTCGCGGACTCCCACACCCCGTCGAAGCCGTCGGTGCGCACCGGCTTGAAGTCGAAGTGGCGCGGACCCGTGTAACCGGCCGTCTCCAGGAGGTCCACCAGCCAGAACGCCTGGCGCAGGTCGCCCGCGCCGAAGCGGAAGTCCTGGTCGTACTTGATGCCCGACTGGCCGTTCAGGTCGATGTGGAACAGCTTGCCGGCCCACAGCGCCTGCGCGATGCCGTGCGGGAAGTTGAGCCCGGCCATCTGCTCGTGGCCGGTCTCCGGGTTCACGCCGACGAGCTCGGGGCGTTCCAGGCGCTCGATGAAGGCGAGCGCGTGTCCGATGGTGGGCAGCAGGATGTCGCCGCGCGGCTCGTTCGGCTTGGGCTCGATCGCGAAGCGCAGGTCGTAGCCCTGCTCGGTGACGTACTGGCCGAGCAGGTCGAAGGCCTCCTTCATCCGGTCGAGCGCGACCCGGACGTCCTTCGCGGCGCCGGACTCGGAGCCCTCCCGGCCGCCCCAGGCGACGTAGGTGGTGGCGCCGAGCTCGACGGCCAGATCGATGTTCCGGAGGGTCTTGCGCAGGGCGAAACGGCGCACGTCCCGGTCGTTGGCGGTGAAGGCGCCGTCCTTGAAGACGGGGTGGCTGAAGAGGTTCGTGGTCGCCATGGGCACGGCGAGTCCGGTGCTGTCCAGGGCGGCCCGGAAGCGCTTGACGACGGCGTCCCGCTCGCCGTCCGGCGCCCCGAAGGGGATCAGGTCGTCGTCGTGGAAGGTGATGCCGTACGCACCGAGGGCGGCGAGCCGCTCGACGGCCTCGACGGGGTCGAGGGCGGGGCGGGTCGCCTCGCCGAAGGGGTCGCGGCCCTGCCAGCCCACGGTCCAGAGGCCGAAGGTGAACCGGTCCTCGGGCGTGGGGGTGAAGCGCTCCGACATGGTGTCTCCCTGCTACTGGCCGTCGGATTTGTTTTCTGAGATAACTAATACGGGAAGGGGCCGCTCGGCGCCACCCCCGGACGAACCCGAGATGAGGTGAGGGCGTGCCCACGAGCCGCTCCGTCGTGATCGGCGTGGACAGCTCCACGCAGTCCACCAAAGCCGCCGCCGTCGACGCCGACACCGGCGAGCTCCTCGCCCTCGGCCGCGCCCCGCACACCGTCACCGGCTCCGCCGGGGCGCGCGAGAGCGACCCCGAGGAGTGGTGGACCGCCCTCGCCGCGGCCGTCCGCGCGGCGGTACGGGACGCGGGCGTCCCCGCGGCCTCCGTCACCGGCATCGCGGTCGCCGGCCAGCAGCACGGCCTCGTCACCCTCGGTGCCGACGGCCGGCCCCTGCGCCCCGCACTGCTCTGGAACGACACCCGGTCCGCCCCGCAGGCGGCCGCCCTCGCCGCCCGCCTCGGCGGCCCCGAGCCCTGGCTGGAGCGGACCGGTTCGGTCCCCGTCGCCTCCATGACCGCCGCCAAGTGGCAGTGGCTCCGCGAGAACGAGCCGGAGCACGCCGAGGCCGCGCGCGGCATCCGCCTCCCGCACGACCACCTCACCGAACGCCTCTCCGGAGCCGCCGTCACCGACCCCGGGGACGCCTCGGGCACCTGCTGGTACGGGACCGCCACCGGCGCCTACGACAAGGAGATCCTCGACCTCCTCGGCCTGGCCCCGGACCTGCTGCCCGCCGTCGCCGCCACCGGCGCCACCCGCGTCGGCACCCTCACCCCGGCCGCCGCCGAGGCCCTCGGCCTGCCCCGTACGGTCGCCGTCGCCGCCGGGACCGGCGACAACATGGCCGCCGCCGTCGGACTGGGGCTCGGCGGCGCGGGCCTGCTCGACCACCCCGTGGTCAGCCTCGGCACCTCCGGGACCGTCTTCGCCGCGACCCGCGCCCGTCCCGCCGACCCCGGACTCGCCGGCTTCGCCGCCGCCGACGGCACGTACCTCCCGCTCGGCTGCACCCTCAACTGCACGCTCGCCGTGGACCGGTTCGCCACCCTCCTCGGCCTCGACCGCGAGGACGCGGCACCGGGCGGCGGTGTCGTCGTCCTCCCGTACCTGGACGGCGAACGCACCCCCGACCTCCCGCACGCCGCCGGACTCGTCACCGGCCTCCGGCACGGCACCGACCCGCGCGCGATCCTGGGCGCCGCCTACGAGGGCGCGGCCTTCACCGTCCTCCGCGCCCTCGACGAACTCCTGACCGCCTGCGGCCTCGACCCGGCCGAGCCGGCCGTACGGGACCGCCCGCTGCGCCTCATCGGCGGCGGCGCCCGCGGCCGGGCCTGGACCGAGACCGTCCGCAGACTCTCCGGACGCCCCCTGGTCGTCCCGGCCGCCGAGGAACTCGTCGCCCTCGGCGCGGCGGCGCTGGCCGCGGGAGCGGTGACCGGCGCCGACCCGGTGGCCCTGGCCACGGCATGGGGCACGGGCGAGGGTGCGCTCCTGCCCGCGGTTCCCCGTGACGAGGAGACCTGGGACCGGATCGCGACCGTCCTCGCCGCGGCGGCACCGACACTGCTGCGGTGACGTGCGGGACCCTGTTCCACCCCCGATCTGCGGGTTACCCTGCGGAAAACGACGGGGGAGGCACCATGACCGCACTACTGATCCTGTTCGGCGTACTCGGCGCCATCGGGGCGCTGTTGACCGTCACCCTGCTCCGCAGGGGCGGCCGCCGCGCGGACACGGTCGAGGGCCTGCTCCAGGAACAGGAGTCCCTCCGCCAGGCCAAGGCCGACCGGGTCTCCTTCGGCCTGGGCGCCCACAACTCCCTCCCGACCGCGAGCGACAACTACATCCGCCGCAACGGCCGGCGTTGAGCCACGGTCGTACGGGCTTGAGGGGACGTCGTCACATCCCCCGGCCGCTCAGCGGGCCGCACGGCGGCGGTGGTATGCGACCGCCACTGCCGTGAGCAGCGGGGCCCAGGCCAGGAGGGGCAGGTAGCAGACGGAGAACAGGGTCTCCTGGAGCGGGCCCTCGGTGTGGGTGCCGGGGGAGTTCTCGCCGATGCCCGCGTACGCCACGTACGCGAACCAGCCGGTGAGGGCGGCGAGTCCGAACGCCCCGGCCAGCGCGGCGAAGGTCGCGCCCCGGGCGCCGACCGGCCGCCCGCCGACGAACGGCAGCCTGCGCGGGAACACCTCGCCCCACTCGCGGACCAGACCCAGCGTCAGAAAGGCGAGCAGCTCGGCGAGCACCGTGAGGACGAGCTGGAAGACAGCCAGGCCGAGCGTCGGGTCGTCCACCCGGGCCACCGGCGCGCCGAACGTCAGGGCGACGCGCCAGAGGCCGGACGGCAGGACGATCAGCGGGACGGCGTGGGCGGCGACGACGGCCCAACGGGGCACGTCCGGCAGGGCCTTGAGCTTCATCATGGTGTTCAGACTGCCGCCGGACCGAGGAGCCCGGCGTCGCCCCGGAGGCCGCGCCGTCTCCCCCGCGCGGGGGAGACGGCATCCTTCCCTCAGGCCCCCGTCACCGCCGTGACCCGCCGCTGGTGGACGCGCAGGTGCAGCGTCGCCAGGTCGAGGAGCGGGGTCGCCACGCCGAGGGTGCGCGCCCGGGCGGTCAGGTCGCCGAAGAGATGCTCGACCTCGGTGGGGCGGCCCGCCGCCAGGTCGCGGTAGAGGGACGGCACCATCGGCGAACCCGGCGCGGACACCACGGCGAGCGTCGCCGCCCGCTCCTCCTCCGGTACGGGGTGCCCGGCCGCGGCGGCGACGGCGGCCGCCTCGTCGAGCACCGCCGGACCGAGGGCCGGGCCGCCCTCCACGCCGTACACGTCGCCGACCGTGCCGCGCATCAGACTCGTCACCGCGCCGAACGTCGTGATGAACACCCACTTGTGCCACATCGCCGTGATGACGTCGGCCGGCACCGGCGCGTCGATCCCCGCCCCTTCGAGGACCTTGCGGATCCGCTCCACGCGCGCGGAGACCGTCCCGTCCCGCGGGTCCTGCTCCCCGAAGGTCAGATGGGCCAGCGGGGCGAGCCGCCGGATGTCACCCGCGTCGTCGAGGGTGGTCACCACCTTCGCCACGCCGCCG
Source organism: Streptomyces sp. NPDC044003 (assembly GCF_056435185.1). Classification (NCBI taxonomy): domain Bacteria; kingdom Bacillati; phylum Actinomycetota; class Actinomycetes; order Kitasatosporales; family Streptomycetaceae; genus Streptomyces; species Streptomyces sp. NPDC044003. The sequence continues at coordinate 105,085 of NZ_JBWKFA010000004.1, read as the reverse complement.
AGGACGGCCCGCGTGCCGAAGCGGGCGTTGAGGGTGTCGATGTGGGCGAGGCCGTTGAGCAGCGGTATGACGGCCGTGTCCGGTCCGACGGCCGGTGCGACGTCCTCGATCGCCCGGTCGAGGCCCGTGGACTTCACCGACAGCAGCACGAGGTCGTACGGCTCGCGCAGCTCGTCGGCCGTGACGAGGCGGGGCTCCACCGTCCACTCCTCGTCCCGGCCCACCACCCGCAGCCCGCGCTCGCGCAGCGCGGCCGCCCGGGCCGGGCGGACCAGGAAGGTGACGTCCTCGCCGGCGCGGGCGAGGAGGGCGCCGAAGTAGCCACCGGTGGCACCGGCGCCGACGACCAGGATGTTCATGAGGGTGAACCCTTCGTGGGGCGCCCCGAGGGCGCGGTGGTGAGCAGCGGGGTGAGCAGCCGGTGCGGCCGGGCGAGTGCCGCCGTCACCGGGTCGTCGTCCGGGGCCGAGGGGGCGAGCCCCGGGCCGGGGGCGACCATGACGTCCCCGACGGGCACGGCCGTGCCGCAGCCGGTGCAGCGCCCGTCCGGGCCGATCGGGGCCTCGTCCTCCGCGTGCAGGAAGACGCGGCGCGGGCCGCCCCCCGCCGCGTAGAACTCCTCGCCCCAGACAGTGAGCGCGCGGACGGCCGGCCAGAGGGCGATCCCCTTGGGCGTGAGCCCGTAGACCTCGCGGCGGCCCGTGCCCGCCTCGGGGCGGCGCGTCAGGACGCCCGCCTCGGTGAGCGTGGCGAGCCGGTCGGTGAGGACGGCCCGGGGGACGCCCAGGTGTGCGGCGAACTCCCCGAACCTGCGGACCCCGTAGAAGGCGTCGCGCAGGATCAGCAGCGTCCAGCGCTCGCCGACGATCTCCATCGAGCGAGCGAGGGCGCAGGTCTGACCGCGGTAGTCGCGCGGAAGCGTCATGGGCGGGAGCCTAGCGCAGATCAGTTCGGTGACTGAACTGTTTTCGTGTCGAGCGGCTGCATCCGTGTCGAACCGCTGCATCCGTGTCGAACCACCGCATCCCTGTCGAACGGCTGCATGCATGTCGAGCGAAAGGGACGACTAGGCTCGGGCTCACCATGAACCAGCCCACGGAACCCAAGGCCGACAAGTCGGGAGTGCGCCGGCACAACCTGAGCCTCGTCCTGCGGACCGTCCACGAGGCGGGCGAGACGACCCGGGCGGCGGTCGCGGCCCGGGTCGGGCTCACCCGGCCCGCCGTCTCCTCCCTCGTCGAGCAACTCCTCGACCTCGGCTTCCTCGTCGAATCGGGCAAGACCTTCAGCGGGCAGGCCGGACGGCCGGGCACCGTCCTCAAACCGGCGGACACCGGACCCGCCGGCGTCGGCGTCGAGATCAACGTCGACTACGTCACCGTCCGCGTCGTCGACCTGACCGGCACCGACCGCGTCCGCCGCACCGAGCACCTCGACAACCGGGAGGCCGACGCCGCCGGCGTCCTCGCCCGCGCCGCCGCCATCGCGGCGGAGGCCCTCGACGAGGCCGCCGAGCGACGCCTCGCCCCGGCCGCAGCCGCCCTCGCCCTCCCCGGACTCGTCTCCGGCGGGACCGTCCGGCAGGCCCCCAACCTCGGCTGGAACGAGGTCCCCGCGGAGGCCCTCTTCGGCAAGGCCCTCACCGCACTGCGCCCCGCCACCGCCGGCCTCCCGGTCACCTCCGACAACGAGGCCAACATGGCGGCCCTCGCCGAACTGTGGTCCGGCTCCCTCGGAGACATCCGCACCTTCCTGCACCTCACGGGCGAGATCGGCGTCGGCGGCGCGATCGTCGTCCACGGCGAACTCCTGCGCGGCGCCCACGGCTTCGCCGGCGAGATCGGACACCTCGTCGTCGACGCCGAAGGCCCGCGCTGCCGCTGCGGCTCCCGCGGCTGCCTGGAGCAGTACGCCGGGCAGGCCGCCCTCCTCGCCGCGGCGGACGCCACCGGCGTCCCGGACCTCGCCCGTCGCGCCGAGAGCGGGGAACCGCGCGCCCTCACCGCCCTCGCCGAAGCCGGCCGGATGCTCGGCCGCGCCCTGTCGGGAGCCGTGAACCTCCTCGACCCCGAGGCCGTCGTCCTCGGCGGCATCTACCCGCAGCTGATGCCCTGGCTGACGCCCGCCCTCGCCGATGAGCTCTCCGCCCGGGTCGTCTCCGGCCTCTGGACCCCGGACGCGGGGCGCCTGCGCCCGGCGTCCGCCGCCACCGACGCCTCGCGCGGCGCGGCCGCCCTCGTCCTCCACGACGTCCTGGCCGACCCCCTGACCTACGCGCCGCAGTAGGGACCCGCGTCACCGACCGCTCTCATCCCGCTCTCACGCGGGCCTTATCCCGTCATCACACGCGGCCCCTACCTTCGCGCCCATGTTCTTCACCTACCTCCGGCGCGAGCTGCGCCGTCGCAGAAAGGCGGCGCTCGTCGTCGCCTCCGGGCTCGCGCTCGGGATCGCGCTGGTCATCGTCGTGAACTCCGTCTCCTCCGGCATGAGCCGGGCCCAGGGCAAGGTCCTCGAATCCCTCTACGGCCTCGGTACGGACCTGACGGTGACCAAGGCGCAGGAGCGGCCCCAGGAGGGCGCGCAGCCGCAGCGGCCCCGGTTCGAGTTCGAGGGCGAGGAGGACGGCAAGGAGCAGAGCAGCGACCGGCTGATGGTCCAGGGCTTCCAGACCCTCGCCGACTCCACCGTCGGCACGGTCGGGAAGCAGCAGGGCGTCGCCAAGGCGGTCGGCGGTCTCAGCCTCGTCAATCTGAAGATCAACGGCGAGTTCACGCGCGGTCAGATCCAGCGCGGCCAGGCCCAGCAGGCCCAGCCCGGCGGCCCGGGCGGCGAGAACGGCGGCAACGGCGGGACCGGCTCGGGCCCGGGTGACACCGTCACCGGCGGCGGCGCGGCCTTCGACGTCGACTCCTTCACGCTCTACGGCACCGACGTCACCACCCCCGACCTCGGCCCGCTCACCACCTCCACCGTCTCCACGGGCCGCACCTTCAAGACCACCGAGACCGACGCCGAGGTCGCCGTCGTCGACAGCGCCTACGCGCAGGAGAAGGACCTCTCCGTCGGCGACCGACTGACCGTGAAGGGCGTGAAGTTCGAGATCATCGGCATCGCGACCGCCGACAGCGGACAGTCCGCCGCCCAGGTCTATCTGCCCCTCAAGCAGGCGCAGACCCTCTCCGGATCCGCCGGCAAGATCACCACGATCTATGTGAAGGCGACCGACTCGACGCACATCGACGCGGTTAAGACCGCCATCCAGAAGAACGTCTCCGGCACCACCGTCACCACCTCCGCCGACCTCGCGAAGACGGTCTCCGGCTCGCTCGACACCGCCGCCGACCTCGCCTCCCACGTCGGCAAGTGGCTCTCGTACGCCGTGCTGCTCGCCGCCGTCCTCGTCGCCGGGCTCCTCACCTCAGCCGCCGTCGGCCGCCGGGTCCGCGAGTTCGGCACCCTCAAGGCCCTCGGCTGGAAGAGCGGCCGGGTCACCCGCCAGGTCGTCGGCGAGGCCCTCGTCAACGGCGTCATCGGCGGCGTCCTCGGCATCGCGATCGGCCTCGCCGGAGCGTACGCCGTCACCGCCGCGAGCCCGACCCTCACCGCCGAACTCGGCGCGAGCGGCGGCGGGTTCGGCGGCGGACGCGGCGGCGGCATGGTCCTCGGCGGCCCCGGCGCAGCCCGTACGGCCGTCGGCAAGACCGTCGACATCGCCCTCACCGCCCCCGTCAGCGTCACCACCGTGGGTCTCGCCGTCCTCCTCGCCCTCGGCGGCGGACTCGTCGCGGGCGCCTTCGGCGCCTGGCGCGCCTCGCGGCTCCGCCCCGCCGACGCGCTGCGCCGCGTCGAGTAGCCGCCCGCCCGCCCGCATCCACTGACGGAACACAGGAGTCCCACCATGTACGAACTCATCGGCGTCACCAAGCAGTACCGGCGGGGACAGAAGAGAGTAGAAGCGCTCGCCGGGATCGACCTCACCCTCGACCAGGGGGACCGGCTGGTCATCCAGGGCCCCACGGGTGGCGGCAAGTCGACCCTCCTGCAGATGCTCGGCGGACTCGACCGCCCCACCTCGGGCCGGGTCCTGCTGGACGGCACCGACCTGGCCTCGCTCTCCGAGCGCCGGCTGACGGCCGTGCGGGGCGAGACCATCGGCTTCGTCTTCCAGAGCTTCAACCTCATCCCCACGCTCACCGCCCAGGAGAACGTGGAGACCGCCCTCGTCCCCCTCGGCGTCAAGGCCGCCGAGCGGCGCACCAGGGCCGCCGAGGCACTGGAGTCGGTCGGCCTCGGCGAGCGCCTCGGCCACCTGCCGTCCGAGCTCTCCGGCGGTCAGCAGCAGCGCGTCGCCATCGCCCGCGCTCTGGTCAAGCGCCCGAAGGTGCTCCTCGCCGACGAACCCACCGGCAACCTGGACGAGTCGATGCGCGACGAGATCGTGGACCTGCTCGAAGGGCTGTGCGACGAGCACAAGCTGACCTTCGTGATGGTCACCCACGACAGCGCCGTCGCCCGCCGGGCCCCGCGTCTGGCCACGATCCGGAAGGGCCGGATCACGATCAAGGAGAACCGGCGGACGACGACGGACCGTGTCGAGGCTGACCGGCGCACGACGACGGACCCCGTCGAGGCTGACCGGCGGACCACGACGGACCCCGTCGAGGCCTGACCGGCGTCCTACACGGACACGCCGTGGCCGCGCAGGTAGGCCAGCGGGTTGATGTCCGAGCCGAAGTACGGCGTGGTCCGCACCTCGAAGTGCAGGTGCGGACCCGTCACCCGCCCGGTCGCCCCCGACCGTGCGATCCGCTGCCCGCCCGACACGCTCTGCCCGGGCGACACGTCGATCCGGGAGAGGTGGGCGTACTGGGTGTAGTGGCCGTCCGGATGACGGATCACCACCTCGTAGCCGTACGAGCGTCCGTACCCGGCCGTCACCACCCGGCCGGGACCCACCGCGCGGACCGTTGTCCCCGACGGCACCGCGAAGTCCTGACCCGTGTGGTAGCCCTTCGACCAGGAGCCCGGCTGTCCGTAGTACCCCGTGAAGACGTACGAGGAGACCGGCGCCGTCCAGCCCCGCGCAGACGGTGAGGAAGGGGCGGACGGCTGCGCGGGGCGGCCCGTCCGCTGCTCGTACTTCTCCGCGTGACCGGTCCAGTACCAGTGGCCGCGTGACGGGTACCAGTACACGCGGGACTGCTTGTCCCACCCCTGCCGGCCGTGGAAGACGGGCTCACCGGCGCGGCCCGAGGTCTGCGTGCGCTGCTGGTACGTGGCGTGGTGGCTGGTCCAGCGCCACTCGCCCGCCGCGTTGCGGAACCAGTACCTGGAGCCGTCCCAGCCGGCGTGCGACGGGGCGGGTTCGGCGGCGGCCGTCCCCGTGCCCGCGCCGGCCAGGGCGACCACGCCCACGGTCGCGACGACCGCGCGGCGCACCCCGTGGAGGGCGCGTTGTCCGCCGGTCGCACGGCCGGTCCGGGTGGCCTCGGCGCAGCCTGCGCACGCGCAGTCCGGGGGTATCTCGTCGGCGAAGGCGGGGACGTCGAACTCGGGGTCGGGGGTGTTGTCGTTCACGTTGCTCCTCACTCCTGGTGGTTCGGGTCGGCCGGGCCGCCGCTCCGGGTGTAGAAGGCCACGGTCAAGTCCTTGACCAGGGCCTGGCGTTCGAAGTCGTCGAGCTCGACGAGCCCCCGCGCGGTCAGCCGCGTGACGGTGTCGTCCACGGCGTCGATGACGCCGGTCAGGACCGAGTCCCGGTGCTTGGCGTCCAGGACGGCGATCTGACGCCGGCGCATGGCGGCGGCGACCTCGGGGGCGTACTCGATACGGGTCGGCTGCGCGGAGAAGACGGCGATGCCGACCGGCCGGCACTCGGCCGCGAGCATCCGGGTCAGCGCGTCGCCGACCGCCTCGGCGTCCCGCAGGGTCGGCGCGTCGCCCCGGAACGCGTCCGCGGGCAGCTGCGAGAGCACGCGCGCGGCCGCCGCCTCCACCTGCTCGCGCAGATAACCGAGATGGTCGTCGACCGCGAGCAGCGCGCGGGCCGTGTCCCGCACCGACCACACGACCAGGACCACCACGCGCAGCGCCGAACCCTCCGCGTCGACGACGGCGATGGGTTCGCTGCGCCAGTGCCGCAGCCGTACGTCGATCCGGCGGCGCAGCACGAAGGGGCTGATCCAGACGAGGCCGGTGCGCCGGACGCTGCCCCGGTAGCGGCCGAAGAGCGAAAGGACCCAGGCGGAGCCCGTCCGGCCGCGGGTCAGCCCGCCGAAGGAGATGACGGCGACCACGACGCAGGCGGCGAGCGCGGCCCACTGCCACGGGAGCAGCTCGACGGTGCGCAGGGGGCGGGCGCGCCAGAGCGCCGCTGCCGCGCCCGTGAGCGCGGTGAGGCCGGTGAGGACGGCGACCCAGCCGGGGACGGCGGGTCCCGGACGCTCCGTCAGGTCGGGGTCGGCGGGCGGAGGCCGGCGGGGGAGCGTCACCGACGGGGCGGGCGCTTCGGCCGGCCGCTCCGCCGTTCGTCGAGCCGTCCGGTCTTCTGCCTGCTCCGTCGTCCGGCCCTTCGTCCGGCCCTTCGTCCGCTCCGTCGTCCCCTCCACCGCCCTCGGCAGGGTCTGGGTCGGCCGGGCCGGGTCCGACCGGAAGAGGTCGTTCATCGGTATGCCGTCCGTGTGCCGGCGGGTGCGGACGGGCAGGGGCCGCTTCTGTGGCTCGGTCATGAGGCCCTTCCGGCCGTGACTGAGTTGACGGCTCGTCGGATGATCTTCACGCACCATGGTCACAGGGGTGAATGTCCGGAATGCCGCGACGAAAGTCCCGAATGCCCGGGCCTTTGGTCCCTTGGCCACGGCTTCACCGCAGGCCGTTGTCAGTGGTCGCCCCTACCGTTTTCACCATGACGACGACGACCTATCTGGAGCTGTCGCAGGACGGCGGCGGTGCCCACAAGTTCTACGAAGTGACCGTCGAGGACCTCGCGGTGTCGGTCCGTTACGGCCGGATCGGCTCGGACGGCCAGACCCAGCGCTCCACGTTCCCGACGACGGCGAAGGCCCAGGCCGCCGCGGCGAAGAAGATCGGCGAGAAGGTCCGCAAGGGGTATGCCCCCGCCGTCCGGGGACAGCGCGCCGCGCGCCCCGTGACGCGCCGTGAGGTCACCTCCGCGCCCTCCACCGCGCGCGCCGTCGCCCCCGTCCTCTGGCGTTTCCGCACCGGCTCGGCCGCCTTCGGCATCCACGTCGACGAGGAGCGCTGCTGGGTGGGCAACCAGGCGGGGGACGTCTTCACGCTCGACCGCGCCGGTGAGGTGCAGGCCAGGTTCAGCCTGCCGGACGGCGTCAAGTGCCTGGTCGCCGACGACTTCTGGATCTACGCGGGCTGCGACGACGGCAAGGTGTACGACCTCTCGTCCAAGCTGCCGTTCGCCGCGTACGACATCGCCACCGACGTCGACATCTTCTGGCTCGACATCCACGAGGGCGTCCTGCACGTCGCCGACCGCTCCGGCCGGCTCACCGTCATCGACCACGAGGACGAGCACCAATGGGCGCGCGGCGGCCAGGGCGAGCACGCCTGGATGGTCCGCGCCGACGGCGACGCCGTCTACTACGGGGACACGCGCGGCGTCGCGGCGCACGCGCCGGACGGTGGCGGCGAGCGGTGGCACACGGCCACCGACGGTGCGGTCCTCTTCGGCTGGCAGGAGGACACCGCGGTCTACGCGGGCACGTCCCGCAAGAAGGTGCAGCGGCTCGCGAAGAAGGACGGGCGCGTGGAGGCGGTGTACGCCTGCGACAGCCCGGTGTACTCCTGCGCCACCTCGCCCGGCGGCCGGTTCGTCTTCGCGGCCGACTCCGCCTCGTCCGTCTACTGCTTCGCGGAGGACGGCACCCGGCTGTGGAAGCTCGGCACGGGCGGCGGTTCGGCGCTCTCCATGCAGTACCGGGACGAGCGGCTGTACCTGGTGACCACCGACGGTTCGCTGGTCTGCGTGGACGCGAGCGAGGCGGCGATCGAGGCCGCCAAGGAGGGCACGGTCCCGGTCGCGCGCGACATCAAGCTCGCCGCGGCCCTTCCGGTGTACGAGCCGGCGACGACCGTGACCGCGGTGACCGCCGTCAGCGACGCCCCGGCCGGCTCGGTGGTCGTGGAGTGCGTGAGCGAGGGGGGCAGGACCCGGGTGCGGGTCGTCTCGCAGGGGTACGACTCCGGGTGGAACGTCCAGTTCCCGCGGGCGATCCGGGAGCCCGGCGCGCGGTACGTGGTGGATGCCCTGCACCCGGCCGCGGGCGGGTTCTACCGGGTGCGCGGCGACATCCGGCGGCTCCTGTGACGACCGGTGCGGGGAGCGGCTCGGGGGTGTTCGAGGCGGCCACGGGTGACGGACCGCCGCTGCCCGCGGCCGAGGCCGAGCAGCGGTCGCGGGAGATCCGCGCGGCCGTCGACGGGCTGCTCCAGATCCGGCGGCTGACCCTGGGCCAGGGCGGGGACCCGAGGACCGTGCCCGCCGACTGGGAACGCAGTCGCCCGGTCCGGGCGGTGGCCCTCGCCCTGGAGTCCGGCGGGATCACGCCCTCGTCCGTGGACGCTTCGGGGGCGCGGCTGTCCACCGGTTACCGGGTCACGGCGGGGGAGCGGCCCGGCACGGCGAGGGTGGAGTGGCTCGGTCCGCCGGGCGCGGGCGCCGCCCAGGAGGAGACGGCGGCCCTGGGCGCGTGCGTGCCCGCGCTCGAACGGCTCGGCTGGGAGGCCCTCCTCTACAAGGGGCCGCGCGGCCGCCGCTTCCTGGAGGTCGAGCCCATGTCCCCGTGAGAGGTGGCCGTCAGGCGATCGAGGCGGAGACGATCGCCGAGACCGCGATGTTGCAGGAGGCCGTCACCCAGACCGCCGGGTGCGGTTCGGGGTCGACGAGCGTGGCGCCGAGCTTCCCCGGCGTGACCAGGTCGACGACGAGGAAGGCCACCGCCATCATGACCAGGCCGAGCAGACCGAACACGGCCGTGGAGACGAGTCCCTTGCCGAAGTCGTCGTACGTCGTCCAGATCGAGGTGAAGACGATGCCGCCGATGCCGAGGAGCGCCGAGCTCAGCAGGATCGCGGCGTTGCGGTTGCGGTCCTCCCAGATCTGGCGTCCGAGCTTGCCGGGGGTCAGCAGGTCCACGAGCACGATGCCGAGGATCAGCAGGACCACGCCGAGGGCGCCGTAGGCTCCGGCCCGGCCGAGGCCGTTGACGATGTCGCTCATGAAGTGCCGGCTCCGAACGTTGTGATCGCGGCGGATCGGTGGTCAAGGACCGGCAAAATGTAGCGCACGGGTGAACGAGGACCGCCGCCCGCCCGGAGATCGGGCGGACGGCGGACGGGAGGTGGTGAGTAGCCGCTACGCCCCCGGCGGTAGGTCCTTGGCCCGGGAGCGGACCATGAAGGCCGTGATGACCTCGACCACGCCGACGACGAGGAGCCAGACGCCGGCGAGGACGGTGAGGACCGTGGCCGACTCCAGCGGGGCCACGATCAGCACGATTCCGGCGAGCGCGCTGACGATGCCGAGGAAGATCTGCCAGCCGCGCGCCGGCATCGCCGGGTCGGAGGCCGCCGCCACGGTCTGGGTGATGCCGCGGAACAGCCAGCCGATCCCGATCCACAGGGCGAGCAGCAGGGTCGACTGCGTCGCGCCCCGGAAGCAGAACAGGCCGAGCAGGATCGACAGCGCGCCGCTGATGAAGGCCATGACCCGCAGTGCCGTGGTGGCGTGTGTGCCGAAGGCGGCGACCAGTTGCATCACACCGCTGATCAGCAGGTACAGGCCGAAGAGCACTCCCACCACCCGCAGGGTGGCCTCCGGCCAGGCCAGCACCATGGCGCCGAGGATCAGCGAGACGAGCCCGGCGACGAGCAGGGCCTGCCAGGCGAAGCCCGCGAGGAGTCCCAGGGGCCCGGGTGGCACGTCCCCTCGCGCATCACGGCCGTACGGACTGTCTTGAGTCTGTGTCATGGAAACGCACCGGTCCTTTCGTTGCGGTAGGGGCGGGGTCAGAGGGGAGTGGCGTAGGAGCTCAGGAACAGGGCCTCGGCCAGCGCCATGTGCTCGATCTCGGAGGGGTCCACGCTCTCGTTCGGCGCGTGGATGAGACAGCCCGGCTCCTCGACGCCGATCAGGGCGATCTCCGCCGCCGGGAACTGCGACGCGAGCACGTTGCACAGCGGGATCGAGCCGCCCTGCCCCGACTGGACCATGTCCTTCCCGTACGCCTCGCGGAGCGCCGCCCCCAGGGCCCGGTAGGCGGGTCCGTCGGTGCGCGCCTTGAAGGGCTGGCCGGCGCTCTCCGGCTCCACCTCCACCCGGGCGCCCCACGGGGCGGCCGAGGTCAGATGGTCGGTGAGGGCGCGCAGGGCGTCGTCCGCGTGGAGCCCCGGCGGCACCCGCAGGCTCACCCTGGCCCGTACCTTCGCCTGGATCGCGGCCGAGGAACCCACCACCGGCGGGCAGTCGATGCCGAGGACGGTGACGGCGGGCCGGGCCCACAGCTCGTCGGCGACCGAGCCCGTACCGACGAGGGACACCCCGTCGAGGACGCCCGCATCGGTACGGAACTGCTCGACCGGGTAGTCCACCCCGTCCCAGGCGCCGTCGCCGGAAAGCCCCTTGATCGCCGTGTTGCCGTGTTCGTCGCGGAGGCTGTCGAGGATCCGGACGAGAGCGGCCAGCGCGTCGGGCGCCGGGCCGCCGAACATCCCGGAGTGCATCTCGCCCTTGAGCGTGGAGACCGTCACGACGACATTGGTGAGTCCGCGCAGCGAGGTGGTGGCGGTGGGCAGGCCGAGCGCGAAGTTGCCGGTGTCGCAGACCAACAGGGTGTCGGCGGCGAACAGTTCGGGCTGCAGCGGCACGAGCTGCTCCAGGCCGCCCGTCCCCTGCTCCTCCGAACCCTCCGCCACGAACTTGATGTGCACGGGGAAGCCCCGGCCCTCCGGCCCGCCGAGCGCGCGCAGCGCCGTCAGATGCATGGCGATGTTGCCCTTGCAGTCCGCTGCTCCGCGCCCGTACCAGCGCCCGTCGCGCTCGGTCAGCTCGAACGGCGGAGTCCGCCAGGCGGCGTCGTCCAGGGGCGGCTGCACGTCGTAGTGGCAGTAGAGCAGCACCGTCGGAGCCCCTTCGGGGCCCGGCGCCTGCCCCACCACCGCGTCCGTGCCGTCCGGGGTCGTCACCCGGCGCATGTCGCGGAGCCCCGCCTCCGTGAAGGCCCGCACGAGGAAGTCCGCGGTCTTCGCGCACTCCTCGGGAGGGAACTGGCGAGGGTCGGCGACCGAGCGCATCGCCACCAGTGCGGTGAGGTCCTCCTTCGCCCGGGGCATCAGCGCCCGGACCTTCTCCCGCAGGGCTGCGGTCTCGGTGGACTCGGCGGACATGCGTACCCACTTCCCTCGGGGACGAAAGCACACTCAGTCAAGCAACAGTGCGCAACAGCCGCAAAAGGTGACTCAAGTGGACTATCGAGGGTGGGGTTCGGAGGGCGCGCGGGAGCAGGCGGGGCGAGAGTGGACGGTGCACGCGTCCGCCTCCCGCACCTGGAGAACCTCATGGCCCACCCCAACCGCCGCGATCTCGGGCTGCTCGTGCTGAGGGTCGGCACCGGTGCCGTGCTCGCCGCGCACGGCACGCAGAAGCTCCTCGGCTGGTTCGGGGGCGGCGGCATCGAGGGCACCACCAAGGCGATGGAGGCCATGGGCTTCAACCCGGGCCGCGAGAGCGCGATCGCCGCCGGTCTCGGCGAGGCGGGCGGCGGGGTCCTCCTCGCCCTCGGCCTCGCCACCCCGGCCGCCGGCGCCGCCGCGGCGGGGGCCATGGCGGGCGCCGTCGCCGTCCACGCACCCGCCGGCTTCTTCGCCACGGCCGGCGGCTACGAGTACCCGGCCTTCCTCGGCTTCACCGCCGCTGCGATCGGCATCGCCGGCGCCGGACGGTACTCCCTGGACCACGCCACCGGGCACGTCCTCGACCGCCCCTGGGTGGTGGCCACCGCCTTCCTCGGCACGGCGATCGCCGCCGCGGCCGTCGTCGGCCGCCGCGCCGCGGATCAGGCCTCCCCCGATCCGGATCCCGACCCGGAACCCGCCCCGGGGCCGGGGCCGGAAACCGCCTAGCAGGCACCGCTCCGGGGGACCCGCACGCGTCCGCCGTGCGGGAGGGTTAGGCTCGCCGCAGAGGAAGGGACGGGCGCCGCACATGAAGATCGATCTGACGGACACCGACTCCAGCAAGATCAACAAGGCGATCCTGCAGGGGCGCAGGGCCGTCGGCACCCCCGCCGTCGGCGCCGTGCTCACCCTGATCGTCGTCACCGACGAGGAGAACGCCTACGACTCCGTCAAGGCGGCCAACGAGGCCTCCCGGGAACACCCTTCCCGCACCCTCGTCGTCATCAAGCGCCACGCCCGCACCCCCCGCGAGCGGCACGAGACCCGGCTCGACGCCGAGGTCCGGCTCGGCACCGACGCCGGCTCGGGCGAGACGGTCCTGCTCCGGCTGTACGGGGAAGTCGGCGCCCGCGCCGACTCCGTGGTCCTGCCGCTGCTGCTGCCCGACGCGCCCGTCGTCGTCTGGTGGCCCGTCGACGCCCCCGAGGTGCCCTCCCGGGACCCGCTGGGCTCGCTCGCGCAGCGCCGTATCACCGACATGTACGCGGTCGAGGACCCCCTCGCCGCCCTGGAGCGCCGAGCCGCCTCGTACGCCCCCGGCGACACCGACCTCGCCTGGACCCGGCTCACCCCATGGCGCTCGATGCTGGCCGCCGCCCTCGACCAGGCACCGCTCACCGTCACCTCCGCCGCCGTCGAGAGCGAGGCGGAGAACCCCAGCGCCGAACTCCTGGCCCGCTGGTTCGAGGTCCGGCTCGGGGTTACCGTCGACCGGGTCGTCACCGACGGGCCCGTCGTCACGGCCGTCAGCATGGGCACCGCCGACGGCGAGATCCGCATCGACCGGCCCGAGGGTCCGGTCGCGCGGCTCGCCATCCCCGGCCAGCCCAGCAGGGTCCTCGCCCTGAAGGTCCGGACCACCGCGGAACTGATCGCCGAGGAACTCCGCCGCCTCGACCCCGACGAGGCCTACGCGGCCGCCCTGCGCGGCAGCGCCTGACCGGGCCGGCCCGTACGAGCCGTATCGGGCAGGCCCGTTACGGCTCGTCGGGCAGGCCCGGTACCGTCGTCGTCGGGCAGGCCCGGTACCGTCGTCGTCGGCGTCAGGCCTGCCGGCGGAAGACCAGGACGACGTCCGCCGCCTCCCTGACCCGGGGGACGTCCGGATCGGGCAGGGCGAGCAGGCGGGACCGGGTCTCGTCGACCAGACGGGTGGCCTCTCCGCCCACCGCCCAGGCGCCGGTGAACAGACCGCGCGTCAGCGACGCGGCCATCGCCCGCGGTGACACCTGGAACGACGTAGGGCGCTCCGACGCCGTCCCCTCGTAGACGAGTCCGTGTGCCGCGGCGATCGGGGCCAGCCACTCCGGACCGTCGCGGCGGCTGCCCTCCGGATCGAGACGGTCCTCCAACTCCCCGACGAGGACGCCGATGTCGTCCGTCGGGCGCGTCCCGCCCGCCGGGATCACCAGATAGCGGCCGCCCGGCCGCAGGACCCGTCCGACCTCGGCCAGGACGCCCCGGTTGTCCGGTCCCGCGTGCAGCAGCCAGGTCGAGACCGCCTGGTCCACCGACCCGCTCCGCACCGGCAGCCGGCAGGCGTCGGCCACCGCGACCCGTGCGCCGAGCCGGGCCTTCGCCCGTGCGAGCATCCCCGGCGAGAGGTCGAGCCCGTGCACCGCGTGCCCGAGCGCGGTCAGTTCGGCCGCGACGATGCCCGTGCCCACGCCGATGTCGAGCACCGGGCGCGCCGGGTCGAGCAGCGGCGCGAGCATCCTCGCGAAGCCCGCCGCCCGTTCCGTACCGCCGCGCGACTCGTCGTACCCCGGGGCGATCTCGTCGAACTCCGCCGCCGGGCGGGCCGGAGAAGCAGAGGTCACCGTCCTGCCCCTCACGCCTGCGGGGTGAAGGTCACGGGCAGCGTCGCCATGCCGCGCAGGATGCCCTCGCGCCGGCTCAGGTCCGCGTCCGGGTCGGCGAGCCGCAGGTCGGGGAAGCGCCGCAGCAGGGTGCCGATCGCGATCCTGGCCTCCGCGCGGGCCAGCGGGGCGCCCAGGCAGAAGTGCACACCATGGCCGAAAGCGAGCTGTTGCGGCACCTCGCGGCGGGCCACGTCGAGGATGTCGGGACGGTCGTAGCGCGCCGGGTCGCGGTTGGCGGCCGCGAGCCCGATGATGATCATCTCGCCGGGCGGCACGGTGACCCCGCCGATCTCGTACGCGTCGACGGTGAAGCGCGCGACGCCCCGGCTCACCGGCCCCTCGTAGCGCAGGAGTTCCTCGATCGCGCCGGGCAGCAGCGAAGGGTCGTCGCGCAGCGCGGCGAACTGCTCGGGGTGGCGCAGGAGGGCGTGGACGCCGTTCGCGATGAGGCTCGCCGTCGTCTCGTGGCCGGCGAGCGTGAGCAGGATGGCCATGGCCGTCAGCTCGCGGTCGCTGATCTTCTCCTCGGCCTGCGCGGCACAGAGCGCGCTCAGCAGATCGTCCTTCGGGTCCGCCTTGCGCGCGGCGATCAACGGCTCGAAGAACTCGGTGAGTTCGGCGCGCGCGCGGGCTCCCTTCGCGAGCCGCTCCGGGGTGTTGGGCGGCATGATGAGGCCGACCGCGAGACGGGCGAAGTCCGGCTGCCCCTCGGCCGGGATGCCGATGAGTTCGCTGAGCACGGCCATCGGCAGCGGCAGGGCGAACTCGGAGACCAGATCGGCCGATCCGCGCGCGGCGATCGCGTCGAGGAAGGCGTCGGTGTGCGCCTGGACACGGGGCGCGAGCGCCTCCACGCGCCGGAAGGTGAAGGCCTTCGAGACGAGGTTGCGCAGCCGGGTGTGGTCCTCGCCGTTGGCCACCAGCATGCTGGCCATCAGCACGTTGGTGCGCTCCTGGTGGGCCATCTCCTCCTCGAGCCCGTTGACCCCGACGGGGCTGCTGCTGAGGCGCGGGTCGGTGAGCGCGGCCACCGCCTCGTCGTAGCCGGTGACCATCCAGACTTCAAGGGTGGGATTCAGCCGGACGCGCTGGACGACGCCGTGCTCCCGGATGCGTTCGAAAAGCGGGTAGGGGTTGGGCTGTTGAGCAACGTTTACCGGGACATCGTGAACGATTGTCTGGTCTTGGCCGGTCATCTTCCGTAACTCCCCGAAGCTTTGTGAAAGATCTGAGGCAGGTAGTCATACCAGCCACCCCAGTTGCGTGGTAGCGTCACCGGCGCTCGGCTCGGATGATGTACGGGGAAGGACCGGCGAACCGCCGGTGAAGCACCAACGAGGCGTTCCACCCACCCGGTGATCCGGCGTCTCGTACGCTCAACTCGGAAGCAGTCAAGGCCTCAACCAGGCCCGATGCGCAGGGGGAGACGTTTCGTGGAGCAAGCGGCAGCCGTGGACCCGATTCTGGATCTGGCCCGTCCGTCGATCCTGCGGAACCCCTACCCGGCCTACGCCCACCTGCGGGAGACCACGCCGGTCTTCTGGCACGAACTGCTCGGCTCCTGGGTCCTGACCCGCCACGCCGACTGCCTCGCGGTGCTCACCGACAGCAACCGTTTCGCCTCCGACTGGCGCCGCGCCGGCGAGGACATCCCCGCGCCGCTGCTGAGCGTCCAGACCCTCGATCCGCCGGAGCACACGGCCATCCGGCACTTATTGCTCGACGGCTTCCGCGCCCAGGACCGCCAGGCCCTGCACGACGGCCTGGAGCACGGGATCGCGGAGCTGCTCGCCGAGCTGGCCGGCCGGCCCTCCTTCGACCTCGTCGGAGAGCTCGCCGAACCGGTCGCCCTCCGCTTCGTCACCGCCTTCCTCGGCGTCCCCGCGCCCGAACTCGACTGGTTCGTGCCCATGTCCCGTACCGTCGTCGACGGCATGGACGCCGGGCTCTGGCCCGAGAAGCACGAACCGGCCGTCGCCGCCCGCGCCCGGCTCGCGGAGTACGCCGGCGGATGGCTCGCGGATCCGCCCAAGGAAGGGCTCATCGCGTACGTCGCCGAGCACGCGGCGGACAGCGGCGTGGCAGAAACGGTTCTTCGGAACAGTCTGCGCGCCGTCCTCCACGCCGGCTACGAATCCGCCTCACGCCTCCTCGGCAATGCCACGGCCGCCCTCCTCACCACCCCCGGCGCGCTCGCCGCGTTCCGGGCGAGCCCGGCCACGGCCGTGGACGAACTCATCCGGTACGACGCACCCGTCCAGGCCGACGCCCGGGTCTGCGTCACCGACACCGAACTGGGTGGCGTCACCCTCAAGGCGGGTGATCCGGTCACGCTCTTCCTGGGCGCGGCCAACCACGACCCGCTGCGGTTCGACCACCCCACAGAGCTGCGACTCGACCGCGCCCCGAACCCGCACCTCGGCTTCGGACGCGGGGCCCATGCCTGTCTGGGCGCGTCCATGGCGATCCGGCTCGCCGGATCGGTCCTCGGGGCCCTGGCCAGGGACTACCCGGACGCACGGGCGGTCGCGGAACCGGACCACAGGCGCAATCTGACCCTCCGCGGTCTCGACCGCTTCGAGGTCACCCTGCGCCCACGAGCGGGGGAGGAGGTTCGACCATGAAGTACTGGCACTGAAACCAGCGAGCGTGACGCCCGTCCGGGAGGCGGGCAGCACGCCGGTGTACGGCTCACGTGCACCCCGCCGGAGCCCGAGCCCGCTGCGCGGCTCGGGCTCCGGCCCACATCAGGCGCCCTGACGGAGCTTCCCCGGCAGCCAGCGGAGCTGCGCCGCCTGCTGGAACGCGCCGCCGCCCTCGTGGTCGTTGAAGTCGTACACCTCGATCGCCTTCTCCTCCGCGGCGTACGCGTTGAAGGCCGCGAAAACCGTCGACGGCGGGCACGTCTCGTCCTCCAGGGCCGTCGAGAACAGGGCCGGGGCCGTGGCGCGGGCCGCGAAGTGGACCCCGTCGAAGTAGGCGAGCGTCTCCCCGACCCGCTCCACCCGGCCGCGGTGCGTCTTCAGGTAGTTGCCGATCTCGCGGTACGGCATGCGGTCCGTGATCGTCGTCGCGCGCGGGAAATCGCACAGGAACGGCACGTCCGGGACCACCGCCACCAGGTTCCGCACCAGACCCGCCACGGCCAGCGTGATGCCGCCGCCCTGGCTCACGCCCGTCACCGCCGTACGGCCCGCGTCCGCCAGGGGATGCGAGCGGGCCGCCTCGACGGCGCGCACCGCGTCCGTGAAGACCCGCCGGTAGTAGTAGGCGTACGGGTCCTCGACGCCCCGCGTCATGAAGCCCGGGTACGAGGGCGCGCTGCCCGCCGGGTCCGGGGTGTCGCCGGTGGCCCAGCCGCTGCCCTGCCCGCGCGTGTCCATCACGAAGTGCGCGAACCCGGCCGAGGCCCAGAGCAGATGCGTGTGCGGAAGGCCCCGCCCGCCGCCGTACCCGAGGAACTCCACCACGACGGGCAGGGGTTCGGACGTGCCGGCCGGCAGGACGAACCACCCCTTGACCGGGTGCCCGCCGAACCCCGCGAAGGTCACGTCGAAGACGTCCACCGTGGCCAGCCCCGTCGCCACGGGCTCGAAGCGCGCGTCCAGCTCGTGCGCGCGGGCCTCGTCGAGGGTCTTCGTCCAGAAGGCGTCGAAGTCCTCGGGCTCCACGGACGTGCTGCGGTACGTGCGGAGCCGGTCGACGGACAGGTCGAACTGAGTCATGGAAACCGCCTGGTGAGTGAGGAGGCCGTTCGAAATCTCGACCGGTCGCCCCGGCCTTCCCCACCCTAGGACCTGACCTCGGCTATTCATATACGTGAACCCGCCGACCCGCCCGGGAAAACACTTTGCGCGATGAACGCCACGAGAACGCCACAGGGCCGTCAGTCGTGACATCCTCGGACGAACCGCCCACGCCGACGTCCCGCTGTGGGCCTTCCTCGTCTCCTGTGCGGAGGGACGCTTTGCTCATCAGCCACGCCGTACGTCACGACGCCCTGCACGTGACGCTCCACCGCGACCTGGACGTCACGAACCGTGCCGCGGCCGCCCTCCAGATCCAGGCGCTCGTCCAGGAGCACCGGCCCGTCCGGGTCGTCATCGCCGTCCCGGCCGCCGACCCCAGCCCCGCCACCCTCAGCGCCCTCGCCCGGGCCCATCGGATGTGCGCGGGCCTCGGCGTCCCCCTCAGCCTGAGCGGCGCCAGCGACCGCACCTGCCGCCTCCTGGACGCCAACAGCGCCTGAGGCGGCGGGCCCAGGAGGCACGGGCCCGTTGTTCCCCACCTCTGAGCGGGATCCACAATGACCTCATCGGCCGCTTCGGAACGATGGAGGCAACACCTGTGCTGCACGACGACGCGTACGCGTGGCCCCCGCGCTGGGAGCTGGAGGCGGAGCTGCGCGCTCTGCGGGCCTCCGAGCTGTGGCACCGCCCGGAGTTGGAGGAGGAGGCCCGGCGCGGATGGGAACGTCTGCTGCGTGACGCGGACGTGGACGAGGCGGGGTTCTCGTCCGCGTTCGACGAGATCAGGGCGCTGTTCTGGGGCGCGTACGAGACCGTGGAGCTCTTCCGGTCCAGGTGCGTGGCCCTGCCGCGCGGCATCCCCGGCGACGTCCCCGAAGAGGCACCGACCGACAGCGCTCCACCCGCCCCCCGCGGGGTCGAGCGCGACCGCTGGTCGAGGCGCAAGCACCGGCGCCGGCGCGAGGACCGTGGCCGCCCGCCCGCTGTGGAGAGCGAGGTCGTGCCGTCGGCCGCCGAGCGCGTCACCGCACCCCCCTCACCGGGGTCCGCCCGTGAACCCGCCCCGGCCGAGGTGGAACGGTTCCTCAACCTTGTCGTCGTGTGGCCGCTCTCCCGGGAGACCGTCCCCGCCGACCGTGCTCTCGCCTCCGGAGGCTGGTACGAACTCCGGGTGGACATCGGCGAGCTGTCCTCGCAGAGCCTCCTCGCCGGGCAGGCCCGGCCCTTCCCCGAGGAGCCGCTCCCGCACACGGACGACGCGGGTCGCGGCGACTGGCTGGAGGTGACTGTCATCAGCGAGGACTTCTCCTTCCCGACCGTCGCCGTGTACCCGCTCTTCCTGCCGCGGACGGGCCGGAGCTGGGTCTGCCCCTGCGCGCCCGGCTTACCGCACGGGTGCGAGCCGGGGCACCGGGGCCGGTACCTGCACATCGCGTTCCTCGCGCCGGAGGAGCCGGGACCGGCGCGGATGCGGGTGTACGTCTCGTACCGCGGCAACCAGCTCCAGTCGGCGTCCCTGACGGCCCAGGTCGCCGCCCGGGAGGGCGCGGGCGGCGCGACCACGGCCGTCGTCGACTTCACCCTCACGCCCGGGTTCACGGACCTCGCCGAACTGCCCGCGCGGACCGCGGGCGTACGGGTGGGCCGCGCCGGAGACGGCACGATGACGGTCGACGTCACCTCGCAGCACGGCCCCGTGGCCACCTTCTGGCTCGGCGACCACCAGGTGCGTGACGTCCTGGAGAAGGCGCGCGCGGCCCTCCTCGACTGTCACGCCGTTCGGACGGGGGAGGGGGAGAACCGCCGGCTGGAGAACGCACTCGACCCCGACAACGGCAAATCGCCCGAGGCCCTGCTCCACGACATGACGAAGCTGGCGCGCCTCGGCTGGTCCTTCTTCCAGATGATCGCGCGGGGCCGACGGGAGCGGGCGGCGCTGATGAGCGTCCTGCGGGAACCCGCCCAGATCCAGATCTGCCGGGAGGAACACCAGTACCTCGTCTTCCCCTGGGGCCTCCTGTACGACATCCCCGTCGAGAGCGGGACGCCACTGCTGCCCTGCGGCCCCGGCTGGGAGCAGGTGGGGCGGGACGCCACGGCCCGCTCCTGCCCGGCCGAAGGACGGCACGGCCTGAACACGCTCTGCCCGTACGGCTTCTGGGGCTATCGCCACTTCATCGAGCACCCGCCGTCCGTCCCGCGCGGGCGGCGCCTGCGGCTCACCGCCGGCCGCACGGGCTCCGCCCCCGTCCTCACCGTGGCCCGCGGCAACCGCCTCGACGAACGACTGGCGGACCGTCATCTCGCGGCGCTGCGCGCCGGGTTCCGGCAGGTCGACGTGTACGACCGGCGCGAGGCGCTGCGCGAGGCACTCGTCGGCGACCCCGGCGACTGCGTGTACTTCTACGGGCACGGGCGCCGGCCGCGCGCCGCCGACAGCGAGTTCTCCACCGCCACGGTCCTGGAGATCGGCCACACGGACCGGATCCTCCCGCAGGACCTCAAGGCCTGGGCGGTGGACGAGGGCTGGGACCGCTGGGACGAACTCGCGCCCCTGGTCTTCCTCAACGGCTGTCACACCGCCGACCGCGACCCCGCCTCCTGGCTCGGCTTCGTCGACACCTTCACCGAACTCCACGCCTCCGGAGTCATCGGCACCGAGATCACCTTGGACCAGGCGCTCGCCGGCGAGTTCGCCGAACTCTTCTGGGAGGCGCTGCTCGCCGGACAGGAGGTCGGCCCCGCGCTGCACGGCGTCCGGATGCGGTTGCTGCGCAAGGGCAACGTCCTGGGGCTCGCCTACACGGCGTACTGCTCCGCCGCCCTCCGCCTGCGCGCCACCGCCTGACCGGCGCCGGTCACTCCTCGCCCATCCACGTGGACGTGGACGAACCGGCACCGACCTCGGGGGCCTCCGCCTGCGCGGGCACCTCGGCCCGGAGCCGCGCCTTCGCCCTGGCCTCGGAACGGTCGACGAGCAGACCGGCCACGAAGTAGCCGAAGAAACCTGCGAACAGACCGATGCCGTAGGCGGCGAAGAGGTCCGGCTCCGCGAACTGGTTGTTGACGACGGCGCCGCCGCCCAACGCCGCGATGACGGTGACGAGATCGGCGATCCGCGACCCGCCGTCGGCGCGCCGCAGCGTCCGGTAGGCGATCCACCCGATCACCGCGCCGAAGGCTCCGGCTCCCCAGAGGCTGAGCATCGAAATCTGCATGTGTGGCTCCTCGCTTCGCCGGTAGGTGCGCGGATCAAGGTACCGGCGCGGCGCGCGCCACGCCGGTCCCCGAACCGACCATGCGGGAGCCGGGAGCTTCAGCGGCTGGTGCCGTCGCTCCTCGCAAACACCGATCACGACGCCGTCGCGGCGCCCCCGAAGCGAGAGGGGTGGTGTTCGGGCCCCGGTAGCGTCACCGGGGGCATCCGTGCCGAAGGAGAGGACTTCCACTCGTGGATCTGGGCATCATCGGGCAGGCCGTCGGGCTGTTCGCCGTCACGAACATCGACGACATCCTGATCCTGGCGCTGTTCTTCGCCCAGGGAGCCGGGAACCCGGGGTCCACCCGACGCATCGTGCTCGGCCAGTACCTGGGCTTCGCCGCCATCCTGGCCGTGGTCGTGGCCGCCGCGTTCGGCGCCACCTTCCTGCCCGAGTCAGCCATCCCCTACCTCGGCCTGCTGCCCCTCGCGCTCGGCCTCAAGGCTGCCTGGCAGGCGTGGAAGGACCACCGCGACGGTGATACGGACGAGGAAGAAGCTCAGACGAAGAAGGGCGGCCCCGGCCCACTGGATGTCGCCGCGGTCACCTTCGCCAACGGCGGCGACGACATCGGCGTCTACGTTCCCGTCTTCGCCACGGCCGGCACGGCGGGATGGCCGTCTACTCCGTGGTGTTCCTCCTCCTGGTAGCGGTGTGGTGCTTCGCCGGACGGTTCTTCGCCACCCGCCCGGTCATCGCCAAGGGCCTCGCCCGCTGGGGCCACATCGTGCTGCCCCTGGTCCTCGTCACCATCGGCCTGCTCATCCTCGTCGAAGGCGGTGCCTTCGGTCTGTGAGGCGGCGGGGCCAGGGCGTGTCCGCGGCCGGCGGTGGGCCGATCACCGCCGAACCCTGCGGACCATCGCGTGGAAGTACCGCACCTGCCCGCCCTGGCGGACCGCGCGTACTCATCCCGCGCGATCCGGAGTCACGGAGTCACCGCCGCCGACACGGGATTCGCACGGTCATTCCCCAGCCCTCCGACCAGAGGGGCCAGCCTCTGCGGCGAGGCCGCGCTGCCCAGTCATACGCCGAGCACCCCGCCTACCGCCAGGAACGGCGCCCGTAGCCCTTCAAGGAGACGGACCCCGGGCGGCGCGCCCTCACCCGCACGTGCCGGGCACGGGCACCGGTTCGCGGACGCCCTCCGGCTCCGCGGCCTCCCGTACGACGGCGCCCCACGCCCCGGCCATCGCCCCCCAGACCGCGCGCAGCCCGGGCTCCGCCTCCCGTACGGAGGTGACGGCGCCGTCCGGGTCGCCGCCGGCCGCCCGTACGGCCGGCCCGTCCGATTCCGCCCAGTCGGCGATCGCGTCGGCGAGGACCTCCGGGTGGAACTGCACGCCCCACGCCCGGGACCCGACCCGGAAGGCCTGGTAGGGGCAGTCGTCCCCGGTCAGCAGCGGCACCGCGCCGACGGGCAGCGTCTCGGCCTCGTCCCAGTGCCACTGGGCCGCGAGCGCCCCCTCGGGCACCGCGCCCAGCACCGGATCGGCGTCGGCGGCGGGCAGCCGGCGCAGCGGTACGGCCCCGACCTCGGGGCCCTGCGGGCGCCGGACGACCCGGCCGCCGAGGGCATGCGCCAGGATCTGGCCGCCGAGGCAGATGCCCAGGACCGGGAGGCGGGCGTCGACGGCCTCCCGTATCAGCTCCCTGACGCGCGGCAGCCAGGGCGCGGCCGTGTCGTCCTCGCAGTTGGGCGCGCCGCCGAGGACGAGCAGGCCCGCCCAGCCGGACAGGTCGGCGGGCAACTCCTCGCCCCGCCACGGGTGGTGGACCCGCAGATCGAGCCCCGCCTCGCGGAGCCGCTCGCCGACCAGGCCGGGGCCGGTGTCGGCCTCGTGCTGGACCACCAGAACACGGTGTGCGGACAGGTGCGTCACAGTCGTCCCGCCTCCACGATGCGTCGCAGGAACGCCTTGGTGCGTTCTTCCCGAGGGTCGCCGAAAATCTGTTCCGGTGGGCCCTGTTCGAGGACGGTGCCCTGGTGGAGGAAGCACACCTGGTGGGCCACCTCCTTCGCGAAACCCATTTCGTGGGTGGCGAGGAGCATCGTCATGCCGTCCTCGGCGAGGTCGCGCACGATGTTCAGGACCTCGGCGACCAGCTCGGGGTCGAGCGCCGAGGTGATCTCGTCCAGGAGCAGCAGCCGGGGCCGCATCGCGAGCGCCCGGACGATCGCGACACGCTGCTGCTGTCCGCCCGACAGCCGGTCGGGCAGCGCCTTCGCCTTGTCGGCGAGGCCGATCCGGCGCAGCAGCTCCATCGCCCGGTCCTCGGCCTCCTTCTCGCCCAGGACGCCGAGGACGGTCGGCGCGAGGGTGATGTTGTGGAGGACGTCCATGTGCGGGAAGAGGTTGTAGTGCTGGAAGACGATGCCGACGTCCCGGCGCAGCCGGTCCACGTCGACGCCGCGCCCGGAGACCGGGTCCCCGTCGAGGACGATCCGTCCGGCGTCGATGGTCTCCAGGGCGTTGACGCAGCGCAGCAGTGTGGACTTGCCGCAGCCGGAGGCCCCGATGAGGGTGACCACCTGATGCTGGTCCACCGTCAGGTCCAGGCCCCGCAGCACCTCGTGGGCGCCGTAGGACTTCCGTATGCCTTCGATCTCGAGAAATGCCATGGGGGTCTCAGTCGCCCTTCGAAGCCGTGCCGGACCGGGCGAGCAGCCGGTCGGCGAGCCGGGTCTGCGGGATCGTGATCACGACGAAGAGCGCGGCCACGACGGTCACGGAGGAGAGGTTGAAGTCGTTGGAGGCGTAGATCCGCGCCTGGTTGAAGGCGTCGATGGTGCCGATGACGGTGACCAGGGCGGTGTCCTTCTGCAGCCCGATGAAGTCGTTGAGCAGCGGCGGCACCACCCGGCGCACCGCCTGCGGGACGACGACGTGCCGCAGCGTGCGGGAGTGGGACAGACCGAGGGAGCGCGCGGCCGCGGTCTGGCTCCAGTGGATGGAGTCGATGCCGGACCGGTACACCTCGGCGACGTACGCGCCGTAGGTGAGCGTGAGCGCGAGGATCGCCGCCCAGGTGGGGGTGAGGGCGCTCAGCCCGGGGATCTCGGCGAGCGGCAGGCCGAAGCCGATGAGGTAGATGACGACGATGCTCGGCACGGCGCGGAAGACGTCGATGTACGCGGTGGCGAGCAGCCGCAGCGGGCGCCCGGCGCGGCCGGGGGCCAGCTTGGCGACGGCGAGCAGCAGACCCCAGACGAGTACCAGGACCTCGGCGGCCACGGCGATGAACACGTTGGTGCCGAAGGCGCGGGCGACGTCGGCGGCGCTCGACGCGATCGCCTCGGGGCTGAAGAACGTGGCCTGGACGGCGTGGTCGTTGGCGAGGAGGAAGAGCGTGAGCGAGGTCAGCAGGAGCACCGCTGCCGACGCCCCCACCGTGACCCAGGCCGACTCGCGGGCGTCGGCCGCCTCGGCGCGCGCCTCGGCGAGCCGCGAGCGGTCGACGGCGGCCTTCCGGGCCCGGCCGGCGGCCCGTACCCCCTGACCGGCAGGCTTCAGCACCGCCAGCGCGCCGAGCCCGCCGGCGACGGCCACGGCGCGCAGCGTCCAGGACCAGGCGCCGTCGGCGGGCGCGGCCTGCCACAGGATCGCGGCGGTCCAGGCGGCGCCCAGGCACACGAGCACGGCGACGGCGAGCGCCGCCGGCGGCAGGACGCGCGGGAGCCGGACGGAGGGCGGGGAAGCGGTGACGGGGGACTTGGCGGTGGTGGTGGCGGCGCTCATCACAGGCTCCAGACGGGGATGGTGGCCGGGTCGCCGCCGAACGCCTTCGCGAGGTGCTCGCGGGAGAGGCGGTCGAGCGTGCCGTCGCGCTTCAGGGTGGCGAGGAGGCCGTCGAGGGCGGCGGTGTCGGGGTCGTTCTTGGGCAGGATCGCGCCGTACGACTCGCCGGTCGCGTACTGGCCGACGACGGAGAACGCGCCCTTGGACTTCGACGCCTGCCCGAGCAGGATCGCGGTGTCGGTCAGGGCGGCGTCGATGCGCCCGGACTGGAGCGCGGCGAGCATCTCGGGGTCGCCGGGGAACACGGACACCGGCTTCTCGGGCTTGAGTTCGTCCTTGACGAAGGCCGCGCCGGAGGTGGCCTGCTTGACGCCGAGGCGCAGCCCGCGGATGTTCGCGGAGGTGACGGAGCCCGGCTTGGCGAGGACGCCGATGTCGGAGTCGAAGTACGGGGTGGAGAAGTCGACCACCTTGCGCCGCGCGTCGGTGATGGACACCTCGGCGAGCGCGAGGTCGTAGCCCTGCGCCTTGCCGGCGACCATCGCGTCGAAGGAGACGTTGCGGACGGTGAGGGTGTCGAGACCCGCGCGGTGGGCGATCTCGGCGGCGAGGCAGTACTCGAAGCCGCTCTTGATGTCGGCGACGGTGTTGCCGTTCCACCATCCGGCGGAGGGCAGGTCGCCGGCGACGGTGAGGGCGCCGGGGGTGACGGTCTTCAGCTTCAGCTCGCCCCGCTTGCCGCTGACCGTGCAGTCGCCGTAGCGGTTGCCCTGCGCCTTGGTGTCGGCGCTGGTGGCGTCACCGCCGGGGCCGGAGGAACAGGCGGTGAGGGTGAGGGCGGCGGCCGCGAGCAGGGCGGCGGCGCGGGCGGGGGATCGGAGGAGGGCGGGAAGGGGACGGCGCACGGAGGCTCCCGGGGCTCGGAGAAGGAAGGAAGAAGCGGGGAGGAGGGGGGAGAGGGGGGAGAGGGGGTGGGGAGATCGGATTCCCAAAACCTTTTGGGTGGCGGAATGCCGAGTATGCTGACCCAAAAGGTTTTGGGAGTCAAGGGTGAGGAGGACCCGGCGATGGGCGGGCGCAAGGACACCGGCCGGACGGCCGGAGCGGGGCGCGGTGCCGACGGCGGACGCACGGTCGGAATCAAGGACGTGGCCCGCGCGGCCGGTCTGTCCATCACCACGGTCTCGCACGCCCTCAACGACAAGGGCCAGGTCAGCACCCGCACCCGCGAGCGGGTCCGGCAGGTCGCCGAGGAGCTCGGCTACCGCCCCAACCCCGCCGCCCAGGTCCTGCTCTCCGGCCGCACGGGAGTGATCGGCCTCGCCGCCGGACACCAGAGCTCCGAGCCCTGGGAGCGCACCTACCGGCCCTACTACGCGGCCTTCACCGCCGGTGCCATGGTCGAGGCCGTCGACCGCGACTACGCCCTGGTCGTCGTGCCCGTCGGCCCCGGTACGGACCTGTGGACCCGCATCCCGATGGACGGCCTGATCGTCGTCGACCCCATCGCCGACGACCCCGTCATCGACGAGGCCCTGCGCCGCGGCCTCGCCGTCGTCACCGACGGCCGCCCGATCGACCCGGCGCACGCCGAACTCCCGTACGTGCAGAGTGACATCGTCACCGGCATCGGGCTGGTGATGGACCATCTGCACGACGCGGGCGCCCGGCGGATCGGGCTGCTCAGCGGATCCGAGCTCGACTCGTTCACCCTCGACAGCGAGCAGACGTACGCGGAGTGGTGCACCGCCCGGAACCTCCCGGCCGCCGTCGAGCGCACCGCCCCCGGCGAGCCCGCCCGCGACGCCGCCCGCCGCCTCCTCGCCACCCGCCCGGACGCCGTCCACGCCCTCAACCGCACGTACGGCGAAGCGGTGTTGGCCGCGGCCCAGGAACTGGGTCTCTCGATCCCGGGGGACCTCATGGTCACCGTCATGGACGAGGCCGAACCGGGCACCCGGCCGGCCCTCACCACCCTCAGCCTCGACCCCCGGCGGGTCGGCGCGGTCTGTGCGGCGGCCCTCATCGACCGCCTGACGGGCGCCGAACCCGAACCGATCACGGTGCCGTCCCGGCTCGTCCCGGGGGAGTCGACGCAGCGGAACTGAGCGGTACGGGTGCCCCGTACCGTCCGAGGATGAGTACCCCGTGCCCGTCCGCCTGAGTACCTCGCACGGTGCTCCGCACCCCGGCCCGCTGGTGGACTGCGGTCATGGACACGCACACCTCGCGCCGCCGCATCCCGGGCCCCCGCCCCCTGCGCAACGTCACCGCCACGGCCACCGCCACCGGTTCGGCCCTCGCGGTCGCGCTGCTGCCGCTCGGTCACGCCGATGCGGGCCCCCGTGCCAGCCCCCTCCCGCCCGCCGGTTCCGGGCCGGGCGAAGCTGATGAACCCTGAACTACTCTCAGTGGGCGTACGGTAGCAAACTCGCCCTATTCGTGACAGTCTGGGATTTGAGCTTCCAGTGCGGCCTGCTCGCGCGTCGAGCCGGGCAGCCCAGCCATCGTCGGAGCGGTCGGGGGGACCATTTCGGATGCGAGGCGAAAGGATGCGTCATGGAACTCGAATCTCTCCCGGATGACGTCGTCGCGGCGATCGAAGTACGGGATCGGTGGAGGCGTTCATCGGCCGGCGGCCTGGAGTTCCTCGTCACCGACATCGCACGGTGGACACCCGGTGCGACCCTGAAGGTCGCGTTCCTCGACGGGAACGACCAACTGCACGCGGACATCGCAGGAGCGACGGAACAGATCACCGACAGCTGCAACCTGAAACTCGACTTCGGCCACAACGAAGCGACCGGGAAGTATCGGCGGTGGAGCACGGCCGATACCGCCTTCGCCGCCGAGATCCGCGTGAGCTTCGACCAGGGCGGCTACTTCTCCCTGGTCGGCACCGACAGCACGGATCGCACCATCGGCGCCGACGGTGGCCCGGTCGGGGGCAACCCCGGCCAGCGCAGCCTCAACCTCGGGCGCTTCGCGGAGGCCAGGCCCGCCAAGTGGGAGGGCACTGTGCGTCACGAGTTCCTGCACGCGCTGGGATTCCACCACGCCCACCAGAACATGCGAGGCACCTGCGAGGTCGAATTCCGCTGGGACGACCAAGAGGGGTACAACCCCACGAAGAACGCGGACGGTGTGTTCGTGGCGGACGCTCAAGGGCGGCTCCCCGGCATTTACACGTACCTCGCGGGTTCGCCGAACAAGTGGTCGCGCGCGAAGGTGGATCACAACCTCCGCACCGAGGACGACCCGGATGCCGTCGCGGGGCCTTTCGACACACGATCCGTGATGCTGTACCGGTTCCCGCCGTTCTTCTACAAGTCCAACCCGAGCAGTTGCGCGCCGAGCGGTGACGGGCAGGAACTGTCGGACGACGACAAGCGCGGGCTCAGGCTGCTGTACCCGCACACCGCCGACGAGCTGGCGGACCTTCAGGCCCGGGCCGACGCGGTCCTGCAGTCGATCGGGGCCGGCCCGGAGGGGATTCCCGGTGCGAACGGCGGCAGCCTGGTCGAGGCGTACCGCAGCCGCGTCGAGGAGCTGGCCGCCGCGCACGCCGCGGGCGCCGGCTGAGCCGAGCGGGAGGACGTCATGTCTGACGGCACCGCCTACGAGCAGCTTCTCGGCGGGTCGTCGCGCGGAGGGCTCGAGGGCGCCGCCGAGGGCGGCGCGCCGAGTCCCCTGGACCCCGAACGCCTGATCGCAGGGCTGTCCGACGACATCGGATGGCTGGAGGAGCGTCTGGGGGAGCGAGCCGATCCCGAGGCCCTGGAGCGGCTGATGCGCGGCGCCGAGCACGCGCTGCGGGAGGTCGTCGACCACGGCGGCGATGCCCGGTTCGACCTGCACGACGAGGCGAGGCTGGAGGCCGTCGTCCACAGTGACGGGTCGCGCCCGGTGATGTTCGTCGAAGACGACTTCTTCGACGTCCTGGCGCCGGCGGCGGCGAAGTGGGCGGCATCCCTGTCGCGGGTCAAGGCCGAGGTCCGCAACGTCTGCCAGGCGGTCGGCCGGGTGAACGACCCCCGCTCACCCCTCGGCTACCAGGGCACGGCGTGGGCGATCGACGACGGTGTCGTCGTGACGAACTACCACGTCCTGGAGGCCATCTCCACGCATCCGTCCCGTACCGACGGCGCGTTCACCGGAACGCTCGCCCCCGGTGTGGCGGTCGACTTCGGGGCGGAGGTCGGCGGCGGGCCGGCGAACC
The DNA here is from genome assembly GCF_056435185.1 of Streptomyces sp. NPDC044003. Lineage (NCBI taxonomy): Bacteria > Bacillati > Actinomycetota > Actinomycetes > Kitasatosporales > Streptomycetaceae > Streptomyces > Streptomyces sp. NPDC044003. Next base: position 76,046 of record NZ_JBWKFA010000004.1, on the reverse strand, counting down.
GCTCGTTTCTGATCCGCCGGGTGCTGGGCGTGGGCCGTTCGGGGGCTCCCGAGCACGCTCACCCCACCGTCCGCGGCGTCAACTTCGACGGCCTCGACATGGCCGTGCTCGAACTCGACCGGGTGCCGGGGCGGCAGTTCCCCACCCCCGTCGAGGTGGCCCGAGGCGACGATCCGGCAACGCGGGGAGCACTCGCCTCCCGAGGGCGCAGGATCTACCTCGTCGGCTTCCCCGGCAGCCCCGCGTCGACGACGCCGGACGTGTTCGCCGAACTGTTCGCCGGGGTCAAGGGTGTGAAGCGCCTTACCCCCGGAGTGCTCACCGAGGGGCGGGGTGAGGTGGTGGACGATGCCAGGCGCTGGATCATCAGCCATGACGCCAGCACGCTGGGCGGCAGTTCCGGCTCGCTCGTCGTCGACCTCGAGGCCCAGGGCCGCATGGTGCTCGGGCTCCACTTCGCCGGGGTGCCCGACCGGGTGAACTGGGCCTACGGCCTCGAAGGGGCGACGCCCCAACTGGCTGCCGTCATACCGGGGTGGTGAAGCCCGTGCCGCTCTCCTGGGATCCGGGCATCATCAAGATGGCGAAATCCATCAAGTGCGACATCCCGCGGATCCGAGCCATCCTGGGCCAACTCGGCATCCGCAGCGTCGACTACGAGGATCCCGAGGACTACGTGCCCAGTGCGCTCGCCAACGCGCTGGGCCGGGGGAAGCTCGTCGCCTTCCAGGCCGCCCTGGCCAAGGCGGAACTGATCACCGACGAAGGGGCCGACATCCGGCGGGAGTTGTTCGAGCGCTTCGTCTCGCTCCAGTCCTTCCACTCGGCCGCCTACACTCCCGTCGATGTCCGCGTGGCTGCGCGGCGCCTCCTCCTCGTCTCCGACCTCGTGTGCCACGTCGACGTCGACGGGGGGCACGGAACCGGTGTCCTCGTCGCCCCGGCCCTGGTCGCGACCGCCGCCCACGTGGTGGAGCCCCTCGTCGACGAGGCGGGCCCGGGACGCCCCGTACCGCGCAAGGACTCGACGAGACGCATCCACGTGACGTTCGGGGACGTGACGGACCTGCTCGAAGACGCGGAGGCGCCCACGCTGCTGACGGGGACGACGGCACCGCTCGCGGCCTCCTGGCTCGCTTACTACAGCCCCCCGGCCGCCCAGGAAGTCGCCGGCACCGGCTTCGTCGTCGACAGCGTCGACGGCATCGATGCGGAGGGGCCCTGGGATCTCGCGATCCTGAGACTGGCCGAGGAGCGCCCGTTCCACCCGATGCCCCCGTGCAAGTCCATCCCTCTCCATCCGTTCCAGATCCACGTGCTGCACCACCCCGATGACGGCGCGGGCAGAGCCCTCCCCATGCTGTGGTCGGTCGGGAAGGTCGACAAGCCCCTCGGAGATCCGCCCGTGCGGCTCCTGCACTCCGCGAACACGTCCGAGGGCTCGTCGGGTGCCCCGGTCTTCGACGCGGAATTCCGGGTCGTCGGCCTCCATCAGGCGGGCAAGCCGGGTCGGTTCGAGTCCGGTGAGGCCTCCAACCGCGCCGTCCCCATGCTGCCGTGGTCGTCCAGGATCCGATCGCTGGAGGTTCCCGAGAGCGCGCCGCTCGTCCAGACGGTCGAGAAGTCCGATGAGCAGGGAAACCCGGTGACCCGCGTGGTCATCGGCCGACTCGGGACGCTGGAGCGGATCCATCGCAGCCTGTCCCCCGACGCCACCGCGTCGGACCGCCTCATCGCGGTCATCGGGGAGCCGGGGTACGGCCTCCGGTTCACGAAGCACCTCGTCCGTGCCGTCGTCACCCGCTTCTCCGGGGTGTACGCGGCGGTCGACGTCGCGAACTGCCAGCGTGACGACGCCGCTTCCTTCGCCGAGAAGGTGGCGGGCGCCTTCGCCGCCGACACCGGTGCGAGACCGCCGTCCGGGCTCACCACGCGTCAGCACGAGGTGCGCAGCCGCACCGCGCCCGCCCTGGCCGAGGCGCTCGAGGAGATGGCGGGGACGGGCGGGGCGTGGCTCGTCCTCGAAGGCTTCGACAGTACGGCCGAACGTCCCTCGGCCGCGGTCGTGGACCTCGTGCGCCGGCTCGTCATCGACCTGCCGCAGTCGCCCGGTGTCCGCCTCGTACTGGCCGGGTGGCTGGAGACCCTCCCGAGCGGATTCGAGGCGAGCATCGACTACCTCGTAGCGCCGACGGCCGAGGACATCGCGCGCACCGTCGTCCCGCCGGCCCCGTCGCCGGAGCTCCTCGCGGTCGTCGTGCCCATGGTCGAAGACGCCCTGGGCGACGCCGAGCGGGCGATGCCCGGTGCGTGCCCCTATCGGATCGCGGAACGCGCGCGCTCCGTCGTGGCGGGCGTCGTCGGTCCCCTGCTCAGTGCCGTGTTGGCGGAGCGCGGTGGTGCACAGTGAACGAGCCGCAGTCGGGCGACACCGGACGACCTGTGGTCGAGCCGCAGGTCGCGCAGGCCCTCAGGGAGGCGTGGGCCGCACGGCCGACCGCGGAGATCGCCGCGTTCGCCCGGAGCCTCGCCCCGAAGCCGAGCACGCACACCGAGGCCGCCACCGGCCGGACGGACGTCGAGGCGATCCGGGAGGTCGCCGCTGTGAGCGGCGCCGTGCGACCCGTAGACCTCATCGAGGGACAGACCGATACGAACCGCCGCGCCGAGCTGCTCGGCGGGATCGCGGCCGAATTCGACCGAGCCGTCGTCGACGGGCGGATGACGTGGACGATGCGCTCCGCACACCGGGCCGGCACGCTGGAACAGCTCGCCTCCACCGAGGCCGGGCTCGCCGATGCGCTGCGGCGGGCCGCACACGTGGAGACGGACCCGGCCGGTCACGTGCTGCGCAGGCTCCTCGGCGAAAGCCTCCATGCCGACCCCGGTGCCGCCCGGCTCCCCGACCACGTCGTCGGTGAGGCCTCGACCGCCGACGTGGTGCAGGCGCTCCTGTGGGCGGAGAGCGCCAAGGACGTCGGCCCGGTCCTCGCGCGCGCGTCCGCACTGGCCCATGTCGAGTCGATCCTCGCGAGCTACGCGGGTCTGTTGGCCCATGGAGTCGTCGGGCGCAGCCGCGAGCGCGCCCGGCTCGAGGCCTTCATCGAAGCTCCGGCGCCGCCGCCCGGCGAAGGCGTCCCCATCCTGACGCTGAGCGGTATCGGGGGATCCGGGAAGTCGACGCTCCTCGCTGATGTCGTGCGGCCCCGACTCGCGTCACCGCTGAGGGGCGCGAGCGCGCCCGCAGTGATCGTGATCGACCTCGACCGCGTCGCGTTCCGCCCGGACGCCGGGGTCGAGCTGAGCTTCGACGTCACACGTCAACTGGAGGCCGCCTGGCCCGAACTCGCCGGCGGCCTGGCCGAGGCGAGGGCGACGGAAACACGGTCCCGGCTCGGCCGCAGGGAACTGGGCTGGAACCCGGCCTCGTACGTCGAGAGGGGGGTCCGCAGCTCCTCCTCCCTGGAGTGGAGAGTCGGCGGCCTGCTGAAGGACTCGCCCCGAGGCGGCGAGCCGGTGCTGCTCGTCCTCGACACCTTCGAGGAATGGCAGCGAGCACGGCCGTTCGCCGGCCCGCGGTCCACGTGGAACGATCCCGAGGGCATCATGGCCGAGTGGCTCGACAAGCTCCGCTCGTCCATGGGGCTCTCCGGTCTGCGCGTCGTGGTGTCGGGACGGTCGAGGTTCTCCCTCCTCCCCGGTGAGAGCATCGAGCTCGGCGAGCTGGACGCCGCCTCCGCCACGGAACTCCTGCTCCGGCTCGGCGTGGGAAAGGATGCCGCGCCCCGGCTCGCCGCCCACGTCGGCGGCAACCCACTCACCCTGCGTGTCGCGGCGCGCTTCCTCGGCCGCCTCGACGGGAAGGAACGCGAGGGTTTCCTCGCCGGCGGTGCCATGAGCCCGGGGCTGGACGAGGACCTGCGGCGCGCGGTGCTGTACGACCGGTTCCTCGATCACATCGACGCACGGGTGCGGGCGCTCGCTCACCCGGGCCTGCTCCTGCGCCGCGTCACACCGGAGATCGTCAAGGACGTGCTGGCCGAGCCGTGTGGATTCCCGGAGATGACGACGGCCGAAGCGACCCGCCTCGTCGACCGGCTCGCCGACGAGATCTGGCTGGTGCGGCAGGCGAGCGACGGCAGCCTGCAGCACCTGCCCGAAGTGCGGCGCGCGATGCTCGCCCTCATGTCCGGCGACCCCCGCGTACACGAAGTGGTCCGGACCATCCACAAGCGTGCGGCCGCCTGGTACCACCCGCAGGCCGTCGATGTCACGGAACCGGCGACGACGGAGAACGTCGAGGCCTACTACCACCGGCTGATGCTGGAGACGGAACACCTGTCTCCGGCCGTCGACGAGCAGGACGCGTACGGCCCGTCCCCGGCAGGGTGGGACTACCACCTCCGATTCGCGCGCGAACTCGGAGAGAGCGTCTCCGACCTGGCCCCGGCCGTCGAGGCCCAGCTCCGGCTGCTGCGCGGCGATCGGCTGGAGCCTGGACATGCCACGCTGCTCCCCGACGGTCTCTGGGCACGCCACGTCAAGGGCAGCGGTTCGTCGTTCGTCGACATCGGGGAGCCGGAAGCGGCCGTCGACCTCTTCCTCGACCGTCCGTGGCCGCAGTCGGTCACGCGACCGGGATGGCTCGCCCAGGCGTTCTGCGAGAGTGCCCGGTGGGACGACTTCGCGGAGCAGGCCCTTGCCGGGGACCTCCGTCCGACGGGTCGCCACGAGTTCGTGAACCTCATCGTGTCGGACGACGACCGGGCACGACAGCGCTTGCTCCACCCCGAGTCGCCCGAGGATGTCGCTCAGACCGCTCAGACCGCTCAGACCGCTCAGACCGCTCAGACCGCTCAGACCACTCAGACGGCTCAGACCGCTCAGACCGCTCAGAGCGCTCAGAGCGCTCAGACCGTTCGCGCCTCTCAGGCCGACGACATGCTCAGGACCTTCTTGACCGCACTCGGAGGGGTGGCGACCGGCCACGCGGCGTCGGACACGAGGCTTCACTCCCGCCCCAACCGGGGCAACCGGCCCTCCCCGGGGTTCCCCGTCGACCAGTTGCGCCAGTACACCGTGCTCGCCCTCACCGGTGCCTGGTGGCAGCCCCGGCGCCGGAGGGGAGCGCTCTTCCCGGACGTCGCGGGCCTGCTCGTCCCGGACCCCGAGGTCATGAGGGCCTTCGGACGGCTCACGTGCGACCGGGGCTTCGACGATGTGGCGAGGGACCTCGAGGAACTCGCCGAGCGGGCGCGCGCGACGGGCCCCGGCGATTCCGACGCCGTACGCTCGCACGACGTCCTCGGCAGCCTCGCGGGACGTATCGCCAGACGGAAGCTCGGCGCGAAGGCCCGCAAGGGCCCGATCCCGCCCGAAGCCCTGCCGGCGCTGCGCGGGGACAACCCCGAGCTTCGGCCGGCGATCCGGAAAGTGCTCCTCGACACGGCACCCGACGACGCGTGGCTGAAGTCGCTCGGCGACCTGGCGACCGGGCTGCTGCCGCTCCCGGTGGCCGATCTGCGTCCTGACGCCCTGCCCCTCCTGAGCGAGTCCGGCGCCCGGACGGCGTTCGTGACGCTCGTGGAGTACGTCGACCGTTCACGGCTCACGCGCAGCTTTCTGGCGGGTGCTCGGGAGCGACATCCCGACCCCCGACGCCTCGATGCCCTCGTACGGGCCTTCGACCGCTGGGACACCGCGCACTGGACCCTCCTCGAATCCCTCACGACCCACACATGACACTCCGGGCCGGGGATGCGGACGGGCGAGTCCCCGGAAACACCGCCGAGCCTCCACCCTCGTCCACGGTGCGCGATCGATGATCTCCGACGACGCGTCGCCGGTCACCCAGAGGGGCGCTATGCCGTTCTCCCGGGCTCGCCCGGAGCGCCGCCGCACTCGGCTCGCACTGATAGGGGAGTACTGCGCCTCCCACCCCACCCGTCCGCCGGCACCCGACACCAGGACGTCGGTGACGATCCGGCCGTCCGACGACCGCGCCTCGACCTGGACGTCGAGTCCGTGACGGAAGGCGGAGCGGGCTATGCGCTCCTTCATGGCCTTGTGCTTGTCGCTCTCCTCGGGCGTCGCGGCGTGCGTCAGCGGTAAGTGTGCGGCCACCCACACGACACGGCCGGCGCGGCGCTGCCGACGTACGAACATCCACGGCGTCTTGTCGGCAAGTGCGCACCGGCAATCGCCGCCCTGGTAGTCGGTCAGGCACTGCAGAAGATCACGGTCGCGCTCCCCGACGGGCTGGGTGATTTCTTCCAGCAGCCCAGGGCGGTCCGGGTGGCCCAAGTCCTCGAAGGTCAGATTGATCGTGATGCCGTACTTGGTGTGGTACACCCCGTTGGCCATGGAAAAGACGATAAGCATGCGCGCGAAGTGCGGGAAGAGCGCCCGCAGTTGGCGGAGGCAGCAGTCCTGATGGTCGGCGTCCACGCAGCGGATCCCATTGTCCTGGCACGGCCAAGGGCGTGTCTTCCTGAAGCATTGGCCTGTGGTCACGCTGATCGGCCGGAACTTCCACTCCCGCAGACCACACCACGCCCTAGACTGCGACCGCTCCAAGACCTGGAGATCATCGGGAGGGCGTGCAAGATGAAACGAGCACTGATCAGCGCATTCGCGGCCGTGGCGTTAGTCGTGTCCGGGGGGAGTGTCGCCACCGCTTCCGACAGCGCTCCGCCACGCACCACGCACGGCCCTTGCCAGTACACGCAGACCCCGGACGAGCCGCCGGCGCGGCCTGTTCCGCTGCCGCCCGACCCGCGGCGCACCCCCACTCGTGGCACGGTGGACATGGCAGTTCCGACCAGCCAGGGCTCGCTCCTGCTGCACTTGGACCGGGCCAAGGCGCCGTGCACGGTGCAGAGTTTCCTGCACCTGGCACGGCACGGGTTCTACGACCGTACGGTGTGCCACCGTCTGACGGCGTATCCGACGCTGAAGGTCCTGCAGTGCGGCGACCCGACCGGTACCGGTGAGGGCGGCCCCGGGTACAAGTACAAGGACGAGCTGCCGGTGGACCTGCCGCCCGCACCCACCGATCCCACCGGCACGCGCCGCCTCTACGGGCGCGGCCTGCTGGCGATGGCCAACGCCGGTCCGAACACGAACGGCTCACAGTTCTTCGTCGTCTACGGCGCCTCCGCACTGCGACCGAACTACACGGTGTTCGGCACGGTCGGCCCCGACGGCCTGACGACACTCGACAAAATCGCCGCCGCAGGCATCGAGCCGACCGCGGAGAACCCGGCACCGGTCGACGGCACACCCGTCCTGCGGACCGAGCTGCTCCGCGTCCGGCCGTCCTGCCGGCATTGACGCACCGCGACGTGGCCACGTCCTCGATGAGCATGCCTGGCGCCTGCGGCCGCCCCAGGCGGACTACGCCGACCGGGTGAAGCGTCCGGGTGCGGAAGGGGAGGGCTTTGGACCTTGTGCCCGGACTACGTGAAGCGCCCAAGGCCCAACCTCTGCACTCCGTACGATGCTGCCCGTGGACATCGCACCAGTTGTCCGGTCCCGGCTCCCTGCCGGGGGCCGGACTCCGTCTTGGGCGTACGGGCGGCCTGACCCGCGTAACTCCGAGCGTATTCAGCCACCAGCCGTCGCCGATGCACCTCCGGCTGCCCGGCTGCCCGGCTGCCCGGCTGCCCCGTTGCCCGGCTGCCCGGCTGGCGTCCGGGAGGTCCCGAATCGTCCGCCGCGACGCGCCTCCCGTCAAAGAGACACGCGCTGGCCAGGAGACCCCAGCCGGCTGCTCCCGCGGGGCAGTCGGGCCCTGCTCAGATCGTGACCGGGCCGTGGGCGGTGGCGAACTCGACCGAGACCAGGCCCGGTTCCTCATCTTCGACCCAGGTGACGTCAATCTGGTCGAGGGGGTGGTCGGCCGGTTCGCCGAGGAATTCGGCGATGGAGGCGGCGTCGCCGGCGATGGAGACTCCGTGGATGGTGGTGGAGGTGCGCGGGTCGGCGCTCGGGCGCTCCTCGCTGGGGACCAACCACTGAAGGAAATAGGGCAGTTGCGGGTCCTCCAGTAGCTCCAGCAGGCCGATCTGCTTCCACCTCAGGTCGAACCCGTCGGGGCGGACACGGTGGCCCTCGGTCGAAGTGCGGCCGAGGCGGGCCTCGACTGGGGTGATGTCGTCGACGGAGACCACCCAACCGAGCCAGCCGCCGCCCTCGGCGGCGCGGCGCGCGACCGCCTGGCCGAAGGGTGCGCGGTCGGCGGCGGGGTGGTCGAGTGTGGTGACGACCTCGACGTAGGTGCCGCCGCTCAGCGGGAGAATGAAATTGCGGGTGCCGAATCGCGGGTGCACACCCCCGTCGACGAACCCGGCGCCGAGGGCCGATCCGATCCGCTGGACGGTCGAGACGAAGCTGTCGCGGGCCACCGCATAGGACACATGATCAAGTCGCACTGCGGCATCATCACCCGACAACCCGTCCAAATCCCGACGCCACGCCCGCCGCCCCGGCCGCGTCCGCCGTGGATTCAGCCGTGGAGCGGATCGATCACCGTCATCCCGGCGGGGGAGGCCCGGTTGAAGCCAGGCAGCAGCGCCGCGGCCTCGTCGAGGCCCACCACCCGCTCGATCAGCCTCTGCCACACGATTTCGATCCGGCATGCAGCCCCATGCGCACGCGTTGATCTCGTGGGCGTCGCCCGGATCCGGGTGGGGTGACCTGCCGGGAAGAGACTTCGTGCCGGCGTGTGAGCGGGCCGGTCCTCGAAAAACGTGAGCGAGGGCCCGCTCATGCCTCACCTCTGCCCGCTGTCTACGCCCTACGGAGTGCGGAGCGGCCGGCGTAGCGGGCAGTGTCGCCCAGTTCCTCTTCGATGCGGATGAGTTGGTTGTACTTCGCGGTGCGGTCGGAGCGGGAGAGCGAGCCGGTCTTGATCTGGCCGCAGCCGGTCGCCACCGCCAGGTCCGCGATGGTGGTGTCCTCCGTCTCGCCCGAGCGGTGCGACATGACGGCCGTCCAGCCCGCCCGGTGGGCCGTGTCCACGGTGGCCAGCGCCTCGGTCAGGGTCCCGATCTGGTTGACCTTGATCAGGACCGAGTTGCCGACGCCGGTACGGATGCCCTCGCGCAGCAGCGTCTCGTTCGTGCAGAACACGTCGTCGCCGGTGAGCTGGCAGCGGTCGCCGACGCGGGCGGTCAGCTCCCGCCAGCCGTCCAGGTCGTTCTCCGCCATCGGGTCCTCGATGGAGACGATCGGGTAGGCGTCGATGAGCTTGGCGAGGTAGTCGGCGTTCTCGGAGGGGGTGCGGCGCACCCCCTCGCCGGCGTAGTCGTACACCCCGTCGCGGAAGAACTCCGACGACGCAGGGTCCATGACCAGGCCGATGTCCGTGCCGGGGCGGTAGTCGGTGCGCTCGATGGCGGTCACGACGAAGTCGAGTGCCTCCTCGGCGGTGCGCAGCGCCGGCGCGAAGCCGCCCTCGTCGCCGACGCCGGTGGAGTATCCGGCAGCCAGCAGGTCACGGCGCAGGGTGTGGAACACCTCGCTGCCCATGCGGACGGCCTCGGCGAAGGTGTCCGCTCCGACCGGCGCGATCATGAACTCCTGGAAGTCCAGCGGATTGTCGGCGTGGGCGCCGCCGTTGACGATGTTCATCATCGGCAGCGGCAGGAGATGGGCGTCGGCGCCGCCGAGGTAGCGGTAGAGAGGCTGACGGTGGGCAGCAGCGGCCGCCTTGGCGGTGGCGAGGGAGACGCCGAGGATCGCGTTGGCGCCGAGCCGGGACTTCGTGGGGGTGCCGTCGAGGGAGACCAGCGCGGAGTCGAGACCCTCCTGGTCCACCGCATCACGGCCGCGTACGGACGCTGCGATCTCCCTGCTGACGTGGGCCACCGCCTGGTCGACCCCCTTGCCGTGCCAGCGTGCCGCGTCCCCGTCGCGCAGTTCCACGGCCTCCCGGGCGCCGGTGGAGGCGCCGGAGGGGACGGCCGCGCGCCCCAGGGAGCCGTCCGCCAGGACGACGTCGACCTCGACTGTGGGGTTGCCGCGGCTGTCGATGATCCGGCGGGCGGTGACGGTCTGGATGGTGGTGGCTTCGGAGTCGAGGGGGGCGACTGCCTGTGCGGACATGGGAGGTCCTTCCCGTTGCCGTGTGCCAGGGCCCCGGCTGCGACAGCGTTGGCGCTGGGCCCGACGTTGCGAAACACTACAGCAATGCTGATCAGTTTTGCTGTGCAGTTTGGCTGTGCAGTAATGCTGTGCAGGTCAGCGGCACAGTGATGCAGGCACCGGGGTAAGGTGCGCTATGCCCTCCACGGAAGCCGCCGCTATCGCCACCGACCTGCGCACTGCCATGGGCAAGCTCACCCGGCGCGTCAAGCATGAGGACCGCATCCCCCTGGGTCAGGCCGCCGTGCTCGGCGCCCTCGACCGCAACGGCCCCATGACCACGAGCGACCTCGCCGCCGATCAGCGCGTACGCCCGCAGTCGATGGCGCGGGCGGTCGGACTGCTCATGGAGCAGGACCTGATCACACGTCGGCCACACCCCACGGACGGCCGCAAGTCGCTCGTCGAACTGACGGACGCGGGCCGGACCGCACTCGAAGCGGAGCGCGGCCGCAGGGCCGGCTGGCTCGCGCAGGCCATCGAGGCCGAACTGACGGACGAGGAACGGGCACTGCTGGCTCGGAGTACGGCACTACTGGACCGGCTCGCCACCCGCTGACACCCCCACAGTGGTGTGTCCGCCTGGTCGCGAAGGAGGCGCCGGTCCGTGATCGTCCGCAGCTGGTTGTCGGCCTGGGCCATGAGTGTGTGTCGGTGCGCGGGCCGTGCGTCCTACAGCGGCAGAGCGGTTCCGTCCGGAGCGAACCGCATGTTGAGGAAGAACGACTCATCCGCCTTGAAGGGGTCGAACACCGCGTTCGCAGTCCGATCGTCGCGCACTGCCAGGCGCTGCCCCGGCGCGCGCGAAGGCGATGGCGTATCGGTGGTTCCTGCGCGCTGTCATGGCCGCGCACGTTCGCTGTCCGCCCGGCCGATTGCCGGACAGCGGGCTGGCGTGCGGCGGACGGCCGGGCGATGAGGCGGCGGATCCGTTCTGAGGGCTCGCCGCCGGTCGCGGCGGGGCCGGCCAGGGGACCGGTGCGGGGCGGGACGCTGCACATCTCCAGGAGGGCGGAGGCGACTGTACGTCCGCCATGGGCGCCGGCGGCCTCGTCGTCGGCGGCCATCTCGGCGAGCCGTCGGACCTGGGACGGGTAGTTGCGGAGGGCTCCGCTCCAGCCGATCGCGGCGATGGCGGTGTCGCCCATGAGGATCGCCCGGTGGTGGCCCTGGCGCAGGTGGGCGCGTTCGTGGCTGATGGTCGCCCCGATCTGGTTTTCGGTGAGGAGGCGCAGCGCCCCTCGGGTGAGGACCACGCGGGCCTCGTCGCCCGCGCCGGGGGGCAGAAGGCGGCGGGCGCCGGGTCGTCGAGGATGTGGACGCCGTCGAGGGAGCCCGGCCGGGATCGGCGGTCGCGTCCATGACGAGGTGGTGGCGCCGACGGACGCGCCGCGTGTCCCGGGCCTGCCGGGCGGCGTGGGCGGCGAGCGCGACCGTGCCCGCGAGGAGCAGCACGGCCGCTCCGTCCGAGACGGCGTCGATGTGCCGGTCGCCGGCGTAGGCGGCATGCAGCCGCAGCTTGTCGGCGTGGAAGAGCCACACGACCCCGTGCTCCCACACGTCATGGGCGGCGAGGGTCAGGACCGTGGCGATGGTGAGCAGGAAGGAGACGGCGCAGGTGTGCCACACCCGCAGCGCTGCCCGGGGGAGTGGGCGGCCCGGGCGGAGCGGGCCAGAGGACGGTCGGCGTCGTAGCCGAGCAGGGCGGCGTAGGCGAGCAGAGCCGTCGTCACGAGCGCCAGTCCTCACTCGCGTTCAGGGCGGCGCGCAGGGCTGCGACCTCCTCCGGGGCGAGCTGTCCGGCGAAGCGGAGCAGCGCGCTGGTGCGATCGGCGGAGGCGTCGAGGACCTGGCCGAGGAGTTCGGCCGTGTAGTCGTCGGCGCCCCGGGCCGCGCTGCGCACCGGCTACCCCTCGCTCCCCACGAAGGCCCGGGAGTGAAGGACCCTACCGCCTTCCCCTCGCCCTCGGCGGTGAAGCCCTGAAGCGCGGAGACCGATCATCTGCGAGCGGATCACCCGACGGCCTACCCAGCGCTGTCGGCCGAGGCGGACGAATGGGGCCAACTGGATTGAGAGGAAAGGAGAATGAACCAGTCGGTAGTGCGGCATAGTGGGCGGTCTCGTGCACCGCTCGGTCTCGTGGGGGAGAGCGGGCCATGTCGGGCGCTCGGGCTCGGTGTGCGAACCAGCAGCCGCGCGGCAATCGACTCCGTCACCCATCGCGCGCCTGTGTCAGCGATTTCACGACCTGAGGGGGAAACAACCGATGAGCACGGCAGAGCGGGGAACGTCGGCGGTGAAGGCAGGGGTCAAGCGGCTCCTGGCACGTATCGGATTCGACATCGTGCGGAGCACCAACAACCGGGGCGGAGTGGACGACTTCATCCCCTTCGAGGCGACGATGCGGGCCGCCCGTGCGGCCGGCCTGCCGGTCGGTGACTACATCGACGAGGTCATGAACGGCACGCCCGGCGCCACCCAGTCCACCATCGACGAACTGCGTGAATTGAAGGTCTTCGCCGCCGACCCGAAGACGGTGCTGGAGATCGGCCCCGGGTCCGGCCGGTACCTGGAGAAGACCATGAAGGAGTGCTCGCCGGGCCGCTATGAGATCTACGAGACCGCGACGCCGTGGGCCGACTACCTCGTGAACACGTTCGGCGTGATTGCCCAGCCGACCGCTGGATCCAGTCTCGCCCCGACCCCCGACGGCAGTGTCGACCTCGTCCAGGCCCACAAGGTCTTCAACACCGTGACCTTCCTCAGCGCCGCGCGCTACTTCTTCGAGATGGCACGGGTCACGCGACCCGGAGGCCGGATCGTCTTCGATGTCATGACCGAGACCTGCCTGGACCCGGCCACGATGCGAACGTGGGCGACGCAGGGCGGGCCCGGCCACGACTCCTACCCGGCCACCATGCCCCGCCAGACCTGTGTGGACCTCTTCGAGACCCTCGGCTGCAGCCTGGAGGCGGGCTTCGTGGCCCCCATGGGTGTCGCCTCCACTGAGGTGCTCGTCTTCAGGAAGAGGGCTTGACCCTCGGACCGGCACCCACGGCCCTCTGCTTACCCAGCGATGATCCGGGGGCCGGCCTCTTGCCCATGAGGCCGATCATTCCGGTCAGCTGGGGCCGGGGCACCGTTCGCGCAGGCTGCCCGGCGTGGTCTTGGACCAGGCCGGGCATGTCGCATCCGCCGGCAACCGCGCGCCGACATTCCGCTGGAGCAAGTCGAACGGTTCACGGGCTCGTTTGCACGCGATGGGCCGCCCGGCCTTCGACGGGATGGGCCACGGATGGCCCCACGTCCTGAACCGCCTCGCCGACACGCTGGACGAGACCGCCTGAGACGCGCCGTGATCGCCGTCGGGATGGACCGAGCGCCGCCCCGCACGCGGAACGCGGGGGCGGCGCCACGGGCGGGGTGTCAGCTAGATGCCGTCGTCACGCCAGACGGCCCAGGAACTCGCGTCGTTCGGCGCGGCTCCTGTGGAGTAGTACGTGGCCGTGTACGTGTGGCCGGCGTACGAGACCAGGTCGCCCGGCGCGTACGAGCGAGTGGAGGACCATGCGGTCGGGCATGCCCCGCCGGCACCCGAACCGGTCGTCACCGTGAGGCACGGATTCTCCAGGGGGTGTCAGGAAGTTATGGAGAACGCCTCGCCGTAGACGCTCCAGTAGAGCGGGAGGTTCAGGTGGAGGTTGCCCTCGTTGAGGAACCTGCGCTGGGCGGTGCTGACCCGTGTGGTGTCGCTGTGTGCCTCCTCCTTGCGCATCTCGGCCTCGCGCTCGTCGAGGAAGGCGTTCAGGAACGTGGTCTCGTTGCCGCCCTGGGCCGGCGGCTTCGCCCGCGAGACGGCACGCGAGCGGATGGCCCGGAAGCCGTCTTCGCCGTGCATCACGGCGGCGTCGTAGTAGGCGAACTGGCCGAGGGCCTTGAGGCCGTCTGTCTTCGCCTGGCTCACGGCCGGGTTGAAGTACACCCGGTCGCGCTCGTCCTCCTGCGTCTGACGGAAGACGGCGTCCTGCGCGGCCTGGCGCCAGGCGTTCTCGAAGGCGGTGCCCAGACCGGCGTGCGAGTCGGTGCCGTTGACGTTCCGCAGCGCCGGGAGGAAGGGCGCCAGCGGGTTGCCGGGCTTCCTGGAGGTGTAGAGCTCGACGAGGTCCAGCATGTCGCCGGTGCCGGAGCAGAAGCCGACGATGCCGGCGGTGTAGCCGCGTCCGTCGTTGATGTCCTCGATGTAGGAGAACTGCGCCCGCCAGTCCAGGGAGGAGTTCTCGAAGGAGGAGACGAGCTTCATGGCCACATCCTTCTTGGCCGGGTCGTCGAGGTTCGTGCCGCTGGACGGCGGGGTCGTGGTGTTGGTGGGGGAGGGGGTCGGGGTCGGCCCGCCGCTGCCGTACGCCTCCGCCTCCCACAGCGAGTAGCCGAACGCGGTGCCGCGCTGGGTGCCGTACACGCGGAGGTAGCGGCCGGAGCCGCTGACGTTCAGGTCGTCAGTGGCGCCGTTGCCGGTGGTGGTGCTGTAGGCCTCGCGCCAGGTCGTGCCGTCGTCGGAGAGTTCGACGCGGTACGCCTTGGCGTACGCGGCCTCCCACTTGAGGACGACCCGGCCGACGGGCTGGACGCTGCCCATGTCGACCCGGATCCACTCCGGGTCGTGGCCCTCGACGCTCGCCCAGCGGGTGGTGGCGGAGCCGTCGACGGCCCTGGCGCCCTCGAAACCGGCCGTCTCGACGGAGGAGGTGGTGACCGGGCGCCCGGCGAGCAGGTTGCCGGTGACGGGCGGGGTGCTGCTGGTGGAAGTCGGGGTCGGGGTCGGGGTGGTGGTGGTCGGGCCGTAGACCTCGATCTCCAGGAGCGAGTAGCCGTACGTGGTGCCGCGCTGGGTGCCGTACACGCGGAGGTAGCGGCCGGAGCCGCTGACCGCCAGGTCGTCGGTGGTGCCATTTCCGCTGGTCGTGCTGTAGGCCTGCCGCCATGTCGTGCCGTCGTCGGAAAGCTCGATGCGGTACGCCTTCGCGTATGCGGCCTCCCAGGTCAGGACCACCTGGCCGACCTGAGTGACGGACCCCAGATCGATCTGGATCCACTCGGGGTCGTGGCCCTCGACGCTGGCCCAGCGGGTGGCGGTGGAGCCGTCGACGGCCTTGGCACCCTCGAAGCCGGCGCCCTCGATCGAGGAGGTCGTCACCGTCTTGCCGAGGGCCAGGTTCGTGCCGACGGCGGAGGCAGGGGTGAGCTGGACGAAGCCCGCGACGAGGCCGCCGGTGAGGCCGGTGGCGGCGATCGCCTGCCAGAGCCTTCTGTTTTCGCGCATGGGGGTGCCTTCCGATCGGGGAGTGGGTGGAGCGGTGAGCGGTGGGCGCGCTGCCCGCCGGAGCGTGCGGGCACAGGGGGGTGAGCGGCAGTTAGGAAGGCTGCCTAACCCCGCCGATGGGCGTCGACGGTACGCAGGCGTTCGGTCACCGCGCAAGACCAGTTTTGAGAACGGGAGTTGACGGGGCGTTGAGAGCGCGTGGACTGATCTGCGCACTCCTTCGCGACGGTTCCGGCCCTCGGGTCTTGCGTGACCACCCGGGCGTCCCTACCCTTCCAGTCATAGTTAGGAAATATTCCTAACGAACGTGATGCGTCGACCGGCACCTCCCCCCATCGATCCCAAGGACTGCCGATGTCCACCGCAAGAGGCCCCCTGGCGGCAGCCGTCGTGGCCGCCATCGCCCTCGGCGGATTCGCCGCATTCCGTCACCTGTGGCGGCCACCGCGACACCCACCCCGGCCGCCGCCACCACGACACTCGCCCAAGCCGCCGCCACGACCGGCGCCACCGCCGCCCTCCCGGACCTGACCAGCGCGAACCGCCGCGCCCCCGTCGCCGGACCCCCCGACTGGAGCAAGGCCGGAACCCGGGGCGGAGCCGCCGGTTCAGGACCGGCGGCTACCTCTGGGTCGGGGCGGCCAACACCACGAAGTTCTACCAGCAGCAGACCGTCACGGACGCGTCGGCCTACACCAACCTCCACATGCGCCGGCAGATCTTCCAGATCGCGGCCGTGGACACCACCAACAGGAACGTCACCCTCGACAAGCCGCTCGAGTACGACCTCCCCCTGAACTCGACCTCGGACGGCTCCGCCGCCATCGGCGGCACGGTCTGACCGAGCCGGGTCACCCCCCTCAAGGTCGTGCAGGGCGTCGGCATCGAGGACCTGAGCATCACCCAGGAACTCGACGGCATGCCGAAGCTCGGCGGCGTACTTACAGCGTCACCGAGGCCGACGCCAAGGCCAACTTCGTCAACATCGCCCCCGAGTACCAGCAGCACGGCATCGCCCTCAAGTGGGCGGCGAACGTCTGGATCCGGCGCGTCGGCACCAAACTGACCGGCTCGCACGTCGTCGTCACCCAGAGCGCCAAGAACATCCAGGTCCAGGAGTCCTCCTTCGAGCGCTCCTGGAACAAGGGCAAGGGCGGCAACGGACACTTCGGCGGCTCACGCGTCTGGGACTCCCTCTCCGCGTACAACACCAGTCGGAACCTGCGCCACTTCACCTTCCAGTGGTCAGCGTCGAACAACGTCGCCATCGGCAACGACTTCGACAGCGACCTGAACCTCCACGGCGGCTGGGAACTCCGCAACCTCTTCGAGAACAACAAGGTCGCGGTCGGCCACGCCAACTCCTCGCAGAACTGCCGAGCCAACTGCGGTGAGAAGGGCGGCGGCGGACCCGGCAGCTCGACCTGGTGGCCCATCTGGTGGGGCGCCGGCCCCAAGGCCGTGAAGCGGTCCGGGGCTACCGGCCCGCAGAACCTCTTCTTCTGCAACGATATGAGCAAGCAGACCACCGCCGGCGGCGCCTTCCAGCCGTACTACCCCGACAAGCAGCGCGTCTACCAGTTCGGCAGCGCGGCCTCGAACCCGTCGGCGTACCAGCACCTCGTCCAGGGCGGGACCACCATCCCGGACTGGGCCGGCAACGAGAACGCGGACTACAGCGCCCCACCGAACGCCGGCGTGAACGCCACCCGCACCGACGCCGCCCCATCCCTGTTCCCCACGTACGACGTGTTCCGGGGCGGCTCGCTCGTCCGGACCGCGACCGGGACCTCGTACACCGACTCGGGTCTTTCCGCGTCCACGGCGTACTCCTACGCCGTCCGCACTCGTGACGCCGCAGGAAACACCTCCGGACCGAGCAGCACGCTCTCCTTCATGACCGCGTCCGGCGGGGGCGGCACCCCGGTGCGCACGGCGGCCGCCTCCTCCGTCGAGGCCTCAGGCTTCGAACCGGCCCTGGCCATCCACGGGGACACCGCAACCCGCTGGGCCGGCGAGGAGGGCGTCGACCCGCAGTGGATCACCGTCGACCTCGGCGCCACCCACACGATCTCCCGGGTCCGGCTCGAATGGGAGGCCGCCTGCGCCTACGTTCGCCTTGCCCGGAACCTTCGCCAACGGCTACGAGACCCACAACCCCTCCACCACGCCGTCCTTCCAGAACGGCTGTGGCAACGTCTGGCGTGACAACCGCTCCGACCTCGGCGGGGTCGGCTCCTGCGCCATCAAGATCACGTCGACGTCGCAGTGTTCCGGCAATCGAACGTCGTGCACGCCGGCAACACCGTGACCCGTGCGACCTGGGGGCTCACCAATATCACTGTCACCCGCTGAGACGGCGCGACCGGGCCGGCCCCGCGGGAGTCACCCCTCCACCGCGGCCGGCACCGTCGCGCCGAAGACCTCCTCGCGGGCCGCCGCCAGCGCCAGTTCGAGGGCACCGCTCAGCACCGGGTTCCCCTCCACCGCCGAGAGCCGGATCGGTGCGCGGGAGTGGGAGAGGACACGCAGTTCCCGGGCGACGAGTGCGCGCAGGTGCTCGCCGCCCGCCGCGCTCAGCCGGCCCGCAAGCACCACGAGCCCCGGGTCGAGGACCGTCACGATGGACGCCAGGCCCATCGCGAGCCGTGCCGCCACCACACGCAGGCCCGCCTCCGCCGCCTCGGCCGCCCGGCCCGAGCCCTCGGTGGCCAGCCGTACGGCCTCCACGACCGCGTCCGGGAAGTCGGTGCCCGGCACCCCGTAGGAGCGCAGCAGGTCGAGTACCGCGTCGCCGCCCGCCAGCTCCTGATAGCCGTGGCAGCCGTAGTGGCCGGCGTCGCGGGCGGTGGCCGCGCCGGGGAGCGGCAGATAGCCGACCTCTCCCGCGCCGCCGAAGAAGCCTCGGTGCAGGCGCCCGCCGATGACGAGCGCGGCGCCGAGTCCCTCGTCGGCCCAGAGCAGCACGAAGTCGGGGCAGTCGGCGGCCGCGTGGGCCTGCTCGGCGACGGCGGCGAGGTTCACGTCGTTCTCGACGACGGCCTGGAGGCCAAGACCCTCGCTGAGGACGCGCTCGACGTCGGGGATCAGCCAGCCGGCCATGTCCTCCTCGCTGGCGTACTCGATCCGGCCGGTCGTCGGGTCGATGGCTCCCTGCACACCGATGACGACGCGTCGCGGCGGCTCCGGGGTGGGCAGGCCGGCCAGAGCCGTACGCAGAGCGCCGAGCAGCACCCCCGGTTCCTTCGTGGTCGGCGTGGGGACCTCGGTCTCGCCGAGGACCGTCCCGGTGATGTCGGCGGTCCGGACGGCCATCCACTCCGGGGTGACGTCGACAGCCGCGACGTACGCCGAGGTCGGTGCGATCCGGTACGTCTCCGGGACACGGCCGGGCAGTCCGGTCCTGACACCGTTGGTGACGACCAGACCGGCCACCTCGAGACGCGCGAGGACCTGGGAGACGGTGGGCTTGGAGAGGCCGGTGAGCTTGCTGATCTCGGGGCGGGTGAGCGGGCCCCGACGGAGCAGAAGATGGAGCGCGGCCCGGTCGTTGATGGCGCGCACCAGCCGGGGCGTCCCGCGGACGAGGTCGGTCATGGGCCCTCCGCACGCAGGTCGTCTTCGCTCGGGTCAGCCTACAGGCGGCCCCGGACGCGGAGATCGCTTACGAAGCCGGTCGTCGCCCGCGGTCCAGTAGGCCCAACTCTCCTGCCATCAGGCGGGCTTCACACCCCGCGCCCGCGCAGAGGCCGACGATCTCACCGGCCTGTTCAGCTACGTCGCCTCAGGACTGTGCGTCAGCCTCCTGCCCGAACGGCTGCGGGACTTCCTCATCCCGGCGTCACCTTCGTCCGGCTGCGGGGTGAGTCGACGTACCTGCAGCCGACCGTGGTCGCCGTACGGCGCCCGGAGGCGGACCCGGCCGTTCTCCGCCTGCTGGAACTGATCACCCGTCGAACTGCCGGGTCGCAGCACTCCGCCGCGGGCTCGAACCGGACTGCGCGACGCCCCGCCGGTCGTCAGGCCGCCTCGGCGCGGGCCTCGATGTCCTCGATGCCGGAGGGGCGGCCGGCCCGGACCCAGCGGAGGTAGAACACCCCGGCGATGAGGAGCGTGGCGGCGAGGGAGAGGACGGGCCAGCCGCGGAGCAGATTCACCGCGAGCGTGAAGGCCACCGCCGCGGCGGCCAGCCCATTGACCCAGGCCAGGGCGGGCTTGGACTCGGCGCGGGCGAAGCTGGCCATGGCCAGCAGGCCGACGAGGAAGCTGACAAACACGGCAACCGCGTAGAAGAGCACCAGCTCCTGCTCCTCGCCGGCTGAGGCCGCGATGATCACGGCGGCCGCCGCCAGGTAGACCACCACGGACCAGTACGGGGCGTGGTGCCGGTTGACCCGGCCGAGGAACGACGGGAGTACGCCGGGTCGGTCCGCGGTCCCGGCCAGCGCTTTGAGCAGGCCGGGACCGGCCTGGAAGGAGGAGCTGGCGGCGGCCAGGAGGAGCAGGGAGCTGGTGAGCTGGAACGCTCCGTAGAGCCAGCCGGATCCTGTGGCAGCCTGGGCGATGTCCGCGATCTGGGTGGAGTCTTCGCCGGGGATGCCGATGTGCAGGCGCACGGCGAGCGCGGTCAGCCCGAGGGTGAGCCCGCCGACGATGACCACCACCAGGGCGAGTGTGCCGCGCCCGAAGCGGCGGCGGTGGGTGTCGTCGAGCTGGCCGAGCTGAGCGATGGCGGTGGAGGGGGCCTCGACTCCGGTGGCCAGGGCCATGGCCACGGGGAAGGCGAGGACCACGGCGAGCGCCGCCGAGCGACCCGGGTCGGTGGAGGCGGGCGCCGCACCCGTGCTGTGCGGGTTGACGAAGCCCTGCACGAGGACCGCCACGGACACCAGCACGAAGAGCACGGTCATCACGGCGAACAGCAGACGTCCGCCGTGCCCGAACCAGGTCAGCCCGGCCACCACGAGCAGCAGGACCAGGGCGAGCGGGATCCGCCAGCCGGCGAGGCCCGGGAAGAGGGCGATCACGGCGCTGGCGGCGGCCGCGATGGAGATCCCGATGGTCAGGACGAAGTCGACGACGAGCGCGCCGATCGGCACGAAGGTCCAGCGCGCCCCGAACGCCCGCCCGGCGGCGGCCGCCGCACCCCCACCCTTGGGGAACCGGCGCACGAGCTGCCAGTAGTTCGCGGTCACGACCACCACAAGGCCCACCACCAGGGACATGGTCGGCAGGAGCAGGGCGAGGTCCCCGTGCAGCGCCCGCAGCGCGGCCTCGATGGCGTAGGCAACGGAGGAGACGGGGTCGGCGATCACGGCGAAGGCGAATGCGAAGAAGAGGACCGAGCGGCGCGGTCCGCGACGGGCGGTGGACCCCGGGCTCGGAGCCGACGCGGCAGGCTGCCGTATGGCGGTCATGAGGGATGCCTTTCGGGCGAGGGCCGGCGCACGGACGTGCCCGTGCGTACCTGACCGCCGACCAGACTTCCCGGCACACCAGGTGTTAAGGGTACGCCAGTACCGCATCAAGGAATAGCCGAAATGCGCTGCCTGGCAGCGCATTTGAGGAGCTGTCGTCGCTCGTGGCCGCAGACCGGCCCGGGCCGTGCCCTCTCCGTCGGCCGGCTGCCGTTCCGGGCTGCGTCGGCAGGAGGGCAACCTCCGGGGAGCCGGCTTCGCCATGACCCTATCGCCATGTGGCCCACATCACATTCGATTTCTGTCAGGGATCGGGTCGCTGTCCCGCTCAATCCGCCGGAGGCAAGCGAACCGACAGGAGAATGACATGAAGCACCGCATCGTCGTCCTCGGCGCCGGCTATGCCGGGGCCTATGTGGCCGGGACCCTGGCCCGCCGGCTGTCCCCGGCGGACACCGAGATCATTGTGGTCAATGCCGAGCCGGACTTCGTCCAGCGGCTGCGGCTGCACCAGCTCGCGGCCGGACAGGAGATCGAGGCTCCGCGGCTCGCCGACGTCTTTGCGGGCA
The DNA here is from genome assembly GCF_056435185.1 of Streptomyces sp. NPDC044003. NCBI lineage: Bacteria > Bacillati > Actinomycetota > Actinomycetes > Kitasatosporales > Streptomycetaceae > Streptomyces > Streptomyces sp. NPDC044003. The sequence continues at coordinate 54,593 of NZ_JBWKFA010000004.1, read as the reverse complement.
CGGAGATCCGGCTGCGTCTGGCCCGTGTCACCGCTGTCGACCCCGAGCGCCAGGTCGTCGCCGTGGCCGACGGCGACGGCGGCGGCGAGCTCGGCTACGACACGCTTCTCTACGCGCTCGGCAGCCACGGCGACGACCACCGGCTCCCCGGCGTGGCCGAGCACGCCTTCGACGTCGCCACCCGGCCCTCGGCGCTGCGGCTGCGCGAGCGCCTGGACAGCCTGGACCGGCGGGGCGAAGGCGGGGGTGTGCTGGTCGTCGGCGACGGGTTGACCGGCATCGAGACCGCCACCGAGATCGCCGAATCCCGGCCGGGCCTCTCGGTGACGCTGGTCGCCCGCGGTGAGCTGGGCGCCACGCTCTCCGCCGGAGCCCGCAGCCACCTGCGCCGGGCCTGCGACCGGCTGGGCATCACCGTCCTGGAGTACACCGGCGTCGAGGCCGTCGAAGCGACGCGGGTGCTGTGCGCCGACGGGACCGTCCTGGCGTCCGACGCGACCGTGTGGACGGCCGGGTTCGCGGTCAGCCCCATCGCCGCCGTCAGCGGGCTGGAGGTCACGGAGAGCGGTCGGATCGTCGTCGATCGCACCATGCGGTCGGTCTCGCACCCGAACGTCTACGCCGTGGGCGACAGCGCCTACGCCGTCGGCGACAACGGCCGCCCGTTGCCGATGTCGTGCGCTTCGGCCGGCTACACCGGCATGCAGGCCACGGCCGCGATCGCGGGACGCCTGACCGGCCGCAAGATCGCGAACACCAAGCTGGAGCACGTGGGCAACCACATCAGTCTCGGGCGGCGGGACGGGATCCTGCAGATGGTCGACGACCACGCGCAGGCGAAGCCCACGTACCTGGGCGGCCGGAAGGCCGCGCGGATCAAGGCGGTCATCCTGAGGATGTCGCTGTGGACCACCTCGCACCCGACCTTCGGCCTGCCCAGGCGCAAGCACCGCCTCACCGCCGCTCCTGATCGGTCCGCCGCCGCGGCGGTGGCGTAGCCCGCTTAGGGTGTCCGCGTGGACACCACCGCAACTGATCGCTTCGACACCGGTCGGTTCGAGGCCAGTCGGAGCCGGCTGGCCTCGCTGGCGTACCGGCTGCTCGGCTCCGCCGCCGACGCCGAGGACGCCGTGCAGGACGCCTTCCTGCACTGGCAGGCCGCCGACCGGCAGCGGATCAACGTGCCGGAGGCATGGCTGACCAAGGTCGTCACCAACCTGTGCCTCGACCGCCTCCGCTCCGCACAGGCCCGCCGCGAACGCACCGCCGGTGCCTGGCTGCCCGAACCGCTTCTCGACGGCGACCCCATGCTCGGCCCTGCCGACACCTTCGAGCAGCGTGAATCGGTCTCCCTGGCCGTGCTCACTCTCATGGAGCGTCTGTCACCCCTCGAGCGGGCCGTCTACGTCCTGCGCGAAGCGTTCTCCTACAGCCACGCCGAGATCGCCGAGATCCTCGACATCACCGAGTCCGCGAGCCAGCAGCACCTCCACCGGGCCCGGCGCCGCATCACCGCCGCGCGCCGCGGCGGCGGCGAAGTCGACCCAGCGTCCGCCCGCAGGATCATCGAGGAATTCCTCGCCGCTGCCTCCTCGGGCAGCACCGAACGGCTGGTGGCGCTGCTCACCGACGACGCGACCGCGAGCTCCGACGGCGCCGGCGGTCTGGCCACGACGCTGCTGCGGTACGACACTCCGCAGCGCATCGCCGCCGTCGTGCGGGCCGGCTTCAAGCCCTCACCCGCGAAGAGGCGACTGGCCGGCGGCGCTCCTGCCATCCACTACGCGCTCGTCAACGGGGCCCCGGCGATCCTCTTCGTGGTCGGCGACCAGGTCGTCGGCTCCACGATGTTCGACATCATCAACGGCAAGATCGCAACCATGTACGGCATCGCCGCCCCCAACCGCCTTGCCCGTCTCGTCGACGCCTGGCGGCAGCACGAACCGGACGCGCCGCTCATCCCCCAGTGGTGACCCGACGCCGACCGCGGCCGGCCCGGCACCCGTGCTGCTGAGAGACCTGTCGGGCGGGCACACCGCCGGAGGGTGGGCGAGGGTACGGGGAGAGGGGACACCTCTTTTCGGTACCGGCGCTCCGTTCTTTTCGGTACCGGCGCTCCGTCGGGCGGATCACGACCCCCTGCGGGACAGTGGGCGCATGACGTACGACGAAGGCCTGGCCCAGCGGATCAGGGAGCAGCTCGGCGAAAGGCCGGACATCACCGAGAAGCGGATGTTCGGCGGGCTGTCCTTCCTGCTGGGCGGCAACATGACCGTGGGCGTGGTGGGCGACGAGCTCATCGCCCGGGTGGGCACGGACCGGAGTGAGGAGGCGCTCGCCCGGCCCGAAGCCCGGCCCATGGACTTCACCGGCCGTCCGATGCGCGGTTGGGTGACGGTCTCGGGCCCGGGGCTCGCGGAGGACTCCGTCCTGCGGCACTGGGTGACGGAGTCGATCGCCTTTGCAGAGACCCTTCCGCCGAAATAGCCCGTGCCGATCGAGCCGGAGTGCGCCAGCTCGGTCGAGGGCCTCGCACGCCCGGGGCGCGAGGCGGCGGAGGCAGTCGCCGAGACCGGCCGCGAGCAGCCGGGTGCACGATCCGGACATCACTCCGAAGCTGCGGTGCGCTCCTCGAGCAGGGCCTTGAGCCGCGCGAGGTCCTTGCGCTGGGCGCGCCGCATGGCCGCTGCCACGACGGGTGCCGCGAGGGAGGCGAAGCCGCTGGGCTCGCCCCTGTTGCGCAGGGTCATGCGGGTGTGGTTCCAGGCCCTCCCGCAGGGCTCCCAGGTGTACGTGGTCTCCATGGGGAAGGGGCCTTCGGCGGTCCCCATGACCAGGCGGCGCCCCGGCTCGTACGCGGTGACCTCGTACGTGTAGGCCAGACGTCGGCCGAGGAAGCCGGCGACGAACGCCATCCGCGACCCGATCACGACGGGGGGTGGGGTCTGCCACTCGACCGACGCGATGTTCGCTCCGGCGCGTGCGAGGGGTCGGCCGCGTAGGCGGCGACCCGCTCGCACGGGACGGTGATCACGGTCTCGGTCAGGACGTCGACCTGCATCGTGGGCCCCTCAGACGGTGAAGAACGGGTTCGGGATGCCCGTCTCGGCGTAGTCCTTGAGTCGGGTCATGAGGATGCCCCAGGTCTCGGTGATCATCGGGATCTCGGCCTCGCCGGCCGGGAAGCCGGAGTGGGAGAAGGCCACACGGGTGCCCTCGGGGGTCCCGGTCAGCTCCCAGGTGATGGTGGTGCCCGCCCAGTGGGGCGGGAAGGCGCCCGCGTTCACCCACACGACGCGGTCCTCGTCGGCCCGGTCGCGGTGGAGCCGGAAGGGCTCGGGGACGCCGGGGAAGTTGAAGAACAGGACCTCGCCCTTGCGGTTGACGTCGTCGGTCCACCAGCCGGTGAGCCCGTCGTGGGTGTCGAGCGCCTCCAGGACGCGGGAGCGGTCGGCGGCGATGTCGGTCTCGTAGGTGACGGCGGTCATGGCGTGCTCCTGGTGGTGCCGGTGGGACCCGTGGGGGATTTATTTGAGTCAAGACTAAAATAAGCCCCTCATGGGCGACAAGCTGAAGCCTGGACTAAAATTCGGAGCGTGGACGCGGTACAGGTGATAGCCGAACCCAGGCGGCGCGAGATCCTTCGGCTGATCTGGGACGACGAGCTGTCCGCGGGCGACATCGCCGGCTGCTTCGAGGTCACCTTCGGCGCCGTCTCCCAGCACCTCAAGGTGCTGCGCGACACCGGCCTGGTGACGCTGCGCAAGGAGGGGACCAAGCGGTTCTACCGGGCCGACCGGGCGGCGCTGGGCCCGCTCGCCGAGTACCTTCAGGCCATGTGGGCCACGAAACTCGACACCCTGGCCCGGCTCGCCGAAGAAGCCGAACGGAACCAGACCCCCTCATGACGACCCCCTCGAAGCCCGTCGGCACCGTGGTCGTGGAGCGGCACATCGCAGCCCGCCCCGAGACCGTCTTCGCGTTCTTCACCGACCGCGAGAAGTGGCTGTCCTGGATGGGTGCCGACGGCACCTTCTCATTCGAGCCCGGCGGTTCCTACCGCACCCGGGTCACCGGCGAGAACACCGCCACCGGCCGCTTCATCGCCATCGACCCGCCCAAGCGGCTCGTCTTCACCTGGGGCTGGGAGAGCGGCCCCATGCCCGTCCCGCCCGGCTCCAGCACCGTGGAGATCACCCTGGAACCCGCCGTCGGCGGCACACTGCTGCGGCTCGTCCACAGCGGACTCCCGTCTCCCGAAGCCTGCGCCGCGCACGCCGAGGGCTGGCAGCACTACGTCGGCCGGCTGGCGGTCCGGGCCGAAGGCGGCGACCCAGGCCCGGACGCCTGGATGCAGCCGCCCGCACATTGACGGCCGCTGCCCGCTCGGTAGGTCGTGATCCCGGCGGCGGCCAGGACGGACGCCGGAGAAGGCGACGCCCCCACCGGACAACGGACTTCACCGCTCTGGAAGAAGCCGAGCTCTTCGGCGAGTACGACACCGGCGGGTGCTCAGCAGGCCACCTCCCAGGGCCCTGATCTCTCGCAGTCCGGTTCACGGATCACACCGCAGGCGAGCACGAAGGCTTCGCGCCGTACGGCCGGCGCGCGCCTCGCTCAGGACGAGGCTTCCGAACTGATGCGACTCGTGCCCAAGCCCCCTTGGTCCTCCAGAAGGAGCCCAGTTCTCGCTGGCGCTCGCGATGCGGGACTTTGCGTCGGAGGAGCTGCCCACCTGCCTCGACAAGGTCGCCGCCTCCGTCGCGGGCGAGCCAGGCGCGCCGGTCACCGCCACCTGCCTCTACGCGGTCTACGACCCGGTCACCCGCGGGGTGGAGGGCTTGTCGGTCTGCAGGAGGGAGATCCGGTCCAGTTGCCCGTACACGGCCTCGGTCGTCTCGCGTCGGCAGCCCGTCGTCGAAGAGGGAGGTCCCGGCGGGCAGGGGCGGTCGTCCCGGAGCGAGGCGGAAGGGCTCGGGACAGGACGGAAGCCGCCCCCACCCGTCGGGGGACCATGTGATCAGTCAGCTCGAAGACCCGCCGAACGGCGTCGTCGGATTCGAGGCGTCCGGGAAGATCTCCGCCGAGGACTACCGGGACACTGTCCTGCCCGCGCTCACCGAAGCAGCCACAGCGGGCGAAGTCCGCTTCCTCCTCTTCGTAGGTGACTTCGACGGCATGAGCGGTGGGGCGCTCTGGGAAGACGGCAAGGTCGGCGTCGAGCGCCTGCGCGCTTGGAAACGCATCGTCCTGGTCACCGGCATCGACTGGATGGCCCACGTGACGTCGCTCTTCGGCTGGATGACCCCCGGCGCGACGAAGACCTTCCCCCTCACGCCACGCGACCAGGCACTTGCTTGGGCCATCGGCTGATCCGAGGGGCGCAAGGCTGGGACGACGGCGGAACCGCCGCTGCCCCGGCCTCAATTTGTGCGCTCCGGGACGGCCCCAGGTCGTTGGACCGAATGCCGCCGCACTCTGCCCGCAGCGCGTCGCCGAATCAGCTGTCCTGCACGGTGAGGCCGATGTGCCGGGCGAGGCGGGTGCGAGGTCGAAGAGCTGGAGGTGCTGATGGTGGCGCCATTGAGTGCTTCGATGCCGGAGGTGATGCCCAGTGCGGTCGCCTCGCGCAGGTCGACCCGGGCGAGGGTGGCCTTGGTGAAGTCGACCTGGTCCAGGGGCGTTCCCGGGAAGGTGACACCCGTCAGGGTCGCGCCGGCGAAGTCCACGTCGCGCAGCAGGCAGTCGGCGGACGGGAAACGGGCTGCGCGGTCGCCAGTGTCGAGTACCGCCGCGTGGGCGCCGGCGGCGGCTGGCCGACCACCCTCACCGACACCGCCCGAGCCGTTGACCAACTGCCGTACCTCGCATCCGAGGCAGCGCCCGGCCGGATCGACCCGTCGCGCGTCGCGTACGCCGGCCACTCCGCCGGCGGCCACCTCGCCCTCTGGGCCGCTGCCCGCCACCGCCTGCCCAACGGGGCCCCAGGCCGCACGGACACCCCACCCGGGATCCTCGGTGTCCTGGCCCTCGCCCCCACTGCCGACGTCGCCTTCGCCGACGAACTCGGCAGCGGCCGGGGCGCGGTCGCCGCCTTCCTCGGCGGCGGGCGCACCGAGGTCCCGGACCGCTACGCCGCAGCCGACCCCGCGGCCCTCGGAACCCCGGCCGGCCGCACGGTCCTCGTTCACGGCACCGCCGACGAGGCCTTGCCTCTTGCGGTGGCCCGTCGCTACGCAGATGCGGTCGGAGCGACGCTCCGCCCGGTAGCCGGCGGCAGCCACTTCGATGTCATGGACCCGGACTCGGCTGCCTGGCCCACGGTGGTCCAAGCGCTACGGGCGATCGTCGGAACAGTCACCTGCGCACGCACCGAAGAAGAGACGAGCAACTGACGTCACCTCAGTAACGCTCGCCCGATGGAGCGGTGGGGACACGGTCGCACCCAGCGCAACCACCCTCGGGAACGCCGCCCGCCAATCGGTACCCGATGGCGGCGGTTGAGTACCGGCCATCAAGTACTGGAGGGGTGAAGGCCCTGGTCTCCACCTGCCACTTGCCGCCGTACGACGGTCATCGATGACGCCCCAGCAGGCTTCCGCGGCACGCTCCGGGCGGGCGGTCCGCCCGGCCTCGCGTTTCGGTCCGCACCGGAACCTGCAGGTCGAGACCCGGGTCGCGCGCCGGGGCGACGAGTGCGGGAACACCCGGAGGGTGCCGGCCGTGCGCATCGAACCGTGGCCTCGCCGACCTCTGCGAGCGACGGGCGGCCCTGCGAGGCCTTCGGCCACATCGCTCACCGGCCCCACCTCCCTACCCCGCGCCCGTTCGGGGGAAGGGCATCCGGGGGGAGCCGACGACGGAGCCGTCCGCGGTGAGCGCCGTGGCTTCCGACGGCCCCGCGCTCCCGAAGCCGATCAGGCGGGCCTGTCGGCGCCGAGCGGACGCTGCCCGGTTTCACGTCCCGGTGCACCAGACCCGCCACATGCGCGGTCGGCAGGGCCTCGGCGAGGGCACCCAGCGCCCGCAGCGACCGCTCCGGCCACCGCCTCCCCGACGCTCCGGTGATGTGGACGGTCACCCCAGCCAGGGGCGACCGACTCCGCGTCCGCCGCGACGACCTCACCCAGTCCACCCGCGACGAGCCGGTGACGCCCAGGTCGGGGCTCGGAGAGGAGGAGCGGTTGCGCCGTGTGCGTCACGTGTCAGCTCGTGACCTTCAACTGGCGGCAGAGCGTGCCCAGTTGGCGGAGGTGTCCGCGTGAGACGTCGGGGACGCAGTGGACCTTCGTGCTGTCTTCGAGTTCAGTCGTGTGATGCTCGGCGAACGTGGAGACCCGACCGAGGCCGGTGTGCGTGGCGCGGCCGAGCTACCCGGCCGGGTCGCTCGGTTCGGGCCACGACGGAGAGCGGCACGCCTTCGCGGCCGGGCGGCCTCAGGACGGCCGGCGCCGACCGCGCGTCGTCCGAGTACGTGAGGCGCTCGGCTGCCCACCACCTCGACGACATCAGCCGTGACCACCCCGGGACGGCCGGGGCGCCCCCGGTCGCTCCCTCGGCCACCGCGAGGAGACGACCGAAGCGCCCGCGGGGCGCCCGGCCGGGCCCGGTGGGAAAATGATCGTGGGCCTGGGGACTGAGGAGTGCCGATGCGGGACCGGCTTCGTCTGGCCGACCTGCTGGCCGCCCTGTCGGTTGCCACCGATCTGGGGATGGGGCAGCCGCCGGAGAAGGCGGTCCGCTCGTGCCTGCTGGCGACCGGTCTCGCGCGGGCGCTGCGGCTGCCCGAGGAGCAGGTCCGGGACGTCTACCTGGCCTCGCTGCTGAAGCATCTCGGCTGTACCGCCACCGCGTCCGTCGAGGCTCGTCTGTACGGGGGCGACGAGTTGGTGTCACGATCGGCCGCCGAGCAGGCGGACTTCGGCCGCGCCGAGGAGGTGCTGGCACTGACGCTCGGCACGGGGCGGGGGACGGGGCTGCGCAGGCCGGCCCTGGTCGTACGGGGTGCGGTGGGCGACCTGCGGCACGGAAGGATGATCTTTCAGTCCGTCTGTGAGGCCGGCTCGCTGCTCGCACGGCGGCTGGAGCTGGGGCAGGAGGTGGAGAACTGCCTGTACCAGCAGTTCGAGCGGTGGGACGGCAGAGGGGCGCCGCGACGGCTGGCGAAGGAGGAGATCTCGCTGCCGGCGCGGATCGGTGAAGTCGCCACCCAGGCCGTTCTGTTCCACCACGCGGGCGGGTCGGACGCCGCCTTGGCCATGGTGGAGCGGCGTGCCGGGGGATGGTTCGACCCGTCGGTCGCCGACGTCTTCCGGCGTCGTGGTGCCGGGTTGCTCGCAGAGATCGATGCCGGGGACCCGTGGGCGGCCGTCCTGGCGGTCGAGCCGTCGCCCGTGCGGTACATCGCCCACGAGGAGTTGGACCGGGTGGCGCGGGCATTCGCGGACATGGTCGATCTCAAGGCCTCATACACCCTGGGGCATTCGGCCGGGGTGGCCGAGCTGGCCGGCCGGGCGGCCCGGACGCTGGGCCTTCCCGATCGTGCCGTCGCCGACCTGCGGGTGGCCGCCCTCCTGCACGACCTGGGCCGCGTCGGCGTCTCCAGCGGGATCTGGGACAAGACCGGTCCGCTGACCAGGCGCGACCACGAGCAGATCCGGCTGCATCCGTACCACACCGAGCGGATCCTGGCCTGCTCGCCCGTCCTCGAACCGCTGGGGCGAACGGCGGGCCTCCATCACGAACGCCTGGACGGTAGCGGCTACCACCACGGACTCACCAGGTCGGCACTTCAGCTGCCGGCCCGGGTGCTCGCTGTCGCCGACACGTTCCAGAGCGCCACGCAGGATCGCCCTCACCGGCCCGCCCGCAGTCCGGCCGAGGCGGCGGACCTGCTGGCCCGGGAAGCGGCCGTCGGCCGCCTCGACGCCGACTGCGTGAGCGCAGTCGTCACCGCTGCCGGGCAGACGCCGGGGCGCCTCAGGCCCGGGCTGCCCGCCGGACTGACCGAGCGGGAGGCCGACGTCATCCGGCTGCTGGCCCGCGGCCTGTCCAACAAGGAGATCGCGAGTCGACTCGTCATCTCGCGCCGCACCGCCGAGCACCACGTCCAGCACATCTACGACAAGATCGGCTGCTCCACTCGCGCTGCGGCCGCGCTCTTCGCCATGGAACACGACCTGCTGCGCGGGTGAACAGCCCTGGTCACAGGGCGATGAGCTTCCGGACGAGCCCCGCCACCATTGCGGGGTCGGTCCGGTGCGCGATGTGCGCGTGTCCCACGAGGACGTGCACACGGGCTCCCGGGATCGCTGCCGCCGCCGTACCCGTCGCCTGCTTCAGCGACAGGGGGCTCTCGGACCCCGAGAGCAGCGTCGTCTCCGCCGCGACCCCGTCGAACCGCCCGGGCCGGTAGACCCAGCTCTCCTCGGCCCGCGCCTCCCGGGCCACAGTGGGTGCCACGGCCACCCGGGGCGCCCACTCCGGGCCGGACCGCATCGCATCGATCTGTCCGTCCGTGAACCCGAGAACATCCCGGAACGCCAGAACGATCGCAGCCTCGTCGTCGCCCTCGGCGAGCGCCTGCTCGACCCTCGTGATCCACCCCTCGGGGTAGACCAGGCCGAGACTCGGCTCGTACAGGATCAGGCGAGCCACGTCGTCCGTGAGCGTGGCCGCGCCCATGGCGAGGCTCGCCCCGTACGAGTGGCCCCAGAGCGCCACCGGCCCGCCGACACGCGCAGCGACCGCATCGACCACCGCCGCCACGTCATCGAACTCCCGCTCGATCGTGTAGGTGTCGTCGCTGTCACCGCTGGCGCCGAAGCCCCTGCGGTCCATGGCGTACGTGGTGACGTCCTTGCGCAGCTCCGCCACGAGCGCCGCGGAGATCGTGTGGTCCTGCAGAGAACCGTGCACCATCACGAGCGGCGGCCCATCACCCTCGACCCACACCGCGATCGGCGTACCGTCGGGTGCCTGGACATCGATGCGCTCGACGGCCTGGCCTTCGGGTGCGTCGTGTCGCGCGGTGAACGCCATGAGCTCCTTCACGTACGTCTCCGGATGCGTCACGTGCGGAATGTGGCCCGCGCCGTGGAAGACGAGCCGCTCGGCCTGCGGCAGCAGCTGCGCCAGTCGTGTCAGCACCGGTTCGAAGAGGGCCGGGCTGCGGTCCCCGGAGGTGATCAGCACCGGCCCGGCGTACCCGGCCAGCGCCGTCTCGTCGACGGTCCAGGCGTCGGGCGAGCGCAGCTCGTCGAGGTACGTCGGCGCGTTCGTCACGAGCGTCCGCCGCATGTTCTCGGGCATCCCGGCCCAGCTGCCCGGCCCGAGCGCCACCGCGTTCACGAACAGCTCCGCCGCGCCCGTGCGGTCCCCCGCGGCGATCAGGTGCTCCACCTCCGCCAGCGGCCCGCGCTCTACGGCCTGGTACGCGGCCTCCGCCGGGCTGCCCGGCGGGATCAGGGAGAACAGCGGCGGTTCGTGGACGATGATCCCGCGCAGCAGCTCGGGGCGGGCCGCCGCCAGCCGCAACGTGATGAACGCGCCCGCTGAGTTCCCTGCGACCCATGCGGGGCCCGGCCCGAGCCGCTCGATCAGCGCGGCGAGATCGTCCACGTCCTGCGCGAACGTGCCCTGACCGGTCCCGTCCTGGCTGTCGCTGTGCCCTCTGCGGTCGTACGTGACGACACGGAACCCCGCCGCCAGGCCGGGGACGACCGCGTCCCAGTTGTGGTGCGACCCCCAACTGCCGTGCACGAGCACGAGCGGAACACCGCCCCCGCCTGTCGCCTCGTAGGCGATTCGCACCCCGTTGACCTCGGTGTACTTCATCGGACCCGCCGTGGTGGCGGCATCCTCGTCGATGCGTGACATCTCTGCCGCTCCTCTCTGTGCATCAGGGCATCAGCATCGTCCGCGGAGCATGGGCCACGCATGGGCAGATCTACCCATCCGGGACAGAGACAGGACCGACTCCGCCGGTGCCGAGCCCTGCTCAAGGTCGGCGTCGTCGGTCTGTGCCAGGATCCTCTTCCCCCGTCGCCACGTCGACGAGGTCGCCCTCGCAGTGGGTCTTGTCCAGCGGGATGCTGTTGCGCTGCGCGTTCCCGCGGGCGTCGCGCAGGGCGTCGGGCCGGGTACGGACGCCGTCGTCCCGGCGGCGGTCGCCGGGACCCGGCCCGCCGGCGCCGTCCTTGGCATCGTCGTGGTCGCCTTTGCGCTGGTGGGCGAGGCGTCGGCCAGCGGCAGCCGGTCGCCGTCCCCCGCGCACGAGCGGCATCCTGGGCAGCTCGCTCCGGAACTGCGCCGCCATCCCGGAACCGGGTTCACGCCCACCGCCTCGGCGGCGCGCTCGTGCAGAACCCGGGCGGCGATCCCGGTCCCCGTGCCCACGTCGGCTACCCGGGCCCGCGGAAGTGCACCACCGTCGCCTCTGCGTCTTCGGCGTCCTGGTCCTGGAGGCGATGAGGAGACCGGGCCTGACGGTCTCCCATCGGCGTGACCGCGCTGGTCTTGGCGAGCGCCGCGGGGGCACCGCTTCCCAGGGGAAGAGGTCGTGAGGCCAGCCGGCTCACACCCTGCATCCGGAGCAGCACCATGTGGCACCACGCGGGCCCTGCCCGCCGTACCGTACCCGCCCCGGGGCTTGAGCTGCCCTGCGGTGGCGCCGTGGACGACGCCCTCGGCCCCCCACTGGACGGCTGCGCGTCCGTGATCCGCCGTACGGCGACGTTCTGGTGATCGAGACACGAGGCGAGAGCTCCGCGCGGTTTACAGGTCACGTCGAGCGCGCCTAGCGTGGAAGTACCGGCGCTCCCCGACCGATCCCGCGGAGCGGAGTCCCTCACCATGCAGTCCTCCCGCTCACCACCGAGCCACCCACCCCCCCGGACGTCGTCCGGAGCAGCCGGGCGACGGGGTCCTCGAGCGAGAGGAAACCGATTCCATGACGTACACCATCTCAGGGCAGTACCTGGCCGGCTGCTCGTGTGCCGTGATCTGCGGTTGCAGTGTCGACGCCCAGCCGAGGGACGCCCACGGCGACACCGAGTGCCGGGGCGCGGCGGTGTTCCACATCGCCGACGGGCGGTTGGACGACATCGACCTTTCCGGGGTCGACTTCGCCTTCTACAACCACTTCCCCTCCCACCTGACGGCCGGCGACTGGAAGGTCGGGGTCGTCATCGACAGCGGCGCCAGCGACCAGCAGGCCGACGCGCTCGGACGGATCCTCTCCGGCAGCGAGGGCGGAATGCTGGGTGAACTCGCACAGTTCATCGGCGAATTCCTGGGCACCGAACGCGGCGAGGTCTCGCTCACCGACGGTGAGCAGCCGGCTGCGAGCGTCGCCGGATACACCCGGCTGACGTACGAGCCGCTGCTCGGCGCCGACGACGCGCCGACGACGGTCAAGAACGCTATGTTCGGCTTCGCCCCCGAGTACGGGATCGGCCGTACCAGCGGAAACTCGTCCGCATTCGGCCTGGAATTCGAACCGGCCTACGGCGAGAAGGCCGACTTCGTCTTCAGCAGCGAGCCGGCGGCGGGAGCACCCAAGGGGCGCGCGTGAACCGCGCCGCCACACCACGGAGGAGGCCGTAAGGGGTCTCCTCCGCCACTGCTCGCCACCGTCCTGCCGGACGCCTCACCGGCCACGTGCACCCCGGTCGCCCTGGCCGTCGGCACCCTGCTCTCCCTGGTCGATCAGGGAGGGGCGATCTTCGCCGGGACCGCCATCGCCGTCAGCCGGGCCCGGGTGACGTTCCCCTACGCGGTACCGTTCCGTGTCGCCAGCGCCAGCGCCGCCTTCTGCGGCAGCCGGCGGGCCATGTGGCACGAGCAGCACCACCTCCGATCACATCGTCGTCATCCCGCTCGGGGTCAGTCCCGGCAGCAGCCAGTCCTGGAACGGTGCCAGCGCGGCCAGTACCAGGAACGCCACGCCCGTCACCCGGGCCAGCAGCGCGCCGCGCCGCCACAGCTTCTCCAGGAAGATCACCACCGCGATCGCGGCCATCGCCGCCACGTTCATCACCCCGAGCGGTACCAGCACCACCATCAGGGCCCAGCAGCAGCCCACGCAGTACCCGCCGTGGTGCAGCCCCACCCGCAGGTCGCGCACCGGCGGTCGGAAGCCCGCATAGCGCATCAGCTGGGCCATCGGGCTGCGGCAGTGCCGAAGGCACACGTACTTCAGCGGCCCCAGCTGGTACAACCCCGCCAGGGCGAAGGCCGTCGCGCCGATCCACTTCCCGGCCTGCGGGTCGCGGTCGACCAGGCCGCCGGTGAGCGCCAGTCCGCCGTACGCCAGCAGCCCGAACGCCGTCCACGCCAGCAGGTACCCGCCGAGGAACTCGGTGGTCCGCACCGCACGCTTCATCCCGCTCGACTGCCGGGCGATGCCCCTGGCCCACGTCACCGCCACCGGAGCCACCGAGGGCAGCATCATCGCCGCCATCATCGCCAGCCACAGCGGCAGGAACAGCCCCAGAGTCATCCCCATCGTGCCCGGCCCGATCCCCATGTCACGGGCCTGCCCGAGCGTGATCACCCAGGCCAGCACCGCGATCACCGCGATCAGGCCCCACGCCACCGCCAGATCCCTCGCGGGCATCAACACCCCGGGCCGCAGCGGCTGCTTCTCCACGGTGACGGAACGCATGGGGCCTCCCTGAAGGCACTTCCAGGACAGCACACCGGCGCCCGACCGGCCAGTGCCACGGGGCGGACAGCGCTGCGGCTCGTGCGGCGTCGGCCGGGGCGCAAGCGAGCGCCGGACCGTAAGCCGTCCGTCGGCGGGTGAGGCACCTTCGCTCCGGCGAGGTACGCACGAGGGGCCCAGCCATTCCGCTGCGGTACGTACCAGTCGTAGGGGCCCCTCCCTTGCGACACCGCTTCAGAACTCCGGCGGTCGCCATGCCGGCGACGACCGGGATGTTGCTGACGGCTGCCCCGCAGCCGGCGTCGATGACGTAAGCCTTTCGTCATCGGGCCAGGGCTGTCGGACGAGGGCTCGACCACCTTGGATGGCGGTTGAAGGTGAGAAGGCTTGGAAGGAGGGGCGTCGTGGGGAGCGTGACGAGGAAGCAGTGGTGGGCCGCGGGTGCCGTCGCGGCTCTGGCGGTTGTGGCGGCCGGACTGGTGTGGTTCAGGCCGTGGGCCCTGTGGGTGGACGAGACGGTGAACGAGGCGCTGCCCTCCCCGAGCGCGGCCTCGGAGACTCCGGCGACGGGTATGCAGGAGTCCGCGTCGGCTGCTCCCTCCCCGTCGGGGCCGGTCACCCTCGCGCAGGGCACCTTCATCAGCCACGAGCACGCGACGACCGGGACGGTGAAGATCATCCGGCTCGCGGACGGCACCCACTTGCTCCGTCTCGAAGGCCTGGAGACGAGCAGTGGCCCAGATGTGCGTGTCTGGCTGAGCGACGCGCCCGTCAGCGAGGGCAAGGCGGGCTGGGACGTCTTCGACGACGGACAGTACGTGAACCTCGCGAGGCTGAGGGGCAACAAGGGAGACCAGAACTACCCGCTGCCGTCGGACCTCGACTGGTCGAAGTACGCGAGCGTCAGCATCTGGTGCGACCGGTTCGACGTCTCCTTCGGCGCCGCGGCGCTCGTTCGCACCTGACCCTCGGACACCCGTTCGTCGGCGATGCCCTGGAGAACATGCGTGCTCCGGGGCGTCACCGTGTGAGACCCGTTCCGGAGGTGGCTCCGGGCGCGGTCGAGGGGCTCCACTCCGCAACGCAGCTGTTCTCGAAGGTCCGCCGCCGCGCGTACGGTGGACGTAGGGCCGGACTGGTACGCCGGTGCAGGCGCTGAGGCAGCCGCCGCGGGAGACCGCCCGCCTCGATGGGGTGTTCTCCTCCCGCACAGGAGGGAAAGGCGATGCGCGAGCACAGGGTCGGCACGCAGGAGGAGTTCGAGACAGCCCGAGAGGAGCTGCTCGCGCAGGAGAAGGAACTCACGCGGCGCGGCGACCAGCTCGCGCGGCAGCGGAGGGATCTTCCCTGGGTACGGGTCGAGAAGGAGTACCGCTTCGAGACCGAGGGCGGTGAAGCGTCGCTCGCGGACCTCTTCGGGGGGTGCTCGCAGCTGCTCGTCTACCACTTCATGTTCGGCCCGCCGTACGAGGCCGGATGCCCGGTGTGCTCCTCGATCGCGGACACCCTCGATCCCAACGCGGTTCACCTCAAGGCCCGCGACGTGACGCTGATCTGCTCCTCGCGAGCGCCGGTCGACAAGCTCCTCGCCTACCGGGAGCGGATGGGCTGGAGCTTCGACTGGGTCTGCGCGGGCGGCGGTGACTTCCACCGCGACCTCGGCTTCCAGCACACGGAGGAGGAGCTGAGACCGTTCCTGCAGGGCGAGGTTCCTGCGACCGTGAGCCAGATGGCGGAGGCGTGCGGCACGGACGTGCTCGGCTACGTCACCGAGGGCCCGGGGCTGAGCTGCTACGCGCTGTCGGAGGGCACCGTCTACCGGACGTACGTCACCACCGCCCGCGGCCTGGAGCCCGCCATGGCCTACTACGGCCTCCTCGACCGCACGCCGCTGGGCCGTCACGAGGAGGGCGAGGAGACCCACTGGCTGCGCCGCCACGACGAGTACGAGGAGGCCTGAGGGAGCGGCCTTCCATGCGTCTGGGACGTGGGGAACTGCGCGCGTCTACGGCGGCGGTTGTTCAAGGCGTCGGTGGGGTGGCCGGTGTCGGTGGGGTGGCCGGTGTCGGTTGTTCAGCAAGCCGATCGCGACTGGACACCGTTGAGCGAGCGCGACGGGAGAGGCCGAGGTCGACGCACGTCAAGCGGCGAGCCCCTGTACCGGGATCCACTGTGCCGCGAGGGCCGACTCCCGCTGCGATGTCACCGCGTCAGGAGCGGTGCCATGAGGTCGCGGGCGAAGTCGGCGACGGGCCGTGGGTCTTGCCCGGTCAGCCGGAGAACGGAGTCGGTGGTGTGGACGTTCGCGCCTTTCCGGAGCAGCTGGAAGATGCCCACCACTCCCTCCGCGAGCCACGGCGGCATGCCCGCGTCGACCATGCCGGCCAGGGCTGCCTCGTCGGGTACGGGGACGTACTCCACCGTCCGTCCGAGGGCGGTGGAGAGCCGGCGGGCGACCTCGGTGAAGGTGATGGCCTCGGGGCCGGTGATCACATGGGTCTCTCCGTCCCCGCTCTGGCCGGAGAGCACCGCGACCGCGCAGGCGGCCACGTCACGGGGGTCGATCATGGCGACGCGGGCGTCGTCCGCGGGCAGGTAGATCCGCCCGGCCTGCTCGATCGTCGGCAGTGAGCCGAGGAGGTTCGACATCAGGAAGCCGGACCGGAGAATCACGAAGGGGATTCCCGCCCGGCGTAGGTGGTGCTCGATGCGGCCGTGTTGATCGGCGAACGTCTTGGCGGCGCCGACCTCGGCTCCGACCGTGGACAGCAGGATGACCCGCCGGACACCGGCCGTGGCTGCGGCCTCGATCGCGTTGGCCGCGTTCTCGACCTGCCGCGGATCGTTGGCGCAGCTGAGGAAGGCCTGCTCGGCGCCCGCGAAGGCGGCACGGAGCGATGCGGGATCGGTGAAGTCGCCTTGCACAAGGTCGGCGCCGGGGCCGAGTACGGCAGTGGCTCGTTCCGGGTTGCGGGTGAGCGCGCGGTGGGGGAGGCCGCGCCGGCGCAGCTCGCTCACGACATGTCGTCCGACGTTCCCGGTCGCGCCGGTCACCACTACTGTCGTCATCTCGTCGCGTCCTCACGCCGATTCAGGGCCTTCCTGCCCACGTTGTGCGGGACGACCGTCCTGAGCCCGTCAGGACACGCGCGGGTTCACTCGTCAGGACGCGCGGGCGGGCTGCCCTGCGGGAGTGGAGCCGGCCCGGTCGTGCCCTCTGGCCCCCAGCGTCTCCATCAGGCCGTCGCGGCCGGCGAGAGGGCGGACACGTCGGCTCCCGCACGGGTCCGGTTGCCGTTCGCCGACGGGGATGGGTCCATGGGACTGTGGGGCGGCCGGGTCCGGGAGACGGGGCAGAGGACGGGAATCGACGTGACTGAGGAGCGGGTGATCCCGCTGCCGTGTGAGCGGGTGGCCGCGTACGAGTCACCACTACTGCTGGACACGGTGTCGGTCGCGGGGCCGATGCCGATGCATATGACGTACACCTTCACTCCGGCGCCGGACGGAGGCGCACGCTCGCCCGGATCCGCGTACGGGGTGACGCGTCCGGTCTCCATGGGCCGACAGCTCCCCTGACGGGGCGCAAGGTGTGCTCCTCGCTGGTCAACGACCTGCGCGACCTGGAGCGGCGGCTGAGTCCGCCGCAGAACGGAACGTGAGGACGGCCATGGCGTTCGACGAAGGGCTGGCGGAACGGATCCGCGCTCATCTGGGTGCGGACCCGGCCGGCACGGAGAAGCGGACGTTCGGCGGCCTGGCCTTCCTGCACTCCGGCAACATGGCGGTCGGCGTGACCGGCGAGGAGCTGATGGTCCGGGTCGGCCCCGATGCCACCGACGCTGCTCTCGCACGGCCCGGGGCGAGGCCTTCGATTGGAGTCGACCTGCGTGTCGGACGCGAGTGGTAGAAGGTGCGACCCCGGCCCCGCAAGGGAACCCGTCGGACGACCATCGCCCTCGTCGCGGCCTGCGCCCTCGGAGCCGTCGCGGCCCCGCTGGCCTTCGCCGCCGCCTCCGCCTGCCCCGCTCCGGCGGCGGCCCCCGGGGACGACCGGCTGCTGCCCACCCCCGAGGCGCCCCGGATCTCCAACGGCTCCTACGCCTGCTTCCAGCTCTGCGGCGGCCCGGTCGGCGGCCCGGTCGGCGGCCTTGTCGTCACCATCGGCAGCCCGACCCTCGCCGCCACCCTGGAGTCCGTCGCCCCGCCCGGCACCCTCGAGCCCGCCCGGCCGGGTCCGCGCCGCAAGGTGACCTTCGAGGTCGACACCGCGTCCGGACAGCCCGTGCTGCACCGCAGCTCGCCAGCGACACCAGCCACGACGCCGCCCTCCAGATGCCCGAGGGCACCCTGGGCGACGGTGCCTACCGCTGGCGCGTCCGCGTGAAGGACGGCGACACCGCCTCCGCGTGGACGGCCTGGTGCGCCTTCACGGTCGCCCGCCGCTGACCGACCCGTGAACCTGCGCCCCGGAGCACGCCCCGCGCGCTCCGGGGCGCCGCCTCGCCCACCACCCCGCAAGCACCGCGGCCGCCGCCGCACCATACGCCGCCGTCACGGCGGCCTCCCCGGCCACGGTGCCCGCGAGGTACGCCACCGCCCCGGCGAGGGCGACGCCCAGCCACTCCCAGCGCCCGTCGAGCGCCACCAGGGCGACGAGCAACAGCGCGTACCAGGAGTACCCGGGGGTCAGCAGGAGGAGCGCCGTTCCGAACGTCACCAGGGCGCCCCGCCAGGGGCGTTCGGGATCTCCGTGGATCACGACGAGCACGGAGACCGCCGCCAGGCCCAGCAGGGCGGCGGGCAGTGCCCAGGCGTCGGGGAGCACGAGCCGCAACAATGCGTACCGGCCGCCCGCGCCGGCGTCGTCGTAGCCCTCCTCCTCCGTGTAGCCGCCCAGATAGCCGAGGACAAAGCCGTTCGAGAGCATGACGTACGGCAGATACAGCGCCCCGACTGTGCCGGCTGCGGATGCGAGCACCGCGAGCGCCCTGCGCGGCCGTCGTACGCCGGACAGTGCACCCGGTACCAGCAGGACGGGCAGCAGCTTCGCGGCGATCGCCAGACCGAGCAGCACTCCGCCCGCCACCCGCCGCCGCACCACCACGACCAGCGCGGCGACGGAGAAGAGGACCGCGAGGACGTCCACATGGGCGTTGTTCACGCCCTCCACCGGGACGGCCGGACACCAGGCCCACCAGGCCGCCCGGCGCGGATCGCCCCGGCGGCGCAGCGCGAGGACGAGCAGGCCGGTCACGGCCAGGGCGAGGACGATGCCGCCCATTTGGAGGGTCTTGTGGCGGACGCCGGACGGCGAGAGGGCGTGGACGGCGAGGAACCAGGCCTCGGCGACCGGCGGATAGATGGTGTGGACGGCGGGCCGGTTGATCCGGGTGCACAAGCCGTCGGCGAGAGGGGCCAGATCACGGCCCTCGGCACAGGTCGCGCGGTCCGGGAAGAGCCAGAGATCGCGCAGGCCGACCAGGGCGGAGTCGGCGGGCGTGTGGTCGTACGGGGAGATGCCGGCGGCCTGGACCCGCCCGTCCCAGGCGTACCGGTAGGAGTCCGTACTGGTACGAGGCGGCGCCACCAGACCCGTGGCAGCCACCACGACCGACCCGACCAGGATCAGCGGGAGCGCAGCACGGGCGGGAACCCTGCGCAGGGCGACCATGCACAGCGCGAAGAGGGCCCACGTGACCGCGTATCCGGCCAGGAAGTCGACTCCGAGCGTGTCCCCGCCCAGCAGGGTCACGAGGGCCGCGGCCAGCAACGTGAGCAGCAGGGACGTGACGACGACGGCGGAACGGGTGCGGGTCATGGGCGCAGCCTGGCAGCGTGAGCGGCCCGCGAGGGGGCGACCCTTCGGGGCGTTCGGGTTTCGTAAGGTGTCGGACCGTCCACGGGGCGGCTCACGGCGGTGTGATGGACGGCATGACCTTCCGCTTGCCCAGGCCGCGCCTCGCGCTGCCCGCGGTCCGGCCTCCCGCCTTCCGCGGCCGGCTGCACGACGCCCGCACGGCGACCGCCGTCGGCCGGTGGCTCGGCCTCGCCTTCGCCGTCTGCCTCGCGACCGGCCTCGTCAGCCACTACCTCCAGCGTCCGCCCGACTGGCTCGCCGATCGTCTGCCCACTCGGCCGGTTTGGGGCTACGCGCTCAACCAGGGCCTGCACGTCGCCACCGGACTGGCGGCGATCGTGCTGCTCCTGGTCAAGCTGTGGGCGGTGTACCCGCGGCTGTTCGTGTGGCCACCGGTCCGGTCGGTGCGCCACGCCCTGGAGCGGCTGTCCGTCGCGGTGCTGGTGGCCGCGGCGGTCTTCGAGGTGCTGACCGGGCTGCTCAACATCGTCGAGTGGTACCCGTGGCCCTTCTCGTTCGTCCCGGTCCACTTCGCCGTCGCCTGGGTGGTGACCGGCTCGATCCTGCTGCACATCGCGGTCAAGGCCCCGGAGATCAGGGACCACTGGGGTCGGCGCTCGGCGGGGACGCTCGTGCTGCCTGCTGAGGACGGCATCGACCGGCGCTCGCTGCTCCTCGCCACGGGCGGCGCGGTCGGTGTGGTGACGCTGACGACGGTAGGTCAGTCCTTCACCCCACTGGCCGCGTTCGACCTGCTCGCGCCCCGGCATCCGGACCATGGCCCGCAAGGGTTGCCGGTGAACCGTACTGCCGCCGCGGCCGGAGTTTCGGCGGGCGGACTGGAGGAGTGGCGCCTTGAGGTCGTCGGCCCGCGTCCGTACACGCTCACGCTCGCCGCGCTGCGGGCGATGCCGCAGGTGGGTGTCCGACTGCCGATCGCCTGCGTCGAGGGCTGGAGCGTCGACGCCGACTGGGGCGGGGTACGCGTGCGAGAGCTCCTGGCGCGGGCCGGCGGAAGGCCGGGGACGGCGGCTCTGCGGGTGACCTCGCTGGAAGTGAGCGGCGCCTACCGGGTGATGGAGATGGGCGCCGCGTACGCCGACGACCCGCTCACCCTCCTTGCACTCACCCTCAACGGCCGGACCCTCTCCCTGGACCACGGCTTCCCGGCCCGGATCATCGCCCCTAATCGGCCCGGGGTGCTGCAGACCAAGTGGGTGCACCGCCTGGAGGTGCTGTGAGGAACGTGAGTGTGCTCCGGTATGCGGTCGGCGGTCTCGGGCTCGTCCTGATCGGGCTCGGGGCGTGGCTGGTGGCGGTCGAGCCGGACCCGTGGGGTGTGCTGGTGTGGTTGGCCGGGGCGCTGGTCCTGCACGACGGGATCCTCGCGCCGCTCGTCCTCGGCGTCGGACTGCTGATCGTCGGCCGCCGCGCGCGGGGTCTGCTGCGCGGGGCGCTGGTCGTCGCGGGGAGCGTGGTCCTGGTGACGCTCCCGCTGCTCGTACGGCCGGGGGAACCGCCCAACCCTTCGGCGCTGCCGCTCCCGTACGGACGCAACCTCGTGCTCGTGCTCGTGGCCGTGGCCCTCGTGGCGGGCGCCGTGGCGCTGGTACGACGGTGGCGGGCGCGTCCTCAGAGGCGTATCACCGGCGACGAGTGAGGCACGAGGGAACTCTGGGGCACAAGGGAGAGGAAGGGGCGGTCTGCCACCGTCCACCGCCCGGAGACGGCCCAGCCCGCACTGGCCGCGTGCCCGGCCAGTGCACGGCTGCCCACCCGGGCCCACGAGAACGGCGCCCCCCGGCCGCCCCGGCCGTCGTCGACCCGTACCTCGCAGCGCTCGTCGACGTCCATGGGCACGCATTCGGCGATGACGGTCCCGGCAGGGGACACAACCTCCCGCAGCCTGCGCAACAGGGCGGCCGGGTCGCCGCCGATTCCGGTGTTGCCGTCGATGAGCAGCGCCGTGTCCCAGCGGCCTTCCGCGGGGAGGGGGTCGAAGACCGAGCGACACAGGGCCGTCCCGCCAAGCCGTACGGTGCGGGCCACCGCCGCCGGGCTGATGTCGATGCCCAGTGCGCGCCGGCCCTCTGCGGCGAGCGCGGCGACGAGCCGGCCCGGGCCGCAGCCGACGTCGAGGACCGCGCCCCGGCAGCGCTTCAGGACGGAGCGGTCGGCCCGGTCGGGCGCCTCGCACCAGCGCTCGACCTCCAGCGGCAGCAGCCATCCGTCGTCCCGGCGCAGGAAGAGCGGGCCGCGCCCGGCCCGCAGGGCGTCGGTGTACGGGTCGGAGCGCCAGGCCGTCGTCGTGGTCACGTGGTCGCTCCCGCCCTGGTGCCGGTCAGCGCGGTGTGCCGGGCGGCGAAACGGGTGCTGGGCGCTTCGGCCGCCACCTGCCGGGCGTCGTCGGCGGTGTCCACGTCACACAGAGTGGGCAGGGTGCCGACGCGCAACCCGGCCGCGCGCAGCCGCTCGTACTGCACGGCCCCCGTGTCGGGCCTCGACATCGGTACGCCGAGCAGCAGGGCGGGGTCGGGGGACGCGAGGCCGAGGGCCCAGAAGCCTCCGTCGGCCGCGGGGCCGAACCAGGCGCCGCAGTGCTTCCCGTCGAGGGCAGGGGTCAGCAGCTGCGGGGTGACCTGCGGAGTGTCCATGCCGATGAGCAGGGCGGGCCCGGCGCAGGCGGCGAACGCGGCGGCGAGCCGCTCGTCGAGCCCGCCCGAGGCCTGGGGCACGACCTCGAATCCGGGCGGCAGCCACGGACCGGGCTTGCCGTCGAGGACCAGCACATGCCGCGAGGCCGGCACCCGGGCCGCGGCGGCGAGGGTGTCGGCCAGCGCCGCCTCGGCGAGGGAGGCGGCCTGCTCCGGGGTGAACGGGGGAGTGAGCCGGGTCTTCACCCGGCCGGGCAGAGGCTGCTTGGCGATGACGAGCAGGGTGGTCACCGGTGGACACCGCCCGCCGGTTCCGGGGCCGGCGCGGGTTCGTCGAGGACCTTGCGCATGTCGTGCACGGCCTGCCAGGTGCCCCGCCAGGTGCCGGTGACCTTGGACCGGCCCGATCGAGGCAGGTACGGCACGTCGACCTCGTTCACCCGCCAGCCGGCGTCGGCCGCCCGCACCACCATCTGCAGGGGATAGCCGCTGCGCCGGTCGGTGAGTCCGAGCCCGAGGAGCGCCTCGCGGCGGGCGGCCCGCATCGGCCCGAGGTCGTGCAGCCGCAGCCCGGTGCGCCGGCGGAGCAGCCAGGACAGCGCCCGGTTCCCGGCCCGGGCGTGGGTGGGCCAGGCGCCGTGTTCGGTGGGACGACGACGGCCCAGGACGAGATCCGCCGTGCCTTCCGCCACCGCCTTGACGAGGCCTGGCAGCAAGCCCGGGTCGAGTGTGGCGTCGCAGTCGCAGAAGCAGACGAACTCGGCGTCGGAGGCGAGGAGTCCGGCGTGGCAGGCGGAGCCGAAGCCCCGCCGGGGTTCGTGGACGACAACGGCACCGAGGCTCTTCGCGAGCGCGGCCGATCCGTCGGTGGAGCCGTTGTCCACGACGATCGCCCGCCATCCGGCGGGGATGCGGGCGAGGACCCAGGGCAGGGCCTCGGCTTCGTCGAGACAGGGAAGGACGACGTCTACGGTCATGGGGGTCACACGTCATACCGTAGGAAGCGCGAGGCGGATCGAGGCCGCGGAAGTCCTTACGAAACGCGGACATCACCCCTTGACGCCCTGGGGCGCCCGTCGCCGGACGGGCGAGGGATGCGACGCTGTCGGGCATGAGTGAGAGCGGTGGCCCGGAGAGCCGGATCCTGGTGGTGGACGACGACCCGACGGTGGCCGAGGTGGTCACCGGCTATCTGGAGCGTGCCGGATTCGTCGTCGAGCATGCTTTCGACGGCGCCGAGGCCCTGCGGCGGGCCGGAGAACGCCGGCCGGTACTGGTGGTGCTCGACCTGATGCTGCCGGGCCTGGACGGTTTGGAGGTGTGCCGGCGGTTGCGCGCCGCCGGGCCGGTCCCGGTGATCATGCTGACGGCGCGCGGCGACGAGGAGGACCGGATCACCGGCCTGGAGGTGGGCGCGGACGACTACGTCACGAAGCCCTTCAGTCCGCGTGAGCTGGTGCTGCGCGTGGAGTCCGTACTGCGCAGGAGCCGGGCGGCGGCCGGGGCTGCCGCCCGGCCGGCGCTGCGGGCCGCGAACCTCGTCGTCGACCCCACCACCCGCAGGGCCACCCGGCAGGGAGCCGAAATCGCCCTGACGTTGAGGGAGTTCGATCTGCTGGCGTACCTCCTGGAGCACCCCGGGACGGCGCACACCCGGGAGGACCTGATGCGGCGGGTGTGGGGCTGGGACTTCGGCGACCTGTCCACCGTCACGGTGCACGTCCGCCGGCTGCGGTCGAAGATCGAGGACGACCCGGCCCACCCCACCTTGATCCAGACCGTGTGGGGCGTCGGCTACCGCTTCGAAGCGGGCCATGAGGAGGGGGCGGCGTGAAGGACGTGCTCCTCATCGCCGCGTTCGCCCTGGCCGGCGCCGTGTGCGCCGGTCTGGCCGGAGCGGCAGTCCTGCGGGTGGTGCGCCACCGCTCGGTCGCGGTCTCGCTCACCGTCGTCGCCGCCGTCACCGTGACGGCCATGCTCGCCGGGACGCTCGCGGTCGCCCAGGCGATGTTCCTGTCGGGGCACGACCTGTGGGTGGTGACCGTCGTCGCCGCGATGGCCGGTCTCGTCTCGCTCGGCACGGCGCTGGTTCTCGGTCGGTGGGTCGTGGCCCGCAGCCGGGCGCTGGCCCGCGCCACGCGTGACTTCGGTGACGGCGGCAGCTTCTCCGCCCCCGACGGGACCGCCACCGCCGAACTCGCCGCCCTCACCCGCGAACTGGCCGCCACCAGTGCCAAGCTCGACGAATCCCGGAGGCGCGAGCGCTCCCTGGAGGCCTCGCGTCGCGAGCTCGTCGCCTGGATCTCGCACGACCTGCGCACCCCGCTCGCCGGGCTTCGGGCCATGGCGGAGGCACTGGAGGACGGCGTGGCCGCCGACCCCGCCCGCTACCACCGGCAGATCCGCACCGAGGTCGAGCGCCTCAACGCCATGGTCACCGACCTCTTCGAGCTGTCCCGCATCCATGCCGGTGCGCTGACTCTCAGCCCGAGCCGCGTCTCGGTGTACGACCTGGTGGGCGACGCCCTGAGCGGAGCCGACCCGCTCGCCCGCGAGCACGGGGTCCGGCTCGTGGGGGAGGAGGTCGAGGCCGTCCCCGTCGAGGTGGACGGCAAGGAGATGACCCGCGTCCTCGCCAACCTCCTCGTCAACGCGATCCGCCACACCCCGGCCGACGGCACGGTCGCGGTCGCCGCCGAACGCCGCGACGACGCGGTGGTGCTGTCGGTCACCGACGGCTGCGGCGGCATCCGCGACGAGGACCTGCCCCGCGTCTTCGACACCGGTTGGCGCGGCACGGAGGCCCGCACCCCGCCCGCCGGTGCCGGCCTGGGCCTCGCCATCGTCCGCGGCATCGTCGAGGCCCACGCGGGCCGCGCCGAGGTGTGCAACGTCCCCGGCGGCTGCCGCTTCGAGGTCACGCTTCCCGCCGCGGCGGGCTGAGCCCGGTCAGCGCAGCGCCGCCGAGGCCCGCTGCTCCGCACGGGCGAACTCCGCCATGCCCTCGGCGAAGCCGACTCCCGGCTGCCAGCAGAGGTCCCTCCGTAGCCGGGACGAGTCGGCGGTGATGTGCCGTACGTCACCGAGCCGGAATTCGCCGGTCACCAGCGGCTCCGGGCCGCCGTCGGCCCGGGCCAGGGCTGTTGCCATCTCGCCCACCGTGTGAGGGTCGCCGCTGCCGGCGTTGTACACGGTGAGGGCGCCGGCCGGCAGCTCGTCGGCGGCCTCCAGGGCGAGGACGTTGGCCGCGGCCACGTCCCGCACATGGACGAAGTCCCGTCGCTGACCGCCGTCCTCGAAGACACGGGGGGCCTCGCCGCGGGCGAGCGCCGAGCGGAAGAGGGAGGCCACGCCGGCGTACGGGGTGTCGCGCGGCATCCCGGGGCCGTAGACGTTGTGATAGCGCAGCGACACGGCGGTCCCGCCCCCCGCGCGGGACCACGCCGCTGTCAGATGTTCCTGGGCCAGCTTCGTGGCCGCGTACACGTTGCGGGGATCGGCCGGCGCGTCCTCCCCCACCAGGCCGGGTGTCAGGTCGGAGCCGCAGGCGGGGCAACGCGGTTCGAATCGCCCCGCCGCGAGGTCGTCGGGGAGCCTGGGCCCCGGCCGGACGAGTCCGTGGCGGGGACACTCGTAGCGGCCCTCCCCATACACCACCATCGACCCGGCGAGGACCAGCCGCCGCACGCCCGCCTCCGCCATCTGCGCGAGCAGTACCGCCGTGCCGAGGTCGTTGCAGCCCACATACGAGGGGGCGTCCGCGAAGTCCTTGCCGAGGCCGACCATGGCGGCTTGGTGGCACACCGCGTCGACGCCGCGCAGCGCCGCCCGGAGCGGCGTCGCATCCCTGACGTCGACCTGAAGGAACTCCGCGACCGGAGGCTCGGGGGCCACGGGATGGGCGCCGGGCAGCAGACAGTCCAGAACCACCGGCTCGTGACCGGCCTCGGCGAGTGCGATGACGATGTGTGAGCCGATGAATCCGGCTCCGCCTGTGACGAGTACGCGCATGACCGGCACGCTACGGACACCACGCGCCGGCCGGAGCGGGCCGCGCCGCGCCGTAAGACTTCCGTCACCTTGGCGTTCCCGGCCGAGTACGGG
Organism: Streptomyces sp. NPDC044003; assembly: GCF_056435185.1. Taxonomy (NCBI): domain Bacteria; kingdom Bacillati; phylum Actinomycetota; class Actinomycetes; order Kitasatosporales; family Streptomycetaceae; genus Streptomyces; species Streptomyces sp. NPDC044003. The sequence goes on along the minus strand of NZ_JBWKFA010000004.1, from coordinate 28,309 downwards.
GCTCCGGGAGCTGCTGGACGACGTGACCGAAGCTCAGGTGGAGACCGCGTACGGGCCTCCCAGCGACGCGCTGTTCGTGGGCGAGGTCGCGGGGCGCCGCGTGGCGTTCCTGCCTCGGCACGGACGTGGCCATCGCATCCCACCGCACGTGATCCACTACCGCGCTCTACGACGGCGTGCCGGTGCCGGAGGGCTCGATGCCGGAGGTGGTGCACGTGTCCATGGCCGATCCGTACTGCGCGGCGGGCCGGCGGGCGGCGATGGAGGCCGCCCGGGACATGTCGTGGGAACAGGTGGACCGCAGGACGTTGGTCGTCGTCGAGGGGCCGCGCTTCTCGACCCGCGCCGAATCCCGGTGGTACGCGGCCAACGGCTGGTCGGTGGTGGGGATGACCGGGCATCCCGAGGCCGCGCTGGCCCGCGAACTCGGGATCTGCTACAGCTCCTTGGCCCTCGTCACCGACCTCGACGCCGGCGTGGAGAGCGGTGCGGGAGTCACCCACGCCGAGGTGCTGAAGGTGTTCGCCCGCAATGTGGACCGGCTGCGCACGGTGCTGTTCAAGGCGCTCGAACAGCACCCGGTCGTCCGCGCGTGCTCGTGCGGACATGCTCTGGACGGGCTCACCACCGGCCTCCCCGGGGTGTCCGGCGACTGACCCTCGGGGCGGTCCGTGAGCGGCGGCGTCCCGGCGGGCGGCGCGCCGGTGGCGCCACCGCCCGGGCGAGAGATGACGAAAGCCTGACGGATGGCCGTCGGCCCTGGCAGTCGCCGTGGTCCGCCTGATCGAATCGGCGCCATGGATGACGACAATCACGAGAGCCGGGGCACCCCGGTCGGCCGGCGCGTCGTACTGGGAATCCTCGGTCTGGGAGCGGCCGGAGTGGTGGCGGGGCCCCGCCTCCAGCGCGCGCAGGAGGCGGTGACGAGCCGGGACCCGAGCGGGTTGACGGCCCTGCTGCCCGGATCCGGCGGCTTCCGGTACTACTCCGTGACCTCGTCCGTCGCGAAACGGGGACCGGCCACGTACACCCTCAGGGTCGACGGGCTGGTGGAGCGCCCCGCGGAGTACCGGCTGACCGACCTCCAGGCGATGCCGCAGCGCAGGATCGTGCACGACGTGCAGTGTGTGACGGGCTGGCGCGTGCCGCGAACCCCCTTCGGAGGCGTACCGCTGGCACACCTCCTCGAAGCGGCGGGGGTACGGCCCGAGGCGCGCGCGGTGCGGTTCAGTTGCTTCGACGGCGTCTACACCGAAAGCCTCACCCTGGAGCAGGCCCGGCGGGACGACGTACTGATCGCCCTGAGGCTCAAGGACGCGCCGATCTCCCACGCCCACGGCGGCCCGGTGCGCCTCTATGTCGCACCCATGTACTTCTACAAATCGGCCAAGTGGCTGTCCGGAATCACCGTCACCGACACCGTCCGGCCGGGCTACTGGGAAGAACGCGGCTACGACACGGACGCCTGGGTCGGCTCGTCGAACGGACGTGACGATGCCGCCACCGTCTGACCGCCTGATCCGCTTCGACCGCGCGGTGCGCCGGGTCCACCGGACCACCGCCGCCTTGATGCTGACGTGCCTGGCCACCGCCGCGTGTCTGTATCTCCCGCCCCTGGCCCAGCTGGTGGGCAACCGGCGCGCGGTGGTGACCGTCCACGTCTGGTGCGGGACGGCGCTCCCCGTTCCCCTGCTCTGCGGGCTCGCCCTCAGGGCGGTCCGCGCCGACGCGGTCCTGCTGAGCCGGTTCGTCCCGGCCGACCGGGCATGGCTGCGAGCCGTGCGCCGACGTCTGCCCGAGCGCCCCGCGGGCAAATTCAACGCCGGACAGAAGCTGTACGCCCAGTGGACGCTCGGGTCCATGCTGGTGATGCTCTGCACCGGACTGGCGATGTGGTTCACCGGTCTCACACCGCTCCCATGGCGGACGGGCGCGACCTTCGTGCACGACTGGGGAGCCGCGGCCGTCACGGCGGCCTTGGTCGCCCACGTCACGATGGCACTGCGGGATCCGGAAGCCCGGAGGGGCATGCGCACCGGTGCGGTGGACCGTCGCTGGGCCGAGCGTGAGCATCCGCTGTGGAAGTCCGCCGAACCGGCCCGCGAGATCGGCCGGTGATACCGGGCGAACGGCCTGGGAGTGGCAGTCTGGCGCGTTGTCGAGCGCCGCGGGCAGGGTCAGTCCTGCCGCCGCCGGGTACTCGACGGCGCCTATGGCTCTGCGCAGTTCCTTGCGGCCCTGCGGGTGAGCCAGATCAATGAAGCTGCGCCATCTTGAAGTAGCTGGTCAGGGTGCTGGTGTGGCGCCGGTTCGGGGTGCTCGTGCTGGTCGTGGGCGGCAGTCTGGGGTGTAGATCGTCTGGCAGGAGTGGGTTTGTGGATTCCCGTCCGTCGTCGCGGGTGCCGCTCCTACGCTCCGCCCATGATGGATCCCGAGGGGTTGGAGCGGATCGCCGCGCGGCGAGCGGAGCTGGACGGACTCGAAGAGCAGCTGGTCAAGCAGCTGTCGGAGGTACGAGCTGAGCGGGATGAGCTGGCCGTGGCCGAGCGGGTGTGGCAGCGAATGAGCGAGCAACTCGCCGACGAGCGAACGGAGGCCGGGTCGCCGGTGGTCCAGGTGGCGGGGCGGGCGGTGCGGCTGGTCCCGGACCGTGGGCCGGGGGTGGCTGAGTCCGCACTGCCGGCGGAGTACCAGCGCATCCTGACCGCCGTGCGGCAGGCCGGAGGCCCGGTCTCCACCCGGCAGATCGGCGAGGTGCTGGGCTTGGACACCGGGGTGAGGGGCAAGCTGGAGCCACTGCGCGGGAAGCTCACGAAGCTGGCCGACCGCGGCTGGCTGCACAAACGACCCGACGGCAAGTTCACCTCCGTGGGGCTTGCCGGCGGTCACCGGCCGGCGGGACGGTGTTCGGTGATCCAGCGTGCGGCGAGGAGGCCGGAGGCGGCGGTGAGGACGGCGGCGGCGATGACGGTGGCGTTCAGGCCGAGCCAGTCGGCCAGGATCCCGGCGACGAGGGCGCCGGCGGCGTAGCCGATGTCGCGCCAGAAGCGGTACGTGCCGAGTGCGTTGGCGCGCCAGGCGGGGTGGGCGTGGTCCGAGATGGAGGCGATGAGGGCCGGGTAGACCATCGCGGTGCCGAGGCCCAGGAAGACGGCGGAGAGGACTCCGGCGAGCAGGGGGCGGTCGAGCAGAGTGAGGGCGAGGACGAAGCCGACCGACTGGACGAGCATCCCGTACACGATCAGGGGTTTGCGGCCGATGCGGTCGGCGAGGTGGCCGGTGGGGATCTGCCCGAGGCCCCACAGGATCGGGTAGAGGCCCTTGATCAGGCCGACGGCGGCCAGGCCGAGGCCGTGATCGGTGAACAGGAGGGGGAAGACACCCCATGTGAGGCCGTCGTTCAGGTTGTTGACCATCCCCGCCTGGCTGGCGCCGCGCAGGGAGCGGTTGCGCCAGGACGTGCGGGTGAACGTGGCCTTCAGGCCGGTGTCCTCGTCGCTGGGCAGCGGCCTCGCGTGCTGGGCGAGTTCGAGGGCGACGTGCGCGGCGGTGTCGCGGACCACCAGAGCGAGGGCCAGTCCGGCGACGACGAACACCACACCGATCAACTCCGGGACCGGGCGCAGGCCGTAGGACGTGGCGAGGTAGCCGGTGAGCAGGGCGGTGACGCCGACGGCGGTGTACCCGGCGGCCTCGTTCAGGCCGGTGGCGAGACCGCGGCGGGCCGGGCCGACGAGGTCGATCTTCATGTTGACCGTCATCGACCAGGTCAGGCCCTGGTTCAGGCCGAGCAGCACGTTCGCCGCCACGATCCAGCCCCAGGAAGGTGCATACGCGAGGACGAAGGGGACGGGTATGCCGATCAGCCAGCCCGTGACGAGGAGTTGCTTGCGGCGGAAGCGGGCGGTCAGGGCGCCGGCGGCGAGGTTGGTGAGGGCTTTGGTGACGCCGAAGGCGATGATGAAGGAGAAGACGGCCAGGTCGCTGGTGAGACCGAAGGTCTCGGAACCGATGAGCGGAACGGTGGTGCGTTCGAGGCCGACGAGGCCGCCGACGCAGATGTTGACGATGACGAGCAGGGTGAACTGGAGCCAGTTCTCCCGCAGGCCGAGACGCACGGGCTGCCCGTGCGCGTCGGTCGCCAGGGTGGAGGGTGCGGCACTCACGACGACGTGTCCCCGGTTCCCTCGACGAGCTTCTGGTCGTGGGCGGCGGCGTAGTCGGCCGCTCCGCCGTCGAGGACGGCGACATCTGTGTGACCGGCGCGCTCCAGGACGCTCGCCGCGGTCATGGCGCGCTCGCCGTGACCGCAGGCCACGACTGCGCCCTCCGGAGTGTCGAAGGCCGCAGCGGCGAGGCTGCCGAGCTCGATGCTCAACGCACCGGGGACGTGCCCGGCGGTGAACTCCCCGTCCTGCCGCACGTCGACGTAGGGGCGGTTCCCGGCTCGATCGGGGGTGAGGAACTCCGTGCTGGTCAGGGTGTTGTCGTCGGCGAGCCAGGCCGCCATGCCACCCGCGAGGCGCCCGGAGAGGCGCTCGTAGCCGATCTTGTACGACTGCCAGACGACCTCCGACAAGTCCTGGTGGTCGCCCGTGACGAAGACGATCGGGGCGGTGTCCGCAAAGAGCCAGCCCAGCCAGGTCGCGAACTGGCCGCGCAGCGGGATCGACAGGGAGCCGGGGATGTGGCCGGCCGCGTAGTCGGTCGCCGGGCGCACGTCGACCACCTGAGCGCCGTCGGCGAGCAGTGCCTTGACCTGTCCGGGAGTGAGCGCGGACAGCAGTGGAGCCGTGGTCAGAACGGCGGGGCCACGCCGGTTGACCTCGGCGAGCCGATCGAAGTAGTCGGGGTAACTGCCCAGGCCGGCGACGAGCTGCTTCACGAAGGTGTCCTCGTCCTCGGCGGCGAGGAGGGGGTTGGTCTGCTTCTGCCCGCCGATGGTCGAGGTGCGCTCGGTACTCCGCACGGCCGAACAGAAGGACCCGGCGCCGTGGGTGGGCCAGACCGCCGTGGAATCGGGCAGGGTGATCAGGCGCTGGAGGGAGCGGTACTGGGCGCGGGCGAGCTCCTCGGTGCGGTCGGGACCGAGCAGGTCGGTGCGGGCGGCGGAGTCCACGATCATCGAGCCGCCGGTGAAGACCCCGAGTTCCCGGCCGCCGTCGAGGAGGAGGAAGGAGAGGTGTTCGTCGGTGTGGCCCGGGGTGGCGAGGGCCCGCAGCGTCAGACCGCCCAGATCGATCTCGTCGCCGTCGCCGAGACCGCGGTGGTCGAAGGCCCGCCGTCCTGCCGCGGAGGCCAGGACGGTGGCGTCGTCGTCGTGGGCGAGCTGGAGCGCACCGGAGAGGAAGTCGGCGTGCAGGTGGGTGTCGGCGGCGAAGGCCACGCGCAGTCCGCGCCGGGCGGCGGCCGCCTTCAGCGCCCGCAGATCCCGACTTGCGTCCACCGCGAGCGCACGGCCGTCACCCAGGTCGACCAGGTAGGCACTGTTGCCCAGCCCCTGGTCGACCAGGGGGATGAGGTGATCGTCGGCGAAGCCCATCACGTGTCCTTCCATAGGAACAGCCAAAGGAACAGCCAGGAGGGCGGACTGTGCGGCCGCCTATGAGTTACAGTAATCCATGGATATTTGGAGGAAGCAATGCAGGATGCCACCACGAGCGGCAGCAAAGCCGCCCTCTACGACGCCTTCGCCGCCAGCGGCAAGGCGCTGGCCAGCGGAAAGCGCCTGGAACTGCTTGACCTGCTCGCCCAGGGCGAGCGCACCGTCGATGCCCTGGCGAAGGCGGCCAGGCTGAACCTGACCACCGCCTCGGCGCATCTGCAGACCCTCAAGCAGGCCGGGTTCGTCGCCACCCGCCGCGAGGGCGTCCGCATCCACTACCGGCTCGCCGGCGACGACGTCGCCCAGCTCTTCGCCCTGCTGCGAAAGGTCGCCGACCGCCACCAGGCCGCCGTCCCCGCCGCCCGCGACGCCTACCTCGGCCCTGACGCCGATGCCGAGCTGACCCGCGACGAGCTGCGCGCACGTGTGGCGGCCGGCAACGTCGTGGTGCTGGACGTACGGCCCGTGGAGGAGTGCCTCGCCGGACACATCCCCGGCGCCGTGTCGATCCCCGTCGACGAACTCGCCGCGCGGATCGACGAGCTGCCCGAGGAGACCGAGACCGTGGTCTACTGCCGCGGTGAATACTGCGTCCTGGCCTACGACGCCGTACGCATGCTCACCGAGCGGGGACGGCAGGCGATCCGCCTCCACGATGGCATGGTGGAGTGGCGTCTCGCGGACCTGCCCGTCGACACGAGGGCCCTCACGTGAGCGCCGCGGCCGACAGCCCGGCACGGCACCCGGGACTCGCCCACGGTCCTGTCTACCTCGACCACAACGCCACCACGCCCGTGGACCCGCGGGTCGCCGAGGCGATGCTGCCGCACCTCACCGACTTCTTCGGCAACCCCTCCAGCGACCACCCCTTCTCCGAAGTGCCGCGCCGGGCGCTCGCCGAGGCCCGCACCCAGGTCGCCGCCCTCCTCGGCGCCCGGCCCGGTGAGATCGTGTTCACCGCCTCCGGCTCCGAGGCCGACCTGCTCGCGCTGCGCGGCGCCGTCCTGGCCTCCGGCCGCTCGCACCCCCACGTGATCACCCAGGCGACCGAGCACCCGGCCGTCCTGGAGACCTGCCGCGCACTGGAACGCCTGCACGGTGCCCGTGTGACCGTGATGCCCGTCGACGGGCAGGGGCTCGTCGACCCGAAGGCGCTGGCCGGTGCCCTCACCAACGAGACGGTCCTGGTGTCGGTGATGGCGGCGAACAACGAGACCGGCGCCCTCCAGCCGATCGCCGAACTCGCTGCCCTCGCGCACGAGCACGGGGCGCTGTTCCACTGCGATGCCGCCCAGGCCGTGGGCAAGATCCCCCTCGACGTCGAGGCTCTGGGTGTCGACCTGCTCACCGTCGTCGGTCACAAGATGTACGCCCCGAAGGGCGCCGCCGCGTTGTACGTCCGCGACGGCGTACGTGTGGAGCCCGTCGTCTACGGCGGCGGCCAGGAACGCGGCCTTCGCGCCGGTACGGAGAACGTGGCCCTGGCGGTGGCCCTCGGCACCGCCTCCCGTATCGCGGCCGAGGAGCTCGCCGACGGTGCCCCGGCTCGTGTCGCCGCGCTGCGCGACGACCTCCACGCGCGACTCGCCGCAGCCCTCCCCGGCCGCGTCCACCTCAACGGCCCGGTGGAGGAGCGCCTCCCCAACACGCTCAACCTCAGCATCGACGGCGTACTCGGCCACGAACTCCTTGCCACCACCGAGGAGATCGCCGCATCGACCGGCTCGGCCTGTCACAGCGGCGCCCACACCCCCTCACCCGTCCTGACCGCCATGGGCCTCGAACCGGCGCGGGCGCTCGGCGCGGTCCGGCTGTCTCTCGGGCGGTGGACCACGGCCGAGGACATCGCGACCGCGGCGGCCGCGCTTACCAAGGGGGTTGCAGCGCTGTGACGGAGACCTTCCACTCTCCGGAGCCCCGCACCCCGGCCGCCCCGGACATCGTCGTCGACGGCACGGGCCTCCTCTGCGTCACCCTCCTGCTCCGTCTCCGCAAGGAGATCGACGGGGCCGTGCCGGGCACCGTGGTGCACGTCGTCGCCACGGACCCGGCCGCCCCGCTCGACCTGCCCGCCTGGTGCCACATGACCGGTCACCACTACGTCGGCCCCGTGCCCGACGACAAGGGCCGCCCGGTATACGCGCTTCGCATCGCCGTGGACGCCCGCCTCACCAGGCCCGATGCGCCCTGGCACCACGCGGGGGTCTGACCTCAGTGCCCCTGGCGGGCGCGGACGATGATCGCCACGGCCACGGAGCCGTGCTTCTCGGGCGGCACGAGGCGCCGCATGAGGGCGATGGTGCCGGGGTCGAAGAGCGGATACAGAGCGCAGTCGTCGATGCTCAAGGGTCGGCGGTAGGGGATCTCGATGTCCTGGAATCCAGCCCGTTCGAGCTTGCGTACGACATCGCCTTCCGCGAGGGCCCCGGCGACGCACCCGGCCCAGGCGGCCGGCCGAGTGAGGATCTCGGGCGGCAGGTCCTCCTGGTGGACGGTGAGGTCGGAGAAGCAGAGCCGTCCGCCAGGACGCAGGACCCGCGCGCATTCGGCCATGACCCGTGCCTTGCGGGGCGACAGGTTGATCACGCCGTTGGAGATGACGACGTCCACGGTGGCGTCGTCGAGGGGGATGGCCTCCATTTCGCCTTCGAGCGGCTCGACGTTGGACAGGCCGGCCTCCCGCGCGGCGGCGGCGGTGCGGGCGAGCATCTCCGGGAGGAAGTCGAGCGCGATGACCCGGCCGGCGGGGCCGAGTCGGTGGGCCGCCAGGACGGTGTCGATCCCGCCGCCGCAGCCGAGGTCCAGGACGGTGTCGCCGAGGCGGAGGTCGACGTGGCGCAGGTGGTTGGCGACGCCAAGGGAGCGGGTGATCGCGGACCGGGGGACGCCGGCGAGTTCCTGCGGACTGTAGAGGGCACGGGCGACGGCCTCGGTCGTCGGCGGGACGTGCTGGTAGGCGTCGCGGACCAGCTCCTTGATCTCCGCGCCGTGCATCAGGTCGCCGGTCATGGTCACAGATCCTCCAGAGCGGTCCGAAGCCGTGCGAGCACGTCCGGCGGGACGTCCTCGTGCCCCGAGGCGGCCAGGAACCGTCGCAGTTCCACCGTGAATTCCAATTCTCCGCAGCAGCGCAGGCACAGGGTGAGGTGCTCCTCCAGCGCCTCTCGCTCGGTGTGTCCGAGGGTGGCGTCGAGGTACGCCCAGAGCCGGTCGGTCGCCTCGGAGCAGCTGATCATCGCCGGTCCTCCTTCAGTAGCCCGTGGGCCTGCGCGTAGTCCCACATGGCCTTCTCGAAGAGCTTGCGGCCCCGCTGCAGTCGGGAGAGAACGGTGCCCAGTGGGACCCGCGTCAGCGCGGCCGTCTCCTTGGCCAGGTAGCCCTCCATGTGCACCAGGATCAGCGGGACGCGGTAGATGTCCGGCAGCCCCAGGAGCACCGCCCGTACGTCGTCCCGGCTGAAACTCTGCAGGAAGTCGAGGTGGACGGAGTCCGAGTACGGAAACGGGTCCTCGTAGGCGATCTTCCGGTAGAGGGAGAATCCTGCGGTCTCTCCGTCCTCGAAGTCCACGGGTTCCGGCTGCCGTGCCCTCGCCCGCAGCCGGTCGTGGCAGCAGTTCACGAGGATGGCCTTCAGCCATGCGGCACCGGCCGCCGGCTCGCGCAGCTGCCCGGCGTGTTCGAACGCCTTCACCATGCAGTCCTGCACGGCGTCCTCCGCCTCGTCGGCCACCAGCATGCGCGCGAGCGCGTACAGCCGCGGGAGCTGGTTCCGTACCAGCTCCCGGAGGTCTTCCCGCTGCCGCGGGGTCTCGGTGACCGGCATTGATGCCACACCACTCAGACGCTTTCCGCCACCCGCTTTATTGCATTTTCCCGGAATGCAATAAGACCGGCGACCCGGTCCGTCCGAGACAACGGGGAAGCAATCGGGAAGCGAGGCAGTGCCATGACCGAGCCGCTGACCCGGGTGCCGGACATCCGGGAACTGGAGACGAAGGTGAAGGACCTCTACCGGCAGGTCGCCGCCGAACCGGGCGGTGCCTTCCACTTCGAACTGGGACGGTCTCTGGCCGAACGGCTCGGCTACCCCGCCGCCCTCCTCGACCGGATCCCCGCCGAGGCCGTCGACTCCTTCGCCGGGGTCGGCCACGCCCTGGACCTGGCGGCCCTCCGGCCGGGCGAGCGCGTCCTCGACCTGGGCAGCGGATCCGGTACGGACGTCTTCTGCGTCGCGCTGGCCGTCGGCCCGGCGGGTCGGGTCATCGGCGTCGACTTCACCCCGGCCCAGCTCGACAAGGCCCGCCGCCTCGCGGCGGCCGCCGGCTTCGACCAGGTGGAGTTCCGGGAGGGCCGTATCGAGGACCTGCCGGTCGCGGACGCCGACGTCGACTGCGTCATCTCCAACGGGGTGATCAACCTCGCCCCCGACAAGCGGCGGGTCTTCACCGGCGCCGCCCGCGTCCTGCGCCCCGGCGGCCGCCTCGCCGTCGCCGACCTCGTCACCGAACGGCAGCTGAGCGATGCCATCACCGCACAGGCCGACCTCTGGGCCTCCTGCATCGCCGGCGCAGCCCAGGAGGACACCTATCGGCAGCTCATCGAAGCCGCCGGCCTGCACATCCTGCGCACGCGCCCCAATCCGTACGCCTTCCTCAGCGAGCGGGCCCGCAAGGCCGGCACCCGCTACGGCGTCAAGAGCGTCTCCCTGCTCGCCGTCAAACCCGGCACCCCTGGAGGCGTGTCATGACCACCATCGCCCACCACTCCACAGAGGCCGCGGACGTGAAGTCCACGAGCACACTCCGACTCGGCTCCGGCCTGATGGCACTGGCCGGCATCGCGTTCGTCGCCTATGCGGTGATCTTCTTCGTGCGGAACTTCACCGGCTCCTTCCTGGAACTCGGCGTCGGCCGGGCCGAGGCCGGGGCCACCAAGGACGGCATCCGCGCCTTCAGCCCCGACCTGTACGAGTACATCGCGCACCTGCACATCGCGGTGTCCGGGTTCATCGCCGCGGCCGGACTCGCCGTGGCGGCACTGGCCTGGTTCGGCGTGCGACGGGGCCTGCTGTGGGCGTACGTCACCGCCGTCGTCGTACCCGTCGTGGGTCTGGCGGTCGCCCTGCCCGCCCACTATCCGTACCACCTCGACACACTCGGCCACCTCGGGCTGATCTACCTCGCCACTGCTGTGTTCGTCATCGGCGCCGCCCTCGCCCTCAAACCCCTGCTGGCCGCTCGGGCCCGAACACCCGCACCGTGACTCCCCGTCGGCTCCTCGGCTCTCAGGTCAGCACCTGTGCCGAGTACAGGGCACCAAGGGGAGAGGAGCGCGAAGACGGTAGCGCCGACCAGTGAGGTGACGAAGGTGGTGGCGAGCGCGGCCGGGGGGACGCGGGCGAGGGGCAAGGCCGAGTTCGCGGCTGTACTCGCGGAAGACGGCGTCCTTGGGGTCCTGGGCCTCTCCCCATTCGTGCTGTGTGGTGAACAGCCTGTCGTGCATGTCCCGGAAGCGGTCCTGCTGGGCGGCGGCCTCCGCGGCGCGGGCGGCGGATCCGCTGTTGCGGTGGCCGGGCATCGCGAAGTAGCGGGCGACGAAGGTGATGCGGTCGCCGTACTCCTTCTTCAGCCGGTCCATGACCGGGTGGAAGGCGCCGCAGCCCTCGCACTCGAAGTCCAGGAACTCGACGACGGTGCCCCGGCTCTGGGCGGGCTCAGTGAGACGGTGGCTGCTGTCGCGGACCACGCGGGCGTCCGTGGCCGGTTCCGGCAGAGCCTGCCCCCGCCGTCGGCCCGGCCACGGCCGCTGCCGCGGGCGCGGCGACGGCCGGTGCGACGGCCCAGGTCCAGCGCGTCAGCCGTACCGCACCGGCGTCCACGGGGTCACCGGCCGGCATCGTCCGTGCTCCTCCTGTGGCGGCGGACGGTGACGACCATCGCGGCGACCATGCCGACGAGCCCGAGGGCGAAGCCGATGCCGATGGCCTTGAGGCTGGTGGCCGCGCGTTCTCCCGAGGCAACGGCGGTGCGGGAGAGGGAGGAGGTGGGGGCGGGAGACGAGGAAGCAGAAGGAGCAGTGGAGGCTGACCGTGCTGCGGCGACTCCTGCGGCTGCGATGATGGCTGATCCCTCTAGGGGTTCAGCGAATCCTGAACTGTCATCAGGGGAGGACGGCACTGTAGAACCTTGCCCCTGGGGCAAGGTCAAGGCGTGCGGAATCGCCGGAGTGATGGCCTAGCATGGCGCGCATGTCGAGTCGCCCGCCCTTGCCGCTCCGGACCTGGTCCGGGGTGCTGCTGGTGTGTGCGCTCTTCGCGTGCCTGTCGGGGCTGGCGCGGCCGGCGATGGCCGCCGCGATGCCTATGCCCGGCTCCATGCCGATGGCCATGGGTGCGCCGATGAATGCGACCACGCACGCCGTGGCCCCGCACGGCACGTCGGACGACGGCCCCGTGGCCGACGCTCCGGCCAAGGCGCCCGACTGCCCCGTGGTCGACGAACAGTGTGTCGCGCCGAAGGGGACGCCCGCGCAGGACGGCCCTTCGGCGGCCGCACCGGTGGCCTCGCCCTTCGTCGTGACCTCCGCCGTACACCCGGGCAGCGCGTGGCCCCATGCCCCGCCCGTGGCGGTGGCACCTCCTGATCTGCACCGGTTGTGCGTGTCGCGGACGTGACGGCGCGCCGCCCGCGAGGCTGAGCTTCGACGCCGCCTCGTGGGGCTCCGCGCTCATCACGTCCGCTTCGGCGTGCCCGCACCCGCTGTGCCGTGGGCCGCCGTCGTCGCAGAACAGGAGTCACGACGCCATGTCGTCGTCCATCGCTTTGCTCGTGACCGGTGCCGGCACCGGTCTGCTCGCCGGTGGTGCCTCGTGCGCCGCCGTCCAGGGAGGTCTGCTGGCCGGGGCCGTCACCCGCCGCCGTACCTCCACCACCGCGGAAGACACTCCGCTCGCCCCCGTCGGGGCCTTCCTCGCCGGGAAGCTCCTCTCCCACACCCTCCTCGGCGCCCTGCTCGGAGTCTTCGGCAAGGCGCTTCAGCCCAGCCCCCGCACCCAGGCCGTGCTGCTGCTCGCGGCCGGTGTGCTGATGGTGCTCTTCGCCCTCGACCTGTTCGGGGTGAAGGCCGTCGGACGGCTCGTGCCCCGCCCGCCCGCGTCCTTCGGCCGCCTGCTGCGGCGCAGCGGCAGGACGGAATCCGCTCTGACGCCGGCCCTCATCGGCTTCGCGACCGTCCTCGTGCCCTGCGGGGTCACCCTGTCGATGGAGCTGCTCGCCATCACGTCCGGCTCCGCCGTCGCGGGCGCGGCGGTGATGGCGGGATTCGTCATCGGTACGGCCCCGCTGTTCGCCGTCCTGGGGTTCGTGTTCCGCCGCAGCAGCCAGGCCCTGTCCGGGAAGCTGGCCGGGCTCACGGCCGTCGTCGTCCTCGCTGTCGCGGTCTGGACCATGGGCTCCGCACTCCAGGCCGGCGGCTGGGTCTCGTTCAGCACCCCGGACAAGGGGGCGGCCACCGCGAGCGGCCCGTTCATCGTCGAAGGCGGCGAGGGCAGCGGCACGGGCAAGGGTGGTACGGGCAACGATCCGGCGCCCGTACGCACCGACGCCGCCACCGGCAAGCAGATCGTCTCCATCACCGTGACCGACGTCTACGCGCCCACCGCCATCACGGCCAAGGCGGGCGTGCCCACCACGCTCGTCCTGCACGGCCGGGACTCCGGGGGCTGCGCCCGGGCGTTCACCATCCCCGAACTCGGCGTCCAGGAGATCGTCGAGCGGGACGGCGACACCGAGATCGACCTCGGCACGCGGAAGGCCGGCACGCTCCGCTTCTCCTGCGCCATGGGCATGAAGACCGGCGCCATCGAATTCGTCTGAAGAACCCAGGGATCAACGACATGAAGCTGTTCAACCGGAAGAACAAGGCCGAGACGGAGAACGGTCCGGCCATCACGCTCCTCGTCGAGGGCATGCACTGCGCGAGCTGCGGGCTGCTCATCGACGACGAGCTGGAGGACGTCGACGGGGTCCGCTCCGCCACGACGGACGTACGGACCGGACGCAGCGTCGTCCGCCTGGAAGAGGGCGCGCACGTAGCCCCGGGCGTGCTCGTGGCCGCTGTCGAGGCAGCGGGGGAGTACTCGGCACGCGTCGCGGAGTGATGTGCTGACGTGCTGAGGGGTGCGTGGGCGGCGGCGGTCAGGCCGCGCCGCCCACGCACCCCACTTCACAGGTCGAGGACGAGCCGGGTCCCCTCGTCGGCGCGCGAGACGCACGGGTAGATGACGTCCCGACGGGCTCGGTCCGCACCGGTCGTGAGCACCGTGTCGCGGTGGTCGGGACTGCCGCCGAGGACCCGCAGTTCACAGGCGCCGCAGAAACCCTGCTCGCACGAGGCACGTACCCGCGGGTCCTCCTCGCGCAGCACGTCGAGGAGGGTCCGGTCGGCCGGCACCGGCAGCACCCGTCCGCTGCGCCGCAGTTCGACCTCGAAGGCATGGCCCGTCCTCGCCCGTGACGGTGCCGCGAACCGTTCGAGGTGCAGCGTCAGGCCACGGTCCTGGAAGCGGGGCAGGGCGACGGCTTCTTCGACGGCGATCAGGAGCGGCTCGGGGCCGCAGCAGTGGACCGCCGTGCCGGGTGGCACCTCGGCCAGTGCCGCGTGCAGGTCCGGCAGGCCGTCTGTGTCCTGCGGAACGAGCCGGACACGGTCGCCGCCGAGGGCGGCGACCTCCTCCGCATACGCCATGGACGCGCGCGATCGTCCCCCGTACAGCAGTCGCCACTCCGTTCCCGTCTCCGCCACGGCCCGGATCATCGGGAGGAGAGGAGTGATGCCGATCCCGCCCGCGATGAAGAGATACGGCCCCGAGGGCGAGAGCGGGAAGGCGTTGCGGGGGCCGCGGATGGCGATCCGCTGCCCGGTACGCAGTCCGTGGACCTCCGCCGAGCCGCCGCGCCCGCCGGGGACGCGGAGGACGGCGATGCGGTACGAGGTGCGGTCGGCCGGGTCTCCGCACAGGGAGTAGGAGCGGACGCGACCGGAGGGCAGTACGAGGTCGAGGTGCGCGCCGGGCTCCCAGGCGGGCAGCGCGCCCCCGTCGGGGGCGGCCAGTTCCAGTTGTACGACGCCGTCGGCAACCGTCCGCCGCCCGCGTACGACGAGGATCTCGTCCTCGGCGCCCCGGCGGCCGGCGAGCACCCGGTAGAGCGAGAGGAACGCGACGACCGGGACGAGGAGCAGGGCGCTCGCCCGAACGATGCCGGTGTCGGTGCCGGCGGTGAACGCGTGCACGGCGGTCAGGACGTACATCGCGAACGCGCCCGCGTGGATCCGACGCCACCAGTCGTACGGGATACGGGACTTGAGCACCGAGGTGAGTCCGATCGCGGCCAGGAGGTGCAGCGCGACGACTCCCCAGGCGACGGCCGCCGGCCGGTACGCGGAGGTGAACGGGACAAGGATTTCCACCGGCCCGATGTCCACCCACGAGTCGGCGACCAGAGCCGACAGATGGAGGGCGACGAACACGGCCGCGAGGCCGGACAGGAAGCGGTGCAGGTCCTGAAGGCGGGCGGGTGTGTGGCGGCGTGGGCCGAGCACTCGGCTGGAGAGCAGGAGTCCCCCCACGACGGTGGCGGACAGCAACCACCAGGAGATCAGTCCGCCGGCGCGGGCGAGGTGCCACCAGAGCTGGGCGTCCATGTCACATACCTTTCCCAGGGACCGGCATGGTGCGTGGTCCCGTCCTCCGTCACGAGCAGACCGGCCACCCCGTGACGCTCCAACAGGGCGCGCCCTGCGGGCAGTCCGGCGATGAGTGCGGCCTTGGCGAGCGCCTCGGCCCAGTGGGTCTCGGCCGATGCGACCGTGACCGTCGTGACCGGACCTGTGGCCGGAGCGCCGCGGGCCGGGTCGATGAGGTGGTGCAGTTCCGTGCCGGCACGGCTTCGCCAACGGCGGCGCAGTCGGGTGGAGGTGGCGACGGCGCCTTCGGCGAGGGTGAGCCAGGCCAGGTCGGTACCGGGCGCGGACTCGTCCTCCACCGCGATCACCCAGGCGCCGTCCGGCGCGACCCTGGCCGTACGGACGTCCCCGCCCAGGTTCACGCAGGCGCCGGTCGCTCCGGCGGCGATCAGCTCCGTGGCGACGAGATCGGCCGCGTAGCCCTTGCCGATGCCGCCGAGGTCGAGCCGTACGCCGGGTGGAAGGCGAAGGCGGTCCGCGGCGAACTCGATGCCCTCGCAGCCGGGCGCGGGTCCGGCCGCGGGACCATCCGGCAGGCAGTGCCTGGGGGAGGTGAAGTCCCTTACGTACCCGGCGGATTCGAGAGCGGGAAGTACGGTCGGGTCGAACAGGCCGCCGGTCGTCCGCCAGGCCCGTACGGCCTGGCGGACGACGGCGACCGTCTCCGGAGAGCACTCGCACCACTTCCCGCCGGCGGAGTTGAGACGGCTCAGCTCACTGTCGGGGCGGAAGCGGGACCACCGCGCCTCCAGAACCGCCAGGCGGGCGCGTGCCGAGCCGAGCAGCTCCGGGTGTCCGTGCACCAGCACGTGGGCGGTGCTGCCCATGGCACGGAAGCGTGCCTCCGAACGGTCAGCTCCCACTGCTGCGTGCTATCGGGGGAGACTGCGGCTGTACGGGAGCGGGGGCCGGAGCGGGGGCGGCCGAGGTCGTGGTCGCGGGGCAGCCGCTTCCGCTCGTACGGGCCACCGGGGCGGCGGCCGGTGCCGCCTGGGCCACGGCCGCCGCCGGGACCGCGGGGGCCGGCGCCGCCGAGGACGGGGCGGCTCCGGCGGCGAGCGCGGCGGTGAGGAGTGCGGCTCCGGCCACCGAGGCCGTGGTGACGACGATACGGACGGCCGTGAGCCGGTCGTGCTCGTCGGAGTCGGTGCGATCGGGCTCGGCCACGACTACATCCCGTCCATGCCCATGTCGTCCATGCCCATGCTCATGCCGCCGGACCCCGTGCCGGATCCGGAGCCCATGCCTGATCCGGACCCCATGCCGCCCATGCCCTTCTGCGCGTCGGGGGCGGCGGGCTGAGGCTTGCCCATCTTCATGCCTTCCTGCATCCCCATGTCCATCCCGGACTTCATCCCGGCCTCCATTCCCATGCGCATGGCGTCGAGGCGCGCCCGCATCTCCGCGTCGCTGATCGGCGGTGCGGTAGGAGCCGGGCTCTGGGGCTGGGCCGGGGCCGGAGTCGGAGCCGCCGGGCCGGTGCCGTCGGGCATCGGCATGGTCGACGGCTGGGCCGGCGGCGTGGACGTCACGTTCGGGGCCGGTGGGGTGTCCGCGCCGCCGCCGGTGACGGCGGCGGTGGCGACGACGGAGGTGACGGCGACGGTCACGAGTGCGCCGGCGACGGCGAGGGCGGTGCGGTGCTTGAGCTGTGCTGCCATGAGCTGCTTTCTCTTCTCTTTCCGGGTGGATCAGGGGGTGTCGGTGCGCCGGGCGGGCTGGAAGCCGCGCAGGCGCAGGCTGTTGGTGACGACGAAGACCGACGACGAGGCCATCGCGGCGCCGGCGATCAGGGGGTTGAGCAGGCCGAGGGCGGCGAGCGGGAGGGCGGCGACGTTGTAGGCGAAGGCCCAGAAGAGGTTGCCCTTGATGGTGGCGAGGGTGCGGCGGGCGAGGCGGATCGCGTCGGCTGCGCCGCGCAGGTCGCCCGAGACGAGGGTGAGGTCGGCGGCGGCGATGGCGGCATCGGTGCCGGTGCCCATGGCGAGCCCCAGGTCGGCTTGGGCGAGTGCGGCGGCGTCGTTGACACCGTCGCCGACCATGGCGACGACCTTGCCCTGCGCCTGGAGCCGCTTGACCTCGGCGACCTTGTCCTCGGGGTGTACCTCGGCGATGACGGTGTCGATGCCGACCTCGGCGGCGACGTGCCGGGCGGCGGCCTCGTTGTCGCCGGTGAGGAGGACGGGGGTGAGTCCGAGCTTGCGGAACTGGGCGACGGCTTCGGCGCTGGTGGGCTTGACGGTGTCGGCGACGACCAGGGCCGCCCGTACCGTGCCCTCCCAGGCGGTGAACACGACCGTACGACCGGCCTGTTCGGCCTCCCGCTGGGCGCGTACGAGGTCGGCCGGGACCTCCAGGCCCCAGGTCTCGGCGAGCCAGCTCGCGCGGCCCGCGACGACCTCCCGCCCGGCGACCGTGCCGGTGACACCGCGCCCGGCGTGGTTGGTGAAGTCGGTGACGGATGCCAGGTCGCCGGTCTCGTCGTCGGCGGCGTCGGCGATGGCCCGGGCGATCGGGTGCTCGCTCGCGTGCTCCACGGCTCCGGCCAGGTGCAGCACCTCGGCGCGGTTCTCGCCCTGACCCAGGACGACGTCGGCGAGGCGCATCCGGCCCTCGGTGACGGTGCCGGTCTTGTCGAGGACGATCGTGTCGATGCGACGGGTGGACTCCAGCACCTCCGGGCCGCGGATCAGCAGCCCGAGCTGGGCGCCCCGGCCCGTACCGACCATGAGCGCCGTCGGCGTGGCCAGACCCAGGGCACAGGGACAGGCGATGATCAGGACGGCCACGGCGGCGGTGAGGGCCACGGCGGCCGGATAACCGAGGACGAGCCAGGCGAAGAGGGTCTCGACCGCGAGCAGGATCACGATCGGCACGAAGATCGCCGAGATCCGGTCGGCGAGCCGCTGGACGGCCGCCTTCCCCGTCTGCGCGTCCTCCACCAGCCGGGCGATCTGCGCCAGCTTGGTGTCCGAGCCGATGCGGGAGGCCCGTACGACGAGCCGGCCGCCCGCGTTCAGGGTCGCACCGGTCACGGCGTCGCCCGGGCCGACCTCGACCGGCAGAGATTCGCCCGTGAGCAGCGCCTCGTCCACCGCCGAGGTTCCTTCGACGACCACCCCGTCGGTGGCGATCTTCTCCCCGGGCCGTACGACGAACTCGTCGTCGACCGCGAGCTGTTCGATGGGGACGCGTATCTCGCGCCCGTCCCGGAGCACGGTGACGTCCTTGGCGCCCAGGTCGAGCAGCGCCCGTATCGCGTCACCGGCATGGCGCCGGGCGCGGGCCTCGAAATATCGGCCGGCCAGGATGAAGGTGGTCAGCGCCGCCGCCACCTCCAGGTAGATCTCGGCCGCACCCGCATGCGTGCCGGAGCGCGGCAGGAAGCTGAAGGCCATGTGCATGCCGGGCTCGCCGGCGCCGCCGAGGAACAGGGCGTAGACGCTCCACGCCCAGGCGGCCAGCACACCCAGCGACACGAGCGTGTCCATGGTCACCGCGCGATGCCGCAGATTGAGCGCGGTGGCCCGGTGGAACGGCCAGGCGCCCCACAAGGCGACCGGCGAGGCGAGCGCGAAGGCCAGCCACTGCCAGAACCGGAACTGCGCGGTGGGCGCCATCGACATCACCACGACGGGCACGGTGAGGGCGGCCGAGATGATCAGCCGGTGCCGAAGCGCGCGGACGTGACGTTCCTCCTCGGTTTTGGTGTCCGCCTCCGCCGGCGGTGCGCCGGCGGGTCGTTCCGCGACGGGTGGCGCGGGCAGGGTGGCGCCGTAGCCGGTCGCCCGGACCACGTCGATCAGCTCCTGAGATGTCACCTCGGCGGTGTGCGAGACACGGGCACCGGCCGTGGCGAAGTTCACGGAGGCGCTCACGCCGGGCAGCTTGTTCAGCTTGCGCTCGATGCGGTTGGCGCAAGAAGCGCAGGTCATGCCCGTGATCGCCAGATCGGTCGTGCGCTCGGCGACCGCCGCCACCGTCTCCGTGCTCGTCTTGCTCGTCATGCTCGGGACCGTAAAACCTTGCCCTTAGGGAAAGGTCAAACGCACACTGGCGGCATGAGCACCCTGACCGTCGGCCGCGTCGCCAAGCAGGCCGGTCTCAGCCCCAAGGCCGTACGCCTCTACGAGGAGCACGGCCTCATCGACCCGCCCGACCGCACCGCCGCCGGCTACCGCACGTACACGGAGGACGCCCTGCCCGTCCTCCGCTTCATCCGGCAGGCACAGGCCCTCGGCCTGAGCCTCAAGGAGATCAAGCGCGTGCTCGACCTCCAGCGCCAGGGCGACCAGCCGTGCGGCCTCGTCACCGGCCTCCTTGACGAACACCTCACCGAGATCGACCGCCGCATCGCCGACCTGACCGCCCTTCGTGACACGCTCCAGTCCGTCCGTGACCGTGCCGACCAGGCCGCGGGCCGGGGCGAACCGGGAGTGATCTGCCACATCATTCAGGAAGACCCCGACCAAGACCGACGGGTGTGACCGTGCGGCGGTCGTGCGGCTGAACCGGGCGGAGACCGGTGTACGAGGGGAGCCCGCACAGGGGCCGTCGGGCTATGCGTCGTCGAGGAGGGGGCCGAAGGTCTGACGGCCGATCTCCTCCGCGCGGGTTTGGTCGACGACCTGTCCTGCCACGTCCGGGTGCTGCACGGCCCATGTCCCGGCCGAGGCGCGGCTCGTGAAGAAGTTCAGCGTGTCGCAGCAGACCTCGGCCGCGGGGCCGGAGGCGCTGCGCCGGCCCACGAACACGACCGCGGTCATCGGTTCCCACGTCGTTCGCCCGTCTTCACTGGTGACCGTCACGCTCTCGCCGGTGACCGGGTCGGACGAGGTGATCACCGCGTCCTGGCCGAGCATCGTGGGGATGCCGAGGGCGTCGATCGCGCACATCGACCACACCTGGACCCCGCCGGCGATCGTCACCCGGTGCGCAGTGGGCACGGCGGAGAAGGGGTACGCGGCCCGGATCCGACCGTCCTGGTCCAGGGTCAGGAAGTCCTCCCGGTCCAGCTCGGCGAGTACCTCGGCCGCTGTCCGGCCCGCCGCCGCGGCGGCCGATTCCAGTGCGGCCGACTCCGGTGCCCGGCCGACGGTGGCGAAGTGCCGCAGTACGGCCTGATGGACGGCTCGCAGTCCGCACGCGACGGGAGCGAGGCGACCCCGGCCGCCCCGTCCGACCAGGTCCAGGGCGTCCACCGCACAGCAGTCGTCGCACGGCTCGTCCGGCAGGCCGGCCGCCGCCAGGGCTCGTCGTAGCTCGTCGACGCTCGGTGCCCCGTCCGTCTTGCCGTCGGCGTCCCGGTAGATCCGGCAGGACACACTCGGCGCAGCCCCGGCCTGCGCGAAGGGGTCGATACCGTCGATGAGGACGGTCGGCGATCCGGTCATGCCCGTTCGCTCGGCGTCGGCCTGCTCAGTGATTTCCATCAGTTCGACGTCGGCCGCCCGGCTGCCCAGAGCGGCCGTGATCCGCTCTCGCACGACCGGTCTGTTGGGGCAGTCCGGCACCGTCAGCACAGTGATCCGCATCGTGGCGTCCTCCCAGCTCGTCGCTTCTGCGGACGACGCTAGACCTTCCAGTGCACTGGAAGGTCAAGGGCTAGGGTGGAGTCATGCGCATCGGAGACCTCGCCGCGGCCGGCGGCGTGACGACCAAGACGATCCGCTACTACGAACAGGCGGGCCTCCTGCCCGCACCGCCACGAACGTCCGGCGGCTATCGGGACTATCCGCCCGGCGCCGCGACTCGCCTGGCGTTCATCCGCGATGCCCAGCACGCCGGTCTCACCCTCGCCGAGATCCGAGGCGTCCTCACCCTCCGGGACAGCGGTGAAGCCCCCTGCGGCCATGTCACCGGACTGATCGACCAGCACCTGGACGAGATCGACAGGCGCATGGCCGAGCTGCGCAAGACCCGCACCGAGCTGCGCGAGCTCGCCCGACGGGCGGCCGAGACCGACCCTTCCACCTGTGTGGAAGACGGCATCTGCAGCATCTTCAGCACGCCGGTCCCGAACGCGACCGTGGGTCCGTCCACACGCTGAACCGGCGCGCGGACGAACCCAGGTCGAACCCTCGCGGGTTATGCCGTCACGCCGACGGGCCCGGAGTGCGAGGCCCCGTGCGGCGAGGTACCGCTCGGTGTCGATGGCGGCCTGGCAGCCGCTGGCGGCGGCGGTGATGGGCTGGCGGTAGGTGGCCGCACTCCTCCATCAGGCGCCGGAATCGCTCACGCCCACCGGCGGCTCCTGGAGCTCGTCACCGGAGTGGTGGTCGAGGGAGCGAAGAGCGGCGCGCTCCGGGAGGACGTCGCCCCCGGTGAGCTTGCTGCGTACTGCCTGCATGCCCTGGGGGCCGCCGCCGGGCTCCCCTCGAAGGCGGCGGTACACCGGCTCGTCGCGGTGACCGTGGCCGGACTGCTGCCTCAGGTCCAACCCATCGAAGCGGTGGCACCGGAGCACGGGCATCATCGCCCGCATCGTGACCTTGGCGCGATCATGCCAGCGTGTGTTCACGCAGGGCGCCCCTGCTTGGCTCGTCCCGTACACGCAGGTGAGGATCCTTCTCGTGGCGCGGGTCCCGGCGACAACGGGAATCCACGTCCGAACGGCAAGGACCGGGCGCTGCCCTGGAGGCGACGAGCGGAATCCCCTTCCCCCGCGCGCTCGTCGTGCACGCGGCGGGCGCCCGGTCCTGCCGTCCTGAGGCGGGCACGGATCAGGAGCCGTGGAGCATGTCGCGCATGAGGACGATCTCGGCGGTCTGGGTCTTGATGATCTGGTCGGCGAGGTCCCTGGCGGGCCCGTACGTGCCGTTCTGCTTCTCTGCCTTCGCCATGGTGACGGCGCCCTCATGATGTTCGATCATCATGGTCAGGAACATGGTGTCGAAGGCCCGGCCGGAGGCATGGTCGAGGTCCGTCGTCTGCAGTCTGCCCATCATGCCGTGCATCATGGCGCTGTCGTCCACGCTGTCCGTTCCCTCCGTGTCGTGCATGCCGTACATACCTTCGGGGACCTGCTCGCCCCATGCCTGCAGCCAGCCCGTCATCGTGCGGATCTCCGGTTCCTGGGCCTTCTCGATCTCGTCGGCGAGTTCCTTGACGCTCCGGTCGGCGGCGTGGCTCTCGGCCATCTGGGACATGACGATGGCTTGGCGGTGATGGGGGATCATCTGCTGGGCGAAGACGATGTCGGCCTGGCTGTGGGACCCGGGCTGGACGCTCGACGGCCCGGTTGTGGCGGTGGGGGAGCTGATGGCCGGCGAGCCGGAGTTGTCGTCGCCGCAGCCGGTCAGGGCGATTCCGGCGACCAGTGCGGCCGCGGCGGCGGTGAGCGCGGTGCCGCGACGGGCGGTGCGGAGGGTGGTCTTCATGATCTGCCTCCGGGGCGGGCCGGATGGGTCGAGCCGCGGCGTGAGCGCGGCGGCGCTCAGGTGGCGGCGACGTCACAGCGGGCGGAGGGCTTGTCAAGGAGCAGCACCTCGGGGTCGGCGCTGCCCGCAGCATGGGTGATGGCCGCCGGGGTGGCCCGCGCCCGTACGACGTGAAGATGGCGCTCGTGTGAGGAGTGCTCGGTCGGAGTCGCGCCCGGGGCCCGCGTCCGGGACTCGGTCCGTTCGAAGGTCACCATGTCCTCCGGGATCTCGTCGGTGGCGGGGCCGGGATGTCGCGGAGGGTGTCGGCGACGGCCCAGGTCAGTGAGGCTGCGATGACGACGGCGCCCCACAGCCCCCAGGCGGCGGCGGAGGCTTCGTCGGCCAGGAGCGCCGGGAGGGGCAGCAGACCTGTGACCAGGAGGACGACGGCCACCTCGCGCGTGGGACCGTGGCGCCGATGAACGCGGACAGCGCAGGTTGCCACCGCGAGGATCCCGACGACGAGCAGGAGCCAGGTCAGTACCGTCACAGCCGATCACCTCCAGAGCTCCGCCAGCGGGGGACGCGTGCACGAGACCGGCGGTCCGGCGTGCGGCGGCCGTGAGCGATGGCGGCCATGCGGCGTTGGTACGCGGCGCTGTCGATGCGGCCGCGGATACGCAGCCCTGCCACCCACCGCTCGGCGGCGTCCAGTGCGGCCCGGCGTCCGGCCGCGCGGACGAGCGGCGGGCAGCGCGGCTCGTCCGGGGTGATCAGGCGGGCGATCTCATAGAAGACGCCCGCGGCGATCAGCCCCGCGACGACGGCGGCGACCACAGCGATCACGGGATTCGCCCCGGCTCGACCGGGCCGTCAGGGACGCGGGGAATCGTCGCGGTCGTGACTTTGCTCGTGAGCGTCGCGTCGGTCGTCGTTGCCTCCGTGCGTGTCCTGACCGCGCATGCCGCGCATCATGAAGAACATCATCAGCGGGCACGCCAGCGCGACGCCGAGTATCGCGAGAGTGCCGACGGGCACACCGAGGGCGAGGGACCCGACGACGGCGATCGCGACGGCGATGGCGTAAAGGCCCCATTGGTTCTGCTTCATCATGGGCCTCCCTCTTCCCTCCCATCGTCTCGCGGTCGGTCCCACAGCGAAGGGGCCGAACGGTCCCGCCCAGGGGGCCGATGAGGCCTTGCCCTGCCACGGTGGCCGGAGCGGATGCCGCGCGGGAGGCTGGAAGGGCAGGCGCGTGCGAGGAGGCGAGGCCATGGGCGTCGCGGATGTCGTGGTGATCGTGGTGGCTGTCGGGCTGATCGCGGCACTGGGCTGGTACTTCTTCGGCCCGCGCAAGGCGGGTGTCGCCCGTCTTGACGGCGGGGTGCAGCGGGTCGAGGTGACGGTGCGGGGCGGCTACAGTCCGAATCTGATCAAGGTGCGCCAGGGGACGCCGGTGGAGGTGGTCTTCGATCGGCAGGAGGCCGGTGAGTGCACCTCGCGGGTCGTGTTCCCCGACCTCAGGGTCGGTGCCGGGCTGCCGGCCCACACCCGGACGACCGTACGACTGAACCCCGACCGGCCGGGCTCCTTCGGCTTCGCCTGCGGCATGAACATGATCCACGGCACCCTGGTCGTCGAACCGGCCGACGATGGACCCCTGAGTGAGACCGTCGAAGCGCGGGGGACGACGCGGGAGGCAACGGAGAAGACAGGGGAAGCGTCGGCCGAGGAGGCGGAGGCAGCCGACATCGCCGAGCGGCAGGCGGAGATCAAGGATCTGACCCGTCGGGTAGCCGTGGGAGCCGTGCTCACCGCACCGGTGTTGTTCGCCGTGATGGCCCATGAGCTGTTCGGAGCGGAATGGGTGCCGGGCTGGATGCTGAACCACTGGGTCCAGCTGGCGCTGATCACTCCGGTGATGTTCTACACGGGATGGCCGATCCACTCCATCGGCTGGGCGGCGCTTCGCCATCGTGGCGCGGACATGAACTCGCTCATCACGCTGGGCACTTCGGCCGCATACGGCTACAGCCTGCTCGTCACCCTCGCCCCCGGCCTGCTTCCCGAGGACGTGCGGGAGGTCTACTTCGAGGCCGTCGGGGTGATCCTCACCCTCATCCTCCTCGGACGGCTCCTGGAGGCCCGGGCGAAGGCCGGCACAGGCGAGGCCATCCGCTCCCTGATCGGTCTGCAGGCCCGTACCGCACGGGTCGTACGCGACGGGGCCGAGACCGAGATCCCGGTGGAGGAGGTCGTCGTCGGGGACGAGATCGCCATCCGGCCAGGCGAGAAGATCCCCGTCGACGCCGAGGTCCTCTCCGGCTCGTCCGCCGTGGACGAGTCGATGGTGACCGGCGAGCCCATGCCCGTCACCAAACAGGCGGGCGACGGCGTCATCGGCGCCACCGTCAACACCACCGGCTCGCTGAGGGTCCGCGCGGCCAAGGTCGGCGCCGACACGATGCTCGCCCAGATCGTCCGTCTCGTGCAGCAGGCACAGGCGTCCAAGGCGCCCATCCAGCGCCTCGCCGACGCGATCTCCGCCTACTTCGTCCCCGCCGTGATCGCCGTCGCGATCGGGACCTTCGCCCTCTGGTACGCGGTCGGCCCGGCGCCTGCCCTCACGCTGGCCCTGGTCTCGGCCGTCGCCGTGCTGATCATCGCCTGTCCCTGCGCCCTCGGCCTGGCCACCCCGCTCTCGGTGATGGTCGGCACCGGCAAGGGGGCGCGGGCCGGCATCCTCATCCGCTCGGCCGAGGCCCTGGAGACCGCGCACAAGCTCGACACGATCGTCCTGGACAAGACGGGCACCGTCACCGAGGGCAGGCCGGTCCTCACCGATGTGGAGCCGGTCGGCGGCTTCACCGAGGACGAGCTGCTCGTGCTCGCCTCCGGGGCCGAGAGCGACAGCGAGCACCCGCTCGCCCGGGCGGTCGTCGAGGGCGCCCGTGACCGCGGCCTGACCGTCCCCGGTGCCTCGGCGTTCGACTCCGTCACCGGCAAGGGCGTACGGGCCACCGTGGACGGTCGCACCGTGCTCGTGGGCACGGCCCGGCTCCTCGCGGACGCCGGCATCGACGCCGCCGATCTGGCCCAGCGGGCCGAGCGGCTGTCCGAGCAGGGCAGGACGCCTTTGCTCATCGCGGTCGACGGACACGCCGCCGGCGCCCTGGCCGTCGCCGACACCGTCAAGGACGACTCCGCCCGGGCCGTCGCCGCCCTACGACACCTCGGCACCGACACCGTGATGCTCACCGGCGACAACGCCCGCACCGCCGCCGCCGTCGCCGGCCAGGTCGGCATCCCCCGCGTCCTGGCCGAGGTGCTACCCGAGCACAAGGCCGACGAGATCCGCCGACTTCAGAGCGAGGGTCGGACCGTCGGCATGGTCGGGGACGGCATCAACGACGCCCCCGCACTCGCCCAGGCCGACGTCGGCCTCGCGATCGGCACCGGCACCGACGTCGCCATCGAGTCCGCCGACATCACCCTCGTCTCCGGCTCCCTCGCCGGAGTCGTCACCGCCATCCGCCTGTCCCGCGCCACCATGCGCAACATCAAGCAGAACCTGTTCTTCGCCCTCGTCTACAACGCCGTCGGCATCCCCCTCGCCGCCGGCGCTCTCTACCCACTCTGGGGCATCCGCCTCAGCCCGATCATCGCCGCCGCAGCCATGGCCCTGTCCTCCCTGTCCGTCGTCACCAACGCGTCCCGGCTCCGCCGTTGGCGCCCCACGCCACTCCCGGAAGAGGTCGAGGCGGCGCGCGTCCGACCGGACGTCGAGTCGGGCGCCGACCGGGCAGCACCGGACGAAGACGGGGACGAGCAGCGGGAGACGGCCATCGACCCGGTGTGCGGCATGCACGTCGATCCCGCAACCGCGCCCGAACGCCGCGAACGCCCGGACGGAAGCACCCTCTCTTTCTGCTCCGCCGACTGCGCCGCCGCCTACGACAGCGCCCCCGACCGCTTCGCCGACGCACCGGGCACGAGCCACGAACCGCACGCGCGACGGCACGAACACCGTTGAACCGCTGTGATCGAGATGACCATCGCCGACGGCGGCTGTCTGGACGGGTTGGTCATCCCGCACCGCCACCGCAAGGGCAAGGAAGCTGCCCGACTGGAAGCAGGCTCACAACAAGTCCCATGAACAGGTGCGGGCACGCGTCGAGCACACCTTCGCCCGCAATCAGGCGCCCCTCTTTCATGCTCCTGGAAGAACCCGAGCTTCTTCGGCGAGTAGCTGACGAGAAGGTTCTTCGAGTGCTGGTGGTGCAGCAGTGGCACCCATGTTGACCAGGTAGAACGGTAGTTGGCGTGACCCTACGGTGGAGGTTGGTCCGTAAATGGTCCGGATCTTGGTGTGGCGGTGCCCGGATCGGGTCGTGTTTCGACTGCGGTGGGAGTAATTGGGGGGCGATCGGGACCGAACGGGTTGGAGCGTGTCTCTTTGACGGGCTGATCGGCTGATCGGATGTGTCTGTTCGGCTGGTGATCGCTGATGCGATGTGGGGGGCGGATTGAACCGCCCGGCGTTGGCCTCGCGCTGCCGCCGACCGCGGGCTCTTCGAGTGCACGTGGCGCAGCCCGATGCGGTCTTCTCCTTGATCAGGTTCCGGGCCGCGGATAGCCGAAGTGCGCCGACGGCCCTGCACGTGGTGCAGCGGCAGCGCCACGGTGTCTGGCTGTTTCGGTAAGGCTCCAGCGGCTCCAGACCGACCGACCGCATGTCCGCCTCGGCCCGCTCCGCCCCGCCGGCGCGCTTCTGGAAGATCGCCCGGCGGCTCTCCTTCGCGCACTCCTGTCGTCCGGTTCCATGGTGACCCCGCCCGGGGGAGATCCTCTACTCTGCGCCAGCGCGTCGCGCACTGGCCGAGTGCTGATGGGTTCTGCGGATCACGGAATAGACGTTCGCGTCCCGGGCGTTCAGTCCTGCTGCCTCGGCCGGCGCTTGCAGCAACGTCGGCAGCCGGGTCCGTACACGCTTCCGCTCTCAGGGCCGAAGCAACCCGTGTGCCGCCGGCCGGGGTCTGTTTCGTACCGCGCCTCCGGCTCGCGAGGCCGCCGCTCGCGAGTTCCACATTGCCGAGGGGCCTCGCGGGCGGCAGGCAGCGAGCCGGCTTCTGGGAGGGTCCAGCGTTGCCCGGCCGATGGCCGAAGGGACCGTCTTCCATGAACTAGATGTGCATCTGCCGGAGCTTGCTTACACCTGGGTCTGGGTCTTCTGCTTGAGGCGTTCGTAGGGCGTCTGGCCGCCGAGGGCGCCGTGGGGGCGATGGTAGTTGTAGTAGTCCTCCCACTCGCGGAGCTTGTCGTTGAAGGCGCCGGTGTCGTCGATGACGACGCCGTCGAGCATGCGGTAGAACTCTTCGGCGTCGATGCGGTGGGAGCGTTCGACCTTGCCGTTGAGGTGTGGTGATGCGGGTTTGATGTAGGTGTGGGCGATGCCCTTGTCGAGGACGTTCCAGTGGAAGGTGGACTGGAATTCTGCTCCGTTGTCGGTCTGGATCACCTCGACGCGGAACGGTAGGCGTTCCAGGACGTAGTCGAGGAACTGGACGGCGGTCTTCTGGTCGCAGCGCGGGTAGATCCG